>NZ_PHSU01000003.1 GCF_002814235.1 Pseudomonas sp. QS1027 | reverse complement strand
AACCTATTTCAGGACTAGACATGCAGGAATCACATCCTTGTAGGAACCGGCTTGCTGGCGATAGCGATCCTGCTGTCGCCAGAGAGCTTGTTGAATGGCCGTCTGCGACGGATCGCCATCAAGCCGGCTCCTACAAGATGGGCGTTCGACCGTTACTGGCGGACCAACCGCAGGTTCTGAAACTCGACCTTCTCGGTGCTGCGATACGGATTGATATCCAGCCCACCGCGCCGCACATAACGCGCATACACGGTCAACTTCTCCGGTTTCAACAAGCGTTGCAGGTCGAGGAAGATCCGCTCCACACACTGCTCGTGGAAGTCCGAGTGCTGGCGGAAACTCACCAGATACGCCAGCAGGCTGGCGTGATCCAGCGCCGCACCGCGATACTCCACCACCACACTGCCCCAATCCGGCTGGCTGGTCACCGGGCAATTGGATTTGAGCAAATGGCTGTGCACGGCCTCCTCGACCACCCGCGACGCATCGCAACGCAGCAGTTCCGGACGCGGATGAGCGTAGTCACTGACACTGATCTCCAGGTCATCGATGCACACGCCTGGCAAGGCGACCACACCTTCGGCCTGCACCTCGCTCAAATGGCGGACACGCACGCCCACCGGCTTGCCGGCGGCGGCCGACAGATCGGCACGCAGCACCGCTTCCAGGCTGGCCGTGTCGACGAACGGTGTCTGGTTCAGGGAGTTGAGGTATAGCTTGAAGGACTTGGATTCGATGATATTCGGCGAATCCGCCGGGATGCTGAACTCACCGATCGCCACCACCGGCTTGCCGGACGGCAGCAGCCAGGACAACTCGAAGCAGTTCCAGAAGTCCACGCCGACATACGGCAGGGTCTCGGCGCTCAGGCCCAGTTCGGCCCATTTGGCCGCCCGCGGAATCGGGAACAACAAGGAAGGCATGTAGGTGGCAATGTACTCACTGGACTTGCCCAGTGGCGAGTGTTCGGCGGCGGGATGCATGACAAAAACCTGACTGAATAAACCCCGCCAGTCTATCGCAAATCATCCGCGTGCACGAAAGCCCCCGACCCGGCCGGCCACTTCAAGGCGCAATCTTCAACGTCCCGACCATCCCTGCCTGGTAATGCCCGGGAATATTGCAGGCAAACTGCAGATTTTTCGCCTGGCTGAAGGTCCAGGTCAACTCGGAGGTCTTGCCCGGCTCCACCAGCACACTGTTGGGATCGTCATGCTTCATCCCGTGCCCCATGGCCGCGTGATCCATACCCGCCATATTCATGCCGGTGGCCGTCAATAGGCCACCTTGCTGCATCGTGAGCATCTCCTGCTGGTGCTCGGCATGGGCCGCCGCATGGCCCAGGTTGAATTCATGCAGCAGATGGCCTTTATTGATCAGCACGAAACGCACGGTTTCACCGGCCTTCACATCCAGCTCCCGGGTACTGAAGGCAATGTCGGTCATGGTCACTTCAACCGTGCGGGTGGCTTTGCTCGGCGGTGCCGGCTGGCCGAAGTCGTAGCTATCCGCAGGCGAGGCCCAGGCAGGAACACTACAAGCCAGCAAACCGGCCAGCAGCAGGCTGTTACGCAAAAACATAATCACACTCCAAGGGGATGGGCTCCAGGCTGTGTGAAACTGTAAGGCCCGCTCGCTGGCATTGAGCTGACCTTCAGATTACAACTTTGTCAGCTTGGCCCCCGTCCGGCGAGTGCGCGGTATAACGTTCCTGTGTCATTAGCCATGAGTCATCCATGAAATTGCTGATCGTCGAAGACCAACCGAAAACCGGTCATTACCTGCGCCAGGGCCTGAACGAGGCCGGCTTCAATACCGAACTGGTGGCCGACGGCATCACCGGCCAGCACCTGGCGCTGACCGGCGACTATGCGCTGCTGATCCTCGACGTCATGCTGCCCGGGCGCGATGGCTGGCAAATCCTCCAGGCCGTGCGCGGTGCAGGCCTGGACATTCCGGTGCTGTTCCTGACGGCCCGCGACGCCGTCGAGGACCGCGTCCACGGCCTCGAACTGGGCGCCGACGACTATCTGGTCAAGCCGTTCGCCTTTTCTGAACTGCTGGCCCGGGTCCGCAGCCTGTTGCGCCGGGGCAGCGCGGCCACCCAGGAAACCCATCTGCAACTGGCCGACCTGCGCCTGGACCTGATACGCCGCCGGGTCGAGCGGGCCGGGCAGCGCATCGACCTGACCGCCAAGGAGTTCGCCCTGCTGGAAATGCTCCTGCGGCGCCAGGGCGAGGTCCTGCCCAAATCCCTGATCGCGTCCCAGGTCTGGGACATGAATTTCGACAGCGACACCAATGTCATCGAAGTGGCGATCCGCCGCCTGCGCTTGAAGGTCGACGACGCCCATCCGCACAAGCTGATCCATACCGTACGCGGCATGGGTTATGTCCTTGAAGAGCGCAACGCCTGATGCGCCGCCTGTCTCTCGGCAGCCGCCTGGCCTTGCTGTTCGCCGCCTGCACCGCCGTGGTTTCGTTGAGTGCCGGTGTACTGTTCAACCGCGCCAGCGAGTCGCACTTCATCGAACTCGACCAGCAACTGCTCGACGCGCGCCTGGCGGCGCTGCGTGGCAGCCTGGCGGGAGTCGAGAGCCGCGACGACTTCCAGCAGCGCCGCGAACGGCTGCCAGCCGAGCTCAACCTCAGCCCTGATCTCGCCTTGCGCGTCAGCGGAGCCGATGGCCAGCGCTGGTTCAATGCCGCGAATGCCCTGCCCGACGACCTGCCGACGCAAGCCGGGCTTACCAGCCTGCGGATCGATGGCACCGCCTATCGGGTCTTCAACGCCCCGCTGGACCCGAACAAAGCCGACTCACCGCAACTGAGCCTGATCCTCGACATCACCCATCATCAGCATTTCCTGCAACGCATGCAGCACCTGATCTGGCTGACGGTCAGCCTCTCGGCTCTGGCCACCGCCCTCCTCGGCGCCTGGGCCGCGCGTAGCGGCTTGCGGCCGTTGCGGCGCATGAGTGAAGTCGCCGCCGGGGTTTCGGCGAGCTCGCTGACCCAGCGCCTGCCCGAGGAACAGATGCCACCGGAACTGGCGGAGCTGGCGCAGTCGTTCAATGCCATGCTCGCGCGCCTGGATGACTCCTTCCAGCGGCTCTCGGCCTTCTCCGCGGATATCGCCCACGAACTGCGCACGCCGCTGTCGAACCTGCTGACCCACACCCAGGTCACCCTGACCCGGCCCCGGACGCTGGAGGACTACCGCGAAACCCTGCACAGCAACCTCGAAGAGCTGCAATGGATGGCGCAACTGGTCAACGACATGCTCTACCTGGCCAAGGCTGACCACGGGCTGCTGACACCCCGGCGCGAGGCGCTCGAACTGGCCGATGAGGTGGATGCCCTGGTGGAGTTCTTTACGCCGCTGGCGGAAGAGAGTCGCGTGCGGCTCAAGCGTGAAGGCAAGGCGAGCCTGGCGGGTGATCGCGGCATGCTGCGTCGGGCGCTGTCCAATTTGCTGGACAATGCCTTGCGCTTCACACCCGAGGGCGGTGAGATCGCAGTCAGGCTGGAGCATGTGGCTCAAGGCTTGCGGGTCAGCGTCGAGAATACCGGGGAAGGTATTGCGCCGGGATTGTTGCCGCAGCTGTTCGACCGTTTTTATCGGGCTGATCCGGCACGCCGCGAAGGCAGCAGTGAACATGCGGGGCTGGGGCTGGCGATTACCCAGTCGATTGTTCGTGCCCATGGCGGACAGATTCGTTGTGAATCGGAGAGGGGCTGGACGCGGTTTGTGATCGAACTACCACGCCAGGCTTGAAACCGCCGCCAAACCTGTAGGAGCCGGCTTGCTGGCTCCTACAAGGGAACACATTCAGCCCCGAGCAGGCGAGGCAGCCCCTACAGACTTACGAATAACGCAGGGCGTGCGCCGGCTCGATCTTCGCCGCCCGATACGCCGGGTACAAGGTCGCCAGGAAGCTGAGAATAAACCCGGCCGAACAGATCAACAGCACATCCCCCGCCTGCAACTGCGACGGCAGGTTACTGACGAAATACACGTCGGAACTGAAGATATGCTGCCCGCTGACCCGCTCGATCCAGCCCACCATCTCACTGACATTCAGCGCCGCGATCACCCCCAGCACGCCGCCGATCAAGGTCCCGACAATCCCGATCACCGTGCCCTGGACCATGAAGATCGCCATGATCTGCCGTGGCGTGGCACCGATGGTGCGCAGGATCGCGATATCCGCGCCCTTGTCGTTCACCACCATGATCAGGGTCGCGATGATATTGAACGCCGCCACCGCGACGATCATCAGCAACAACAGGCCGATCATGGTCTTTTCCATCTTCATGGCACTGAACAGGCTGCCCTGGGTATGGGTCCAGTCATCCGCCTTGAAATCGCTGCCCAGGCCCGCGGCGATGTCCGCGGACACCTGCGGAGCCGCATACAGGTCCTTCACCGCCAGCCGCACGCTCTGCACCTGGTTCGGCTGCCAGTGCTGGATATCCGCCGCGTCACTCATATGGATCAGCGCCATGGAGCCATCCAGCTCGGCACCGACCTTGAACACCCCGACCACATTCAGACGCTGCAGGCGCGGAGTAATACCACCGGGCTCGGTGCTGGGCTCTGGAACGATCAGGGTCAACTTGTCGCCGACATTCACCCGGAAGCGCCGCGCGGTGATCTCACCGATCACCACCCCGAACTCACCCGGCCGCAGATCTTCCAGGCGGCCCTGGACAATATGCTGGGCAACAATCGACACCTTGCCTTCCTGGGCCGGATCGACGCCACTGATCTGGATCGGCTGCATCGAACCCTTGTAGGAGAGCATGCCGTCCATTTCGGTAAAGGGCACCGCCGCCGTCACTTCAGGATTCTTCAGCGCCGCGGCGGCCACCGGCTGCCAGTCGTCGATGGGCTTGACGCCAACGATGGTGGCGTGGGGCACCATGCCGAGGATCCGCGAACTCATTTCCTTCTGGAAACCGTTCATCACCGACAACACCACGATCATCGCCAGCACGCCCAGGGCGAGGCCGATCATCGAGGTCATCGAGATAAACGAGACAAAACGGTTGCGGCGCTTGGCGCGGGTATAGCGCGTGCCGATGAAAATCGATAACGGTCTGAACATTCGCTGGCCACCGTAGAAAAATAATCGACCCGGCACCCGCGTCATTCAACGGGTGCAGGTCCTGGCGAATCAGATAGCGACGAGTTTGCCGTCTTCCAGGTGCAACACACGATCCATCTGCCGGGCCAGGTTCATGTCGTGGGTCACCACCAGGAACGCCGTGCGCATCGAGGTGCTGAGTTCCAGCATCAGGTCCTGGATGCCCTGGGCGGTGTGGTGGTCGAGGTTGCCGGTAGGCTCGTCGAGCATCACCAACCCCGGCCTGTTCACCAGGGCCCGGGCAATCGCCACGCGCTGGCGCTCGCCACCGGACAACTCCGACGGTTTGTGCTCCAGGCGATGACCAAGGCCGACCCGCTCCAGCAACGCCGTGGCGCGCTGACGGGCTTCGGGAATCGCGGTGCGCCCGATCAGCAACGGCATGCAGACGTTCTCCAGCGCGGTGAACTCGGGCAGCAGGTGGTGGAACTGGTAGACGAACCCCAGCGAGCGGTTGCGCAGCAGGCCGCGGGCTTTCTCGCCCAGGGCGGAAAGCTCTTCGCCGGCCAGCCAGACACTGCCCTGGGACGGCGTATCGAGGCCACCCAGAAGGTTGAGCAAGGTACTTTTTCCCGAGCCCGAGCTGCCGACGATCGCCACCCGCTCACCGGCGTGCAGCTCCAGCTGCAGGCCCGACAGGACCACCACCGACTCCGGGCCTTCCTCGTAGGACTTGCCCAGGTTGCGGCAACTCAGCACTGCTTTTTCACTCATGCCCAACTCACTCATAACGTAGCGCCTCCGCAGGCTGGGTGCGCGCCGCACGCCAGGCTGGATACAGGGTGGCGAGGAAACTCAGGAGCAATGCCGCGCCGCAGACCATCAACACATCCTCGGCCATCAACTGGGACGGCAGGTAGTCGATGAAGTACACGTCGGCATTGAGAAACTTGTGCCCGATCAGGCGCTCGAGGGCGGCAATCGCGGCGCTGACGTTCAGCGCGGCGAGAATCCCGACCACCGCGCCGATCAGCGTACCGATCACCCCGATCACGGTGCCCTGGACCATGAAGATCGCCATGATCTGCCCTGGCGTGGAGCCCAGGGTGCGAAGGATGGCGATATCGCCCTTCTTGTCGTTCACCACCATCACCAGGGTCGAGATGATGTTGAACGCCGCCACCGCCACGATCAGCAGCAACAGCAGGCCGATCATGGCCTTTTCCATCTTGATCGCCTGGTACAGGTTGCCGTGGGTACGGGTCCAGTCACGGGCGTAATAATGACCATCGCCCAACTGCTGGGCGATCTCCCAGGCCGTGCGCGGGGCCTGGAACAGGTCGTCGAACTTCAGGCGCAGGCCCTGGACCTGATCCGGCTTCCAGCGATGCAGGCGCGCCAGGTCCTCGAGGTTGGTCACACCCAGGTAGCCGTCCAGCTCACCGGCGCCGACATGGAAGATGCCGACCACGGTGAAACGCTTCATCCGCGGAAACATCCCCGCCGGGGTCACCGTGACTTCCGGGGCGACGAAGGTCAGCTTGTCGCCGAGTCCGACGCCCAGCTTGGTCGCGGCCTTGTCGCCGATGACGATGCCGAAGCTGCCGGGGGTCAGCGCATCGAGCTGCCCCTGCTGCATGAACTGGTCAATGATCGAGACCTTGCGCTCCTGCGCCGGGTCGATGGCATTGAGGATCACCTTCTGCACCTGGCCGTTGTTGGTCAACAGGCCCTGCATCTGGGTGAACGGCGCGACGGCCTCTACCTTCGGGTTCTTGAGGATCTTGTCGGCCAGCGTCGGCCAGTGACTGATCGGCTCGTCGGACTCGATGGTCGCGTGGGGCACCATGCCCAGCACGCGGGTGCGCATCTCATGATCGAAGCCGTTCATCACCGAGAGCACCACGATCATCACGACCACGCCAAGCGCGAGTCCGATCATCGAAGTCAGGGAAATGAAAGACACAAAATGATTGCGACGCTTTGCACGGGTATAACGCGTGCCGATAAATACGAAGAGTGGTCTGAACATGTCGGGGCTTGTTCGAAGGAAAAGAAGACGTCCTTGTGGCGAGGTGGGGTCAGCAGCTTTACACTCAGACCATCGCCTCTGCCCTGGGTTCGCCATGTCGACATTAGATGAAGAAGATCGCCGCGAATACTACCGTATCGAGGACACGATCGCACTGGAAATCAGCCCTTTGTCCGCCCCCGACGCGGCGAACAAGGAAGTGTTGCAGGATGCTTCTCCGCTCTTCAACCTGCTGAGCGAACTGCACCTGAGCGAATTCGAGTCCCAGCACCTGTTACGCCAGGTCAGCGAGCGCGACCGAAGCCTGACCGCCTTTCTCAAGGCCCAGAACAGGCGTGTCGACCTGCTGAGCCAGGTGATGGCCTATTCGGTGCTGGGCGAGTTCGGCGAACCACAACGCGTGACCCTTTCCGAAGGCGGCCTGGAGTTCGAGCATCATATCGCCTATCCCGCCGGCAGCCACCTGGCGGTCAAGATGGTGCTGATGCCCCAGGCACTCGGGCTGTTGCTGCGGGCCAAGGTGACCCATTGCGCGCCCCGCCACTTCGGCACCTTCGATATCGGCACCGAGTTCGAAGCCTTGACCGACGCCCAACGCCAGTTGCTGGCGCGGCATATCCTGCAGAAACAGGCGCAGGAACGACGCCTGGCCCGGGAGCAGAACGATCCCGAGGCCACCTGACCCCCGCGACCGCAGCCAGCTTGCCGTCCTAACCTTGTAACCGTATTTTTTCTCCCTGAAGGAGCAGTCGTGACTCTGATTTATGGCCATCGTGGCGCCAAAGGTGAAGCACCGGAAAACACCCTGACCAGTTTCCAGGAATGCCTCAAGCACGGCGTGCGCCGTTGCGAGCTGGACCTGCACCTGTCCATGGACGGTGAACTGATGGTCATCCATGACCCGACCCTCAAGCGCACCACCGACCGCCGCGGCAAGGTGGTCGAACATTCCGCCGCCGAACTGGTGACCTATGACGCGCGCCAGGGCGGTCCGGGCTGGATCAAGCCCTGCCCGATTCCACGCCTGGAAGAATTGTTCGAGCAGTGCGATTTCGAGCACTGGCAACTGGAAGTCAAGAGTGCCTCGCGCACCCGGGCGGCGACCACCGTGCTGGCGATCCGCGAAATGGCCCAGCGTTTCGGCCTGCTGGACAAGGTCACCGTCACCTCCAGCTCCCGGGAAGTGCTCAAGGCAGCCCTGGAACTGACCCCGGACCTGTCACGCGGACTGGTAGCCGAATACGCCTGGCTCGACCCGTTGAAGGTCGCCCAGAGTTATGGCTGCGAGATTCTGGCGTTGAACTGGACACTCTGCACCCCGGAACGCCTGATCAAGGCCCAGCGTCAGGGTCTGCATGTGTCGGTGTGGACGGTCAACGAACCCGCGCTGATGCGCAGGCTCGCTGACTTCGGCGTCGATAGCCTGATTACAGACTTTCCCGGTTTGGCCACGGCCACACTTGGCAAAGGCTGAAATCGGTCTCCCCGGCCGGCTCAGGCCACCGGCCGGAGCCGCTCAAAAAAGCCGGTTGAGACCATCGTACGCCGCTACCCGATAGGCTTCGGCCATGGTCGGGTAGTTGAAGGTGGTGTTGACGAAGTACTTCAGGGTGTTGTTCTCACCCGGCTGGCTCATGATCGCCTGACCGATGTGCACGATCTCCGACGCCTGATAGCCGAAGCAGTGCACACCCAGCACTTCCAGGGTCTCACGGTGGAACAGGATCTTCAGCATGCCTTGCGGCTCGCCGGCGATCTGCGCCCGGGCCATGCTCTTGAAGAACGCCTTGCCGACTTCGTAAGGCACCTTGGCCTTGGTCAGCTCATGCTCGTTCTTGCCGATCGAGCTGATTTCCGGAATGGTGTAGATCCCGGTCGGCACGTCGTTGACATAACGCCAGCTGCCGTTGTCGACAATGCTGCCCGCCGCCGAACGCCCCTGGTCGTGGGCGGCACTGGCCAGGCTCGGCCAGCCGATCACATCACCGGCACCGTAGATGTTCGGCACGCAGGTGCGATAGTTCTCGTCGACCTCGATCTGGCCGCGGCTGTTGACCTTGACCCCGATGTTTTCCATGCCCAGCTTGTCGGTGTTGCCGGTCCGGCCGTTGCACCAGAGCAAGGCGTCGGCCTTGATCTTCTTGCCGGACTTCAGGTGCAGGATCACCCCGTTGTCCAGGCCTTCGACCCGGTCGTATTCTTCGTTATGACGCACGGTGATGTTGTTGTTGCTGAAGTGGTAGCTCAGGGCCTGGGAGATTTCCGAATCCAGGAAGCTGAGCAACTGGTCGCGGTTGTCCACCAGTTCCACCAGCACGCCGAGACCACTGAAGATCGAGGCGTATTCGCAACCGATCACCCCGGCACCGTAGATGATCAGCTTGCGCGGCGTGTGGCCGAGGCTGAGGATGGTGTCGCTATCGTAGATACGCGGATGGTGGAAATCGATATCGGCCGGGCGATACGGACGCGAACCGGTGGCGATGATGATGTGCTTGGCCACCAGTTTCTCGACCACCCCGTTGGAGCAGACCACTTCGACGGTCTGCTCGTCGGCGAAGCTGCCGGTGCCGAAGAACAGGTCAACCCGGTTGCGGGCGTAGAAGCCGGTGCGCGAAGCGACCTGCTTGGCGATGACCTTCTCCGCGCTTTTCAGCACGTCCGGGAAGGAAAACCAGCGCGGTTCACCAATGGCCCGGAACATCGGGTTGGTGTTGAACTGCATGATCTGCCGGACCGAGTGACGCAAGGCCTTGGACGGGATAGTCCCCAGGTGGGTGCAGTTACCGCCGACCTGGCGACGGCTGTCGACCATCGCCACCTTGCGCCCCGCTTTCGCGGCGTTCATTGCCGCGCCTTCACCAGCCGGGCCGGAACCCAGTACCACTACGTCGTAGTTGTAGACAGCCATGCGTACTCCTCAGAACAGGCCGAGGCACCCCTCTGGCACCTGCGGCTAAATCATGCCGCGGCCAGCGGCATGAAGGATCAAATCTCGGTGTGCAGTCTATAGAAGCTTCAACGCCGCGCACATTAACCCTTGGTCGCGTCGTAGGCCAGCTTTGCCTGCACTACATGTTATGCCCGTCACCCTTGGCCAGGCGCTCGAACGCCTGATTTGTCCGTGTGACGAAACCTGTATCGGCACGCATCACAAAAAATGCGGCAACCGCGTGTTTTTCCGCGTAATCCCAGCCGCGCTCGGGCCCGAGTATCAGCAACAGGGTCGACAGGCCATCGGCCATCAGCGTCGAAGGGTGAATCACCGTGACCGACGCCAGCTTGTGGGTAATCGGCGCACCGGTCAGGGCATCGAAGGTGTGGGAATAGCGTTTGCCATCCTGTTCGAAATAATTACGGTAGTCCCCCGACGTGGAAACGCCATAACCGTCAAGGGCGATGATGCGCTGCGCCACCTGCTGGTCGTCCCGTGGCACCTCCAGGGCGATCCGCCAGGGGCTGCCATCGGGCTTCTTGCCCACCGCCTTCAACTCGCCGGTGGCTTCGGCGAGGAAACTGTCCAGGCCCAACGTTTTCAATCGATCAACGATACGGTCCACCGTGTAGCCCGCCGCGATGCTGTTGAAGTCCACCTCCACGGCGGCATCCTTGCACAGTTGGCTGCCCTCGATCCGCAGATAGCGGTGGCCGACACGCTGGCGCACTTCGGCCAGCTGCGTCGCGTCCGGGACCTTTTCCTCACGCCCCTGCGGACCGAAGCCCCAGAGGTTCATCAAGGGCTCGACCGTCAGGTCGTAGGCACCGTCGCTGGCCCGGGACAGCTGCTCGCCAACCTGCACCAGTTCCAGGATCGAAGCCGGCATGACCTGGCAGCTGTGGGCCGGCAGCTCGTTGAAGCGCTCGATATCCGAGTCGCCGCGATAGGTCGACATCTGCCGGTCGACCTCGGCCAGGATCGCCTCGACCGCAGGTTTGACCTCGGTGACCGCCGGGCCACCGGCATGTCGAACGTACTGGATCGAATAGGTACTGCCCATGGTCGGGCCGCCAAACTGCTCCAGCGAATCGGCGTTGCCGCAACCGCCGAGCCAGAAAAAAACACTGCCCAGCACCAGGACTCGTAACAAAGACACGGCAGCCTGTGGATTTGACATAGTCTGTAGAAAGGCCCTTTTCGAGGTTGACCATTATGCGTCAGATAGCCGCCTGCCTATTGCTGATCTTCAGCTCGCTGACCTGGGCCGGCCCCGCCGAACGCCTGAAGGAAGCGCATTTCCCCAGCCAATGGCACAACGGCAGCGAAACCCTCGAACTCAAGGGGCAGACCGTCCTCACCTACCTCTGGGCCGATGTCTATGCCGCCGCGCTGTACAGCGCCCCCGGCATCAGCGCCCGTCAGGCCGTCGCCGAACTGCGCGACCAGCGCCTGGAGCTCTATTACTTTCGCGACATCGATCGCCTTGATGTGATCAAGGCCGCCACCGCCACCCTGCAACGCCAGCAAACAGCGGCCAACCTGCAACACCTGCAAGGCGAGCTGGACAGCCTGCACCAGAGTTTCAAGGACATTCAGCGCGGTGATCGTTATGCACTCGACTACCGGGTCGGACGCGGGCTGAATCTGGAGCGCAATGGCCAGGTCATCTTCAGCAGTCACGATCCGGAACTGGCCAGGGCGTACTTCGGTATCTGGTTGGCCCCCCAAGGCCTGTCGGACCCGTTACGGGAAACACTGCTGGCACAAAACCCTGGCTGAAGCCGTCTAGATCAAGGGTTGTGCCACTTAGCCAGCAGGCTAGGTTTTTTGTTGCCTGATGACCTTAATACACATATCGTTACAAAACTGTACTACTAGCGTGCATATGCCTGAAAGGTTCAGTAAGGACGAGCAAAGACGATGGATTGCTTATAAGAACAGACAAAGAGAGTAAATAAAATGGCCTCGAGTACGGGCAAGGGCAAGGCGATTTTTCGCGTTGTCAGCGGCAACTTCCTTGAGATGTTCGACTTCATGGTTTACGGCTTTTATGCCACGGCCATCGCTAAAACCTTCTTTCCTGCCGACAGCGCTTTTGCATCCCTGATGCTCTCGCTCGCCACCTTTGGTGCCGGCTTCCTGATGCGTCCGCTGGGTGCAATTTTCCTCGGTGCCTACATCGACCGCCATGGCCGCCGCCAAGGCCTGATCATCACCCTGGCGCTGATGGCCGCGGGCACGGTGCTGATTGCCTGCGTACCCGGTTATGCGACCCTGGGGGTTGCAGCACCGCTGCTGGTCCTGCTTGGCCGCTTGCTGCAGGGTTTCTCCGCCGGCGTGGAACTGGGCGGCGTCTCGGTCTACCTGGCGGAGATCTCGACCCCGGGCCGCAAGGGCTTTTTCGTCAGTTGGCAGTCCGCCAGCCAACAGGCCGCGGTGGTCTTCGCCGGTTTGCTGGGTGTGGGCCTCAACCACTGGCTGAGCCCCGAGCAAATGGGTGACTGGGGCTGGCGCGTGCCGTTCCTGGTGGGCTGCATGATCGTTCCGGCGATCTTCCTTATCCGTCGCTCGCTGGAAGAAACCCCTGAGTTCCAGGCCCGCAAGCATCGTCCGAGCCTGCAGGAAGTGGTGCGTTCGATCGCCCAGAACTTTGGCCTGGTCGTGGCGGGCATGGCGCTGGTGGTGATGACCACCGTGTCCTTCTACCTGATCACCGCCTACACCCCGACCTTCGGCAAGAACGAGCTGCACCTGTCGGACTTCGACGCGCTGCTGGTCACCGTGTGCATCGGTATCTCGAACTTCGTCTGGCTGCCGGTGATGGGTGCGCTGTCCGACAAGATCGGGCGCAAGCCGTTGCTGCTGGCGGCAACCATCCTGGCGATCCTCACGGCCTATCCGGTGCTGTCCTGGCTGGTGGCGGCCCCGAGCTTCAGCCACCTGCTGATCGCCGAACTGTGGCTGTCGTTCCTTTATGGCTCCTACAACGGTGCCATGGTGGTGGCGCTGACCGAAATCATGCCGGTCGAAGTGCGCACCACCGGTTTCTCCCTGGCCTACAGCCTGGCGACGGCGACCTTCGGCGGTTTTACGCCGGCGGCCTGTACCTACCTGATCCATGTGCTGGACAACAAGGCGGCACCGGGCATCTGGCTCAGTGGCGCGGCTGTACTCGGCCTGATCGCGACCCTGATCCTGTTCCGTGGCAACAAGCATGAACTGCGCACGGCGCAGATGGCAGTGTCCAGCAGAGGCTGACCGGACCCCGCCCTCTCAGCACCCCGCACAAACAAAAACGCCCCGACAAGTCGGGGCGTTTTCATTTGCGGCTATTGCTTAGCGCGGGAACGCAGGCGGGTTGACCCCGGCCATGTCTTCCATCACGCGGACCACCTGGCAGCTGTAACCGAATTCGTTGTCGTACCAGACGTACAGCACAACACGGTTGTCGTTGCAGATGGTCGCCTCGGCGTCGACCACACCGGCGTGGCGCGAGCCGACGAAGTCGGTGGAGACCACTTCCTGGGAATTGACGAAGTCGATCTGCTTGTGCAGATCCGAGTGCAGCGCCATGTAGCGCAGGTACTCGTTCATCTCTTCGCGAGTGCTGGCCTTCTCCAGGTTCAGGTTGAGAATGGCCATCGACACGTTCGGCGTCGGAACGCGGATCGCGTTACCGGTCAGCTTGCCGGCCAGCTCAGGCAGAGCCTTGGCAGCAGCGGTGGCGGCACCGGTCTCGGTGATCACCATGTTCAACGCGGCGCTACGGCCACGGCGATCGCCCTTGTGGAAGTTGTCGATCAGGTTCTGGTCGTTGGTGTACGAGTGAACCGTTTCAACGTGACCGTTGACGATACCGAACTTGTCGTTGACGGCCTTGAGCACCGGCACGATGGCGTTGGTGGTGCAGGACGCCGCGGAAACGATCTTGTCGTCAGCGGTGATTTCGCCATGGTTGATACCATGCACGATGTTCTTCAGCTTGCCCTTGCCCGGTGCGGTCAGGACAACGCGGTCGATCCCCGGGCAGGCCAGGTGCTGGCCCAGGCCTTCGGCGTCACGCCATACACCGGTGTTGTCCACCAGCAGGGCGTCCTTGATACCGTACTGGGTGTAATCCACCTCGGCCGGGTTCTTCGCGTAGATGACCTGGATCAGGTTACCGTTGGCGGTGATGGTGCTGTTTTCTTCGTCGATGGTGATGGTGCCGTTGAACGGACCATGGACCGAATCGCGACGCAGCAGGCTGGCGCGCTTGGTCAGGTCGTTGTCGGCCCCCTTGCGCACAACGATGGCACGCAGGCGCAGGCCGTCGCCGCCACCGGTTTTCTCGATCAGGATACGGGCCAGCAGGCGACCGATACGACCGAAACCGTACAGCACCACGTCAGTGCCCTTGCGACCGGCAGCGCTTTGCTGGCCAACCACATCAGCCAGTTCTTCGCGAACGAACTGTTCGGCGCTACGGCCATTGCCTTGCGCCTTGAATTTCACGGCCAGCTTGCCCAGGTCCACCGAAGCGGCACCCAGCTTGAGCTCGCTCATCGCCTTGAGCAGCGGGAAAGTCTCGTGGACGGACAGTTCGACATCATCACTCTGACGATGGCGAGCAAAGCGGTGAGCCTTGAGAATCGCGATGACAGACTGGTTGATCAGGCTGCGGCCATAGATCGAACTCACCACATTGTTATTGCGGTAGAGCTGACCGATAAGCGGGATCATCGCTTCTGCAAGCGCTTCACGATCAATCCACTCACCAAGACACTGGTCGGGCTTCTGAGTCACGGGAACCTTCCACATGTAGGGGCTGAAAAAAGGGGCTACATTATGCCGCCGAGTGGCCCTGCGAGCAATGCGCGCCTGTCGTGCATCCGGCAACAAAAACCCTTTTGAAAAAAATGCACCCCGCGCGAGCCCAGCAAATACGCGGCTTGCAGAAGGGCATAGGTTTGTCGGTCATTGGCGACTTGTCCGTAACCCTCCAAAACATACGCCCGATACGGCACTACATAATGGGCAGAAAAGCGCTATTTTTTGTCTTAGCCACTACATTTGCCTCAATGCGTAATAGAAACAGTCTGCAACTGACAGGCGGCACCCAGGACCGTTACAATTACCGACTTTGTCGCAACGCTTGGAGCTCAACCTTCCGTGCCCGTTCTGCGTCTACCGCTTCTCCCTGCCGCGGCAGGTAAACAGCACTGGGGCAATCTCCCCGGTGCCGCCCTGAGCCTGGCCATTGCCGAGGCTGCCAGCGCTGCCAAGCGCTTCACCCTGCTGTTGACCGCCGACAGCCAAAGTGCCGAACGGCTCGAACAGGAGCTGAGTTTCTTCGCCCCGGACTTGCCGGTGCTGCATTTCCCGGACTGGGAAACCCTGCCCTACGACCTCTTTTCGCCGCACCAGGACATCATCTCCCAGCGCATCGCCAGTCTTTATCGGCTGCCGGAGCTGGCCCATGGCGTGCTGGTGGTGCCGATCACCACCGCCCTGCACCGCCTGGCCCCGACCAAGTTCCTGCTGGGCAGCAGCCTGGTGCTGGATATCGGCCAGAAGCTGGACGTGGAGCAGATGCGTACACGGCTGGAGGCCACGGGTTACCGTTGCGTCGACACGGTCTACGAGCATGGCGAGTTCGCCGTGCGCGGCGCCCTGATCGACCTGTTCCCGATGGGCAGCAAGCTGCCGTACCGCATCGACCTGTTCGACGACGAAATCGAAACGCTGCGCACCTTCGACCCGGAAAACCAGCGCTCCATCGACAAGGTCGAGTCGGTACGCCTGCTGCCGGCCAAGGAGTTTCCGCTGCAGAAAGAGGCGGTCACCCGCTTCAAGGCGCGCTTTCGTGAACGCTTCGACGTCGACTTCCGTCGCTGCCCGATCTTCCAGGACCTGAACAGCGGGATCACCCCCGCCGGTATCGAGTACTACCTGCCGCTGTTCTTCGAGGAAACCTCGACCCTGTTCGACTACCTGCCCCAGGACACCCAGGTGTTCTCCCTGCCAGGCATCGAACAGGCGGCGGAAAACTTCTGGAACGACGTGCGCAACCGCTACGAGGAGCGCCGCGTCGACCCGACCCGGCCACTGCTGCCGCCGGCCGAACTGTTCCTGCCGGTGGAAGACTGCTTCGCCCGCCTGAAAAGCTGGCCGCGAGTGGTTGCCAGCCAGCAGGACGTGGAAACCGGCATCGGCCGTGAACGCTTCCCGGCCCGCGAGTTGCCGAACCTGGCGATCGAGGCCAAGGCCAACCAGCCGCTGGCGGCACTCTCCGCGTTCCTCGATGAGTTTCCCGGCCGCGTGCTGTTCACCGCCGAATCCGCCGGTCGCCGGGAAGTCCTGCTGGAGTTGCTCGAACGCCTGAAGCTGCGACCCAAGACCGTCGACAGCTGGCCGGACTTCGTCGCCGGCAAGGATCGCCTGGCGATCACCATCGCGCCGCTGGACGAAGGCCTGGTGCTGGACGATCCGGCCCTGGCGCTGGTAGCCGAAAGCCCGTTGTTCGGCCAGCGCGTGATGCAGCGCCGGCGTCGGGAAAAACGCGCCGATGCCAACAACGACGCGGTGATCAAGAACCTCACCGAGCTGCGTGAAGGTGCGCCGGTGGTACATATCGACCACGGTGTCGGCCGCTACCTGGGCCTGGCGACCCTGGAGATCGACAACCAGGTCGCCGAGTTCCTCACCCTGGCCTACGCCGAGGGTGCCAAGCTCTATGTGCCGGTGGCCAACCTGCACCTGATCGCCCGCTACACCGGCAGCGACGACGCCCTCGCCCCGCTGCACCGGCTGGGTTCGGAAACCTGGCAGAAAGCCAAGCGCAAGGCCGCCGAACAGGTTCGCGACGTCGCCGCCGAACTGCTCGATATCTACGCCCGCCGCGCCGCCCGCGAAGGTTATGCGTTCGCCGACCCGAAAGCCGACTACGCGACCTTCAGCGCCGGCTTCCCGTTCGAGGAAACCCCGGACCAGCAGACCACCATCGACGCCGTGCGCGCCGACATGCTCGCACCCAAGCCGATGGACCGCCTGGTCTGCGGCGACGTCGGCTTCGGCAAGACCGAAGTGGCCATGCGCGCGGCGTTTATCGCCGTGCACGGCGGCAAGCAGGTGGCGATCCTGGTGCCCACCACCCTGCTCGCCCAGCAGCACTACAACAGCTTCCGCGACCGCTTCGCCGACTGGCCGGTGAGCGTGGAGGTGATGAGCCGCTTCAAGTCCACCAAGGAAGTGAACGCCGCGGTGGCGGACCTCGCCGAAGGCAAGATCGATATCGTGATCGGCACCCACAAGCTGCTGCAGGACGATGTGAAGATCAAGAACCTGGGCCTGGTGATCATCGACGAAGAACACCGTTTCGGCGTGCGCCAGAAGGAACAGCTCAAGGCCCTGCGCAGCGAAGTCGACATCCTCACCCTGACCGCCACGCCGATCCCGCGCACGCTGAACATGGCCGTGTCGGGCATGCGCGACCTGTCGATCATCGCCACCCCGCCGGCACGCCGGCTGTCGGTGCGCACCTTCGTCATGGAGCAGAACAAGAGCACGGTCAAGGAAGCCCTGCTCCGCGAATTGCTGCGCGGCGGCCAGGTCTACTACCTGCACAACGATGTGAAGACCATCGAGAAATGCGCCGCCGACCTCGCCGAACTGGTCCCGGAAGCGCGTATCGGCATCGGCCACGGACAGATGCGCGAACGCGAACTCGAACAGGTGATGAGCGACTTCTACCACAAGCGCTTCAACGTGCTGATCGCCTCGACCATCATCGAGACCGGCATCGACGTGCCGAGCGCCAACACCATCATCATCGAGCGCGCCGACAAGTTCGGCCTGGCACAATTGCACCAGCTGCGCGGCCGGGTCGGACGCAGTCACCACCAGGCCTATGCCTACCTGCTGACCCCGGGTCGCCAGCAGATCACCCCCGACGCGGAAAAGCGCCTGGAAGCCATCGCCAATACCCAGGACCTCGGTGCCGGCTTCGTGCTCGCCACCAATGACCTGGAAATCCGTGGCGCCGGCGAACTGCTGGGCGACGGCCAGAGCGGGCAGATCCAGGCGGTAGGATTTACCCTTTACATGGAAATGCTCGAGCGCGCGGTCAAGGCCATTCGCAAGGGCGAGCAACCCAACCTCGACCAGCCCCTGGGCGGTGGTCCGGAAATCAACCTGCGCCTGCCGGCGCTGATTCCCGAAGACTACCTGCCGGACGTGCATGCACGGCTGATCCTCTACAAGCGCATCGCCTCGGCGACCGACGAAGAGGGTCTCAAGGACCTGCAAGTGGAAATGATCGACCGCTTCGGCCTGCTGCCGGAGCCGACCAAGAACCTTGTGCGCCTGACCCTGCTCAAGCTGCAGGCCGAGCAACTGGGCATCAAGAAGGTCGACGGCGGTCCGCAAGGCGGGCGCATCGAGTTCGCCGCGGACACCCCGGTCGATCCGCTGTCGCTGATCAAGTTGATCCAGGGCCAGCCCAACCGCTACAAATTCGAAGGTGCGACCCTGTTCAAGTTCATGGTACCGATGGAACGTGCAGAAGAGCGCTTTAATACACTGGAGGCGCTGTTCGAACGCCTCACCCCGAAAACTGCCTGAAGGACGCCGTATGCGCCTGATACCCTCGCTGGCCTTGTTGTTGGTCCTGATCGCCCCGGCGGCGTTGGCCGACGAGTTGTATCAGATCGAAATGATCCTGATCCGGCAGAACCTGGAGCAACCCTTCCAGAGCCAACCGGCGCCCGAGGATTGGGCCAAGGGGGCCAAGCCGGTCACCGCCGACCAGGAACGCACCCCCAGCCTCAATGACATGACCGCCAAGCTCGGCGCCAGCGGCAACTACGAGGTGCTGCTGCACAAGGCCTGGCAACAGCCCCTGGGCGACCAGCCGAGCCTGATCTCGATCACCGAGGGCCAGGAACAGTTCGGCCAGTTCCCGGTGCAAGGCACCCTGAGCCTGACCCTCAAGCGTTTCACCGACGTGCAGGCGCAGTTCTGGGTCAACCAGTTCGACAACAACGGCGTGGTCAGTGCCAGCGAACGCTTGAACCAGACCAGCCAGACCAAGAACGGTCAACTCAACTTCCTCGATGCCGGCCACCTCGCCCTGCTGCTCAAGGTGACCTCACTCGCCGCATCGAAACGCGAAGCGCCGTCACAGAATCTCGACCAGTGAAAGTCCGATGCCCTCGTCCCTGACGCCCGCCCTGACGAAACCGCTCGCCGCGTCCTGGGTCAGTCGCTTCAAGGAACAGAGCCTGGAGCGTGGCCGACGTTACGCCCTGGAAAACCGCGTGAGGATCGTCCAGGCCGGCGACAGCACCATAACCGCCAGTTGCGAAGGCTCGGGCGGCAATACCTATCGCCAGACCATTCACCTGCGTGAGTCCGCCAAAGGCACGCTGCTGCTGGTCGACGCCACCTGCACCTGCCCGGTGCGCACCTGCTGCAAGCACACCGCCGCGGTGTTGCTGCAAGTCCAGGAAACCCTGGCCTATCCCGCTGCGGAAAAAGACGCCCAATTGCTGGAAAAACTCCAGGCCGTGCTGGATGCGCGCACGCCGTCGCCCTTGCCGCAACAGCAGATCGATGACCTGATGCCGGTGCCGCGCCTGTGGCTGGCGAGCATCGAGTTCAGCGCCTTCGAACCGCGCAACGGGCGGATGCAGCGCTATATCCAGCACCGCGCGGCACTGTCCTTCGAGTACCTGGGCGAATACGTCAGCGGGCAGAAAAACGCCGATATCATCCTGCGCCAGGAACACCAGAGCCTGCGCATCAAGCGCCAGCTTGAAGCGGAAAGGGCCTGTCGCGAGCAATTGCGCGTGCTGGGATTCAAGATCGCCACGCGCCAGAGCAAGGCGTTGCCGGAAAGTGCCGGCGAGCTGTTCGAAATGGTCAATGACAGCGCCTGGCTGAATTTCACCCTCAACGAACTGCCGGGCCTGCGCGCCCAGGGCTGGGAACTGCAGATCGAGGATGACTTCGGTTTCGACCTCAGCCCCGTGGAAGACTGGTACGCCACGGTCGACGAAGCCCCCGAGCGCGACTGGTTCGACCTCGAACTGGGGATCATCGTCAATGGCGAACGCCTGAGCCTGCTGCCGATCCTGCTGAACCTGGTGCGCTCGCACACCGAACTGCTCAATCCCGAGCGCCTGGCCCGGCGCCGCGACGACGAACTGATCCTGGTGAATATCCCGGCCTCCCCCGCCGGTAACCATGGGCCACTCCAGGTCGCCTTGCCCTATGGGCGCCTGCGGCCGGTACTGAACACCCTGGGCGAGTTCTACCTGCAGGAACCCGGCACCACGCGCCTGCGCCTGAGTCATGCCGATGCGACCCGGCTCAATCCACTGGACGAGCTGTCACTGCTCTGGGAAGGCGGCGAACAGATCCGTGGCTTCGCCCAGCGACTGCGGGATATCCGCGACTACAGCGCAACGCTTCCCGAAGGCCTCAACGCAACGCTGCGCCCCTACCAGCACGAAGGCCTGAGCTGGATGCAATCGCTGCGGCAACTGGAAGTCGGCGGCATCCTGGCCGATGACATGGGCCTGGGCAAAACCCTGCAGACCCTGGCGCACATTCTCAGCGAAAAGCAGGCCGGACGCCTCGACCGCCCGTGCATGGTGGTGATGCCCACCAGCCTGATTCCCAACTGGCTGGACGAGGCCGCGCATTTCACCCCGCAGCTCAAGGTGCTGGCGCTGTACGGCGCCGGGCGCAAGAAGCATTTCGAGCAGTTGCAGGACTACGACCTGCTGCTCACCACCTACGCCCTGCTGCCCAAGGATATCGAACTGCTCAAGGCCCAGCCGCTGCACGTGCTGGTACTCGACGAGGCGCAGTACATCAAGAATCCGGGCAGCAAGGCCGCCCAGGCCGCCCGTGAACTGGACGCGCGGCAACGCCTGTGCCTGAGCGGTACGCCGCTGGAAAACCACCTGGGCGAGCTCTGGTCGCTGTTTCACTTCCTGCTGCCGGGCTGGCTGGGGGACGTCAAGAGCTTCAACCGCGACTATCGGACGCCGATCGAAAAACACGCCAGCGAAGTCCGCCTGCAACACCTCAACGGCCGGATCAAACCCTTCCTGCTGCGCCGCACCAAGGAACAGGTGGCCACCGAGCTGCCACCCAAGACCGAGATCATCCACTGGGTCGAGCTCAACGAGGCCCAGCGCGACGTCTACGAGACCATGCGCCTGGCCATGGACAAGAAGGTCCGCGCCGAGATCACCCGCAAAGGCGTGGCCCGCAGCCAGATCATCATCCTCGAGGCGCTGCTCAAGCTGCGCCAGGTCTGTTGCGACCTGCGCCTGGTCAACGAAGCGCCGCTGCCCGCGCGCGGCAGCGCTTCCGGCAAGCTCGACAGCCTGATGGAGATGCTTGAGGAATTGTTCGACGAGGGGCGGCGGATCCTGTTGTTCTCGCAGTTCACCTCGATGCTGTCACTGATCGAGTTGGAGTTGCGTAAACGCGGGGTGGCCTACGCACTGCTGACCGGGCAGACCCGTGACCGGCGCACGCCGGTCAAGGACTTCCAGAGTGGCAAGTTGCAGATTTTCCTGATCAGCCTCAAGGCTGGCGGCGTGGGGCTGAACCTCACCGAAGCCGACACGGTGATCCACTACGATCCGTGGTGGAACCCGGCTGCCGAACATCAGGCGACGGACCGTGCCTATCGGATTGGCCAGGAGAAGCCGGTGTTCGTCTACAAGATGATTGCCCGTGGCACGGTTGAGGAAAAGATCCAGCACCTGCAACGGGAAAAATCGGACCTGGCCGCCGGCGTGCTCGATGGCCGCCAGGCCGGCGACTGGCAATTGCAGAACGACGATATCGAAGCCTTGTTCGCGCCACTGCCGGACAAGAAAGCGGGTCGTTAGCCTTAGCCGCCCGCTGCGAGCACCCGAGCCAGGGTCGACTTCACCTGCCCCATGCCGTCATGCAAGGCCTGCTCGATCTCGGCCATGGTAATGACCGCCGTCGACTTGCCCGCCGCCGGATTCACCACCAATGCCAGGCAGGCATAGTCCAGCTCAAGCTCGCGAGCCAGCGCGGCTTCCGGCATACCGGTCATGCCGACGATATCGCAACCATCACGCTCCAACCGGGCGATCTCGGCCACTGTCTCCAGGCGCGGCCCCTGGGTGCAGGCATAGACGCCATGGCTGCTGTAGGCACAACCCTCAGCCGCCAGCGCCGCAATCAACTGTGCCCGCAAGACTTCGCTGTAGGGATAGCTGAAATCGATGTGGGTCACCTGCTCCAGGTCATCGGCAAAGTAGGTGTGCTGACGTCCGCTGGTGTAGTCGATCAGTTGATGCGGCACGCAAAAATGCCCGGTACCCATCGCCGCATGAATCCCGCCCACGGCGTTGACCGCCAGGATCGCCTCCGCACCCGCCTGTTTCAGCGCCCAGAGGTTGGCCCGGTAATTCACCTGATGCGGCGGGAAACGGTGCGGATGCCCGTGACGCGCCAGGAACAGCACTTCACGCCCGGCGTATTCACCGATCTGGATATCCGCCGAAGGGGCGCCGTAGGGCGTATCCAACGCCAACGACTGGCGAATGCTCAAGCCTTCGAGTTGCGTCAGGCCCGTGCCGCCGATAATTGCGTAAACCGTCATGCAAGATTCCTCAGTCAATCAGTTGAGCATCTTTAAGCGCCATCAGCGCCGACAACCAGCGTGGGTCCTGGCGATAATCCGTGTGGGCGAACCCCTGGCCGCGCATCCGCGCAATACGTGGCGACGGCTGGACCTTCAGGCGCTGGACGGCACTCAAGGCCAGTTCGGCGGCCGCACGGTCGTTGCACACCAGGCCCATGTCGCAGCCGGCGGACAACGCCGCTTCGATCCGGCTGGCGGCGTCGCCGACCACATGGGCACCGGCCATCGACAGGTCATCACTGAAGATAACCCCGTCAAATTGCAATTCGCCACGCAGGATCTCCTGCAGCCAACGGCGCGAGAAACCGGCCGGTTGCGCATCGACCTGTGGATAAATCACATGGGCCGGCATCACTGCGGCAAGCTGTTTGCTCAAGCGGGCAAAAGGCAGCAGGTCATTGGCACGGATTTCGTCCAGGCTGCGTTCATCGGTGGGAATCGCTACATGGGAGTCGGCTTCAGCCCAGCCATGGCCGGGAAAATGCTTGCCGGTGGCGGCCATGCCGGCACTGTTCATCCCACGGATAAACGCCCCGGCGAGCAATGCCGCACGTTCGGGATCACCCTCGAAGGCACGACTGCCAACCACCGCGCTGCGCTGGTAGTCGAGGTCCAGGACCGGCGCGAAGCTGAGGTCCAGGCCCACCGCCAAAACCTCGGTCGCCATCAGCCAGCCGCACTGCTCGGCCAGGTATTCGGCGTTCGGATTGTCGGCAAGCGCGCGCATCGCCGGCAAACGCACGAACCCCTGGCGCAGGCGCTGCACCCGTCCGCCTTCCTGGTCGACCGCCAGCAGCAGGTCCGGGCGCACGGCGCGAATCGCCGCGCTCAGTTCGCGGACCTGACGCGGATGCTCGATATTGCGCGCAAAGATGATCAGCCCGCCAACTTGCGGCTGGCGCAACAACTGGCGATCTTCGGCCGTCAGCCAGGTACCGGCGACGTCCACCATCAGGGAGCCTTGCAGGGCAGTACTCATAGGGAATCCTTGGACAAAAGTGCCCATTGCCCTCGCGGGCCTGCACGCCAGGCGGCGACAGACAGGCACGGCAACGCCTTGCCATGGACAACGCCAGGCAAGCAGGAACGGGCAAGGGAGACTTGGAACAGAAAGAAATCAGGCATGGGCGGCAGCTTAGCGGATCGAAGCCGGCGCGCCCACCCGTAGTGCGTTAAACCTTGGCTGCCGCAGTCGTAGCCGGCGCCGGCGTCGACTTGCTACGCGGACGCAACTGCGCCGCCGCCATGGAGGCATCGGTCACACCGCTGTCGGCGCGCATGCCGGCCGCGAGGAACGGCACCATCAGGCGCATGACCTGCTCGATGGAGGTATTGACCCCGAAGTCGGTCTCGGCAATCGCCCGCAGGGCCTTGATACCCGACATGCTGAACGCCGCCGCACCGAGCATGAAGTGCACGCGCCAGAACAGCTCGATTGGGGGAATTCGTGGCGCTGCATCGTTGACCAGCAACATATAGCGGCGGAACACCTTGCCGTACATGTCTTCCAGGTAACGCCGCAGGTGGCCCTGGCTCTGGCTGAAGGCCAGACCCAGCAAGCGCATGAAGATCGACAGGTCGTTGCCGCTGCGCGGTTGTACCACCAGGGCCTGCTCAACGAGGATTTCCAGCAGTTCTTCCAGCCCGGGCTTGACCTCGGGCTTGGCCTGGCGGCGCTCCAGCTCACGGTCGAGGCTGATGCAGAACGGGCCGAGGAAGCGCGAGAACACCGCCTGGATCAGGGCTTTCTTCGAGCCGAAATGGTAGTTCACCGCCGCGAGATTGACCCCCGCCTTGCTGGTGATCAACCGCAATGAGGTCTCGGCGAAACCTTTTTCCGCGAACAATTGCTCGGCAGCATCGAGAATGCGTTCAACGGTTTCCGACTGGGCCATGGTTACTCCGCCTGACAAACACTTGTTTGAAACATACGTTTCAGCCCCAGGAATGTCAAGCCTGACGGTCCGTTCGTGGCCCGTCGGTCAGGCATTAAATCATACAAACCCTGGCCTGTAGCCATCCCCCCGATCCGGCTCGGACACCCTGGCCCGGCGACCGTCTGGCGGACGTCAGAAAAAGGAGGATTGCCAAGCGCCTTGCACTGTATATAATCCCAGTCACTGTATAAAAAGACAGAGCGCTCAAAATGATAAAACTGACGCCACGCCAAGCTGAGATTCTGGCCTTTATCAAACGATGCCTGGAGGATAATGGCTATCCGCCAACCCGCGCGGAAATTGCCCTGGAACTCGGCTTCAAATCACCGAACGCGGCTGAAGAGCACCTCAAGGCCCTGGCCCGCAAGGGTGCGATCGAAATGACCCCGGGCGCATCCCGCGGCATTCGTATCCCCGGCTTCGAAGCCAAGACCGATGAATCCACCCTGCCGATCATCGGCCGCGTGGCCGCCGGTGCGCCGATTCTCGCCCAGCAGCACGTCGAGGAATCCTGCAACATCAACCCGACCTTCTTCCATCCCCGGGCCGACTATCTGTTGCGCGTTCACGGCATGAGCATGAAGGACGTCGGCATTTTCGACGGCGACCTGCTGGCCGTGCACACCTGCCGAGAAGCCCGCAACGGCCAGATCGTGGTGGCGCGGATCGGCGAGGAAGTCACCGTCAAGCGCTTCAAGCGCGAAGGCAGCAAGGTCTGGCTGCTGGCGGAAAACCCCGAGTTCGCCCCCATCGAAGTCAACCTGAAAGATCAGGACTTCGTCATCGAAGGTTTGAGTGTCGGCGTTATTCGCCGCTGAAGGAGGCGTCATGCAATTCCAGCAAACCCCACAACACCCACAGCTTTCCCTGTTCGAAGCGTTCATGGCGCAACCCCTCGCGCCCCTGCTCAAGGAGGTGGTCGAAGCCCCCTGGAGCACTGAGCCAGAAGTTTTCAGTGAGCTGTCGTTGCGGGGCGCTGCCGGGAGTTGCCTGAGCCTGCTGGCGCCGATCCTGCGGGAATTGAGCCAGGATCAGGAAGCCCGCTGGCTGACCCTGATCGCCCCGCCATCGAGCCTGACCCAGGCGTGGTTGCGGGATGCCGGACTCAACCGGGAACGGATTCTGCTCCTGCAACCCAGCAGCGCTCAAAACGCCCAGCAATTGACCTGTGAAGCCTTGCGCCTGGGCCGTAGCCACACCGTGGTCAGCTGGCTGAATCCGCTGAACGCCAACGCGCGTCAACAGTTGATCAGCGCGGCTCGTCAAGGCGATGCGCAAAGTCTGAATATTCGCTTGGGCTGACTGATTGAACGGCCGTCAGGGCCGGTGCTTCATGCTGATCGCTTCAGGGCTTCTCCAGGACAGAGAAGCCGATCTGAAACAGCGCCGAACGAGCCTCGGTTCAGTGAAGAACCCGTGGCCCGCCGTCGTCCTTCTCGATCTCACCTTCGGCCAAACGCCCGGCCATCTGCACGCCCACGCTCAACATGGCCTTGGCCACCTCTACATGCTGGCCCTGCAGGAACGCCTTGGCATCTTCGGAAAAGTTAAGGGTCACCAGAGAACCTTCGTCCTCGGCCCGGCGCAGCTCGATACGGCCGTCCGGCAGCTCGACAATTTCTAGAAAGGACGTAGGCATAGTGTCTGTTCTCCACGAAAGGCCATCATTATATCAGTCATCAACGGCACCTCGCAGGAGAACTGAAGCGCTTTCTTTACCGCTTGATGAACATCTGACAGATGGAGACTACTTTTTGCGAAGAAAAAGGCGACAAAATAATCGCCCTCTGTTCATCCATATGCCCGCTCAATCACTCAGCACTCGTTGAGCCCATCGCGGAAACGGATCGCCAGCGCCTTCAGGTTCTGCCGCCAGCTCTCCAGCTCCTCACGCCCCAGCTCAGGCGCCTCGTCCTCATCCAGGCTCACCGCCACGATCAACGGCTGCAACACGTCGCCCTTGACCTTCCGGGGGGGCTGGGGCGGCAGATACAACGTGGCATGCTCACTGATCAAGCGGGCCAGCCAGGTTTGCGGGCTATGGGCCAACTCCACCAGCTCGGCCATTTCCGGAATGGCGATCGCCTCCAGCACTTCGCGGGTCAGCAGCAACTCGGCCCGAGGCGCGGCCGCCTGGGGAAGGCGATAGAAGCCGGCAATCTCATGGCAGAGCCCGAGCAACGCACCGTATAGATGAAACACCGCGGCTTCGCGCTCTGCCTGGATCAGCGCCAGGGCATTCATCGCCCCGCTCGCCTCGGCCTTGCCCAAGGCCTCCAGGGCGAGGCCGGCGTAAAAGATCTTCTGGTTGGTACGGGTATAGAGTTCATTGGCCATGACGGCGCGCTCCAGGGAAAAAGGCCACAGGCAGGTCAGTCAGTTTCAGGGATCGGGCAAGTTCGCCGCAAGCCAAAAAAACAAAGGCCGCGTGAAAACCCAGGTTTTCACGCGGCCTTGGTGTTCATACCCGATCAGCGGATCGGGGACTCAGCTTACGAGCGCTTGTCTTCCACCTTCCATTTGCCGCCGTCGTAGAACGCCTTCCAGCCGGTCGGCTTGCCTTCCACTTCGGTCTGCACGTACTGCTCCTTGGTCTTGCGACTGTAGCGAATGACCGACGGACGACCGTCCGGGTCCTTCTGCGGGGCATCACACAGGAAGTGGTACTTGGGATCGATCTCGTCCTTGTGGGGCAGGATCTCGATCACCAGCGGCGCACGGGTTTCACGGTTTTTCGGGAACTGGCTGGCAGCCAGGAACAGGCCGGAAGCACCGTCACGCAGGATGTAGGTGTCGTTGACCTTCTCGCACTTGAGCTCCGGCATCTTCACCGGGTCCATCTTCGGCGGCGCCGCATCACCGCTCTTGAGCAGCTTGCGGGTGTTCTTGCAGGTCGCGTTGGTGCACCCGAAGAACTTGCCGAAACGGCCGGTCTTGAGCTGCATCTCGCTGCCGCACTTGTCGCATTCCAGGCTCGGGCCTTCGTAGCCCTTGATGCGGTAGCTGCCTTCTTCGATCTCGTAACCGTCGCAATCCGGGTTGTTACCGCAGATGTGCAGCTTGCGCTTCTCGTCAAGCAGGTAGGCATCCATCGCCGTGCTGCAGATCGGGCAGCGATGCTTGCCGCGCAGTACCAGGGATTCCGATTCACCCTCGTCGTCGGCGGCGATTTCGTCGCCCGGCACCAGGTTGACGGTGGCCTTGCAGCGTTCCTTGGGCGGCAGGCTGTAGCCCGAGCAGCCGAGGAACACGCCAGTAGAGGCGGTACGAATCTGCATCGGCCGGCCACAGGTCAGGCACGGGATGTCAGTCATCACCGGCTGGTTGGCGCGCATGCCGCCGTCAGGGCTTTCCGCCACTTCGAGCTTTTTCTTGAAGTCGCCGTAGAACTCATCGAGCACGTTCTTCCAGTCACGCTCGCCCTGGGCCACGTCGTCGAGGTGCTCTTCCATGCTGGCGGTAAAACCGTAGTCCATCAGGTCGGAGAAGCTTTCCGAGAGGCGCTCGGTGACGATGTCGCCCATCTTCTCGGAGTAGAAGCGGCGGTTGTGCAGCGCCACATAACCACGGTCCTGGATGGTCGAGATGATCGCCGCATAGGTCGAAGGACGACCGATACCGCGCTTTTCCATTTCCTTGACCAGGCTGGCTTCGGAGTAACGGGCCGGCGGCTTGGTGAAGTGCTGGGTCGGATCGAGCTGGATCAGCTTCATCACCTCGCCCTGGGCCATGTCCGGCAGCACATCGTCGTCGCCCGGCTTGCTCATCTGCGGCAATACCCGGGTGTAACCGTCGAACTTCAGGATACGGCCCTTGGCACGCAGCTCGAAGTCACCAGCGGCGACGCTGACGGTGGTCGACAGGTATTGCGCCGGCAGCATCTGGCAGGCCACGAATTGGCGCCAGATCAGCTCGTAGAGGCGCTCGGCATCACGTTCCATGCCCGACAGCTTGCTCGGGTCGGTATTCACATCCGAAGGACGGATGGCTTCGTGAGCTTCCTGGGCGCCGGCCTTGCTGCTGTAGACGTTGGCGTTTTCCGGCAGGTATTTGGCGCCGAACTCGCCTTCGATATAGGTCCGCGCCATCGCCACGGCATCGGCCGAGAGGTTGGTGGAGTCGGTACGCATATAGGTGATGTAGCCCGCTTCGTACAAGCGCTGGGCCATCATCATGGTTTTCTTCACCCCATAGCCCAGGCGGTTACTCGCGGCCTGCTGCAGGGTGGAAGTAATGAAAGGGGCCGACGGCTTGCTGCTGGTCGGTTTGTCCTCGCGCTTGGCGATGGTGTAGGCCGACGCCTTGAGCTTCTCCAGGGCCGCCATGGCCTGGGCTTCATTGAGCGGCTTGAACGCCTCGCCCTTCTCCCGCGCGACTTCGAAGCGCACCTTGGCGCCCTTGGCGGTGCCGAGGTCGGCGTGGACTTCCCAGTATTCTTCGGGGTTGAACGCACGGATCTCGCGCTCACGCTCGACCACCAGCTTCACCGCTACCGACTGTACGCGACCGGCGGACAGGCCACGGGCGATCTTCGACCAGAGCAACGGCGAGACCATGTAACCCACGACACGGTCGAGGAAGCGGCGGGCCTGCTGGGCGTTGACGCGATCGATGTCCAGCTCGCCAGGTGCCGAGAAAGCTTCCTGGATGGCTTTCTTGGTGATCTCGTTGAACACCACGCGCTTGTAGCGGCTGTCATCCCCACCGATGGCTTCGCGCAGGTGCCAGGCAATGGCTTCCCCCTCGCGGTCCAAGTCGGTTGCGAGATAGATGGTGTCGGCATCCTTGGCCAGGCGGCGCAGTTCCTCGATCACCTTCTCCTTGCCGGGAAGGATCTCGTAGCGGGCTTTCCAGCCGTGGTCCGGATCGACGCCCATGCGCGAGACCAGTTGCTTGCGCGCCTTCTCCTTCGCCGTCAGCACGGGGGCTTCGCCAACCGCCGCCTTGCCACGCTTGGCAGCAGGCTCTTTGGTGGCACTCGCCGAACCGCTGGTGGGCAGGTCTCGGATATGGCCGATACTCGACTTCACCACGTACTGGGTACCCAAGTACTTGTTGATGGTCTTGGCCTTAGCCGGGGATTCCACAATGACCAGCGATTTGCCCATGGATCAGAAAATTCCTGAATGCTAGAAGTGAGAGGCGGCCTGCGCCTGACGCGGCACCGCTATATATAGTGGCTACAAGGTGAGGTCAAGCGCAGGGTTCTGCGCGACCTCCCCTCAAGGCCTTGAAAAAAGGCTCGGTTCAGCTTGCACCAAAGCAAAGCGCGGGACCTGTTCGCCGTCAACCTCGACCGACTCCAGGAACATGCTCAAGGGACGTACCCAAAAGCCGTAATCGCCATACAGGGCTTGGTAGAACACCAGTTCTTCGTCGGTCTCGGAGTGCCGCGCAACGTTGAAAACACGGTACTGCGGTCCCTTGTAATGCTGATAGAGCCCGGGTTCCAATTTCATGTATCGGCTCCTTACAAATAAAAATAAAAAAATTCGGAAAAACAAAAGCCGGGGCACCAGGCCCCGGCTTCCTTCTACGAGACGCTTAGACGCGTTCGAAGACGGTGGTGATGCCTTGGCCGAGACCAATGCACATGGTGGCCACCCCGAGGGTACCGCCATTCTGCTTCATCACGTTGAGCAAAGTGCCGGAGATCCGCGCACCGGAACAACCGAATGGGTGACCCAAGGCAATGGCGCCGCCGTGCAGGTTAACCTTCTCGTTCATCTTGTCGAGCACTTTCAAATCCTTGAGCACCGGCAGGGCCTGTGCGGCGAAGGCTTCGTTGAGCTCGAAGAAGTCGATATCGGAGATCGCCAGGCCCGCACGCTTGAGGGCTTTCTGGGTCGCCGGTACCGGACCATAGCCCATGATCGCCGGGTCCACACCCGCCACGGCCATGGAACGGATCACCGCCAAAGGCTGGATCCCCAGGTCCTGGGCACGCTGGGCCGACATCACGATCATGCACGAGGCGCCGTCGGTGATCTGCGAGGAAGTCCCCGCCGTCACGGTGCCGCCCTTGGGGTTGAACGCCGGCTTCAGGGCCGCCAGGCTTTCCAGGGTGGTTTCCGGACGAATGGTTTCGTCGTAGTCGAAAACCTTCAGGAAGCCGTTCTCGTCATAACCCTGCATCGGGATGATCTCGTCCTTGAACTTGCCTTCCACGGTGGCCTTGTAGGCCAGTTGGTGGGAACGCACGCCAAAGGCGTCCTGCTGCTCGCGGGTGATGCCGTGCATCTTGCCGAGCATTTCCGCAGTCAGGCCCATCATGCCCGAGGCTTTCGCCGCGTACAGCGACATGTGCGGGTTCGGATCGACACCGTGCATCATGCCGACGTGGCCCATATGCTCGACGCCGCCGACGACGAAGACGTCACCGTTGCCAGTCATGATCGCCTGGGCGGCGGTGTGCAGCGCGCTCATGGACGAGCCACACAGGCGGCTGACGGTCTGGCCGGCAGCGGTGTGCGGGATCTGGGTCATCAGCGACGCCATGCGGGCGATGTTCCAGCCCTGCTCCAGGGTCTGGTTCACACAGCCCCAGATCACGTCCTCGACTTCGTTCGGGTCGACCTTGACGTTGCGTTCCAGCAGTTTGCTGATCAGGTGCGCCGACATGTCCTCGGCGCGGGTGTTGCGGTGCATGCCGCCCTTGGAGCGGCCCATCGGAGTACGACCGAAGTCGACAATCACGACGTCTCTAGGATTCAAGCTCATATCGTTCACTCTCGCTCTAGTGTGGGCGCTTAACCGAAGAACCGCTGGCCAGTCTTGGCCATTTCACGCAGCTTCGCGGTCGGGTGGTACAGCGCGCCCAGGTCGGCGTACTGATCGGCCAGGGCAACGAATTCGGCGACACCGATGGAGTCGATGTAGCGCAACGCACCGCCACGGAAGGGAGGGAAACCAATACCGTAGACCAGACCCATGTCGGCTTCGGCGGCGGTTTCGACAATCCCGTCTTCCAGGCAACGCACGGTTTCCAGGCACAGCGGGACCATCAACCAGTTGATGATGTCCTCGTCGGTCACTTCACGCTGCTCGTAGATGATCGGCTTGAGCACTTCCAGCACCGACGAATCAGCGACTTTCTTCTGCTTGCCGCGCTTGTCGGTCTCGTAGGCGTAGAAGCCCTTGCCGTTCTTCTGGCCCAGGCGCTTGGCTTCGTAGAGGGCATCCACCGCCGAACGGCGATCGTCCTTCATACGGTCCGGGAACCCTTCAGCCATTACGTCACGACCGTGGTGGCCAGTGTCGATGCCGACCACGTCCATCAGGTAGGCCGGGCCCATCGGCCAGCCGAACTTCTCCATGATCTTGTCGATACGGACGAAGTCCACACCGGCGCTGACCAGTTTGGCGAAGCCGCCGAAGTACGGGAACAGGATACGGTTGACCAGGAAGCCCGGGCAGTCATTGACCACGATCGGGTTCTTGCCCATTTTCTTGGCGTAGGCCACGGTGGTGGCGACCGCTTCTTCGCTGGACTTCTCGCCACGGATCACTTCCACCAGCGGCATCATGTGCACCGGGTTGAAGAAGTGCATGCCGACGAAGTTTTCCGGACGCTTGAGGGCCTTGGCCAGCAGGCTGATGGAAATGGTCGAGGTGTTGGAGGCCAGGATGGCATCTTCCTTGACCTGGGCTTCCACTTCCGCCAGTACCGCTTGCTTGACTTTAGGGTTCTCGACGACCGCCTCGACCACCAGGTCGACATGACCGAAGTCACCGTAGGACAGGGTCGGACGAATGCCGTTGAGCACTTCAGCCATCTTCGCCGCGGTCATGCGACCTTTATCAACGCGACCGACCAGCAGTTTCGCGGCTTCCGCCAGACCCTGCTCGATGCCGTGCTCGTTGATGTCCTTCATCAGGATCGGCGTGCCTTTGGACGCCGACTGATAAGCGATACCGCCCCCCATGATACCGGCTCCCAACACGGCGGCCTGTTTCACGTCCTTGGCGATTTCGTCGTAGGCCTTGGCCTTTTTCTTCAATTCCTGGTCGTTCAGGAACAGACCGATCAGGCTTTGCGCAGCCGAGGTCTTGGCCAGTTTCACGAAGCCGGCGGCTTCGATTTCCAGGGCCTTGTCGCGACCGAAGTTGGCGGCTTTCTGGATGGTCTTGATGGCTTCGACCGGGGCCGGGTAGTTCGGACCGGCTTGACCGGCAACAAAACCCTTGGCGGTTTCGAAGGCCATCATCTGCTCGATGGCGTTGAGCTTGAGCTTGTCCAGCTTCGGCTGGCGCTTGGCCTTGTGATCGAGCTCGCCGGAGATGGCGCGCTTGAGCAGTTCCAGAGCGGCTTCCTGGAGTTTTTCCGGAGCGACCACGGCATCGACGGCGCCAACTTTCAGGGCGTCTTCGGCACGGTTCTCTTTACCGGCGGCAATCCACTCGATGGCGTTGTCCGCACCGATCAGGCGCGGCAGACGGACGGTACCGCCAAAGCCCGGGTAGATGCCCAGCTTGACTTCCGGCAGGCCGATCTTGGCGCTGCTGGACATGACGCGGAAGTCCGCGGCCAGGCACATTTCCAGACCGCCACCCAGGGCGATGCCATTGATCGCGGCGACAGTCGGCACGGCCAGGTCTTCGAAATCGCTGAAAATCTTGTTGGCTTCGAGGTTGGCAGCGACCAACTCGGCATCCGGCAACTTGAAGTTGTCGACAAATTCGGTGATGTCGGCGCCGACGATAAACACGTCCTTGCCGCTGCTGACGATAACGCCCTTGACGGACGCATCAGCCTTGAGGGTGTCCACGGCCTGGCGCAATTCGCCCAGGGTTAGACGGTTGAACTTGTTGACGGACTCACCCTTGAGGTCGAACTTCAGTTCGACGATGCCACTTTCAAGAGCCTTAACCGTGATGGCTTTACCTTCGTAAATCATCAACTGATCTCCACGATATGGAAGCTGAACAGTACACGTCGGACGCGGGCGGATGGTACGGCATGGACGTTACCGTCGATGCTACGCCAAGCCGCCAGGCACACCCGCCAACGCGATAGTCGGGATTCTGTTTGGAGCCGTCTGATCAGACAAACGCTCAATTCATACGCCCGTTTGATTTGGGTGTGGACACCTTCACGGAATTCGCGGCAATTGTCAATTGCGGAAAACGTTGCGAAAAAAACGACTTCCCGGTCATATTCCGGGCGTGAAAGCGCTTGGGTGCCAGGGGTTATGGCCGCCCATTCAGCGATTCAATAGTGTAGCGGCGAGCGGCCGATCCCGCCCTGCGTCAGGCCAGGGCCTTGAGGACCGCCGCAATGGCCGGCAAGGCCTGGGCATCACCACGCTCGCCCCAATAGACGGCGATCATCTGCTTGTCCGCCTCGATCTTGTAGACGTTGTCCGGCAACGTCCGCAAATGCACCAGCAGCTTGTCGTCGGTCAGGGTTTCGCGCCATTGGTTGGCCCAGACTCCGGGGGCGGTTTGCCAGTAGCACCAACAAGGGCTGTCGGCGCGCAAGCGTGGTCGATGATATTGCGCACAGGGGCTCGGCGGCTCATGGGGCAGCCAGTGCGGCCACTCCTGGGGCGCCAGTTGCATGCCCAGGCCGATGCGCCGCGCTTCCATGCGCACGGCCATCATCCCGCTCTGGCGGCGCGAAGGACGCAACCAGGCCAAAGGGCTCAATACCAGCGCAAGGATTGACACCACTATCCATACCGTCATATCTAACTCTCTCGATTCTTGATGAGCGATGGGTTCGCCGCTGAACCAATCCGCTTGAAACCAGCCATACTTAAAGCTAATGCGATCCTCAGGAGTGCCTTTCATGAGCTACGAACACATTCTGGTAGCTGTCGACCTGACAGAAGAATGCGACCCGGTCATCAAGCGCGCACGCGAACTGTCGGTCAGCAGCCAAGCCAAGCTGTCCCTGGTGCATATCGTCGAACCCATGGCCATGGCCTTCGGTGGCGACGTGCCCATGGACCTTTCGCAGTTGCAGCAACAGCAATTCGACCAGGCCAAGGAGCGCCTCGATCGCCTGATCGTCAAGTACCCGGAGGTCTCACGGGACAATTGTCACCTGACCTACGGCCAGCCGCGCCAGGAAATCCACCACCTGGCCAAGGAACAGCATTGCGACCTGATCGTGGTCGGCAGCCACGGCCGCCACGGTTTGGCGCTACTGCTGGGCTCCACCGCCAATGACGTATTGCACGGCGCGCCCTGCGATGTGCTGGCGGTACACCTGGTCAAACGCCCGACCTGAAGATCGGCGGCGCCAATAAAAAGCCCGGCACCCACGCAAATGGGGCCGGGCTTTTCGTTACCCAGGGATCGCTCAGGCGTCCAGCTCAGCCCAGCGTTCCACCATCACTTCCAGCTCGGCCTGGAGTTTTTCCAGTTTGGCGATGACCGCAGCAGTCTCCGCCGCCGGACGCTGATAGAACCCCGACTCCGCCATTTCGGCTTCAACGGCGGCAATCTGCTGTTCCTTGGCTTCGATCTCGCCCGGCAACGCTTCCAGCTCACGCTGCAATTTGTAGCTGAGCTTTTTCTTCGCCACCGGCTGTTCGACGGCCGTCGCCGGTGCTGGCGTCGCCGCCACTACCGCGGAATTGAGCTCGGCCTTGCCGGACTTGTTCTCGGTCACACCGAGCAAACGCGGCGAACCGCCCTGGCGCAGCCAGTCCTGGTAACCACCGACGTACTCGCGCACCTTGCCCTCGCCTTCGAAGACCAGGGTGCTGGTGACCACGTTGTCGAGGAAGGCCCGGTCGTGGCTGACCATCAGCACGGTGCCGCTGAACGTCAGCAGCACTTCTTCCAGCAACTCGAGGGTTTCCACATCGAGGTCGTTGGTCGGTTCGTCGAGTACCAGCAGGTTGGACGGCTTGCTGAACAGCTTGGCCAGCAGCAGGCGCGCGCGCTCACCACCGGACAGGGCTTTCACCGGGGTACGGGCGCGCTGCGGGCTGAACAGGAAGTCGCCCAGATAACTCAGCACGTGGCGGCTCTGGCCGTCGATGTCGATAAAGTCGCGACCTTCGGCAACGTTGTCGATCACGGTCTTTTCCAGGTCCAGCTGATGGCGCAACTGGTCGAAGTAGGCCACGTCGATCCGCGTCCCCTCTTCCACCTTGCCGCTGGTCGGTTGCAGGCCATTGAGCATCAGCTTGAGCAAGGTGGTCTTGCCGGTACCGTTGGCCCCGAGCAGGCCGATCCGGTCGCCACGTTGCAGGACCATGGAGAAGTCCTTGATCAGGAACGGACCGCCCGGGTGCGCGAAGCTGACGTTTTCCAGCACCATGACCTGCTTGCCGGACTTGTCGGCGGTATCGAGCAGGATGTTCGCCTTGCCGGTGCGCTCGCGACGCTCGCTACGCTCCACGCGCAGGGCTTTCAAGGCGCGCACGCGGCCTTCGTTACGGGTGCGGCGGGCCTTGATGCCCTGGCGGATCCAGACTTCTTCCTGGGCCAGGCGCTTGTCGAACAGCGCGTTGGCGGTTTCCTCGGCGGCCAGCGTGGCTTCCTTGTGCACCAGGAAGCTGGCGTAGTCGCCGTTCCAGTCGATCAGGCCGCCGCGATCCAGTTCGAGGATGCGGGTGGCCAGGTTCTGCAGGAAGGAACGGTCGTGGGTGATAAACAGCACCGCGCCCTGGAAATCCTTCAGGGCTTCTTCCAGCCAGGCGATCGCACCGATGTCCAGGTGGTTGGTCGGTTCGTCGAGCAGCAGCAGGTCCGGTTCCGAAACCAGTGCCTGGGCCAGCAGGACGCGCCGGCGCCAGCCGCCGGACAACTCGGCGAGGGTCTTGTCGGCCGGCAGTTGCAGGCGGCTCAGGGTGCTGTCGACCAGGGTCTGCAAGCGCCAGCCATCGCGGGCTTCGAGGTCGTGCTGGACATGCATGAGCTTGTCCAGGTCGGCATCGGTGACGATGTTCTGGCTCAGGTGGTGGTACTGCGCGAGCAGCTCGCCAACCCCGTCCAGGCCTTCGGCAACCACATCGAACACGGTGCGGTCGTCGGCCAGCGGCAATTCTTGCGGCAACTCGCCGATCTTGAGGCCGGGCGCACGCCAGACGGAGCCGTCATCGGGCTTTTGCACGCCCTTGACCAGCTTCAACATACTGGACTTGCCTGTGCCGTTGCGGCCGATGATGCACACCCGCTCACCACGGGCGATCTGCCACGACACCTTGTCCAACAACGGCATGGCGCCGAAGGCAAGGGACACATCGCTGAATTTGAGCAGGGTCATGAGCTTCTCCAAAAACCGGGCGCGCATTCTACCTGACTTGAGCCAGGAGGCGGCCGGCAATTTTATCGGCACCTCGGTTCAAGATGACAATTGGTATCAAGTTACGTACAGCGGGCCGCAAAACTTTCGCCCGTAGCCGGCAAAAGGCTAAGCTACCCGGCAATCAGCGCCGCATTGACGCGACGCTTGTCAGGTTTTTTTGTTTCGGAATTCCCATGCGCAGCCGTCTTTTCAACTTTTTATCGTGTCTGCTTCTTTCCGCCTGCGCCATCCAAACCGCCCAGGCTGTCGACCTCTCCCAACAACGCCAGTTTTACGATGAAGCCAAGCGCGCCCTCGCCAAGGGTGACTCAGGCCCCTATTTCCGTTACCAGGACGCCCTGCGGGACTACCCGCTGGAGCCCTACCTGGCCTACGACGAGCTGACCGCCCGCCTGAAAACCGCGAGCAATGCCGAGATCGAGCAATTCCTTGCCGAGCACGGCGACCTGCCCCAGGCCAACTGGATGAAACTGCGCTGGTTGCGCTGGCTGGCCGATCGCGGCGACTGGCAGCCCTTCGCCAAGTACTACGACCCCAAGCTGAACTTCACCGAACTGGACTGCCTCAACGGCCAGTACCAGCTCAGCCACAACCTGCGCGCCGAAGGTTATGCCACGGCGGAAAAACTCTGGATGACCGGCAAGACCCAGCCGAGCGCCTGCGACGCCCTGTTCAGCAGTTGGGCCGCTGACGGCCAACTGACCGAACAGAAACGCTGGCAGCGCCTGAAGATGGCGGCCGAGGCGCGCAACTACAGCCTGGCCAACAGCCTCGTCAGCGGCCTGACCACCCTCGCCGCTCAGGGTCGACTGATGATCGACGTGGCCCAGCGGCCGGATCTGCTGAGCCAGACTTCGCGCTTCACCCCGGCGGACGAGGCCATGTCCGACGTGGTCGGCCTCGGCCTGCGCCGTCTGGCACGCCAGGACCCGGACAAGGCCATGCCGCTGCTCGACACTTATGCCGTGAGCATGCACTTCTCCCGTGACGAAAAGGTTGCGATCGCCCGCGAAATCGGCCTGACCCTGGCCCGCAGCTATGACAGCCGCGCACTGGACATCATGACCCAGTACGACCCGGAACTGCGGGACAACACCGTGACCGAATGGCGCCTGCGCCTGCTGTTGCGCCTGGGCCGCTGGGAAGACGCCTACCAGTTGACCCGCCGCCTGCCGCCGGAGCTGGCAACCACCAACCGCTGGCGCTACTGGCAGGCCCGCAGCCTGGAACTGGCACAACCCCAGAACCCGCAGGCGCAGGTGCTGTTCAAGGCCGTCGCCCGCGAACGGGACTTCTACGGTTTCCTCGCCGCCGATCGCTCGCAAACCCCCTATCAGTTGACCAACCGACCACTGGTCCTCAGCCAGCAGTTGATCAACAAGGTCCGCAATACCCCCGGCATACGCCGCGCCCTGGAGCTGCATGACCGCGGCCAGGTGGTCGACGGGCGCCGCGAGTGGTACCACGTCAGCCGCCTGTTCAGCCGTGATGAAATGGTCGCCCAGGCCAAGCTGGCCTATGACCTGAAATGGTATTTCCCGGCCATCCGCACCATCAGCCAGGCGCAATACTGGGATGACCTGGATATCCGCTTCCCCATGGCCCATCGCGACACCCTGGTGCGTGAAGCCAAGATCCGCGGACTGCACTCGAGCTGGGTGTTCGCCATTACCCGCCAGGAAAGCGCCTTCATGGACGACGCCCGTTCAGGCGTGGGAGCCAGCGGGCTGATGCAATTGATGCCGGGGACCGCCAAGGAAACCGCACGCAAGTTCAGCATTCCGCTCGCCTCGCCGCAGCAGGTGCTGGACCCGGACAAGAACGTCCAGCTGGGCGCGGCCTACCTGAGCCAGGTGCACGGCCAGTTCAACGGCAACCGCGTGCTTGCGACGGCGGCCTACAACGCCGGCCCCGGCCGCGTCAGGCAGTGGCTCAAGGGCGCCAATCACCTGGGCTTCGATGTGTGGGTGGAAAGCATTCCGTTCGACGAAACCCGTCAGTACGTGCAGAACGTATTGTCGTATGCGGTGATCTACGGCCAGAAACTCAACGTGCCGCAGCCGTTGGTGGATTGGAACGAACAGTATTTCGACGACCAATAATGGTTTTTTGTAGGTGCCGGCTTGCCGGCGATGGCGTCCGCGAGATCAATGCAAGACTCCAGGGCCTCATCGCCGGCAAGCCGGCCCCCACAGTGACCGCGTTATAAGGTCAAGACGGTGAAATCCTGCTATTCGAGTACGGTCACCGGCATCCCGACTTCCAGAACACCCTGACCATCATTGACCAGGTTCTGTCCGAACATCACGTCGCCATCCTGCTCGCGATAAGTCTTGAGGGTCGTCAACGGCTCGCGGTCGGCGCTGCGCTCCCCGGTCTGCGGGTCGAGGGTGGTCAGGATGCAGCGGGAACAGGGCTTCACCAGCCGAAACTCGACATCGCCGATCCGAATGCGCTTCCAGCCGTCTTCGGCAAAGGCATCGCTGCCCTCGATCACCAGGTTTGGCCGAAAGCGCAGCATCTCCAGCTCACGCCCGACCTTCCGCGACAGGTCATCCAGCGAAGCCTGGCCGATCAGCAGCAGGGGGAAACCATCGGCAAACGCCACCCGATCCTCTTCCTTGCCGTAACCGGCCTCGGTCAGGCGGGCGCGCTCCAACGGCACATGCACCAGGCGAGTCGGCTTGCCGATAAACCCGCTCAGCCAGGCCGCCGCCTCATCGCCGGCATCCGGCACGCGCAAGGTGTCGCTCCAGATGGTCACGCCACGCAAGGTGTCGTCCTTGCCGGGCAAGGCCACGTCCAGCGGCGAATGACCGGGGGCACTCAGGGTCAGGCCCCCGGCGACATTCCACAGGGCCGATAACTGGCTCATCTTGCCTACCGCGCGCTGGGTCAGAAAGCGCCCGCTGGCCTCGTCCACCAGCATCCAGCGCCGATCCCCGGCCAGGCCCAGCTCATCCAGTGGACTCTGGCGCAGGGCCTCGCCGCGGGCGGACTTCAACGGATATCGATACAGCGCGCTCAGACGCAACATGTCCAGCTCCCGACAAGTAAAACCGTGATTCTACTGCAGGAGCCGTCGGTCAGGCGTTATCCAGCATCAAGCGCTGGCGCACCACGTCCACCAGCTTGTCCGGCTGGAACTTGGAGAGGAAGTTGTCGCAACCGACCTTCTTCACCATGGCATCGTTGAAGCTACCGGACAACGAGGTGTGCAGGACCACATACAGCCCGCGCAGGCGAGGGTCGTTGCGAATTTCGGTGGTCAGGCGGTAACCGTCCATTTCCGGCATTTCCGCGTCGGTGAAGACCATCAGCAGCTTGTCGGTCATCACCGCACCACCATCCGCCCAGCCCTTGAGCATGTTCAAGGCCTTCAAGCCATCACTGGCGATATGCATTTTCACCCCCAGTTGCCCGAGGGTATCGCGCAACTGGGACAGCGCCACGTTCGAGTCATCGACCAGCAGCACTTCGCGGCCACGGGCCTGCTCCATAACCGGATCTTCGAGCTTTTCACGGGACACCTTGGCGTTGTACGGCACGATCTCGGCCAGGACCTTTTCCACGTCGATGATTTCCACCAACTGGTCGTCCACCTTGCTGATGGCAGTCAGGTAATGCTGGCGACCGGCGCTGGTCGGCGGCGGCAGGATGGCTTCCCAGTTCATGTTGACGATGCGGTCCACGCCACCGACCAGGAACGCCTGCACCGAACGGTTGTACTCGGTGACGATGATAGTGCTGTCAGGCCCCGGCACCAGCGGACGCATGCCGATCGCCTGGGACAGATCGATCACCGGCAACGTCTGGCCACGCAGGTTGACCACACCGCAGACAAACGGATGGCGCTGGGGCATCAAGGTCAACTTGGGCAGTTGCAGTACTTCCTGAACCTTGAACACGTTGATTGCGAACAGCTGGCGCCCCGCCAGGCGAAACATGAGAATTTCCAGCCGGTTCTCACCCACCAGTTGCGTACGTTGATCTACTGTGTCGAGAATGCCGGCCATTAATGACTCCTGGGCTTGCTGCTGAAAGTGACATTGAATAGGTTATCGGCGGAGAACATCGGAGCTTGACCCTCCGACCAAATACCGGTCAAAAGCATTGATGTCACATTAACATCATGCTTTACTCAGTTCACCCCCCCTCCGTCGCCCTGCGCGACCGCAAATTTCAGCTATAGTTCCCCATACTAGGGGAATCCCCTAGTGACAATCAGGCCCAACCTGATATTCGCGATATCCAATAGCCATTAATGTGACGCCATTCTCATTGCATGAATGGAGTCAGGCTTTTGCTTTCGACTGCAGGACCCCGGCCAGACAGCCCGGTGAACACGTTCACTGATCGTGCTCAAGCCCTCTGGACCGCCGCTTCCGCTGAATTTCTGCGAGCCTGCCCGCGGGGCTTTCGGGTGCCCGCCAACCTGCACCTGAGAACAAAATGCAATAGCCGTAATTCGAAACAATCAGAAACAGACTACAGACACACACGGCCTGTCGGCATTAACTTTAAAACCGTTCGCCCCGTGCGACCTTCTATCGCCTGCCTATGCATTCAAGGAGATAAAGCATGCTGAACGGTAAAGAACGGCAAGCCAGCTTGCCGGAGTTCCTCGTCGAGGCCCAGGCCCTGCAAACGAAGATGCAGGAGTGCTGCCAGCACCTGGAACTGATCCGCAACGACAAGGACGCCATTGACTGCCTCCTCGCCTCGTTGCACACCCTGGCCAGTTGCGCGCAAAGCCTGGGCGTACGTTCGACGGCCCGGTTCTCGCGGCAGATCCACGCCCTCCTGAGCCAGCCCCAGGACCCGCTCAACCTGCACGAAGACGCCTTGCTGGCCTTGCGCAACTGCCTGACGCTGCTGGCCTGGCAAGTCGAACTGATCGACCCGCGTACCGGTCAACTGGGCCTGGACGACGAGGAAGAGTCCGAACTGATCACCGCGCTCGCCATCCAGACCGGCCAATACGGCTCCGCGATCACCGGGCCCAAGACCTTCACCCTGATCACCTTTCCTGAACGATCGGCTTGAACCGTTCGCCATCCTCACGCCTTCGATCCGCCCTCTTCATACCCAAAAACGACAATAACAACTCCCCTCGAACTTTCGGGTTTCAGGTCATGGGTTTTTAATGCAAAAAGAATAACTAGCGTCTACGCGATAAAGCGCCGGAACAGCCTTCGGACTTCAGTTAGAGTAAGCGGGCTTAACAGCACTTCATGGAACAAACGCACGAAAAAAGTTGACCACTTGGACATATATCAGCCGAAAGCGACCACCCCCGGATGGCGTGCTACCATGCCGTTTATTCGCATATGTACTTGTACAGCTTAGTAATTTTACTAACAGATATCAAAATGACATCATTGCGCAAAGTTTCTCACCCTGACACTGTTTCACTCCGAACGCACACATTAAACCGTACCCGTTTTTCAAACTTGGCCTGTCGGTTGTCCTGACGGTCTACCCGTAGCGAACATTCATCGGCTCCATACGCTATGTACGCCAGCCTCAAGTCATTCAAGCCTTGGCTCCCCTCTCGAAAAAATGCCCGCCGGCTGACCGTCGTGCTATGCATCAGTTCGGCCATTGCCAGCCTGCTTGTCTACAGCACTTGCGCCCGCTTCCCGGCAGGATTGTTGATCCTCAACCTGACCGCCCTGGCCGGCGTCTGGCTCCAGCACCGCGACGCCGGCACCTCCATCCAGTTCCAGCCGCAGGAACTGGCCGATCGCCTGCTCCAGGTGCAGGAGAACGAGCGGCATCGCCTCAGCCGTGAATTGCATGATGACATCGGCCAGTTGCTCACCGCGGCCAAGCTCCAGACCCAGTGGTTGCAGCGGCGCTTGCCCGACGACCTGCAAAGTCACTGCGAAACCCTGGGCAATACCCTCGACGAAACCCTGGCCAAGGTTCGCGACGTTTCAGCCATTCTCAATCCCCGCCAGTTGACCAGCCTTGGCCTGGAAGCCAGCCTGCGCGCGCATTTGCTCAAGACCCTGGAAAACACCAGCGTGCTCTGGAGCCTCGAATGCCACCAGCGGCTGACCGGCATCCCCGAGGAGATGGCGGTGACCGCCTTCCGCGTGACCCAGGAAGCCGTCACCAACATGCTGCGCCATGCCCAGGCACGTAACCTGCTGGTGCGCATCAAGCGCCTGCCGGAAGGTTTGTCCCTGCACATCGCCGATGACGGCCAGGGCTTTTCGCCGCAACTCAATCCCGGCGAGGCAGGCCAGCGTGGCATGGCCGGCATGGTCGAGCGTGTCGAACAGGCCGGCGGAACATTGACAGTCACCAGCGGACCCGGCAAAGGTACGCAGATCGAAGCACTGCTGCCCTGGGCACCACGCGCCCTGGAACGCGCCAGCAAGAATAAGGCTCCATGACCTGCACCCTACTTCTGGTGGATGACCACTCACTGATCCGGGCCGGTGTTCGCGCCCTGGTACTGGATATCCCGGGTTACGCCGTGATCGGCGAGGCCAGCGACGGCGCGCAATTGCTCGACGCCGTGGAGCGGCTGAACCCGGACATCATCCTGCTCGACCTGTCCATGCGCGAAACCGGTGGCCTGGATGCCCTGCGCAAGCTCAAGGCGGTGCGCCCCCAGAGCAAGGTGCTGATCCTGTCGATGCACACCGATCCGCAGTTGATCATGCAGGCCCTGGAAATCGGCGCCCACGGCTACCTGCTCAAGGACACCACCGCCACCGAACTGGCCCAGGCCCTCGATGCCCTGCGCAGCAACGAGCGCTACCTGAGCCCGGCCATCGCCCATACGGTGATCAACCAGGCCCTGACCCAGGTCCAGCGCCACCTGCCGGCCGAACGAGCGGTCAATCACAACCTGACCGGGCGCCAGTTGGAGATCCTGCGACTGATCGTGCGCGGCAAGTCGACCCGGGAAATCGCCAATGGCCTGGGCCTGAGCATCAAGACCGTGGAAACCCACCGCTCGCAGATCATGAAGCGGCTGCAGATCTTCGACGTCGCCGGCCTGGTGCTGTTCGCCGTACGTGAGCAGATCATCAGCCTCGATGACTGAGCAGCGGCGAACCCTCCGGCAAGTGCACCCGCAGGGCCGCCGGACGGACCTCGAAGCGCAGGCTGTCACTGAGCAGGGGCTCACCGTCGAGATTGAGGTACAGCCCCTCTGACACCTTGATTTCGACCCAGGGCAGGCGAGCCCGGATAAACAGGTTGTCCAGACCCCAGCCACCGGTCATCAACTCGCGCAAGGTCCCGATCATCTCCTGGGGAGCCGGCAGGATGCTGATATCGAGCAAACCATCGTCGACCAGCGCCTCGGGACACAGCGGGTGTCCGCCTCCCGCCTGACGGCCGTTGCCGATGCCCAACGCCAGCAGATCGCCCTTCCAATGGAAGTCCGGCCCCTGCAGCTCGCCATAGGCGGCATGCAGCTCACTGAAACGGCTAAGACCGGTGAACAGGTAGGCAGCACCGCCCAGCAGCTTCTTCAGGTCCTCCGAGGTATTGGCGGTGACCAGGCTGCCAAAGCCGCCGGTGGCCATGTTGAGGAACATCTGCTCGCCGACGCCACCGAGGTCGATCGCCCGCGCCGGGACCTCCAGCAGCGCCAGGGCCTTGGCCGGCTCCAGCGGCACGCCGGCCGAGCGGGCAAAGTCATTGGCGGTCCCCAGCGGCAGCAACACCAGGCTGGCATCCACATCGGCATTGGCCAGGGCCTCGGCGATATCACGCAAGGTGCCGTCACCACCGCCGGCAATCACCTGCCGATAACCCAGCGCCAGCGCTTCACCGACCAGGCGCCGTGCGTCGCCGGCCTCCCAGGTCAGGCGTACCGCTAGGTCCCAGCCCTCGGCCCGCTTCCCCTCGACGGCAGCCCGCACAGCCTCGTTGAGGGCTTGTTTGCCATGCAGAATCAACAATGCCTTGCGCTCGTTCATGAGCAACCGCTCCCTTCAAAATGGGCTTGAAAGATGTTGACCGCAAGGGAAGCAAAAAAACCCCTTGGTCCGTAGAATTTATCTGCCTTCCGTGTAGTCATAATACGAAAGAATTAGTCGGATTTTTTTTACAACAAATTATCATTCGGTTAGCAAGCTGCTGTTTCATAGGCTTTACTCAAGCCCATGCCAGCAGACCAGAGAGGACGCATGAAGCGGCATACTGTTAAAAGTCGGAAAACGACACGCCAAAAGATTCACTTGGTTTAAAACTGTTCAACCCACAATATGACCGGCCTCCACGGATGGAATTAGCGTAAAAAGCCCAGGCTTTTCAACAAAAACAACTGCCACGATGTTTCGTAATTGCCATTTCGTGATGGTATGACGGGAGGGGTTTATGCGCCTGCAGCCGGTTGACAGCCTATTCCTGACCCGACCTAGTATGGTCGAGTACTTCCTGTTCGGCATCCGCCTGGTCCACGGCCTGACCGCGATGCTGCCCGGCCTGATGCTGCTGGTGTACCTGGGCGAGCAAGACCCCACAGTCATCAAGAGCTATCTCACCCTGCTGCTGTTCTTCGGTTTCATCAGCGTGCTGATCTTCCAGGCACTTGGGGTATATGCAGAGACCATCTTCAGCAACCTGCTGCGTTTCCAGCTCACACTCTTCGCCTGGTCATCGGCGTTCTGCCTGCTGCTGTTCATGCACCATGGCTTGTCACTGTTCAACTTCCTGACCAATACCGAATTGTTTGTCTGGTTTATTTCAAGCCTGGTACTTTTCGGTATAGAGCGCCTGGTCCTGCTGACACTGTTCCAGCAACTGATGCAACGGGGTTTTTTCCTGCAGCACGCGGTCATCCTCGGCGCCACCGAAAACGGCCAGCGCCTGGCCGAATACCTGGCCCAACATCAGGACATCCGTTCCGGTGTCATCGGTTTTATCGACGACCGCATCGGCCGCCTGCCCAAGACCCTGGTCAACCTGCCGCTGCTGGGCAACTCCAGCGACCTGGAACGCCTGATCCGCGAAGAAAAAGTCACCCAGGTCCTGGTCGCCCTGCCCTGGTCGGCGGAAAACCGCATGGACTACATCATCCGCGAGCTGCGCCGCCTGCCGGTCAACGTGCTGCTGGTGCCGGACATGGTTGCCTTCCGGCATGCCCACAACCGCATCACCGAAGTCGCCAACCTGCCGATGTTCAACGCCTCGGAAGTGCCCCTGCGCGGCTGGTCACCGATGTTCAAGCGCCTGGAAGACATGGTCCTGTCGAGCCTCGCGCTGATCCTCTTGTCGCCGATCATGCTGCTGACGGCCCTCGCGATCAAAATCGACTCGCCGGGCCCGGTGCTGTTCCGCCAGAAGCGCTACGGCTACAACAACCGCCTGATCGAAGTCTTCAAGTTCCGCTCGATGCACCAGCACCAGAGCGATGCCAACGCCGAAACACAAACCACTCGCGGCGATCCACGGATCACCCGGGTCGGACGTTTTATCCGCAAGACCAGCCTCGATGAGCTGCCGCAACTGTTCAATGTCTTCATCGGCAGCATGTCGATGGTCGGCCCGCGCCCCCACGCCACGGCCACCAAGGCGGCAGGCATCCTGTTCGAGGAAGCGGTCAAGGAGTACACCTCGCGCCACCGGGTCAAGCCAGGCATCACCGGACTCGCCCAGATCAATGGCTACCGCGGCGAAACCGACACACTGGAAAAAATCGAAAAACGTGTCGAGTTCGATCTGGAGTACATCGAAAACTGGTCGATCTGGTTCGACCTCTACATTCTGTTTCGCACTGTCCCGGCAGTGCTCATGACCCGCGAGGCTTTCTGAATGGGCGCACTCATTCCCTGCATCATCGCCGGTGGCGCCGGCACCCGTCTGTGGCCGGTCTCCCGCGAGGCCATGCCGAAACCCTTCATGCGCCTGCCCGATGGCGAAAGCCTGTTGCAGAAGACCTTCCGCCGGGCCGCCGGACTGGCCGATGTGCGGCGGGTCCTGACGGTGACCAACCGCGAGGTGTTCTTCCGCACGCTGGATGACTACCGCCTGTTGAACCAGGGCGACGCGGCACTGGATTTCATCCTCGAACCCTTTGGCCGCAATACCGCCCCGGCCATCGCCGCCGCGGCCTTGCATGTGGCCAGGCTCTACGGCGACGACGCGCAACTGCTGGTGTTGCCGGCCGATCACCTGATCAAGGACCTGGACGCCTTCGCCAGGGCGGTCGGCAGTGCTCGACTCCTGGCCGAGCAAGGCTGGCTGGTGACCTTCGGCCTGGTGCCGACCCAACCCGAGACCGGCTTCGGCTATATCGAGAAAGGCCAGGCCCTGGGCGACGAGGCGTTCCAGGTCGCGCGCTTCGTCGAGAAACCCGATGCGAAGACGGCGCAGCAATACCTCGATGGCGGCCGGCACCTGTGGAACGCCGGCATGTTCTGCCTGCGGGCCGACGCCGTGCTGCGCGAACTGCGCGAACACGCCCCGGATGTCCTCGACGCCATGACCGAGTGCCTGGCCCTGAGTCACAGCCGCGAAGGCAGCCAGGAACTTCAACTGGAACTGGATGGCAAGAGCCTGGCCCGGGCGCCGGACATTTCCATCGACTACGCGCTGATGGAGCGCTCGCGCAAAGTCGCGGTGGTGCCCTGCCAGCTCGGCTGGAGCGATATCGGCTCGTGGCAGGCGGTGCGTGAACTGACACCGGCCGATGCCCAGGGTAACCAGTGCAACGGCGAGACCGTGCTGCATGACGTCAGCAACTGCTACATCGATTCGCCCAAGCGCCTGGTGGGCGGTGTCGGGCTCAATGACCTGATCATCATCGACACCCCGGATGCCCTGCTGATCGCCGACGGCAAGCGCAGCCAGGACGTCAAGCTGATCGCCCAGGAACTCAAGCGCCAGGGCCACGACGCCTACCGCCTGCACCGGACCGTGACCCGTCCATGGGGCACCTACACCGTGCTCGAGGAAGGCAAGCGCTTCAAGATCAAGCGCATCGTGGTCAAGCCCAACGCCTCGCTGTCGCTGCAGATGCACCACCACCGCAGCGAACACTGGATCGTGGTCAGCGGCATGGCACGGGTTACCAACGGCGACAACGAATTCATGCTCGATACCAATGAGTCGACCTTTATCAAGCCGGGCAAACAACACCGGCTGGTCAACCCGGGGGTGATCGACCTGGTGATGATCGAAGTGCAGAGCGGCGAATACCTCGGCGAAGACGACATCGTGCGTTTCACCGACATTTATGGACGGGTTCCCGTCGAAACCAGCAAGACCTGAAACACCTGAAACAGTAGGAGCGCCCGCATGCACGGACCCCAGGTCCGTCAGGGGGGGTAACCATGCATAAAGGGAAGACTGATCAATGAACAAACTCCTGCTGATCCTCAGTGTTTTATTAATCAGCGCGTGCAGCATTCCGGCCAAGGTGGCATTGCCCGATAGCGACGTCCTGCGCGAAGGTCACAAGGCCGGCGACTCCCTGGCCGGCAAGCCGCTGCCGGACCAGCGCATCCGTGCCGGCGACACCTTGCGGATCGTGCGCAATACCGGCGAAGCGCCGTCCATTTCAGCCTTTACCGCCAACTCGATCTACGAACTGACGCTGTTCATCGTGATGAACGACGGCAGCTTTTCCTACCCCTACGTCGGCAACGTCAAGGCTGCCGGCCTGACGCCGCAACAGCTGACCCTGTTCCTCGAAGACAAGCTGAAGAACGTCTACCAGGATTCGGCCCTGACGGTGAATATCTCCCAGGCACCGAGCAACACCGTGTTCGTCGGTGGCTCGGTGCGTAACCCGGCCAGCCTGCCGGTGACCACCGTCACCACCCTGGAACAAGCGCTGATCGGTGCCGGCGGCCTGCTGCCGGTGGGCGACAGCCGCAATATCGCCCTGCTGCGCCAGGACGACGACGGCCGCTACAAGACCTACTTCTTCGACTATCGCGACACCATGCTCGCCGGCGCCAGCAACCGTGCGCCGGTGCTGCTGCAACGCGGCGACGTGGTGTTCGTGCCCAAGTCCCATGTGGGTAACGGCATCGAGTGGGTCGACCTGTATCTGAACCAATTGATTCCGTTCCAGAAATCGATCGGCATCGGCGCGAACTACAACTTGAACAACTCCACCAGCACTGGCAACTGATCGTTAAGGACAACAGACATGATCAATATCCGCTCCTTCCGAGATTTGTTGCGCCTATTCTTCATCTTCAAGCGCGAAGTGAAAATCACCGTGCTGGTCACCTTCGTGGTCATCCTGCTGGGTGCCTTCCTGTTGCCCAACCGCTACGAGTCCACGGCCCTGCTGCTGGTCAAGCCGGGGCGGGATACCAGCACCTTGCCGATCGAGATTTCCGATCGCCAGGCGACCATCATCCCCAGCGCCCAGCGCGACCCGATCATCGATGAGGAACGCATCCTCACCGGACGCCCGATCGCCCGGCTGGTGGCTGAGCAATACCTCGACGAGCTGTCTCGGGTACCGCCCCAGGAAGGCTTTATCGCCACCCTCAAGACCCTGGTCAAGAGCACGGTCCAGGGCCTGCTGGAGGTCGGCCGTGGCCTGCTGCAACTGCTCGGCCTGGTGGAGAAGCAGACACCGGTCGAACGCCTCACCGACCAGTTGACGAAGAACTTCAGCGTGACCCACGCCGCGGGCTCCTCGGTGATGGAAATCAGCTTTACCTGGAACGATCCGCAGGTGGCCCAGACCATCGTCAAGAGCTGGATCGAGCAGTATGAACAGGAACGCACCCGTACCCTCGGGCGCAAGAGCCTGTACACCTTCTACGAAGGCGAAAGCACCGCGACCACCAAACGCATCCTCGACTACAAGAAGCAGATCGAAGCCCACCTCAACGAACTGGGGGCGGTGAGCATCGGCGAGCGCCTGAACGATATCTCGCGCAACCTCAACAACCTGCGTGGCGAGCACCTGAACACCACCCGCGCGGTGGCCTCGACCAAGAGCGGGCTGGATCGGATCAAATCCCAGCTCGACAGCATGAAGAAAGAAATCAGTATCGGTCGGCAGATGAGCATCAACCCGGACCGCCAGGACCTGCAACAGCGGATCAATGCCAAGCAGATCGAGCGCCAGGAAATGCTCCGCACCTTCAAGGAAGGCGCACCGCCAGTGAAGGCCATGGACAAGGCGATTGCCAACCTGGAAGACCTGCTCAAGTCGCAGAACGCGGTGGTGCAGCGCACGGATAACCTGGCGCCGAATCCGGTCTACACCCGCCTGCAGAACAGCTTCGCCGACCAGCAGGCCAGCCTCAGCCGTCTGCAGACCCAGGCCAGCCAGCAAGAAACCCAGCTCAACCAGTTGGAGCAGGACCGCCGTCAGGCCCTGGCCCTGGAGCCGGAAATGGCCCGCCTGCAACGTGAACTCGATGCCGCGGAAAAGAACTTCGCCCTGTACAGCACCAGCACCGAGAAAGCGCGGATCGACCGTGAACTGGACAAGAGCCAGATCAGCAACATCGCGGTGATCGAACAAGCCACCCTCAACGAAAGCCGGGTCTTCCCGAAAAGCCTGACCATGCTGTTACTGGCGATTCCGCTGAGCCTGGGGGTCGGCCTGCTGGCCCTGTATTTCTTCTATCTGCTGGACCAGCGCATCCATGACGGCGACAAGATCGAGTCACGCTTCGGCGTCAAGATCTGGACCAGCCTGCAAGACATCAGCAACGGCAGCCTCCAGCGCCGCACCGCGTTCACCGCCAGCATGTACCGGCTCTATGGGGTCTTGCCACTGGAGCAGGTCGCCGAACAGGGCCTGGCCATCGGCCTGACCTCGGCCCGGCGTGGCGAGGGGGTCAGTTTTGTCATCGAGCACCTGGCCAACCTGCTGCAGGAGCGCGGTCATCGGGTCCGCGTCGACAACCACGGCCCGGCGCACCCAGGGGAAATCCTGCTGCTCAATGCCAGCGCCTTCTTCTCCAACCAGGAAGCCTTCGTGACCCTGCGCCAGGCCGACCTGATCGCGTTGATCATCGAAGCGGAAAGCACCACCGTACCGATCCTGGAAAATGCCCTGTCGACACTCAATACCGCGTTCAAGCGCGTCGACGGCATCATCCTCAATCGGCGGCGCTTCGAGATCCCCGACCGCGTACTCAATACCCTGGCTCGTATCCGGAGCCATGCCTGATGCATATCGCCCTGATAGCGCCCCTGCCACCGGAACAGAATGGCATCGCCGACTACGCTGGGCACCTGAAGACGGCACTGGAAAACCTCGGGGTGCGTGTCAGCACGCCCCTCGCGGGACTGGGCAACGACCCGCAACGGGCCAGGGAGCTTGTCGCGCAAGCGTCGTGGGAAGGCATCGATCTGGTCCACGCCGAAATCGGTGGCGGGCGCCTGGCCGAGTTCCACGCGTTGAAGGCCCTGCGCGAACGCTTCCCGAGGCTACCGCTGACCGCCACCCTGCATGACCCCGAACGCCTGGTCTGGCGCCGCGAGCGCTTGCCCTGGCCGCTCTCGCTGGTGGCACGGCTGCCGTCACCGCTGCCACAGATGGCCACGGTGCTGGCCGATCCGCTGTGCCTGTACGAAGAGCGGCAACTGGCCCGCAGCCTGACCCGCCTGGTGACACTCACCCATTTGGGCGGCCATTGCCTGCGCCAGCGCATGGGGTTGCGCAACGAACAGATGGCGGTGATTCCCCACGGCAACCTGGCCATCGCGACAAAGCCCCTGCCCGCGCTGGAGCCGCTGCGGCTGCTGTATTTCGGCTTCATCTACCGGGGCAAGGGCATCGAAGACCTGCTCGACGCCCTGGCTCTCACCTTCACCCGGCAACCGGGGTTGCGTACCCGCGTGCGCCTGACCCTGGCCGGGGGCAGTGAGCCGGAGATGGCCTTCGGCCCCTCAGGCAGCTACCTCGATCAACTGCGCCAGTTGATCCAGAACCTCGGCCTGCAAGACAGCATCGACTGGCAACTGGACCTGCCGGCCGCGGATATCCCCACGGTGATCCAGGCCCACCATGTGATGGTGCTGCCGTACCGCGAGTCGAGCAAACTCAAACTGCTGGGCAGCCTGCGTGGTACCAGCGGCGCGCTGTCCTGGGCCGTCGCCTGCGGGCGCGGCGCCATCACCTCGGATGCGCGCTCGTTTGCCGAGGAAGTGGCCCATGGCAATGGAGTGATTTTCCCCCAGGGCAATGTTACGGCCCTGGCGGCGGAACTGAGCCGCCTGTGTGCCACACCGGAACTGGCAATCAGCTGGGCCGGACAGGCCAGCGTGGTCGGCCAGCAGCGGGTCTGGAGCCACACCGCCGAGCGCTTCCTGCAACTGTTCCAAGCGGCCTGCGGAGGACATGAAGATGTGGCGTAAAGTCTTTTTGTGGCTGCCGGCCCTGTTGCTGATGGTGGTCGCCGTCAGCCTGATCCCCTGGAGCCCCAACGTCGCCGCCCAGACCACGCTCAAGGCGCCCCGCGCGGTGGAGTGGAAAAACTTTCTCGGGGTCAACGCACAGTTCCAGTATTTCGATCCGGACAACTACCAGAAGCAGATGACGCAGCTCGACGCGCTGGGCTTGAACTGGATACGCCTGACCCTGCATTGGTTCATCCTCGAACCCGAACAGGGGGCTTTCCAGTTCAGCGAACTCGATGCAGCCATGGCGGCGATGAAAAGCCATGGCTACAACACCGTCGCCTACCTGGTCGGCTCGCCGCCGTTCGCCAGCAGCGCCCCGGCCGGCACCCCGAGCAGCGACCAGTACCCGCCGACTGACTTCAAGCTGTTCGCCTCGCGCATGGTCAGCCTGGCCCAGCGGTATCCACAGGTGAGCACCTGGCAGGTGTGGAACGAACCGAACATCATCTGGCGGCCCAAGGAAGATCCCGTGGCCTACTACCAGATGCTGACCACTACCGCCGATGCCATCCGCACCCAGGTGCCGGGCAAAGCCATCGCTACCGCCGGCGTCGCTTACTTCGGCCAGATGCACAGCACTTCCGGGCTGATGCTCGATGCCCTGCTGACCCAGGGCCTGGCCAGCCAGAACATCATCGCCGCCTATCACCCCTATACCCAGTTTCCGGAAGGCGACAACGCTGCGGCCCAGGACTTCCTGACCAGGGGCAACGCCATGAACAGCGATCTGCACGGCAAGGGTGTCACCCAGGTCTGGGCCACCGAATGGGGCTGGTCAAGCTATGCCGGGCCCAAGGAAATGCAGGCCCTGATCGGCGTCGACGGACAGGCCGACTACACCCTGCGGCGCCTGGCCCTGATGAGCGCCATGGACTACCAGCGGATTTTCCTGTTCAACCTCAGCGACCTGGATGATCGGGCCACCCCACGCGACCAGTTTTACGGCCTGCTCGACCTCAACGGCGAGCCGAAGCCGGTGTATAACGCCCTGAAGAACTTCCTCACGGTCACCGGCCCGGCCCTCCAGCCGGCTGATGCCCCGGCGTCGAACAATGCACCCGCCGACCTCTACAACATCACCTGGACCCGCAACGACGGCGCCCATGTCTGGATGTTCTGGAGCGCCAGCGGCCAGAGCCTGCAATTGCCCGGCGTGACCCGGGCGACGCTGTTCGACCCGCTGAGCGGTACCCAGACAAATCTGAGCGACAGCACAGCCATTACCGTGCCGCTGAAAACCAGCCTGCAGCTATTGGTGTGGACGCCATGAAAATCCTCTGGACCCTGCCCTACCTGCCCTGGCCCACCACCAGTGGCGGCAAGACCCGGCAATTTCACTTGCTGCGCAGCCTGGCGGCGCGTGGGCATCGGATTACCCTGCTGGTGCAATCGAAAACCGACGTCGACGAGGCCACCCGCCACGCCCTCGCGCCGATTGTCGAGCGGCTGATCGTGGTGCCGCGACGGTCGTTGCGCAGCCTGAAAACCCTGCTCGGCGTGCTGCTCGCGCCCTATCCGATGCTGGCCACGATCAACGGCCTGGCGCCGCAGTTGCAGGCACAGTTGCGCACCTTGCTGGAAGAAGACTGGGACGTGATCCAGATCGAGCACAGCTACAGTTTCCAGCCTTTCGAACAACCGCTGCTCGACGCCGGCAAGCCCTTCATTCTTACCGAGCACAATGTCGAATCAGCCCTCGGCGCCGCCAGTTATGACCGCCTGCCGGGCTGGATGAAACCCTTCACGCAGTATGACCAGCGGCGCTACCGGCGTTGGGAAAGCCGGGTGTTTCGCCAGGCCGCCGAACTGGTCGCCGTGACCCGCGAGGACGCCATGGTATTGCGCCAGCAGACCGGCAAGCCGGTGGCGGTAGTCGTCAACGGTGTCGACACCGACCTCTATGCCGGTGTCCAGCCCGACCTCCACGCCCGGCGCCTGCTGTTTATCGGCAACTACGAATACAGTCCGAACCTGGACGCCGTCGAATGGGCCCTGGAGGAAATTCTCCCGGCCCTCTGGCAGCTCAATCCGGGAGTACGTTTCGCCATTGCCGGATTCGGCTTGCCGCAGGCCTGGCGTACGCGCTGGACCGATCCGCGAATCGAATGGCAAGGTTTCGTCCCCGACCTGCGCACCCTGCAAAGCAAAGCCTCGGTGTTCTTCGCACCACTGCGCCAGGGCGGCGGGTCCAAGCTCAAGGTGCTCGAAGCCATGGCCGCCGGCCTGCCGGTGGTCACCACCGGCCAGGGCGTGTCGGGGCTGCGGATCGAAAACGGCCAGCACTATCTGGGCAGCGAAGACCCGCAAGCCCTCGCCCGGATGCTCGCCGAACTCCTCGAACATCCGTCGCGCCTGCACCAGATCGCCGAAGCCGGCCGAGCCTACGTCAAGGCCGAGCACGATTGGTCCGTGGCCGCCGCACAACTGGAAGCGGTCTATAACCGCCTCCCCCACCTCAAGGAAGCAGAATCCGTATGCGCATAGGTCTGGATTATCGCCCGGCAGCGGGTTACACCCACAGCGGCATCGGCCGTCAGAACCTGGCCCTGGAACAGGCCCTGCGCGCCCATCCCGAGGTGAGCCTGCAACTGTTCGGGGTGGCCCCGGAGGATCACCCGATCCGTCGTCGCGTCCACTGTCCAAAGTGGGGCTCGCCCCTGTTCGGCGTACACCGCCTGCCGATACGCCTGCGTTTCGAGGCCGGCTTCCTGCCCGGTGCGTTACGCGAAGCCGGAATCGAGGTCTACCTCTGCAACTTCAACATGGGCCTGCCACCAGGACGCAAGCCCGCCGGCATGCGCTATGTGCTGCAACTGCACGACCTGTTCCAGCTGACCCTGCAAAACAGCCATGGCTCGAAACTCAAGGAGCGCGTCTACCGCGCCACCGACCGCCTCTCCATCGGCCACTCGGTGAAGGTCGCCGACCGGATCTGGACACCGTCGCAATACACCGCCGACGAACTGGTCAAGTTGTTTCCCGAGGCCCGCGACAAAGTCCGCGTATTGCCCAACCTGGTCACCGGCTTCGTCGGTGAAGCCGCCGACATCAGCGACCTGCAACTGCCCGAGCACTACTGGCTGGCCGTCGGCACCCGTGAACCGCGCAAGAACATTCCCTGGTTCGTCAGCGCCTGGCAGGCCGCCCGCCAGCAATCGCCACAGGTGCCGGAACTGGTGCTGATCGGTGCCCCCGAGGACCTGCCCGCGTCGCTGCAACATCTGCCGGGCCTGCATTACCTGACCGGCCTCAGCGATGCCCAACTGCACGGGGTGTACCAACAAGCCGAGCGTTTGTGGCAACCGTCCTATGCCGAAGGTTTCGGCCTGCCGGTGATCGAAGCCCTCAGCGTCGGCACTCCGGTGGCCGTCGCCAGCGGCTCGGCGCTGGACGAAATCACCCCATCGCACAGCCCGCGCTTCTCACCCACCGACGGTCCGGCCCTCAGCGCGCTGATGATCGGCCTGGCCGATGCCCCCGCCGAAGATCCCGAGACACTCCGGGCCTGGGCTGCGGGTTACGGCAACGCGGCCTACCAGGAGCGCTTCAACCACCTGCTCGAGGAGCTGAAATAATGCCCCTGGCGTTGCCCATCGCCCTGTTGTCCGGGTTGCTCTTCGGCATCCTCGCCTGGCTGCTGCCGCCGTTCAAGGTGGCGGTCGTGCTGGTCGCCATCGGCGGTGTGGTGACCATCATCCGCCACCCGCTCTGGGGGCTGCTGCTGTTCAGCGTGCTCGCCACCTTCCTGCCCTACTCGACGGTGCAGGTCGGCCTGCGCACCACGGTGTCCGAGGCGCTGATCCTGCTGGTCTGGGGCAGCGTGCTGGTGCAAGGCCTGTTCAACAACCTGCCGCAAAAACCGCCCCTCTTGCGCACTGAGCGCTGGCTGCTGGCCTTGATGTTGTTCAGTACCTTTCCATTTATCGTCGGTCAGTTGACGATCAGCGCCGAAGGCAACGGCCCGGTGAACTGGGTACGCTGGCTGCTCAACCTGTCGGTACTGTTCCTGGTGCCCCGCCTGCTCGACCAGCAAAAGTCCCGCGAACAGGTGGTCACCGGCCTGCTCCTCGGGACCCTGATGCTGTTGCTGCTGTCGATCCCGGTATTCCTCAAGAACGGCAGCGCCACCGGCATGACTCCGATCCTTGCCGCGCTCGGCTATGGCGGCGTCGAGGTGCTCGGTGACAGTCTGTCGGCGATGTCCAATCGCATGGGCTCGCCCTGGATGCACCCCAACGCCCTGGGCGGCGCCATGGCCCTGCTGCTGCCGCTGGCATTCTGCTACGGCCTGGCCCGCCAAGGCTGGCGGCGCACGCTGGGCCTGGCGGTGGCGAGTCTGGGGGTGATAGGCCTGCTGCTCTCGGGCTCACGCGGGGCACTGGTCAGTCTGCTGGTCGTCCTGCTCTGGATGGCCCGCAAACGCGTGCCCTACGCCGGTCAAGTGATCCTCGCCGGCCTGGCGCTCGGCAGCTTGCTGCTGATGTTCTACCCGCCCTTGCAGGATCGTCTGCTGGGGCTATTCTCCAGCAACGATGCCAGTACCAGCGTGCGTTTCGACGAGTACTCGCACTTCCCCGAGGCCGTGGCCATGTTCCCCTTCGGCATCGGTTTCAAGGTCGAGCCACCCGTGCCCGGCACCGGCCTGTGGGGTATCTCCAACCTGTGGCTGAACTTCATCTACAAACTCGGCGTGCCGGGTCTGGTACTGTTTGCCGCGGTGATCTGGAGTTGGTGGAGCGACACCCGCTCTTCCTTGTCCACCCTCAAGCTTAACGAAGATAACGCGATCTGGCTCGGCACCACCTACGGCCTTTTGGCGGCGCTGGTCAGCGGCTTCTTCGACCACTATTTCAGCTTTACCAATGTGCTGGTCGCCCTGTTCTGGCTATTGCTGGGCCTGAACCTGCACGAAACACGGCGCCTCAAGCTCAAGGCCACCCCTCTGCCAGGAATCCGCCCATGAAACACCGCATGTTCCACTCGCTGAACCTGAGGCAGGCCCTGCCCGAATACGCCGAGAAGATGGGCGTCGGGCTGGAGGAGCTGGAGAGCAGCTACCAGTGGATGCTGGAAAACGACGTCTGTTTCGAACAGCCGCTCAAGGGCAATCTGCTGTGTTTCATCAGCTACCTGAACATCGAACCGCGAATCGAACCGCCCCTGGCCCGGCGTTTCTATGCCCTGCTCGGCCGCGAGGTCAAAGGCGCGCTGATCCCGCTGTACGGGATCAACTGGCCGACCCTGCGCGACCGCATGCTGCGCTGGTGGGAACTGGCCTACAACATGATCATCTGCAAGATCCCCAGCCATACGCTGCGACTGTTCTGGCTGCGTGCGGGCGGGGCGAAGATCGGCAAGGGCTCGACGGTCTGGCGCAACACCGAAGTGCTGGGGGTGGACAGCCTGCGCATCGGCAACGACAGCACCGTGGCCTGGCATTGCCAGTTGGATGCCCGTGGCGGCCTGATCATCGGCGACCATGTGACCATCGCCTCCCACGTGCTGATCATTGCCGGCGGCCATGATGTCCAGGCCCCGGAGTTCTGGGCCGTCGGCGGGCCGATCTATATCCGCGACTACGCCTGGATCGCCAGTCGCGCCCTGCTCTCGTTCGGCGCCGATATCGGTGAAGGCGCGGTGGTCGGCGGCCAGTGCGTGGTCTCCAAGCCGGTGCCGGCCTACGCCATCGTCGGCGGGCCGGATGCGGCGATCAAGGGCGAGCGTTGCCGTGGCCTGAACTACAAGGTGGGCGGCAAAGGCCTGTTCACTTTGTTCCATTGAGCCCCGGGCATGCCTGACTCGAAACTGCTCGGCTCGACCCTGTGGCTGACCCTGGCGACCCTCACGGGCCTCGTCGCCGGGTTCGCCCGCGAGTGGCTGCTGGTCGCCGCCTGGGGCGCCGGCGGGCGCAGCGACAGTTTCCTGGTGGCGCTGTTCCTGCCCGACGCCTTGCGCATGGCCCTGGCGGCCGGCCTGCTCAGCGCCGCCGCACTGCCCCTCTACCAACAACGCACGGCCACCGAACAAACCGCCTGGCTCGGCGCGATGGTGCCCCGGCTGCTGCTCTGCGGCCTGCTGCTGGCGCTGGTGCTGAGCGCAGGTTCGCCGCTGTGGGTCCGGCTGATCGGCCCGGGACTCGACAGCCAGGGCTACGCACTGGCCGGGGCCAGCCTGCACTGGCTGGCCTGGTGTGTTCCCGGTGTCATCCTGCATGCCTTGTTCTGCATTCCCTTGCAGGCCCGTTCACGCTTTGTCCTGGCCGGGCTCGGCTCGCTGCTGTTCAACCTGCCGCCGGTGTTGTACCTGGCCATCCTGCGCCAGGCCGCCACCCCGACCGGCCTGGCCAGCGCCTGTGTGCTGGGCAGCCTGTTGATGCCGACGCTGCTGTTGCCGGCCATGTACCGCAGCGGCTGGAAACCCTGGCATTTCGGCCACGCACCCGGCGCCGTGAAAGAACTGCTGCAACGCATCGGCCCGCTGCTCAGCAGCAACCTGGCCAGCCAGGGCCTGGCCTTGCTCGAACGGATGGTCGCGTCGTTGCTCGGCGAAGGCGCCGTAACCTGGATCAACCTGGCGCGCAAACTGATCAACCTGCCGCTGATCGCGCTGATGAGCCTGAACCAGGTGCTCCTCGGTCTGATGAGCGGCAGCCAGGGCAGCGAACGCCTGGGCCTGCTGCGCAAAGGCCTGGCCAGCGCCAGCCTGCTGACCCTCCCCGCCGTGGTCGGGCTGATCGGTGCCGCCGGGGCGCTGGTCAGCCTGCTGCTGCCCCACCAGGCCGCCGACAGCCCGCTGCCGGAACTGCTGGCCTGGTTTTCGATCCCCCTGGTCTTCGGTGCCTGGAACGCCCTGCTCGCCCGCTACGCCTACGCCGCCGGCGACACCCGCCTGCCACTCACCTGTGAACTCACCGGCAGCCTGCTCAATGCCCTGCTGCTGGCCGTGCTGCCGCATTTCCTCGGGTTGATCGGCATCGCCCTGGCCGCCATCTGCGGGGTCATACTCACCGGCCTGCTGCTGATCCGCCGCCAACAGTTGCAAGCCCAGGTGCCGTGGCTCAGCCATGGGCTGCTGGGCTTGGCGGTGATGGTGCTGGCCGCGCTGGTCCTCCATCCACTGCATGGTATCTGGCTGCAACTGGGCCTGAGCAGTCTGTGCAGCCTGATCCTGCTGATTGCCCTCGCGGCGTGGCTGCGCCCCTGGCGCGCCGTGCCCGGCTGAACCTGGAGACCGAACAATGTCGCCCCCTCAAGTGGCCGTAGTGATTCCGACCTACAACGGACGCCGCGACCTGGAACGCCTGCTCGACTCCCTGGCGATCCAGACCGCGACCTTCGACACCCTGATCGTCGACTCCAGTTCCAGCGACGGTACCTTCGAGCTGGCCTGCGCGCGCTGCCCGCAAGTGCAACGTATCGACAGCAAGGACTTCAACCATGGCGGCACCCGTCAATGGATGGTCGAGCGCAACCCCGGTTACGAGCTCTACGTGTTCATGACCCAGGACGCCTACCTGGACGATCCCGAAGGCATTGCCAACATCGTCCGGCCGTTTGCCGACGAGCAGGTCGGTGCCGTCTGCGGCCGGCAACTGCCGCACCTGGATGCCACGCCCCTGGCCGAGCACGCCCGGTTGTTCAACTACCCACCGGATTCCCAGGTCAAGAGCCTGGCCGATGCCCCCCGGCTGGGGATCAAGACCGCCTTCATCTCCAATTCCTTTTCCGCCTATCGGCGCCAGGCCCTGATGCAGGTCGGCGGATTCCCCCAGCACGTCATCCTGTCGGAAGATATGTATGTCGCCGCGAAAATGCTTCAGGCCGGCTGGAAGGTCGCCTACGAAGGCAGCGCGCGTTGCCGGCATTCCCATAACTACAGCCTCGGTGAAGAGTTCCGACGCTACTTCGATATCGGCGTCTTCCACGCTCGCGAGCCGTGGATCCGCCAGCAGTTCGGCGGGGCCGGCGGCGAGGGCCTGCGCTACGTGGTTTCTGAACTGAAGTTCCTCGGTCCCGCGCGTTGCCTGGCCTGGCCCGGCTCACTGTGGCGCAACGCGGTGAAACTGCTCGCCTACAAACTGAGCCAGCAAGAGCGGCATTTGCCCAGGCAGCTGAAAAAGAACCTGGGCATGTACAAACGCTACTGGGACAGCCCGCACGCCTGATTTGGCAGGCCCTCAAACGATAAGGAATTTTCCGATAACCATCAGCGAACAACCTCAATTGACCCAGAGGCGAAATAAAGCGAACTTCTTCAAGCTCTTTTTATCGAGCGAATAACACTCTGGACCTGAACCATCGAGGAAGCATATTCACATGGAAGTCGAGCTACAGCACTGCGCGGCACCGCACTTGAGCGCCTCGGCCCACGAGCCGGGCCATCACGACGCCAAACCGCAACTCCCGCCCCGCCATGACAAGGCCAAGACGACCCGTACCCCTGGAGGCGATGCTATGGAACCCCGAATCACAGAGCTGGAAACCCGCTTCGAATACATCCACCGCGATCTCAATGAGGTGCGCAACGATGTCAAATCCATCAAGAGCCGACTCACCTACATAGCCGGTGCCGCGGCGGTCATCGGCGCGCCCCTGGCCTGGATTGCCAACAATCGCATGGACCAGATCCTGCTGTTGCTGACCTCCTGACCTCACCCCGCTACTCGTGTCGCGCCGCCGGAGCGCGACCGAGAACCTCGTGACTTCAAGCGGTGCGGCCAACGCCGGGCTGACTTACAACGAAATCGGCTTACGCCCGGCAAACGAATGCGCCAGGGTTCCACCGTCCACCAGTTCCAGTTCCCCACCCAGCGGCACACCATGGGCGATACGCGAGGTGATCAGGCCTTTGTTGGCCAGCAACTGGGCGATGTAATGAGCCGTGGCTTCACCTTCAACCGTCGGGTTGGTGGCGAGGATGATCTCGGTAAAACTGCCCTGCTCTTCGATTCGTGCCAGCAACTGCGGGATACCGATTGCTTCCGGACCGAGGCCATCGAGGGGCGACAGATGTCCCTTGAGCACGAAGTAGCGGCCGCGGTAGCCCGTCTGCTCCACGGCATAGACGTCCATCGGACCTTCGACCACGCACAGCAAACTGTCGTCACGCCGAGGGTCGGCGCACTGCGGGCAAAGATCGTCTTCGGTGAGAGTGCGGCACTGGCGACAGTGGCCAACACCTTCCATGGCCTGGCCAAGGGCCTGGGCCAGGCGCGAACCGCCACTGCGGTCGCGTTCGAGCAGTTGCAGGGCCATGCGTTGGGCGGTTTTCTGGCCGACACCGGGGAGTACCCGCAGGGCGTCGATCAGTTGGCGAATCAGGGGGCTGAAGCTCATGGCAAAGGGTCCGACAGAACACGAGACGCGGTTTATACCCGCGCCTCCAGCCAGCGTCCAGGGGTCACGCTGGAACACAATTCCCTTGCAGGAGCGTGGCTTGCTTGCGAAGGGTAAAAGCTTCGCGGGCAAGCCACGCTCCTACAGGGTAAGGCGATAGCACCTTAGAACGGCATCTTGAAGCCCGGCGGCAGTTGCATACCGGCGGTCATGCCAGACATCTTGTCCTGGCTGTTGCTCTCAATCTTGCGCGTCGCATCGTTGAACGCCGCGGCGATCAGGTCTTCCAGGACTTCCAGATCTTCGTCCTTCAGGCTCGGGTCGATGCTGACGCGCTTGACGTCATGACGACCGGTCATCACCACGGACACCAGGCCGGCACCGGATTGGCCGGTCACTTCGGCGTTGGCCAACTCTTCCTGCATCTTGGCCATCTTTTCCTGCATCTGCTGCGCCTGCTTCATCAGGCCGGCCATGCCACCTTTCATCATGGGAATCACCTCAAGAGTTACATGTACAAAGAGACGCAAGGCACGGGGCCTGGCATCGTTCAGTTATTAGCCCTGGACCACCAGGGCATCGACAGGTTCGATTGTATCGCCACGGATCACCGCGCCGAACTGTTGCATCATCTGCCGGATAAGCGGATCGGCATGAATCGACGCCACCGCTTCGTCCTGGCGTTCATGGCGCCGACGGGAAGCCGCCTGGGCCGGAGTTTCCTGCTCGGGCTTGATCAGCTCGATGGTCAGTTTCAGCGCACGCCCGTGATACTGGTTCAGGGCGTCGTTGAGACGGCGTTGCTGTGTGGCATTGAACAAGGCGCTGTGGGCCGGATCCAGGTGCAACAGCCAGTCGTCACCGCTGACCGCCATCAAGGTGCAATTGGCCGCGATGCTGCCGGTCATGCCAGAGACCGGCAGTTTCGGGAACAGTTCCAGCCACTCCAGCGCCAGGCCGGTGGCTGGGGCTGCCGCCGGTTGCGGCTCGGGCTCCGGTGCCGGGTCGGCAGCGTGCTCGCTGGCCAGTTCGTCGAGATAGCTGTAGGCCGAATCGATATCCGGCTCGATATAGTCTTCATCCAGCGGCGGCTCGTCGTCGGGGTCCAGCCCCGGCGTCGCGGCTTCCACCTGGGCAGGCGTCGGCTCGGGCAGGGTCGCGGCAACCCATTCGGGCGCATCCGGGACCACGCTGTCCGGGGTCGGCAGCGGCATGGCGGCCAGCTCCGGCTGTTCGGCAACGGTTTCCAGCACCGGTTCGACAGCAGGCTCCTGCAGTATCTCTTCAGGCTCGACCGGGTCGTTCCACGGCAGATCCACGACCTCCACCGCCGGGGCAACGGACTCGGCCGGCGGCGGCGTCTCGGCCACCGCGACAGGAACGGCCACGGGCGCGGCTTCGACCGGCGCAGCGACTGGTACGGGTTGCGCCGCCATCGGCGACACCACCTCGGCAGGCACGGGCGCGACCACCGGTGTCTCGACAACGGGGGCGACCACAGGCGCGGCTGGCGCGGCAACGGCTGCGCCAGCCACGCTCTGTGCGGAATCAACTGTGGCCTGGCTGATCCCCACTGGCTTTAGCGGCGGTCTCGGCGGCGCCGTGCTGTCGGCCGGGCGGAACGCCAGCATGCGCAGCAACACCATCTCGAAACCGCCTCGTGGGTCCGGCGCCAGCGGCAGGTCGCGCCGGCCGATCAAACCCATCTGGTAATAAAATTGCACATCTTCGGCCGGCAGGGCCTGGGCCAGCGCCAACACGCGGTCGCGGTCGCCATGACCATTGTCGACACCCTCGGGCAACGCCTGGGCGATCGCCACGCGGTGCAGCACATTGAGGATTTCCGACAACACGCCGTTCCAGTCCGGGCCTTGTTCGGCCAGATGCCGCACCGCTTCGAGCAGGGCCTTGGCATCGCCGTCGATCAACGCCTGCAACACGTCGAAGACCTGGCCATGGTCGAGGGTGCCGAGCATCGCCCGCACATCGACGGCCATGACCTTGCCTTCACCGAAGGCAATGGCCTGGTCGGTCAGGCTCATGGCATCGCGCATCGAACCGTCGGCGGCACGCCCCAGCAACCAGAGGGCGTCGTCCTCGAACGGGACGTTCTCGACCCCGAGCACGTGGGTCAGGTGCTCGACCACCCGCTCGGGGGTCATGTTCTTCAGGGAGAACTGCAGGCAGCGCGACAAAATCGTTGCCGGAAGTTTTTGCGGGTCCGTGGTCGCCAGGATGAACTTGACGTAGGGCGGCGGCTCTTCCAGGGTTTTCAACAACGCGTTGAAGGAGTGGCTGGAGAGCATGTGCACTTCGTCGATCAGGTAGACCTTGAAGCGCCCGCGGCTCGGCGCGTACTGCACATTGTCGAGCAGTTCGCGGGTGTCCTCGACCTTGGTCCGGCTCGCGGCGTCGATCTCGATCAGGTCGACGAAGCGCCCCTCGTCGATCTCCCGGCAGACCGAGCAGGTCCCGCAGGGGGTCGAGGTAATGCCGGTCTCGCAGTTCAGGCACTTGGCAATGATTCGTGCGATGGTGGTCTTGCCGACACCGCGGGTACCGGTGAACAGGTAGGCGTGATGCAGCCGCTGGCTGTCCAGGGCATTGATCAGAGCCTTGAGCACATGGGTCTGGCCGACCATTTCGCGGAACGAGCGCGGACGCCATTTACGTGCAAGAACCTGATAACTCATCGATAACCATCGCGTCGGGGAAGCGGAAGACCGCTAATGCTAGCGGAGCAGGGGTAAAAATGCATCCGGCATGGGATGCTAATCTGGTTAAGCTGCACTTTGTGTATGGATTGGCGGCCTTGTGGCGCTCCCGCCGGAGAGTTTGATGCGTGCAGTTCTTTACGCCCTGGCCTTGATGACCGCCCCTGCTTTCGCCGCCCCGGCGCCGTTGCGCTTCTCCGTGGCCGACAGTTGGAGCATGCCGATCATCCAGATCGAGCACGGACAACCGACCCAGGGTATTTTGTATGACCTGATGACCAGCCTGGCCCACCAGGTCGGCAGCCCGGCCGAGTTTCATGTTCTGGCCCGCGCTCGAGTGCAGAGCGCCATGGAGCGCGGTGAAATCGATGTGCGCTGCTATGCCGCGCAATCCTGGCTGCCGAACCAGTCCGGCGACTATATCTGGAGCATCCCCTTCCTCACCCAGCGCAACCTGCTGGTCAGCAAGGCCAAGCCGCCCATGGCGATGACCCTGAAAGATCTTGAGCCTCAACGACTCGGCACCGTACTGGGCTACTCGTACCCGGCCATACAGGCTCAGTTCGAAAGCGGTCGGTTCATCCGCGACGAGGCGCGCAATGAGCAACAGGTCCTGCAAAAGCTTGAGGTCGGGCGCTACGCCTATGCCATCAGCAGCCAGTGGGCACTGGACTGGTTCAACCAGACCCGCATGCCGGATCAGCAGTTGCACGCGGTGGCGGTCGTGCAGGAAGACGCCGTGGGCTGTTTTGTCCGCAATGACCCGGACCTGCCGGTACAACGCATCCTCAGGACCCTGCTGCGAATGAAGATGTCCGGGGAAATCGACCGGACCATCCACCTCTATACCGGGCATGACGACCAGAAGGTCGCGCCTGAATCAAGTGACACTGCGCCATAAGGCCGGTGGCTCGAACGCCTCGACCCAGGCCGGCACCTCGTCCGCCGACATCGGCCGGGCAATGAAATAACCCTGTGCCACATCGCAACCCAGGCTCATCAGCAAGCGGCCGTGCTCGGCGGACTCCAGCCCCTCGGCAATCACTTCCCGGCCAAACGCCCGGGCCAGGCCGATCACCGCCGTGGTCAAGGCCAGGTCATCCTGGTCATGGAGGATGTCGCGCACGAACGAGCGATCAATCTTGATGGTCTGGCTGGGCAGGCGCTTGAGGTAACTCAGGGACGAGTAACCGGTGCCGAAGTCGTCCAGGGAAAAACGCACCCCAAGCGTCTGGCAATCCTGCAGGCATTGACTCACCCGCTGGATGTTCTCGATGGCCACCGACTCGATGATCTCCAGATCGAGCATGTGCGGCGGCACCTCGGCGTGACGCATCAGCAAGGCGCGCAGACGTTCGACGAAATCGCCGCGCTGGAAATGCCGGGCGGCGATATTCAGGCTGACCGGCCACTCGTGCCCCGCCCGCCCCCAGGCCTGCATCTGCGCCATGACCCGGTCGATGACCCATTCGCCGATATCGATGATCACATCGGTCTGCGCCACCAGCGGCAGGAACGCCTGGGGCTGGAGCAGTCCCTCGTGCGGGTGCTGCCAGCGCATCAACGCCTCGAACCCCACCACCCGGCCGGTGCGCATATTGACCTTGGGCTGATAGGCCAGGCGGAACTCGCCATTGGCCAGGGCCTGGCGTATCAACGCCACTGTCTGGTGGGTGGCCTTGACCTCCTGATCCAGCGACACATCGAACAAATGGAAACGATTGCGCCCGCTCTGCTTGGCCAGGTACATCGCCTGGTCGGCATGGCGCAACAGGGTATCGGCGTCCTCGTCGTCGGCGGGAAACAGCGTCACGCCGATGCTGGCATCCACATGGATGGTCTGGCCGAGTATCGAATAGGGGGCCGAAATGGCGCCGAGCACCCGTTGCAACGCAGCGTGCAGTTCCTCGGCGTCGTGCACATAACGCAGGATCAGCACGAACTCGTCACCGGCCAGCCGCGCCACCACATCTTCCCCGCGCATGATGGTGCGCAGGCGCGCCGCCACTTCCACCAGGAGCATGTCGCCGCTGGCATGCCCGTAGCCATCGTTGACCGCCTTGAAGCCGTCCAGGTCGAGCATGCACACCGCCAGCGGAATGGCTTCGCGTCGGGAAAAATCCAGGGCCTGGTTCAACAGGTCCGACAAAAACGCCCGATTGGGCAGGCCGGTCAGCACATCGTGCCCCACCCGCCACTGCAAGGTATGCAACAGGCGCAACTTTTCGCTGACATCGAAACGGATCGACACATACCGGCGCACCCGCCCGGTGGCTTCATCCAGCAGCGGCACCATGGTGCTGTCGACCCAGTACAAGGAACCGTCCTTGGCGCGATTGCAGACCTCACCTTTCCAGACCCGCCCCTGGGCAATGGTGCTCCACATGTCGACAAAGAACTCGGACGGGTGGTAGCCGGAATTCAGGATCCGGTGATTCTGCCCCAGCAATTCATCACGGCTATAACCGGAAATCACGCAGAATGGATCGTTGACGTAAGTGATCCGTCCTTCCAGGTCGGTTTCGGAGAAAATGGCGGCGACGTCCACGACCCTGCGATACGTCTCATCCATGAGTCAGCTCACCTGGGCAGCTAGAGGTTGTCCCGAATTCGCAGCACAACCGCGCCTGGCGGCATCGCCTGGCCGTACTTCGACGAAGATCAACTAGGATTAAATGAAGGTCATCATTAGCTGGGACAGGTATTCGTGGCAGTCCTAAGACAGTGCCTTGCTCAAGCCTTATGACCGTCATGGCATGGGCACCAAAGAAATGCGCGGTTTTCCCGTTTCACAAATATTTCCCCTGAAACTGGATCACCAAATACCTGTCCTAAATGCCGATTCTACGAATTACATCACATTATGCAACAGAAGGTGATGATCCATGGCGTTGTCTAATGTAAAGATTTATCGTTAAGTTCTTGATTCTAAATGGGAATTGAGCGATGAAAATTTCAAGTTTGGGTGCAGCCATCAGGCGCTACCGCAAGGTAGCGGGGCTAACTCAGGCTGAACTCGGAGAGAAAACCGGTTTTGACCCTAAAACCATCAGCCGCTTCGAAACCGGCAGTTACACACCCAGCGTGGAGGCCTTGTTCCTGTTTGCCGACGTACTGGGCGTGAAGCTAAAAGCCTTTTTCACGGATCTGGGTGACGAAGACGAGCAGCGTGCCTACCTGTTCGGCGTCATTCACAACGCTCCCCCGAAGGACCTGGGAAAGCTGATCGCTGCGGTCGATCTGGCCTTGTCCAAGCCTTAGCCTTACGCCTGCCACCTGCCGTCCATCGACATGCGGTCGCCAGACTGCAAGATACCTGGAACCTGCCGGAGCCGGAGGGGTCCGCGAAGAGGTCTTCAAGACCGCCCAACACTTCGCTGACCAAGCCCGCTCCGGCGGGGCTGGGCGGGCTGTCGCCGCCCTTCCAGATTGAGCGCCAGCACGCTGCCCAGGACAATCGCGCCGCCGACCATCACCAACCCTGAAACACCCACCCCCAGGACCAGCGCCGCCATCAGCATCGCCACGGGCGGAATAAGGTACAGGGCAATGGACGAGCGGCTGACCAGCGAATGGCTCAACACATAGGCCCAGGCCAGGTAGGCCAGGGCACTGGGGAAAATCCCCAGCAGCAGCACCGCGATATTGACCCGCAGCGGCGCCACCGCCACCTCATCTGCCAGCCCGGGTGCATAGACACAGAGTAACAAGGTCCCCGCCCAGACCATGTAACACACCGTGGTCAGCCCGCTGTAGTGCCCGGAATAGTGCTTTTGCAAAGCGAAGTAAATGCTCCAGGACAGCGCCGCGAACAGAATCAGCAAGGCCCGGGGGTCGACCGTTCCCACCCCATGATCACCCCAGACCACCACCAGGGCGCCGGCCAATCCCGACAACACCCCGAGCCAGCGAACGAGTGACACCGACTCCTTCAACCAGAAAAACGCGATCAAGGTGCTGAACAACGGCGTGGACTGCGACAGCACACTCCCCGCCCCCGGACTGACCCACTGCTGACCGTAATTGAGACTGATGTGATGGAGGAAAATCGCGAAAAAACTCAGCGCAAACAACCAGGGCAAATCCCGCCGACGCGGCAGCGCGATCCCCTTCACCAGCGCGACCACCGCCATGAACAGCGAGGCAATCAAAAACCGCAGCAGCGCCAGGTGTCCGGGGCTGTAGCTTTCCAGGCCGATATGGATCCCCACGGGCGAGTAGGCCCAGCAGAGGATGACGAGCGCGGTGGCAAGAGGCACTTTTAAAGCGGACAGGGCTTTCACGAGCGGGCGATATCCAAGATGATCCGAGGTGTGCGCACAGTCTCGAGCGGCCTGTCAGCCAGAACAATTGATCAATATTGAGTCGAGAATTCACCAGGAGTGAATCATGGAACTGGCGCAAATGCGCATGGTGAAAGCCGTCGCTGAAACCGGCAGCATCGCCCAGGCGGCACAGCGGCTGCACTGCGTGCCGTCGAACATCACCACGCGGATCAAGCAGCTGGAAAGCGAACTGGGCACCGACCTGTTTATCCGCGCCGGACGCGGCCTGAGCCTGAGCCCGGCCGGAGTGGTGTTCCTCGACTACTGCACGAAAATCCTCGGGCTGGTGGACGAAGCCAAGCGCGCCGTCGACGCCAACACCCAACCGTCGGGCCTGCTGCGCATCGGCGCGATCGAATCCTGCGCCACGGTGCACCTGCCCGCGCTGCTGGCCGAGTACCAACAGGCTTACCCCGGCGTCAGCCTGGAATTGATCACCGGCACCTGGTCACAACTGCTGGAAGACGTGCGCCAACGGCGCCTCGATGGCGCCCTGGTCGCCGCCGACATCCAGCATCCGAAAATCGCCAGCAGCGCGCTTTACCGTGAACAGCTGGTGCTGATCAGCGCCGCCGGCAGCGGTCCGATCCAGGGTGCCGGCGACTTGCGCGGCAAGACCCTGATCATGTGGCCCAACGGCTGCCCCTATCGCGCGGCGCTGAAAAACTGGGTGCAGCCCCATGACCCGCATCCGGCCATTGCCAGCTATGCCAGTTGGGCCACCATCATCGGCAGCGTGCATGCCGGTGCCGGCGTGTCCCTGGTGCCCGAGGGGATCCTGCAACGCTACGAGCAGTCCGCCGGGCTTGAAACCCACCGTTTCGCTGAACTGGCGCCAGTGGAAAACTGCTTTATCTGGCACAAGGAAACCACTCGCCATCCGGCTCGGGAGGCGTTTGCCCGATTGCTGCAGGAGCGCCTGGAACAGAGGGGCCTGTGATCACTCGGCGGTTTTTTCATCGATCTGCACGACAAGCTTTTCCAATTGGCGCATCTCGACGACCGGATGGACGGCGTTTCTCCCGAGAAAACTCCCATGCTCCACCAACAGCAAGCCAACAATCTGCGCGCCCTGCATGGCGCTAGTCGCTTGGGCCCAAGCGACTTTCTTCTCGATCTTCGCGTGAAAACCTTCACTGTCGGAGGGGCCCAACTTACCGACCACATTGCTCAGCTTGCTCATTGAAAAAGGCTGGCTGAGCACCTTGCACTCGATCAGGAGGGCGACCCGCCCGGAAGGGTGCAAGGCCAACACATCGATTTCCCCGGGCACTTTCTGGCCACTCTCGTGCTCCAGGCGAGACTCCCCAGCTTGCCAATATCCGGAATCACTGACCCCGCTGGCTTTCCAGCCAGCGTTCCGGAGCAATTGCACCGCGGCATTTTCAAAAGGCTGCGAGACATGCACGCGAAAGGACTCATCGTCCACAGGAGCACCGCCATAACCCATGTAGCGGAAAACAGAGTGCTCAACAAAACAATTCACGGAATCGATTATCGTCAGGACGCTCGTGGCAAATGTCTTGTCATCAATCCGCACGACAGGTCGCTCGACCAACATGTTCGAGGGATAGCTCCTCACTCGGTCCGGGTACCAGGGCTCCTGCCAAAAACAGGCTTCGAGAGACTGCTTGGCAAGTACGGGATCATCACCGAAAGCATCGGTGACAATAGGAAGATCCTCGAATAGCACCACGCCGGCCATGCGCTTCGACCCGGTCGACTTGATGTGGCGCACACAGGCCAACAACACCAACCGGGCATTGAGCCCGATCCAGAATGCCGGGTTCTTTCCGGCCAGCGCAAAGACCGTTCCGGCAAACAACTCAATCGTCGTGGAGTCGCGCCCCGACAGGACGAGAGAGACGGCCTGGGAAAACCGCAAGAGATCCTTCCAGATAACGGCTTTCGAATGCTCAAGCGTTCTCTGGTTCTCACCATAGGGCGCCGCCATGGTGTTCCACTGCCCCAGCAGCACCTGGTCAGCCTTGTCTGAAAACGCAAATCCATGGGACTTGAGACTGACCGCTTGAAAGTTGAAAACCCGGCTGCTCTCGTAGATCTCTCTCAATTGCTCCCAGGCAATCACCGCATTGACCAGATTGAGCAATTGGGCGGCGCTTCTATCAACGGCCAGCGGTTCTTTACGATTGGGCCATATGAGCGCGATCGTCGTTTTCAAGGACGAACCGCACCACGGCACCTTCTTGCGCCAGCTTTTCTGGCCGTAGTAGAAATCGTCCACCGCCTCGATCAGCGCGGGAATGGCGAGTCGTGGATCAATCCGGCACGCCAGGGCATCCAGATCTTTCTTTGCCCACCCAATCGCCGACTGCCACTGCTCATCGGTCTGCAACAGTCCAAGACCTTGGGCGGCCAGGCTGTCCGCCGTTCTGGAAAAACAATGACGACTCCCCGCGATGCTGGCTTTACGCAGCTTGTCGGCCAACTCGCGAGCCTGCTTGTAGAGGCGTGACGACGCCTGGAATGGATACTGTTCTCGTGCCATTTGCTGCCTCGCGATCCTTGCCAAAAACACGCTGTGTCAATGGCATCAGAGTGCAACAAATCCATCGCACTCTCCTTACACAGGCCAGCCCAACACCACCCTAAAGCAGCCACACGCCTTCTCTAGCGTGACCTTCACCCCTTCAGCTATCCTGCCGACCAAATTAATTCAAAATGTAAGGGACTACGATGAAACATCACCTGCGCCAGCTTTTGGCGGCGGTGGCGCTCAGCAGCCTCACTTTGCCTGTCATGGCCACCAGCTCTCCTGCCCCGGCGCCGACCGCCAGTACCCAGCCTCACCAGACGACTGAACAATGGCTGGCCACCCTCAAGCAGCAGCACGGCAATATCACCCTGCCCGGCGGCATTGCCACCCTGCAACTCAATGACGACTTCTACTACCTGTCCCCGGCGGATACCGAGCGCCTGCTGACCGAGGGCTGGGGCAACCCGCCTGGTCACAAGACCTTGGGCATGATCATTCCCAAGTCGACCAGCCCACTGGCGGACGATGGCTGGGGGGTGATCGTCAGCTACAAGAACGACGGGCATATTTCCGACGATGACGCGGCCAAGATCGACTACGCCGACCTGCTCAAGCAGATGCAGGCCGATGATGAGGAAAACAACAAGGAGCGTCACAAGCAGGGTTATGCCGGCCTGTCGCTGCTGGGCTGGGCCGAGCCACCGAGCTACGACCAGGGCAGCCACAAAATGTACTGGGCCCGCGAGTTGAAGGCCGACGATGCCCAACAGACCACCCTGAACTACAGCATCCGCGTGCTGGGTCGCGAAGGTGTTCTGGAGCTCAACGCGGTGGCGGCGATGGCCGATTTGCAGACCATCAAGCAGGAAACACCGAAGATTCTCGACTTCACCAACTTCACCGACGGCAACCGTTATGCCGACTACGACTCCAAGACTGACAAGCTGGCGCCCTATGGACTGGCAGCGTTGGTGGCGGGCGGGATTGCAGCCAAGGCAGGGCTGTTCGCCAAGATCGGCGTGATGTTGCTGGCGCTGAAGAAATTTCTCGTGGTGGGACTGGTGGTGGTTGCCGGGTTCTTCCGCAAGTTGTTCAAGCGCTAGCCCTTGCAGGAGCCGGCTTGCTGGCGATAAACGTCAACGATAACGCGGAGCGCCTGACGCCCCGCGCTATTCCGACGACTAGAGCTTCCACCGTCGACTCCTGAAAAAAGCACCCTGAGCGTTTCGGCACAATGGTCGAGCGCAGCGGCACAACGACCTGTCCCCACCCTCAATAGACTCGTATCTCCTCTCCCACCAAGACGAGATCAGCATGAAAACCCGATTTCTCCTCACCGCCTTCACCCTCGGCCTGAGCCTCACCGCCCAGGCCGCCGACTTCACCCTCAGCAGCCGCGACATCGCCAACGGCAAGCCGTTGAGCAGCCGCGAAGTGTTCCAGGGCTTCGGCTGCGAAGGCGGCAACACCTCGCCTGAACTGTCCTGGCAAAACGCCCCGGCCGGCACGAAAAGTTTTGCCATCACCGTCTACGATCCCGATGCTCCGACCGGCAGCGGCTGGTGGCACTGGACAGTCGTCAACCTCCCGACGTCCACCCATGAACTGCCTTCCGGCGCGGGCAATCCCAGTGCCAGCCAACTACCCGCAGGTGCCGTCCAGGGCCGCACCGACTATGGTCAAGCAGGCTTCGGCGGCGCCTGCCCACCGGCCGGCGACAAACCGCATCGCTATCAATTTACCGTCTGGGCCCTGAAGGTCGATAAACTGCCCATCAACGAACAATCCAGCGGCGCCATGGTAGGTTACATGCTCAACGCCAACGCACTGGGCAAAGCCACCCTCACCGCCCCCTACGGACGCTAGGAACCATGAACGCCCCCGCCGGCATCCAGCATCGCCAAAGCCGTATCGGCGCCAGTGTCATACAGGCGCGCCAGCCCCATGCACTGCAACGGGTGCCGATTTTCATCACCACCCTGTGCCGTGTCCGTCAGGGCGAAAAGCTGATGGGCTGGGATGATCGGCAAATGCGCGTGGGTTCGCGGCATCTGATCCTGATGCCGGCGGGGTGCGAAGTGGGGATCAGCAATTACCCAGGGGCACAGGGTTACTACATCGCCGATGCGGTGACCTTTCCCACGGAGTTGTTGCGGGCGTTCAGCGTTCGTTACAGCCAGCAGATCACCACACATCCTGGGCGAACGGCGACGCAGGAGCTCTGTGTACCGCTGGATCGGCATACGACCCAGGCCTGGGAAAACCTGCTGGACTGCATCAATGCCGACTCTCCGGACGCCTTGCGCACCCATTACGCGGAAGCGGTGTTGTTGGCGTTGGCCCTGGAGGGTTGGGCCGGACCGGTGCTAGTGGACCGCCGTGATCCGCTGTGCGAGCGCGTGCAGCAGATTGTCATGAGCGATCCGGCACGGGACTGGACCGTTGCCAGTGTCGCCGAGCGCCTGAATCTCGGTGCTTCGACATTGCGCCGTCAATTGGCGAACGAGGACGACAGTTTCAGCAATATCCTCGAGAACGTCAGGCTGGGGATGGCGTTGCAGTGGCTGCAGGTCACTCCGCGACCCATCGGGGAAATTGCTGCAGCCAGTGGATACGCTTCGGCGTCACGGTTTGCGGTGCGGTTTCGCAAGCATTATGGGTTATCACCGCGGGAGTTGCGGGCGGTGTTGTAACCCAAGACAAAGATAAACCCGCTAAATCTCTTCGTTTATTTCGGCTCTATAAAGCACCTTCTATTCAAGAATAGAGTCACAGGCATGGCCCCATGCCGTTTTTTTTGCAACATTCCAACCCCGCGCCACTAAATCAATAGTGACCGTTGAGCCGAACAACAATCTCGAAAATAGAGATTCTTCGAAGACCGTTCGTCGCCACACGAACAGAAGCCATCTTCATTTAGCGTATGAAACAGCCTACAAAAATCTAGTGCTCCGTTTCACAAACCTTGTTTCAGACAATCCGTAATCTCGCTAAAAAAATAGCGACTCCCTCTACTTCCCAAGAACCCGGCGAAACTTCCTACAGACAAACCTATCCGTATTTGACGCAGCCACAGCATAGAAACTATAGCTACTACTGTAGTTGGTGAAAACAGCTACTCACATCAACAGTACGTAGGAGCAACATAATAATGAGCACCGAAATTTTCGGAGAAATACTCTTCAACTTTAAAAATGGCCCAAGCTTCGACAAGAGCCCTCAAGCCAACAATGGCGGATCAGGTGGCCAAGGTGGATGCGGTGGCAGTGGCGGATGCGGTGGTGGCGGTGGCTGTAATGGAGGTAGCGGCGGAAGCGGAGGGTCTGGGGGGAATGCAATTACCAGCCATGAGAAAAGCCCAAGACTAGAAACTTCATGTGAAGGTTAAACCTCATAACCCTGCCAAGGTTGCTGCGCGGCAAGCTCCGCAACCTTGGCAGCAAGATCAAGGAGGCGCCCGATGAATATAAGCATACATAACTACGAAATACTGAACTTCCCAAAAGAAAATCTCATCGTGTCAGAAATGGGAGTTTCGAAAATAAGCTCCCCTTCTTTGCTAAACGCACTAAAAACAATAAAAAATCGAAACCAAAGCAACATATCTAAAGAAGAAATAAATGACATCTTAGTAGAGAACGGGCTTGATTCGGAAGCGGCTTTTTCCTTCATGGAAAAAGCCTTGCTGATCAAAAAATCAATCCATGAATACTACTTTAAAAAAATAATATTTATCCACAACTTGAATGACGAAGCAGTTGAGAATATTCTAACTTCTGAAATATGCCTCCCTGTTGAGTTCCATCACATATCTTCAACAACCCGTAAGCTCGACAACAATAGCCGAGATTTTATTTTTATTCTCTGCAAAGACTACGACTATAGCCGCCTGAAAAAATTATACTTCGAAATGGCATCTACTGCCCCACAAAGCGCCCTATCGGTAGGGACAATGATAGGAAACTTTTTCTGCATCAGCCCACCTTATATTGCCGAGATCGGCAATCCCTGTCACTTCTGCAATGTAGATCGATTAGAGTTCAATGATCAATTAAACCCAAGAGACAGTAGCTGGATAAAGCTATTCACGTTTTTCAAGGATCGAAACTCACCCATTCCATCCAGCCAACACACGCTTCTCCAAAAGAGCCTAATTTTTGGAGCTGTTGCCAACCACATAAATTTTTACACCACATCCAAAAACGAAAGCTGCCATCAAGACAGCCTCTTTCTTACATCATACGTAGATATCAGCAAAGGACTCATCACCGAAGAAAATCTATCCCACTGGTTCATGTGTGATTGTTTGAGGTCAACCAAATGAAAACCATTCCTCACGATTACTATTTAAAATTCATGGATCCGAAGGTGTTCGAACACGTACAGAATTTTCACAACAAGGAAAACTATACACTCCATGAAGCCTTCGAGGACATCACCTACCTGCATCAACTGAATGAAGAGCAACTTGATCTTCTGTGTACGAACGAGCTAAGCCTGTATCCAGACCTTGGCCTAACACAGGCCCTGCCTGAAAATATAAAAAAAATAAACACTTCTTACAGAAACGAATCCTGCGATTTTTTTGAACCTTCAACGTTAGATTTTTCAACCATCCAACAACTGATCGCTACGCTCCTGACAAAAAAAGCCAACTCCAAAAAAAGAAACTACCCAAGCGGAGGCGCACTCTATCCAATAGAAACCTTCATATGCTCGTTAAATGATGAAAATGAAGACTGGCCTCACCCTCAAAAAATCTTACACTTACTTCCCGCCTCAAAATCTCTTGAGATCATGCAAAATAGCTGTAGCACTCAGCATTTAAAGAAAACCATACTCTCAAACATACAAAGCGTCGGCAGCCCCAGCATAGCACTCATTTATGTCGCCTATTTGCCAAAAACCTTATTCAAATACAGATACCGCGGATACCGCCTAGCCTTAATGGAGGTAGGCTCAATCTATATGTTAATAGAGCTCAGAGCTGCGAGCCTTGGGCTGAACTGCAGATTATGGTCCGGCTACACAGACCATATGTTATCGAAAGCGATAGGGCTGAACCCTGCTCTATTTGCGCCGATGTGCGTCCATTTAATCGGAGCAAAAAAATGAATATCATAAACAATGATTTCGGAATCACACTCCCCAACCAAATAAGTTACCAACCTTCCGCTACGCTCGACTTCCCATCCATTACTGAAGTATTTGACTTCCACCTGAATACCGGCTCTGGCATAGGTATAGGTTCAAGCGCCATCAACACTGCCATGGGAGAGTATTTTGAAAGACGACATTTTTACATGGGAGTTTTTCCAACCTCAGAAAACACCCTTTCCAGCAGCCTCACCAACAAAGAAGTCAAATCCTTTACTCAAGCCTTCCGCCAGACGAGTTTCAAAAACCTCAAAAACGCTGACCTGGAGTCGCACAAATATAAACTAACGAATGTTTCAAGACTCTCCGACTTCACACCATGTGCTATCCCAACAGTCTGTATCTCCCTGAATGCATTTTCTTTAGGTAGCGATAATGAAATTTATCCATCGCGAGACACCTGTGGCTGCAGTTTTCACTGGGGCGCCGAGGAGTCAATGTTCGGCGCATTGAAAGAAAATCTGGAACGACAATTTTTATCCAGATTTTGGCTTACTCGAAAATGCTCTGCCATCCTAGAGCCTACAAAAATATTAAGATCTCTAAAATATCACGCTCTGACTAAATTACACGAAGCACTATGTAAGTCGGGAGAACTCATAGCTTTTGACATATCGGACAACAAATTCCCTGGCAAGTGCCTACTCATCGTTTACGGACAGAAAGAAACAACTCGCAACGTACAATATTGCGCAGGATTGTCCTATGCAGAAACCGAAGCAATCGCCTTGGAAAAAGCGATTAACGAACTTTGGCAAACCTTTCGCTTCATGAACCTATTTTCCAGCGCCAATGGAGAACCGCAAAAACTCCACGATCCTTATCTAAGGTATTTCTTAAGCTGTAACAACCATAAAATATTTAAAACCATGAACAACCCCATTATAAATGCCGACACCAACAAACGCACGACTCTCCCATTTAACTTCAGAGCCATCAGACAAGCCATTATAGATCAAAATATATCTGGCTATCTTTATACAAAAACACACCAACTCGGCGGCAATATTTGCACCATGAGCAAATTTATTTCCCCTGATCTATTCATGCACATGGATAACTCAAAAAACATAAATACAAACAACAAATACTCTTCTCAATTCAAGCACGACATAATCCCTGAACGAAAAGCGATGATGGTTCCATTCCCATAAAGGATAAACTAATGCAAAGCCGAATTATTTTCCGTTCAAATCGCCTGGCATGGCTTTTCATAAAGGAGCAGCTCAAGGAGCCCGTTGCCTTATTCTGGATTATTATTTCGCCATGCGCCGCTTTCTATCTACTAGCCCTGTCCAGAGGAGGAATGGACTCGCTCTCGGAAAGTTACATCGAACACACTGCCTGGTTCTATGCCTACATTTCCTCCAGCGTTGCCTTGTTCGGATTCTCTTTTTACATCATAGGCCGTCGAGAAAGCGGCTACATCCGGTCATTCATTTATAATCACGAGGCGAAACGCGTTTTCATCCTGGCCCAAACCATCGCCTACTCAATCATTGCCATAGTTTATTGCATTGTGTTTTACCTTACAACTCGCCCGTCATTTGGTACTTACTCCATCTTGGAACTCTTGGATATTATTTCGAGATTCTATATTTGCTACCTGCTATTCTGCTCAATCGGCATCTGCTTTAGCCTGCTACCCTTAAACTTCCAAAACGCAAACACTCTATTTTCTATTTTCTCATTCACCCTTCTAATCCTTGGTCTAGCCGGTTCACTCTCAACAAGTCCTTTACTTAAAGTCATCAACCTGGGCAACCCCTTACTGCGCGCCGCCGAGCTGATTGAAAACGGTTTTAAAGGAAAAACACTATTCATCCTACTCACTTTATCCCTATTCACTTCAAGCGTACTTATCACTATCAAATTTTTGCGCATCAACCCCGTCTGGAGTCGTTATTAATGAAAGGCCTCAAGATAGATTCAATATCATTCAAATATCACGATAAAATAATTTTTGAAGATGCGACATTGACAGTACAACCCGGCACCATTATCGGTGTGCTGGGCCCAAATGGATCAGGAAAAACAACACTCTTTGATATCATCTGCAAACTGAAGCACCCTTGCAGAGGGAACGTTAAAAACGGTTTCTCAAAAGAGCTTTATCTATCCCAGACACTGATGACACCGCCCGCTCTACGCATGTTCGATATTTTCAAAATGACCAACCTGTTTTGTTCTTCGACAACAAATACCCGATCACAAACACTCGACAAGCTTTCACAATGGAGTCCCGGCATCATCAATCGCTACAAAGAGATTTGGAAAAAAAAGTCTGCCTTGTGTAGCTATGGAGAAAAGCGTTGGTTTTTCACCCTTTCCCTTTTATCGATAGACGCGGACTTCATCATCCTGGACGAACCCACCGCGGGCGTCGATCCAGAGTTTCGTCACTATATCTGGCAGTGTCTGCACGGAGCGGCCAAAAGCGGGACTGCCATTCTGGTTTCCTCGCACAATGTCGATGAAGTCACCAACCACTGCGACTATTTTTATATGTTAAGCCAAAAGCAGTTCAAGCGATTTGATGACCGCCACACGTTCATGGATGCCTACGATGCGAAATCCCTTGATGAGGCGTTCATAAAGGCTGCCATTTTTTGAAACAACGATTCGATAGATTCAGAAATATCCTAGAGGACGCCAATCCGTAGCACAACAGTCTTAACCACTCTATCGATCTGTGCTTGCACATGGAAACATTTCATCACGCTTGGAAACTTGTCCGCCCTCTCATCTATAAATACCATTCCCTCTATTCGCAAAATACTACGTCCCTACAGGCACTTTCCTTGTCGCCGTATTTTTGTGCAACAACTGGAGATCATCATGAACTGCCACCCTCTGATTTTTAGGAGTAATCCTATATGGCCTGTCGTTCAAAAAATGGCAAACAGCGTATCGTGATTCATGAAAAATCAGATAACCACTAACAACCAACAGAGTCCTTGGCACCGCCACCCAGAACGGAGCCATGTCAATTGACGAATCCCTACTTCTACATTGCTGGAGCTGACCATGTCATATGTTAAATGTGGGCATTGCACCATAGACTCGCCGCGCCAACTTCTTCAGCTTCCAAATCTATCGATGCCCAATTGCTCGGCGTGCCGAAGAACCGTGTGTCACATTTGTCAGGTGCAACTGACATCGGTAGGCTGCCACCACAGCAACTATGAGCCCGCGAGCGTCGTCCTCTCTGGCCCATTGACGCAGAGGCCCTCTACGGCCGCCATCATCTTGCAAATGGTAAGGGTAAGTGTCGGCCAAAAGACAATGACGTACTCCTACAACTGCCCACCAGGTAGCTACCCTCCCACCTCAGGCGATGTACTCGCCATCTGGTCAGCCACGGAGGGCAAGTCCTTCTCCCCCGCCATGAAGGCTGCCACCAATGGCAGCGGAGGTGGAAAGATACTCACCAGCAATTCCCCTGTGTTCAACTTGCGTCAGGGAACCTCGGGACTTGCCCGTTACGGCGCCTATGATCATTTCCACGTGGCCTCTCCCGGAAACGCCCTTGGCAGTACTGATCGGGTCTGGTATTACGTCGATACCACCACGACTCCAGTCACCATAAAGTTCAGTCAGGTTCTGAATAACTGACGTGCTGCTTCAGAAGCGAAGCGGGTCGCATAATTTCAGGCGCAAGAAAACGAAACGCTGACCTGATCGGGCGCTTTGACTGAAATTTTGAGGGGTGGTGTTTCGATGGGTCCGTTATGGAGGCAACCCCACCAGCCACACCCCGGCACACAATGTTCCCGCTGTGGCTGCTTCCTTCCGGATCTGACCAGGTTCACGGGTAATCGTTGCGGGGGGACCGATGGAGTCACCATAACGACGCCCGCCTGACGGCGAGCCGCGCCATTGTACCTAGATAACGAGAAGTTACAACCGCTTGGCGTCGATAAAAATTCGATGAGGGTCAAGTACTTGTCGGTGTCTGGCGCCAGACCGCCATAGACGCGGTCCTGAGGGTGGATGAAGGCTTGTAGCTTGTCGGGGAAGGCAGTGGTGGATTCACTGCCGTCATCGCCAGCAAGCCGGCTCCTACAGGTCGGCGTTCCAACGCAAATATCGCCGAGCACGGTTTTGTGGCGAGCGGGCTTGCCCGCTCGCCACAAAACTCAGCCAGACTTGAGATCGCTTTTAACTGACCGACATGGGTGAACAACCGGCTCAGGCAGGAAGCGTCTGCTTGTCCAGCAGACCATCCACACGGCTCAGAGCCAAATCGACCAGATGCACCACGCCCAAGGCCAGCTTGCGATTGGAGCCCTGCAGGTTGTCCGCACACTCGTAAGCCGTGGCCGAAGCGGATTGGAGGATTTCGTCGATTTGAGCCAGAACGTCTTCAGTAGTCAGCCGTTCGTGCCGGCGACGCGGGGTGTTGTCCGGTGGTAACTCGTAGTGAGCGAAAGCTCGCTCAATAGCCAGTTGGCTGGCAAGAGAAGACAGGTCTTCAGTTGGGGGATTGGGGGTGATCTTGAACATAGTGATGGTCCTAAGTTGCTGAGTGGGAGCCATCACCCGTTCGCTTGCACGCGAATAGGGTGGCAGCTGTACGCAGGTGTGCAAGACCGGGGCAACATAGGAAACCCGGCAGATCCCGAAGATCTCCCGCGCACAGCCACCATAACGCCAGACTTCAGACACGGAGAATGAATGACTGAAGGCGAGGAGCGACAGTGCGCCTGATGTTGCGAACCGGACTTGCACGTCCACATCACCGATTTTGCGGTGACGGAATGCAGACTAGCCGCCGGTTCGAACAGGCGCAACGGGCTGGATTTTCTAGGAAATTTCAGGCAAGCGAAAGGGATTTTTCTACAATCAGGGCCTGGAACAAGGTCTTGCAAGCGGTTATTACCAAGGTCGAGATATCAAGTGGTCATTGATCGGCCAAGCGATTTCGACAAGAAGAAAAATCCACCTTATTAAAGGATTTTTCCGACTGAAAGCAGGTCGATAGAGCAGTCGTTTAGCTCCCTCCATCTCAGCACAATGAGCGATATGACCTACGCTTTACCTGCGCCGGTCTGCCGGCGCCGAGGCGATCATATGAGCAGGGCCTCACAACGATTTTGCTGAATAGTCAAAACAAGGACGTACCGATGAAAAGAGTCCCCTTCATTGCTGCCTGGACGGCTTCGCAACAAATCTATGATCCCTCCAACTCGGGTGCCAAGGTCGCTGAGGTGATTGGGGGATACGTTGAAAAGAACATCAACAACCCAGACTCGGCACAGCGCTGGAGCAACACCTGCGCGGTACGGATGAGCTATATCCTGAACCAGGCCGGCCTGAAAATTCCGAGCATGCCGGGGCAGACCGTATCCGGTGCCGACAAGTCCCAGTACTTTTTCCGCGTCAAAAACCTGATCGCCTTTCTGGAACAGCGCTGGGGCAAAGCTGAAATCGTGCAGTACCCACCCTCCGGTGGCGGAACCCTGAGAGGCAAGAAAGGCGTGATCCTGTTTGAAGTTCAGGGTTGGTCGGATGCCCAGGGACACGCCACGCTGTTCAACGGCAGTACTTGCTACGACCACTGCTATTTCAACGAGCCCGGCGCGAACTATCGCACCGACCGCGCGAACTTCTGGAGCTTGCAGTGAAGAAGGTTCTATTGGGCATCCTGCCAGCGTCCATTCTGATGCTGCTGACATCCGTGGCTTATGCGAAGGACAATGCAGGTACCTCCCCCGAGGCCGGTGCACGTACTTATGGGCAGAATTACAAGGACATGGTCCTGGCCACCTGCATTGCGAGTGCCTACAAGGACGACAAGCAGGCGGCCGTTGATGCGGGAAGCAGCGTCAGCGCATTGCGCGACTGGACCGAATACGACCTGGAAAAAGCGCCTGACGCGATCAAGGCTCTAGTGGACCGCTACCTGGCACGCGACTATCACAACCCGCTGGTTGAGTCGGAAGTCCAGGGCGTGCGTTTCGATTTGCTGAAATGCCTGGACCTTTATCACAGCAAGGAGCTGGAGGCCCAGGTCAAGCAATTGGTGATCCACCCGAAGCGGATTTACAGGCAGGACAAGTGAAGGGCTAATGCTGACGCGGGGTATCTGGGGCTGCGCGGCGCACTCCCGGCCATCGCCAGCAAGCCGGCTCCTACAGGAGTGGGCCAGCTATGAGACCTGTAGCACCTCATCCGCCCGGCCACCCTCCTCCTGGATCACCAGGTGAATGAAGTGCAGCTTGGCGATGGTCGCTGGCGGCAGCACAAAGGGGTAGAAATCCGGCTGGCCCATGCTACGGGACAGTTCGTTGAGCATCCCCGCCAGTTCGATCCAGGCGTTGACGAACGACAGGAACGCCGGCCCCTCCGGATGTTGCGGGTCGTAGAGCGCGCTCAGGGGAAACGATGGGTAGTCGAAATCCGATTCCTTGGCACTCATGCCAAAGCCCAGTGCCGTGTCCACCGCATCCATCATGTGCAGGTAATGCGCCCAGGTCTCAGCCCAATCTTCCCAGGGGTGCATGGTGGCGTAGGCGCTGACGAAGTGTTGCGGCCAGTCCTGCGGGGCGCCCTGCTGGTAATGGCGCTCCAGGGCGTCGGCATAACTGGCGCGCTCGTCGCCGAACAGACCTCGAAACGGTTCCAGCCAGTGGCTGTTGGCAATCAGCCGGTCCCAGTAGTAATGCCCTACTTCATGTCGGAAATGACCGAGCAAGGTGCGGTATGGCTCACGCATCTGCACGCGGACTTTTTCCCGGTGGGCATCGTCGGCTTCCTTGATATCGAGGGTGACCAGGCCGTTGGCGTGGCCGGTCATCGGTGCCTTGCCCTCCAGGTCGACACCGACGAAGTCAAAGGCCAGGCCGTTTTCTTCGTCCCAGGTTTTCGGGATGACTCGCAGTCCCAGGGTGATCAGTTGGGCCACCAGGCGACGCTTGGCGGTTTCGACCTTGCGCCAACGCTCGGGGTTTTCCGTGATGGACAGGTCGGGGATGGTGCGGTTGAGGGCGCACGCAGTGCACAGGGCGCTGCCGTGGGCGTAGGGGATCACCCAGTTGCAAGCCGCCGCGGTGTCGAGGTTGGCGCAGCGGCGGAACAGGCCCGCGTCGGGGTCGGTGTCCAGTTGCCAGCTCTCTGGGTAGGGGCCGGGTTGGAGGGATGACAGTACGCTACCCTGGGGCTCGTAGCCCAAGGCCGCGGAACAGGCCAGGCATTGGCTGTTGCGGAAGAATACCGATTGGCCACAACGGCAATGCCAGACCTTGCTGTTGCGCGAGGGTTCGCTGGCGAAGGGTGCAGCGATGCGCGAGCTGAGTTGTTCGAAGAACCGGTACATGGCGATCTCTCCAGGGGCCTGCCTAGACTAGATCATTGGGCGTGGTGGTGGGTTCCCTGATTCTGGGAAGAAACATGGGCGGTCGGAACGCGGCTCGCCGCAGAAGATTTGGTGGCCTCAAGGGCCTCTTCGCGGGCAAGCCCTGCTCCTACAGTTTCGCGTCGGACAGAAGTTGTGTGTACGACAACCTGTAGGAGCAGGGCTTGCCCGCGAAGCTTTTGACGTTCTCAAGGACGCCATCGCCGACAAGTCGGCTCCTACAGGAGGTCACGGCGCCCTTGGGCCTAGAGCTCGATACCAAGGCCTTTCAGGAATGCCACAAACGCCTCTTCATCCAGCACCTTGAGCCCCAACTCGTTGGCCTTCGCCAGTTTCGAGCCCGCCCCCGGGCCAGCCACCACGCAGTGGGTCTTGGCCGAGACCGAGCCCGCCACCTTGGCCCCCAGGCTTTCCAGCTTGTCCTTGGCCACGTCGCGGCTCATCAGTTCCAGCGAGCCGGTCAGCACCCAGGTCTGCCCCGTCAGCGGCAAGCCTTCCACCACCTTTCTCTCGCTCTGCCAATGCATGCCGAAATCACGCAGTTGCGCTTCAATCGCCAGGGCACGCTCGGCATTCCCCGGCTGAGCGAAGAATTCACGCACGGCGTTGGCCGGCTTTTCACTCAAGGTCTGACGCAGATCCAGCCAGTCCGCCGCGATAACGCCTTCGACCGAACCGAACTTGGCCGCCAGCTTTTCCGCCGCCGTCGGCCCCACCGAGCTGATATCCAGCTTGGCGATCAAACCGCCCAAGGTAGTGCTGGCGGCAAACTCTGCCCCCAGACCACCTTGATCCTGCAATTCCAAACCGCGCTCCAGCAGTTGCGCGATCACAGTGCGGTTGTGCTCGTCTTCAAAGAAGCTGTGGATCTCATGGGCCACTTCCATGCCGACATCCGGCAGGTAGGTCAGGACCGACGGCAGCGCCTGCATGACCCGCTCCAGCGAGCCAAGGCTACGCGCCAGAACCTTGGCCGTTTCCTCGCCCACATCGGGAATACCCAGGGCATAGATAAACCGCGCCAGGCTCGGTTTCTTGCTGTCGGCAATCGCTTCCAGCAGGTTGCGTGTCGACAGTTCGGCAAAACCTTCCAGGTCGACAATCTGCTCGTATGCCAGGGTGTAGAGATCCGCCGGCGAGGCGATCAGTTTTTCATCCACCAACTGCTCGATAGTCTTGTCGCCCAGGCCTTCGATATCCATGGCCCGACGGGAGACAAAGTGGATGATCGCCTGCTTGAGCTGCGCGCCACAGGCCAGCCGGCCAACGCAGCGATACACCGCGCCTTCGCTGACTGTCTCGCGCCCCTTGCTGCGCTTGACCAGTTGCGTGCGCTCGACATGGGAGCCGCACACCGGGCAGCTTTCCGGGATCTGCACGGCGCGGGCATTGTCCGGGCGCCGTTCGGTCACGACCTGCACCACTTGCGGGATCACGTCGCCGGCCCGGCGAATGATCACGGTGTCGCCAATCATCAGTCCCAGACGGGCCACTTCATCCATATTGTGCAAAGTGGCGTTGGACACGGTCACGCCCGCGACCTTGACCGGCTTCAGTCGGGCCACGGGGGTGACGGCACCGGTACGACCGACCTGGAATTCCACATCAAGCAGTTCGGTAAGCTCTTCCATGGCCGGGAATTTGTGGGCAATCGCCCAACGCGGCTCGCGGGCACGGAAACCCAGTTCACGCTGGGACGCCAGGCTGTTGACCTTGAACACCACGCCGTCGATTTCGTAGGGCAGCGCGTTACGCCGCTCACCGATATCGCGGTAATAATCCAGACACTCGCCGATACCTTTCGCCAGCTTCAGTTCGCGGCTGACCGGCATGCCCCAGGCCTTGAGTTGCTGGAGGTTGCCGATATGGGTATCGGCAATCTCGGCGGACACCTGGCCCAGGCCGTAGCAGCAGAATTCCAGCGGACGGCTGGCGGTGATCTTCGAGTCCAACTGGCGCAGGCTGCCGGCCGCGGCGTTGCGCGGGTTGGCGAAGGTCTTGCCGCCGACTTCCAGCTGCGAGGCGTTCAGGCGCTCGAAGCCGGCCTTGGACATGAAGACTTCGCCGCGCACTTCCAGGGTCGCCGGCCAGCCGCTGCCGTGGAGCTTGAGGGGGATGTTGCGCACGGTGCGCACGTTGACGCTGATATCTTCGCCGGTGGTGCCGTCGCCGCGGGTGGCGCCACGGACCAGCGCGCCGTCCTGGTACAGCAGGCTGACCGCCAGGCCGTCGAGCTTGGGTTCACAACTGTATTCGACCTCGGCACCGCCGCCGAACAGGTCGCCGGCCGGCAGGTCGAGGCCTTCGCTGACCCGGCGATCGAACTCGCGCATGTCGGTTTCTTCGAAGGCGTTGCCCAGGCTGAGCATGGGGATTTCATGCCGGACCTGGGTGAAGGCCGACAGCGCGGCGCTGCCGACGCGCTGGGTCGGTGAGTCGGCGCTGACCAGTTCCGGGTGCTCGGCCTCCAGGGCCTTGAGTTCGTGGAACAGGCGATCGTACTCGGCGTCCGGAATGCTCGGCTCGTCGAGGACGTGGTAACGATAGTTGTGCTGATCCAGTTCAGCGCGCAGCTCTAGAATCCGGGTGTGGGCGGCGGTCATGGAGTTCTCTCAAAAGCAAAAAGAGCAGCCGAGGCTGCTCAATATGTTAGTGCGGTAGGAGCCGGTTCGCTGGCGATGAGCGCAAAGCGCTCAGCCATTCAGCGCTTCTGGGTCAAGGCGCGACGTTCGAACTCGACGATGCGCTGACGGTAATGCTCGATGGTCTGGGCGGTCAGCACACTACGCTGGTCATCCTTCAGTTCGCCATTGAGCTCTTGTGACAATTTGCGAGCGGCAGCGACCATCACGTCGAACGCCTGCTTCGGATGACGCGGACCTGGCAGACCGAGGAAGAAGCTCACCGCCGGGGTGGTGAAGTGGTCGATATCGTCGAGATCGAACACACCCGGCTTCACCGCGTTGGCCATGGAAAACAGCACTTCGCCGTTACCGGCCATGCTTTCGTGACGATGGAAAATGTCCATCTCGCCGAAACGCAGACCGCTTTCCAGAATGTTCTGCAACAACGCCGGGCCTTTGAAACCGTTGGTGTCGCGGCTGATCACGCTGATCACCAACACTTCTTCCGCCGCTGGTTGTTCCTTTTCCTGACGCGCCGCTGGCTTGTTGCCCACCTCTGGGAAGTCATCGTCGCGGCTGCTGAAGCTCGGACCTTCATCCAGGTCCAGGTTCAGGTTCAAATCGCCCTGGCTCGGCTCGCCGCCACGCTTGCCGCGCTTGGACGGCTTCTCGCGGCCCTCGCGCGCAGGCATGCTCACGGACGGCAGGTCATGCTCGTCCAGCTCAGGTTCCTTATGGGTGTCCAGCACACGGGCCGGGCCCAGCAATTCGGCGCTGGTATCCTCGTCCGGCAGGTTCGACAGGCTCCGGTCCAAACGGAACTTGAGCTTGCCCTTGCCACCGCGCATCCGGCGCCAGCCATCAAAAAGAATACCGGCAATGACTATGATGCCGATGACGATCAGCCACTCGCGCAGACCGATTTCCATGTAATCCCGTGCCTCTAAATAAATGGTTCTATGAAGAAAGGGCTGAAAACCCTTTAAAGCGTGGCGCCAACTCTATGTTCTGACAGGCCTTTTTTCCCACGCACAAGAAAACTTGACATTAAATTAACACGACACAAGGAAACTTTACACCGTCTGTCGTACAGGCTTGCATTTATAAGTCCCCAAGGATCAGTGCTAGTTCCCACAACGCCCAAGGAAATCCCCTTACGCCTCGAATATCTTTGCCTCAACGGCGGACGATTCAGGCGTCCACCAGGGCCATGGCCTCCTCCACATCCACCGCCACCAGCCGCGAGCAACCCGGCTCGTGCATGGTCACGCCCATCAGTTGATCGGCCATTTCCATGGCGATCTTGTTGTGGGTGATATAGATGAACTGCACCGTTTGTGACATCTCTTTGACAAGTCGGGCATACCGTCCAACGTTAGCGTCATCCAGCGGCGCGTCAACTTCGTCGAGCATACAAAACGGTGCCGGATTCAATTTGAAGATGGCAAACACCAGCGCCAGGGCAGTCAGGGCCTTTTCGCCGCCGGAGAGCAAATGGATGGTGCTGTTCTTCTTGCCCGGGGGCCGCGCCATGATGGTGACCCCGGTGTCGAGCAGATCCTCGCCGGTGAGTTCCAGGTAAGCGCTGCCGCCGCCGAACACTTTTGGAAACAAAGCTTGTATGCCGGCGTTGATCTGATCGAAGGTGTCCTTGAAGCGATTGCGGGTTTCCTTGTCGATCTTGCGAATAACGTTTTCCAGGGTATCGAGGGCTTCCACCAGGTCGGCGTTCTGGGCATCCAGATAACGTTTACGCTCGGATTGTTGCTGGTATTCGTCGATGGCCGCGAGGTTGATCGCGCCCAAGCGCTGGATGCGCGCGGCGATGCGCTCGAGCTCTTCCTCGGCGTCCTTCTCGCTGGCCTCGGCCGTCAAGGTAGCGAGCACGCCGTGCAGGTCGTAGCCGTCTTCCAGCAACTGGTCCTGCAAGGTCTTGCGTCGTACGTTGAGGGCCTGCCATTCCATGCGCTGATGTTCGAGCTGGCCACGAATCAGCTGTGACTGCTGCTCGGCCTGGGTACGGCGCTTTTCTGCATCACGCAGCTCGCGATCGGCGTCTTCCAGGGCGATCTGTGCGGTCTTGAGTTCGACGTCGACACTCAGGCGCTTGTCGAGCAGTTCTTCGAGCTTGAGGCGCAGCTCTTCCAGCGGCGCCTCGCCCTCCTCCAGGTTCAGGCTCAGTTGCTCGCGTTTTTCGCTCAGGCGCTCGGACTGCAGTTCCAGGCGCTCCAGAGCCTGGCGGGTGGAGTCGTGCTGGGCCTTGAGGGAGCCGAGGCGTACCGCCAGTTGATGAGCATGGTCCTTATGCTGGCGAGCTTCCTGGCGAACCCGGTCGAGGCGTTCGCGCAGGCTGTCGCGCTGGGCCAGCAGCAGCTCGCGCTGCTCGGTGTCGACGGCCATGGTGTCGAGGGCCTCCTGCAGTTGCAGGCGGGCCTCGCCGACTTCTTCGTGTTCCTGGGCCCGCTGCTCGCCCAGTTCACCCTGTTCTTCATCGAGACGGGTGCGACGCAGTTGCAACTGCTCGGCCTTGGCCTTGCTGGCGGACAGCTTGGCCTTGAGCTCGCCCTGCTGGCGGGCTTCGTCCTGCAACAGGCGACGCAGGTGTTCGCGCCCGGTTTCCTGCTGGCGCTGGGTGGCGCGCAAGGTTTGCAAACGGGTTTCGAGGCTGGCCAGGGTTTCTTCGCGCTCTTCACGCTCCAGGCCCAGTCGCTGGATTTCCTGGCCACGGGCGAGCACACCGCTCTCGGCCTCGCTGGCCCGACGGACCCGCAGGAAATGCCGTCCAACCCAGAATCCGTCGCGGCTGATCAGGCTTTCCCCGGCGGCCAACTGGCCGCGCAGGGACAAGGCCTGCTCAAGGCTTTCAACCGGCTTGACCTGGCCCAGCCACGGCGACAGATCGATATCCGCCTCGACCTTCTCCAGCAGGCTGCCCGGCACCCGGGTGCCGTCCGGCGCTGGGCTGAGCAGGCGCAGGTCGCCCTGCTGGAAACCGCCCAGGTCGAGACCGGCGAAATCATCCACCAGCACGGCCTGCAAGTCGGCGCCGAGCACGGTTTCCACCGCCAGCTCCCAGCCCGCCTCGACCTTCAAACCTTCGGCCAGGCGCGGACGCTGCGCCAGCTGCTGCTCACGCAACCACTCGGCCGTGCCGGTGCCCGGATCGAGCGCCGCCTGCTGCAAGGCTTCGAGGGAGGCCAGGCGGCCGTTGAGGCGCTGCAAGTCGCCCTGGGCCTGCTGCTGATCCTGCGTGGCCTGCTGCAAATCCTGGCGCAGTTGTTCCAGACGCTCGACCTGGCCCTCTTCGCTGGCCTGCAGATCTTCCAGGGTCTGCTCGCTCTCGGCCAACTGCTCGCTGAGTTCGAGGATCGCCGCGTCTTCCGGGTCGGCCGAGAGCAAGGCGCGCTCTTCGGCCAGACGCCGTTGGCGCTCGGCCAGACGCTCCATGCTGGTTTCCAGCTGCTGGATGCGCGACTGCTGGACTTCGGCCTGGCGCCGCGGCTCGGCCGAGCTCAGGTTGAAGTTGTCCCACTGCTCCTGCCAGCCGTGCATGGTGGTTTCCGACTCTTCCAGCGCGGCGGCGGCTTCTTCGGCCGCGGCGCTGGTCACTTCCTGCTCGGGTTCGAGCATGGCCAGCTCTTCACCGAGGGTCGCCAGCAAGGTGCGGTCGTGGCCCAGGTGCGATTCGGTTTCCAGACGGGCGCGCTCGGCTTCACGCAAGTCGTCCTGCAACTGACGCAGACGCTGCTGGCCGTGCTGGATGCTCTGTTCGACCCGGGCGATATCGCCGCCGACCGAATAGAAGCGCCCCTGCACCAGATTGAAGCGTTCCGACAGTTCATGGTGCCCGTCGCGCAGGCGTTCGATGCTGGCATCGGCGTTGCGCTGCTCGGCCACCAGGGCTTCGAAGCTGATTTCCTGATTGCCGATAATCGCTTCGCGCTGGCCGACCTGTTCGTTCAGCGCCTGCCAGCGCAGGGCCGACAGTTGGGCCTTGAGCTGACGCTCCTCGCCCTTGTATTCCTGATACTTCTCGGCGGCCTGGGCCTGGCGGTGCAGGCGCTCGAGCTGGCGCTCCAACTCTTCGCGCAGGTCGGTCAGGCGCGCCAGGTTTTCATGGGTGCGGCGAATGCGGTTTTCGGTCTCGCGACGGCGCTCCTTGTACTTGGAGATGCCCGCCGCTTCCTCGATGAAATTGCGCAGGTCCTCGGGCTTGGCTTCGATCAGCTTGGAGATCATCCCCTGCTCGATGATCGAATAGCTGCGCGGGCCCAGGCCGGTGCCGAGAAAGATATCGGTAATGTCCCGGCGTCGGCATTTGGTGCCGTTGAGGAAGTAGCTGTTCTGGCTGTCGCGGGTGACCTTGCGGCGGATGGAGATTTCCGCATAGGCGGCGTATTCGCCGACCAGGGTGCCGTCGGAGTTGTCGAACACCAGTTCGATGCTCGCCTGGCTCACCGGCTTGCGGCTGGTGGAGCCGTTGAAGATGACGTCGGTCATCGACTCGCCGCGCAGGTTCTTCGCCGAGCTCTCGCCCATCACCCAGCGGACGGCGTCGATGATGTTCGACTTGCCGCAACCGTTGGGACCGACCACCGCCGCCATGTTACTGGGGAAGTTCACCGTGGTCGGGTCGACGAAGGATTTGAACCCCGCCAACTTGATGCACTTGAGCCGCACGCTTAGTCGACCGCCAGGGCAGACAGGACGATGTCGCAGCTACGCTGGGCGTAGTTGGCCAGGACCGTGCGGATCAGCGGCAGGTCGCGAGCCATGACGGCGGCCAGCAGTTGCGCGAACAGATTCAGGTATTCGCTCATTTCCGCCTTGCGCCGCTCCAGCGCCAGGTAATAGGCGCGGCTCATGGCCGGCTGCAGGTTCTCGACGGTTTCCTGCAGGTACGGGTTGTCGGCGAACGGAAAGGCCGCGCGCATCACGTTGAAGCTGTCTTCGACGAAGGTGCGGATATCCGCGTGCTCGAAGCTGGTGCTCAGGCGCTGCTGCAATTGCAGGAACGGCGCGAGGTCGGCCTGTTCCTTCCAGCGTTGAGCCACGGCATTGCCCAGCAGGATGTACAACTCGCTCATCAGGGTGCACAGGCTCTGCACCTTGTGGGCGGTGAGCTCGGTGACATGGGCGCCACGCCTGGGCAGGATGGCAATCAGATGGCGGCGCTCGAGAATCAGCAGCGCTTCACGTACGGAGCCACGGCTGACATTGAGCGCCAGCGTGACCTTCTGTTCCTGGATGCGCTCCCCGGGTTTGAGATCGCCGCGAATGATGCGTTCGGCGAGGTGGTGAGCAATTTGCTCGGCGAGGCTGTCCGGCGCCTTGAACGTCATGGTTTTCCTTCAAAATCTTCGATCAGTGCAAGCGGCGCAGTGTAGCGCACTTGATACCGGGTGGCGCAGGGCTCCAAAGGCGGAATTTGGCACGAATCCCGCAATTATTTCAGCAGCTAGACTGGGATAAAGCGCTCTACATCTTCAATCGCGAGATTTTCCTGACCCTTAGGTCAGATATTTGTTGACCGAAAAGTCAGATATCACTAGATTCTGCCCATCGGTCAACAACAATAATGAGTCTGCGAGGCCTTCCGTGATCCAGTTTTTACTCAACCAGGAACTCCGTCGCGAGCACGCCCTGGACCCGAATCTGACGGTGCTCGAGTATTTGCGCGAGCATCTGGGCAAGCCCGGCACCAAGGAAGGCTGCGCCAGCGGCGACTGCGGCGCCTGCACCGTGGTGGTCGGCGAGTTGCATTGCGACGATTCGGGTCATGATCAGATTCGCTATCGCAGCCTCAATTCCTGCCTGACCTTTGTCTCGTCCTTGCATGGCAAGCAGTTGATCAGCGTCGAAGACCTCAAGCACCAAGGCCAACTGCACAGCGTGCAACAAGCCATGGTCGATTGCCATGGCTCGCAGTGCGGCTTCTGCACGCCGGGCTTCGTGATGTCACTGTTCGCCCTGCAAAAGAACAGCGATGCCCCCGACAGCCACAAGGCCCATGAAGCCCTGGCCGGCAACCTCTGCCGCTGCACCGGCTACCGGCCGATCCTCGCCGCCGCCGAGCGCGCCTGCTGCAACAAGCCGGCCGACCAGTTCGATGCCCGAGAAGCCGAAACCATCGCCCGCCTCAAGGCCATCGCCCCCACCGAAACCGCCGAACTGAACAGCGGCGACAAGCGCTGCCTGGTGCCCTTGACGGTCGCCGACCTGGCCGCGCTCTACGACTCCTATCCGCAAGCCCGCCTGCTGGCCGGTGGTACCGACCTGGCCCTGGAAGTCACCCAGTTCCACCGCACCTTGCCGGTGATGATCTATGTCGGCAACGTGGCCGAACTCAAGCGCATCGAGACCTTCGACGAGCACCTGGAAATCGGTGCCGCCACTCCACTCTCCGATTGCTATGCGGCGCTCAAGGCCGAGTACCCGGACTTCGGCGAACTGCTGCAACGCTTCGCCTCCCTGCAGATCCGCAACCAGGGCACCCTGGGCGGCAATATCGGCAACGCCTCGCCCATCGGTGACTCGCCACCGCTGCTGATTGCACTGAACGCGCAACTGCGGCTGCGCAAGGGCGACAGCACTCGCACCCTGGCGCTGGAAGACTATTTCATCGATTACCGGGTCACCGCGCGCCAGGACAGCGAATTCATCGAAAGCATCATTGTACCCAGGGCCAATGCCGCGTGGCAGTTCCGCGCCTACAAGGTTTCCAAGCGCCTGGACGACGATATTTCGGCAGTCTGTGCAGCCTTCAACCTGCGCCTGGAAAACGGCATCGTGGCCGAGGCGCGGATCGCTTTCGGCGGCATGGCGGCGATCCCCAAGCGGGCCCGCGCCTGCGAACGCGCCCTGGTCGGCCAGCCCTGGAACCAGGACAACCTGGAACGTGCCTGCGCGGCGCTGGGAGAGGATTTCACTCCGCTGTCGGACTTCCGCGCCAGCAAGGAATATCGCCTGCTCAGTGCCCGCAATCTGTTGCGCAAGTACTTTATCGAGCTGCAAACACCGCACATCGAAACTCGGGTGACCGCTTATGTCTAACCCTCATGCCGTGGAAAAAACCCAGGCCGAGATGGCCGAACTGTTCGCCCGGGACCTGAGCACCGGCGTCGGTCGCAGCGTCAAGCACGACAGCGCCGACAAGCACGTGGCCGGCGAGGCGGTGTATATCGACGACCGCCTGGAGTTCCCCAACCAGTTGCACGTCTACGCACGGATGTCCGACCGCGCCCATGCGCGCATCCTCAGCATCGACACCGCGCCGTGCTACGCCTTCGAGGGTGTGCGCATCGCCATTACCCATGAAGACATTCCCGGCCTCAAGGACATCGGCCCGCTACTGCCGGGCGACCCGTTGCTGGCCATCGATATCGTCGAGTTCGTCGGCCAGCCGGTGCTGGCCGTGGCCGCCCGCGACCTGGATACCGCACGCCAGGCGGCCATGGCCGCGGTGATCGAATACGAAGACCTGGAGCCGGTGCTGGATGTGGTCGAGGCCTTGCGCAAACGCCATTTCGTGCTCGACAGCCATACCCACAAGCGCGGTGATTCGGCCGCCGCCCTGGCCAGCGCCGAACAGCGTATCCAGGGCAACCTGCATATCGGCGGGCAGGAACACTTCTACCTGGAAACCCAGATTTCCTCGGTGATGCCCACCGAAGACGGTGGCATGATTGTCTATTGCTCGACCCAGAACCCCACCGAAGTGCAGAAGCTGGTGGCCGAAGTGCTGGACGTGTCGATGAACAAGATTGTGGTCGACATGCGGCGCATGGGCGGCGGTTTCGGCGGCAAGGAAACCCAGGCCGCCAGCCCTGCCTGCCTCTGTGCGGTGGTGGCGCGCCTGACCGGGCAACCGACCAAGATGCGCCTGCCCCGGGTCGAAGACATGCTGATGACCGGCAAGCGCCACCCCTTCTATATCGAGTACGACGTCGGCTTCGACAGCAGCGGGCGCCTGCACGGGATCAACCTGGAACTGGCGGGCAACTGCGGCTGTTCGCCGGACCTCTCGGCGTCGATTGTCGACCGGGCGATGTTCCACGCAGACAACGCCTATTACCTGGGCGACGTCACCGTCAATGGTCATCGTTGCAAGACCAACACCGCTTCCAACACCGCCTATCGTGGCTTCGGCGGCCCCCAGGGCATGGTCGCCATCGAAGAGGTGATGGACAGCATCGCCCGGCACCTGGGCCTCGATCCGCTGGCGGTGCGCAAGGCCAACTACTACGGCAAGACCGAGCGCAACGTCACCCATTACTACCAGACCGTCGAGCACAATATGCTCGAGGAAATGACCGCCGAACTGGAGGCCAGCAGCCAGTACGCCGAACGGCGGGAAACCATTCGCCGCTACAACGCCCACAGCCCGGTGCTGAAAAAAGGCCTGGCGCTGACACCGGTGAAATTCGGTATCTCGTTTACCGCCAGCTTCCTCAACCAGGCCGGGGCGCTGGTGCACGTCTACACCGACGGCAGCATCCACCTGAACCATGGCGGTACGGAGATGGGCCAGGGCTTGAACACCAAGGTCGCGCAGGTGGTGGCCGAGGTGTTCCAGGTGGAAATCGACCGGGTGCAGATCACTGCCACCAACACCGACAAGGTGCCCAATACCTCGCCTACCGCCGCCTCCAGTGGTGCCGACCTGAACGGCAAGGCGGCGCAGAACGCCGCCGAGATCATCAAGCAGCGGTTGGTGGAGTTTGCCGCGCGGCACTACAAGGTCAGCGACGCGGACGTGGAATTCCGCAATGGCCATGTGCGGGTGCGCGACCAGATCCTGACGTTCGAGACGCTGATCCAGCAGGCGTATTTCGCCCAGGTGTCGCTGTCGAGCACCGGCTTCTACAAGACGCCGAAGATCTATTACGACCGCAGCCAGGCCCGGGGTCGGCCGTTCTATTACTTCGCCTATGGCGCGGCCTGCGCCGAAGTGATTGTCGATACCCTGACCGGCGAGTACAAGATGCTGCGCACCGACATCCTGCATGATGTCGGCGCCTCCCTGAACCCGGCCATCGATATCGGCCAGGTGGAAGGCGGCTTTGTCCAGGGCATGGGCTGGCTGACCATGGAAGAACTGGTGTGGAACGCCAAGGGCAAGTTGATGACCAACGGCCCGGCCAGCTACAAGATCCCGGCGGTGGCCGACATGCCGCTGGACCTGCGGGTCAAGCTGGTGGAGAACCGCAAGAACCCGGAGGACACGGTGTTCCATTCCAAGGCCGTGGGCGAGCCGCCGTTCATGCTCGGGATTGCCGTGTGGTGCGCGCTCAAGGATGCGGTGGCGAGCCTGGCGGATTATCGGGTTCAGCCGAAGATCGATGCGCCGGCGACGCCGGAGCGGGTGTTGTGGGGCTGCGAGCAGATGCGTCAGGTCAAGGCGGAGCAGGCCGCGGTTGCCGAACAGACGACAGAGAGGTGTCTATGAACTACTGGATCAGCGCCCTCGCCGACCTGCAGAACCAGGGTGAACCCTGCGTGCTGGTGACCATTATCGAAGAGCTCGGCTCGACACCGCGCAATGCCGGTTCGAAAATGGTCGTCAGTGCGGCCAGCACCTTCGATACCATCGGCGGTGGTCATCTGGAATACAAGGCCATGCAGATCGCCCGCGATATGCTCGCTCGCGGCCAGCAGACGACCCACCTGGAGCGCTTCAGCCTGGGCGCCAGCCTCGGCCAGTGCTGCGGCGGTGCCACGGTGCTGCTGTTCGAGCCCATGGGCCAGGTCCAGGCAGAGATCGCGGTGTTCGGTGCCGGCCATGTCGGCCGCGCCCTGGTGCCCTTGCTCGCCAGCCTGCCCTGCCGGGTACGCTGGATCGATTCCCGTGAGCAGGAGTTTCCGGCACAGCTTCCCAGCGGCGTGCGCAAGATCGTCAGCGAGGAACCGGTGGATGAAATCGACAACCTGCCCGTGGGCAGCTATTGCATCGTCATGACCCATAATCACCCGCTCGATCTGGAACTCACCGCCGCGATCCTCAAGCGCAACGACTTCGCCTATTTCGGCCTGATCGGCTCGAAGACCAAACGGGTGAAGTTCGAACACCGCCTGCGCGAGCGCGGCTTCGACGCCAGTGTGCTGCAACGCATGCGCTGTCCGTTGGGGTTGGCCGAAGTCAAAGGCAAGTTGCCTGTGGAAATCGCCATCTCCATCGCCGGCGAGATCATCGCCACCTATAACGCGAATTTCGGCCAGCACACCGCGAGCGCCGAACCTATTGCCAAACTGCTGCCGGCTTCGCGCCGCAGCCAGGCCACACACTGAGAAAGACCATGCCTTCGACCCGTACAGCCTACCGCGCCGCCCTCCTGCACAGCCTCGCCGATCCGGCCGAGGTTGGCATCGAGGCCTCCTATGAATATTTCGAAGACGGCCTGCTGGTGGTCGAGAACGGCCGCATCATCGCCCTCGGCGCTGCCAGCGATCTGCTGCCGAGCCTGCCCGCCGACGTTGAAGTCATCCACCATGTTGACGCGCTGATCACCCCGGGTTTTATCGACACCCATATCCACCTGCCGCAAACCGGCATGGTCGGCGCCTATGGCGAACAACTGCTGGATTGGCTGAACACCTACACCTTCCCCTGCGAAAGCCAGTTCGCCGACCGGGCCCATGCCGAAGAAGTCGCGGATATCTTTATCAAGGAACTGCTGCGCAACGGCACCACCACGGCCCTGGTCTTTGGCAGCGTGCACCCGCAATCGGTGGATGCCTTCTTCGAGGTCGCCGAGCAGCTCGACCTGCGGATGATCGCCGGCAAGGTGATGATGGACCGCAATGCACCGGACTATCTGACGGACACCGCCGAATCCGGCTATCTGGAGAGCAAGGCGCTGATCGAGCGCTGGCATGGCAAGGGTCGCCTGCACTATGCGGTGACGCCGCGTTTTGCGCCGACTTCGACGCCGGAGCAATTGACCCTGGCCGGCCAACTGCTGGGGGAATACCCGGACCTGTACATGCAGACCCACATCAGTGAAAACCTGCAGGAAGTGCAATGGGTCAAGGAGCTGTTTCCGGAGCGCAAGGGCTATCTGGACGTCTACGACCACTACCAATTGCTCGGCGAGCGCTCGGTGTTCGCCCACGGTGTGCACCTGTGTGACGATGAGTGTGCACGCCTGGCGCAGACCGGCTCGGCGGTGGCGTTCTGTCCGACGTCGAACTTCTTCCTCGGCAGCGGTTTGTTCAACCTGCCGATGGCGGAGAAGCACAAGTTGAATGTCGGCGTGGGCACGGACGTGGGCGGCGGCACCAGCTTCTCGATCCTGCACACCCTGAACGAGGCCTACAAGGTGATGCAACTGCAAGGGGCGCGGTTGAGCCCGTTCAAATCGCTGTACCTGGCGACCCTCGGCGGCGCCCGGGCACTGCGCCTGGAAGACAAGATCGGCAGCCTGCAACCGGGCAGCGATGCGGACTTCCTGGTGCTGGATTATCACGCCACGCCACTGCTCAGTTATCGCCTGAAACAGGCCAGCAACATTGCCGAGATCTTGTTCGTGCTGATGACCCTGGGGGATGACCGGACGGTGAAGCAGACTTACGCGGCGGGGAATCTGGTGCACCAGCGCTGAGCGCACCCAGTCTCATCGACAACACATAACCTGTAGGAGCAGGGCTTGCCCGCGAAGCTTTTAGCGCTCTCAAGGCCGCCTTCGCGGGCAAGCCCTGCTCCTACAAGGTCCGTATCGGTACGCTGTATTGTGGCAAGGCAGAACTGGGCAATAGCCTACAGTTTTGCCCCGGACCGCCCCGGCTTCTTCGCCAGCAACAGGTGCGAGAACACCGCATGCAGGTCATCCGACGCGCTCTCCTCATCGAGGTTGAGCTTGCTGTCGATATGGTCCATGTGGTGCATCATCAGATCCACCGCCAGCACCGCATCCCGGGCCTCGATGGCATCGATCAACTGGGTGTGTTCATCATAGGAACAGTGGGAGCGATTACCGCTTTCGTACTGGGCGATGATCAACGAAGTCTGCGACACCAGGCTGCGCTGAAAGCTGATCAGCGGAGCATTCTTCGCCGCTTCCGCCAGCTTGAGGTGGAACTCGCCGGAAAGACGGATTCCCGCCCCACGATCACCACGGGAAAAACTGTCGCGCTCGTCGTTGACCATCTGCCGCAACAGCGCCAATTCCTCGGCCGTGGCGTGCAGGACCGCCAGTTCGGTAATCGCCTTCTCCACCATGCGCCGGGCCAGGAACACCTGGCGGGCTTCCTCGACACTCGGGCTGGCCACCACCGCGCCACGGTTCGGGCGCAACAACACCACGCCTTCATGGGCCAGGCGCGACAAGGCGCGACGAATGATGGTGCGACTGACCCCGAAAATTTCCCCCAGCGCTTCTTCGCTCAATTTGGTCCCGGGTGCCAGCCGTTGTTCGAGAATGGCCTCGAAGATATGCGCGTAGACGATATCGTCCTGGGTCCCGGTGCGGCCAGCCTTGCCGGCACGCGGTTGTTTCTTGAGGGGCTGCAACTGTTCGTTCATGGGCACTCGGATCGGAGACGGCGGCGAATGGACCCCGACTGGCGAACGGCACAGCGGGTCACTGACAAGTAGCGCGTAAAAGCATGGCACATTGTACACAAAGCCGGGTGCCAACACGACTGTACGGCTGTTTGCCGCGCCGGCTGTATTGCAATCAGCCCTCACCTTTACGTTTAGTCTACCCGGACTGTTACTGCTTGTTTCCCCAGCACAAGGAATGCCGTCCCATGACCGACCTCACCCAGGCACGCCTGCGCCCATTGGCCGACACTTCACCCTCCGCCGTGGTCGCCGGTTTTATCGCGATGATGACCGGCTACACCAGCTCCCTGGTGTTGATGTTCCAGGCCGGGCAGGCCGCGGGACTGACCACCGGGCAGATCTCCTCGTGGATCTGGGCGCTGTCGATCGGCATGGCGATTTGCAGCATCGGCCTGTCCCTGCGTTATCGCACGCCGATCACCATCGCCTGGTCGACGCCCGGCGCGGCGCTGTTGATCACCAGCCTGTCCGGGGTGACCTACGGCGAGGCCATCGGTGCCTACATCACCTGCGCAGTGCTGGTGACGATTTGCGGCCTGACCGGCAGTTTCGAGAAGCTGGTCAAGCGCCTGCCCTCGTCACTGGCGGCGGCGCTGCTGGCGGGCATCCTGTTCAAGATCGGCAGCGAGATCTTCGTTGCCGCGCAGCATCGCACCGGGCTGGTGCTGGGGATGTTCTTCAGCTACCTGATCGTCAAGCGCCTGTCGCCACGCTATGCCGTGCTCGCCGCCCTGCTGGTCGGCACCGCTCTCTCGGGAATGTTCGGGTTGCTGGACTTCAGCGGTTTCCACCTGGAGGTGGCGACGCCGGTGTGGACCACGCCATCGTTCTCCCTGGCGGCGACCATCAGCATCGGCATTCCGCTGTTCGTGGTGGCCATGACCTCGCAGAACATGCCCGGCATCGCCGTGCTGCGCGCCGACGGTTACAACGTGCCGGCCTCGCCCTTGATCAGCGTGACCGGGATCGCCTCGCTGCTGCTGGCGCCTTTCGGCTCCCACGGGATCAACCTGGCGGCCATCAGCGCGGCCATCTGCACCGGGCCCCATGCCCATGAGGACAAGAACAAGCGCTACACGGCCGCCGTCTGGTGCGGGATTTTCTACGGGATTGCCGGGACCTTCGGCGCGACACTGGCGGCACTGTTCGCCGCGCTGCCCAAGGAACTGGTGCTGTCGATCGCGGCATTGGCGCTGTTCGGTTCGATCATGAATGGTTTGAACCTGGCCATGACCGAGCCCAAGGAGCGGGAAGCGGCGCTGATCACCTTTATGGTGACGGCGTCGGGGTTCACGCTGTTTTCGGTGGGTTCGGCGTTCTGGGGGATCGTGGCGGGGGTACTGACGTTGCTGATCCTCAACTGGCGCAAGGCCTGAGAATCACATACAACCTGTGGCGAACGGGATTGCCCGCTCGCCACGCTGCCATCAGATCCGGAAATGCCCGACCATCCCCTTCAACTCCATCCCCAACTGTGCCAGCTCGATGCTTGACGCCGCGTTGCCCTGCATCGCCAGCGCCGACTGATCGGCACTGGCGCGGATACTGGTCACGCTGCGGTTGATCTCTTCGGCCACCGAACTCTGCTCCTCGGCCGCCGCCGCAATCTGCTGGTTCATCTGCTGGATCAGCGACACCGCCGCGGCAATGCTGCCCAGCGCACTCTCGGTCTGCAACGCATCGCTGACCGCCAGCTTGACCAACTCACCACTGCTCTGGATCTGATGTACCGAGGCCTGCGCCGCCGTGCGCAAGGCACTGACCAGGCGCTCGATCTCTTCGGTGGACTGCTGGGTACGTTTGGCCAGGGCCCTTACTTCATCGGCCACCACGGCAAAACCACGGCCCTGCTCACCTGCCCGGGCCGCCTCGATGGCCGCGTTGAGGGCCAGCAGGTTGGTCTGCTCGGCCACGCTCTTGATCACTCCGAGCACCGTACCGATATTCTGGATTTCCGCACTGAGGCTTTCGATGCTCAGGCTCGCGGAACTGGCCGAATCCGCCAGTTGCTCGATCCGCTGCATGCTCTGGCGCACCACCTGCTGTCCACTGTCGACCTTGTCGTCGGCGGTCTGCGCCGCCTGGGCGGCCTCTTCGGCATTGCGTGCGACATCGTGCACCGTGGCCGTCATCTGGTTCATCGCGGTGGCGACCTGCTCGGTTTCTTCCTTCTGGCTGCTGACTTCCAGGTTGGTCTGTTCGGTGACCGCCGACAACGAATGCGCCGAAGTCGCCAGTTGTTCGATCCCCGCCTGCAGGCCGCTGACAATACCGCTCAAGCCCGCGCCCATCTGCTGCATGGCCTGCATCAGTTGACCAATTTCGTCGCGACGCCTGACCTCCACCTTACCGGTCAGGTCACCGGCGGCAATCTGCTGGGCCACCAGGATGACACTGCGTAACGGCGCGACAATCAGACGGGTAATCACCAGTGCCGCCACCAGCCCGACCAGCAAGGCCAGGGCCGATGAGCCAATGATAAGGAGCGCGTTCTTCTTCAGCTCGGCCTGCATCGACTGGTCTTCGGCGGCGTAGGCCTGGTTGACCCGCTCCACCACCTGGGCCGCGCGCTCATGCAACTGCTGGTAAACCTTTTTTTCCTGCTCCAGCAGGCCGGTGTATTCGGTGAGCTTGTCACCGAAGCTGGCGATATGGCCACTGACCTCGGTCAGCACCGTCTGATAGCCCGGGTCCTTGACTGCGGTCTTGAGCGCCTCCACCTGGGCCAGGGCCTGGTCGGCCTGCTCGATCTTGCCTTTGTTCTGATTCTCTTCATCGCCTTTGCGGCTCTGGTCGAGGCGCACGCGGGCCTCGTTCATCGCCTGCAACATCAACTGCGAGACATGGCTGACCTGGCCGGCCTGCTCGACAAACTCCTTGCCGTCCTTGCCCTGGGAATCCTTGAGGGCATAGGTGCCATCATCGGACAAACCGGCCTGGAGCACGTCAAGGTTGTTGGCCACGCTGGACACCGACCAACTGGCCATTTCCAGCGCCAGGTCCTTGGTCTGGGTCAACTCGACGAACTCGTCGAACGCCTTGCGGTAGGCACCCAGTGCCTGCTCGACATCGGTCATGACCGGTACGTTGGCCGCCGATTGCGCCTTGAGGACCTGCGCCTGCGCCAGCAGCCCGTCGACGCCCTGGTGCAGGGCATCGACGGTCTTGGGGTCCGAATGCAGCGCATATTCCTGCTCGAGCAAACGCACCCGCAGCAACTGGCTGTTGAGCGAAGACATCTGCTTGAGCCCATCGAAGCGCAAGCTGATGGTTTGCAAGGACCAGACACCGATCGCCGCCACCAGGCCGGTCAGCAACAATACCAGGGCAAACCCGATACCCAATTTCTTGGCCATACCGAGATTGGCGAAACGTCCTTGCACGGCAGAAATCATGGCGCTTAATCCCCGATTAGAATGCTGAAGGTGCACACGCCCATTCAAGATTCATGCAGATTCGCAATCGGGACGGGTAAAGCACAAGCCTTTGGCGCCGGAATAATGGCCAAAAGCTACATCCGCGTCGCTTTCAGGATGGTCGAGGTCGATTCGGCGCCCCCCAGCAGACGGAAGAACTTCTGCGCGCGCAGGTCCGAAGCATAGGCCACATTTATCCTCAGCCAGTCACTGCTTTTACCCTGCGGCATAAAGGCATCGCCCGGGGCCAGCAGCACCCCCAGCTTGCGCGCCCGGGCCAGGACTTGCGCCAGAGGATAGCCCGGGCTGCGGGCCCAGATGAACATGCCGCCGGCAGGCTCGGTGAACACCTCCCAGCCCGCCCGCTCCAAGGTGTCCAGGGTGGTGACCCGCTCCACGCTCAGGCGCTGGCGCAGTCGCTGCACCAACTTGCGATAGGTGCCATTGGCCAGCAGCATGGCGACCACACACTCGGCAAAGCGCGAGGCGCCGAGGCTGGTGATCATCTTCACTTGCGCCAGGCGCTGGATCAGTTCGCCCCGGGCGCGGACGAATCCGACCCGCAACGAACTGCTCAGGGTTTTCGAAAAGCCACCGACGTAGATCACCCGCTGGGCGCCATCCAGGGCGGCCAGTTGTACGCCGGGCCCGTTTTGCAAATCGCTGTAGATAGCGTCTTCGACGATCAGGAAGTCATGGGTCTGGGCCAGCTGCAACAACTGCGTGGCCACCGCCAGGGTCAGGCTGGTCCCGGTCGGGTTGTGGTAGAGGCTGTTGATGAACAGGCAGCGCGGACGGTACTGCTGCAACAGCCTGGATAACTGCTCCATGTCCGGCCCGGACTGCGTGCGCTCCACCTCCAGCAGCTTGACCCCCTGCAGCGCCAGCAATTTGTACAGGTTGGCGTAGCCCGGTGTTTCCACCAGGACGCAGTCACCCGGCTTGAGCAACTGACGCACCAGCAGATCCAGCGCCTGGGTGACACCATGGGTCGTCAGTATCTGCTCGGGGGCGCAGGCAATGCCCTTTTGCGCCAGGCGCTTCTGGATCTGTTGACGCAAGGCCAACAGCCCCTGGGGCGTGCTGTAGCTGAACATCCCATGCATCTGCGTACGACTGACCTGGCGAATCGCATAGGCGATGTCATCGCTCTCGCGCCAGCTTTCGGGTACCCAGCCGCAGCCCAGCTTCAACTCGCCCAGGGGATGTTCGCTGAAGGCGCCCCACTCCGCTTCCAGGCCTTCGTACCACTGCGGCTCGCCGTTGTCTCCGGCATCACCATGGGCATCAGAGACAATAAAGGCCGAGCCGTTGCGCGGTGTCAGCACGCCCTGCGCCACCAGGCGCTGGCAGGCTTCAAGGACATTCGCCTGGCTGAGGGAGTTGTCCTTGGCCAGCTGCCGAACCGATGGCAGGCGAGTCCCGGGGCCTGCGCGCTGGCAACGAATCCACTCGACCACGGCGTTGACGATTTGCTGCACGACGGGGACCAGCGCCTGCCGATCAATTTCCAAATCCATTCTGTTTGACGCTCCAACCCATTGTTATTTCTCGTTAAACAGTTAAACACAAAAGCCCGGGGGTCTTGCTTGCACAAAAAGCCTCTCGCCCCCGCCTTGTAAGGCCCGCCCGCCGGGCCCTGAAGACACCGACTGACGCGTGCGGGCGAATGTACCGACCGGATTTCCAACACCGGCGGACATAAAAAAACCCGCCATTAGGCGGGTTCCTTGCAAAAGGGCTACGAACCGGGGCGAAGCGAGCGACAGCTCAAATCGCGGTGGCTCCGCCGTCCACGGCCAGGGCATGACCGGTGGTGAAAGCGGCACCGTCACTGCACAGATAAAGCACCGCGCTGGCGATCTCCTCGACCTTGCCGATGCGCCCGACCGGATGCATGGCCGCGGCAAATTCAGCCTTCTTCGGATCAGCCTCATAGGCGCGACGGAACATATCGGTATCGATCACCGCCGGGCAGACGGCATTGACGCGGATTTTCTTCTTCGCGTACTCGATGGCCGCCGACTTGGTCAGGCCGATGACGGCGTGCTTGGAAGCCGCGTAGATACTCATCTTCGGCGCCGCGCCCAGGCCGGCTACCGAGGCGGTGTTGACGATGGCACCACCACCCTGGGCCAGCATCAGCGGCAACTGGTACTTCATGCACAGCCAGACGCCTTTGACATTGACGCCCATGATCGCATCGAACTCGTCCAGGGTACCGTCGGCCAGTCGGCCTTTCTCGATCTCGATACCGGCATTGTTGAAGGCGTAGTCCACCCGTCCGTAGGCGTTCACAGCCTGGGCCATGAGGTTTTGCACATCGGCTTCCTGGGTGACATTGCAACGCACGAACACGGCATCGCCGCCCGCGGCGCGGATCAGCTCGACCGTGCCCTCACCGCCGGTAACGTCGAGGTCGGCAACGACCACCTTCAGGCCTTCGGCGGCAAACGCCTGGGCGGTCGCACGGCCAATGCCGGCCGCTGCGCCGGTCACCAGGGCTACCTGGCCGGAAAACGTCATGCTCATGGGTATGTCCTCAATGCAATACGAAAGGGCTGCTGTGCTCTCAGTCTAGCCAGCGCGGCAACCGTCGCGGCAGCACTATCAGAAGCCCGGTTAATAGCTTATGCGTTGCAGTGATAAGGTTATGGGGACTTTCATCATTGAAGTGGATCACGCCCTATTCGCCTTGCCTGCAAAACTTGCTGTCTGCGCGATGAGGGTCTATCAACAAGACTTCATTGATCTTCGAGTGCCTGCCATGACCACCCAGAACAATCGCCAATTCCTGCTGGCCAAGCGCCCGGTCGGCCCTGCGACCCGCGAGACCTTCACCTACCAGCAAGTGCCGGTGGGCGAACCGGGAGCGGGCCAGATCCTGGTCAAGAACGAATACCTGTCCCTGGACCCGGCCATGCGCGGCTGGATGAACGAGGGCAAGTCCTACATCCCGCCGGTGGGCATTGGCGAGGTGATGCGCGCCTTGGGCGTCGGAAAAGTCGTGGCGTCCAACCACCCCGGCTTTGCCGTCGGCGACCATGTCAACGGTGCCCTGGGAGTACAGGACTATTTCCTCGGTGAGCCGAAGGGCTTCTACAAGGTCGACCCGACACTGGCGCCGCTGCCGCGCTACCTGTCCGCCCTGGGCATGACCGGCATGACCGCCTACTTCGCCCTGCTGGATGTCGGTGCGCCGAAAGACGGCGAAACCGTGGTGATCTCCGGTGCGGCCGGCGCGGTCGGCAGCATTGCCGGGCAGATTGCCAAGCTCAAGGGTTGCCGAGTGGTGGGGATTGCCGGCGGTGCCGAGAAGTGCCAGTTCCTGATCGACGAACTGGGCTTCGATGGGGCCATCGACTACAAGAGCGAGGACGTTGGCGCCGGCCTGAAACGTGAATGTCCGAAAGGCGTCGACGTGTATTTCGACAACGTCGGGGGCGACATTCTCGACGCGGTGCTGACCCGCCTGAACTTCAAGGCGCGCGTGGTGATCTGCGGTGCCATCAGCCAGTACAACAACAAGGAAGCGGTGAAAGGCCCGGCCAATTATCTGGCGCTGCTGGTCAATCGCGCGCGCATGGAAGGCTTCGTGGTGATGGACTACGCCAGTCGCTTCGCCGCGGCCGGACAGGAAATGGCCGGCTGGATCGCCAAGGGCCAGCTCAAGAGCAAGGAAGATATCGTCGAAGGCCTGGAGACCTTTCCGGAAACGCTGATGAAGCTGTTCAGCGGGGAGAATTTCGGCAAGTTGGTGCTGAAGGTCTGAGCCGACGTTTTTTCAGGTAACTCTTGTCTCGGGCAATCGACTATCGACCGATTGCCCGCGACAAGCCCGCCACCCAATCAGGCCAGTTCGGCCACTACCGCCGCCAGCGCCTGGGCCGGATCGGCCGCCTGGCTGATCGGGCGACCGATGACCAGGTAATCGGAACCGGCATCCAGGGCCTGACGAGGGGTCAGGATACGACGCTGATCGTCCTGGGCACTGCCCGCCGGACGAATCCCCGGGGTCACCAACTGCAAGCCCGGATGAGCACTCTTGAGCGCCGTGGCTTCCAGGGCCGAGCACACCAGGCCATCCATCCCGGCCTTTTCCGCCAACGCCGCCAGACGCAACACCTGCACCTGCGGATCGACATCCAGGCCGATACCGGCCAGGTCCTCGCGCTCCATGCTGGTCAGCACGGTCACGCCGATCAACAACGGCTGCGGGCCGCTGCGCTGGTCCAGCACCTCACGGCACGCCGCCATCATGCGCAGGCCGCCGGAGCAATGCACGTTGACCATCCACACGCCCATCTCCGCCGCCGCCTTGACCGCCATGGCCGTAGTGTTGGGAATATCGTGGAATTTCAGGTCGAGGAACACCTCGAAGCCCTTGTCACGCAGGGTGCCGACAATTTCCGCCGCGCAACTGGTGAACAGCTCCTTGCCGACCTTGACCCGGCACAGCTTCGGGTCCAGTTGATCGGCCAGCTTCAGGGCGGCGTCACGGGAGGGGAAATCCAGGGCGACGATGATAGGCGTCTGGCAGGCGGACATGGGCGGGCTCTCTGGCAAGTCGAAATCGGCGCGCATTGTAGCGGAACCCGGGGCGTATCGGGACCCGGTGATCGGTAAATCTAGTCCCGATGCGCCATAAATGCCCGAGCTCGCACCAAAGCAAGTCGAAACCCAGGCGAACATCGGCGAAACGTCCTCGATACGACAGCTTTTCGCAGATAACGACGCGATCCTGGCGGCTGGCACGTCCACTGCAATCCCCTGAGCCGAGCAATAAACAAACCGTTCAGGGAGAAACGTATGAACACACAACTCAAGCCCACGCTGGGCACGCTGCACCTGTGGGGGATCGCGGTCGGACTGGTGATCTCCGGGGAATATTTTGGCTGGAGCTACGGTTGGGGGACCGCCGGTACCCTGGGCTTTCTCATCACCACCCTGCTGGTGGCGACCATGTACACCTGCTTCATCTTCAGTTTCACCGAGCTGACCACCGCGATTCCCCACGCTGGCGGGCCCTTTGCCTACAGCCGTCGGGCCTTTGGCGAACGCGGCGGGCTGATCGCAGGGATTGCCACCCTGATCGAATTCGTCTTCGCTCCACCGGCCATCGCCATGGCCATCGGCGCCTATCTGAACGTCCAGTACCCGGACCTCGACCCGCGCCTGGCCGCCGTCGGCGCCTATGTGGTGTTCATGGGCCTGAATATCCTTGGCGTCAGCATCGCCGCCACCTTCGAACTGGTGGTGACGGTACTGGCAGTAGCCGAGTTGCTGGTGTTCATGGGCGTGGTCGCGCCGGGCTTCAGTTTCAGCAATTTCGTGCTCAACGGCTGGTCCGGCTCGAGCAACTTCAGCATCGACTCGATCCCCGGCATCTTTGCCGCGATCCCCTTTGCGATCTGGTTCTTCCTGGCCATCGAAGGCGCGGCCATGGCCGCCGAAGAAGCCAAGGACCCCAAGCGCACCATTCCCAAAGCCTATGTCGGCGGCATCCTGACCCTGGTATTCCTGGCCCTCGGCGTGATGGTGATGGCCGGCGGTGTCGGCGACTGGCGCCAGCTGTCGAACATCAACGACCCGTTGCCCCAGGCAATGAAAGCGGTAGTGGGCAGCAACTCCAGCTGGATGCACATGCTGGTATGGATCGGCCTGTTCGGCCTGGTGGCGAGCTTCCACGGCATCATTCTCGGCTACTCGCGGCAGTTCTTCGCCCTGGCCCGGGCCGGTTACCTGCCCGCCTACCTGGCCAAGCTGTCACGCTTCCAGACCCCGCACCGGGCCATTATTGCCGGTGGCCTGATCGGCATCGCGGCAATCTACAGCGACGGCCTGGTCAACCTGCAGGGCATGAGTTTGACGGCAGCGATGATCACCATGTCGGTGTTCGGCGCCATCGTGATGTACATCATCAGCATGCTCAGTCTGTTCAAACTGCGTAAAACCGAACCCAATCTGGAACGCAGCTTCCGCGCACCGGGTTATCCGATCGTGCCGGGGATCGCGCTGGTCCTGGCGGTGGTGTGCCTGATCGCGATGGCCTGGTTCAACACGCTGATCGGCCTGATTTTCCTCGGCTTCATGGCCGCGGGCTTCCTCTACTTCCTGTTGACCGGGCAATCGCGTGCCGCGGCGCCGGCCGACGCGATGCTGACCGGGCTTTAAGGGCTATTCGGGCAGATCAGGCTTACAATGGAACCACCGAGAAATCTTTTGACTCGAAGTGGTAAGGGCCGACCTTGCGGATGAAATGCTCATGCGCAAACGGCCCATCTAGGAGAACCTTATGCCCTGGTATGCCTGGCTGATCATCGTCGTCGCCATCGGCTCCATCGTCGGCGGACTGATGATGTTGCGTGACACCGCGAACAAAGTGGAGCTGACCGACGAACAACGTCGGCGCGTCGAGGAACGTAATGCCGAGATGGACGCCCAGGACGCGAAGGATCGCTGACCGCCCATTCCCGCAGGTTATTTCTCCCAGGCAGCCTTGGCGATATGCAAGCCATGCTGACCTTTGTAAGCCGCTCGTTCAGGCTGGCTCCAGCCTTCGAGCAATGACGGCTCCAGCCGATAGACTTCCACCCCCAATGGGCGACAGACGCTGAGGGGGTCCTGCGCCTCAGGCCCCCACATCGGCAGCGAGAGGTCGCCACCCGGACAGGTCGACAGCGCACACAGCAGATCGATCTCGGCGAAGAACTCCAGGTAGTCGCCCTTCTGCGCCGGACAGGCTTTCATGAAATACATGTCGTCGTGATTGAGCCCTGTGCACTGGAAGATATTCAGCACGTCGTGGACATCAAACTCGGTCAAGCCATACGGCAGGACGGCGCGGGTCAGGTTCGAGTGACAGTGATGGTGGAAGTCTTCCCCTGTGAGCATCTTGTTCACATACGGATCACAGCGTGTCCCCAGCAGATCGTGCAGACGTCCGCCATGCTCGTCGATCCCGTACCCGGCCAGGCTGTCATCGGTGATGGTGACCAGCGGACGAAGGAACGGCAGGTTCGACCAGAGCCGGTCATGGGTGCTGACATGGGCCCCTTGCAACTGACGGGTGCGGGCCGCCCAGAGGCGCTCGCGCGGGTCGTTGGCATTCCAGACGTTGAAATCGCCGACCTGCGGACCGACCGGCGTGGTTACCCGGAATACATGGCCGGCGGGCACCTTCCAGGCACGCCCGGTACGAATCGGCACCTCGAACTGCTCGATCAGCGTACGAGCCCCCTTTTCCTCGCGAATGCGCTCATAAAACGCGGTATCCACCTGCAAGGCCGAGCCTTTGCTGACCTGATAGGCGGCGGGATAGTCTTTGTACATGCTCAGGATCCTCGATCAGTGATGGGAAGGACGGCTTAAAAAGTCGAGCAGCATCTGCTCGGAATCGTCGAGGTACAGGCTCATCGCCTCCCCGGCGGCGTGCTTGTCACCCTCGGCGAGCAGGTCGTGGATATAACGATCACGCGCCAGCCAGGGCGCTTGGAAACGCTGCTCATCGGGCGCCGAACAAAACACCAGGCGCAACTGCGCAACGATATTGGTAAAAAACTCGTCGAACAGCGGACTGCGCATCAAGCCGACGATATGTTGATGAAACGCCAGGCTGTGGGTGCCCAGGGCCCGCCAATCCTCGCGCTCGCGAGCCAACTCGGCGGCCTCGATGGACTCGAGCATGCGGTCGGACTGGTATTCGCGCAGGGGTTTGCTCAGGGCGATGGCCTGCAGCTCCAGGGTGCGGCGCACTTGGAACAGATCGCGTACCTCCTCGACGCCGAGGCGGCGCACCATCACGCCCTTGTTCCGGACGTAACGTGCCAGGCCTTCCTGGCCGAGCCGATGGAGCGCCTCTCGAATCGTGTTGCGCGAAGCGTTGTAGGTATTGACCAGATCGTTCTCGACCAACGGCATGCCCGGCAGCAGGCGGCCACCGATGATATCGGCACGCAACTCCAGGGTAATCTGGTCGGCCAGGGACAGCTGTGTACTCATGATCATCGCCTTGGATTGTTCAACAATCGTAGATCAATGGGTAATCACTATTCATGCCAGGTCCATGGTTTCGGATTTTTTCCATTGGCTGCATGCGCCCTTGAAAAAACATGACAAATCGCCTACACGTCACGGTTATCATGGCTTAACGATTCGGAGAACCCGCCATGCGGTATTCACAAGACCACAAAGCCCAGACCCACGAACGCATCATCCGGGAAGCCGCCGCACGCTTCCGCCGTGATGGCATTGGTGCGACCGGCCTGCAACCCCTGATGAAGGCACTGGGGCTGACCCATGGTGGCTTCTACGCGCATTTCAAATCCAAGGATGAGCTGGTGGAGAAGGCATTGCAGGAAGCGGCGGCCGAACTGGATGTGCACTGCGATACGCTGTTCAGCCAGGACAAGCCGTTGCAGGCGTTTATCGACAGCTATCTGTCCGAGTGGCACCTGACCACCCCGGATCACGGCTGCCCACTACCGACCATGTGCCTGGAGTTGGGTCAGCGAGGCGAGCCGAGCCCGACAACGGATACGGTGATCGAGTCGCGACTCAAGCAGGTGGAGGAAGCTCTGGGGTCAGGGCCGGACGCCCAGGATCAGAGCATTGTCATGCTGGCGACGCTGGTGGGCGCCCTGGTGTTGTCCAGGAGTGCCGAGGATGAGGCCCTGGCGCAAAAGATACTGGCGGTGACGAAGGCGCACTTGAAGGATCAGGTGGAGTAAGACACCGCTTTACACCTTGAGAAGAGGCCGATCATGGGATAGACCTCTTCTCCCGATAGCGCGTACTCAGTTGATATCGAGCTTGTCGCGATTTTTGTCGAGCAGCGATTTGCCGATACCTTTGACTTCGAGCAACTCATCCACTGAAGAGAAAGGGCCATTCGCCTCACGATAGGCGACAATGGCCTGGGCCTTGGCCTCACCTATGCCGGAGAGTTCGTGCTGGATGGTTTGGGCATCGGCGGTGTTGAGGTTGAGCTTGCCGGACGTGGCGCTTGCCGCCGGGCTTGAAGCAGGAACCGACGAGTCGGTCTTGGTAGTCGCGGTCGGTGCCGAATTGACCACACCCGTGATACCCAGCAGCAGGACGAAAGCGAGGGAAGAGAAAAAGCTTGTACGCATAAGTGACACTCCATGAGATCGAGGGGTTGAAGCAGCTTTTCCGAAGCTGCCTCCCAAACTTAGGCGATGGGGTGGTGCTGTCAAAAGTGTGTCCGTTACAGGATATGAAACTATAAATGCAACGGGGCCCATGCAAGCAAGCCGATTTACCTGGCCCTGTTCAACCCACGCCGCAGCACTGACCGCCAGGCATCCGCCGAGCAGAACAAGCCACCGATGAAACCAAAGGAGGCACATGGACAGCGCACACCCAGAGGAACATCGAGAACAAATGAGTCATTCAATCAGCCCGATGCCCAAACCGCTTTTTTCACGGCATCTGAATATCCTTTCGTTTGCCTTGATTTCAGCCGTCTTCTACTGGATGGCTTATTACTCTGTTTCGGGTCTTCTGCCGAACTCTATTCCCATCCACCACGACGATTACAACAACTATTCGTTTCTGGCCAATGGAGTCGCCTGGTCGTGGATCCGCCCCTTGTCGACATGGCTGATCTTCGTACTGTCATCGCTGGGGCCGGACTGGCTGATCTGGAGCGTACGGATCCTCACTGCCACTTATGTGTTCCTGTGCTGGAAGATCCTGATTGAAGTGGTGCAGCCCCGCCAATACTGGATCACCCTGGCGCTGTTCGCGACAGCGTCACTCTCGAGCCCGATCGTGGCCGAGTATGCTCGTTACACCGGCATGGTGACCCACATGATGTCCGGCTGCCTGGGGCTGGCAGCGGTCTATTGCCTGTTCAAGGATGATCGCCAGGAGAACGATACCTGGCTGTACGTTTCTGCGGCCTTGCTGCTGCTGTCCACACTGGCAAAGGAAGACTTCATCCTTTTCTACGCGTTCTCTTTCGCCTATATCCTGTTCAAATCAAAAAAGGCACTCAACAAACGCCTCCTGGTTGGCTTGGTCGGCCTGGCTATTTCCCTGCTGATCGTGGCGGGCTCGAAGTTCATCGCGGCATCCCCCTTCCTGGGGATCAGCGATGCACAATCCCCGTACCTCGTTGATATTTCACCAAGCAGGGTGGCAGCCACCGTCTGGCGTTATCTGAGGTGGGACGAGCACCCGGTGATGATGGTGCATGGCCTGATCATTTCCATGACCCTGATTTTTTCAAGCATCGTGGCAATGATTGTGCTGCTGCGTGACAGAACACTACCCAAAACACTCTATATCGTGGGTGCGGTGCTGACGCTGATCGCCCCCTATTCAGTGCTGCCAAATCACGTGAACCCTTACTACGAGCTGATTTGGCTACCGTTCATCATCGGTTCTGTTTATGTTGCGCTGACAGAGCTGCTGAACATGAACACGGTGACGCGCCCGCGCACTTATCTGGTTTGTGCCGCACTAGCCGCCCTCGTCATTCCGCTGTATCTCACCGATACGCCGAGGCGCTTCAGTGTCGGTCACTGGTATGACGCACTGGAGTCCAACAACAGCAAGGTATTCAAACTCCTTGAAGACAACAAAGTCGCCATCAACGCAGCCCCTTCGGCCTGTGTGTATGGGGCCGATAGTTTTTCGCCCTGGTACATGCATGGCGGCCAGTATCTCGACAGCGTGATGGACCTGCACACGGTATGGAACATCGTTATCGATAAAACCTCCCCGCTCTACCCGGGTTTTCTACAAGGCGCAGCATTCTCCAGGGGACGGATCGTCGTAACAGATCCATCCGAGGTAAATACGAATTGCCTGAAACTATCACTCACAAAGGCTGAGTAATGCGCACACTGGCAGATCTATTCGTTGGCAAAAATAACAACCTGACCTTTATCCGGCTTATGGCGGCACTCTCGGTCATCTACGGCCACACGCCTGCAATTGTGGCCGGAGTGCCGGCAGACTGGGTCACAAAGACGACCGGCTACGCCTACATTGGCGGCGTTGCAGTTGACCTGTTCTTCCTGATCAGTGGTTTTCTGGTCACCGCTAGCATCCTGAACAGCGGGGCGAAGCATTACGTGATTTCCCGAGTGTTGCGAATCTATCCGGCACTTTGGGTCAACATGATTCTGGTCACCTTTGTCCTGGGCAGTATTGTGACAACACTGCCCGTAGGCGAATACCTGACCAACGGAGCCGTTTGGACTTACTTCAAAGGGCTGGCATTCACCTACCAGGGAGGGTTTTTCCTGCCGGGTGTCTTCACCCAGAACCTCAACCAGGCCGTGAATGGTTCGATCTGGTCGGTCCTGATCGAAGTATGGCTGTACATCATCGTGCTGTTTGTTTATCTCTTCGGGATCATGCGCAGCCGTGCCCTTTTCAACACCGTGTTTTTCGTATTACTCGTAGTGTTCTGGAACGACAAGTCGTACTTGCCCGACGCCTTGAGCAGCAAAACCAACTTGCACGTTTGCTTGCTGTTCTATATTGGCTCTTTCCTCTACATCAATCGCGACAGTGTGCCGGTCAGCCCCTATTTCATGCTGATCGCGCTGTTTCTGGCCGGTATCACCCTGGGTACTGATAAATTTGCCTACGGGTACATTTTGCTGCTCGTGACCTTCTTCTGCACGGTCAGCTTTTTCAAGCAGTTCGCATGGCTGGATAAATGGGGCGATTACTCCTACGGAGTCTATCTCTACGGCTGGCCGGCACAGCAATTGACGGCCTGGGCATTTCCACAGTTCTCAGGAACTCAAAACTTCCTGACCGCCAGCACGATTGCACTGCTATGTGGTATTGCTTCCTGGCATCTTGTCGAAAAAAGAGCCCTGCGCCTCAAAAAAATCTTTTTCAGAAAGTCTGAAACGCCCCCACTCAACTCCGACTTGAGCACGCAAGGAGCATTACTATGATCCCCCTCTTTTCAGACGTGGCGATGAACAAAAATCTGGACCTGCTTGGCGCGGTCAAGAAAGTCCTTGATCGCCACTGGTATGTTCTGGGAGAAGAAGTAACCGGTTTCGAATCGGAGTTTGCCGACTACGTGGGCGTCGGCCATTGTATATCCATGGCCAATGGTACTGATGCCATTGAAATCGCCTTGCGCAGCGTTGGCGTCGAACCCGGTGATCTGGTCGTGACCGTTGCCAACGCCGGCTTCTACAGCAGCACTGCGATCCATGCCGTCGGGGCGGTGCCGCTGTATGTCGACATCGCCCCATCCTGCATGACCATGTCCGTAAATGCCTTGGCCGAAGCTCTTAAACAGAAACCCAGATGTGTCATCGTGACTCACCTTTATGGGCAAATGGCGAACATCAAAGAGTTGCTGGCTCTGACCCACGACGCTGGTGTGACGCTGATTGAAGACTGTGCACAATCCCATGGTGCAAAACTGGAGGGCCGACAAGCAGGCAGCTGGGGCGATGCGGCATGCTTCAGTTTCTACCCAACCAAAAATCTTGGTGCCATGGGCGATGGCGGTGCAGTAGTGACCAATAATGACAAGTTGGCGACCCGGCTCAAAGCCATTCGCCAATATGGCTGGTCGTCGAAATATCACGTAGGTCACACCGGAGGCAAAAACAGCCGCCTGGATGAAATTCAAGCGGCTATTTTGCGAATCAAATTGCCTCTGCTCGATACTTGGAACGTCGCTCGCCGAGACATTGCCTCTCGCTACAACGAAGCTTTTTCAGGCTTGGGCTTTGATGCATTGCCATTTGTAGATGAATCATTTGCCGCACACCTTTACGTTACACGTATCCACCGCCGCGAAGCACTACGCGAGTTCCTCAAGGCCCATGGTGTTGCTACAGAAATTCACTACCCCATTCCAGATCATCAACAGGTGGCCTACCCTCAGTCTCTTATTGCCGGCTCCATGGCGGTCACCAACAGCTCGTGCCAAAAGCTGTTGACCCTACCGTGCTTCCCCGGCATGACCGATGAAGCTGTAGAGTCGGTTATTGCAGCCGTCAAAAAGTACTTCGAACAATAAGGAGCACCATCGTTTGCTAACGCTAGTTATTCCCGTTTACAAAAACGAAAGCTCATTGCCAGATTTGTTGATCGCCATCGATGGACTGAGCAGCAAGCTAGCAGGCGATTTCGAAGCTGTTTTTGTGATCGATGGCAGTCCGGACCGCTGCTACGATATCTTGAGAGAACAACTGCCAAAGCAACGCTTCGAATCCCAACTCGTACTACTTTCACGTAACTTCGGTTCATTCCCGGCAATTAGGGTAGGTCTGGGGGCTGGCAGAGGCGATCGTTTTGCAGTCATGGCTGCGGACCTGCAAGAACCACCGGATCTCGTGCTCGAGATGAACGCACAACTATTGACCGAACAATACGATGTTGTTCTTGGGGTTCGCGAAGGACGGGACGATCCACTTCTTTCGCGCCTTGCATCCAAGACTTTCTGGAGCCTGTATCGTCGATACGTAGTACCCGAAATACCGGAAGGTGGTGTGGACGTCTTCGCTTGCAACAAAGCCTTTCGTGATACGTTGCTAACACTCGATGAAAGGCACAGCTCGCTCATTGCACAAGTTTTCTGGCTAGGATATCGCCGCAAGACCATTTCCTACAATCGCCTAAAACGTGAGCACGGCGCATCGGCCTGGACGTTATCCAAGAAAGTGAACTACATGATGGACAGTATCTTTGCCTTTACTGACCTGCCAATCCGCCTGCTTACACGCCTGGGTGGGATGACCACCATTTTGGCAGCCTGCTTCGGCATCGTTGTGACTGTTGCGCGGCTGATGGGATTGATTACTGTCTCGGGTTACGCGATGACCATTAATGTCATCGTCTTCCTGGGAGCGGCTAACCTGTTCGGACTGGGTATTGTAGGTTCTTACGCGTGGCGCACCTATGAAAATACTAAAGCCAGACCGCTTGCCATCCCAATGAGGACTGAGAGTTTTAATCATGACAAATGAAAACAGCGAGTACTTTGTTCATCCCAACGGGCTTTGTGAGTCTCGCCACATCGGCAAGGGCACCAAGATCTGGGCCTTTGCGCACGTTTTGCCACAGGCCCGCCTCGGTTCGGAATGTAATATCTGCAACAACGTTTTCATTGAGAACGATGTGACCATTGGTGACCGCGTCACTATCAAGTGTGGTGTCCAAGTCTGGGACGGCATCGAAATAATGGATGACGTGTTCATCGGCCCCAACGCTACCTTTACCAACGACCGCTTCCCGCGCAGTAAACAGTACCCTGACGAGTTCCTGCGTACGGTGGTAAAAACCAAAGCGACCATCGGAGCCAATGCAACCATCCTTCCAGGCCTGATCATCGGCGAAAATGCCATGGTGGGTGCCGGTGCAGTCGTGACACGCTCGGTCCCGCCCTTCGCTATCGTCGCCGGCAACCCCGCAAAGATAATTGGTTACGCAGACGCCGTCGACTCCACCAGCGAGAACATGAAGGTTCCAGTATCCTCAGCGCCCTCAGTCACCAAAACCAACGTATCCGGTGTCACACTGCATACATTCAAGGCTGTCCCTGACCTGCGCGGCAACCTGTCCGTCGGCGAGTTCGAACGTGAAATCCCGTTCAACCCGAAACGCTATTTTCTGGTTTATGACGTCCCCACTGCTGATACTCGCGGCGAGCACGCCCATCACCAATGCCATCAGTTTCTGATTGCTGTCAGAGGCAGTATTCACGTTGTTGTGGATGACGGCGAAACACGCGAAGAGATCACGCTTGATAGAGCAAACATAGGCTTGTATCTACCTCCAAAAACCTGGTGCATCCAATACAAGTACTCACCAGACGCCATGTTGCTGGTGTTTGCATCTGACTATTACGACGCCGACGACTACATCCGAGAATACGGCGATTTTATAACGTTGATCAAATCGCAAATACAGGCTTAACCGGATGTCGAGACATAGGTCATTTATCGACTTGATCAAATTCATAATAGGCGGCAGCATCAATACCGCCTTTACGTATGGCTTGTATTTTGGCCTTCAGTTCGCGATCCCTTACCAGGTTGCGTACGCCTTGGCATTTTCAATCGGCATCCTATTTTCGTACTGGTTCAACGCAACGATCGTTTTCAAGACCCCTGTCAGTTGGAAAGGTTTCTTCGCCTTTCCACTGGTGTATTTGGTTCAGTACTTGATATCGGCAGTCCTATTGAGCCTCTTCATCGAACGCTTTGACATTCCCCAAAGCGTCGCCCCCCTCGTTGTCATCATCGCGACCATTCCAATTACTTTCGTACTGACACGCTGGCTCCTGCGCCAAACCTAGCTCATTCAGCATCACATTGTACGGGGTCGTCTATCAAAAATACGCCCTTATCAAGTGTTCAACGGTCAGGTGTCCATACGGCGCTGCTGGTATATCCAGTCGACGATCTCACCATCGGGCGCGTAACCGCTTACGGTATCGCGCAACATTTGCCGTACGCGCACGTAATCATCACTCTCAACCGCAGCCACCAATTCATACAGCCTGGACTTGAGCACATCCCAGGAAAGCATATCTTCGTGGGCGCTCATGATCATCGGGTGCTGGGTCGCTTCGACGTTGTCACCGATCAGCAACTCTTCGTAAAGTTTTTCACCCGGGCGCAACCCGGTGAACTCGATCGCGATGTCACCATGGGGACTCTTGTCCGTACGAACGCTCAAGCCGGAGAGATGAATCATCTTTTCGGCCAGCTCGACGATCCTGACAGGCTCGCCCATATCCAGCACAAAGACATCACCACCCTGCCCCATCGAGCCGGCCTGGATAACCAGTTGCGCCGCCTCCGGGATAGTCATGAAATAACGTGTGATCTTCGGGTGGGTAACGGTCAGCGGCCCACCCATCTTTATTTGCTTGTGGAACAGTGGGATAACAGACCCCGAGGATCCGAGCACGTTGCCAAAGCGGACCATGGTGAAGCGGGTCTTGTTCACCCGCGATACATTGGCCTGATCGCCAAAGAGTACCGGGGCGAGTTCACGACTGAGGGCCTGGAGCGTCATTTCAGCCAGACGCTTGGTACTGCCCATCACATTGGTTGGACGCACGGCCTTGTCGGTGGAAATCAGCACAAAGTTTGCGACACCCGCCTGCAAGGCCGCTTGTGCGGTATTCAAGGTACCGATCACATTGTTCAATACGCCTTCGGCAATATTGTGCTCAACCATCGGCACATGTTTGTAGGCCGCCGCATGGTAGACCGTCTCGACATGCCAGGTTTTCATGACCGACAGCAGCTTGTCCTGGTTACGCACGGAACCCAGGATCGGTAGCAAGCGTACCGACAGCGACTCCCGATCAGCACGCTGTTCAAGCTCAGAGAGGATGGTGTAGAGATTGAACTCGCTGTGCTCGTAAAGCAGCAGGGTAGTGGGGCGAAGCGTCAGAATCTGCCGGCACAACTCGGAACCGATTGAGCCGCCGGCGCCCGTCACCAGCACCGAGCGCCCCTTGATACAGCGCTCAAGCAGGTCCTCTTGAGCAGGGACAGTATCGCGTCCGAGCAAATCGGCGATATCAACTTCCTGGATATCGTCGACCTTGACCCGTCCACTGGCCAGGTCCATGAAACCCGGCACACTTCGAACATGCAGTGGATAACCTTCCAACAGGGCCAGTATTTCACGGCGCCGGCCCCGGGAAGAGGACGGGATCGCCAGGAGTATCTCCTGGGCCCCCGTGGCATCGATCATCTGCTGGATATGCTTGGGCTTGTAGACTTGCAAGCCGGCGATATTGCGGTCGGCAATACCGCTATCGTCATCGATAAAGGCCACAGGCCGCATGGCACGACCCATGCGCAACGCGGCAACCAGTTGATTCCCCGCCGAGCCGGCGCCGTAAATGGCGACCTTGGGCAGACCATCATCACGATTGGTGAACGGCATATGCTGCGCGGTACCAAACCAGTCACCCAGGAAGTACTGGCGCATGGCAAGCCGCAGGCCACCGACCATGACCAGGCTCAACCACCAATAGTTGAAGATGATCGAACGCGGAACAACCACCTGATGGTTGCTATAGACATAGACGACCACCCCCAGGATCAGCGACGAAAGGCTCACCGCCTTGACGATGGTGATCAGCGCGTCGTTGCCGAAATAACGCATCACCGCCCGATACAGGCCGAATCGGATGAACAGGGGAATTGCGACAACCGGGGCGGCAACAAATAACCAGCGGTGCTGGGTAAATGGATTGATCAGGTCACCCACCCCCAAACGCACGACAAACGCCATCCACAGCGCCGCCCAGACCATGACGATATCGGTGAGCACCTGCAGAACGCGCTTTTTTCGACGCGGAAGGCCTACCAAATAGGCTCGTATCTTATCCATAACCCCTCTATAGCTTACCTGCAAAATTTCATCGTCCTGGATCGACAATCGGCCAACCCTGCTCCAGGCCACGACAGATTAACCAACCTTCTCCAACTCGCCTGCATGAAATCTGACCGCGATAAACACCAAAGGAGCGTAAGCCAACAACATACCGGTGAGACCATCCAGTACAGACAAGCCGACACACAAGCCGATGGGCAATAACCAGACGACATTGATCCCGAGCGCAGCCAGGGTCACGGGTAAATGCCGTCCCACCTGGCGCGAGGCAAATTGATAGGCGTGACTGCGATGAGCTTCATAGACCTTGTCTCCACGGAGCAGTCGACGCCCCAGCGTAAACGTCGCATCGACGATAAATACGCCCAGTAAAATCAACCATACCCACAGCAAATGAGGTGAATGCCAAGCGGCCTGGAGAGAAAGCCCGCCCAGCATGATGCCTAGAAAACCGCTGCCCGCATCGCCCATGAAAATGCGGGCGGGTGGAAAATTCCAATAAAGAAAGCCGGCCACGGCCAGCGCCAGGCACAGCGGAGCCCAAACCAAGCCCTCGTAACCGCCCAATTCATAGACAAGACAGGCACCGAGGCACACAAAAATAGCTTCGACACTGGCAATCCCGTCAATGCCATCCATGAAATTATAGAGATTGAGCATCCACACAAGGTAAAAGGCCGCGAGGATGTGCCCCAGCCAGCCCAAATCAACCTCTGCTCCGAACAGATTAAGGGCGGGCATGCCCCCCAAACAAAGCAGGATCCAAAAAGAGGCAGAAAAGTGAGCCAGTAGACGCCAACGAGCGGCTATATGCCCATGATCATCGAGGAAGCCCACGATGGCGACAACCGCACCGGCCGCAAACAGTGCCAGGAATACCGCCACGGGCAACCTGTCCATCCAGGCGAGTACCGGCAATGCGATCAGGAAAGCGAGCACGATCGCCACACCGCCCCCCCGCGGCGTTGCAACAGAATGGGAACTGCGCCCATTGGGAACATCCAGCAGACTGCGAGCCAACGCGTATCGGCGTAACGCACCGGTCAACAACAATGAGGAGACCAGTACGAACGCGCACAGCAGCAAAATCATCATCTAGTTCAAAAGTCCTGGAACATTGGCCACAAACAAGCCAAGGCAAAGAGCGAAGCCCGTGAATTCAATCCACCATTCTACGCAACATCGCAATAGCACGTCAGGCTCTGCCTGCCGGTAAAAGGCATTGAAAGCTCGCGCAGGGGTCGAGTCGCCCGCGGCCAGGGATGAGACCTGCCTTGCCTAAGCTGCTGGCCGTCGAGCGGCTCAGGGCAAGTCTGTATCGCTCAGCTCAAAGGGCCGGGGCAGAAAACCAAACTGGCATTGAGCCTCGGAATGATCAAACACCAGATCCTCGACCATTCGTGAGGCCATGGCGGCGGACAGATGCCGATAACGAGGCAGGCAACGCGCTATTGAAATGGCCAAGCGCAGAAAAACCACCGGGATGCTGACAATACGCACAGGCAGCCGCTGCGCCTCGAATATACGGATGACCATCGCCCGATAGGAAAGCACTTCGCCTCCGGACAGGTTGTAACCTCCCGACACGACAGCGGACGCGGTCAAGGCGCGCAAGCAGACCTGGGCCAGATCGTCGGCATGTATAGGTTGACGCAACCCCGTACCGCCGCCCGCTAACGGGAAAAAGCCAAATCGCCGGGTGAATCGGGCGACTTCAGAGATATTTTTATCCCGCCCCAAGCCATAGATCAGGGTAGGACGTAACACCACCCACTCGACCCCAAGATCCCGGGCCCAATGCTCCAGCACCGACTCGCTCGCGGCCAGACGATCGGCCAGCGCCCGCTCGGCAAGATCCGGCGATTCGCACTTGGTATATCGACTGGTTGAGGAGAGGGCAACGATGCGCTTGACCTTGCTTCGAGCAAGGCGCTCCAGATACTCGGGAAGGGCCCAGATCGGCGCCAGGCAGACACAGACGTCGAACTCCAGGCGTGGCCAATCGTCGATGTGCCGCCACGCCACTACAGAGGAGGAAAGCCGAGAGCGGTCACGGGTAAAAGAGGTCACCTCAAAACCGGAACGCAGCAACAGCGGGATCAGTCGCTCTCCGAGAAAGCTCGCTCCCCCCAGGATCGCAATACGCACCTTATGCGCCTTTTTTCTGTTTAAAAAAGGCGACCACACCCATAACCAGATGGCGAGCGACAACTAGGCTGAAGCGTAGCCAGACGCCAATCACCACACTCACCCACAAAACCCCGGGATATTGGTGGCGAAAGAACTTCTGATAAAAACGCAACATTCCACGGTGCTTGTGCCACTCGACGAAATAGGGGCGACTACGACTGCACACCCCAAACTGATGGCTTACCTTGGCGCCCGGCACATACAGGACATCCCAACCCGCCTGACGAAAACGCATGCACCAATCCAGATCCTCGCAGTGGAGAAAATACCCCTCATCCCAAAGCCCGACCGATTCGATGGCCTCACGCCGGACAAGCATGCAGGCACCGGAAATGGCTTCCACGACCATGGGCTCACGTGGCAGAGGTTGTTCATGCAGCAAGAAGTCGGAAAATGAAGCCGGCAGGAACTTCGACAACCGAGAGAGCCCGAATGCCCGCAAAAAAGCCCGCTTGGGCGTCGGAAAAACTCTCCGGCCACCCGGCTGTTCCGTGCCGTCGGGATTACAGAGGAAGCCCCCGACCATCCCTGAGCGCGGATAACTCACCAACGCCTGGATCATGCCACCCAAGGCATCGGCGGCCAGCACGCAATCCGGGTTGAGAAACAACACATAAGGGGCCGACGTATGGTGGACGCCGATATTGCACGCGGCAGCAAACCCAAGATTGGACGAATTGCGCACGATGCGCAGCTCTCCTCCTTGAAGCGACATCAGCGTGTCCAGGCTGTCGTCCCTTGAGGCGTTATCCACCACAATGACACGAGACGCTCCGCTCGCCCACGAGGAAAGCACGCTTTCAGATAAGAATCCGCCTGCATTGTAGTTAACAATGACAACATCGCAAGTACCTTCCAACGGCACAGGCGAAGAATTGGAAGAATGTACTTCACATGAAGCTTGTTCACTGCAGATCAATATAGAATTCAAAACAGCTTCCAATCCGTGATCCATACGGTAACAACTCTGATACCTAGTCGCCACCTACTGCTACAATCGTCGAAGCGACATTGAATGCGAACGCTTCCCTACCACCACGGTGCAATATATAGTACTCACGCGCCTTGAGAACAGCTAATCATCGACATGCAAAACGTCACAGGAATGACGCCACAAGAATGACACCACTCGAAAAATAATCAGCCCCACACCTACTAATAAATAAGTCATGCATGAGTCGATGCCTGATCACCCGAGACACCAGCCTGATGCAGTCGTTCAGTTCATCTCCCACCTCAATGCTGAGCAGTATCTTGAACAACAAGAGCCTGATCCGCGCCCTTATTCTCCGGGAGATCACAGGCCGCTATAAAGGTTCAATACTGGGTCTTCTCTGGTCTTTCGTCACCCCGCTCTTCATGTTGCTGGTCTATACATTTTTTTTCAGTGTGGTCTTCAAAGCCCGCTGGTCAGGCGGAAGCGACTCGAAGAGCGAATTTGCGCTTGTGCTGTTTGCCGGATTGCTGCTCTTCAATCTGTTCTCCGAGTGCGTAAACCGTGCTCCCGGGCTGATCTTGAGCAATCCCAATTACGTCAAGAAAATTGTCTTCCCCCTGGAAATCCTCCCGTTCGTATCGCTCGGCGCCGCATTATTTCACGGTGCTATCAGCCTTCTGGTCTGGCTGCTTTTTTATGTCGTGCTGTTTGGCATTCCACCTGTGACCGCCCTGTCACTGCCGCTGATCGTTCTCCCCCTGAGCTTACTGATACTTGGAGTCAGTTGGTTCCTCGCGGCCCTCAGCGTCTACCTGCGTGACATCAGTCAGTTGATCGGTATCCTGACCACCGCCTTGTTGTTTATGTCACCTATTTTTTATCCGGTATCCGCACTCCCGGAAAGTTATCATGTTTTTCTCAAGTCCAACCCCCTGACCTTTCCGGTAGAAATGGCCCGCGATGCTCTATTCTGGGGGGCCTGGCCACACTGGGAGGGGCTGGTTATCTATTATGTGGTCACTTTCCTGGTGGCGTGGCTGGGGTTTGCCTGGTTTCAAAAAACACGCAAGGGCTTTGCTGATGTCATCTGAAATGGCGATCAGTGTTGAGGGGCTGTCAAAGCACTATCATCTCTACGAAAAACCCTTTCAGCGTTTGCTGCAGATGTTTACCGGTCGACGCAAACAGTACTTCAACACCCGTCGGGTCCTGAACGATATTAGTTTTCAAATAAAAAAGGGCGAAACCGTCGGTATTATCGGCCGCAATGGCAGCGGCAAGTCCACTTTGTTGCAACTCATTTGCGGCCTGCTCAATCCCAGCGGTGGCAGTATCAAAACCCATGGCCGTATCGCTGCGCTACTGGAGTTGGGGGCCGGCTTCAACCCTGAGTTTACGGGGCGCGAAAATATTTATCTCAATGGCATCATGCTGGGTTTGAGCATTGAAGAGATCGACGAAAAATATACCGCAACAGAAGCATTCGCCGAAATTGGCGACTACATCGAACAACCGGTTAAAACTTACTCCAGTGGCATGTATGTGCGCCTGGCGCTTGCCATCCAGGCCAATATTGACCCGTGCCTGGGGGACCAGAGATGCCAGGTCATCGGTGCCCGGCTTTATGACACGCACAGAAACCCCAAAGAAATCTGCACACCGATCCATTTCGATACAACCTTCAGCATTGATCGGGTGCCTTAACCTCCACCCACTCGCCAGAAAGCACGGATAAAAAGCAGGTGTCGCGCTGTCGACCTAATGACAGACTCTCAGGTCGGCCGTTTTGCCCACAGGAAAATAAAAGCATGGAACAGATTGATCGCCTTCTCGAGCGCATGGACAAACTGACCTGTGCAGTGGAGCGTAAGTCGGGCGAAAGCGCGCAATTGCTCAAGGTCATCGAAAGCAGAGACCAAGCCATTGACCAACTGCACATCGAGAAAAAACGGCTCGATGATTGCCTGTCAATGCACGCGTCCGAGTTGGGGCGCTTGACCGGGCAAATGGAGCACAGCCAGCAACAGGTACAGGCGGTATCGCAGAAACTCAAGGAAGCCGAGAAACGGCTTCAGGAGCAAAAAGCTGAAACCCAGGGACTGTCGGAGCAAATCGCCAACCTGCATCAGCAGCTTGCGTCAAAACAAACCGAACTATTGAGTCTCTCGGACTGGGCAATCACCATAGACCGTGCACCGCTGCGCCATCTGCTGCACAAGATGCTGTTCAATTCGGCTCGTTATGTGTACACCCACCTCCCCCTTGCCCCCAGCAAGAAGAGCAAATTGGCCCGTAAGGCCCGTCGCTGGCTGAAAGGCAACACCGCACCCGTCACTCAAATCCAACCGTTTTCAGCGCTGATGACACTGCCAGCGAACAACCCCGAAGCACCAGCAGCTTACGAAAAGCAGACGGCCGCCTTTATCTTTGGCGTCATTGACTGGCATTTCCGTATCCAGCGCCCACAGAACCTGGCCAAAGAGCTGGCACGAACCGGCCAGGTGACGTTCTACATTTCCAACCACTTCATTGATAACGACCGCCCCGGCTTCGAAGTTGAACCCCTTGAGGGCGTGAGTGGGCTATTCCAGATCAGATTGAATGTGTCCGGCGCGCCGGCCATCTATCACGCCCCACCCACCAGCGCCGCGATAAAACAACTGCGCCTGAGTCTGGCGGAGTTGATGCAATGGGCAAAGATCGAGAAGGTGAACTGCGTTGTCCAGCACGCCTATTGGTTTCCGCTCGCCAGATGCGTTCCCAACTCCACCCTGATCTATGACTGCATGGATCATCACGAGGGGTTTGGCAATGTGGCCCAGGAGCTGCTGGACCTGGAAAAAGCCCTGATGCGTCGAGCGGACCTGCTGGTTGCCACATCGACCTGGATCGAACAGCACGGCAAACGTGAAAACCAGAACGTCAGCGTGATACGCAATGCCGCGGAATACAGCGCCTTCTGCCAAGCGCCAGAGCAAGTCTATCGGGATGCCCAAAACAGAAAAATCATCGGTTACTACGGCGCGATCGCGGAGTGGTTCGATCTTCAACTCGTCAAACAGCTTGCCCAGGCCCTTCCACAACACCTGGTATTGCTCATAGGCAACGATACGGTCAATGCAAAAAAACACTTCAAGGGTTGCCCGAACATTGTCATGCATGGCGAGGTTCCCTACGCCTCCCTGCCGTACTATCTCCATGCAATGGACGTGTGCCTGCTGCCGTTCAAGGTCATTCCCCTGACACTGGCGACCAACCCGGTGAAAGTCTATGAGTACCTGAGCGCCGGCAAGCCCGTGGTATCGGTCAAGCTGCCTGAACTGGATCAGTTCGGCAGCCTGGCCAATACCGCTGAAAACCCGGCGGAGTTTATCGCCGCCGTCCAAGAGGTTCTGGAACAGCTCCCCGAACCCTACTCGGCACGCCTGGCACGCCAACAATTCGCGCAAACCCAGACTTGGGAACATCGAGCCATTGCCCTGCGCCAGGCCATCGACAGCTTGCCCGCGCCAAGAGTCAGCGTCGTGGTGCTGACCTATAACAACCTGGAGTTGACCCAGGCCTGTCTCAAGAGCCTGGTCAACGAAAGCAACTACGAAAACCTTGAGATTATCGTCGTTGACAACAACTCCACCGATGACACACCGGCGTTTCTGGCCGAGTGGGCCAAGGACGGCCCAGACCGCATCATCATTCTCAACCAGGACAATAAAGGCTTCGCGGCCGGCAACAACCAAGGGTTGGCAGCCGCCAGCGGTGACTACCTGGTCATACTGAACAATGACACGATTGTCACGGCCGGCTGGATCAAGGGCCTGATGCGTCATCTGATAGACAATGATGACATCGGCATTATCGGACCGGTCACCAACAATATTGGCAATGAGGCGCGTATCACCACGCGCTATACCCACCTGGGCGAAATGCACGCCGAGTCCACCCGCATCACCCGCCAACACATGGGGCAGTGGTTCGAAATCAATACCCTGGCCTTTTTCTGCGTGATGCTGCCACGCTCAAGCTATGAGCAGATCGGCGGCTTATGTGAAGACTATGGATTGGGCTTTTTCGAAGACGACGACTACTGCCGTCGTATTCAACACCAGGGTATGCGCGCCGCCTGTGCCGAAGATGTGTTTGTCCATCATCACTTGTCGGCGTCCTTCAATAAGCTCGGCGCAGAAAAAAAGCAGGCGCTTTTTGAAAAGAACAAGGCGATTTATGAAAGCAAGTGGGGAGCCTGGACTCCCCATCGATACCGTGACGCATGAAACATGCAGACAACAGGATCTAAAGGAATGACCCAGAAGGTGCTCTGCATTATTGGCACACGCCCCGAGGCCATCAAAATGGCCCCCGTGATCAAGGCGTTGCAAGCAGAAGGCAGTATCAACTGCCGAGTCCTGGCCACGGCCCAGCATCGCCATATGCTGGACCAGGTCCTTGATTTTTTTGAGATTGTTCCAGATATGGACCTGGACATCATGCGTCCCAACCAGTCCCTTGCGACCTTGAGCGCACGCCTGCTGGAAGGGCTCGATGAGGTACTGCTTGCCGAAAAACCTGATGTCGTCCTGGCTCAAGGCGATACCACGACGGTCATGGCTGCCGCACTGGCTTGCTTCTACCAGCGCATTCCATTTGGACATATTGAGGCAGGATTGCGCACCGCAGATCTGTACAACCCGTTCCCCGAGGAGGCAAACCGGGTCATCGTCGGCAGGCTGGCACGCTGGCATTTCGCGCCGACCCAGGGCGCCATGGAAAACCTGTTGCAGGAAGGTATTGCCACAACGGCGATCACCATGACCGGAAATACCGTCATTGATGCACTCTTGATGGCGGCAGCCAAACCGCTTGCCCTTGATATGCAACTGGATGAGAGCAAACGCCTGGTGCTGGTGACCTCCCACCGCCGCGAGAACTTCGGCGCGCCCTTCCGTTCGATATGCCAGGCACTCAGGACGATCGCCGAAAGAAACGCTGATGTGCAGATACTCTATCCCGTCCACCCCAACCCCAACGTCAAGGACGTCGCCCACGAAATACTGGGCCAGACGTCCAACATCATGCTTTGCGAGCCCCTGGACTACCCACAGTTCGTCGCCGCCATGAAGCGCTCCTACTTGATCATCAGTGACTCCGGTGGCGTTCAGGAAGAAGCTCCAGCCCTTGGCAAACCCGTACTGGTGCTGAGGGAGGAAACCGAACGCCCCGAAGCCGTCGAACTCGGGGTGGTAAAGCTGGTCGGTGCAGATCGGGAGACCATCATCGGACAGGCCCAGCGATTGCTTGACGATCCCACGGCCTATAAAGCCATGGCGCGAGGTGTCTCTCCTTATGGCGATGGCCTGGCGGCCGGGCGTATCCTCGAAACCCTGGTACGGCACTTTCAAACATGCGAATGATCTATCTGTCCCCGGTCCCCTGGGCCAGCTTCAGCCAGCGCTCGCACCACTTCGTGGCCTGGTATCACGAGCAAACGCAGTCAGAGGTACTGTGGATAGATCCGTACCCCACACGACTGCCGAGACAATCCGATTTCAAGCGCAAAACCGTTGCTCCAACCCCAGCAGCCAAAGAGTGGCTGCCCACCAAATGGCTACATCTGATCAAACCCAAGGTTTTGCCCATCGAGCCCATTCCGGGGTCGGGACTGCTTCAAACACTGCTCTGGCGCGAGGTCATCAACAAGGCCCAGGCTTTCGCCGCGGAACATCCTTGCATGATTTGCGTCGGCAAACCTTCGGAACTTGCGCTGCAACTACTCACGCGCATGCCCGAAAGCTATGCGGTTTACGATGCCATGGACGATTTTCCTGCCTTCTACAAGGGGCTTTCTCGTCGCTCCATGGCTACTCGCGAGCGATTGCTGGTTGAGCGGGTATCGAAAATCCTGGTCTCCTCCACTGCCATCGGTAGAACGATGGGCGCCGTGGCCGACAAGGTGGAGCTGGCCCTGAATGCTTGCGACATCCAGAAACTGGCCCCCCTCGAATCGCTGGTGCTGGATACCAAGCAACAGTTGCTGGGCTATGTGGGGACGATTGGCAGCTGGTTCGACTGGGACTTGGTCATCGCGCTGGCACAGGCCAACCCCGAAAATCGGATACGACTGATCGGCCCGATCTTTACCCCCCCGCCCTGCCTGCTACCGGGGAATATCGAGTTATTACCTGAGCGCCCCCATGCCGAGGCCATTGCCGCCATGGCGACGTTCTCGGTTGGCTTGATCCCATTCAAGCTCAGTCGTCTGACAGCCTCCGTCGATCCGATCAAATACTACGAATACCGTTCGCTTGGCCTGCCGGTGATCTCCACTCGCTTCGGTGAAATGGCCTTGCGCGATAAAGAGACGGCGGTATGGCTGATCGATGAAAACAGCGATCTACGCCTGACAAGCCGACAGGCGCTTGACTACCGCTGCAATTCTTCAAGGATCCAGGCGTTTCGCCAGGACAATTTGTGGGCAACACGCTTTTCGGCAACTCGCCTGCTTTCGGACGCTCTTGCAGGCGCCCCGCCTCCCAGAGGCCGCTGACTATTGCAGTCTTGCGCCGCCCGGCCGATATCAAACCTCATAACGTATTCAGGACCGCCCCTTTATGACCGACGCACAACCTCCACTCGTGATGTGGCATGCCAGTCAAGTGACACCGGAAGACCGCCAGCAATTGCTGAGGCAGAAACCGATCACCGTCTGGTTGACCGGTTTGAGCGCCTCGGGAAAGTCGACCCTGGCCTTTGCCCTGGAACAACGTCTGCTGGATAAGGGGCAACTGTCTTTCGTACTCGATGGCGATAATGTTCGCCATGGGCTCAATAGCAATCTGGGCTTCAGCGCCGAGGATCGTACGGAAAATATCCGTCGCGTGGCGGAAGTGGCGAAATTGATGAACGATGCCGGCCTCATCGTCATTGCGGCCTTTATTTCCCCTTTCACCCAGGATCGTGCACTGGCCCGGACAATCATCGGAGCCGAGCACTTCCGTGAGGTTCATGTCAGCACCTCATTGGGGGTCTGTGAGTCCCGTGACCCGAAAGGCATGTACAACAAAGCCAGGTCAGGCAACCTGCCGAACTTCACCGGAGTTTCTTCTCCTTACGAAGCCCCCGAACAGCCCCACTTGAGAATCGACACGCAAAATGTGGGTCTGGATGCCGGGGTGGATCAATTAATCGCCCTGATCAACGGTCCGCATTAATCAGCTCTACCACTACCTGAACAAGGACGTTTATGTAAACACTGTCGTTTACGAGCACTTTGGAAATCCAGAAGTGCTCGACGACTACATTTCGTCACTTTCGGCTGCCGGTACAGAAACGCATACCCCACCTATTTGATAATCTGCTGGTCTCTTCGCCCAATGGAGGCGGGCTTCTATTTATACATGGAGACCAGGCATTTCACCTGGACACTCTCCATACCACGGGCATCAGCCTGAGCGGGGCGAACAGGCCGCTCGCAGGCGGGGCTGACTTCGAAGCCTGGATGAAGTTATGGCGGCTCTGGCACCTGTTGTTCTGGGGAGAACTGCCGGCCGAGTTTGCTCAGAATGATAGGACGAAGAGTCGCTTTTTGTCCGTGCGAACGCTGGACAGCTCTTTTGAGCAACAACAAAAATCAATGGTCGGCTGACGGTAAGCAACCAGTTGATCGGACCGCGGTAGGAATGGCAGTCATCTGCCTCCCCCGCGCAGATCCGTAACTGCAGAATTACCGCATACGGTTCCTGCCTTGGATTTTCAAGCCGAAGCGAGTGATGGGATAAGCAGGCATCGGCAACTCACATGGATAGGGGATGAATAATTCCCCCTGTGGCTCAACCTTCTTCCTCTTCCTCATTCACCCGATCCCGCAACTCCTTCCCCGGCTTGAAATGCGGTACGAACTTCCCATCCAGGCTTACCGACTGCCCGGTCTTGGGGTTTCGTCCAACCCGCGGAGCGCGATAATGCAGCGAAAAACTCCCAAACCCGCGGATCTCGATACGGTCGCCGGTTGCCAGGCACTGGGACATTTGCTCAAGCATGGTCTTGATGGCCAGCTCTACATCCTTGGATGAAAGCAGCCCCTGATGGGTGACAATTCGTTCGATCAGCTCCGACTTCGTCATATTTTTCCCTTCTTTTTCAAGCAGCTAGGAAAGCACTTCGAAGGTTTTAGCATGAGCGGAAGGTTTTGAACAGCCCATCTATTGACTTATCTGCATGCAGAAGAAACGAGGAACAGGATCGTCTAATTGCAAATCACCAGCATGGTGCGAGTGACAGCACCCGCCGGATTCCAGCCAAAAAGATATCCATCCCCATCATCCTTGGCATCACTGGACTTGGTGACGACCTTATAGCCCTGAGCCTTGCACTCCAGGGCCGCTCGTGCGTAGCACTTGTCCCAGTCCGACCCCAGCCCCGAACAATCGATCTCGACACCGCTCACACCGCGCCTGACGTGAGTCGTCGCCTGGGTGACGCACCCCGCAAGCAACAACAACGCGAGGACAATCATTAGCTTGCTCATTCCTTTCCTTACTGACGCGCTCCCTGAACCGCTCACGGAGCACAAACCAAACGTTCCTGACGACAAACGTTTTTACACTGATAAATAAGACCGTCGCCACCCTGAATTCGTTTCAGATTTTGAACGTCAAATCGCAGGCACAAAAAAGGGCGACCGAAGTCGCCCTTTTTCTATGGTCCGACAGAACTTAGTTCTGTTTTTCCATCTGAGCACGCAGCAGAGCACCGAGAGTGGTGTCGACTGGAGCATCCGAAGCAGCTGGCTTGTCGCGCAGGCTCTGGATGGCTTCTTTTTCGTCTTCAACGTCTTTCGACTTGATCGACAGCTGGATCACGCGGCTCTTGCGGTCAACGCTGATGATCTTGGCTTCTACTTCTTCGCCTTCTTTCAGAACGTTGCGCGCGTCTTCAACGCGGTCACGGCTGATTTCGGAGGCTTTCAGAGTCGCTTCGATATCGTCGGCCAGAACGATGATGGCGCCTTTGGCGTCAACTTCTTTCACGATACCTTTAACGATGGCGCCTTTGTCGTTAACCGAGACGTACTCGGAGAACGGGTCGCTTTCCAGTTGCTTGATCCCCAGGGAGATGCGCTCGCGCTCTGGGTCAACCGACAGGATAACGGTGTCCAGCTCGTCGCCCTTCTTGAAACGACGTACGGCTTCTTCGCCCACTTCGTTCCAGGAGATGTCGGACAGGTGAACCAGACCGTCGATGCCGCCGTCCAGACCAATGAAGATACCGAAATCGGTGATCGACTTGATGGTGCCGGAGATTTTATCGCCCTTGTTGAACTGGCCAGAGAAATCTTCCCATGGGTTAGATTTGCACTGCTTGATGCCCAGGGAGATACGACGACGCTCTTCGTCGATGTCCAGAACCATGACTTCCACTTCGTCGCCGACTTGTACGACTTTCGAAGGGTGGATGTTCTTGTTGGTCCAGTCCATTTCGGAAACGTGTACCAGGCCTTCAACGCCTTCTTCCAGCTCAGCGAAGCAGCCGTAGTCGGTCAGGTTGGTAACGCGAGCGGTGACGCGAGTGCTTTCTGGGTAACGGGCTTTGATAGCAACCCATGGATCTTCGCCCAGTTGCTTGAGGCCCAGGGAAACACGATTGCGTTCGCGATCGTACTTCAGAACCTTGACATCGATCTCGTCGCCAACGTTGACGATTTCCGATGGGTGCTTGATACGCTTCCAAGCCATGTCGGTGATGTGCAGCAGGCCATCGACGCCACCCAGATCGACGAATGCGCCGTAATCGGTGAGGTTCTTGACGATACCTTTGACTTGCTGACCTTCCTGCAGGGATTCCAGCAGAGCTTCACGCTCGGCGGAGTTCTCGGCTTCCAGGACGCTGCGACGGGAAACGACAACGTTGTTGCGTTTCTGGTCGAGCTTGATGACCTTGAACTCGAGCTCTTTGCCTTCCAGGTGCGTGGTGTCGCGCACTGGACGGACGTCAACCAGAGAACCTGGCAGGAACGCACGGATGCCGTTAACGTCGACAGTGAAGCCGCCTTTAACCTTACCGTTGATAACGCCCTTGACCACTTCTTCGGCTGCGAAGGCTGCTTCCAGAACGATCCAGCATTCAGCGCGCTTGGCTTTTTCACGGGACAGCTTGGTTTCACCAAAGCCATCTTCAACCGAATCCAGCGCCACGTGAACTTCGTCACCGACGTTGATGTTCAGCTCGCCAGCATCGTTGTAGAACTGTTCCAGCGGGATCAGAGCTTCAGACTTCAGACCAGCGTGGACAGTGACCCAACGAGCTTGGTAATCGATATCAACGATAACACCGGTGATGATCGAACCAGCCTGAAGATTAAGGGTCTTCAAGCTCTCTTCAAAGAGTTCCGCAAAGCTTTCGCTCATTTTAATTCCTGTTGATAAGGGCGAAGAATACGCCCATCTGCCACACCCCAGACGGTGTGGGTTACGTTCATATGAAAGAGGCCGCGCAGGACTATGACTGGTCCCCTGCACACCTCTTGTTCACCCGGCGATATCGCGAATGGCGATCTCGCTCATGATGCGTTCCAGCACCTGCTCGATGGACAATTCCGTGGAATCCAGCTGTATCGCGTCAGCCGCCGGCTTGAGCGGGGCTACCGCTCGCTGGGTGTCACGCTCATCGCGTGCACGTATCTCATCTAGCAGACTCGACAGACTAACATCATCGCCCTTGGCCTTCAACTGCAAGTACCGGCGACGAGCCCTCTCCTCGGAGCTGGCAGTCAGGAAAATCTTCAACGGCGCATCGGGAAACACCACCGTGCCCATGTCCCGGCCATCGGCCACCAGGCCCGGCGGCTCCTGGAACGCCCGCTGGCGTTGCAGCAAAGCCTCGCGCACCGCCGGCAACGCCGCCACCTGGGAAGCCCAGGCACCGACCTGTTCGTTGCGGATATCTTCGGTGACGTCGTCACCCTCGAGGATGATCCGCGCCGTACGATCGCTGGTTGCACCGACGAACTGCACATCCAGGTGAGCGGCCAGGGCCTTGAGCAACTCCTCGTTGGTCAGGTCGACCCCATGGTTGCGCGCAGCGAACGCCAGCAACCGATACAGCGCGCCGGAATCCAGCAGGCACCAGTTCAGGCGCTTGGCCAGAATCCCGGCGACCGTGCCCTTGCCCGAACCGCTCGGCCCGTCAATGGTGATAACTGGAGCTTGAATATTCACGACCGTGCCTCTTTGTGATCATCATTGGCGTTCTGGGTGCCCTTGCGGGCCCGACGGGCCAGGATTCTGCCGAAATGCTCGCGCGCCGCTTGCGCACGCTGGAATACTTCCAGCAACTGAGGCCCATCCCCGGCATCGACCGCGTCACGCAAGACGTCCAGGTCACCGCGAAAGGTGTCCAGCGCACGCAGCACAGCATCCCGATTGGCCAGGAAGATATCGTGCCACATCACCGGATCGCTGCCAGCGATCCGCGTGAAATCGCGGAATCCACCAGCGGCGTAGCGAAAAATCTCCAGGTTCTCGTTGCGTTTGGCCAACGAGTCCACCAGGCCGAAGGCCAGCAGGTGCGGCAGATGACTGGTCGCCGCCAGCACTTCGTCGTGGCGCTCGACCTGCATGTGCTCGACATCCGCACCCAGGGCCCGCCAGAGCGCATCGACCGTCGCCAGCGCCGACGGATCGGTCTCGGCCAGCGGCGTCAGGATCACCTTGTGCCGACGGAACAGCGCGCTGTTGGAAGCCTGCACGCCACTCTGTTCGGACCCGGCAATCGGGTGCCCCGGGACAAACCGCGGCGGCATGCCACCAAAGGCCCGACCGGCGGCACGCACCACATTACCCTTGGCACTGCCGACATCCGTGAGGATCGCGTGGCCCAGGTCCATGTCCGCCAGCAAGCCGAGCATTTTCTCCATGGCCAGGATCGGCACCGCCAGTTGAATCACATCGGCGCCCTGGCAAGCAGTCGCCAGGTCGGCCTCACAGCGATCGACCACACCCAGCTCGACCGCGAGCTCACGGGAGTGCGGATCGAGATCGACACCCACCACTTCCCGGCACAGACCGCTTTCCCGCAGTCCCTTGGCAAAGGATCCGCCGATCAAACCCAGGCCAACCACCACAAGGCGGCCGATCATAGGCCTCACAGATTGCATCGACATGACATCAACCACGGGCCAGGACCTTGGCCAGCGCCTCCAGCAAACGACTGTTCTCGCTGGCCAGGCCAATGCTGACCCGCAGGTGCTTCGGCAGGCCATAGCCGGCCACCGGACGCACGATCACACCTTCACGCAGCAAGCCCTGATACACGGGACCTGCCTCACGACCGACATCGACCGCGATGAAGTTGGCCTTCGAAGGAATCCAGCTCAGCCCCAACTGGCGAAAACCTTCTTCCAGTTGCTGCATGCCGGCTTCGTTCAAGCTTCGGCTACGGGCGACATACTCGACATCGTCGAGTGCCGCACGGGCCGCGACCAGCGCCAGGCTGTTGACGTTGAACGGCTGGCGAACGCGATTGAGGATATCCGCCACGGCGGGCGACGACAGCGCATAACCGACGCGCAAAGCCGCCAGACCGTAAGCCTTGGAGAACGTCCGCGAAACCAGCAGGTTCGGATAGCTCGCCAGGTAGTTCAAGCCATCCGGCAGGTCGACACCCTCGGCATACTCGATATAAGCCTCGTCCAGTACCACCAGAACGTCCTGCGGCACCGCGGCGAGAAACGTCTCCAGCGCCCGCGGGCCGAACCAGGTACCGGTCGGGTTGTTCGGGTTGGCGATAAACACCACACGGGTGTTCTCGTCGATGGCCGCGAGCATCGCCGCCAGGTCATGACCGAAGTCCTTGGCCGGCGCCACACGGGCCTCGGCATTCACTGCCTGGGTGACGATGGGGTAGATCGCAAAGGCGTGTTCGCTGAACACCGCGTTCAACCCCGGCGCCAGGTAGGCACGGGCAACCAGTTCAAGAATATCGTTGGAACCGTTGCCCAGGGTCACCTGGCAGGCCTGCACCCGGCACAACTCGGACAGACGCTGCTTGAGTTCGAAACCATTGCCGTCCGGGTAACGGGTCAAGTCCGCCAGGGCATCGTGAATCGCCGCCAGGGCCTTGGGACTCGCCCCCAGGGGATTTTCGTTGCTCGCCAGCTTGATGATCCGCGCCGGATCGATATCCAGCTCACGGGCCAGCTCGTCCACGGGCTTGCCCGGAACGTAAGGCGACAGTTGTTGCACGCCCGGCTGCGCCAGGGCGAGGAAGTTACCGCTCATGATCAACGCCTTTACAGAACCGCTTTCGGGTAGGAGCCCAGCACCTTGAGGGCGACGGCTTCCTGACTGATCTTCTCCAGCACACCCTTGACCAGCGGATCACGGTGATGGCCGACGAAATCGATAAAGAACACATACGTCCATTTACCACTGCGCGAAGGTCGGGTCTCGATACGCGTCAGGTCAATCCCGTTGTCGTGGAACGGCACCAGCAGCTCGTGGAGCGCGCCAGGCTTGTTGCTCATGGAAACAATGATCGAGGTCTTGTCATCGCCGGTAGGCGGCACTTCCTGGCTGCCGATCATCAGGAACCGCGTGGAGTTGTCCGGACGGTCCTCGATTTTCTCCGCCAGGCGGGTCAGGCCATACAGGCCGGCCGCCATGTCGCCGGCAATCGCCGCCGAGTTCCACTCACCCTTGACCCGCTTCGCCGCTTCGGCGTTGCTGGAAACCGCCACGCGCTCAACGTTCGGGTAGTGGGCGTCCAGCCACTTGCGGCACTGGGCCAGGGACTGGGCGTGGGAGTAGATGCGGCTGATGCTGTCGGTCTTGGTGTTTTCGCCCACCAGCAGGTGGTGGTGAATGCGCAGCTCGACCTCACCGCAAATCACCATGTCGTGCTCGAGGAAACTGTCGAGGGTGTGGTTGACCGCACCCTCGGTGGAGTTTTCCACCGGCACCACGCCGAAGTTCACCGCGCCGGCCGCCACTTCACGGAAGACTTCGTCGATCGCCGCCATCGGCTTGCTGATCACCGCATGACCGAAATGCTTCATGGCCGCGGCCTGGGTGAAAGTACCTTCAGGGCCCAGGTAAGCCACTTTCAGTGGTTGTTCCAGGGCCAGGCAGGAAGACATGATCTCGCGAAACAGCCGCGCCATCTCTTCGTTGCCCAACGGCCCCTGGTTACGCTCCATGACCCGTTTGAGCACCTGGGCTTCACGTTCCGGACGATAGAACACCGGCACTTCGCCTTCGGCCAGCGAGGCCATTTTTACCCGCGCGACTTCCTGGGCGCAGCGTGCACGCTCGCTGATCAGTTCGAGAACTTTCTCATCGAGGCTGTCGATACGCAGGCGCAGTGCCTTGAGTTCTTGCTCGGACATTAGCCGTGTTCCTTCTCGAACGCTGCCATGTACGCCACCAGCGTGTTCACCGCGTTGATGTCGACAGCGTTGTAAATGGAGGCGCGCATGCCACCCACCGAACGGTGCCCCTTGAGGTTCAACAGGCCCTGCTCTTCGGCGCCGGCCAGGAACGGCTTGTCCAGGCGGTCGTCGGCCAGACGGAACGGCACGTTCATCCAGGAGCGGTTGGTCTTGTTGATCGGGTTGCTGTACAGGCCGCTGGCGTCGATGAAGTCATACAGCGTGCGCTGCTTGATTTCATTGAGCTTGCCGATGGCTTCGACCCCACCCTGCTCCTTGAGCCACTCAAAAACCAGGCCCGACAGGTACCAGGCCAGGGTCGGCGGAGTGTTGTACATAGAGCCGTTGTCAGCCGCGACCTTGTAGTCGAGCATGGTCGGGCAGATCGAACGGGCACGACCCAGCAGGTCTTCACGGACGATATTGACGACGATGCCGCTCGGGCCGATGTTCTTCTGCGCACCGGCGTAGATCATGCCGAAGCGGGAAATATCCACCGGACGCGACAGGATGTCCGAGGACATGTCGGTGACCAGCGGTACATCGCCGGTTTCCGGGATCCAGTCGAATTCCAGGCCGCCGATGGTTTCGTTCGACACATAGTGAACATAGGCCGCGTCTTTCGACAGCTTCCATTCGTTCTGGCCGGGAATGGCGAAATAGTCATAGGGCTTGGCGCTGGCGGCGACATTGACATTGCCGAAACGCGAAGCTTCCTCGATGGCCTTCTTCGACCAGATACCGGTCTCGATGTAGTCGGCCTTGCCGCTTTCAGGCAGCAGGTTCAGTGCGACCTGGGCAAACTGCTGGCTGGCGCCGCCCTGCAGGAACAGCACCTTGTAGTTCGAGGGAATATCCAGCAGGTCACGCAGATCCTGCTCGGCCTTGGTGGCGATGGACACGAACTCATCGCTGCGATGACTCATTTCCATGACCGACAGGCCTTTGCCGTGCCAGTCGAGCAGCTCGGACTGGGCACGCAAAAGGACGGCTTCAGGCAGCGCAGCAGGACCCGCGCAGAAGTTATAGGCTCGTTTGCTCACATCCACTCTCGCTATGCTTTTCAATACACACCGGCCTGCGCCCTACTCCAGACCGGCTACGCCTACGGTAGAGAGTAGAGCAGACAGGCGCTTTTAGTCCTGCGGTTGCGCCTCGTCGGTCGCTGCATCCAGCGCCTGGTCGTCGGCCGCGTCGTCGATCAGCACTTCACCGTCGAGCTCAACACCGTCTTCCAGTTCTTCGCCTTCGACTTCCGAAGGCTCCTGGACACGTTCCAGGCCCACCAGCGTTTCATCGCTGGCCAGCTTGATCAGCGTCACACCCTGGGTATTACGGCCCAGGCTGGAGACTTCATCGACACGGGTACGTACCAAGGTGCCCTGGTCGGAAATCAGCATGATCTCCTCACCGTCGAGCACCTGTACCGCACCGACCAGACGGCCGTTACGCTCGTTGCTGACCATGGCGATCACACCCTGGCCGCCACGCTTGTACTCGGGGAACTCGCTGATCGCGGTGCGCTTGCCGAAGCCGCGCTCGGAAGCCGTGAGTATCTGGCTGCCTTCTTCCGGGATAATCATGGAGATCAGCTTCTGGCCTTCGTTCAGGCGCATACCACGTACACCGCGGGCCGTACGGCCCATGGCACGGACGTCGGACTCCTTGAAGCGGGTGACCTTGCCGGCGTCGGAGAACAGCATGACCTCACGCTCGCCATCGGTGATCGAGGCGCTGATCAGCACGTCGCCTTCGTCCAGCTCCAGGGCGATCAGGCCAACGCTGCGCTGACGGCTGAAGGCTTCCAGCGGGGTCTTCTTCACGGTACCGTCGGCGGTCGCCATGAAGATGAAGTGACCTTCGGTGTACTCCTCCACCGGCAGCATGGTGGTGATGTATTCACCCTCATCCAGCGGCAACAGGTTCACCAGCGGACGGCCACGGGCCGCGCGGGACGCTTCGGGAATTTCGTAGGTCTTGAGCCAGTACACCTTGCCCTTGCTGGAGAACAGCAGCAGCGTGGTGTGGCTGTTGGCAACCAGCAGGTGGGCAATGTAGTCCTCATCCTTGACGCCGGTCGCCGACTTGCCTTTGCCACCGCGGCGCTGGGCCTGGTAGGCCGCCAACGGCTGGGTCTTGGCGTAGCCGCCGTGGGAGATGGTCACCACGCGCTCTTCTTCCGGGATCATGTCACCCAGGGTCAGGTCGAGACGGGCATCGAGGATCTCGGTACGACGTACGTCACCGTACTCGGCACGAATCACTTCCAGCTCTTCGCGGATCACTTCCATCAGGCGCGTGGCGCTGTTGAGGATGCGGATCAGCTCGCCGATCTGGTTGAGGATCTCCTGGTACTCGGCCAGCAGCTTCTCGTGTTCCAGGCCGGTCAGGCGGTGCAGACGCAGTTCCAGAATGGCTTGCGCCTGCTCCGGCGACAGGAAGTACTTGCCGTCACGCAGACCGTATTGCGGGTCCAGGGTCTCCGGACGGCAGGAATCGGCACCGGCACGCTCGACCATCGCCACGACCGCGGACGATTCCCAAGCCATGCCGATCAGCGCTTCCTTGGCTTCCGACGGGGTCGGCGAGGCCTTGATCAGGGCGATCACCGGATCGATGTTGGACAGCGCAACCGCTTGACCTTCGAGGATATGACCACGCTCGCGAGCCTTGCGCAGCTCGAACACGGTACGCCGGGTCACGACTTCGCGACGGTGACGGACGAAGGCTTCCAGCAGGTCCTTGAGGTTGAGGATCCGTGGGCGACCGTCGATCAGCGCGACGATGTTGATACCGAACACGCTCTGCAACTGGGTCTGGGCATAGAGGTTGTTGAGAATCACCTCCGGCACTTCGCCACGACGCAGCTCGATGACCACGCGCATACCGTCCTTGTCGGACTCGTCGCGCAGCTCGGTGATGCCTTCGAGCTTCTTCTCTTTCACCAGCTCGGCGATCTTCTCGATCAACCGGGCCTTGTTCAGCTGGTACGGCAGCTCGGTGATGACGATCTGCTGGCGACCACCGACCTTGTCGATGTCTTCAATGCTCGAACGGGCACGCATGTAGATGCGCCCACGACCGGTGCGATAGGCCTCGATGATGCCGGCACGACCGTTGATGATCGCGGCGGTCGGGAAGTCCGGCCCCGGGATGTACTGCATCAGGTCATCGACGCTCAGCTCGGGATTGTCGATGAGTGCCAGGCAACCGTCGATGACTTCACCGAGGTTGTGCGGCGGGATGTTGGTCGCCATGCCCACGGCGATACCGCTGGAGCCGTTGACCAGCAGGTTGGGGATACGGGTCGGCATGACCGCCGGGATCTGCTCGGTGCCGTCATAGTTCGGCACCCAGTCCACGGTTTCCTTATGCAGGTCGGCCAGCAGCTCGTGCGCCAGCTTGGTCATGCGCACTTCGGTGTATCGCATGGCCGCGGCGTTGTCGCCGTCCACCGAACCGAAGTTGCCCTGGCCGTCGACCAGCAGGTAGCGCAGGGAGAATGGCTGCGCCATCCGAACAATGGTGTCGTAGACCGCGGTATCACCGTGCGGGTGATACTTACCGATCACGTCACCGACCACACGGGCAGATTTCTTGTACGGCTTGTTCCAGTCATTACCCAGTTCGCTCATCGCGAACAGAACACGCCGGTGCACGGGCTTCAAGCCATCGCGCGCATCAGGCAGTGCCCGCCCGACAATCACGCTCATCGCGTAGTCGAGGTAGGACTGTTTCAGCTCGTCTTCGATATTGACCGGGAGGATTTCTTTGGCCAGTTCGCCCATGAGAAGCCTGATTCCTTTTTCTGGTGAAACTTCGTCACATCCATATGGGACGAACGAAGCTCGCCGCCGCGGGCCTGATGCCCTGCAACGACTTACGACAAATCAACGAGTTATGCCTTGGATCTGCGCAGTGAAGGCAGCCGGTTCGGGCTACCCTGGAAACCGTCGGATGTTATCACAATCGCCGCCACGCACCTACCCCGGCAGAGGCAAGGAAGTAGACGGGCGGCGACTGTAACCGACCGGGAGCGCGCCGAGAGGGGCTTAGAGGCAAAATAACGGCCTTTCTGGCACGCAAAATACCCCTCGGCCGGGGACAAAAGCCGGTCAATGCAGGCGTTTGCGACACATCAACTGGGCCATCTTCGCGGTGTCCGGGCGCTCGACGATGCCTTTTTCGGTCACGATGACATCGATCAGGTCCGCCGGCGTCACGTCGAAGACCGGATTAAAGGCCTCGACCTCGGCCCCCACCCGATGACCGCCGACACTCAACAGCTCGCTGCCGTCGCGCTCTTCGATCGGGATATCGTCGCCACTGGCCAGGTCCATGTCGATGGTCGAACTCGGCGCCACCACCATGAAACGCACGCCGTGGTGCATCGCGCAGACCGCCAGCTGATAGGTGCCGATCTTGTTGGCCACATCGCCATTGGCGGTGATGCGGTCGGCCCCGACGATCACCCAGGTCACGCCCTTGGTCTTCATGATGTGCGCGGCGGCCGAGTCGGCATTCAAAGTCACCGGAATGCCTTCGTTGGCCAGTTCCCAGGCGGTCAGGCGCGAGCCTTGCAGCCAGGGCCGGGTTTCATCGGCATAGACCTGCTCGACCATGCCTTCCAGAAAGGCCCCGCGAATCACCCCCAGGGCCGTACCGAAGCCGCCGGTGGCCAGGGCGCCGGTATTGCAGTGGGTGAGAATTGCCTGGGCATTGCCCTGGTGCTTGCGGATCAGGTCGACCCCCAGTTGCGCCATGGTCAGATTGGCCTCGCGATCGCTGTCATGGATCGCCACCGCTTCGGCCTCCAGGGCCGCCAGCGGATCGGCGCCGTCCTTGACCCGCTCCAGACGCTCTCGCATGCGGTCCAGGGCCCAGAACAGATTGACCGCGGTCGGTCGCGAGTTCGCCAGCAGGGCAAAGTCGGCTTCCATCGCCGCCAGCCAGTCGCCACCCTCGGCGATTCGGGCCCGCGCCGCCAACACCACGCCATAGGCGGCGCTGATGCCAATGGCCGGCGCACCGCGCACCACCATCGAGCGAATCGCCTCGGCGACCCCCGCCGCGCCGTCGTAAGCCAACCAGGTTTCCTCGAACGGCAGCATGCGCTGATCGAGCAGATACAAGGCACCATCACGCCAATCGATGGCCTTCACTTTTTCCGCAGCCAACAGCCGATCGCGCATGATTCACCCCACACTCCGGAACAAAAGCCGCCGATTATAGCGATCCCCCCGTGGGGACGCTCGGGTATACTTCGCCATTATTTCAGATAAAGCCCGGAAGCCGTCCACGATGCCGAATACCGCCGCCCCGCTCGATCTTCTCCTGCTGCCGACCTGGCTGGTCCCGGTCGAGCCCGCCGGCGTGGTACTCAAGGAGCATGGCCTGGGCATTCGTGACGGACGCATCGCCTTTATCGGCCCCCGGGCCGAGGCCTTGAAACTCGGCGCCAGGGAAGTCCGCGAACTACCGGAGACCCTGCTCGCCCCCGGTCTGGTCAATGCCCACGGGCACGCCGCCATGACCCTGTTTCGCGGGCTGGCCGACGACCTGCCGCTGATGACCTGGCTGGAGCAGCATATCTGGCCCGCCGAGGCCAAATGGGTCGACGAAGCCTTCGTCCGCGACGGCACCGACCTGGCCATCGCCGAGCAACTCAAGGGTGGCATCACCTGTTTCTCGGACATGTACTTCTTCCCTAAAATCGCCAGCGAACGCGTGCACAACAGTGGCATGCGCGCGCAGATCGCCATTCCGATCCTGGATTTCCCGATTCCCGGCGCCGCCAGCGTCGACGAGTCGTTGCGCCAGGCCGTCGAGCTGTTCGGCGACCTGAAGCATCACCCACGGATCAAGATCGCCTTCGGTCCCCATGCACCCTACACCGTTGGCGACGAAAACCTGGAAAAAGTCCGGGTCATCGCCGAAGAGCTCGATGCCGCGATCCACATGCACGTGCATGAGACCGCCTTTGAAGTGCAGCAGTCAGTCGAGCAACGCGGCGAACGTCCGCTGGCGCGCCTCGGCCGCCTCGGTCTGCTCGGCCCGCGCTTCCAGGCCGTGCACATGACCCAGATCAGCGATGACGACCTGGCATTGCTGGTAGAAAGCAACAGCAGCGTGATCCACTGCCCGGAATCGAACCTGAAACTGGCCAGCGGTTTCTGCCCGGTGGAGCGCCTGTGGCAAGCCGGCGTGAACGTGGCCGTGGGCACCGATGGCGCGGCGAGCAACAACGACCTCGACCTGCTCGGCGAAACCCGTACCGCCGCTTTGTTGGCAAAGGCCGTCGCCGGTTCCGCCACGGCCTTGGACGCGCACCGCGCACTGCGCATGGCGACCCTCAATGGCGCCCGGGCCCTGGGCCTGGAGCAGGAGATCGGTTCGCTGGAAGTCGGCAAAGCCGCGGATATGGTCGCCTTCGACCTGTCGGGCCTGGCCCGGCAGCCGATCTACGACCCGGTGTCGCAACTGATTTACGCCAGCGGCCGCGACTGCGTGCAACATGTCTGGGTCGGCGGCAAGCCTCTGCTCGAAGACCGCCGCCTGACTCGCCTGGACGAACAGCAGTTAGGCGCCACGGCCCGGGCCTGGGGCCAGCGCATCGGCGCTCAGGCACATTGATTGACGCGCCATCGGGCGCACTGAATTGAAGATGACGCAACGCCCGGCGGGCGCATCAACCTGATTTCCAAGCTTTAGAGGATAGTCCATGAGCAACGTCGACCACGCTGAAATCGCCAAGTTCGAAGCCCTCGCCCATCGCTGGTGGGACCGCGAAAGCGAGTTCAAGCCGCTTCACGACATCAACCCGCTGCGGGTCAACTGGATCGACGAGCGGGTCAAGCTTGCCGGCAAGAAGGTCCTCGACGTCGGCTGCGGCGGCGGCATTCTCAGCGAGGCCATGGCCCAGCGCGGTGCCACCGTGATGGGCATCGACATGGGTGAAGCGCCCCTGGCCGTGGCCCAGCTGCACCAACTGGAATCCGGTGTCAGTGTCGAGTATCGGCAGATCACCGCCGAAGCCCTGGCCGAGGAAATGCCCGAGCAGTTCGACGTGGTGACCTGCCTGGAAATGCTCGAGCACGTCCCCGACCCGTCCTCGGTGATCCGCGCCTGCTTCCGCATGGTCAAGCCCGGCGGCCAGGTGTTCTTCTCCACCATCAACCGCAACCCCAAGGCCTATCTGTTCGCCATCGTCGGCGCGGAATACATCATGGGCCTGCTGCCACGCGGCACCCACGACTTCAAGAAATTCATCCGGCCTTCCGAACTGGGCGCCTGGAGCCGCGAAGCCGGCCTGGCGGTCAAGGACATCATCGGCCTGACCTACAACCCCCTGACCAAGCACTACAAGCTGGCGGCGGACGTTGACGTCAACTACATGATCCAGACCCTGCGCGAGGAGTAACCGATGCGCTTGAGAGCGGTTCTCTTCGACATGGACGGCACCCTGCTCGACACCGCGCCGGACTTCATCGCCATCTGCCAGGCCATGCTCGCCGAGCGCGGCCTGCCGCCGATTGCCGACCGGGCGATTCGCGACGAGATCTCCGGCGGTGCCCGTGCCATGGTCGCCATCACCTTCATGATGGACCCCGAGTCGCCGGGCTTCGAAGCCTTGCGCCAGGAGTTCCTCGAGCGCTACCTCAAGGCCTGCGCCGTGCACAGCCGCCTGTTCGACGGCATGGCCGAGCTGCTGGCCGACATCGAGAAGGCCAATCTGCTCTGGGGCGTGGTCACCAACAAGCCGCTGCGCTTCGCCGAACCGATCATGCAACAGCTGGGGCTGGCAGAGCGCTCGGCGCTGTTGATCTGCCCGGACCACGTGAAGAACAGCAAGCCCGACCCGGAGCCGCTGATCCTCGCGTGCAAGATGCTCGATCTCGACCCGGCCAGTGTCTTGTTCGTCGGTGACGACCTGCGTGATATCGAGTCCGGTCGCGACGCCGGCACCCGTACCGCCGCAGTGCGCTACGGCTACATCCATCCGGACGACAACCCCGATCACTGGGGCGCCGATGTGGTGGTCGATCATCCGCTGGAGTTGCGCAAGGTATTGGATAACGCGCTGTGCAGCTGCTGAGCCTGCCAGCTGTTTTACATCTGTAGAGGTTTAGCCATGTTCGATTATTCCGCCCGCCCCGACCTGCTCAAGGACCGTGTCATCCTGGTCACCGGTGCCGGCCGTGGCATCGGCGCCGCCGCCGCCAAGACCTACGCCGCCCACGGTGCCACCGTGCTGCTGCTGGGCAAGACCGAAGCCAACCTGAGCCAGGTCTACGACGAGATCGAAGCCGCCGGCCACCCGCAACCGGCGGTGATCCCGTTCAACCTGGAAACCGCCCTGCCGCACCAGTACGACGAACTGGCGGCGATGATCGAAAGTGAATTCGGCCACCTCGACGGCCTGCTGCACAACGCCTCGATCATCGGCCCGCGCACCCCGCTGGAACAGCTGTCCGGCGAAAACTTCATGCGCGTCATGCACGTCAACGTCAACGCCATGTTCATGCTGACCAGCACCTTGCTACCGCTGCTCAAGCTGTCCCAGGACGGTTCGGTGATCTTCACCTCCAGCAGCGTCGGTCGCAAAGGCCGCGCCTACTGGGGCGCCTATGGCGTGTCCAAGTTCGCCACCGAAGGCCTGATGCAGACCCTGGCCGACGAGCTGGACACAGTAGCCCCGGTGCGCGCCAACAGCATCAACCCCGGCGCCACCCGTACCAGCATGCGCGCCCAGGCCTATCCCGGCGAGAACCCGGAAAACAACCCGACACCGCAACAAATCATGCCGGTCTACCTGTACCTGATGGGGCCCGACAGCAGCGGCGTCAACGGCCAGGCCTTCGACGCGCAATAACCCCTCGCCTCACCCCGCCGCGCGTGCCGGAATACCGGCACGCAGCGACTTAATTTCAAAAAGCCATCAGCACAAGTCAAACAACTGCCGCCATCGCCCACCAGCGGCACGCTTCTCGGAAAATCAAAGCCCCTGAATTCAAACGACTTTTATTCGGTTGAACCGATTGGCACGACTTTCGCTCTAACTCATTCAACTACGCAGCGCGAGAGCGACTCCCAAGCCGCTCTCGCCCACCCTGTAAGACCGTATTTTGTGCTTAGGGGCTCACCACCATGAAAACGCCGACCCAGACCAACGCAATTGACTTTGATCGCGCCAGATTGCAACGTCTGGGCTTTGGCCAGCTCCCCCCCGCCCAGCAACGCCCCATCAGCCTGGCTCAACTGCGCCATCAACTGGCCCTGCAGTTGCAGATCAGCCTGGAGCCGGAGCGCATCCTGGACATCTTCTTCCGCGAGATCCAGCGCGTGGTGCCACTGGACGCCTTGAGCTACCTGCACCCGGCCAGCGACTTGCGCCTGGAGTTCGGCCAACGCGGCCATCACCTGATCAGCTACAGCCTCAGCCATGAGGGTGAACAACTGGGCGAGTTGATATTCCGTCGTAACAGCCGCTTCGACGAACAGGAACTGGGCAGCCTGGAATCAACACTGGCAAGTCTGCTGTACCCGATGCGCAACGCCCTGCTCTACCGTGCCGCCACGCGCTGCGCATTGCGCGACCCGCTGACCGAAACCGGCAACCGCATCGCCATGGAGCAGGCCCTGCAGCGGGAATTCGAACTGGCGCGCCGCCATAGCCAGCCGATCTCGGTGCTGATGCTGGATATCGACCATTTCAAACAGATCAATGACAACCACGGTCATAGCGCCGGCGACAAGGTACTGAAAATCGTCGCCGCGTCGATCAAGGACCAGCTGCGCAATGTCGACCGGGTGTTCCGCTATGGCGGCGAGGAGTTTCTGATCCTGTTGTCCAATACCCATCGCGAGGCGGCGGCATTGGTCGGCGAACGCCTGCGCCATGCGGCCCAGGCCCAGGATTACGACTGCGACGCAAAGTTGATCAACCTGACGGTGAGCCTGGGTTGCGCCACGCTGTTGCCGGGGGAGTCCACCGAGAGCCTGCTGCGCCGCGCGGACAGTGCCTTGTATGTGGCCAAACGCGAAGGTCGCAACCGCCTGGCCATGGCGGGCTGAATCCGCGACACAAGCCGGAAACTCAAGACTGCAGGCAATTCCTTTAGGAGCCGGCTTGCTGGCGATGAGGCCCTTAGCCTTGCATCGCCTGGCCGGCCGCTATCGCCGGCAAACCGGCTCCCACAGTGACTGCATCGAGTTCAGGCTCAACACGCTACCAGTCAGCCCTCGGCGAGAGCGGCCTGGCGCTCGCGAGCGGCCGGAGCCTTTTCCCCGTGCTCCAGCTGCATGCAACGTTCGAGGAACAGGTACATGTAGTCGTAGCTCTTGCAGATCGCCTGCCGCAGCTCGACCTGCAGCGCCTTGGCGGGATTGTTGCCGGCCAGGGTGCAGATGATTTCCAGTGCTTCCCACGGATGGGCATCATCGTACTGGGCATGCATCTTCAACCATTTCATCGCACGCTTGCGGTCTTCCTCCGGAAAAGCCGCGGCATAGACCCCCGTCGAACAGACCAGCGCCGACCACTCGCCGGTGGCCCCTTCAATGGCGTAGTTGGTCGCGGCAATCCCGACGATCAGTGCATCGGACGAACTGGTGTGCCAGCACCAATGACTCAGCGCATGCAGCTCGGGCGGTACCTGTTGTGCCTGCAGATCCTCGAGGGTCACGCCGTGGGCGCGACTCCAATGCAGCCAATAGTCGGCGTGGTTCAGTTCCACGCGGATATTGCGCATCAGCCAACGCCGCGCCATGTCCTCGCCGGGATGGCGGGCAAAACGGGTCTTGGTGAGGTTCTGGGCCATGTATAACGCAAACTGTTCAACCACCGGCCAGCCGCCAATCAGATAGTGGCGCATGGTTTTCGCGCTCAATCTGTTGTCGCGCATCCGCTGGTAAAGTTCGTGTTCGACAACCCGGCGCTTGCTCTCGCTACAGTCCTGAATGAGCTGCTGCGCCCACGCGGGGTAGCTGGAGGCCTCCATAAGCGGGCCGGTTCTGCTGAAAGTGTCGATCACTGTCGGGCTCCTTCTGAGTGGTGATTTAAGCAGATCAGCAAAGGTTTCAGCGGAATGTACCAGGCGCCTTGAACAGGAGAGGCCGGGGTCGAGCGGGCCGACACAACAGGCTGTCACAGGTGAACAACTGCGGCCGCTCGATAATGTAGCCTTGAGCATAGTCGACACCGATTTCGAGCAGGGCCTGCTCGATCTGCGGTGTTTCAACAAATTCAGCAATCGTTCGCTTCCCCATGACATGGCCGATGTGATTGATCACCTCGACCATGGCGCGGTTAATCGGGTCGTCCAGCATATCCTTTACGAAACTTCCATCGATCTTCAGGAAGTCTACAGGCAAATGTTTGAGATAAGCGAACGAAGACATTCCCGCGCAAAAGTCGTCCAACGAGAACCGACAGCCCAAGTTCTTGAGTTCATTGATAAATCGTATGGCACTGCCGAGATTGGAAATGGCGCTGGTTTCAGTTATTTCGAAACAAATCATATCCGGCGGAATACCGTGCACCTTGAACTGCTCATGCAGGAAGCCGAGGAAGCCCTCGTCGCCAATGGTGGTACCCGACAGATTGATCGCGCACATCGCCATCGCGCCCTCGCGCTTCTGGGCGATGCATTCGGCAATGACCTTGAAGACGTTATGCACCACCCAACGATCCAGCTGGGTCATCAGGCCATAACGCTCGGCGGCCGGGATAAAGCTGTCGGGCAGGATCATCCGCCCGGCTTCGTCGTGCAGACGCAGGAGGATTTCGACATGGCCACCGGTGTGATCGGTGTGCCCCAGGGCAGCAATTTCCTGGGCGTACAGGCAGAACCGGTTTTCCTCCAGGGCCATGTGCAGACGCTGGACCCAGGCCATCTCGCCAAAGCGCAGGGACAACTCCGAATCGTCCGCGTGATACACCTGGACCCGGTTGCGGCCCTTCTCCTTGGCCATGTAGCAGGCCATGTCCGCCGCCCGCAACGAAGCCTCCAAAGTGGTCGGTGCCTGGGCGATATGTACCAGGCCGATACTGACCGTGGTCACGAACGGCCGCCCCTTCCAGACAAAATGCAGGTTCTGTACGGTCTGCCGCAGGCCTTCGGCGATCTTTTCCGCCGCCTCCGACGGGCAGTTCTCCAGCAATATGCCGAACTCGTCACCGCCCAGGCGGGCCAAGGTATCGCCCTCGCGCAAGCCGGATTGCAGCAAGGCGCAGATGTGCCGGAGCAATTCATCGCCGGCGGCATGACCACAGGTGTCATTGACCAGCTTGAACTGGTCCAGGTCGAGGAACATCAACGAATGGCGTGCCGGTTGGCGGCCCAGGTTGTACAGCGCCTGTTCCAGGCGATACTCGAATTCGCGGCGGTTGGCCAGGCCCGTCAAGGCGTCATGGGTAGCCTGCCACGACAGGTTGGCAATGTACTGGCGCTCCTGGGTCATATCGTGCAGCACCAGCACCGTGCCACTGACCTTGCCGGCGTTGCGGATCGGCGCCCCCACCAGGGTCACCGACACGGTGCTGCCATCCAGGCGCTGGATCAGCTTGGAATGCTCGCTGCCACCGCTCAGCCGGCCGCTGAGAATATGTTCGATCAGGGTAAAACCTTCGTCCTGGGCATTTTCGTCGAGCAGGTTGAACAGCGCCGCCAGGGGCAAGCCATAGGCCTGTCCGGCCTTCCAGTGGGTCAGATGCTCGGCGGCCGGGTTCATATAGGCGATGGCACCTTCCACATCGGTGGTGATGACCCCGTCGCCAATCGACTCGAGGGTAATCTGCGCCCGCTCTTTTTCCAGTTGCAAGGCATCGGCAAAGGCATGGCGCTGGGCCAGTAACTTGTGCGTGCGCAGCAGGGCCAGGGCGATCAGGCCCAGGGCTGTGGCCAGGTTGGTGATCAGCAGCAAGCGCAGAATGACCCGCGAACCTTCACCCAAGGCATCGCTGAAAGCTTTCGCGGCGGGAGTCACGCCATCGTTGATGGCAAAAATCTGGCTTTTCCAGCGCTGGATATCGTTATTACTTTCCTGGTTGGCCGAGATCGCCCGATGCATCTGCTGGGCAACGTTGTCCAGCCGCACCAGATAAGTGTCGCCCACCGTCCATTTTTCAATGGCTCGTTCCAGATAGCTGAAGTGCCGGAAGTTCAGGTACAACCAGATGATGCTGGAGACATCGTCGGGGTGGTTGCCGCCTTGCAGGATACCGCGCCGGGCGGCCGCCAGGTCCGGGGTCGGTGCATCCAGGGCAACCCGCAGGTCGTGGCCGCCCTGGGGCACGGCAATGGCTTCCTGGTATTTCTGGAAAATCGTTTCGTCGCGACTATCGGCGTACAGGTTGAGGTAGTAGATGGCGTCCTTCTGGCCCTTGGACCAGAGGCTCTCGCCCGCTACATAACCGCGCACGGCGGACAGCACGTACAGGCTCAGGCAGCCCAGCAAGGCCTGAAACAGGACAACCGCGATAAATGGCCAGACGATGCCCAACAGTCGTGGGGTTCCGAGAGTCCGCGTTTGCTTCATGAGATCCCTTGCATCAGCACTGCCAGATGAGTACTCGAGAGAAATCCACTTCTGATAGCACAGCCTAGGCTAATTTCCACGACATCGAAGGGATCAACACCCCCTTCCAGATCACCGGAACTCATCCATCGTTCGTACGCACAGAGAAAAAAGTCTTTCCTTCAGCCAATTCAACCACTAAGCACAGAAAACCGGGCAAAACTCAAGCACGTCAAACTTTTTGCAAATGCCCGTAGAGCTTGGCATAAAGACCTCCGTCAGCAATCAGTTGCTGATGATCTCCGTCCTCGGCAATCCGCCCGCCGTCGAACACCAGCACCCGATCCGCCTGTTTCACCGCAGACAGGCGGTGGGCAATGATCAAGGTGGTACGACCGCTGAGAAACCGGCTCAGGGCCTGGTGCAGGTTGTACTCGGTGGCCGCGTCGAGTGCCGAGGTCGCCTCGTCGAGAATCACCACCTTGGGCTCGGCCAGGACCATCCGGGCAATCGCCAGGCGCTGGCGCTGGCCGCCGGACAAACGCACTCCGGAACGCCCGACAATACTGTCCAGCCCTTGCGGCAATACCTTGATCGTAGCGTCGAGCTGGGCAATTTCCAGTGCCCGCCAGCAAGCTTCATCACTGCGCTCGCGGCCCATGGTGAGATTGGCGCGCACGGTATCGTTGAACAACGCCGGGTGCTGCAACACCACCGCGACGTTCTCGCGCACGGTGTCCAGGCCGATCTCGGCCTGGGATGCACCGCCGAAGCGAATGGTTCCGGACTGGGGCGTATACAGGCCCAGCAGCAGTTGCACCAGGGTGCTTTTGCCACCACCGCTGGCGCCGACAATCGCGACTTTTTCGCCCGGGGCGATGGACAGGTCCAACTGGTCGAGCACCGGCTCCTCGCCATAGGCGAAACTAAGGGCCTGTACCTCGATGCCCACGGTGTCACGCCCGGCAAAAGGGTCGACACCGCCAGGGTATTGCGGCTCGTCGGCACGCGCCAGCAGCTCGTTGATCCGCTCGAGCGCACCGCCGGCGGCATAGAAGGCATATTGCAGGTTCAGCAGTTGCTCCACCGGCCCGATCATGAACCAGAGGTAGCTGAACACCGCGAGCATCTGGCCGATGGACAGGTCCGAGAACAGCACCGTGAGCATCGCCGCCGCGCGGAAGATATCGATGCCGAACTGGAACAGCAGCCCCGTGGCCCGGCTCGAGGCATCGCTTTTCCATTGCGAGGCCACGGCGTAGTCCCGCACTTCCCGGGCGCGGGTGCCCAGGCGACCGAGGAAAAAGCCCTGGCGGTTGCCGGCGCGTACTTCCTGGATCGCGTCGAGGGTCTCGGTCAACGCCTGGGTAAACCGCGAGGTGCTGTCGTTTTCCAGCTTCTTCAGGTGCTTGACCCGCTTGCCCAACTGCACCGTGGCATAGATCACCAACGGGTTGAACAGCAGGATCAGCAGCGCCAGCTTCCAGTGCATCCAGACCAGGATGGCCGAGGTGCCCACCAGCGTAAGCATCGCCACCAGAAAGCGGCTCAGGGTTTCGCCGACGAACTTGTCCAGGGTGTCCAGGTCGGTCACCAGGTGCGTGGTCACGGTGCCGCTGCCGAGACTTTCGTACTCGCCCAGGGAAATGCGCTTCAAGCGTTCGATCAAGCGGGTGCGGATGCGATAGACAATGTCCTTGGCCAACCCGGCGAACAGCCGTGCCTGGACCACGTTGAACACCAGGGCGGCGCTGCGCAGGCACAGGGTCACCAGCAACATCAGGCCGATATAACCGACGGCGCGCTGCCAGGGGTCGGGCAGCAGGTGGTTCATCACCTTGAGCGCGGCATCGCCGTGGCCCAGCAGGACTTCGTCCACCAACAGCGGCAACAGCAGGGGAATCGGCACACTGCACAAGGTCGCCAGTACGGCCACCGCGTTGGCGATCCACAGCGCTTTTTTATGGTGCAGGGCCAGACGACGTATCTCGGCCCAGCTCAGGCGGTCCGCCGGGGGTTTGACGGGTTCGGGTTCGGGCTGCTCAAGCACTGGCCGCGCGCTCCAGCCAACGGCCGAGCAGCGGGGCAAGTTCAGCCAGTGGCTGGTAGCCATTGGTCAGCAGCGCCAACTGGCCATTACGCTCGGCCAGCAAAGTCGGGAAACCGGCAATCCCCAGGTCCTGGACCCAGGTGAAATCGGCGGCGGTGGCCGCGTGTTGCTCGGCCGTATCGAAAGCGCCGGCAAATTCGATGCGCGGCAAACCGGCTTGCTCCGCCAGCTCCACCAGCACGCTGGCTTGGGTGACATCCCGGCCCTCGACATAAAAGGCCTGCTGGATCAGCCCCACCAGTGTCCACGCGCAGTCCGGTGCCAGGCTACGGGCGGTGATCACGGCGCGACAAGCCGGCTCGGTGTCGTAGATGAAACCGTCGGGCAAGGCGCCGTCGAGCTTGAACGGCTGGCCGGTGGTCTCGGTGACCGCCTGCCAGTGCTCCATGATATAGCGCCGGGTCGTCGGCTCCAGCGCGGCGCCGCTGCCGGTGCGCAGGCCGCCCATCACCAGGTGCAGCTCGACCCCCGCCGCCTGCGCCTGCTTGACCAGTGCCTCGGCCACCGGGGCAAACCCCCAGCACCAGGAACACATCGGGTCCATCACATACAGCAGGCGCGCGGACATGATTCAGCCCTCGGAAGATTGACGGTAGTTGTAACCAATCGGGTGCGGCTGGTTACGTGCCTTGGCCAGTTCGATCTGCTTCTGGCGATCGATGGCGCTGCGACGGGTTTTCTCGCTCAGGGTGTCCCAGCAATGCGGGCAACTGATCCCGGCCACGTAGTGCTCCGAAGCTCGTTCCTCGACGCTGATCGGCGTACGGCAGGCATGACATTGATCGTAGTCGCCTTCCGTCAGGTCATGGCGCACGGTCACCCGATTGTCGAAGACAAAGCAGTCGCCCTGCCACTTGCTCTGCTCCTGAGGCACCTCTTCGAGGTACTTGAGGATCCCGCCCTTGAGGTGATAGACCTCGTCGAAACCCTGGCTGAGCATGTAGCTGGAGGCCTTCTCGCAGCGAATGCCACCGGTGCAGAACATCGCGACCTTCTTGTGCCTGGCCGGGTCGAAATGGGCTTTGATGTAGTCGGGAAACTCGCGAAAACTGGTGGTTTTCGGGTCGATGGCGCCTTCGAAGGTGCCGATCGAGACTTCATAATCGTTGCGGGTGTCGATCAGCAACACTTCCGGGTCGGCGATCAGCGCATTCCAGTTCTGCGGATCGACATAGGTGCCGACCTGCTTGTTCGGGTCCACGCCCTCGACACCCAGGGTGACGATTTCCTTCTTCAGCTTGACCTTGGTCCGATAGAACGGCTGGTCGTCGCAATAGGATTCCTTGTGGTCGATGTCGACCATCCGCGGATCCAGCTTGAGCCAGGCGAGCAGGCCGTCGATGCCTTCGCGGCTACCGGAAACGGTCCCGTTGATGCCTTCTTCGGCGATCAGCAGGGTGCCCTTGATGCCGTTGTCGACCATTGCCTGCAGCAGTGGCTCGCGCAGGGCAACGTAATCTTCCAGGGTGACGAACTTATAAAGTGCCGCCACGACTATGGGTTGAGTCATGGGTGATTCTCTCCAGGTGGCTGCCCTCGCAAAGGGCGAACCGGATGCAAAAAAAAACGCGCCGACAGTGCGGCGCGTTGCGGATTCTAGCAAAAAAACACCGGTCAAAAAACCAGCATCAATGCCCTCCGCCGGCGCAGACCGGCGATGCCGGGGCCACGCCGATTTTCACCCACTCTTCAGGGGTGTAGGTATGCAGGGCCAACGCATGGAATTCACTCATCAGGTCACCCAGGGCGGCATAGACCTTCTGGTGGCGCTTGACGCTGTTCAACCCGGCAAACTGTGCGCTGACCAGCACCGCCTTGAAGTGGGTCTGCAACCCACGGCTGTGCATATGGCTCTCGTCCAGGACTTGCAGGTGCTCGGGTTGCAGGGCGCCCAGTGCGGTTTCGATACGTTGCTGCATACTCATTTCAGGCTCCGCTTACGGCTTTTTCTTGACCGCAGGTGCTGCTGCCTTGGGCGTCAGCTCGTTGGTCATGTCTTCCAGCAGCTTGTTCACCACCGGCACTGCGCTTTCCAGCTTGGCCTGGGTCATCTGGGCCGATTGCTGGGTCAGCTGTGGCATTTTTTCCAGGACTTTCTTGCCCAGTGGCGACTGGTAGAACGCGACCAGGTCCTTGAGTTCGGATTCGCTGAAGTTGTCGGTGTAGAGCTTGACCATGTCCGGCTTCAGCTTGTTCCAGCCGATCGCCTGGTCCAGGGCGGCGTTGGCCTTGGCCTGGTAGGTGTCGAGCAACGGCTTTTTCGAGGCCGGTGCCTGGGTCTGCTCGAAGCGCTGGGCAAACATTTGCTGCACTTGCATGTAGACCGGGGTGCCCAGCTTGTCGGCATGGGCCAATGTCAGGAAAGCCTCGGCACTGGCGTTGTGGCTGGCGGTATCGGCGAAAACCTGGCCGCTGGCGCATACCAGAGCAACCGCGGTACAGATGGCACGAAGACGGGTCATCGAGTTTCCTTTCTAAACAGGCGAGGTAAAACCCCAAGGGCGCCCATTCTGCGCCTAACAAAGTGTGTCACTCAACCCCGTGGCCAATGCTCGGGTGTCCGACGGTCGCGAAGAGAGTAAAACCTGGAAGGGAACCCACGCGTTCGATCAGGACCTAAACTGCGCTAACCCGCCATCAGGAGTGAAACCGAATGAGTCGCATCGAAACCGACAGCCTTGGCCAGGTGAACGTACCGGAAGAAGCCTACTGGGGCGCCCAGACCCAGCGCTCGCTGATCAACTTCGCCATCGGCACGGAAAAAATGCCCCTGGCGGTCATGCACGCCCTGGCACTGATCAAGAAGGCCGCGGCACGGGTCAACGACCGCAATGGCGACCTGCCCGCCGATATTGCCCGGCTGATCGAGCAGGCGGCCGACGAAGTGCTCGCCGGCGAGCACGACGACCAGTTCCCGCTGGCGGTCTGGCAAACCGGCAGCGGCACCCAGAGCAACATGAACGCCAACGAAGTGATTGCCGGGCGGGCCAATGAGCTGGCCGGCAAGGGCCGTGGCGGCAAGTTGCCGGTGCACCCCAACGATCACGTCAACCGCTCCCAGAGCTCCAACGACTGTTTCCCCACCGCCATGCACATCGCCGCTGTCCAGGCGGTGTACCAGCAGTTGCTGCCGGCGATCGCCGAGTTGTCCGGCGGACTGGCGGAACTGGCGGCACGCCATATGAAGCTGGTGAAGACCGGGCGCACCCATATGATGGATGCCACGCCGATCACCTTCGGCCAGGAGGTCTCGGCGTATATCGCGCAACTGAACTACGCCGAGCGGGCGATTCGCTCGGCCTTGCCGGCGGTCTGCGAACTGGCCCAGGGCGGCACCGCCGTCGGCACCGGACTGAATGCGCCCCATGGCTTTGCCGAAGCGGTCGCCGCCGAACTGGCGGCGCTGTCCGGCTTGCCGTTCATCAGCGCGCCGAACAAGTTCGCCGCCCTGGCCGGCCATGAGCCCTTGACCACCCTCTCCGGCGCCCTGAAAACCCTCGCCGTGGCCCTGATGAAAATCGCCAACGACCTGCGCCTGCTGGGCTCCGGGCCGCGGGCCGGGTTGGCCGAGGTCAGGTTGCCGGCCAACGAACCGGGCAGTTCGATCATGCCCGGCAAGGTCAACCCGACCCAGTGCGAGGCGCTGTCGATGCTGGCCTGCCAGGTCATGGGCAATGACGTGACGATCGGCTTTGCCGCGAGCCAGGGTCACTTGCAGTTGAATGTCTTCAAGCCGGTGATCATCCACAACCTGCTGCAGTCGATCCAACTGCTCGGCGATGGCTGCCGCAACTTCCAGCAGCACTGCATTGCCGGACTGGAGCCCGACCCGGTGCAGATGGCCGCGCACCTGGAACGCGGCCTGATGCTGGTGACGGCATTGAATCCGCATATCGGCTACGACAAGTCAGCCCAGATCGCCAAGAAGGCCTACAGCGAAAACCTCACCTTGCGTGAGGCAGCGCTGGCCCTCGGTTATCTGACCGACGAGGAGTTCGATGCCTGGGTACGGCCGGAAAACATGCTCGAATCCGGCAAGAATGGCTGACGCCGAGCGTTAGTTCGCCATCAAACGCACGCGCCGGGCCTTGAGCCCGGCCATCAGCGATGGCCCCAACGCCACCAGCGCCGAGCCCAGCACCACCAGCAACGCGCCGCCATAACCCAGGCCATTGATATCTTCGGGCTGCACAAACCCGGGCCATAACCAGGCCGCCAGGGCCACCGCGACAAAGGTCACCAGTGGCGTAATCGCCAGGGTCGCGCTGACCCGCGAGGCTTCCCAGTGCGCCAGGGCCTCGGCAAAGGCGCCGTAGGCCACCAGGGTATTGAGACAGCAAGCGAGCAATAGCCAGCCCTGCAACGGGCTCAGTTGCAGGACTTCGGCCGGGTGTACCCAGGGCGTGAGCAACAAGGCGCAAAACAGGTAGATCACCATCATCACCTGCAACGAATTCCACACCGTCAGCAATTGCTTCTGGCTCAAGGCATAGAAAGTCCAGACCGTGGACGCCAGCAACACCATCAATACCCCGGCGGTGTAAGTCCCCAGGGACGTCAGCAACTCACCCAGGCGCTGATTGAAAAACAGCCCGAAGCCGAACAGCAGCACCAGCAAGCCGATCCCCTGCCCCAGGCTGAAGCGCTCCTTGAACACGAACAGGCTGGCGATCAACAGGAAGATCGGCCCCATCTGCACCACCAGTTGCGCGGTGCCCGGACTGAGGCGGTTCAAGCCCATCAGGTAAAACACGTAGTTGCCCACCAGGCCGAGCACCGCCATCAGTACCAGCCAGCCACCTCGCGGCCCGAGGACATGCCGGCTCGGCAGACGCCGGGTCGCCGCCAGATAGACGAACAGAAAGCCCCCCGACACGATCAGCCGGCACCAGGTCACGGTCACCGGGTCCATCACCTGCAACACCTGCTTGAGCTTGATCGGCAAAATGCCCCAGAGCACGGCGGTCAGCAGCGCCAGGAACAGGCCATAACCCCAGCGACCGGATGAGATGTGCATGAAGAGTCCTATGGGCGTATGGGGAAGCCGCCATTCTAGGCTTTGCCCGGTCGGCAACACAGCCGGAGAAGGCAGCCCGATGCGACCTTGAGCATGCCAGAAACGTCGCCAATAAACTGGCCTTGACCATTGATCGGACGATCAGGCGCGCTATGTTCATAAGTTTTATGCTGGTTTTCTGACAGCTACACCCACCAGCGAGATTTCGCCATGTTCGGCAAACGCGCACAAGACAACACCGAGGCCACGCATTTTCGCACTGGCCGAGTGACGACCATCAACGGCCAGTTTTTTTTCAGCACCCGGGAAAACACCCTCGAAGGGCCGTTCGTCAGCCGAACCGACGCCGAGCGCGAAACCCAGGTGTATGTAAAACGCATGCAGCGGAGCAACGCCATCAAGGCCAGCCAGACCCTGTAGCAACAGGGTCTGGTCCAGGTTCAGAGCAAGGCTTCAAACAACCCCGTCGCGCCCATCCCACCGCCCACGCACATGGTGACGATGCCATAACGCAGTTTGCGCCGTTGCAGCTCGCGCACCAGATGCCCGACCTGGCGCGAGCCGGTCATGCCGAACGGATGGCCGATGGAAATCGAACCACCGTTGACGTTGTACTTGTCGTTGTCGATGCCCAACCGATCACGGCTGTACAGGCACTGCGAGGCGAACGCTTCGTTCAACTCCCACAGATCGATATCCGCCACGTTCAGGCCCCTGGCCTTGAGCAGCCGCGGTACCGAGAACACCGGACCGATACCCATCTCGTCCGGTTCGCAGCCGGCCACGGCAAAACCACGGAACAAGGCCTTGGGCGTCAGCCCCAGTTCCAGGGCTTTTTCCAGGCTCATCACCAGGGTCATCGAAGCGCCGTCGGACAGTTGCGACGAGTTGCCGGCGGTCACCGAACCGTCTTCGGCGAATACCGGTTTCAAACCGGCCAGGCTTTCCAGCGTGGTGTCCGGACGATTGCAGTCATCGCGCTCCACCACGCCTTGCAGCTGCTGGATCTGCCCGCTGACCTTGTCCTCGACCGCGTAGGTCACGGCCATGGGCACGATTTCATCGTCGAACAGGCCGGCGGCCTGGGCGGCGGCGGTGCGCTGCTGGCTTTGCAGTGCGTAAAGGTCCTGCTGCTCACGGCTGACCGCATAACGTCGGGCGACGATCTCGGCGGTCTGGCCCATGGGGAAATAGATCCCCGGCACCTGCTCCTTGAGCAGCGGATTGATCAGGTTGTCGGTGTTGACGCTTTTCATCGTCAGGCTGATGGACTCGACGCCACCGGCGACGATGATCTCGCTGCAGCCGGAAGCGATCTGGTTGGCGGCAATGGCAATCGCCTGCAAGCCCGAGGAACAGAAACGATTGAGGGTCATGCCGGCGGTGCCGGTGCCCAGCTTCGACAACACCGCGACATTACGCCCGATGTTGTAACCCTGGGCGCCTTCGTTGGAGCCGGCGCCGACAATGCAATCCTCGACGCTGGCCGGGTCGATGCCGTTGCGGCTGAGCAAGGCATTGACGCAATGGGCGGCCATGTCGTCCGGCCGGGTCTGGTTGAATTTGCCGCGAAAGGACTTGGCCAAGCCCGTCCGCACGCTGTCGACGATCACCACTTCACGCATGGCCCACCTCATGGATTGTTGTTGTCGGTTGGAAGGATCGAGCGAGCATAAGCCCACCCGATTCCCGATCGCGACAATCATTCACCCGGCGTATGCGCAGCCATCGTCCTACTTCGACTTGCCCTTCTTCTTGTCGTGCTTGTCGCGTTTTTCGAAGGCATCCTCGATCGCCCGGTTGATCGTGCGCAGCACCTTGACCCGGGCCCAACGCTTGTCGTTAGCCTCCACCAGCGTCCAGGGCGCCACTTCGGTGCTGGTACGATCGACCATATCGCCGACGGCGTCGCGGTACAGGTCCCACTTCTCGCGGTTGCGCCAATCGTCTTCGGTGATCTTGAAGCGCTTGAACGGAATCTCTTCGCGGGCCTGGAAACGTTCCAACTGGGTCTGCTTGTCGATGGCCAGCCAGAACTTCACCACGATCACCCCGGCCTCGCTCAACTGCTCCTCGAAATCGTTGATTTCACTGTAGGCGCGCATCCAGTCGGCCTGGCTGCAGAAGCCTTCGATCCGCTCCACCAGCACCCGGCCATACCAGGAGCGGTCAAACACGGTGAACTTGCCGCGCGCCGGGATCTGCCGCCAGAACCGCCAGAGGTAAGGCTGGGCGCGTTCGTCCTCGGTCGGCGCGGCGACGGGAACGATGCGGTATTGCCGCGGATCGAGCGCCGCCGCGACCCGGCGAATCGCCCCGCCCTTGCCCGCCGCGTCATTGCCTTCGAACACCGCCACCAGCGCGTGCCGGCGCATGCGTTTGTCCCGCAGCAGACCGGCCAGGCGTGCCTGCTCGGTAATCAGTTGTTCTTCGTAGTCGTCCTTGTCCAGGTGCTGGCTCAGGTCCAGGCTGTCCAGCAGACTGAGTTCGTCCACCCCGGAAAGCAGGGGCGCGGCATTGGTCGGGCGCGGCTTGGCGTCCTTGGTCTTGAGGGCCGTCTGCAAGCCTTCGAGCAGGATCTTGCCCACGGTCAGGCTGCGATAATGCGGATCGACCCCTTCGATCACATGCCAGGGCGCATAGTCGTTGCTGGTGCGCCGCAGCACCCGCTCGCCGAAATGCACGAACTGGTCATAAGTCTCCGATTGCTGCCAGTCCAGCGGGCTGATGCGCCAGCTGTGCAAGGGATCATCCTGGAGTGATTTGAGGCGGGCCTTCATCTGCTTCTTGGACAGGTGGAACCAGAACTTGAAGATCAACGCACCTTCGTCGCAGAGCATGCGCTCCAGGCGCTCGGCGCCATTGATCGCCTGGTCCAGCACCGCGTCCTTGAATTCCCCGTTCACCCGCCCCTGCAACATCTGGCTGTACCAATTGCCGAAGAACACCCCCATGCGACCCTTGGCCGGCAATTGCCGCCAGTAGCGCCAGGCCGGTGGCCGGGCCAGTTCTTCATCGGTCTGCTGGTCGAAGGTACGGACCTCGATCAGGCGCGGGTCCATCCATTCGTTGAGCAACTTGACCGTCTCGCCCTTGCCCGCCCCTTCAATGCCGTTGATCAGCACAATGACCGGAAAGCGCTTTTGCTGCTGGAGCTCGAACTGCGCCTCGAGCAAGGCTTCACGCAAGGCCGGAACTTCGGCGTCGTAAGTTTCTTTGTCGATGGCGTGACCGATTTCGGCGGATTCAAACATGGGCGACTCCCTTCCAAGATAGAGCAAGACTAACGGATCGGACCACGCGGTGTGGCGGGAAATCCCCAGGCCTTGCCGTGGATCAATCCGGCGCCCGGCAATGGGCTAGAATAGCCGCCTTGTTGCCGTCGAGTTGCCCCATGACCTGCGTACCGCCCACTCCTCCCAGCCACGCCCAGATCGACTGGGACGACCAGGGTCGCCCGCACTCGCGGGTCTTCGATGACGTGTATTTCTCCGACCAGTCGGGCCTGGACGAAACCCGCTACGTCTTTATCGAGCAAAATCGCCTGAAAGAGCGTTTTACAGCCCTGGGGCCGAACGAGCGGCTGGTGATCGGCGAAACCGGCTTCGGCACCGGGCTGAATTTCCTCTGTGCCTGGCAGTTGTTCGATACCTGCGCGGTAGCGGGCGCCCGACTGCATTTCGTCAGCGTGGAAAAGTACCCGCTGAGCCGTGCCGACCTGCAGCGCGCCCTCGCCCTCTGGCCGGAACTGGCGACGTTCAGCGCGCAATTGCTCGGGCAGTATGTCGCCATTCACCAGGGCTTCCAGCGCCTGCTGCTGGACAATGGCCGGGTGACCCTGACGCTGTTGGTCGGCGATGTCCTGGAGCAGTTGCCGCAACTGGATGCGCGGATCGATGCCTGGTTCCTCGACGGTTTTGCCCCGGCCAGGAACCCCGAGATGTGGACGCCCGAGCTGTTCGCCGAACTGGCGCGACTGGCGGCCCCCGGTGCGACCCTGAGTACCTTCACCAGCACCGGCTGGGTTCGACGCTCGTTGAATGCCGCAGGTTTCAAGATGCGCCGGACGCCGGGTATCGGCCATAAATGGGAAATCCTCCGGGGCGAATTTATCGGCTGGCCCGCGGACATCGCCGAGCCGCCTCCGACCAAGCCCTGGTTCGCGCGCCCACGACCGCCCGGTGGTGAACGCAAGGCCCTGGTGATCGGCGGCGGCCTGGCCGGTTGCGCCAGCGCGGCGAGCCTCGCTGCCCGTGGCTGGCAGGTCTGCCTGCTGGAGCGCCACGACGCCCTGGCCCGGGAAGCCTCGGGCAACCCGCAAGGCGTCCTCTATCTCAAGCTGTCGGCCCATGGCACCGCGTTGTCACAATTGATCCTCAGCGGTTTCGGGCATACCCGTCGCCTGCTCGAACAGTTGCACAAAGGCCTCGACTGGGACGACTGCGGTGTCCTGCAACTGGCCTTCGACGAGAAAGAGACCGAGCGCCAGGCCCAGTTGGCCGCCGCCTTCAGTCCCGACTTGCTCCAGGTCCTCGATCAAGCCCAGGCCCAGGCCCGCGCCGGCGTGTCCCTTGAGCACGGCGGACTGTTCTTTCCGGAAGGCGGCTGGGTTCATCCGCCAACCTTGTGCCAATGGCAAGCCAAACACCCGAATATTGAAGTGCGTCCCCATAGCGACGCCGTCGAACTGCGCAAGGTCGACGGTCAATGGCAGGCGTGGGACGCCGACACCTTGCTGGGTAGCGCCCCGGTGGTGATCCTCGCCGGGGCCGCCGAAGTGAAACGCTTCGCCGCCAGCGCGGCGTTGCCACTCAAGCGCATTCGCGGGCAGATCACCCGCCTGGCGCAAACCGCCGCCAGCGCCGCCTTGAACACCGTGGTCTGCGCCGAAGGGTATGTCGCGCCGGCACGCCTCGGTGAACATACCCTGGGGGCCAGCTTCGATTTCAAGAGCGAGGACCTGACGCCCACCACGGCGGAGCACATCGGCAACCTGGCCTTGCTACAGGACATCTCGCCCGACTTGGTCGCACGTCTGAATGTCGGCGAACAGGCCCCCGAGCAACTGCAAGGGCGGGCCGCCTTTCGCTGCACCAGCGCCGACTACCTGCCGATCGTCGGGCCGCTGGCGGACCCGCAGTCGTTCGCCGAGGCCTACGGCATCCTCGCCCGGGATGCCCGGCAGGTCCCACAGGTCCCCTGCCCCTGGCTCGAAGGCCTGTATATCAACAGCGGCCACGGCTCCCGTGGCCTGATCAGCGCACCGCTCTCGGGTGAGCTGCTGGCGGCGTGGCTGGAGGACGAACCGCTGCCGCTGCCCCGCAGTATTGCCGAGGCCTGTCATCCGAATCGCTTCGCCTTGCGCGCCTTGATTCGCGGCACGGGCAAATCCCGGGCGAACACCTGAACCGGCGCCCCGACCAGACATCAGAGCGGGGCGGGATGCTCATCCAGTTCGTACTGGGTCAGCGCTTCAAGAAAGTCTTGCTCCTCGGCGAGACGGGTCTCCATCAACGTCGACAAACGCCGGGCATACCTGTCGCTGAGCATCTCCGGGGACTGGGTCAGCAGTTGTTGCTCCTGCTCATGAAACGGCTTGTTGAAGAGGGCGAAGTCCCGTGGGTACTTCTTCCTCAGGTAGTCGATCCAGAAATCCCGCGAAGCAATAAAGGTCTTCATGGCCGCTGTCCCCTCAGCCTGCCGTACGCGACTGCGGGCGTCCAGGATCTGCTCCTCGCTGACATCGGCAATGGATCTGAAGAACATCTCCTTCGGCTGCCCGGGCAGATACAGTGAGCGCCCAAGGCCGACCCGATAGGCCAGATTCACTTCGATCTCATCCACCACACTGGCTGAAGGCCGTTCGGGGCGTTCGTACAGCGCCTTGACATGCTCCCGGGCAATCTCATCGATACGCTCCAGGCGAAACAGGCCACGCGCCAGCTTCAGTAACTCCGTCGGCTCATTGCTCTTGACCGCCAGGAGCCGGGCCCGGGCCAGCAGCATCCGGACTTCCAGGTGACTGAAGTTGCGGGCGGCACTGTCCACACAGGTCAACGGATCGGCCGCCAGGTCGAACAGTTCACGACGCAACGTGGTGCTCTCGGCGGCTTCCGCCAACACCTCCCAGACACGTCGCGTCAGGTCGGCGCGAGTCTTCTGATATTCGGCGCTGCCGCCCAGGCGTCCCAACAACGCGAACAGTTCCTCGGAGCCCTCCTCTTGCCGCAAGTCATGCCACAGGTCGCGCAAGCTGTCACGGCGCTCGCCGTCCTCGATATCCGCCAGCCAACGCTGACGCGCACTGTAGTCATCCAACGCCAACTCGGTATCAGGAATGCCGAAGGTAATGCCGGTGCGCGCCCGATAGGCCGCCAACAGGTTCTGGTGATACTCCGACAAGGGGTTGTTACGCAGGATGATCCGCCGATTGATCGGCGAAGGTGCCGTGTAGATCGCGTTCGGCACACCCTGGATCCGGTTGTCGCGCAGATCCGCTTCGTACAGGCGAACCCGTGTCAACAGGCCCACAGGCAAACCGTCGATACCTGTCCCGCGCAGATGCAGGCGGCGCAAGCGCGGCATCTGGCCGACATCCAGCAAGCTGACATCGAAGTTGCCATTCAGGTTCAGGGTTTCAAGGTCGTGCAAACCCGACAGCACACCGACGGCGTTCGGCGTCAGGGTGATCTGATTGTCCTGCAGATAAAGCTCCCTGAGCAGGCTCATATCGGCAATCGCATTCGGCAGGAACTCCAGCCGATTGTTGTTCAACTCCAGCCGGCGCAGATTGGGAAAACGCTCGAGAAAACCTTCGGGGATCCGACTGATTCTCATGTTCTTCAATGAAAGCTCGGTGACATGATCAAAACTGATACCGGCGGGCAAACTCGGCAGGCTGTCGACGCGCAAGCCCGCCAGGCTCAGGCTGTGACCGATGACCGCGCCATTTTCGTTGTAGGTAGTGGGTGTTTGCCGTCGCCAGCAACGCTCGATGATCTCGGCCGCCTGCTCACGGCTCTCGGCCATGCCTCCCAGCCAGGCATGCGCCCTTACCGCCTGCTCTCCGCGCCAATCGGCCAGCGTCGAGCGCAGTTGCCGGAGCTCCTCTTCGAGCGCCTGGAGCCGAGCTCTGACCTCAAGCGGATCGTCGCCAAAAGAAAAAAAGAGGTTACGCGCCTCCGCCTCGCAGAGGTCTGGATACAGTCGGGTCAACCGGCGTAATCCGCGTCGCGACCCATGGACAATGCCGCGCCTGACACGCAGGCAACCGCCAATATCGCTGTCGCGCCATGTCGGCGAGCGCGGTCCTGGCTTGCGCGGCGGCAGGCCGAGGGTCTCTTCGAGCTCAGCCTGCGGACGCTGCAGGATCTTGGACATCAACAACTGGTGCAGCAAGTCGGCCTCGTCCAGCTTGACCCCCATCGCCTCCCGCTCGCTCAGCCGCAAGCCACTGAGCACGGCCGCGCTCAGGGCCTCTGGCCCGTCGGCCAACGGCCCCAGACTCAGGCCCTGGTCATCAAAGGCCTGATACCCCTGCTCGGTCCTGACCAGAACCCGGCGCCGGGGCAGATAGTCATCGCCCATCTTGAACAACAGGCGTCCGTCGAAGCGCTCCTGGCGAATCTCCCAGCGCACATCCGTCGGCCACCCGCCCATCGTTTTCAGCAGGGACAACTGCAACCTGGCGCTATCCAGATCGCCCGTTTTCTTGAGAAAGCCACCGTCCAGTGCGTGATTGACTCGAATCTCACGCCTGCTCTCGCTAGCCTTTTCAATCAGCTCCAAGGGCAGACGCCCGCCAAGGCTCAAGCGCCCTTTCAGCACGTCGTCCGTCTGTCCCAGGACTTCACGCAAGACCCCGCCCGGTAAATCGGCAAAGCCTTGCCTGACGCTCACGGGCAAGTCGACATCGGTCACGCAGCACAAGCTGTAGAGACGCTGGAACACCGTGCCGCGCTGTTCGCGTACATGGGTGCGCAGCATCCCTTCCAGAAGCGCCGATGCCTGGTCGAGATCCGCCCCCGGACCGAGCAGCATCCGCTGCTCCTGGAGCGTCAGTTTGTCCGCGATCACCGCCAATCCGTTCGCCTCGACATCCTTGGACTGGAGCATGAGCCGCATCGGTTGCTCCGTCAGATCCGCCCCGTATTCCTTGGGCGGTTTGCCCGCCTCACCCAGCAACATGAGCGTGCGATTCTGGGGCCAGCCCTTGAGGCTTGGCAGAATCTGCAACTTCAGGTCGAGCACACGTGCCGCGGCCGATGTCGGCGCAGTGGCCGGTACCAGCAGCCAACCCAATTCATTGTCCAACCTGAAGCGCTGTATCGTGTCGACCAGGGAAGCCGGGATCTTGGCATTATTCATATGCAACCGACGCAACAGCGGTTCGTCGAGTCGCTGAATCGACAGGATCCGTTCGAGGGTTTCATCGCTCAAAAACCGTACATCAGGCCCCAGGCGGCGCAGCAGGTAAACCGGGTCGTGCCACCGCAAGGGCCATTCGTGCGCCAGCCTCCAGGCCCCACTACCATTGTGCTCAAGCCAGGGTTCGTAAGCCGATTCACGGCTCGGATGCCGCAGACGCCAGGCCCCGGCGGACTCATCCCGGTAGGCCCGGTAAGGCTCATCAGCGATATCCAGGTAACGATGTCCGTCACCCGCGTCGTCGCCCAGGTAAAAACCCTGATGGTCCAGTTCCCTGTCCGCAAGCTCGGGGACATCATGACGATAGGCGCGCAGATCGGCCTGCCACAGCCGGTAGCGACCATCGCTCGACTTGACCGGCAGAAGGCTGTCAAAAAAGTCCGAATGCCGCTGGAAGAAACCTTTGAGGGCCTTGCCTCCCCAATGCACGGCCAGCCCCAGGGCCACCATCGTCGCAATGTCCTCCGCCACCGACATCATGTGCGAGATCGCCTCGTCACGCTCACCGCGCTGCCAATCCTCATAACCCTCATAGGCTTGCGCCAACAGTTGCCCGACCGCCACCCCCATCATCAGCAAACCCAACCAGGGGTTGGCGAAGGCGGCCAGGTTCAGCAAAGTCATTCCCAGGCCAAACAGGGACTGGATTCTGGCCTCGCGGGCATCCAGGTCGACATCTTCGGTCGGAACCGCCACGACCCGCCCATCCTCCTGGAGCCGCAGGATCTGTTGTCGATAGAGGTGAAAACACAACTCGCCGCTCAACGACTCCGGCTTCAACGCCAAATCGGCCGCCTGATTCAGCGATTTCGTGACATTGTCAAAGGCATCCCGGGTCTCCAGGGTCAGGCGCGCCCTCAATTGCGCCAGGAACCTCGGCAGATCGCGCTGGCTGACAAAACCACAGAAGAACGCTTCATACGACGGCTCCCAAAGACGGCTGCGCAGTTCGGCGTGGAACGCCGCGAGCGAGGCATAGAGTTTGAAGCGGGTGAACGGATCATTGGGAATATGCACCAGTAGCCGATTTTTCATCGCAGCCGTTTCGCTCGCTGGCACATTCTGCAGCGTGAACAGGCAAATACCCGATAACGAAACACCCAGCACCGTCAACCCATTGGCCATCATCCATGAACCATCCGGGGCAACGGCGACATTCCACTCGATCAACTTGCAGACCTGTTGATGGGCAAGCTGATCGATGTCCTTTTTCATGTAGGCGATATAGGCATCCACCAACATATCGGCTTTCTTTTGCTGGACGATCGCGGACTCAATCCGAAATTCGTTGTCATCCGCCGCCTCCCCCTCTGTTGCCGGGAGATGAAAAGCCTGGCACAGGTGATTCTGATAGAGCCGGCCCAGATCGAGCTGGCGCACCAGTTCGACGAAATCCTCCAGACGGACTTTTGGCACCCGCTTCGGGTCACCGCTCAGGCTTATATGGGATTTGGGGGGGCGGCGTTCGTCCGCTTCGAAGTTCTGCAACGCGGCCTCCAGCAAACTGCGGCTGGTATAGGTCATCGGAAAGACTTGGGACGACTCGATTGGATAGCGCAGTGACGGCCATCGATCGGCAATTTTCACTTGATCCCGGTAGATATTCAGGCCCGGGCCGAATCGGCTCAACAACGCATGCTCCAGGACCGGCCCGCAAAACTCCCGGACGGGTTTCAAGTCCTTGAGCCGCTCGGACAGTTCTTCCTTGAAAAAAAGGCTGCGCCGCAAGTGTTCGCGCAGGCGCGCGATATCTTCGGGGCGGGCCGCCAACAACCAGGGCGGAGCATGGGCATTGATCACATCTTCGTTTTCGCTTTGTTCGTCCAGGGCAGACGGTACAAAACTGGGAATAGCTGACATTTCAAATATCCTTTTTAAAAAGCTCGCCGCCGCGACCTGTTTCTCCAGGGTGGCGACCAGCGTCTCCAGAGTCTCGGTACAGCTATGCGGTCCATCGGCATAGCTGAACAGTGCTTCATGCAAGACCGTGTCACGGGTGGCGGCATCGACGATCGACCAGACACGTCGAGCCGCCTCCTCTTGCGTCCACGGGGTCTGCTCCCGCGACCACAGGTGCAGACGCCAGAACAGTAGAAAAAAGCCCTCGGCCATCGGCTCGGCACGCAAGCGCTGCCATTTCAGCCGCTGTCCGGCCAGTCGCGCCTGGCACGCCGTAGTTGCCAACTGCGCCGGATCGCAAGACTCGATCCAGGCATCCTCTTCCTCTTGTCCGCTACCACGCACCGGAAGTGGCATCACACCCAGGCTGATCCCCGCGTTCTGCCTGAGCGCCGCCAACCGGCGAAGGTTTTCTTCGGACAAGGGATTGCTCTGCTGGCCGATGTAACGCGTGACCGCAGCAGGCGCATTGAACAATTGGGGAGGGATCGACACGATCCGGCTATCGCGCAAGTCCAGTGCCTCCAGGGCAACGTGCGTGAACAAGCCATTCGGCCAACGGTCGATGCCGGTATCGCGCAGCATCAGTTGTCGCAAGGCCGGCAAGCCACTCAGATCAGGAAGCTGATGGAGGGGATTGCCATTGAGGTTGAGGGTTTCCAGCGCGGTCATGACCGTCAGCAACGCCGAACTGTGTGCGGTCAGGGAAATCTGATTGCCTTGCAGGTACAGATGGGTCAGTTGCTCCATCTCGGCCAGGGCATCCGGCAAGGCCTGGACCAGTCGCGGTCCGGCAAATTGCGCCAGGGGTTGATACTGCTCGAGCGCCGCGTCTATTTCATCGCGGTAATACTCGCTCAACCTCATGCTTTCGCCCAAGGCAGGCCACAGGTTGCATTCGACGGCCCTGCGTCTCAGATAACGCGGGGCGTTTTGGGCAAAAACGCTCTCGCTTCGAAAACTGCGCGGCTCCGACGGCATCAAGCGTTGCTCGCCGGCATTCGACTCTTTCAACATGCGGAAATACCCTTGATCGTCCATGTCCATCGAGGGTATCAGTCCGCCCAAGCTTGAAAATCTCAAAAAATCTATTGTTTATCAGCAGCTTAAACAAAAAATCCAAATCCTTTGGATAGCCGGATAACACCTCCGCGCGCAACACGCCGCGCCACCGGGGCTCATCCGGTGAGCACGGTCGCGCGACTTTTTATCACCATTGGACAGGGGAAATTTCAGCTGGGCTCAGCCCAGGTCGCAGTCCCGTGGCCGGGGCCAGGTACGTGCGGGTTTCTGCGCCTTGACCTCGTCGCTCGCCTCGATGCCGATGCTATCCGTCCCCAGCAATGCCTCCAGTTCCGCAATGCTGCGAATGTAGTGGTCCAGCGGCTCCAGCGTCGCCTGGTTGGGAATGTACCAACTGATGGCCCGGGTATTGCCCTCTGCATCGGTGGTCACGATGGTTTTCCAGAAGGCCTCGGGGGTGCGGATACCATGGGATTCGAGGAAGAAGTCATTCGCCGGATTATCGTGGATCACCCCGCCGTAGACCTGGACTGGCGCCAGGTCGCGATAGCATTCCGAGACCTCCTCCGTTTGCACCCAGATCCCCTGGTTGAAGCGCGCGGCCTGGGGCACGATATTGCTCATGTAATGGGCCTGGCGAATCGCCATATCACTCTGGTCCATTTGATTGGAGGGCACCAGGTGTCCCCGATCCCAGCCAGGCACCGCGCTGTATCCTCTGGCGGAAAGTTGCGTCGGACACCCAGCGGGCAGATCGGGGTCCAGCTCAAACCCCCTGGGCCGTTTTGCATGGCCCTTGTCCGCGGTCAGCTGATACGCGTACCTGAGCGCCGTGCGGTTTTCACAGTCATAGGTCAGGGTGAAGCCCTCGCGGACCAGGGTGATCTTCCCGGGAGGAGGTGCCAGATCGGGCAATGGCGAAACACAACCGCCCAGGCCCAGCAACAGCCCTCCCAGGAACGCTCGGCGACCGGCATTGGCAAAGGCCAGGCGCAATACCGGCCTGATGGGGTGTACTACAATGTTGTTCATTTTGTTGTTCCTCATCCATAACGACCTGCCCTTGGCAGCCCGTCAGGAAGAGAACATTCTTGTGTTGCCTATGTCTGTCAGAACGGGACGAAACAGGCGAAGGGCCTGTCATTACACCTTGGCGTTGTAGCCCGACAGGCCCTGGCACAGTAGCATCAGGCCCCCTAGCCGCCAGAGACGATTCCATGCTGATTCCCTACGAGCAACTCGAGCCCGACACCCTCACCCGCCTGATAGAAGACTTCGTCAGCCGCGACGGTACCGACAATGGTGACGACACCCCCCAGGAGACCCGCGTGCTGCGTGTGCGCCACGCGTTGAGCAAGGGCCAGGCGGTGATCCTCTTCGATATCGAAAGCGAGCAATGCCAGTTGCTGCCCAGGCATGCGGTGCCAAAAGAGTTTTTCGACTGACCGTCAGACAACGGAGTCGCGGGCAGGCTCCGGCTCGCCCAGTTGGGTCAGGATCCGACGGTAGATTTCCGCCCGGTGCACATTGACGTTCTTCGGCGCCTCGACACCGAAACGAACGTGGTTACCGTTAATGGCGAGAATTCTCACGGTGATGTTATCGCCGATGGAAATCATCTCGCCGACGACGCGGCTCAGTACAAGCATGGCACTCAATCCTCAAGGGTTTATGAGCAGCCAAGACTGCCCGGCCCGATGAGCGCCTTCAATGCAGGCACGGCAAATCAGCCGGCCCTGACCGACAGGGCCGACTCGCCCTACAGAATCAGATTACTTACCGGGCCAAGTCGGAGAATTTACCAAGGAGAGCTGGATTCAGGACGGCGAAAAGCGCGGCCCCAACAGGATGATGCTCGCACCGAGCACGCAGAGCGCGGCGCCCAACCAGTCGGAACCGAGGGGACGAATACGCTCGATCAGGCCCAGCCAGGCAATCGAAGCAACGATGTAGATCCCGCCGTAGGCCGCGTAGGCCCGACCTGCGTAGGTCGCCTCCACCTTGGTCAACAGCAGCGCAAACAGCGTCAGGCTCAAGAGCGCCGGGGCGATCCACCAGGCGCTCTTGCCCAGGCGCAGCCACATCCAGAACGCATAACATCCGGCGATTTCAAACAGCGCCGCGAGAAAGAACCACAAATAGTTGATCACACTAAACACTCGTCAGGATTGCACATTGCTGGCAACCCTAACCAGCCATCGATTTACCGGCAAGCTCAATGGGGAACTTGTTTGGCCTTGGCCCGCATCTTGTCGGCCATCACGGTCATTTCGTCATAGAGCAACTGTGGATTCTTCTGCTTGAGGGCCCAGGCCATGCGCCCTTGCTCGTGGGGCAGAATCATGAATTCGCCCAGGCCGACCCGGGTGTAGATGTAGTCGGCGATATCGCTCGCGCTGATCGGCGAGCTTTCCAGCAGTTTGCCGACCTGGGCCTTCATCGCCGGCGTTGGCCCGCGGAAAGAGTCCAGCAGGTTGGTCTGGAAAAACGACGGGCAGACAACGTGCACGCCGACTTCCTGCTGCGCCAATTCGATCAACAGGCTTTCCGACAAGGCCACCACACCGGCCTTGGCCACGTTGTAGTTGCTCATGGCCGGCCCCTGCATCAGCGCCGCCATGGAAGCGATATTGATGATCTTGCCCTTGCTCTGTTCCAGCAGCGGCAGGAACGCCTTGCAGCCCTTGACCACCCCCATCAGGTTGATCGCGATCTGCCAGTCCCAGTCTTCCAGGGACAACTCGCTGAAGAACCCGCCCGAAGCAACGCCGGCGTTGTTGACGATCACATCGATGCCGCCGAACTTGACCTCGCACGCCTGGGCGAAAGCCGTCAACTGGCTGTAGTCACGCACGTCGCAACGCTGGGTGAAACCGTCGCCGCCGGCTTCGCGCACCAGCCTCAGGGTCTCCTGCAGGCCCGGTTCGCTGACATCCGACAGTGCCAGGCGCCAGCCCTCGCGGGCCCAGCGCAGTGCGATTTCGCGGCCAAGACCGGAGCCGGCGCCAGTGATCATGATGCGATTGTGCATAGCAGATGCCTTGTGGGTTCTGAGGACGATGAGCGGCAGTGTAGCGAAGGACGCTCGAAGGCCCATGCACCATCAGATTGCTGAATGCTCCAGGCAAAGTGACGGCTGAGGAGACTGTCGGGGAAGGCGCGGCTTCATTGTTCGACACCGCCCAGGGAGGAACGGTCGATCAATAAAACAATAAGACGAGGGCGTGCGAATGATCGCGGAAAAACTGAATTTTCTTCTTGTCGCTCGAGTCGGACTTATTAAGCAGCCTGTTATTCAACAGCTGAACGTGCAAGACAGCACTTCGAAAAACCGCACAAGGAAAGCCCCATGAGTCTTATTCTGATCGTCATCCTGATCCTGCTGCTGGTCGGCGGCCTGCCCGTGTTCCCACACTCCAGAAGCTGGGGTTATGGTCCATCGGGGGTGATCGGGACCGTCTTGATCATACTGCTGATCCTGGTACTGCTCGGCCGGATATGAACCTGCCGGCTTGACGCAGGTTCGCGACGGTCTGGTTGACGATCATCGCGAGCCTGCGAGGGCGGTATCAGTCGTTGCTCGGCTTGTTCACGGCCTGCAGCACGTATTGCGGCAAGGCAAACGCGCCGATATGGATCTCGGGATTGTAGTAGCGCGTGACAATACCGCTGCCGGCAAAACGCTGGCGCAGGGTTTCCAGCGACAGCTTGCGCGACGCGGTACTGGTTGCGCCCCAGGCGAAGGTCATGGCACCGCCGATGTAGGTCGGTACCGCGGCCTGGTAGAAGTGCCAGTCCGGAAACAGGCTGCGCAGGCGTCCCGCGGTGGTCTGCACTTCGGCCAATTGCATGAACGGCGTACCGTTCTGGGTCACCAGGATGCCGCCTTCGTTCAGGCAGCGACGGCAGGCCTGATAGAAGTTTTCGGAAAACAGCACTTCCCCGGGACCGATGGGGTCGGTGGAGTCGGAAATGATGACGTCGAACTTTTCCTCGGTGGTGGCGACGAAACGCATGCCGTCGTCGATCACCAGGTTCAGCCGCCCGTCGTCGAACGCGCCCTTGGAATGCTCAGGCAGGAACTGCTTGCACATTTCCACCACGGTGGCGTCGATCTCTACCATGGTGATGTGCTCGACGCCGCGATGCTTGGCCACTTCACGCAGCATGCCACCGTCGCCCCCCCCAATGATCAGCACGCGCTTGGCGCTGCCATGGGCGAGGATCGGCACATGGGTGAGCATCTCGTGGTAGATGAACTCATCGGCTTCGGTGGTCTGGATGACACCGTCCAGGGCCATGACCCGGCCCATGCGGGCGTTTTCGAAGATCACCAGGTGCTGGTGCCCGGTGCGCACTTCGTGCAGCAGCTTGTCCATGCGAAAGCGCTGGCCGTAGCCTTCGTAGAGGGTTTCCTGGTAGTGGGTTTCAGGCGTATTGCTCATGGGAAGTGCTCCGGTGAAGGCGAGTGGCAACGGACGGTTACCCGCCCATGACGGACTATCGAACAAGCAATGGGCGCTGGCGGCCATCGTCTCGATAATCCGAGAAAGGCGCGCAGTCTACGTTGCGAACTATGACAGGTCGAACCGTCCCCGGACAAAGGCCATCGACTTGCGCGTTCTAGGGAACGAGATATTTGATCAGCAATGCGGTGACCGTCGACACGGTCCCGACAAAGCCAATGGCAATCGCGACCGGGTACCAGAATGTTTCCCGTGTCATCTTCCCCGCCTCGGCATTGAGCTTGCGTTGCTCGGCGATAAGCTTGGCAATCTCGACATGGGTTTTCTCAAGCTGGGCCTGTTCCATACTCATCTCCTGCATGGGCTAATCCTTTAGCGTAGGGTTTCGGGACAGCTCCTCCCTCGAATCCGGGAGAAGCCTGAGGGCAAAGCGTCCAAGCCTTTTACCCTGTTCAAACCCTAGGACTTCATCCGTGTAGATGCCATCAGCCGCCCGCAACCAAGATCGTAGGCAATTTCCGAGACGCAAACAGAATGTGTCACGCCCTCTGCCAGAGCGGTACCTTGCTCAAGCCTGTATTGACCGCCCCTAACGCAAATTGCCACGCGGCCCGGCGATGGCCCAGATGATCAGGCCGAGTACCGGCAGGAGGATGATCAGCAGGATCCAGAGGATCTTCATCCCGGTTTCGGCGCCGCTTTTCAGCACATAGAGGATGGCCCAGATATCCAGCGCCAGGATGATCAGGCCGATCAGGCCGTTGAAAGTGGAACCCATGGTCTTGCTCCTAGATGAGGATCTGCCCCCATAGGATAGCCGGCCGCGGCCAGGGTTCACTTTATTGCCGAGCCCTCAACCGCGGTGACTCAGACGTGCAGCGCGATCCGCAGGGCTTCCAGGGACGGTGCGGCGGCAATCCCGACTTCTTCGCACAGGGCCAGTACCCGCGGCAGGTCATTGCCGTAGACCAGCACCGCCTGCAGTTCGTCGTCGAGCAACTGGCTGAAGTTCACCAGTACGTAGCCGCCCATTTCCGGGTTCATGCTGCTCAGTTGCACCTGGATGCGGTTCAAGGCGGTCAAGGCCTCGACCTTGGCCAGTTGCTTGGGCTTGATGTTGAACGACACATCCTTGCCGAAGGACTCGACGATCCGGGCGAACAGATCCATGTAGGTGTCGGCCTGGAACAGCACGGTCTCGGGCAGGCTGCCGACCACCACCCACTCGCCGAGGGGAATCGGAAAGCTGTCGTCGTAGTTGATGTCCGGATTGGCCGCCAGGAAACCGGTCTGGTCGGCGTAGGCCTGGGCCGCTTCATCGGCGATCTGCAGGATTTCGGCCTCGCTCATGCAGCCGGAGCTGATTTTGCTGATGAGTTCGACGAGGGCGGTTTTCATGGACAGGTCCTGCAGAGGAGAAAATGACGGCCGCAAAGGATACACCAATTCCCCCGCAAGCCAGACCGTCCGCGCCTGAATCCCCGTGACCGGGCCTTTGGGCGGTATCGCCGCGCCAACATTTGGCATTATTATTTTCATAAAATTGATTTATGAAATAAAACATGTCATTTATAGCCACGACAAGATCAGGCGGACCCACACGCCACGCCAATCCGGACGGCACCTCGCCCACGCTTCACAAACAACGGGAGTCAACAATATGAACAAGACAGGACTTCTAGGTGCCCTGGCCCTCTGCGCCTTCAGCATCCTGGCCCATGCCGACGAGGACAGTCTGCGTATCGGCATCGAAGCCGCCTACCCGCCCTTCTCCTACAAGACCCCGGAAGGCAACCTCGGGGGGTTCGACTACGACATCGGCAATGCCTTGTGCGATGAAATGAAGGTCAAGTGCCAATGGGTGATCCAGGAGTTCGACGGAATGATCCCCTCGCTCAAGGTGCGCAAGATCGATGCGGTGCTGTCGTCGATGTCGATCACCGACGACCGCTTGAAGTCGGTCGACTTCAGCGAAAAGTACTACCACACCCCGGGCAAGTTCGCGATGAAGGCCGGCAGCCTGATCAACGACCCGCTGGTGGATCTCAAGGGCAAGAAAGTCGGCGTGCAACGCTCCTCCACCTACGACCGCTTCGCCACCGAACAACTGGAGAAAGCCGGCGTCGAGATCGTGCGCTATTCCTCACAGAACGAGGCCTTTCTTGATCTGGCTTCGGGTCGCCTGGATGCCACCCTCGCCGACATCGTCAACACCGACGAGAGCTTTATCAAAACCCCGGCGGGTAAAGGCTTCGCGCTGGTCGGCCCCGACATCAACGACCCGAAATACTTCGGTCGAGGCGCCGGTATCGCCCTGCGCAAGGGCGACACCGCGAACGCCGCGCGCCTGAACGCGGCCATCGACGCCATCCGCGCCAATGGCAAGTACCAGCAGATACAGGCCAAGTACTTCGCGTTCGATATCTACGGCGAGTAAACCTTCCCGAGACCTTGGCGCCAGCGTGCCGCGGGCGCCCTTCTCCAACTTGTCCCGCGCGCCCGACGGCGCTTCGGGCGAGGAATTTCATCATGCTCCACGGTTACGGATCGAGCATTCTCGAGGGTGCCTGGCTGACCCTCAATCTGGCCCTGAGTGCGATGGCGATGGCCATTGTCCTGGGTCTGATCGGTGCCGCCTTTCGGTTATCCCCGCTCAAATGGCTGGCGATGTTGGGCGAGGGTTACACCACCCTTATCCGCGGCATCCCCGACCTGGTCCTGATTCTGCTGATTTTCTATGGCGGTCAGGACCTGGTGAATCGCCTGGCTCTCGCACTCGGCTACACCCACTACATCGACATCAACCCGTTCATGGCCGGTGTCTGCACCATGGGCTTCATTTTCGGCGCCTATCTCTCGGAAACCTTTCGCGGCGCGTTCATGGCCATCCATGACGGCCAGGGCGAAGCCGGGGCGGCCTATGGCATGAGCGGCCTGCAGGTGTTCCGGCGGATCCTGCTGCCACAGATGATTCGCTTCGCCATTCCCGGTTTCACCAACAACTGGCTGGTGCTGACCAAGTCCACCGCGCTGATCTCGGTGATCGGCCTGCAGGACATGATGTTCAAGGCCAAGAACGCCGCCGATGCGACCCATGAGCCCTTCACGTTCTTCCTCGCCGTGGCGGCGCTCTACCTGATGCTGACCAGCCTGTCGCTGCTGGTGCTGCGCTACCTGGAAAAACACTATTCGGTCGGCATCAAAGCCGCCGAGCTGTAAGTGGAGAGCCACCGATGATTCTCGATTACAACCTGATCTGGCAAAACCTGCCGCTGTATCTCGGGGGTGCCTTGCTGACCCTCAAGCTGCTGCTGATTTCCCTGGCCCTGGGCCTGATGCTGGCCATCCCCCTGGCGCTGCTGCGGGTCTCCCGCTCGCCGCTGCTCAACTTCCCGGCCTGGCTGTACACCTACGTGATCCGCGGCACGCCGATGCTGGTGCAATTGTTCCTCGTCTACTACGGCCTGGCGCAGTTTGAAGCGGTTCGCCAGAGCCTGCTCTGGCCCTACCTGTCGAGTGCGACCTTTTGCGCCTGCCTGGCCTTTGCGATCAATACCAGCGCCTACAGTGCCGAGTTGCTCGCCGGCAGCCTGAAGTCGACACCCGGCGGCGAAGTCGAAGCCGCCCGGGCCATGGGCATGTCACGCGTCACCCTGTACCGCCGCATTCTCCTGCCCTCGGCCTTGCGCCGCGCGTTGCCGCAGTACAGCAACGAAGTGCTGATGATGCTGCAAACCACCAGCCTGGCGTCGATCGTCACCCTCGTCGATATCACCGGCGCGGCGCGCACCGTCAGCGCGCGCTTCTATCTGCCCTTCGAAGCCTTTATCACCGCCGGCCTGATCTACCTGGCCATGACCTTCGTCCTCGTGCGTCTGTTCAAGTTGGCCGAGCGCCACTGGCTGGCGTATCTGGCGCCACGCAAGCACTAAGGAACCCCCATGCAGCAGATCAACTACGCCCTGCCCTGGAGTGCCACGGGCACCGAACGCCAGCTGTCACTGTTTCGATTCGGCAGCGGCTCGCGCAAGGCTTACATCCAGGCTTCCCTGCACGCCGACGAACTGCCAGGCATGCGCGTTGCCGTCGAGCTCAAGCGCCGCCTGCGCGAACTGGAAGATCAGGGTCGCCTGACCGGGGTGATCGAACTGGTGCCGATGGCGAATCCCATCGGCATCGGGCAGATGTTCCAGGCCACCCATCAGGGCCGCTTCGAACTCTCCAGCGGCAGCAACTTCAATCGCGACTTCCCGCAACTGACCGACGCCGTGGCCCGGCAGCTGGAAGGCCAACTGGGCGCGGACGCCATGGCCAACGTCGGACTGATTCGTCGCACCATGCTCGCGGCTATCGAAGACCTGCCCCCGGCCATCTCGGAACTCGACGGTTTGCGTCGCCGGTTGCTGCGTCATGCCTGCGATGCCGATGTGGTGCTCGACCTGCACTGCGACTTCGAGTCGATCATGTTGCTCTACGCCCTGCCGCAAAACTGGTCACGCCTGCGTTCCCTGGCCGCGCGCCTCGGCGCTGGTGCCGCCCTGCTGGCCGAGGATGCCGGCGGCAATGCCTTCGACGAAGCCTGTGCCAGCCCTTGGGTGCAACTGGCCAAACGCTTCCCCCTGGCCAATATTCCCCTCGCCTGCATCGCCACCACCATTGAGTTACGGGGTATGGCCGACACCGATCGCGAGCCGTGTATCGCCAGCGCCGAGCAGATCCTCGGCTACCTGGCCGAACAGGGCCTGATCAGTGGTCAGTGGCCGGCCGCGCCCGCCCTCTGCTGTGAAGCCAGCCCATTCGCCGGTGCGCAATATGCCTATGCACCGCATCCCGGCGTGGTCAGCTTTCTCCAGCCGCTAGGCGCGCAGGTCAAGGTCGGCGACCCGCTGTTCGAGGTCATCGACCCCGTGACCGACCAGCACAGCGTGGTGACCGCCAGTACCGACGGCATTCTCTATGCCCGCGAACGCCTGCGTTTCGCCCAACCCGGCTTGTGGCTGGCGAAAGTCGCCGGTCGTACCCCTATTCGCCAGGGTCGCTTGCTCAGCGACTGACTTCAGCAGAGTGAACAGCATGAACAAACTTGAAATTCAGGACCTGCACAAAAGCTACGGTGCTCACGAAGTGCTCAAGGGCGTGTCGCTGGAGGCAAAAGCCGGCGACGTGATCAGCCTTATCGGCTCCAGCGGCTCCGGAAAAAGCACCTTCCTGCGCTGCATCAACCTGCTCGAACAACCCAATGCCGGCCATATCCGCCTCAATGGCGAACAGCTCAAGCTCGTAGCCAACGCCTCGGGCGGGCTCAAGGCCGCCGAGCCGAAGCAACTGCAACGCATGCGTTCACGACTGGCAATGGTGTTTCAGCACTTCAACCTGTGGTCGCACATGAGCGCCGTTGAAAACGTCATGGAAGCTCCGGTGCAGGTCCTCGGCGTGCCGAGGAAGGAAGCCCGGGAAAAGGCCGAACACTACTTGAACAAGGTCGGCGTGGGACACCGCCTGAACGCCTATCCGGCACATATGTCCGGCGGCGAGCAGCAGCGTGTGGCGATTGCCCGGGCCCTGGCCATGGAGCCGGAGGTGATGCTCTTCGATGAACCGACTTCGGCGCTCGACCCGGAGTTGGTCGGTGAAGTGCTCAAGGTCATGCAGGACCTCGCCCAGGAAGGTCGCACCATGGTCGTGGTGACCCATGAAATGGGCTTCGCCAGGGAGGTCTCCAATCAGTTGGTATTCCTCCACAAAGGCCAGGTCGAAGAACGCGGCAATCCGCGCGAAGTGTTGCGGGGGCCCCAGTCCGAACGCCTCCGGCAATTCCTCTGCGGCAGCTTGAAATAACCGCCACCTGACGCCCCGCACGTCGACGGCCGGCTTCGGATACACTGGCGCCGGCCTTGCGCCCTGGCGCCCGCCCTTCCACCCACCAGAACCTGTTGAGCCGGATATGCCGACCCCCTCGAAAAACACCACGGTCTATGCCGCACCGGTCATGCGCAAACTGGCGGAAATCGTTGCCGATCTGCAGCCCTCGCTGCGCAAGGTGGCCGACTTCATCCTGCGCCATCCGTTGAAAGCCGCGACCCTGACCATCGAGGAGATGGCGCAGGCCACCGCCACCTCGCCCGCCGCGGTCAACCGCCTGGCCAAGGCGCTGAACCTGGGGGGCTACACCGGCATGAAAGCCGAGCTGGTGGCGACCTTGCAGCAGATGGTGTCGCCAGTGGACAAACTGCGCAACGAACTGGCGCACCGCCCCGGCGGCGCCTTCGGCCTGCATGAGCAGATCGAGAGTGCGATCGGCAACCTCGGCACCACCGGCACCAACAACCACCCCGAAACCTTCGAAGCCTTTGTCACCTGCCTGACCCAGGCCCGCAAGATCTACATCCTCGGCTTTGGCAACAGCGTCTACATGGCCGGCCTCGCGGCTTCGACCCTGATGCCCTTCTGCGCCGACGCGACTGCCATCAGCATGGAAGGCGGCAACGAAAACGCCGCTTATCGACTGGCGGCCATCACTGACCAGGACATCCTCCTGGCGATCTCGCTGCCGCGCTATTCCCTCGACACGTTGCAGCTCTCGCGGTTTGCCCACGAGCGTGGCGCCACGGTGCTGGCCATCACCGACTCCCCGGCCTCACCGCTGACCGGCATCGCCCAGCACGTGCTCTTTGCCCCGGCCGACCACGCCGTGTTGACCAGTTCCAATATCGCGGTCCTGGCGTTGATCGAAGGCCTGGTGGCCGGGGTGATGGCGCGCAATAAAGAGGCGGTGAAACTGGCCACCGAACTGACGGAAAGCGTGATGTCCTACCTGCACATACCCGGCAGCAGCAAGCCCACGAAAAAGTGAGCACAGCCGTTGCGCGGTATTGGCGGCAATGTGTCAGCCGAGGATTTTCTGCAACTGCGCCGCCGTGTCCTGCGCGCCCATGGTCTGCGCCGCAGCCAGTGCGGTGACGCCGTTGGCGTCCTGGGCCCGGGGATCGGCACCCTGGCTGAGCAGGTAGTCGACAATCGTGGTGCGATTGAACATCGCCGCCATCATCAGCGCCGTACGACCGTCCTTCGACGTCCCTTCGACCTGGGCCCCGCCTTCGATCAGCAACCGGACCATCTCCAGGTCGCCCTTGAACGCCGCGCCGGCAATCGGGCTCTGGCCGTTGTCGTTCTGGATCTGCGGATCGGCCTTGTGCTCGAGCAAGACGCGCACCGCATCGGCATGCCCGTGATAACTGGCCAACATCAGCAAGGTGTCGCCCTTGTGGTTACGCAGGTTCGGCGGCAGGCCTTTGCTCAACAAGGCCGCGAGCATCGGTGCATCACCCTTGCGCGCCACATCGAACACCTGCTCGGCAAATTCGGCGGCTTCGTCTTCGGTCATTTGTCGGGCCTGGTCGGACATGTGGGGCTCCTTGGCGTTGCTTGGACAGGGCTGTAAAGGCCTCCAGTTTCCCGAGCCCTCTGCTCGCTGTCATGCCTTATTTTTCAAGCGCTTCCATAGAAACAATCAATAAAAGCCAGTGGGCGGCCCGGCGCCAGGCCTGCGCCGAACGGTCAAACATCGGCAAAATGCAGGATGCACGATGGCCTTTCTTGCAAAATGCACGACCACGCAAAATCAACAAAAACGTAACTAGTTGTTTTGTAAGTAATTTTTAAAAACCCCATGCTGGCACAATCACTGCACCTATGACTCCATGCCCTTCATGAGCTAAAGGAGTCCATAGACATGAGCCTGATCCAGGAAAAGTTCGCTTCAGTGTTTTCCAACTACAAGGTCACCACCCAACCGCGTCCGGATGGCGGCATTCTGCTGACCCTGCTGGCCAGCGACGGCAAGCAAGTCAGGCGCTCGGTTTCCTACGCGCAATTACACACCGCGGAACAACTCACCTGGGTGATCAGCGCCATTCGCCGTGATCTCGCCAGCGAGCCCGGTGAACTGCCGTCGATCGCACTGTTGCAAAGCCAGAACCGTTTTGCACTGCCGACCTATCAGTAAGCAGAAAGCCACAAGCGACCCGTTGAAGCCTGTCGGACTATCCAGGCAGCACTTCCACGGGTCGCATGCAACTTGCCAGCCCCCGCTCACACCAAGCCACGATTAACCGCCTCTCCCACGGCATGGGCTCGATTGCTCACACCCAGCTTGTGATAGATATTGCGCAGATGAAACTTGACCGTGGCTTCGGAAACATCGCGAATAACGCTGATTTCCCAGACGGTCTTGCCCGCCCGCGCCCAGCGCAATACTTCCAGTTCCTTTTCGCTCAAGGTCTTGCTCTTTGACAGTCGGCACCGGCGCGGCTTGTCCAGCACGGGCAGGACGACAACGTGGGACGACGCCTTGGAGGATTGAATAAAATCCTGTTTATTCCGCCCTCGTGAATCGGCGATATCGACCACCTTGCACGAAACTCTGTGCACGGCATCGGCACCCAGCATCTCGGGAACGTTCATGATTGTTTCTCCCTCTGGTTTCAATAGATCTCCCTGCCGTGACTAATGCCTATTAGCCACAGACAAACACCCATCAAAAAACAGAGAGTTACACAGAAAGGGGATTTAACAAGCAACCACAAACACAAACAGGGATGCCCGACATTTCAACAGGCATTTTCCTACAACTTAAAGTATATAAGGCCGACTCAAGTTTTAATCAAACCGACCGTTCATGCTCTGTTTAACCTAGAGTGTCGCCAGATCAATCTCGGCAAAACTGCTCGCGTTCGGGTGGCCGGGCAGTTCGCCACCGTCGCGCACCAGACCATACGTCAGCAGGCCGGCCTGCCGCGCGGCGTCGAGTTCTTCGACGATATCCGAGAGGAACAGGATCTGGCTCGCCGGGCAACCGATGGCTTCGCTGATATGTCGATAGGACTGGGCTTCGCGCTTGGGTCCCGAGGTGGTATCGAAATAGCCGCTGAACAAGGGCGACAGGTCGCCAGCCTCGGAACAACCGAAGATCAGTTTCTGTGCCTGGATCGAGCCCGAGGAATACACGTACAGCGCATAGCCCTGCCCGTGCCAGTCCCGCAACGCCTGGACCGCATCCGGGTACACATGCCCCTTGAGCTGGCCGGCTTCATAACCCTGTTGCCAGACCATGCCTTGCAAGGCCTTGAGCGGCGTGGCCTTGCGGTCCTCGGCGAGCCAGCCGAGGAGAATCTCGATCACCCGTTCGACATCCGCCGCCGGTTCACCGCTGTCCAGCCGCACCGCCCCCAGTTGCACCGCCACCTCCGGGCGCTCGGCGTGTTGCCGGACAAAATCCGGCAGATGCCTGGCCGCGTAGGGAAACAGCACGTCGAAGACGAAGCTCACTGCACTGGTGGTGCCTTCGATGTCCGTGAGGATGGCTTTGATCGGCATGTCAGGTCCTTCTGGGTGGAATGGCGGATTCAGTCTTCGAGACGCGGGAAACGATTGGCGATGTCCTCGCCGGTGAACTGGGCGACCCAGCCTTCGGGGTTGTTGAACAGGCGGATGGCGACGAAATGCGGGTGTTCGCCCATGTCGAACCAGTGCGGTGTGCCGGCCGGTACCGAAATCAGGTCGTTCTTTTCACAGAGCACGGCGTAGACATACTCGCCGATATGCAGGGTGAACAGACCACGGCCGGCAACGAAGAAACGCACTTCGTCTTCGGCATGCCGGTGCTCGTCGAGGAACTTGGCGCGCAACTCGGCCTTCTGCGGGTGATCGCTGTTCAGGCTGACGACGTCGACGGTGATGTAGCCGCGCTCGGTCATCAGGCGGTCGATCTGGACCTGGTAGGCGGCGATCACTTCTTCCTGGCTGGCACCGGGCTGAATCGGCGCGGCGGCTTGCCAACGGTCGAAGCGCACCCCTTGCTCGGCCAGGGTCGAAGCGATGTCGTCGATGTGGGTCAGGACCTTGTTCGGGAGGTCCGGGCTTGAAACGTGATAAACGGACAGGCTGCTCATGGGACTCTATTCCTCGACTGGGCTCAGCGTCGGCCTGCTCTGGAGGCCGCTCCGACGCGCCGGATAATCAGATAACCAACAGTTCGTGCACAAGGCAATATTCAGGAAGACCGCAGCGAACGGACTTTCAACTCACATTCAAAGAGAAACTCGAAAGCTTCGATCTGGCGCAGGGCATCACTCATGCGCGCCCCCCAGGTATAGAGACCGTGCCCGCGGATCAGATAGCCGACACACTCGGGATGCCCATCGAGCCAAGGCTGCACCTTGGCCGCCAGCCGCGCAATATCCTGATCGTTATCGAAGATCGGCACCCGTACCCGCGATTCATGGGTCGTGACCCCGGAGAAGGCCTTTTGCAGCTCATAGTCTTCGAAATCGATGAACTCGCCAGGCGTCATCCGCGACAGCACCGTGGCATTCACCGAATGGGTGTGCAAGACCGCGCCGATTCCCGCCCGCCAGCTATAGAGCTGGGTGTGCAGCAAGGTTTCGGCCGAGGGTTTCTTGCCCGGCTCCAGGCTGTTGCCCATCAGGTCGGTGGCGAGCACATCGTTCGGACCCAACTGGCCCTTGTGCTTGCCGGATACCGTCAGCAGCGCCTGGCTGGCCGACAGGCGGGTCGAATAGTTGCTGCTGGTGGCCGGCGACCAGCCGCGGCCGTACAGAAAACGTCCGGCCTCGATGATCTCCAGGCTCAATTGTTCACGGGTCAGGCTCATGGCCGCTCCTCTTCCATGCGTGTGGCAATGATAATGGCCGCGGCCAACGCCGCGAGGCTGGCGATACTGAAGGTCCAGGTCGGTCCCAGGCTGTTCCAGCTATAACCGGCGTACAACGCGCCCAAGGCCCCGCCCGTACCGGCCAATGCAGCGTACAACGCCTGCCCCTGGCCTTGCTGACGCGCGCCGAAGCTACGTTGCACGAAATGAATGGCAGAGGCGTGAAAGCTGGCAAAGGTCGCCGCGTGCAGCACCTGTGCGAACAACAGCACCGCCAGGTGATCGGCCAACGAGCCCAGCAACAGCCAGCGCACGGCGGCCAGAAGGAAACTGGCGAGCAACACCCGACGCACCGAAAAGCGCGCGAGGATCCGGCTCATGGCCAGGAACATCAGCACTTCCGCCACCACCCCCAGCGCCCAGAGCATGCCGATCAGTCCGCGAGTGTAGCCGAGGCTTTCCAGGTGCAGGGTCAGGAAGGTGTAGTACGGACCATGACTCATCTGCATCAGCGCGACACAGGCATAGAACGCCAGTACCCCGGGGCGGCGCAACTGTCGCAGAAAACCTTCGCCGGGCACTCGCGGCCCCTGGCTCGGCGGCTGGGCATTGGGCACCCAGGCGCTGCTGAGGATGATACCGCTCATGATCACCACGATCGCCACCGGGTAGATATCCAGGCTCAGCGACTCGAACAAGCGCCCGAGCCCGACCACCGTGAGGATAAAACCGATGGAGCCCCACAAACGGATCTGGCTGTAGCGCGCCGCCTGTCCCTGGACCTTCAGATGGGCCAGGGTGATGACCTCGAACTGCGGCAGCACCGCGTGCCAGAAAAACGCATGCAGGGCCATGACCAGCGCCAGCCAGGCATAGCTCTTGTCGAAGAAGATCAGCGAAAACGCCAGCAAGGTGCAGACCGCGCCGAAACGCACGATCGCCAGGCGCCTGCCCGTGTAGTCCCCCAGCCAGCCCCAGATATTCGGCGCCACGCAGCGCATCAGCATGGGAATCGCCACCAGTTCGCCAATACGCGCCGGGGCAAAGCCCAGATGGTGGAAGTACAGCGCCAGGAACGGCGCCGTCGCTCCCAGCAAGGCGAAGTAGAACAGGTAGAAACTGGACAACCGCCAGTAAGGGAGCGGCGCCCCCGGCATTACAGTTGGCCCAGTACCGGTGTGCTGACCCGAACGTCCGCATTCTGTCCGCGATGACGCAGCAGGTGGTCCATCAGCACGATCGCCATCATCGCCTCGGCGATCGGGGTGGCACGGATGCCTACGCAAGGGTCATGGCGGCCCTTGGTGATCACATCCACCGGGTTACCGTGGACGTCGATGGAACGGCCCGGCGTGGTGATGCTCGAGGTCGGCTTGAGGGCCAGGTGCGCGACAATCGGTTGACCGGAGGAAATCCCGCCGAGGATGCCGCCGGCGTTGTTGCTGAGGAAACCTTCTGGGGTCAGTTCGTCGCGGTGTTCGGTGCCGCGCTGGGCCACGCAGGCAAAGCCGGCACCGATCTCGACACCCTTGACCGCGTTGATGCTCATCAGCGCATGGGCCAGTTCGGCATCCAGGCGGTCGAAGATCGGCTCGCCGAGGCCAGGCATGACGCCTTCTGCGACCACGGTGATCTTCGCTCCGACCGAATCCTGGTCACGCCGCAGCTGGTCCATGTAGGCCTCCAGCTCGGGCACCTTGTCCGGGTCGGGGCAGAAGAAGGCATTCTCCTCCACCGAGTCCCAGGTCTTGAACGGGATTTCGATAGGGCCCAGCTGGCTCATGTAGCCGCGGATAACAATGCCCTGGCTGGCCAGGAACTTCTTCGCGATGGCACCGGCCGCCACGCGCATGGCGGTTTCCCGGGCGGAGCTGCGACCGCCGCCGCGATAATCGCGCTCACCGTATTTTTGGTGGTAGGTGTAGTCGGCGTGGGCCGGGCGGAACAGGTCCTTGATCGCCGAGTAGTCCTTGGACTTCTGGTCGGTGTTGCGGATCAGCAGGCCGATGGCGCAGCCGGTGGTACGGCCTTCGAAAACCCCGGAGAGGATTTCCACTTCGTCGGCTTCCTGGCGCTGGGTGGTGTGGCGGCTGGTGCCTGGCTTGCGGCGGTCGAGGTCGCGCTGCAGGTCGTCCAGGGACAACTCCAGGCCCGGAGGGCAGCCGTCGACAATGGCGACCAACGCCGGGCCATGGCTTTCGCCTGCGGTGGTGACAGTGAACAGCTTGCCGTAAGTATTGCCGGACATGCAGGGCGCTCCGCGAATCGAGTCTAGATCAAGCGTGTCAGTATACGCAGGCTATTCCCGTAGTTCATCCTCGAACCTTATTCTCGGTGACGAGTCGAACCGACACTCTGTAGATGATGGCGTGATAATGCTGCGATTGATCCTGATGACCTTGACCCTGTTCAGCGGTTTTGCCCAAGCCTCCGTGCTGCTACAACAACCGATCACCCTGGACACCGGCAGCGGCGAGCTGTTCGGCTCGTTGCTGCTGCCCCGCTCGGACGCACCGGTACCGGTGGTGCTGATCGTGTCCGGCTCAGGCCCCACCGATCGCGACGGCAACAATCCCGATGGCGGTCGCACCGACAGCCTCAAGCGCCTGGCCTCGGTGCTGGCCAGCCACAATATCGCCAGTGTGCGCTTCGACAAACGTGGCGTGGCCGCCAGCCTCCCCGCCGCACCCGACGAGCGAACCCTGAGTATCGAGGGATATACCGCGGATGTGGTGGCCTGGGGCGAGAAGCTCAAGGCCGACCCGCGGTTTGGGCCGTTGATCCTGCTCGGCCACAGCGAAGGCGCGCTGATCGCCACCCTGGCGGCGCCCAAGCTGGACGCCGTGGCGCTGATCAGTGTCGCCGGCAGCGGTCGTCCGGTCGACAGTGTGGTCCGCCAGCAACTGGCCAATAACCTGCCGCCGGCCTTGATGCTGCGGGCCAACGCTCTGCTCGACAGCCTCAAGGCCGGGCATCTGGACAACGATATCCCCGCGCCGCTGATGCCGATCTTCCGCCCCAGCGTCCAGCCCTACCTGATCAGCCTGTTTCGCCAGGACCCGGCGGCGGCCTTTGCCCGCCTGAAAATCCCGGCGCTGATCGTCCAGGGTCGCAACGATATCCAGGTTGGTGTCGGTGATGCAGAGGCGCTAAAGGCCGCCAAACCGGACGCGCAGTTGGTGCTGATTGGCGGCATGAATCATGTGCTGCGCATTGTCCCCGACGACCTCAAGAGCCAATTGGCCTCCTACAAGAACCCGCAACTGCCGCTCGCCGCCGAACTGGGCAGCCAGATCCTGGCCTTTATCGACGGGGTGCTGCACCACTGACGCCCTCCTCTCCAGGGGCCGCCGAGCAACACTCGATAGCGCGCGCCTATAGTCCTGCCAAAAACGGCCGATAAGCCATTGCCGGTACCGATATTGTGACCGGCAAGCTGGATACGGACAGGATCTTGCCGAATGACTGAAACCCAAGCCTCAACCGAAAGCACAGCCGAAGCCGCCGAAACCCCGCCGGTGGAACTGCCGTGGGCGGACGTCCAGGCCGAGCACTTCAAGCTGCTGCGCCTGGCGCCACTGCCCACCGAGCGCAGCACCGGCGCCCGTCCCCTGCGCTTTGTCCAGTTCGGCTACGCCGAGCGCCACAGCAAGGAACGCAGCCTGCTGCGCCTGGAGATCCAGCTGCCGGGACAACGGGTGCGCAAGGAACAGAACCACCTGGACGTGTGGGTCGACCACAGCACCAAGCGTTTGCATTTCGGGCCGGAAAGCGGCTTGCAGATCGAACCGGCGAATCGCGGTATCGGGCGATTCCTGGCCGCCCAGGCGGCGATCTGGGCACAGAAGAAGGGCTCACACTACGTTGTCGATGGCGCCGCCCTGCAAAACAAGGACGCCTTGAACGAAGACACCCGCCTGCGCCGCGATCACTTCCTGAAAGTCCAGGGCTACGAAGTCGAGTACGCGGATGCCCCGCTGCACCTCAAGGGCAGCTACAAGGACGTGCAGGTCGGCGACCTGCGCACGGCGTGGAACACCGAAAAGCTGCAATTCGTCGAAATACTCGAAGCGGCGCAGATGCTGCAAATCGCCGAGCAGAACCTGCAGGAACAGGAAGTGAAGCTGCGCCAGCAGGAAGAGCGCGTGGGCAAGTTCAAGCGTGAAGACACCGGCCTGCGCTTCACCATCACCTGCCTGGTGGCCTTTGCGATGTTCCAGGCCGGCTTGCTGATCTGGATCGCGACCCGTCACTGAACCTTGTGGCGCCCATCCGGGGGCGCCAGGGTCAGGCAGACGACGAATGCTTCAACCCCGATGCAATTTGCTCATCAGTTCCGCCTCGGCCTGGGTCAGGCCGCAGGACTGCGTCAATTCATCAACGCTGGCCCCCATCCCCACCAGCCGCGCCGCCTGGGCGAAGGACAGGCTCGACGGATCACGCTGCTCCAGCTGGGCAAGCTTTTCCGGTAACGGCGCGACGACGGCCCGCAGCTCGTGCAGGTCCTCGCCCATGCGCACAGTGCCGTTCTGGAAGTTATCCACACGCCGCGCCAGCTCCTTGATGCGCTGGTCCCGCAGCGCATCGCCCTCGGCCTGCTGCCCGGCAATCAGTCGCTGGTTGCGGGCGTAGACGACAAACATCCCCACGGTCCCGGCCCACAACAGGGCCAGGAGAATAACGGCGACCTCAAGAATCAATCAGATGCTCTCCAGCTCGGACCATTCTTCTTCGCTCATCATCTTGTCCAGCTCAACCAGAATCAGCAGTTCGTTGTTCTTGTTGCACACGCCCTGGATGAACTTGGCCGACTCGTCGTTACCCACGTTAGGCGCGGTTTCGACTTCCGACTGACGCAGATAGACCACTTCCGCCACGCTGTCGACCATGATGCCGACCACTTGCTTGTCGGCCTCGATGATCACGATACGGGTGTTGTCGTTCACTTCGGTCGGCATCAGGCCAAAACGCTGGCGGGTGTCGATCACGGTGACCACGTTGCCGCGCAGGTTGATGATCCCCAGCACGTAGCTCGGTGCACCCGGTACCGGGGCGATCTCGGTGTAGCGCAGGACTTCCTGGACGCGCATCACGTTGATCCCATAGGACTCGTTATCCAGCTTGAAGGTTACCCATTGCAGGATCGGATCTTCGGAACTCTGTGCGGACGACGACTTATTCATACCCCTGACCCTCAATGACCGTTGATACGGTGTGTGCTCTGGCAAACCTCGCGGGGGGACCGCGACGACGCCGTTATTTGTTCGTTGGTTTGCTGGTTGGTTTACCGGTTGGCTTGCTCGTTTGCAGATGTTTCACCGCGCCGCTGGCGATCAGTTCAGCCAGTTCGGAAACGTCGAGCAACGCACACATGTGTTCGATGACCGTGCCGGCCAGCCACGGCCGCTGTCCACGATGGGTACGCCATTTGATTTCATTGGGGTCCAGGCGCAAGGAACGACTGACCTGATGCACCGCCAGCCCCCACTCGTAGCCCTGAACCGAGATCACATATTGCAGCCCCTGGCGGAAATCGTCGCGATAACGGTCCGGCATCACCCAGCGTGCGGTATCCAGCACTTTCAGGTTGCCGGCCTGGCTCGGCAGGATCCCGAGGAACCACTCCGGCTGACCGAACAAGGGCGTCAGCTCGTGCCCCGCCAGCGAATAGATCGACCCCAGGCACACCAGCGGCACCGCCAGGGTCAGCCCGGCGACGTCGAACAGCAGGCACTCGAAAGGCTCTGCCGCCCAATGGGGACGCTCGTCGCCCTGCATCGGTGGCGGCGGGATATTCGTCGCGGGCGCCAGATGCACCTCGACCACCGGCTCCACCACCACCGGTGCGACCGGAACAACCTGCGGTATCGCCACCGGCACTTCCAGCACCAGCGGTGCCGGCGCTGGCGCCGTTATCACCGGTGCGGCAAGCACGGCTTGCGCGGCCAGGGCATCGCGGGCCTGTTCTTCGAGCACGGCGGCCTGGAATTCGTCCAGCTCGCTGGCCACGCTCGGTTCTACCTGCAGCGCTACCGGGACCGCCACTTCGACGGCGACGGCAACGGCGATATCCACCGGCAACTCTTCGGTCGCCTCCTGCAGCAGTGCATCCAGATAGGATTGCAGTGCCACTTGCGGCCGTGTGGTGATTTCGACAGGACGGATCATGTGTATGCCCATGGAGATGTCCCGTTACAGTAACCTGTAAAGGGTATCGGCTGGACAGGCAGATGACTTGAGGACTGGGTCACGTCAGGCCACCTGCGCAATGAGTTGTTGGGTCAGCAGGTGCTTGAGCAAGGCCCGATAGGCCAGCACGCCACGGCTCTTGCCGTCGAACTGCGACGGTGTGACACCGGCCCGGCTGGCATCGCGCAGGCGCGTGTCGACCGGGATATAGCCTTCCCAGATGGTCTCCGGGAATTTGTCGCGCAAGACCCGCAAGGTGCCCATGGACGCCTGGGTCCGGCGGTCGAACAGGGTCGGCACGATGGTGTAAGGCAAGGCCTGCTTGCGTGAACGGTTGATCATCGCCAGGGTGTTGACCATCCGCTCGAGGCCCTTGACCGCCAGATGCTCGGTCTGCACCGGCACCACCAGTTGCTGGCTAGCCGCCAACGCGTTGACCATCAGCACACCCAACAGCGGCGGGCTGTCGATCACCGCATAATCGAAATCCTGCCACAATTGCGCCAGACTCTTGGCGATCACCAGGCCCAGGCCGCTCTGGCCCGGCGACAAGCGCTCAAGGGTCGCCAGGGCGGTGCTCGACGGCAGCAGGGAAATCCGTTCATCGCTGGTGGACAGCAGCAATTGCCCGGGCAAGCCCGTGGGCACGGTGCCGCGGTGCTGGAACAGGTCGAAGGTGCTGTGTTCCAGGGTATCGGGGTCATAACCGAAGTAGCTGGTCATCGAGCCGTGGGGGTCGAGGTCGACCACGACCACGCGCTTGCCCGCCTCGGCCAGCAATCCGGCTAAAGCGATGGAGGAAGTGGTCTTACCGACGCCACCCTTTTGATTGGCTACTGCCCAGACTCTCATTCAGTGTATTCCTCCCGCCCGGCGTCAAGCCGGCCGAGAAATAGCGCCAAGTTATAGAGCAGGTGCCGGAGATTTGACGGCGTTCTCGCGTACCGCTTGCTTTATCGCTGGCGGTGCAGTTTGTGTGCCAGCACGCTTCAAGGCCGCGTCCGGTGTTGCATTGGCCGTGCCGGTGCCGGTCAGGCTGCGGCGTACGTCGAGATTACGCGACACCACCAATACCACTCGACGGTTGCGCGCGCGGCCTTCGGCGGTGGCATTGTTGGCCACCGGCTGGAACTCGCCGTACCCCACCGAAGCCAGCCGGCCGGGGTTGACCCCGTCCATGGCCATCATCCGCACGATACTCGACGAGCGGGCCGAGGACAGCTCCCAGTTGGTGGGATATTGCGCGGTACGAATCGGCTGGTCGTCGGTAAAGCCTTCGACGTGGATCGGGTTGTCGAAGGGTTTGAGGATCTTCGAGACCTTGTCGATGATGTTGAACGCCATGTCACTGGGCATCGCATCACCGCTGCCGAACAGCAGGCTGGAATTGAGTTCGATCTCGACCCACAGCTCGTTGCCGCGCACGGTCATCTGGTTGGAACTGATCAGGTCGCCGAACGCCGCGCTGATATCGTCGGCAATGCTCTTGAGCGGGTCCTTGGCCCCCTGGCCGATGGCGGCGTCGGTCTGATCGAGGTCCTTGATCAACGGTTCGGCCGGCTTGACCGTGACCGGGCGCTCGTCACCGATGGGAATCGGCTTGAGGCTGCGGTCGACATCGCTGAACACCCCGACCAGCGCCTGGGAGATCACCTTGTACTTGCCCTCGTTGATCGAGGAAATCGAGTACATGACCACGAAAAAAGCGAACAGCAGCGTGATGAAGTCGGCGTAGGAAACCAGCCAGCGCTCGTGATTCACATGCTCTTCGTGTTGGCGACGTCTGGCCATGTCTACTCCGTCAGTCCATGAAGCCTTGCAGCTTCAGTTCAATGGAGCGCGGGTTCTCGCCCTCGGCAATCGACAGGATGCCTTCGAGGAGCATCTCCCGGTAGCGGGACTGGCGCAGGGCGATCGACTTGAGCTTGCTGGCCACCGGCAGCAGTACCAGGTTGGCACTGGCCACGCCGTAGATCGTGGCAACGAAGGCGACGGCAATGCCGCTCCCCAGTTGCGAGGGGTCGCCGAGGTTGCCCATCACGTGAATCAGGCCCATCACCGCACCGATGATGCCGATGGTCGGCGCATAGCCGCCCATGCTTTCGAAGACCTTGGCGGCCTCGATATCACGGCTTTCCTGGGTGTAGAAATCCACTTCGAGAATGCTGCGGATGGCTTCCGGCTCCGCGCCGTCGACCAGCAGCTGCAAGCCCTTGCGCGAATAGGTGTCGGGTTCGGCCTCGGCGATGCCTTCCAGGCCCAGCAGGCCTTCCTTGCGCGCCGTCAGGCTCCAGTTGACCACGCGCTCGACGCCGGCAGGCAGATCGATGCGCGGCGGAAAGAGGATCCAGGCGAGAATCTGTATGGCGCGCTTGAACGCGCTCATCGGCGATTGCAGCAAGGCCGCGCCGACGGTCCCGCCCAACACGATCAAGGCCGCCGGGCCGTTGGCCAGGGCCCCCAGGTGACCACCTTCGAGGAAGTTGCCGCCAATAATGGCAACAAACGCCAGGATAATCCCGATAAGGCTCAACACATCCATCAGAGGCAAGCCTCGACCAGATGCTTGCCGATTTCGTCCAGGCTGTACACCGCGTCGGCCAGCTCAGCCTTGACGATGGCCATGGGCATGCCATAAATCACGCAACTGGCTTCGTCCTGGGCCCAGATGGCGCTACCGCCCTGCTTGAGCAGGCGTGCACCTTCACGACCATCGGCGCCCATGCCGGTGAGGACCACCGCCAGAACTTTGTCACCGTAGGACTTGGCGGCGGAACCGAAAGTGATATCCACACAGGGCTTGTAGTTCAGACGCTCGTCGCCCGGGAGGATTTTCACCGCACCACGGCCGTCGATCATCATCTGCTTGCCGCCCGGAGCGAGCAAGGCCAGGCCGGGACGCAGGATGTCGCCATCTTCGGCTTCCTTGACGCTGATCTGGCAGAGCTTGTCCAGGCGTTCGGCAAAGGCCTTGGTGAACGCCGCCGGCATGTGCTGGATCAACACGATGGGCGCCGGGAAGTTGGCCGGCAACTGGGTCAGGACCCGCTGCAAGGCCACCGGACCACCGGTGGAGGTGCCGATGGCGACCAGCTTGTAGGCCTTGCGCTTCGGCGCGCCGGAGGTCGAGACCGAGGCGTGTGCCGGCGCCGGAGCACGACTGGCCACGGGCGTGGTACGCACGGGTGCCGGAGCGGGACTGGTGTAGCTGCTGGATGCGGGTGTCGGCGTCGCCACTGGCGCAGCAGCAGGCACACTGCTGAAACGACGGTTACTGCGCGAGATGCTGTGAACCTTCTCGCACAGCAGCTGCTTGACCTTCTCCGGGTTGCGCGAAATGTCCTCGAAATTCTTCGGCAGGAAGTCCACGGCCCCGGCGTCCAGCGCATCGAGGGTCACCCGGGCGCCCTCGTGGGTCAGGGATGAGAACATCAGCACCGGCGTCGGGCAGCGCTGCATGATATGCCGCACCGCCGTGATGCCGTCCATCATCGGCATCTCGTAGTCCATGGTGATCACGTCCGGCTTGAGGGCCAGGGCCTGATCGATGGCTTCTTTACCGTTGGTCGCCGTACCGACGACCTGAATGCTTGGATCCGCCGAAAGAATTTCCGAGACGCGGCGGCGGAAAAACCCCGAATCATCCACCACCAGGACCTTGACTACCATAAACACTCCGTTAGGCACGGCGGCGGACTTCAAGCCCTGCCGCCGGGCCAGAATCAAATACGCCGTGCGGCGTAACGCTTGAGCATGCTCGGCACGTCGAGAATCAGGGCAATACGACCGTCACCGGTAATGGTGGCGCCCGACATGCCCGGGGTCCCCTGCAGCATCTTGCCCAGCGGCTTGATGACCACTTCTTCCTGGCCGACCAACTGATCGACGACAAAGCCGATCCGCTGGGTGCCCACCGAAAGGATCACCACGTGGCCTTCGCGCTGCTCTTCGTGAGCGGCCGAGCTGACCAGCCAGCGCTTGAGGTAGAACAGCGGCAGCGCCTTGTCGCGGACGATCACCACTTCCTGGCCGTCGACCACGTTGGTGCGCGACAGGTCGAGGTGGAAGATCTCGTTGACGTTGACCAGCGGGAAGGCAAAAGCCTGGTTGCCGAGCATGACCATCAGGGTCGGCATGATCGCCAGGGTCAACGGGACCTTGATGACGATCTTCGAGCCCTTGCCCTTGGTCGAGTAGATGTTGATGGTGCCGTTGAGCTGGGCGATCTTGGTTTTCACCACGTCCATGCCCACGCCACGCCCGGACACGTCGGAAATCTCGGTCTTGGTCGAGAAGCCCGGGGCGAAGATCAGGTTGAAGCAGTCGGTCTCGCTCAGGCGATCGGCCGCATCCTTGTCCATCAGGCCCTTCTTCACCGCGATGCTGCGCAGTACGTCGGCGTCCATGCCCTTGCCGTCATCGGAGATCGACAGCAGGATGTGGTCGCCTTCCTGCTCGGCGGAGAGGATCACCCGGCCACTGCGGGACTTGCCCATGGCTTCGCGGTCGGCCGGTTCTTCGATACCGTGGTCGACCGAGTTGCGCACCAAGTGGACCAGCGGGTCGGCCAGGGCCTCGACGAGGTTCTTGTCGAGGTCGGTCTCTTCGCCCACCAGCTCCAGGTTGATTTCTTTCTTCAACTGCCGGGCCAGGTCGCGAACCAGGCGCGGGAAGCGGCCGAAGACTTTCTTGATCGGCTGCATGCGGGTTTTCATCACCGCGGTCTGCAGGTCGGCGGTGACCACGTCGAGGTTGGACACCGCCTTGGACATGGCTTCGTCGCCGCTGTTCAAGCCCAGGCGCACCAGGCGGTTACGCACCAGCACCAGTTCGCCGACCATGTTCATGATCTCGTCCAGGCGCGCGGTATCGACCCGCACGGTGGTTTCCGCTTCGCTGGCGGCCGGCTTGTCGCCAGCCGCAGCGGCAGGTGCCGGGGCACGGGCCGGAGCCGGTGCAGCAGCGGCGGCAGGTGCTGGTGCGGCCTTGGCCGGGGCGGGTGTCGCCGCGGCCGGGGCGGGCGCCTTGGCAACAGGTGCAGGGGCAGCAACCGGTTTGGTCGCGGCCGGCGTGGCCACCGCGGTGGTCGCGGCCACTTCGGTGAACTTGCCCTTGCCATGCAGCTCGTCGAGCAGCGATTCGAATTCCTGGTCAGTGATCAGGTCGCCGCTGGCAGCGCCTGTTTTCTCTGCCGCCTGGGCCGCAGCCGGGGTGGTATCGAGCGCCTCGACCTTGAACGAACCCTTGCCATGCAACTGGTCGAGCAGGGCTTCGAATTCGTCGTCGGTAATATCGGTACTTTTTTCAGCCGCGCCGCTGGCCGCCGCGGGTGCTGCCGGCGGAGCCGGTGCCGCCACGGCGTCCGGGGCGAACTGGCCCTTGCCGTGCAACTGGTCGAGCAGGGATTCGAACTCGGCGTCGGTGATTTCATCGCCACCGGCCTCGCCCTGCACCGCAGCCACGGCGGCTTTGGGCGCCTCGGCTGCGGCCTTGACGCTGTTCAGGGAGTCGAGCAGCAATTCGAATTCGTTGTCGGTGATGTCGCCGGATTCGCTTTCAGCGACCGGTTCAGGCTCCGCCACCTCGGCCACGGGTGCGGCCACTTCTTCGGCACCCGCCGGTTCCGCCAGGCGCGCCAGGGCCGCCAGCAGCTCCGGGGTCGCCGGGGTGATCGGGCCACGTTCACGAACTTCGCTGAACATGCCGTTCACCGCATCCAGCGCTTCCAGGACCACGTCCATCAGCTCCGAGTCGACGCGTCGCTCACCCTTGCGCAGGATGTCGAACACGTTCTCGGCGATGTGACAGCACTCCACCAGCTCGTTGAGCTGGAGGAAGCCGGCGCCCCCTTTTACAGTGTGAAAACCGCGAAAGATTGCATTGAGCAGATCCGCATCATCTGGCCGGCTTTCCAGCTCGACCAGTTGTTCGGACAGTTGCTCCAGAATCTCGCCGGCCTCAACCAGAAAATCCTGAAGGATCTCTTCATCGGCGCCGAAGCTCATGTGTTTGGGTGCTCCTAGAATCCAAGACTGGAAAGCAAATCGTCGACATCGTCCTGACCGGACATAACGTCTTCACGTTTATCGGCATGAATCTGCGGACCTTCACCCTGGGCCATCTGTTTTTGTGGATCTTTTTCGGCAAGGAGCGCATCGCGGTCATGCTCGATACCGGCAAAGCGGTCGACCTGACTGGCCATCAGCACCAATTTGAGCAGATTGCTTTCCACTTCGGTGACCATCTGTGTCACACGCTTGATCACCTGGCCGGTAAGGTCCTGGTAATCCTGGGCCAGCAGGATATCGTTCAGCTCGCTCGAGACCGCACGGGTTTCCTGCTCGCTGCGGGACAGGAACGTCTCGACCCGCCGCGCCAGCTCGCGAAACTCCTGGGCACCGACTTCGCGCCGCATGAAGCGGCTCCAGTCAGCGCCCAAAGCCTTGGCTTCGACGTTCAGGCCGGTGATCCTCGGGGTCGCGCTCTCCACCAGGTCCATGGTGCGATTGGCCGCCGCTTCGGTCAGCCTGACCACATAGGACAGGCGCTCGGTGGCGTCGGTGATCTGCGACACTTCCTCGGCCTGCGGCATATGCGGGTCGATCTGGAAGTTGACAATGGCGCTGTGCAATTCGCGAGTGAGCTTGCCGACTTCCAGGTACAGGCCACGGTCACGGGTCTGATTCAGCTCATGGATCATTTGCACCGCGTCGCCAAATCGACCTTTTTCAAGGCTGTCGACCAGTTCGCGGGCATGTTTTTTCAGGGTTAGTTCAAAATCACCCAGTGAAGATTCGTTGTGCTCCATAGCGCCCCCGTGGTGGACTTCATCAGCCGATGCGTTCGAAGATTTTCTCGATCTTCTCTTTCAATGCCTGGGCCGTGAATGGTTTGACCACATAGCCGTTTACACCGGCCTGGGCAGCTTCGATGATCTGCTCGCGCTTGGCTTCAGCCGTCACCATCAACACCGGCAGGTGCTTGAGCTTCTCATCGGCGCGCACGTGGCGCAGCAGATCGATACCGGTCATGCCGGGCATGTTCCAGTCGGTGACCAGAAAGTCGATGCTACCGCTGTTGAGGACGGGGATCGCGGTGGTACCGTCGTCCGCCTCAACCGTGTTGGTGAACCCGAGGTCACGCAACAGGTTCTTGATGATCCGCCGCATCGTTGAAAAATCGTCAACGATGAGGATTTTCATGTTCTTGTCCAATTCGACCTCCAAGCAGTCTTAAACGCGTTCAGCACCTGGACGCGCTGTTCAATCAATTCGGCACAGCACTCAACGACTGCATGGAAACCCCATCCGGCCGAGTCACCCACAGGACGTCAAACGTCATGTCGGTCTCGTTCGCAGTGTTCCCACACTGCCTTCAGCGCGCTCGCCACTCCCCCAAACGCCCCCGCAAGCGGGCCGCGCACTGGCTGTGTAACTGGCTGACTCGCGACTCGCTGACCCCCAGCACCTCACCAATTTCCTTGAGGTTCAGCTCCTCGTCGTAGTACAGCGCCAAGACCAGTCGCTCACGCTCCGGCAAATTGGCAATCGCATCCGCCAGCGCTGCCTGGAAACGTTCATCCTCCAGGTCGCGCGACGGCTCGAGATGAGCACTCGCGCCGTCCTCGTGCAGCCCTTCATGCTCGCCGTCCTGCAACAGGTCGTCGAAACTGAACAGGCGGCTGCCCAAGGTGTCGTTCAAAATCCCGTAATAATCGTCGAGACTCAATTGGAGTTCGGCTGCAACCTCGTGATCTTTAGCGTCACGGCCGGTTTTTGCTTCAATTGAACGAATTGCGTCACTGACCATGCGGGTATTGCGGTGTACCGAACGCGGCGCCCAGTCGCCCTTGCGCACTTCATCAAGCATCGCGCCGCGAATACGAATGCCGGCATAGGTCTCGAAACTGGCCCCCTTGCTCGAGTCGTATTTGGTCGAGACTTCGAGCAAGCCGATCATTCCGGCCTGGATCAGATCCTCGACCTGGACACTGGCCGGCAACCGCGCCAGCAAGTGATAGGCGATACGTTTGACCAACGGCGCGTAACGTTCAATCAATTCATATTGGCTGTCACGCGACGACTTGGAATACATGCGATAGCCACTGGCAGTCATAGCACCGGTCCCGCACTCGTTTGATGCACCAGACGCTCGACGAAAAACTCCAGATGCCCCCGGGGATTGGCAGGGAGCGGCCAGGTGTCGACCTTCTGAGCGATAGCCTTGAACGCCAAGGCACATTTCGAACGAGGGAATGCCTCATAGACCGCACGCTGCTTTTGCACGGCCTTGCGCACACACTCGTCATAAGGAACGGCGCCGACGTATTGTAGGGCTACGTCGAGGAAACGATCCGTGACCTTGGTCAACTTGGCGAACAGGTTGCGGCCTTCCTGCGGACTCTGGGCCATGTTGGCCAGCACGCGGAAGCGGTTCATGCCGTAGTCGCGGTTGAGCAATTTGATCAACGCGTAGGCGTCGGTGATGGAAGTCGGCTCGTCGCAGACCACCAGCAGCACTTCCTGGGCCGCGCGGACGAAGCTGACCACCGACTCACCGATGCCCGCAGCAGTGTCGATCACCAGCACGTCGAGGTTGTCGCCGATATCGCTGAATGCCTGGATCAGGCCGGCATGCTGCGCCGGGCTCAGGTGCACCATGCTCTGGGTCCCCGAGGCCGCCGGCACGATGCGAATCCCGCCCGGGCCTTGCAACAGCACATCGCGCAGCTCGCAACGGCCTTCGACCACGTCGGCCAGGGTGCGCTTGGGCGTCAGACCGAGCAGGACGTCGACATTCGCCAGCCCCAGATCCGCATCCAGCAGCATGACGCGCCGGCCAAGCTCAGCCAGGGCCAGGGATAAATTCACTGACACGTTGGTCTTCCCGACGCCACCTTTGCCGCCGGTCACCGCGATCACCTGTACGGGATGCATGCTGCCCATGTTCTCTTCTTACCTTGTCTTGCTTAGACGGAAGGCCACATAAGTGGCTGCGCGTTCACTTGTCGGAACAATGCGTGGCAGACCATCGATGTAGGTAATTTGCAACGTCTGAATACTCATCTCAACCCACCCGCTTTGACGGGCTGTGGTAGATATCAGCGAACATATCGGCCATGGCTTCCTCGCTGGGCTCTTCCTGCATTTGCACACTGACCGCCCTGGACACCAGTTGATGCCGGCGCGGCAGGTGTAGATCATCCGGAATGCGTGGGCCATCGGTCAGATAGGCCACTGGCAATTCGTGACTGATGGCCAGGCTCAGCACTTCGCCGAGGCTTGCCGTTTCATCAAGCTTAGTCAGGATGCAACCAGCCAGCCCGCAGCGCTTGTAGCTGTGGTAGGCGGCGGTCAACACCTGTTTCTGGCTGGTGGTGGCCAGGACCAGATAATTCTTCGCCTTGATCCCGCGTCCGGCCAGGCTTTCCAGTTGCATGCGCAACGCCGGGTCGCTGGCTTGCAGGCCGGCGGTGTCGATCAGCACCACGCGCTTGCGCAGCAGCGGATCGAGGGCCTGGGCCAGGGACTGGCCCGGGTCGACATGGGTCACCGACACGTTGAGGATCCGTCCCAGGGTCTTGAGCTGCTCCTGGGCACCGATGCGGAAGCTGTCCATGCTCACCAGCGCGATGTTCTGCGCGCCGTACTTGAGCACGTAGCGCGCCGCCAGCTTGGCCAGCGTGGTGGTCTTGCCCATGCCGGCCGGGCCGACCATGGCGATCACACCGCCCTCTTCCAGCGGCTCGACCTCGGGCGTGACGATCATCCGCGCCAGGTGTGCCAGCAACATGCGCCAGGCTTGGCGCGGCTCGTCGATCTCGTTCACCAGTTCCAGCAGATCCCGCGACAGCGGCCCGGACAGGCCGATACGCTGCAGACGACGCCAGAGGTTGGCCTGTTGCGGCTGACGGCCTTGCAACTGGTTCCAGGCCAGGGAGCCGAGCTGGACTTCCAGCAGCTCGCGCAGGCCGTTGAGTTCCGAACGCATCGAGTCGAAGACCCGCTGGTCCACCGTCGGCGCATGCACCACTGGCGCTGGCGCCGGGCGCCGCGGCTCGTCGAAAGTCGGTTCGATCAGCGGCTCGGCGGCGGTCAGCGGCAGGCCGGCGAACAGTTGGCGATTGGTCGTGGTGTCGGTATCGCCGTCGCTGCGCAGGCTCAGTTCTGCCTGGGCGGTGACGATACGCGACTGGGTCTTGCGCAGCTCGTCTTCGAGCTCCATGTTCGGCACCCGCGGCGACAGCGCCGAGAGCTTGTAGTCCAGGGCAGCCGTCAGCTCGACACCGCCTGCAATCCGGCGGTTGCCGATAATGGCCGCGTCAGAGCCCAGCTCATCACGAACGAGCTTCATGGCCTGGCGCATATCGGCGGCGAAAAAACGCTTAACTTGCATAACCCACTACCTCAGCCGTTGGGCCCTACTGTCGCGACGATGGTCACTTGCTTGTTGTCCGGGATTTCCTGGTAGGCCAAGACATGCAGGCTTGGCACCGCCAGTCGTCCGAACCGCGAAAGCATCGCGCGAACCGGTCCAGCTACCAGCAGGATCACCGGCTGCCCTTGCATTTCCTGGCGCTGGGCGGCGTCGATCAGTGAACGCTGGAGTTTCTCAGCCATGCTCGGTTCCAGAAGAACGCCTTCTTCCGAGCCTTGTCCGGCCTTCTGCAGACTATTGAGCAATATCTGTTCCAACCTTGGCTCCAAGGTGATCACAGGTAGCTCGGACTCAAGCCCTACAATGCTTTGGACGATTGCGCGGGACAATCCGACGCGAACCGCGGCAACCATAGCGGCAGTATCTTGACTCTTGGTGGCATTGTTTGCGATCGCTTCGGCAATGCTGCGGATATCCCTGACCGGCACGTGTTCGGCGAGCAGCGCTTGCAGCACCTTGAGCAGATGCGACAGGGAAATGATCCCCGGCACCAGCTCTTCGGCCAGTTTCGGCGAGCCCTTGGCCAGCAACTGCATGAGTTGCTGGACTTCCTCGTGGCCGATCAGCTCGCTGGAGTGCTTGTAGAGAATCTGGTTGAGGTGCGTTGCCACCACGGTACTGGCGTCGACCACGGTATACCCCAGGGACTGCGCCTGGGAACGCTGGCTGACTTCGATCCAGACGGCTTCCAGGCCGAAGGCCGGGTCCTTGGCGGTGATCCCGTTGAGCGGGCCGTAGACCTGACCCGGGTTGATCGCCAATTCGCGATCCGGGTAAATCTCGGCCTCGGCCAGGGTCACGCCCATCAGGGTCAGGCGGTAGGCGCTGGGCGCCAGGTCGAGGTTGTCACGAATATGCACAGTGGGCATCAGGAAGCCCAGGTCCTGGGAGAGCTTCTTGCGCACCCCCTTGATCCGCGCCAGCAACTGCCCACCCTGATTGCGGTCCACCAGCGGAATCAGGCGATAACCGACTTCCAGGCCGATCATGTCGATGGGGCTCACATCGTCCCAGCCCAACTCCTTGGTTTCCTGGGTCCGCGCCGGCGACGGCAGCAGCTCCTGCTGGCGCTGGACTTCGGCCAGGGCCTGGACCTTGGCGACGTTCTGTTTTTTCCAGACCATATAGGCGATGCCGCCAGCTACGGCGCCCAGGCTGAGAAAGGAAAAGTGCGGCATGCCCGGCACCAGGCCCATCACCGCCATCAGGCCAGCGGCGACACCGAGGGCCTTGGGCGAGGCGAACATCTGCCGGCTGATCTGCTTGCCCATGTCTTCCGAGCCGGAAGCCCGGGTCACCATGATTGCCGCCGCTGTGGATAACAACAGTGATGGCAATTGCGCCACCAAACCGTCACCGATGGTCAGCAAGGCATAGACCTTGCCGGCGTCGGCAAAACTCATGTGGTGCTGGAAGATACCGACCGCCATGCCGCCAATCAGGTTGATGAACAGAATCAGCAGGCCGGCGACGGCGTCACCGCGAACAAATTTGCTCGCACCGTCCATGGAACCGTAGAACTCGGCTTCCTGGGCGACTTCCAGGCGGCGCAGCTTGGCCTGTGGCTGATCGATCAGGCCGGCGTTGAGGTCGGCGTCGATCGCCATCTGCTTGCCGGGCATCGCATCGAGGGTGAAACGTGCGCTCACCTCGGAAATCCGTCCGGCACCCTTGGTGACCACGACGAAGTTGATGATCATCAAGATCGCGAAGACCACGATACCGACCACGTAGTTACCGCCGATCACCACCTCGCCGAAGGCCTGGATCACCTTGCCAGCGGCGGCGTGGCCTTCCTGGCCGTGGAGCATGACCACCCGGGTCGACGCCACGTTCAGCGCCAGGCGCAGCAGCGTGGCGATCAGCAGGATGGTGGGGAACACCGCGAAATCCAGCGGCCGCAGGGCATAGACGCAGACCAGCAGGACGACAAGCGACAAGGCGATGTTGAAGGTGAAGAACACGTCCAGCAGGAACGCCGGAACCGGCAACATCATCATCGCCAGCATGATCAACAGCAGCACCGGCACACCGAGGTTGCCGCGGCCGAGGCTGCTCAGGTTGCTACGCGCCGAGTTGAGAAGTTGAGAACGATCCACCGGTATTCCTCGTCACCTTGAAGCAAACTTTTGACGCCACGGGCGCCATAAGCCTGCCTTTGCAAGAAGCCTTCCAACTTTTGCAGTTCAAGGTAACGAGCCGCCTCCAGCCTGGAGTGCTACTGGGCGATCCGGATGTCGTTCGCGGTCAACTTGCCAAACTGCAGATCGCTCCCTTTCACGTACAAGATTCCGCGATTCAACCGGGTGTCCTCGACCTTGACCTTGTCTTCATGGAAATACCCCAGAACGACTATCGCTATCGGAGCACGCGAAAGCAGGTCATGCCCCATCATCAAATTGAGCGCCCACTGAAATTCGATGATGGGTAAATCGGCAATGACGATCTGGCGCTTACGGTCGTTCCAGCGAAAATCCTGCCCGACCGAGATAAAGACATCGTCGTCGAAAAACTCGAAAACCGGCTTGGCATAACGCCGCGAAAGCCCATTGGCGGACCAGTCACTCAGGTAGTCATTCGGATTGTTGAACACCCTGCAGAGCTGCTCGAATGAATGGATACGCCCCGCATTGCCAGCAAGGTAATTGTACGAATGGTGGTAGGCCAGCCCAGCCAACTCGGGACGGATGGCATTGACAGGAGAATCGAAGTAACCCGGGATATGTTTGTTGGCGACGGTTTTGAATCGCTCGAAATCCAGTGACAACTTGAAGGTGGCCGAATAACCGATCGCACCAATCTCAGGTTTGTCCTCCAGTCTGCCCGACACAAATGCCAGGCCCATCCCTTCCAGGCGCTCATATTGCTCGTTGTTCATGATTGTTCGCTCCCATGCGGGTCATCCCTGAGAAGAATGAAACATCCATGGAGCCTATGAGGCGCCAGGCAAGCGAACGCGGTCTACTGTCAGAATTGACAGGTTTGTGCAGAAAACACTGCCGTTGGTCGCCCTGCTCTCCCGAGAATGGCCGACGTGGAACGCGTAAAAACACGCCAACGCAAGTATGCCAACAGAGCTGGCGCTTACCTCAAGAGTCGCGACGCAGGTCCGGCGGAATCGGCAGGTCGCCCTTGAGCGGATCGGGGCGCTTGCCCTTGCCGGCGCGGTACTGACGGATCTGGAAGACGTACGCCAGCACTTGTGCCACCGCCAGGTACAGGCCCGCCGGAATTTCCTGATCCAGGTCGGTGGAGTAGTAGATCGAACGCGCCAGGGCCGGCGATTCGAGCAGCAGGATATCGTGCTCGACGGCGATCTCGCGGATTTTCAGGGCCAGGAAGTCGCTACCCTTGGCCAGCAACACCGGCGCCCCGCCCTTGTCCGCGTCGTATTTGAGCGCCACGGCATAGTGGGTCGGGTTGGTGATGACCACATCCGCTTCGGGAATCGCCGCCATCATCCGTCGCTGGGACATTTCGCGCTGCAACTGGCGAATCCGCTGCTTGACCTCCGGCCGACCCTCCTGGTCCTTGTGCTCGTCACGTATTTCCTGCTTGGTCATCAGCAAGCGCTGGTGGGCCGTATAGAGCTGCACCGGCACATCCACGGCGGCAATGATCAACAGCCCCAGGGACATCCACAAGGTACTCCAGCCCACCAGTTGCAGGCTGTGGATGACCGCCGACTCCAGCGGTTCATGGGCGATCCGTACCAGATCGTCGATATCCGAAGACAGCACCGACAGCCCCACGAACAGAATGATGGTGAACTTGCCGATGGCCTTGAGCAGCTCCATCACCGACTTGGCCGAGAACATCCGCTTGATCCCCGGGAAGGGGTTCATCCGACTGAACTTCGGTGCCAGGGTGCCGGGCGAGAACAACCACCCGCCGAGGGCGATCGGCCCGATCAGGGCGGCGGCCAGAGCAGTGAGCAGGATCGGCTGCACGGCCCAGATCGCCATTTCGCCGGAGCGCAGGAGAAAAATCCCCATGTAGCGCTGGTCGAGCACCACTTCCCGGCTCAGGGTGAAGTTCATGCGCATCAACTCGGCCAGATCCTGGGCCAGGGTGCCGCCGAACATCAGCAAGGCACCGGCACCGGCCATCATCACGGCAAAGGTGTTGAGCTCCTTGGAACGGGCGACCTCACCCTTCTCCCGGGCATCCTTTTTCTTTTTGTCCGTGGGGTCTTCTGTCTTGTCCTGGCCACTCTCGCTCTCTGCCATGGTTCAGCGCACCCGTGCCAGTCCACGTAAAAACTGCAGGGCCTCATCGGCTAGCGGTTGATACTGGTTGAGAATGTCGCCCAGGCTGACCCAGAGAATGATCATCCCCAGCACCAGGATCAGCGGAAAACCAATGGAGAAGATGTTCAGTTGCGGCGCGGCGCGGGTCATGATGCCGAACGCGATGTTCACCACCAGCAACGCGGTGATCGCCGGCAGTACCAGCACCAACGCCGCCCCGAGCACCCAGCCGAGCTTGCCGGAGATCTCCCAGAGGTCCGTGGTCGACAGCCCGCTGCCCACCGGAAAGGTGGTGAAACTCTCGGTCAGCACTTCGATGACCACCAGGTGACCGTTCATCGCCAGGAACATCAGTGTCACCAGCATGGTGAAGAACTGCCCGATCACCGCCGCCGAAACACCGTTGACCGGGTCGACCATGGACGCGAAGCCCATGCCCATCTGGATCGCGATGATCTGCCCGGCCACCACGAAGGCCTGGAAAAACAATTGCAGGGAAAAACCGAGCAAGGCACCGAAGATGATCTGCTCGGCGATCAGCAGCAGCCCGCTCAGGTCCAGCGGGTGCACCTCGGGCATGGGCGGCAGGCCGGGGGCAATGACCACCGTGATTGCCAGGATGAAATACATGCGGATCCGGCGCGGCAACAAGGTGGTCCCGAAAATCGGCATGGTCATGATCACCGCGCCGACCCGGAACGCCGGCAGCATGAAGCTCGCGACCCAGCTGCTGATCTGCGTATCGGTCAGCGCGAGCAGCGACATATCAGCCGATGACCTGAGGAATGCTGCCGTACAGCGACAGGATGTACTCCATGAACTTCTGCACCAGCCAAGGTCCGGCGACGATCAGGGTGACCAGCATCACCAGCATGCGCGGCAGGAAGCTCAGGGTCTGTTCGTTGATCTGGGTGGCCGCCTGGAATATCGCCACGATCAAGCCCACCACCAGGCTCGGGATCACCAGCACGGCGACCATCAGGGTGGTCAACCAGAGGGCATCACGGAATATGTCGACTGCGACTTCAGGAGTCATTGCACGTCACTCGCTCTAGACACCGCCAAAACTGCCGGCCAGGGTACCGATGATCAACGCCCAGCCATCCACCAGCACGAACAGCATGATCTTGAACGGCAGGGAAATAATCAGTGGCGACAGCATCATCATACCCATGGCCATCAGCACACTGGCCACGACCAGGTCGATGATCAGGAACGGAATGAAGATCATGAAGCCGATCTGGAACGCGGTCTTCAATTCCGAGGTGATGAAGGCCGGCACGATAATGGTCAGCGGCGCCTGGTCGGGCGTGGCAATGTCGGTGCGCTTGGACAGGCGCATGAACAGCTCCAGGTCGCTGGTGCGGATCTGCGCCAGCATGAAGTCCTTGATCGGCACTTCGGCCTTGAGCACCGCATCCTGGGCCGTCATCTTGTCGGCCAGGTAGGGCTGCAGGGCATCATGGTTCACCTTGTCGTAGACCGGCGCCATGATGAACATGGTCAGGAACAGTGCCATGCCGGTGAGGATCTGGTTCGAAGGCGTCGATTGCAGGCCCAGGGCCTGACGCAGAATCGAGAAGACAATGATGATCCGGGTGAAGCTGGTCATCAGCATGAGGAACGCCGGGATAAAACTCAGCGCCGTCATGATCAGCAGGATTTGCAGGTTGACCGAATATTCCTGCTGGCCGTTGGCCCCGGTGCCGAGGGTGATCGCCGGGATCGACAATGGATCGGCCGCCAGCGCCAGAGGCGCCGCCAACAGCAAGGCCAACGTCAAGACAAACCGCAAAGCACCCATCACTTCTTATCCTTACCCAGCAATTCCATCAGGCGTTGAGCGAATTCAGGCGTGGCCTGCTCGCCGCTCGACACCTGGACCGGTTCCTTGAGCACATGCAACGCAGTGATGGTGCCCGGTGTCAGCCCGAGCAGGATCTGCTCGTTGCCGACCTGCACCAGCACCAGACGGTCACGCGGCCCGAGGGCCCGCGAGCCGATCAGTTCGATGACCTGCCGTCCCTTCGCCCCCGGCCCGACCTGCTGCACACGGCGCAGCAGCCAGGCGAGGAAAAAGATGATCCCCAGCACCAGCAGCAAGCCGAGCACCAGTTGCGTCAACTGCCCGGCCATGCTGCCCGGGGTGCTCGGCGTAGCCGCTGCCGCCGTGGCCAGTGGTTCCGCCGCCCAGGCACTGAGCGGCGACAGCAGCAGGATGCCGAGAAGCCTGTTCATTCAGCGCAACTTCTTGATGCGTTCGCTCGGACTGATCACGTCGGTCAGACGGATACCGAACTTTTCGTTGACCACGACCACTTCACCGTGGGCGATCAGCGTGCCATTGACCAATACGTCCAACGGCTCACCGGCCAGGCGATCGAGTTCGATCACCGAACCCTGGTTCAATTGCAGCAGGTTGCGGATGTTGATATCGGTGCTGCCGACTTCCATGGAAATCGACACCGGGATATCGAGGATCACTTCCAGGTTCGGACCGTCCAGGGTTACCGGATCGTTGTTCTTCGGCACGCTGCCGAATTCTTCCATGGGCAGGCGGTTGGAACCCGACGAATTGCCGGAATCCGCCGCCAGCAAGGCATCGATATCGGACTGGCCGGCATCGCCGGTTTCTTCCAGGGCAGCCGCCCATTCGTCGGCCAGGGCCTGGTCGTCCGGGGAAGTCATATCATCATTAGCCATCAGTTGTCCTCGGCGAGCAGAAATTCAGTTAACACAGCACGTTCCTGACCGGCCCCCTAGCGGCGCCCGATCGGCTCAATCACTTGCAGCGCCAGGTTGCCCTTGTGGGAACCGAGCTTGACCTTGAACGACGGCACGCCATTGGCGCGCATCACCATCTCTTCCGGCAGCTCCACCGGAATCACGTCACCCGGCTGCATGTGCAGGATGTCCCGCAGGCGCAACTGGCGACGGGCAACCGTGGCACTGAGCGGCACGGCCACATCGAGCACGTCTTCGCGCAGGGCCTTGACCCAGCGCTCGTCCTGGTCGTCCAGGTCCGATTGGAAACCGGCGTCGAGCATTTCCCGCACCGGCTCGATCATCGAGTACGGCATGGTCACGTGCAGGTCACCGCCACCACCATCGAGTTCGATATGGAAAGTCGAGACCACCACCGCTTCGCTGGGCCCGACGATGTTGGCCATGGCCGGGTTCACTTCCGAGTTGATGTACTCGAAATTGACTTCCATGATCGCCTGCCAGGCTTCCTTGAGGTCGATGAACGCCTGCTCCAGCACCATGCGCACCACCCGCAGTTCGGTGGGGGTGAATTCACGACCTTCGATCTTGGCGTGGCGACCGTCGCCGCCGAAAAAGTTGTCCACCAGCTTGAACACCAGCTTGGCATCGAGGATGAACAGGGCGGTGCCGCGCAGCGGCTTGATCTTCACCAGGTTGAGGCTGGTGGGGACATAGAGCGAATGCACATATTCGCCGAACTTCATCACCTGCACCCCCCCCACCGCCACGTCGGCGGAACGGCGCAGCATGTTGAACATGCTGATGCGGGTGTAGCGGGCGAAACGTTCGTTGATCATTTCCAGGGTCGGCATGCGTCCGCGGACGATGCGATCCTGGCTGGTCAGGTCGTAACTTTTGACACTGCCGGGCTCGGCAGCGGTTTCGGTCTGTACCAGACCGTCATCGACGCCGTGCAAGAGGGCGTCGATCTCATCCTGGGACAGCAGATCCTGCACGGCCATGTCGTGATCCTACTGCAATACGTAGTTAGTGAAGAGCAGCTGTTCGACTACCACTTTGCCGACTTCCTTCTGCGCCACTTCCTGCACGCTGGCAGTGGCTTTCTGGCGCAGCAGTTCCTGGCCGACCGGGGTCGCGAGGGTTTCGTAGGTCTGGCCGGAGAACAGCATCACCAGGTTGTTGCGGATCACCGGCATGTGCACCTTGAGGGCATCCAGGTCGGCCTGGTTGCGCGCCAGCAAGGTGATGCTCACCTGCATGTAGCGCTGGCGACCGCTGGCGTCCTTGAAGTTGGTGACAAAGGCCGGGGCCATGGGCTCGAAAATCGCCGGCTGCTTGCCGCTGGTGGCCGCTTCGGCCGGGGCCGGTGCCGGCTTGCTCTGGGCACTGTGCATGAAGTACCAGGTCGCGCCCACCGACAAGCCGATGGCCAGCAGCGCGCCCAGCACAATGACGATGATCAGCTTGAGTTTGCTCTTACTGCCGGGTTCTTTTACCGCTGCTTCGCTCTTCGCCATGCCAATAATCCGTCACTATTCGATTTTTCATAGTCGCACGGCAAGGCAGGAGCAAGTGTTATGCCAGATTGGGCATGAGGGAAATACAGTCTTCGAAATACAGCGGAACCTGTAGGAGCAGGGCTTGCTGGCGATGAGGCCGGCAAGCCCTGCATCGATCTTGCGGACGCCATCGCCAGCAAGCCGGCTCCTAGAGAGTGGTGTACACCGCAAAACCCCATGTAAACCGCAGGTTTAGTGCCACATCAGGCGTAATAGTCGACTGCGCTGGAACCGACCACCACGCTGGTGCTGGCCGCAGCGGCCGCTTCGCTGACCGCGCCCACCGACAGGTCATCCTCGCTGTCGCCACTGAGGCTACCGCCACTGCCGCTGCCTTTGTGCGCCTGCTGCTGTTGCTGCTGCGCACCCTGGCCCTGGCCGGCCCAACCACGGGCCTGGTCGGAAACCGTGACGTCGGCCTGACCCAGGCCTTGCTGTTGCAGCATGTCACGCAGGCGCGGCATGTTGCCTTCCAGGGCGTCGCGCACCCCGGCGTGGGCGCTGATGAAGCTGATCTGCGTCGGCTGGTCGGCCGACATGTTCACCTTGATATCCAGGCGCCCCAGTTCGGCAGGCTGCAGCTGAATCTCCGCCGACTTGAGGTTGGCGCTGGAAAGGTACATGACCCGATTGACCACTTCTTCGCTCCAACCGCTCTGGTGCATCGCCAGCGGCTGGTTGGCCGGCAGTGCATTCGCGGTCTTGGGCGTGGCCGCCTGGGTCAGCGCCGCCAGGCGATTGGCGAAATCGTCGACCCGGGTGTCGCTGGAGGCACTCTTGATATCCTTGAGACCGTCATCGATCAGGGTCTTGAAGGACTTGTCGCCGTCCTGGTCGCTGCTGCCCGGATCGCTCTTCTGATCCAGCATCGTCACGACGTTATTGGCCTGGTTCTGCGCCAGCGTCGAATCGGTGGCATCAGTGTTGGTGCTGGTGTCGTCGGAGGATTTCGCCGAGGTCTGGCTGCCACTGGATACGTGGCCGCCCTGCTCCATGGCCAGGCGTACCGCCGGCAGATTGTCCAGCGGGTCGGCGGCCGGATCGAAATCATCGCCGGCAGCAGGGGTTGTCGCGACAGCCGGCTTGGCCGCGGCACCGACCGCTGCCGCCAACGTCGCCTGGACCGGGGTCGGGTCGACCGGGGCTGCCGGAGCCGGGGTCGCCGCAGCGGCGGCCGCCTGGAGCAGGGCCGGATCAACGGTCGGGTCCGGCGTTGCTACGGCGACGGGCGTATCGGTGGACGTGGTGCTGTCATCGCTCGAAGCGGTCTTGTCGTCGGACTTGGCCGTATCGGTCGAAGCCGTCGTGCCGTCGGCCGCGGTCTTGCCAGGCGCGCCCTTGTCATCGGCCGACGCCGTCTTGCCATCCGCCTTGGTCGACTTGTCGGCAGGCAAGGATTTGCCGCTACCGGCAACCGATGACTGCGCGGAGGCATCCTGGTTGTTGGCGTTGCTGACCGGTGCGTCCGGCTTCGACGGCACTACCGGGGCCTGATCCGCCATGGGCTTGACCGGATTGAAGGCGACCTTGACCGGATTGCTCTGGGTGTTCTGGTAGACCTGCGCAAAGCTGAAAGCATTGTCCTTGGGCGGCGCGACAACGGTCGGAGCAGGAATGACAGGGTCCGCCTGCGGCTTGACGGCAGCGTTGGCCTGGAGGAGCGAATTAGGGACGAATGACATTGATACGGTCTCCGCTGCACAGGGGTCGTAAGTACAGTGCAGGAAGAATAGCAAGGTTCGGGCCATCTTTGCCCGACTGACTCAGGTACGCCCCCTCCGGGGGCTAGGGCCTGACCGGAAAGCGTTCGCGCTCGCTCTCGTAAAAGCGCCGCACCACTTCATATTCACGGTCAATCTGGTTGATCAGCCCTTCGACGCCGGCCAGCGGCGATTGCCCGGCAAGCTGCTCCAACTGCCGGCAAAGTTCGGCCAGGCGCAACGCACCCATGTTGCTGCTGCTGCCCTTGAAACTGTGGGCCGCCGCGGCGAGATCCGCAGCATTGCTCGCCTGATGCAATTGCCCCAGGCGTTTGCTCGAATCCTCCAGAAAGGTATCCAGCAACAGCGGATACTCATCTTCCATGATGTCCTGCAATGCACTGAGTGCATCGCGGTCCAGATGCTCCATATCATCGTTCACTTGATCGCTCCCTGCTCCACACCCGCGAATTATGCCTGAGCCTCCCACGAAAACTCCACGTGGGCACTGCGCCCGTTGTCCGACCAACAGGCATTGCGGCCGAGTTGGCGCACCAACCCCACGCCGCGCCCCGACAGCCGGTCGGTAGTCGCGGGACGTTCCATCACCCTGGTCACGTCGAAACCGTTGCCGCTGTCATCGACCTGTATGTCCAACCGACCGCCCTCGCCCTGCGGGATCACCTGCAGGCGCACCCGGACGAATCCCTCTTCCAGTTCGAGCAGACGCCGATTGCGTTGTTCATAGTATTGCGCAAATCCCTGCACATCGCGCTTGAGGCTCGAATCCAGGCCGAGGACACCATGTTCCAGGGCGTTGGAGTAGAGCTCGGCGAGGACGCTATAGAGCGCCCCGCTCTGGGTGCGCAAGCCATGCACCTCCATCAGCAGCTGCAACATGTACGGCAGCGGGTTGAAACGCTTGAGGGTTGCCGCGCGAAACTCGAAGCTCACCGACCAGTCCAGCGGGCAGGATTCACCGCTGTCGGAATAGATCATGGCGTTCGGCAACTGCCGCGTCGGTGCCGGCAGGCTGACCTGGACCATGCTCACATCATCCCGGGCCTCGCCGCGAAAGCGATGCAAGGCGTCCTGGATATCCTCGAACAGGCGATCCGGTTCCCGGTTGGCGGCGAAGACCTCCTGCAGGCGCTCCACGCCGAACAACTGCTCGTCGCTGTTGCAGGTATCGATCACCCCGTCGGAGAGCAGGAAGACCCGATCGCCCTGGGCCATGGGGTAGACATCGGTGTGGTAGTCGAACAATTCCGCGCCCAGCACCCCCAGCGGCAGGTTCCGCGCCACCAGCGGCTGACGCTCTCCCGTGGCGACCCGATGCAGGTAGCCGTCCGGCATGCCGCCATTCCACACCTCCACCACCTGGCGTTGCGAGCTCAGGCAGAGAAAGGTCGCACAGCAGAACATGTCCACCGGCAGGATACGCTTGAGCTTGGCATTCATCTCCCGCAGGGTTTCCGCCAGGCCATAACCCTTGGCGGTCATGCCGTAGAACACTTCCGCCAGCGGCATCGCCCCGACCGCCGCCGGCAGGCCATGGCCGGTAAAGTCGCCGAGCAGCACGTGCATATCGCCGGCCGGGGTATAGGCCGCCAGCAACAGGTCGCCGTTGAACAGCGCATAAGGCGATTGCATGTAGCGGATATTCGGCGCGTTCAGGCAGCCGGAGTGGGCCACCTTGTCGAAGACCGCCTTGGCGACCCGCTGCTCGTTGAGCAGGTAGTCATGGTGCCGGGCAATCAGGTCGCGCTGTTGCAGGACGGTGTCCTGCAGGCGCCTGAGACGGTCCATGGCCTTGATCTTGGCCCCGAGGATCACCTGGTTGTAGGGCTTTTCCAGAAAGTCGTCACCGCCGGCCTCCAGGCAGCGCACCAGCCCATCGACTTCGGTCATGGAGGTCAGGAAGATGATCGGCACCAGTGACTCGCCGGCCAGCAACTTGATCTGGCGCGCCGCCTCGAAACCATCCATCACCGGCATCATCGCGTCCATCAGCACCAGCTGTGGCCGCTGCGCCTCGAACAGGGCAACGGCCTCGGCGCCATTGCTGGCGGTCAGTACACCATGCCCCTGGCGCCTGACAATGCTCGAGAGCAGCAACCGATCGGCCGCACCATCCTCGGCGATCAGTACCGTCAGCGACTCCGCTCCCGGCTGCATGAAATCAGCCGATGTCGAAGAGTTTGTCGAAATTGGAGATGGCGAGGATCTTGCGCACGTCAGAGTTGCTGTTGATCACCCGTACATCGGAATGATCACCACCAGCGTGATCGCGCAACAAGAGCAACATGCCCAGCGCGGAGCTGTCCAGATAGGTCGCTTCTTTCAGATCGACCACAATGGACGACGGTTTCTTGGCAAGTCCCTCGTAAGACTCACGAAATTCCTGATGCCGGCCAAAATCGAAACGCCCCTTGATCGAGATCGTCAATTTTGCGCCATCGGGCGATACTTCTGCGACTACAGCCATGATCCTGCTTCCTTGTCAGTGGCGACGTGTACAAGGTTTAGCACCCCGCCGAAGGTAGGGCAACCGTGAGCGTCAAAATTCCTGCAGATCAATACGGACTCTGCCGGGGTAAACGCTGGGACAGCTCATCCAGCAACTTCTGTTCACGCTTGTCTTCCAGCTGGCGCGCCTCGTCGACATAACGCTGCACCAGCTTGCGCAAGCCTTCGACCCGGGCATAGGCCTGCTGCCAGGCTTCGCGCGCCTTGTCGAGGTTGTTCTGGTGCCAGGCCAGGCTCTGGCGCTGCTGGCCGACCGCGGTATCCAGCTGGGTGAGGAACTGCTGGTAGCCCAGCAACCACTGGCCGGAGACCCCGAGGCTGCCACGCTGGATCCACTGTTCCTGGTATTCGAGACGAAAACGCTCGAGATCCTCCAGCTTGTTTTGCGCAACCCGCACCTGCCCCTGGAAATAACCGAGACGCTGGACCGCCGTGCGCTCGGTGCTTTCGGCCATATCGACCACCGGGGCCAGGCGCGCGGCACGGCTCAGGGCCATGATCGATTAACCGCCGGCCGCGGGAGCAAACACCGACGCCAGGTGCGCGTCGCTTTCGCCCAGGCTGATATTGGCGTTCAAGCCCTGGCGCAGGTACTTGGTCATCGCCGGCTGCAGGGCAATCGCAGTATCGGTCTCGCGATCGCCGCCGGCGACATAGGCACCGACGCTGATCAGGTCGCGACTCTGCTGATAACGCGACCAGAGCTGTTTGAAGTGCTGGGCGCGGCTCATGTGTTCAGGGCTGACCACCGCCGGCATGACCCGGCTGATGGACGCTTCGATATCGATCGCCGGGTAATGGCCTTCCTCGGCCAGGCGCCGGGACAGGACGATGTGGCCGTCGAGCACACCCCGCGCCGAGTCGGCAATCGGGTCCTGCTGGTCATCGCCTTCGGACAGCACGGTGTAGAACGCGGTGATCGAACCGCCGCCGGCCTCGGCGTTACCGGCCCGCTCCACCAGCTTGGGCAGTTTGGCGAACACTGAGGGCGGGTAACCCTTGGTCGCCGGCGGTTCGCCGATGGCCAGGGCGATTTCCCGCTGGGCCTGGGCGAAACGGGTCAGGGAATCCATGAGCAACAGGACATTCTTGCCCTTGTCGCGGAAATACTCGGCAATTCGCGTGCAGTACATGGCTGCGCGCAAACGCATCAGCGGCGCGTCATCCGCCGGCGAAGCCACCACCACTGAACGCTTGAGACCTTCTTCACCGAGGATGTGCTCGATGAATTCCTTCACCTCGCGACCCCGCTCGCCGATCAGGCCGACGACGATGATGTCGGCCTCGGTGAAGCGGGTCATCATGCCCAGCAGCACACTCTTGCCCACGCCGGTACCGGCGAAGAGCCCTAGGCGCTGGCCGCGGCCCACGGTCAACAAACCATTGATGCAGCGAATACCCACGTCCAGCGGCTGGCTGATGGGATCGCGGTTGAGCGGGTTGATGGTCGGACCGTCCATCGGCACCCAGTCCTCGGCCTTCATCCCGCCCTTGCCGTCGAGGGCACGGCCGGCACCGTCAAGTACCCGCCCGAGCATGCTCATGCCCATCGGCAGACGCCCGGTGTCGGCCAGCGGCACGACCCTGGCTCCCGGCGCAATGCCGGCCACGCTGCCCACCGGCATCAGGAACACCTTGCCCCCGGAAAAGCCCATCACCTCGGCCTCGACCTGCACCGGGTGATAGCTGTCGTCGTTGATGACCATGCAGCGCGCGCCCATGGCGGCGCGCAAGCCTTCGGCTTCGAGGGTCAGGCCGACCATGCGCAACAGGCGCCCTTCGAGAATCGGCTGCCCAGGCAGGTCGATGGCTTCAGCGTAACCGCTCAGGCGCTTGGCGAAGCTGGTGCGTTCAAGACGCATCGGACAGGTCCGCTTCAGGAGCCGTCGTCAACGCTTCCTCCAACTCCAGGGCCATGTCCGGCACCGCCGGGTGCAGGGATTGCTCGTGGAGCTGATCGAACAACTGAGCGATGGCCTTGCTGATACGCGTTTCAATGGTCGCATCGATCCGGCTGTGCTCGGTTTCGATCCGGCAACCACCCGCCTGCAGGGCCTCGTCCTCGACGATGCGCCAAGTGGCTTCGTGGCGCTCGCGCAGGGCCTTGATCTGGTCGAAGTCCTGGGGATTGATGTGCAAGCGGACATTCTCGGCACCCAGCGGCAACAGCTTGAGGGCTTCGCGCAGGACATGCTCGATCTGGCTGGAATCGATCTTCAGCTCACGCTGGATGACCTCACGGACCATGTGCTCGACCAGCCCCACCAGGCTCTGCTCGATCTGCCGGTCCTGCTCGGCGATGGGCGCGAACAGATTGCCCATCAAGGCTTCCAGGGCCTTGAGCTTGGCGCTCAGGGCGACTTCGGCTTCCTGGCGCACCTTGATCTGGGTGCTGTGGAAACCTTCGCGTTCGCCCACGGCGAAACCTTCGTTGTAGGCTTCCTGGCGAATGCTTTCGAGTTCTTCGAGGGTCAGCGGCTGGACTTCCTCCAGCGGCACCTCTTCCATCTCGGCCGGTACTTCTTCTGCCGGCTCGGGTTCGGGCACCTCGACATGCGGGTCGAAACTGGGCAACGACCAGAGGTCGAAACCGCCCACGTCACGGGCGCGGATCAGATCGGTTGGATCAGTCATGGCTTGATCCTTAGATCATCTCTTCGCCGCCCTTGCCACCGAGCACGATTTCTCCGGCTTCGGCCATACGGCGGGCGATGGTAAGGATTTCCTTCTGCGCGGTCTCCACGTCGCTGACGCGAACCGGACCCTTGGCTTCGAGGTCGTCGCGCAGCAGTTCCGCCGCACGCTTGGACATGTTCTTGAAGATCTTTTCCTTGACGCCCTCGTCGGAGCCCTTGAGCGCCAGCACCAGGACGTCGGAGGACACCTCGCGAAGCAGCGCCTGGATACCACGGTCGTCGACATCGGACAGGTTGTTGAAGACGAACATGAGGTCTTCGATCTGGGTCGACAGGTCCTCGTCGACTTCGCGGATCGAGTCCATCAACTGGCCTTCGATCGAGCTGTCGAGGAAGTTCATGATGTCCGCGGCACGCTTGATACCACCCAAGGTGGTACGAGCCGCGTTGGAGTTGCCGGAGAACTGCTTCTCGAGAATCTGGTTGAGTTCCTTGAGGGCCGCCGGCTGCACCGTGTTCAGCGACGAGACCCGCAGGATGATGTCCAGGCGCACCTTGTGGTCGAAGTTGTTCAGCACTTCGCCGGCCTGGTCGGGGTCGAGGTAAGCCACGACGATCGCCTGGATCTGCGGGTGCTCGTAGCGGATCACGTCCGCCACCGCCCGCGGCTCCATCCACTTGAGGCTGTCCAGGCCGCTGGTGTTGCCACCCAGCAGGATGCGGTCGATCAGGCCGTTGGCCTTGTCTTCGCCCAGGGCCTGGGTGAGCATCTTGCGCACGTAGTCATCGGAGCCGACGCCGAGGCTGGTCTGGTCGCCGACGATCTCGACGAACTCGCTCATGACCTGTTCGACCTGCTCACGGTGCACGTTGCGCATCTGCGCCATCGCCACGCCGACCCGCTGGACTTCCTTGGGCCCCATGTGGCGCAACACTTGTGCAGCATCAGTGGAGCCCAGCGACAGCAGCAGGATCGCGGCTTTGTCGACTCGGGTCAGCTTCTGGTTGACGGCGGCGTTATTACTCATCGGCGTTAATCCACTCTTTGACGACCTGTGCCACACGGCCCGGATCTTCGGCTACCAGACTCTTGATGGCGTTCAGCTGTGCGTCATAACCTTCGCTCGGGCTCGGCAGCAGGATGCTCTGCGGGCCGCCCAGGCTGACGCGGTCGTTGGCCAGTTCGCCATCCAGGCCGCCCATGCCACCGAGTTCGACGTCGCCGCCGAAACCGGCCAACTGCTTGCCCTTGCCGCCACCGGTGATGTTGTTGAGCACCGGACGCAGCACACCGAACACCAGCACCAGGATGAACAATACACCCAGTACCTGCTTGACCACATCCCAGAACCAGGGTTGCGAGTAGAACGGAATATCGGCGATCACTTCCCCGCGCTCGGTGGAGAACGGTACGTTGATCACGCTGACGCTGTCGCCGCGACTGGCCTCGAAACCGACGGCGTCCTGGACCAGGCGGGTGAAGCGCGCCAGTTCGTCGGCGCTCCACGGCGAACGGGTGGTCTCGCCATTGGTCGGGTTGATCTTGACCTGATCGTCGACCACCACCGCCACCGACAGACGGGTCACGCGACCTTGCTGTTGCTTGGTGTGGCTGATGGAGCGATCCAGTTCGAAGTTCTTGGTCGATTGTTGACGCTTGTCCGCCGGATACGGCGCCAGCATCGGTTGGCCCGTGGCCGGATCCATGATCTGCTGGCCGTTGGCATCGAGCAGCGGCTGGCCAGGGGCGATGGCCGCGGACGAAGCGCCGGCGCCGCCAGTGGTCTGCGGTGCGGTGGCCGGGCCTGGCGGTTGGTTGCTCAGGGCCCCCGGTACGCCTTGCGGGCCGCTGCTGGCGGTGCGTTGTTCGGTGGTCGACTGTTCGCTGCGCAGCGCTGGCTGGTCAGGGTTGAACTGTTCGGAGGTCGACTCGATCGCGCTGAAGTCCACGTCGGCGGAAACTTCGGCCTTGTAGCGATCGTTGCCCAACACCGGCTGCAGGATATTGTGCACCCGCTGGGTGAGCATGCTTTCCATGCGCCGGCTGTAATCGAACTGCTTGCCAGCCATGCTCAATTCGGAGTTTTGCGCCTGGTCGGAAAGCAGGTTGCCTTTCTGGTCGACGACGGTGACCTGCGACTTGCTGAGTTCCGGAACGCTGGTGGCCACCAGGTTGATAATGGCGAGCACCTGTCCAGGCTCCAGGGAGCGACCGGAATACAGCTCGACCAATACCGAAGCGCTGGGCTTGCGCTCATCACGCACGAATACCGAGCTTTTCGGGATCGCCAGGTGCACGCGGGCGGCCTTGATGTTGTTCAGGCTGGAAATGGTCCGCGCCAGTTCGCCTTCCAGGCCGCGCCGATAACGGGTCGCTTCCATGAACTGGCTGGTGCCCAGGCCCTGGTCCTTGTCGAGGATTTCGAAACCGATGTTGCCGTCGCTCGGCGTCACGCCGGCGGCAGCCAGCTTGAGGCGTGCACGGGACACGTCATCGGCCTTGACCAGCAGTGCGCCGGAGTTCGGTTCGACGGTGTAGGGAATATCCGCCGCCGCCAGGGTTTCCATGACCTGCTTGGCATCCATACCGGCCAGGCTGCCATACAGGGGACGATAGTCAGGCTGCTGGGACCACAACACCACGGCAAAGCCGATCGCCACGCTGGCCGCCAGACCGACCATCAGGCCAACCTGACGGAGCATGGTCATTTCGGAAAGATTTTCCAGAAAGGACAACCCGAACAGCGGCGGTTTACCGTCTGTGGGGCCGGACTTGGCCGGTACGTTATCGGCGAGAACTTCTGCCATGACTATTTACGTCCCTAACCCTTAGACCGGCATCTGCATGATGTCTTGATAAGCCTGGACCAATTTGTTGCGCACTTGGGTCAAGGCCTGGAACGAGACACTGGCTTTCTGCGAAGCGATCATGACGTCAGTCAGGTCGACACCGCTCTTGCCGATTTCGAATGCGGTGGACAGCTGGCCCGAGGCTTGCTGCACGTCGTTGACTTTGTTGATGGCATTGCCGAGCAAATCGGAGAAGCTGCTGCCGCTGACTTCCGGCGCAACTGCAGTCGATTTGGATTGAGCCATGGCATCCATTTGCATGGAGCGCATGTCCAGCATCAATCGATTAAATTCAACACCCTGGCTCATGAAAGTCTCTCTCCGGCGGCCTGCAATTTTTTGACACTTGTGCAGCTGTTAGTGAAGGATTAGCAACAAGGGTGCCAGCTCCTTGTCGTCCTCGAACAAAATCCGATACACGACACACGAGCCCGAATCGACTTACGTGGCAAACAGATAGGCCTCGACATCCATTCCCGCATCGCGCATCTGCGCCAGTTTGTAGCGCAGCGTACGCGGACTGATACCCAGCCGCTCGGCAGCCTCCTTGCGCCGCCCGCGCTCGGCGCGCAGGGTGTCGATGATCATCTGGAATTCACGCCGACGCAGGTCGTCGCCCAGGCCACCCGCCTGCTCCCCCGATACCGCCTCGGCCAGCACCGGCTCGCCGACGGACGGCCGATTGATCACCGCGAGCCCTGGCAGCGGTGCCGCACCGACCGGCCCCACCAGGCAGAAATCCTCGGCCTGGATCAACCCGCCCTGCTGCAGGATCAGCGCCCGCTGGATCGCATTGTCCAGCTCGCGCACGTTGCCCGGCCACGGATAGCCGATCAGGCAAGCCTGCGCCTGGGGTGACAGTCGAACAGAGGCATGTTTCATTTTCGCGCTGTGCTTGGCAAGTAGACGTTCGGCCAGCGGCAGAATATCGGCGGTGCGCTCGCGCAACGGACGCCAGGCCAGCGGAAAAACCGACAGGCGATAGTAAAGGTCTTCACGGAAACGCCCCGCCGCCACTTCCCCCGCCAGGTCACGGTTGGTGGTGGCCACCACGCGGATATCCAGGGTGATCGGTTTGCGTGCACCGACCCGCTCGACCTCGCGCTCCTGGAGCACACGCAACAGCTTGGCCTGGAGCCCCAGGGGCATTTCGGAAATCTCATCAAGCAGGATGGTCCCGCCATCGGCCTGCTCGAACTTGCCGGCCTGGGCGGAGATAGCGCCTGTAAAAGAGCCCTTTTCGTGACCGAACAGGGTGGCCTCGAGCATATTGTCGGGAATCGCCGCGCAGTTGATGGCGATAAACGGCTGGCTGGCACGCGGCGACTGCTGATGGATATAGCGCGCCAGGACCTCCTTGCCGGTGCCGGACTCGCCGGAAATCAGTACCGTCGAATCACTGCGTGCGACCCGCGCCGCCAGCTCGAGCAACTGCGCACTGGCCGGCTCCGAGGCGATCGGCCCCTCGCTGTCCAGCGCGCCCGGCTGTCCCAGGGCGTGCCGTGCCACCAGATCGAGCAGGGCCTTGGGCTCGAACGGCTTGACCAGATAGTCGGCCGCACCCTGGCGCATCGCATCCACCGCCCGCTCCACAGCACCATGGGCGGTCATCAGCAACACCGGCAATTGCGGCTGGCGTGCGCGCAGCAGGCCCAGCAGCTGGTGCCCGTCCATGCCCGGCATATTGACGTCACTGATCACCAGGCCAAACGACTCCGCGGCCACGGCCTCCAACGCTTCCTCGGCCGAACCGACCGCATGGAACCGGTGCCCGGCCAGCAGCAGGGTATCGGCCAACGCTTCACGCAAGGCATGGTCGTCCTCGACCAGCAGGACCTTGAGCAGCGGTTTCATTCTTGAGCCTCCATGGCGCCAGGAATCAGCGGCAGGCAGACCATCGCACAGGTGCCACGCCCCAGCCGCGAGTGTAATTGCATGTCGCCCTGATGCGCCCGGGCAACGGCCTTGACCACCGCTAGGCCGAGGCCGGTGCCGGTGGTCTTGGTGGTAAAGAACGGTTCACCCAGGCGCGCCAGGACGCTCGGGTCGATTCCCGAGCCATTGTCACTGATGCACAGGCGCAAGGTCGCGCCACGGGCGTACAGGTGCACCTTCAGGCGCACCTCGCCGACGGTGGCTTGCTGGGCGTTTTCGATCAGGTTCAGCAGCGCGCCCACGAGGGTGTCGCGGTTGCACAGCAACTCACCGACATGACTGTCGCACTGCCAGCGCACGGAGGCGCCCTGGACATGGGTCTGTGCCGCGGCCTGCAGCGCCTGCATCAAGGCATTGGGCGTCAGCCGATCGGTCAGCGGCAGCTCGCCACGGGCGAATACCAGCATGTCGCGGACCTGGTGCTCCAACTCGTGCAGGCGCTCCTTCAAGCGCCCGGCAAAACGCTGCTGGGTCTCGACCGGCAAGACCTGTTCAGTGAGGTGGCTGGCATAGAGCAAGGCCGCCGAGAGCGGCGTGCGGATCTGGTGCGCGAGGGACGCGACCATGCGTCCCAGCGACGAGAGGCGCTCATGCCGGGCCAGTTGATCCTGCAGGAGACGGGTTTCAGTCAGGTCGTTGAGCAGCACCAACTGACCCGGTTCGGCATCCAGCGAGCGGGTGGAGATCGACAGGCGCCGACCGTCCTTGAGGGAGATTTCATGGCCGTCGTCTTCACGCGGGGCGAAGCAACGGGCAATCACCTGGCGCCAGAGCTCGCCGACCAGGGGCTGGCCGAGCAGCTCCCGGGCCGCCGGATTGGCCTCGCTGACGATGCCCTGGGAATCGATGACGATGATCCCGCCCGGCAACAGGTCGAGCAGGTTCTGCAGGCGATTGGCCAAGCGTTCTTTTTCCGCCAGTTCGGCCATGCGCTGGGCACTGACCACGGCCAGCTCGCCCTTGAGCTCGGTGACCCGGGCTTCGAGCAGGCTGTAGGAATCGTTGAGTTGCGTCGACATCTGATTGAACAGGGAGAAAGCCTGCTCCAGACCCAACCGACCGGCCTGCTCGACGGACGACGAAGATCCCGAGGCTTCAGGGACAGGTGACATCGGGGCGGCTTGGGGCATGGTGCTCTCTCGCTTGGCTGACCGTCATTTAAACGGAACGTTACGAGAGACTTAGCAATACCCGTGCCGAAAAAAAACCAGCTACTTTTCAGCAGCTTGAAAAACAGGCGTCAATCATCCGCCTGTTCATCACCCTCGCGACGGCTCATCCCGTACTTGCGCATCTTCTCCACCAGGGTGGTACGACGGATCCGCAGGCGCTCGGCGGCGCGAGCGACGATGCCATTGGCGTCGTCCAGCGCTTGCTGGATCAGCCCCTGTTCAAGGCCACCGAGGTAGTCCTTGAGGTCGAGGCCTTCGGGCGGCAACATCGCCGAGGTAGTGAAGTCCGGAGTATGGCCATTGATCGCGACCCGTTCTTCGAGGTCACTGCGCAGGCTGTCCACCAGTTGCTCGTCTTCATCATCGACGTAGCGGAATTTCTTCGGCAGTTCGGCGACGCCGATCACCCCATACGGATGCATGATCGCCATGCGCTCCACCAGGTTGGCCAGTTCGCGGACATTGCCCGGCCAGGCGTGCCGGCACAGCGACATGATCGCCGCCGAATTGAAACGAATGGAACCGCGCTTTTCGTGCTCCATGCGCGAGATCAATTCGTTCATCAGCAACGGAATGTCCTCGACCCGCTCACGCAGCGGCGCCATCTCGATGGGGAACACGTTCAGGCGGTAGTAGAGGTCTTCGCGGAAGCTGCCGACCTCGATCATGCTTTCAAGGTTCTTGTGGGTGGCGGCGATGATCCGTACGTCGATGCTCTGGGTCTTGTTGCTGCCCACGCGCTCGAAGGTACGCTCCTGCAGCACACGCAACAGCTTGACCTGCATCGGCAGCGGCATGTCGCCGATCTCGTCGAGGAACAGCGTACCGCCGTTGGCCAGCTCGAAACGCCCGGCACGGCTGGTGATGGCCCCGGTAAAGGCGCCCTTCTCGTGACCGAACAGTTCGCTTTCCAGCAACTCGGCCGGGATCGCCCCGCAGTTGACCGGTACGAAAGGCGCGTCGCGGCGCTTGGAGTGATAGTGCAGGTTGCGCGCCACCACTTCCTTGCCGGTGCCGGACTCGCCGAGGATCAGCACGCTGGCGTCGGTGTCGGCCACTTGCTGCATCATCTGGCGCACGTGCTGGATGGCACGGCTGGTGCCGACCAGGCTGCGGAACAGGTTGGGCTCGCGCTGCCGGCCGCGCTCACGGGCCTGGTCGTACATCTCGCGATAGACCTGGGCACGGTGCAGGGAGTCGAGCAGCTTGCTGTAGCTGGGCGGCATTTCCAGGCTGGACAGGACCCGACGACGCTGGTCTTCGGGCAGGTCGGCAGAAGAAATTTCACCCAGAAGCAGGACGGGAAGGAACTCATCCCAGGTCGACAGTGTCTTAAGCAAGCCAGTCAGTCCGCTCGCGGCATTGACCGTCCCGATCAGGACGCACAGCACTTCGCGACTGGACGACAAAGAGCCGACCATCTGCTGCCAGTCATCGCTGGTGCAGGAAATATTTTCTTCGCCGAGAAAATTTAAGATCACCGCCAGGTCGCGGCGGCGAACGCTATCGTCATCGATCAGCAGAATTTTGGTTTCACGCCACATGCAATAGCAACTTCCCTAGTCAACTCGATGCCCGTTATGGGTGGGGCAAGCTAGACATCCGAGGCCGGACAGGGCCTCAAAGGACGACTGAAATCTGGAAACAGCACTAGTTAAGTCAAAAAAGCGTACATAGTCAAATTTATGGCGCAATACGGTTCGATTAACCCAACATTAACCGAACAGATGGTAAACCTTTGCAGCGTTCCTTGCTTGCTGGATCTTCGACATCTCATCGACTATTGACTGACGTTCGGTCATCGCCGCTTCCAGCAACATGCGATAGACGTGCAGCAACTCTTCCAGCTTGACGCGCAGTGCGTCCTCATCCAGGCCAGTCTCGCCCAGCACATCTTCCATGCAAGCACGACAGGCCAGGTCCAGCTGGGTGATGGCCTCCCAGTCACGCTCGGCCAAAGCCTTTACCAGGGCTTCGCGGGTTTCTTCGATACGCTGCAGTACGAGACTCATGATGTACTCCTTAGAACTGCGGACCCGGTGGTGCGATGGCGTCCCAACCTTCCTTGACGGTGGCGAGCAGGCCGGCGACTTCGTCGAGCAGGCCGATATCCGACTTTACATTGGCTTGCAGCAGGACTTTCATCATATAGGCGTAAAGATTGTCCAGGCTACCCACCGAATCCGCTGATTTCTCCAGGTCCAGGCCTTCGCGCAAACCGCCGATAATATCGATGGCCTTGCCGATGGCGATACCCTTGCCTGGAATGTCCTTGCGCTGGATGGCACCCCTGGCCTGCGCGATACGATCCAGACCACCTTCCATCAACATCTGCACCAGACGGTGAGGACTGGCCTCGGAGGTCTGGGCCTGGGCTCCTACCTTCTGGTATTGCCGAAGGGCTAGCATCGGATTCATGTTCTACCTCATTACTGCTCAGGGGTTCGTATAAGAAGTGTATCGTCTTTGAGTCAGAAAACTTTAGACCCAGAAGGCAAAAACCCGGCACGCGGTAAACGCAGCCGGGTTTTTGGCGTGAAGCCGATAATCAGCTGGCCGACTTCTGCGCATCCAGCGAGCTGAAGAACGACGTGATGCTGGTAGAGGTCGCCTTCAACTGCCCGACCAACAGGTCCATGGCGTTGTACTTGGCCGTCAGGGTTGCGGTGATGTTGGTGACATGCAGATCCAGTGCCGCCTGTTGACTGGTCAGGCTGCTGGCCTGGGTGTTCAGGCTGTCGGTGCGCTGATCGAGCAAACCACCGGTCTGGACGTAGGAGGAGATCGCCGCGGTCATCCGCGACAACACACCGTCCGACCCAGAGTTGGCGGTGGTCCCGGTAAACAGCGTCTGCACCTGACCGCTCAGGCCATCGGTGGTCATGGCCCGGTTGAACGTAGTGGCGTTGAAGTTCAGGTTACCCGAAACCGGATCCGTCCCCACACCCAACTGCGAGAGCACTGCCAACTGACTACCCGGCCCAGGCGTGGTGAGCACACCACGGATGCTGGAAATCAGTGCGCGAGGCAAGGAGTCGCCGGTGAACGCCGCCGGCACGACATTACCATTGGAGTCGGTCGTCGGGGTACTGAGATTGCCGATGGTCGTCATCAGGCTGTTGTAGGCGTTCACGAACGTCTGGATCGAACTCTGCAGACCCGTGGTGTTGGTACCCACGGTGACCTGAGAGGTCGCACCCACGCCTGGAGCCCCTGCCGAGAGCAGATTCAGTGTCAGACCACTGACGGCACCGGTGACGGTATTGCTCTTGCTGCTGACCGTCAGACCGCTGATCGTCAGGCTGGCATTCTGGGCCAACGCAGTGATCGCCCCCGAACTGGTTGCCGACGGGGGATTGGCCATCACCTGGGTGCCGTCGACTTCCAGACCGGCAATACCACTGACCGACAAATCGGAACCCACGCCAGTGGTAGTAGAACCAAACACCAGACGCGAAGAGCCGCTACTGTCGGTCACGATGTTGGCGGATATACCGTTGCTCGACAGCGTGGAGTTGATCGCGTCACGGGTGCTCTGCAGCGTCGCATTCGCCGGGATGGTGACATTGTAGTTAGTGCCATTCTGACTGATGGTCAGGGTACCACTCGGAATGGCACTGCTCGCACCGCCGGCAAAGGAAGCACTGGCTACCTGCGAACCCGTGGCAAGGGCATTCACCGTAATGTTGTAGCTACCGGCTACCGCGGTATTGTCAGTGGTGGCCGTCAAGGTCGACGGCGTCCCCGATGTTGCCGAGAAGCCGGCGAACTGCGGAGTGGTCGAACTGTTGAGATTGGTCAGTGCGGTCTGGAAGGTCGTCAGCGCACTTTTCAGCGAACCCACGCCGGAGAGCTTCAGCGTGTTGGTTGCTTGCGAATTGGTGATCTGTGTCTGCGCAGCCGATTTATCGGCGTTGACCAGCGCGGTCACGATCGAACCGATATCCAGGCCGGAACCCAGGCCCGTAGACGGTGTAATTGGACTTGCCATGTTTATCTCCCTTCAATTTGCTGCCAGTCTTTTGACCTTTACCAGCACCAAAAGTACCTGCACACACGATTCATGCCAGCTGTCAGGCTTTCGCGTCAAACAGCACATTACTCGCTGAACTCAAACTGTCAGCCAGTTTCAAGGCTTCCGCGGTGGGAATCTGTCGAATCACTTCACCACTGTCACTGGCGATCACCTTGACCACGACTTGCCCGGAGTGCTCGTCGATGGAAAATTCCAGGTTGCGCTTGATCGATTGAACGAACTTCTCGATATCCTGCACAGCCTGTTTGAGTCTGTCGGAAGAGTCCGAGTCCTTGCTGGTGGCCGAAACGGGTTTTACCGGATCCGCCTGAGGCGCCGCCGTGGCCGATACCGGCTGGCCGGCAACAGGACTGGAACTGGCCGGCGTAACAGCGGGGTAAGACAGACTAAGCTTTACACTCATGTCCATAACCATCACCTCTCAACGTGAAAAAGCGAGAGAGCGTGACAAGCACACCCCCCCGCCAAAACTCATTCCGAAATTACTGAAGCAGCTTCAGTACAGCGGAAGGCAGTTGGTTGGCCTGAGCCAGAACCGAGGTGGAAGCCTGTTGCAGGGTTTGCTGCTTGGTCAGCTCGGCGGTTTCAGCGGCGAAGTCGGTATCTTGGATACGACCCTGTGCAGCATCGGTGTTCTGATCCACGTTCTGCAGAACGTCGATGGTGCTGGTCAGACGGTTCTGCGAAGCACCGAGGCTGGCCTGGGTAGCACCGATGGCAGCGATTGCAGCGTCGATCGCGGTGATCGCGTTGTCGATGTTGGAGGCTGCGGCGGCACTGGTAGCACCGGTCAGAACCAGAGTACCGCTGTCCACGGACAGGCTGACGGCGTCGAACTTGCCGCTCAGGGACAGGCTGATCTGGTTGGCGGTACCGGTGTTGGCACCCACTTGCAGGGTCACAACGCCAGCCGAACCGTTCAGCAGGAACTTGCCGTTCAACTGGGTACTGGCGGCGATACGGGTCAATTCGTCCGACATCTGGGCGAATTCAGCGTTGGTCGCGGTCTGGTCGGCAGTACTGTTGGTACCGTTACGAGCCTGTACGGCCAGTTCCCGCATACGCTGCAGAATGTCGGTGTCAGTGGACATCGCGCCGCCAGCGGTTTGCGCCAGGGAGATACCGTCGTTGGCGTTTTTGATCGCAACGGTCATACCACGGAGCTGGCTGGTCATACGAGTGGAGATCTGCAGACCGGCGGCGTCGTCCGCGGCGCTGTTGATTCGCAGGCCGGAAGACAGGCGCGTCATGGCGGTGGAAAGAGCCGAGGCTGCGTTGTTCAGGTTCTGCTGAACAGCCAGGGAAGTGACGTTAGTATTTACGCTTAAAGACATGACGAAATCCTCGTTGGTTGGGTACTGCGGCTTCCGGCCCTGGCAAGCGCCGGGTATGGCCTAGAGAACCTTCGTAATAGTTATCGTCGGGATTGCAAGTTGCTTGAGGGTTTTTTTCAAAAAATTTGCCATCACCCTGCCACCCCTTGGAAAACAAGGGCTTGGCGCCCTGCCCCGGAAGGAAAAATGACGTCAGGGAATTGCCGCCGATTCCAACAGCCCCACCAGTTCGTATTCCATCCAGTCAGCCAGCCCCAACCAGTCCTGGGATTCCTGGCAAACCAGCATGCGTGTCAGCAGTTGCGCCCACTGTTGCCGAACGGCCTGCGGTGCGCTCGCCAACGCCAACTGCACGGCGTCGAACACCTCGACCATGTTCAACGCCGCCTCTACATCACGGCTCAGACGAAACAGCCCGGCGCATTCGCGGGCTTCCTCGACACACTGCGCCAGCCGGCTCATTGGACAAACTCCTGGTCGAACCCGGCACCGACGATCCGCGCCCCCGCCCGGCTGCTGTTAAGGAACGCCACCTGCGGATGACGGGCGATATAACGCTCCAGCTCCACCAGGTAACGACGGAAGTTCAACTGCGTCCTGACCCGTTGCCCCTGACCGTCCAGTACCCAGTGCTGCGCCAGGTCGACGCCCGGGCCGAGATCGCCATCCTTCCAGCCCGCATGGGTCTTGTTCATCGGGAAGGCGAAGTCGGCGCCGAACAGGGTGATGCGTGCCGCGCCCATCTTCACCGCCAGGTCGACCGCCGGGTGCAGCACGCTGCCGCCGACGAACAACAGGCCGCGCTGGCACTGCTCACGCACCGAGGCATAGATCGGGCTGATGGAATAGCCGCCGTAGCGCGGGCCTTTCCAGGCCTGCAGCACCTGGGGATCGCTCATCGGCATATAGACCAGGGGAATGTCGTCGGAGGCTTCGGGGGGTAAATGCCGGAAACCGATGCGCTGGTCGATGCTGACCACGATATCCGGTCGGATCCCCTGCTCGCGCAATGGCCGGTAGGCGGTGTCGACGCTGATGAACAACGGCCGCTCCGGCTGCTCGCCGATCGCCCGCAGCTTGGCGAACTGTTGCTCCAGGGTCGGCCCGGTACCGATCACATAGATGTGCTGGCCCGGGCGCGTCGCAAACAACTCGGCGACGTCGCGATCGACGCCAAACACCTCACGGGTGTCCAGCAGACGCTGGACGATGACCGCGGACTGCGGATCGAACTCGCGATTGTTGAAAGTCAGATGCACCTCGCCGACCAGACGATCACGCATCCGCGCGTTGTCGTCATCGGCCAGCACCAGTTCGGCCGGCAGGGCGAAAAATGGCAAGAGAATCTCGGGGTGGTCGGCGGCGTAGCTCAGTTCGACCCGTGGGTCCCTCAGCCAGGATTGCTGATCCAACAGCCCCAGCACCAGCTTGAACAACGCGCCGTTGAGGACATGGACACACAGGCGCTGCAGCGTCGGCCGCTCCAGCAGGACCTGTTGCAGATCGCCCAAGCCGGTGCCGTAGAGGTGCAGCAAGGCGCTGTCCGGCGGCAGGCTGGCGGCCTGCAGGCGAGCCTCGGCGACACGATCATGGCGGCTGGTGAGCTGGATGCCGCCCACGCTCAGGGTCGAACCCAGCCCCTCCACCAGTTCAACCGGCAACGACTCGCTGTCCTCGGCCAACAGCCGCGGCAGCAAGCCCGGCCAACGGGCGCCAATGACCTGCAGGTTCTGCTCGAAACTTTCGCTCATGCCGTCTCACTCAACATCCGCGCAAAAAAATGGCGCTCAAGGTTATCTCACCTGGAGCGCCATTTTGCGACCTTTGGCATCAAGGCCGATGAATAATCGCCGAGCCCCACGACAAGCCCACGCCGAAGCCACTGAGGGCCACGCGCTTCCAGGTCGAGTCCAGGACATGTTTTTCCAGCAACAGTGGAATACTCGACGACACCGTGTTGCCGGTCTCGACCATGTCCTTGATGAACTTCTCGGGCTCGCCCTCGAAACGCCGCGCCACGGCATCGACAATCGCCGCGCTGCCCTGGTGAATGCAGAACGCGTCGATATCGTCCGCTTGCAGGCCGGACTCTTCGAGCAACTCGTGCAGGTGCGCCGGAACCTTGAGCAAGGCGAAGTTGAAGACCTGGCGGCCGTTCATGAAAAACACGCCATTGCTGACCTTCAGGTGCGGCGCGCCGGACCCGTCGGTGCCGAACTTGGCCTTGCCCAGTTGCCAGGGCGCGTCTTCGCCCATCCAGGTAGCCGTCGCCGCATCACCGAAAAGCATGGTGGTGTTGCGATCTTCCGGGTCGACGATCTTCGAATAAGGATCGGCGGTGACCAACAGGCCGTTTTTCAGGCCCGCCGCTTCCATGAAGCCCTTGATCGCGTAGATGCCATAGACATAACCGGAGCAACCCAGGGAAATATCGAACGCGGCCACGTTGGTGGGCAGGCCGAGCTTGTCCTGGACGATGGCGGCGGTATGCGGCAGGCCTTCCTCATCGCCGTTCTGGGTGACCACGATCAGCGCGTCGATGGATTCGCGCTTGAGCTCGGGATTGCGGGCGAACAGCGCATTCACGGCTTCGACACACAGGTCCGAGGTTTCCTGTTCGTCATCCTTGCGCGGCAGGAAGGCCGAACCGATCTTGCCGAGGATGAAGGCTTCATCCTTCTCGAATTTTGCACCTTGTGCGTAATTGTCCACGCCGGCTACAGGCACGTAGCTCGCAATGCTCTTTATGCCAATCATTACGGCTTCCCAATAATAAACAGCTGAAAACCCTCGCTCACCAGGACCGAGGGCTGCCGACAAACAGAGATTTGACGCCGCCCACGGGGGAGCGACTGCCGGAAGAGTAAAAGGCTATCACCGGACCCGTTACGAGCCGGGCGCCATCTTCCAGGTCGATACAATACAGTGAAGATGCGCGTTATGACTCGCAGGTCACGCTATTTTGCCGAATCAGCGCGACAAAGCGCTATTCGACCAGCGACCAGGCCAGCGCCGTCCCCCGCTTGAGGGCCTGTCGGGCACAGCGTCCGAGCACCGCGTCAAGATGCCGGGGCGCCAGTCCGAGGCCGGGGCGGATCGCCCGCAGGTTGTCGGCACTGAAGGTTTCCCCCGCGACCATGTCGCGGGTGACGTACAGCGAGCGGCGATACACCAGGGATTTGCGTTCCGCCTCGGTGACGCCGTAGTGCACCTGGCCCAGGGCCTGCCAGGCACGTTCGGTCTCGACGACCAGGCTGGCCAGTTCCGCCGGTTCCAGGGAAAAGCTCGAGTCCACGCCGCCATCGGCGCGATCCAGGGTGAAATGTTTCTCCACCACCGTTGCCCCCAGCGCCACCGCGGCTACCGCCACCCCGACGCCCATGGAGTGATCGGACAAGCCGACCTGGCAGCCGAACAGCTCGCGCAGATGAGGAATGGTCCGCACGTGGCTGTTTTCCGGGCTGGCCGGGTAGGTGCTGGTGCATTTGAGCAGGATCAGGTCCTTGCAACCGGCGGCCCGGGCGGCGTGCACGCTCTCATCCAGCTCGGCGACGCTGGCCATGCCGGTGGAAATGATCAGCGGCTTGCCGGTCGCGGCCACACGCCGGATCAACGGCAGGTCGGTATTTTCGAAACTGGCGATCTTGTAGGCCGGCACGTCGAGGCTTTCGAGAAAATCCACCGCCGTTTCATCGAAAGGCGTGGAAAACGCCAGCATGCCCAGCTCCCGGGCGCGGGCGAAGATCGGTGCGTGCCACTCCCAGGGCGTATGGGCCTTTTCATACAAGGCATAGAGCGACGAGCCGGACCACAGGCTGGTCGGGTCCTGGATGAAGAACTCGCCTTCGTCCAGGTCCAGGGTCATGGTCTCGGCGGTATAGGTTTGCAGCTTGAGCGCATGGGCACCGGCCTTGGCCGCCGCCTCGACAATCCGCAGCGCCACCTCCAGCGACTGGTTATGGTTGCCGCTCATCTCGGCAATGATGAAGGGTGGCGCGTCCGGGCCGATCAACCGCTGGCCGATCTTGAAACTAGTCATGGTGCTGATCCTTTACCACACGCTCGAAACGGCAGACCGACTGGACATAGCCGCCGTGACGGAACAATTCGATGGAGGCCGGATTATCCGGCAGTACCTGGGCGTCGATCACCGTCACCTGCGGCCAGTGCTCGCCCACGGCGACTTCGCCACGGGCCAGCAGCGCCCTGCCCCAGCCGAGGCCCGCGCGGCCCTGGAACAGATACAGCGAGACTTGCGCGCGGCTGCCCGCCAGATCGTAGCGCAGCACACCCACCGGGCCATCCGCGGCCTCGGCGATCAGCAGCAGGCGCCCGGGGTTGAGCAGACTCGCGGCCAGCCAGGCCTGATGCGCTTCCCAGCCGATAGGCTCGGGGCTCAAAGAGGCCCGTCGCACCGACTCGGCATTACGGCCGTCGAACAGCAGCCGTGAATCGTCCGCCGTGGCCCGCCGCACAGCCAGGCTGACACCGGCCAGGGCCACGGCAAAGCGTCGCGCCCCCAGCCCATCCACCAGACGCCGCGACTGTGCCGCCAGGCTGCGGCGCAGGCTGACATTGCCCAGGACAAAACCGATGGCCTGGCGCAGGCTGTCGACCGCCACCTCGTCGCTGCTGCCCAGATAGACATGGACCCCGGCCGCGGCCAGTCGCTCGGCATTCGCCCGCTGATTTTCCGCCACGGCAATGCACAGGGTCGGAAGGCCGAGGACCGCGCGCTCCCAGCTGGTACCGCCACCGGCCCCGATAAACAGGTCGGCCCGGGCCATCAGCGTGGCGAAGTCGCTGACAAAGGTCTGCACCCGCCACTGCGGACGATCAGCCGCCATCGCCTGGATCGAGGCCAGCATCGGGTTGGCGGTGCCGGCGATAAAGTCCACTTCCAACTCGCTGAAATCCGCCAGGGCCTGCATGGCCTTCCAGGTTTCACCGGCCGCATCCAGGCCGCCAAAATTCACCAGCACCCGACGGGGCTGCACGGTGATGGGCACCGCGCCTTGGCAGAACTCATCACGAATCAGCGCATAACGCGGACCGAAGAGCTCACGGCAGGGCTGCAAGCAGCGGTTGGCATACTCGGGATCGCCGGCTGTGAAATTCTGATCGAAGAGCAGATCCACGGCATGTTGCCGGTTGTTCAGGTCATCGATCGCTGCAATCTGCCGCGCCCACTGGCGAGCAGCGGTTTGCCAGGCGTGATCGAGGCCATAGTGATCGACGACAATCCAGTCGAAGGCCGGCTCGGCGAGCAGGCAGGCACCCAGGGCGGCGATATCCGCCTGCCAGGGCAACGGGGCCTCGATGTCTGCGCCGGGCTCCTCGCCCGCGTACTCGGCAGGCAGTGCCAAGGCTCGAAAGCCCTGTCCGGCGATGCGCGCCAGCGAATGGCCGGGCAAGGCCCGGCAGGCGAACACCACCTCGGCGCCGCCACTGCGCAGCACCTGCGCCAGAGTAAGGCAACGTGCCACATGCCCACTGCCAATGGCCGGCGAGGCATCCGCGCGGATCAGCACCCTCATGGCTGCAGCTCTCCGCCAGCCAGCAAGGCACTGTAAAGATACTCGGCACGCCGCCAGTCCTCGTCGGTGTCGATGTCCTGGACCAGATGGCGCGGCAGGATGACCGGCAGGCTTTTCTCCGAAAACAGTACGTCGCCCCGCAGCCAGGCCGCGCTGCGCCCCCAGTAGAACTGTCCGGCATCCTGGAAGGTCCGGGGCAGATCCTGGGAACGGGTCTGTCGATGCTCGGGATACAGCGGCGTCAACGCGCCGTCCTGGCCGAGGGTCAAGGCGCGCTGGACCGGGAAGCCGAACTCGCAGACCGAAAACGCAAACGACTTTTCAGCATGGGCCTCGAGCAGCTCCAGCCCCTGGCGCAAAAACCGCACTTGCAACAACGGCGCCGTGGCATAGAGGCAGCAGGCATGTTCGAACACGTAGCCGGCCTGCTGCGAAGCTTCCAGCGCATGGGCGATCACCGCCGCCGTGCCGGTGAAATCATCGGCCAGGGCCGCCGGGCGCATAAACGGCACCTGAGCCCCCCGGGCCCGGGCCAGGGCGGCGATTTCCTCGTCGTCGGTACTGACGATCACCCGCTCGAACAACCCCGAATCGAGCGCCAGGCGAATCGAGCGGGCAATCATCGGCTCGCCATGGAACAGCTTGAGATTCTTGCGCGGGATGCGCTTGCTGCCACCGCGCGCCGGAATGATTGCAATCGCACTCAAGGACGTTTTTCCAGCAGGAACCAGTTGATATCGTCGGTCGGGAACTGCGGGTCGCGGTGGTAACTGAAGCCGTAGTCCAGCAGTTGCAGGTCCGGGTAACGATCGAGCATTTCCCCGGCGAAATCGCGCTTGAACAACTTGCCGCTGTTACCACGATAGGACACTTCCACCGGCACCGGGTTGTAGTACTCGGCGATCAGGATATAGCGCCCGCTCAGCATATACAGCTGCTCATAGGCGGTTGCCAGCAGCTCGGGCGCCAGGTGGATCAGCACGCCCTTGCTCAGGGTCAGGTCGAAGGTTCGCTCACGTGGGTAGTCGAACAACGAACCCTGCCAGATCTCGGCGATGCCCAGCTCGCGCGCCTGCTCGCAGGCCTTGGCGTTGATCTCCACACCCTGCAGGGCGCACGCGGGCAGCAGTTGATGCAAGGCCTGCAGGTTGTTGCCGGTGTTGGTGCCCAGCTCCAGCAGGCTGGCAAGCCGGCCGGTGCGCGCCAGGGCCTTGGCGAACAGCGCCAGGTTGGCGGCGACCAGCGCCTGCCCCTGGTTGCGGCCCACGTATTGATCGCCGAACTCGCCACGCCAGAACACTTCCTGTTCGCTGAACTCACGCATGTCGGGTGTTTATCCTCGGGCCATTGAGCGTCGTTTAACCGACAAGGTTTCGTAATTGTTCGACCACATAGTCCTGCTGCGCCTCGGTGAGCAGCGGGAACAACGGCAGGCTGAGGGCTTCGCCGAAGTAACGCTCGGCTTCGGGGAAGTCACCGTCCTTGAAGCCCTGTTCGCGGTAGTAGGGTTGCAGGTGCACGGGAATGTAATGCAGGTTCACGCCGATGCCGGCGGCGCGCAAGGCGTCGAAGACTTCGCGCTGGCTGACCTTGATCTGCTCCAGCTGCAAGCGCACCACGTACAGGTGCCAGGCGGACTCGGCACCGGCCTGGGCCACCGGCAGTTGCAGCGGCAGGTCGGCCAGCAGACGGTCATAACGGGCGGCCAGTTCTCGGCGCCGGGCGACGAAGCTGTCGAGCCGGGCCGTTTGCGACAGGCCCAGCGCGGCATGCAGGTCAGTCATCCGGTAGTTGAAGCCCAGCTCCAGTTGCTGGTAGTACCACAACCCTTGCGCAGGGACGTTCATCTGCGCCGGATCGCCTGTAATGCCGTGGCTGCGCAGGCGACGCAAGCGCTCGGCCAGTTCGGGGCGGTTGGTCAAGACCATGCCGCCTTCGGCCGAGGTGATGATCTTCACCGGATGAAAGCTGAAGATGGTCATCGCGGCAAAGTCACCGCAACCCACCGGTCGCCCGAGATAGGACGCGCCGACCGCATGGGACGCATCCTCGATCAGCGTGAAGCCATAGCGCTCGGACAATCCGGCGATGGCGCGCATATCGCAACTCTGGCCGGCGAAAGCCACGGCCACCACCACTTTGGGCAAATGTCCGCTGGCCTCGGCGACCTCCAGTTTCTGCGCCAACAGGCTGGCATCGAGGTTCAAGGTCAGCGGATCGATGTCGACGAAGTCCACCTCGGCGCCGCAGTAACGAGCGCAGTTGGCCGAGGCGACAAAGGTATTCGGGCTGGTCCACAAACGGTCCCCAGGCCCCAGGCCCGCGGCCAGGCAGGCGATATGCAAGGCCGCCGTGGCGTTGCATACGGCCACGGCAAAATCGGCCTGGCAATGTTCGGCCAGCGCCGCCTCGAAGCGTGGGATGGTCGGCCCCTGGGTCAACCAGGGCGACTTGAGCACCTCGACCACCGCATCGATATCGTCCTGTTCGATGCTCTGGCAACCATAAGGAATCTGATAAGGCGTCATACCGGCAGCCCGGCATGCAGATCGGCAATCTGCATCACGTTCAGAAACTCAGGGTTGGTATCGGAACGGTATTCGAAGTCCTCGCCCACCGCCTTGCCCTGTTCACCCAGTCCATCCACGGCGAAATCGACATCGACGCTGGTGAACCGAATCGACGGCTGGATGGTGTAATGGTCAGCGAACTCCAGGGTCATGCGCGCATCGTCCAGCGGTACCATCAGTTCATGCAGCTTCTCGCCCGGTCGAATGCCCACGTGTTTGTGCGGCAGGTGCGCGGCCATGCCGGACGCCAGGTCGACGATGCGGATCGACGGGATCTTCGGTACGAACACTTCACCACCGTGCATACGGGCAAAGCTGTCGAGCACGAACTGTACGCCATGGTCGAGGGTGATCCAGAAGCGGGTCATGCGCTCGTCGGTGATCGGCAGTTCCCGGGCCCCCTCGGCGATCAGTTTGCTGAAGAACGGCACCACCGAACCTCGTGAGCCGGCCACATTGCCGTAGCGCACCACGGCAAAGCGGGTGGCCTGCTCGCCGGCGATGTTATTGGCGGCGACGAACAGCTTGTCCGACAGCAGCTTGGTGGCCCCATAGAGGTTGATCGGGCTCGCCGCCTTGTCGGTGGACAGGGCGACGACCTTCTGCACGCCATTGTCGATGGCCGCGGCAATGATGTTTTCCGCCCCATTGACGTTGGTGCGAATGCATTCGGTGGGGTTGTACTCCGCCGCCGGCACCTGTTTCAGGGCTGCGGCATGCACGACAAAATCGATCCCGCGCATGGCCAGGCGCAAGCGCTCGGCATCCCGGACATCTCCGAGAAAATAGCGCATGCACGGCGCGTTGAACGTCTGCTGCATCTCGTACTGCTTGAGCTCGTCGCGCGAGAACACCACCACCCGCCGCGGCTGGTACTGCTCCAGCAGACGACGGATGAAGTTGCGACCGAACGAACCGGTGCCGCCGGAGATGAAAATCGATTTGCCGTTGAACATGCCGTGAGTCCCTTTAACTGTCTGCCAGGCTTAAACGAGCAACTGCGCCCATCCCACAGGGTTGGCACTGCCCAGACTGAAGCCCTTGCCTGTCAGGGACAGGTGAGGGTTGTAAGCGGAGTCGTGCTGGAAGTTCGCCGCCCATTTCTCGCGCAGGGCAGCCAGGGCCTGTGGTGCCTCGGGCAGCAGGCCCGGGTGGAGCACCTGCACCTGCGGCGTCCACGAGACCAGGCCACCGAGCTGGCCGATCTTGAGGCACAGATCGACATCGGCGAAGGCCTCGGCGAACTCGCCTTCGTCCAGGCCACCGACCGCCTCGAAGAACGCCTTGCGCACCATCAGGCACACCGCCGAGACCGCCGAATAGTTCTGTTCCACTGCCAGACGCTGCATGTAACCCTTGGCCTCCGTCTTCTCGCCGACAAAAGGCGAACCGACACCGCCGTTCAAGCCGAGAATCAGCCCGGCCTGGGACACCTTCGAATCACGGCTGTAGAGCTTGGCGCCGACCACACCGACTTCCGGACGCAGGGCCTGGTTGAGCAGCGACTCGATCCAGTTGGGGTTGACCACTTCGCTGTCTTGCGCGAGCAGCACCAGGTACTCGCCCAGGGCCTGGCTTGACGCCGCGTTGCAGAACGCCGAGGCGCTCGCCCCATCGGCCTGCAACACACTGACCTTGCCGGCCTGGGGCTGTGCCCGGAGCCAGGTTGCGAGGGCTTCGCTGTAGCTCGGGTGGTCGGCCACCAGCACTTCGTATTTCAGGTAACGGGTTTTTTGCAGGACGGCGTTCAGGCAGCGCTCCAGCTCGGCGAAATCGGCCTGGCCGTGGAGGATGATCGACACCAGCGGGCGCCCGGTATGTCGATAATCGACAAAGTAGCTGCCCGGATTCTGGGAAGTGACCTGGGCCTTGTAGCCGCGCGTGCCCAGATGGCGTAGCAACGCCAGGCGTTCATGGGCGTTCTCCTCAAGCGCCGGCACACTGGAAATCAGCAATGGCTCGTCCAGATGGGCCAATCCGGCCATGCCGCCCTGCTCGATCAGGCGCAGCAACAGATCGAACTCCAGGGCCTTGCTGAAGTCGGCCTTGTAGCCGCCGGCCTCCAGCAACACTTCACGGCGGATCAGCCAGTGCCTGGCCATCAGCGCAGGCACGCTTTGCAGCAGGTCGAGGTTGAAGCCTGGACGGAATACATCGGTCAGCGCGCCATTGGTATCGCGCTGGATTTCATCGGTGGCCACCGCACGACAGCCCTCGGCCGCGCGCAGTTCGAGACCGGCGCGCAACAAACCGCTGGCCGTGAACTCATCACCGGCCTCGGCCAGCAACAGCCAGTCGCAGGGCAATTGGCGGATCGTCTGGTTCAGCTTGTCCACCAGGTTGCCGGGGGTCACCCGGATAAAATGCAGGGTGTTCTGCAGGGTGGTCGCCGTCTGCGGCTCGCCCGTGGTGAAGACGACGATGCGGAAGGCCTTGCTGTGCCCTTCCACCAGGCTGTCGAGGGTGACCTGCAACTTGACGATGTCGTCGCTCAGGTTCAGTACCAGCAGGCCGAAGACCGGCCCCTTGCCCTGCGCAACCTCGTAGCTACCAATCGCCTCCAGTTCAGTGCTGGATGGCTCACGGACTTTCAGCCAGTCGAGCAGGCGCCCGGAAAGCATCGCCTCGAAAGTCGACTGATTGTCTTCGGTGGAGACCGCGTCCAGGCGCTCGGCCCAGGCGAACATACCGCGTGCGTCCTCCTCTTCACCCAGGCTCTCCAGTTGCCGGGCCAGGCGCTTGACCACCTGACGGCTGAACAGGTTGCACCCCAGGGCCTGCCATAAACGATCCACCACGCTTTCCGGGGTGTCGTTGTTGCGCGCGCGCATCAGGGCTTCCTGGCGGCTCCACACACCCTCCAACCCCATCAACTGCACACGACCGGCCGGCATCGCATGAAGCAGGAATTCAAAGTGGGTCAACTGATCGAAAAACGCCTGGTTGTAGTAAGGCATTTCCATGTACTGCTTGGGACCGAAACGCCGCACGGGAGCGTCCTTGATGCTGACCCAGGTGGACTCGAAAAGCCCTTCCATGGTCAGTGCCCGCCCGGTACGCAGGCTGTCGGTCATGGCTTCGAAACTTTCCAGGGCGAAGGCTTTGCCCTGTGCCGGATCAAGGCCCTCGATCGCGGTAGGCAACGAGGCCAGGAACTCGGCAAAAGCCTCACGCTCGGCCACCGACTTGGCATCGGTGTAGCTCAGCGAGTGATAGACCTCGGTGCTGTGTTCCGAATCGCCATAGTTGACCTCACGGACCACATAGGGAATCGGCAGGATGCGAGCCTTGGCCCGGGCGAGCATGTAGTAGACATGGCCGATTTCCTGCCATTGGAAACTGGTGCCTTCCGGCAAGGCCGAATGCCAGTCGCGCATCAGGGCGGTACGGTGGACGGCGTAGAACGGCGGCAGGTACTGGTGCATATAGTCCAGCACCCGATCCTGGGCCCGCTCGGAGGCGTAGTCCTCGCAAACTTTCTTGTCGCGACGGTAGTAGCTGACGCTGCCCGCCAACGACAGGTACATCATGCAGTAGCCATGGCACATGCCGTAGTCGGCATTGTTCTCCAGGAACGCCACCGACTCGGTCAGCGCACTGTGAACGATAAAGTCGTCGTCGGCGGCAAACACCATGTACGGCGTGGTCACGCTCATCACGCCATGGGCGAACTTGTTCTGCAGTTTCCAGTAGTCGTACTGCGGCACGTGCAGGTATTCGATCGAATCATGCCCCTGCGCGACTTCGGCGTAGGCCTCAGGGGAGGAATCCAGCACCAGCAGTTTGCAAGGCAACGCGCTGTAGAACTTCACCGCCCGGCGCAGGAACGCCGGCCGGTTGTGGGTGACCAGCACCACCGTCAACAAATCCCCCAGGAGCTGCGCATTCCCCGGCAGCGATGCCTGTTCAGAAACGTAGTTGCCTTGCATAACCTTTCCTCAAAACTTCGAATCGACCAATGAACTCGGGATGATGTGACTACTCAGCGAACCCGGCGCAGGTAGCCGTCAGGTGCAACGGTGACCAGCAGCTTGTTCTCCAGCTGTTTGTCGATCTCGAAATCAGTGTTCTCTTGCAGATAAGCCCAGACCGCAGTCTTCGGGTTGTCGCCCGGGCCCCACGGACGATCAGGGAAAAACTCCGGCGGCATGTCTTCGACCACGGTATCCATCACCACACAGTAGCTGCCGACCGAGACCAGCGGTGCATACAGGCGCAGCTCTTCCAGTACGTGATCGTGGGTATGGTTGGAGTCCAGGACCAGGATGACCTTCTTGCCCTCGGCCGCCGCACGGACCTGCTCGGCGGTCGACTGCTCGATGCTCGAGCCCTCGATCATGCGGATGCGCTTGCTCATCGGATGGCTCTCGATGGCCTCGCGGTTGTGCCGGCGGATATCAAGGTCGATGCCCAGCACTTCGCCGTGGCCTTGCAGCTCCAGCAGCGAGGCGTAGTAGATGATCGAACCGCCATGGGCGATACCGCACTCGATCACCAGGTCCGGCTTGACCTGCCAGATGATCTCCTGCATCGCCATCATGTCCTGGGGCAGTTGAATGATCGGCCGGCCCATCCAGGAGAAGTGGTAGCTGTACTTGTGCTTGGCCGACTCGTTGAAGAAGTCGCGGGCCAGGCCCTGGAGTTTTTCGTCCTGGCCCTGGGCGGCGATTTCGGCTTGGCATTCGGCTTCGAAGGCTTGCATAACGGTCTTGGTCATCGTTCAGTCTCGGCAAAAGTTCATTGAAAGGTGGCGCTGTCGACGGCGTGGTAGACGTAACGTCCGCCCGTCATGCGCTTGATTTCTTCGAGGTAATTGGAGTTCATCACAAACAGGTTGGCCCCCATGGGCAAGGTGTCCAGGGCTTCCTGCGGCGACGACACGCGCACACCGCTGAGGGGCAGGTAACGGCCCTGCTTGGCCGGATTGATATCCACCACCTGGTCCACCGCCACTCCCGCCCGTTGCAGGAACAGCGAATAGATCACGCCCTTGGAGGACGCGCCCCAGATGCACGAGCCTTGCTCGGGCGTCTCGCGGATGATGCGGATCGCCTTGGCCAGGCTGGCGGTGAAGTCATCCGGCAGGTCTTGGCGCAGCACCGGCTCGGTCGGCGTCAGGCGCAGGCTGCCGAGGTCGGCGACGATATACAGGTACTGCCCGCCGAACAGATGGCCGGCCTCGTGCACAGTGCCGAACAAGCGACGCAGGTCGTCGAGACGGAAGTAGTTGACGTGCTCGTAGAACAGGTCGAACCAGGCCCGGTGCTCGACGATCCAGTCGAAACACGGCACCTCGATGTAGATCTGCCCGCCCTGGTTGGCTTCGGCCATCGCCGCCAGGAACGCCACCGGATCGGCGATATGCTCCAGCACGTGGCGCAACACCAGGGCATCGGCGGCCAGGCCAAGGCCACGGGTGAACGGCGCCTTGATCACTTCCGGATTGCTGCCCTCGTAGGCCGGGTCGATACCGGTGATGGCGTAGCCGAGGCCACGCAGCAGTTCGAGGAAATAACCCTTGCCGCAACCGACCTCGATCAGGCTCCGGCCCTTGAAGTGCCGGGCAATGATGCCTTCGACGTCGTTCAGGTGCTGCTGGAACTGGCCGGAATGGGCCTGCTCGTTCTGGTAATCGCTGTCGTAGCTCAACTTGTCGGCATCGAAAGCCTGGTTGAAGATCAGCCCGCTGACTTCGTCCTGTACCAGAACGATATCGGCACTGGCCGACGCCCTGGCCGAGGCTGCGTCGGCAAAGGTGCGATTTTGCAGGACCGGCAGGTCACCTGCCCGATACAACTCATGCGCCATGTTCGACTCCCAGTAGCTGTTGCAGTCGCTCGGCCACGGCCCAGAACGCCATGGGCTCGTGACTGGCATAACCGTAGTGACCCAGATTCAGCGCGATGGACGATCCACGCTCGCGCAGGCGTTGCTCGACCAGGGTCCGGACCGCGATCGGCCGGCCGCTGGCGCAATTGACCACGCCGGAAAAATCCCGCAGCTCCAGTAATCGGGCCAGGTAATCGGCGGCCACTTCAATGGCCAGGTAATCGCGCAGTTGCTCGCCCGCCGACATATTGAAGTGGCTGTCGCCAGCCTCGATGGCGCGGTCCAGGCTGGCCAGCAGACTGTTGGGGTTCTGCCCCTCGCCGTGCAAATAGAACAGCCGCGCCCATTGCAGGTTGAACGGCAACTGCTGGCGCAACGTTTCCAGGAACAGGCGCAGGGTGTTCTTCGCCAGGCCGTAGGGATTGCTCGGCTGCGCCGGCGTCGCTTCGCTCAACGGCCCGCTCTGCATGCCATATTCGAAGCAGGTGCCGGTCACCAGGACCTGGGGCACACCGGCCTCGACCGCCTGCTTGATAAAACGGTAATCGGCGAACAGGTTGTGTTCGAAGTGAAACAGCGCCTGGTAGTTCGGCAATCCTGGCCAGGCCAGGTGGGCCAGGGCATCGACGCCCTGGGTCAGCCTGGCAATATCGAGGTCCGCGGCATGCACGTCGGCGGCGACGAATTCCACCTCATCGATCCACGGCAGCTTGCCCGCGGCCGCAGGATCGCGAGCCACGGCGCGGACCGAATGCCCGCGCGCCAGCAAGGCCGAGACCAGATGACGACCGACAAAGCCGGTCGCACCGGTCACCAGCACTTTCAAGCCGCTCACAGGATAGTCAACTCGGGCACGGCCACGACAAAACGTCCGCCCCACTCACCCACGACGGCCTGCTGCTGACTCACCTCCTGCAACAGGTTCCACGGCAACACCAGCACGTAGTCGGGCTTTTCCGCCTCGATACGCTCAGGCGAGACCACGGGAATACGACTGCCCGGGAGGAACTTGCCCTGCTTGTGCGGGTTGGCATCGGCCACCCAGGCCAGCAGGTCCGGCCGGACCCCGGCATAGTTGAGCAAGGTGTTGCCCTTGGCCGCCGCGCCATAACCGACCACGCGCTTGCCTTCGGCCTTGGCCTGCAACAGGAAACGCAGCAGGTCGTGCTTGATGCGCTCGGCGGCCGGCGCCAGGGTCGCGTAGAACGCCGGGGTTTTCACCCCGGCGGCCAGCTCGGCTTCCAGCACCTGGCGGACCACTGTTTGCACCGCGCGGCGCGAACCGTCGGCGCGCTGCACGAAGACCCGCAGCGAACCGCCGTGGGTCGGCAAGCCGCCGACGTCGAAGATTTCCAGGCCGTTGCGCACGCACAGGGCTTGCACGGCCGTCAGCGACAGGTAGGAGTAGTGCTCGTGATACAAGGTATCGAACTGCTTCCCGGCGATCAGGGCGAGCAGGTGCGGAAATTCGAAGGTGGCCACGCCCGTGGGTTTGAGCAGCGTCGCGAAGCCCTGGAGAAAATCATTGATGTCCGGCACATGGGCCAGCACATTGTTGGCCGCCATCAGGTCGGCCGCCCAGCCTTCTTCGCGCAACTGCAACGCGGTGTCCCGGCCGAAGAACAGCTCGCGGATCTCCAGGCCCTTGTCCCGCGCCGCCTGGGCGGTGCTGCGGGTCGGCTCGACGCCCAGGCAGCGGATGCCGCGCCCGGCGACATATTGCAGCAGGTAGCCATCGTTGGCGGCCACTTCCACCACGCGACTGTCCGCGTTCAGCTCGAAGCGCTCGACCATTTCGGCCACATAACGCTCGGCATGCTCCAGCCAGGTACTGGAAAACGAACTGAAGTAGGCGTACTCGGCATCGAACAAGGTATCGGCGCGAGTGTAGTCCTCGGTCTGCACCAGCCAGCAGCTCTGGCACACCGCGACTTTCAACGGCAGCCACGGCTCGGCCTGCTCCAACTGCTCAGCCCGCAAGTAGGCATTGGACGGCGGCGAAGTTCCCAGATCGATCAACGGCAAAACCAGCGGGGTGCCGCAACCTCGGCAGTTCATAAACGCACTCCAGGGAAAGACGTATCGACCAGGGGGTGACTGCTGTCCCTGGCCGACAGATTTTTGACAGCCTCGGGCCAGGCAATGGCCAGGCGCGGGTCGAGCACCGACAGGCCACCCTCAGCGTCCGGCGTATAGTCGGCGCTGTGCAGGTAGAGCAGCTCGGCATCGTCGCTGAGGGCCTGGAAACCGTGGGCAAAACCAGCGGGAATCAACAGGCTGCGACCATCGCCGGCGCGCAGGTGCTCGGCGTGCCAGTGCAGGAAGGTCGCCGAGTCCGGACGCAGGTCCACCGCGACATCCCAGACCTCACCACGCAGGCAGGTGATCAGCTTGGCTTCCGGGGCCCGGGCATTCTGATAATGCAGGCCACGTACGCTGCCGCGCTCGCGGGTACAGGAGTGGTTGATCTGGCGGATATGAAACGGCTCGCCGAACGCACCCAGGCTGCCTTCGCAGAACAGCCGGGAAAAATGCCCGCGCTGATCGGCATGATGCTTGTGCTGTACGCTGAACAGCCCCTTGAGGGGCAAGGCATGAATCAGGAACTCACTCAAAGCTCACCCCGGTACAGATTCAACTGCGCCAGGGTCACGCTGCGCATGTCCTCGCCATTTTTCCACGCCAGATGCCAGTCGAGGGTGTGTTCCAGGCATTGCTGCAAGGACCAGCGCGCTTGCCAGCCGAGCAACTGCCGGGCGCGGCTGCTGTCCAGGCGCAACAGGCCGGCCTCGTGCAGTTCGCTGGGCTCGACCCGCAAACCCGGCGCCTGTGGCCAGCGCCCGGCGAGCCGGGCGACGACGTCGCCGACGCTGCACATATCGTCCTCACCAGGTCCGAAGTTCCACGCCCCGGCCGCTTCCGGCCCCCGCTCATACAACGCGGCGGCCAGTTGCAGGTAACCGGCGAGGGGCTCCAGGGCATGCTGCCAGGGCCGTACCGCCTGTGGATAACGCAGGGTCACCGGCTCATCCGCCGACCAGGCCCTGAGTACATCGGGAATCAGCCGTTCCGGAGAGAAGTCGCCGCCGCCCAGGACATTGCCCGCCCGCGCGGTCGCCACTGCCAGGCCATGGGCCTCGTAGCGTTCGGCGGGAAAAAAGGACGCCACATAGGACTGCGCCAACAGTTCGCAACAGGCCTTGCTGCTGCTGTAGGGATCATGGCCGCCGAGCGCTTCGTTCTCGCGATAGGGCCAGGCCCATTCCTGGTTGGCGTAGACCTTGTCGGTGGTCACCAGCACACAGGCACGCACCCCACCGACCTGGCGAATCGCTTCCAGCAGGTTGAGGGTGCCCATGACATTGCTCGAATAGGTGCCGAGCGGATCGCGATAGGCCTCGCGCACCAGCGGCTGGGCCGCCAGGTGCAGGACGATTTCCGGTTCGGTATCGGCGATCAGTTCGAGCAAGGCGCCGAGGTCGCGCAGGTCACCGCGTTGATCGTTGAGCCCCTCGCCGACCCTGGCCAGTTCGAACAGACTGGGATCGGTGCCGGGATCGAGGGCGAAGCCGCTGACCTGGGCGCCCAGGCTCTCGAGCCACAGCGCCAGCCAGCTGCCCTTGAAACCGGTATGGCCGGTCAGCAGGACCCGCTTGCCGCTCCAGAATGCCCGGCTCAGTCCCACTGCTTCCATGGGGCCTCCCCGCTCTGCCACAGCTGCTCCAGGTGATTCTTGTCACGCAGGGTGTCCATCGGGTGCCAGAAGCCATCGTGCTGGAAAGCATTCAGTTGCCCCTGGGCGGCCAGTTCCGCCAAGGGCTCGGCTTCCCAGACGGAGCTATCGTCCTTGACCAGCGAGAGCACCTTGGGCGACAGAACGAAGAAACCGCCATTGATCCAGCCACCATCGCCACGGGGCTTCTCGATAAAACCACGGACCATGTCGCCGTCGCGCTCCAGCGCACCGTAGCGGCCTGGCGGCTGCACGGCGGTGACCGTCGCCAACTTGCCGCTGGACAGGTGGAAGTCCACCAGCGCGCCGATGTTCAGGTCCGAGACGCCGTCGCCATAGGTGAAGCAGAAGGCGTCTTCGTTTTCCAGGTAACGCCCGGCACGGCGCAGGCGGCCGCCGGTCATGGTTTCTTCGCCGGTGTCGATCAGGGTCACGCGCCATGGCTCGCTGTAGTTCTGATGAACGTCCATGCGATTGTTGCTCATGTCGAAGGTGACGTCGGAGGTGTGCAGGAAGTAGTTGGCGAAGAAGTCCTTGATGGCGTAGCCCTTGTACCCCAGGCAGATCACGAAGTCGTGGATACCGTGGGCCGAGTACTGCTTCATGATGTGCCAGAGAATTGGCTTGCCACCGATCTCGATCATCGGCTTGGGCTTGAGGTGCGATTCCTCGCTGATCCGCGTGCCCAGGCCACCCGCCAGAATAACTGCCTTCATCAACGTCCCCTCCTGTTCGACACAGCGCCTGCTGAGGCGCTGTGGGACTTCCCAGACTGCCGGGTCAAATCGCGCCAGCGGCTCACGGCCCGTGGGCCGCGCCGCCAAATGCACGATTTATGGCGATATGCAGGGGGACTTGCAGGAAACGCGCCAGCTCCAGGGAGGGATCAATCGGCCAGCCAGCCGTTCTCCCAGTAACGCAGGTTGTCGCCACGCAGCATGTAGTCGCGCAGGACGATCTCACGCAACTCATCCCCCATGCGATAGCTGGCATCGGGATCGGACAGGTGCATGCGAATCGCCTGCAGCCACTCATCGGTGGAGTTGGTCTTGACCTTGGTACACGGCAGGTAGCCGGTATAGGCCTTGGTATCGGTGCAGATCACCGGGTAGCCGCAGGCGCCATACTCCAGCAGCCGCAGGTTGCTCTTGCAGTCGTTGAAGATGTGGAACTCCAGCGGCGCCAGGGCCAGGTCCAGGTTCAGGCTCGCCAGCTTCGCCGGGTAGACATCCAGCCCGATGACCCCATGGAACTCATGCATGTAGGGGCGCAGTTCGTCCGGGCACATGCCGAAAAAGACCCAGTCGACTTCCGTCGCCAACTCGCGCACGACCTCGGCAATCACCGCCAGGTCGCCGGAGTGACTGGTGCCGCCGCCCCAGCCGACACGGGGCTTTTTCGAGGTCCGGCGCTGTCCCTTCAAGCCCGTCCACAGGTGGGTCGCGAGCATATTGGGAACCACACGGATATCGCTATGCATGGATGACAGGGCATCGGCCAGCGGCTCGGTCGACACCACGACCCGGTCACACAATCCGATGCCACGACGAACCAGCGCCTCCATCTCGTCAAGGGTCGGCATATTACGAACATGGGCGTTTTTCTTGGTCGGATGGATGACATAGTCATCCAGCTCATAGATACGTCGGGCATTGGAGTAGGTCTTCAGCGGCACGCATTCATTGATCGGCCCTTCGGTATAACGCCCCTGCAGCACGATAACGTCAGGAGACTGACGCTCGACCTCGATAATCGACGGCATTTCATACATGGCCCGCCCGACCGCTCGCCCAGCGGCCAGCAGTTCGATCAATGGCTGTGTCACCCGGTAATGGCCGATGGCCGAGGCATTGACCGGAAGCGCCAGGACCTTCGGCAGGTTGCGAACTGAAAACGGCGTCCATCCAGACAGCAGACCCGGTTCGAGACCGAAACTGCCGCCGCCCAGGGCACGCAGGCCCAGGTTGGGATTGTAGGCAGGATCCCGTGCGATGACTGGAAGCCAGCGCAGGTAGAACGCCTCCTGCTCACGCTCGCGCAAGGCTTGCAGGTCCGCCTCGAGAACAACGCCGGGACGGGCCCCCAGGGCTAGTTGCGCATGGGGTGTCCAGACCACCAGGTAACCGCCGCGGCCAATTTTCAGGCACAAATCGACTTCACCGAGGGTCTGCACAAACTGCGCTTCATCCAGCCCCTGCACACTGTCGAACACGGTCTTGCGCACCATCAGACAATCGGCGCCGACCGCACTCAGATCATGGGCGATCTGCAAACGATGCATATAGCCCGCGGACTGCAGGGACTCACCATGAAAAGGCAGACCCGCTGGCCCATGCAATCCAAGCACCAGACCGGCATGCACCACCTGGCCATCGGCATTGAACAGCTTGGGGCCCACCACGCCGACTTCCGGGCGCTGTGCATGGTTGAGCATCTCGTCGAGCCAAAGGCCGTCAGTCACCATCAGATAGGGGTTGAACAGCAACAGATAGTCGCCCCTGGCTTGCCCGGCAGCGGCATTGGTAACGCCGGCCCGACCCTGTTGGGCAAAGGTCAGTACACGCAAACGATCGCTGCCCAGGCTCGCCATGGCGCTCAACCAGGCCAGCATCTCGGGACTTTCACTGCCATTGTCCACCAGCAGCAGCTCGTATTCGCGGTAAGCGGTTTTTTCCAACACGGTTTCAACACAACGCTGCACCGCCGCCAACTGATCCTTGCAGACAATAATGATCGAGACCAGCGGTCGATCGGCGTGCAGATAATCCACACGGTTGAACAGCACCTGTCCTCTGTCACGCAACTCATGGGGCACGCCAAGACGCTGCAGATGCGCCTCGAGCAGCGGTGCGTTCAGTTCGAGCAACTCAGGCAGTGATATCCACTGGGACAGCGACAGCACGGACTCCACCAGCACCTCGGTGATATGCCCGACCGCCTGGGTCCCGACTTGCTCGACCAGCCGCCAGAGCAGGTCGTGAGGTGCCAATTCGCCCTGTCGCGAATCGAAACCGCCGAGCGCCAGGAAAGGCTCGCGCTTGAAGGCCAGGACACGGCCCACATACGGATAGCTGCGCATCAGGTCCAGGTTGAAGTCGGGCTTGAACACCGGCTCCGCTGGCTCGCCGTCGTGCAAACAGCTCTCGTCACTATAGAAACAGCATTCCTCGCCGGCCTGCACGATGCGATCAGCCAGCACCAGCAGCGCGGGCTCCACCAGACGATCCCCGGCACGCAACAGATAAAACCAGTCAGCACCGTCAACCTGGGCCAACAGCTCATTGAGTTGCTGCTGCCAGTCCTCTTGCAACGGCAAGGTAAACACCCGGTCCAACAGCACAGGCTCGCTGCAGGCCTCAGACAGTACCAGTGTCAACTCCGCCGGATAGAGCTGCCCGGCGAGACTCTGCAGGGTACTCTCCAGGGCGGCGAAACTGCCTTCGCGATCGATCACCACCGCCACGATCTTCGGCTGCCACGACCACTCGTGCAGGACATCAGGCAGTAGTTTGCGATCGGGCTCCGTCAGGGTCCGACAGGCCAACCACTGGGCATACATTTCGGAAAAACTTTCGCTGGTCACCCCGACGCGCCAGATCTCGGTGGTCTGCTTGGTGCCCAGGGTCCGCAGCAACGCCAGTTCATCCCAGACCCGTGGCGACTCGTCGGCACGGGTCAGCGGCAACAAACGGACCCAGCCATGGGCCGGGGCCGACTCACCACTGCGCGCCTTGAGCATTTGTACCAGCCATTCGCGCTCCGAGAGCACCGCCTCACGCATCGCCTGCTGCCGGCTGGGACGCTCCGGGTAACGACGCTCGACACTCAGGACGTGGTTCAGCATCACCATATTGCCGCGACGCAACAGGCAGATGTAAAGCGCGAGCTCCAGCGAGGCGACAAAACAATGCCCCGGCTGGGTCAAGGCGGGCAGCCATTCCAGCGCATCCGTGCGACGCAACAGCGCATTGCTGAAACCGCCCAGAATGTTGACGGGAAAGGTCTCGAAAATCGCCAGCAGGTCTTCGCCCTTGAAGACCGAGCAAGTGGGCGCCAACGTCGCGTTCTCAAGACGCATCGGCAGTTGCAGATCGTAGGCGTCCCAGAACATGCGCTGCGCCAGCACCAGATTGACGTCGGCCTGCTCGACCAGGACCTGCGCCTGGCGTTCGATACAGGCGCCGAACAGCTGGTCGTCATCGTAGAGAAACTTGATGAATTCGCCCTGGGCCAGCTCAAGCCCCGCGAGCACGTTAGCCACATGCCCGAGCTTGCGCGCGTTACGGACATAACGTACCGCCCGACCCGCCTCTTCACTCATGACCTCGACCAAGCGGCCAATTTCGTCATCCTGGCTGTCATCGCACACGATGATTTCGAGATTGCCGTAGCTCTGGCCCAAGGCACTGTGCAGGGCTTTGCCAAAAAAGCGTGGATTGGTGGCGGGAATGACGAGGCTGACGAGTGGGACTGGATTCACGGCGGGGCTCGCAAGCGGCGCGACTCACCCGATCGGACGAGCCACTGGCACCGCTGAAAAAGGCGGTTGGTGAAAACGCGAGAGCCACGATGGCTCCCGCGTCCGGGTCAAATCAGATCTTGTTGAACAGGCCCAGTTGGCTGATTTTGCTGAACGCCAACTGCGCCGCCTGCAACATGGTCTGCTGCAGGGTCAGTTGGGTCATGACCGCCGCCGGGTCAGCGTCGCGAATCGCCCCTTGGGCGGTCGTGTTGGCGATAACCATGCTCTGGTTGGTGGCGTCCTGGGCGTCGATGGTCTGGCCGCGGGTACCGACGGCGGTGATCGCGCTGCCTGCCTGGTCCATCGCGCTGGTGATGTTGCTGACACCGGCGTTCATGGTCGCCAGCAGCTTCTGCTGGGCAACCGGAATGCCATCGGCCGGCGTGTTCAACGAAGTAATCATCTGGTTCAAGGTGTCGAGGACGTTCTGGGTCTGGTGATTGTTCGGCTGGATCACAAACTGATCACCGGCCGCCGGCGCACCGCTCAACGTCAGGCTGACCCCCGCCGCCGTCGCCGTCGAACCGGTCATGGTGCCCGAGGACACCGGCCGGCTGCTGGCCGTGATCGGCGAAGCGTACAGGTCATAGGCCGTGGCACTGGTGAACTTGAGGATCGCCCCACTGGAGGGGAAGGTGCTGTCGTAGGCCGCCTGGTTGGTGGTCGTCGCCCCGGTCACCACGGTGGTCGACGAGTTGCCGGCGCTACGCGTGGTATTGAAGGTATCCGGCTGCGCCGCCAGGGTGAAGCTATGTCCGGCAATCGCGGTGTCCGGCACATCGCCGGGCTGGAGGTTGAGGCTCAGCCCCAGGTCCACACCACGGAAGTTGACCGTCTGGTTCACGCCGCTGGTGTTGCTGATCACGCCGTTCTGGCTGGCTTCGGAAGTGACGTCGTTGCCGCCGGCATCGGTGATCTTGATCTGGGTACTGCTGAGGAAGCTGACGGTATAGGGCTGGCCGGCGGTGAACTTGGCGTCGTAGGTCGCACTGTTGCTGACCTGGCCGTTGGACAGGCTGACGCGGCCGTCGTCCACGGCCGGCGAAGTCATGGTGACCTGGGTGCGGGCGGTGTTGATGGACTGCTGGAACGCGTCCCAGCCGGTCACATTGCTGGCCACCGTATTATTGTCGCCAACCGCCAGGTTCAACTGCGACTGATCGCCGTTGTAGCTGTAGGTCCCGTCGGAGTTGGCGGTATAGGGCGGGGTACTGGTCTTCGAACCGCCGAACAGGTAGTTGCCGTTGGCATCCTGGCTGTTCATCAACCCGAGGACCGTTTGCTGGATCTGCCCCAATTGCGCGGCATAAGCCTTGCGATCAGCATCGGTGTTGGTGCCGCTGATGGCCGACAGGCCGATTTCACGGGCCGATTGCATGGCGTTCTGAATCGCGGTCAAGGCCGTTTCCGACTGGCTGAGCGAACCTTTGAGCGAACTGATATTACTGGAGTACTGGGTCAGCGACGCGCTTTGCTGGCCCAATTGCAACAGCCGCGCCGCGCCCACCGGGTCATCGGCGGCGGTGTTGACCTTGACCATGCTGCTGGCCTCGGCACTGGTCTGGAGTGTCGCGTTGTAGCCACGCTGGTAGTTGGCAGCCGTGGTTTCGTAATACTGGGCGGTGGAAATGCGCATGAATCACGACTCCTTAAAGGCTGCTGAGCAGCGTGCTGAAGATGGCCTGGGCGGCTTTGATAATCTGCGACGCGGCCGTGTAGTACTGCTGGTACTTGACCAGGTTGGCGGACTCTTCGTCCAGGTTGACGCCGGACAGGGAGCTTTGGGCGCCCGTGGCGTTGGTCAGGATGGTGGTTGTCGCCGTGTTGTCCGAGGTGGCCTGGGACGCCTTGCTACCGACAGTGGAAATCAACGTGCCATACGCATCCGAGATGCTGCTGCCGCCGCTCGTGGCGTTCGTGCCCACGGTCTTGCTGTTTTGCAGGGCAACCAGGGCGGTGCTGTTGCGGTTGTCCGAAGAACCGGCGCCGGTCATCGACATGGTGAAGCTTTCACCGGCTTTCGGGTTACCGCTGACCGTGGTCTGAACGGTGAAGGTCTTCTGCACGTTCGGCGTGACCGAGGTATCCATCACCGGGTTGCCGCTGGCGTCGACCATGTTCACTTTCAGGTTCAGGGTGTTGGCCTGCCCCGGCACGATGGTACCGGTGCCCATCGTGTTGCCCTGGGCATCGGTCAGGGTGTAGCCCTGGGTCCCCGCGGTCGCACCGGTACCGGGTGAACCGAAGACGATCTTGACCGGCGTGCCGTACTGGATGGCGTCCTGCAACTGGGCGTTGTTCGTCGTGTTGGACGTGCCCAACTGGTCGACCAGGGTCGGCTGGGTGTAGGTGCCACCGTTGTTGGCACTGGAGACACCGCTCAGCGGCGCCGCCGCGGCAATGTTCTGCGCGTTGGTCATCACCGTCTGGATGTCACTGGCACCGTTGCGGGTCGGCGTCACCTTGAAGCTGTCGCCGGCACTCATCGCGCCGCCGGTCAGGCTCAGGGTGATCCCGTCGATCACCGGTGGCGGCGTGGTCGCGGTGCTGAAGGAGCCCATGGCGGTGCCATCCGAGCGCGTGACGGTGTAGTTGGTCGCGCTGCTGAAGGTTACCTGGTAGTCGTTGGTGGTCAGCGCACCGGTGTCGGCGATGGTCACGTTCAGGTTGCCGGAGCCGGCACTGTTGTTCGCGTTGGCGATACTGCGCTGGCTGATCAGGGAGGGGCTGTTGATATCGTTGAACAGCGGCGCACCGAAGTTGCCGTTCTTGTCGATGCCCTGGGCCTGCTGCTTGTTCATCTGGTCGGCCGCGACCATGGCAATGCGCCCCAGCGAGTTGATCGACGGCTCGAGCACATCGCTGCGATAGCGCAACAGTCCACCGATCTCGCCACCGGTCACGGTGGAGGTGATATCGATGGTGCTGGTACCGCGATCCAGTTGCAAGGCCGACTGGCTCGGGTCGTCCTTGCTCGGCACGGCGGACAGGGTGTTGGTGGTGTTGCCCATCACCAGCGGCTGACCGCTGCCAATGTAGACGTCATAACTCGAACCGCGCTGGACCACCTGGGTTCCGACCAGCTCGGACAACTGGCGCACCGCGTCGTCGCGCTGGTCCAGCAGGTCGTTCGGCGCACCGGCGGCGGTGGTGACCTTGGAAATCTGATCGTTGTACTGGGCGATGGTGCTCGCCAGCTTGTTCACCTGGCTGGACATGTCCGACAGGTTGGTGTTGATCCCGGTGTTCTGGGCGCTCAACTGCTGGGAGAGGGAGTTGAGCTTGCTGCTCAACGCCTGGGCACTGGTCAGCGTCGTCTGGCGGGACGCATCATCCGTCGGGGTGGTGGACACGCTTTGCAGGGAAGTGAAGAACTGCTGCAACGAAGCGGTCATGCCGGTGTTGGTATCGGACAGCATGGAGTCGGTCGGCGTGACCTGGGCCAGGTACGAGGACGAATCGCTGTTGAGCGAGGTCGCGGTCTGCACCTGCGAATTCAGGTAGGCGCTGTACACCCGACGGACATCCGCCAGGGTCGTGCCGGTGCCGATGAATACGTTGCCGTATTGCTGCGAGGCAGAACTGGTCTGTACGGTCAGCTGACGTGAATAACCAGCCGTATCAACGTTGGAAATGTTGTTACCGGTGGTGTTCAAAGCCGACGAGGCCGCGTTCAACCCCGTCATACCAATATTGAGCAAGCTCATGATTCAGACCTTATAAATTCGTGGAAGCGCCCGCCGCAGCGTAGTTCTGGTAGCTCTTCATCTGTTTTGCTATTTGCGAAATCTTGCTGGCGTAGTCCGGGTCGGTGGCGTACCCGGCCTTTTGCAACTCGCGTACAAACTGTTCAGGTTTATCGGCCGACTTCAGCACATCTTGATAGCGATTATTGCTTTGCAGCATGGTGACCAGGTCGTGGAAGCTGTCCTGGTACGAGGCATAGGAACGGAAGTCCGCCGTCTCCTTGACCATCTGACCATTTTTGAACTCGCTGGTGATGGCGCGGGCCTGCGGCCCCTGCCAACTGCTGCCGGCCTTGATGCCGAACAGGTTGTGACTGCTGCTGCCGTCCTGCTGGCGCATGACCGATTTGCCCCAACCGGTTTCCAGGGCCGCCTGGGCCACCAGGTAACGCGGATCGACACCGATGCGCTTGGCCGCCTGCTCCGCCATCGGCAGCATGGTGGCGACGAAATCGTCGGGCGAGCTGAACGCCTGTTTGGCCGGTGCCAACGGCGGCTGGGCCATCATCGCGCGACCGTAGATCTGCATGCGCGTGGTCGGCACGTTGCTCAAGCTGTGGGCTGCCTGGCCCTGGAGCACGGAATCGCTGGAAGCACTGTTGCGCGCCGGCACGGCCTGGGCGTTGACCGTGGCCAGGCTGCCGTCGGCCGACGGTACCAGCCCGGCGACCAGGCGATCGGTCAGCTTGCTCGGCAGGGCCAGGCGGCGCTGGTTGATCTTGGCCATGTCGTTGTGCAGGCTGCCGTCGCTGTTGTGGATCGGGCTGGCGACCCGCGAGGCCCACAACGGCCGCTGGCCATTGGAGCGAGCGAACGGTGACGCCGCGGTCGCGGCCGTGGTGGTGCCGGCATCGATCGGTGTCGGCACCGGCGTTTCGGTCGCAACCGTACCGGCTGGCGGCCCGACCTTGAGCCCGCCCTGGGAGGGGTGCGTCGGTTTGTTCTTGCTCATCTGGCGCACCAGCACATCGGCCAGGCCGATACCGCCACCCTGGCGCGACATGGTCACGGCCAACTGATGGTCGTACATTTCCTGGTACTGCTTGGTCGCCGGGGTATTGAGCGGATTGTCCTGGGCCATGACATCAGTGGCTGCGCGTGCGGACTTGAGCATTTCACCAACGAACAGCGACTCGAACTCCTGCGCCACCTTGCGAATGTTGGCGTCGCTGTCGCGATTGCCGACCTTCAGGCTGTTCATTCGGTTCAGGTCGCTGTAGGCACCGGAGTCGCCGGTGCTTGCCAGCCCGCTCTTGCGCATGTCCACCATATCGACGGCCTCAGATCACGATCAGGTCGGCTTGCAAGGCGCCGGCCTGTTTCAAGGCTTCGAGGATCGCCATCAAGTCGCCTGGCGCCGCACCCACCTGGTTCACCGCACGGACGATCTCGTCCAGGGTGGTCCCCGGGCCAAACTTGAACATCGGCTTGGCTTCCTGCTGGGCGTTGACCCGCGAACGCGGTACCACCGCCGTGGTGCCGTTGGACAGCGGCCCCGGCTGGCTGACGATCGGGTCTTCGGTAATGGTCACGGTCAGGCTGCCGTGGGTCACCGCGGCCGGCGACACCTTGACGTTCTGGCCGATCACGATAGTGCCGGTGCGCGAGTTGATGATGACTTTCGCCACCGCCTGGCCCGGATCAACCTCGAGGTTTTCCAGCATCGACAGGTAGTCGACCCGCTGGCTCGGATCCAGCGGCGCGGTGACGCGGATCGAGCCGCCGTCGATGGCCTGGGCCACGCCCGGGCCGAGCAGGTCATTGACCTTGTCGACGACCCGCTTGGCGGTGGTGAAGTCGGAACGGTTGAGGTTCAAGGTCAGGCTGTTGCCCTGGTTGAAACCACTCGGTACCGCGCGCTCCACCGAAGCCCCGCCGGGAATACGGCCGGCCGACGGAACGTTGACGGTGATCTTCGAACCGTCCGCCCCCGAAGCATCGAAACCGCCCACCACCAGGTTGCCCTGGGCGATGGCGTAGACATTGCCGTCGATACCCTTGAGTGGCGTCATCAACAGGGTGCCGCCGCGCAGGCTCTTGGCGTTACCGATGGACGAGACGGTGATATCCACCACCTGCCCCGGCTTGGCGAACGCCGGCAGATCGGCACTGATCGACACCGCCGCGACGTTCTTCAGCTGCACGGTACCGGCGTTGGCCGGCACCTTGATGCCGAACTGCGAAAGCATGTTGTTGAAGGTCTGCAGGGTGAACGGCGTCTGCGTGGTCTGGTCACCCGAACCGTTGAGACCGACCACCAGGCCATAACCAATCAGCTGGTTGGAACGCACGCCGGAAATACTGGCGATGTCCTTCAACCGCTCGGCCTGGGCACCGAGAGCGGTAGACATCAGCAGCACAGCCGCCATCAGATGCTTGAGATTGAACATGGTCGTAGCACCTAGAAAGGCCAGAGCGGACTGAGGAAGAAGCGGTCGAGCCAACCCGGCTGGCTCGTATCGGCAAAGGCGCCGGTACCCGAGTAGGTAATGCGCGCATCGGCCACGCGAGTGGACGGAACGGTGTTATCGGTGGCGATATCATCCGCCCGGATCATCCCGGCGATGCGCACCAGCTCATTGCCGGTGTTGAGGGTCAACCACTTCTCGCCACGGACGGCGATGATGCCGTTGGGCAGCACGTCAGCCACGGTCACGGTGATCGAGCCGGTCAGGCTGTTGCTCTGCGCGGCCTTGGACGAGCCGTCGGTGGTCTTGGTGCCGCCATAGCCGACATTCAGGTTCGCGTTGCCGCTGGTCACCGACGAGCCGAAGAGCGTGGTCAGGCCAAAGTTGTTGGCGTCTTTCTTCGACAGGTCGGAGTTGGCGTTCTTGCTCGCCTGGGTGGCTTCGTTCAGGGTAATGGTGACAATGTCGCCGACCCGGAAAGCCTTGCGGTCGCCATACAGGTTCTGCTCGAAGCCCGCCTGGTAGATCGAACCGTTGTTCGCCGCGGCGGGCAACGGGGTACGCGGCAACACCGGCGCGTAATACGGGTCATTGGGCTTGGGTGGCGGGCTCATGCAGCCGGCCAACAGCGCCATCGCGCTCAACGCGAGCATGGAAAACAACCGATTCATGACCCTATTACCTCACGGTGTTGCAGGCGCCCTTCAGGCCGCCTCATAGACTTGATTACAGGTTCTGTGCGACGTACTGGAGCATCTGGTCGGCGGTGGAAATCACCTTGGAGTTCATCTCGTAGGCACGCTGGGTGGTGATCATGTTGACCATTTCTTCCACGGTGCTGACGTTGGAAGTTTCCAGGGTGCTCTGCTCGGTGGTACCGAAACCGTTGAGGCCCGGGGTGCCGACTTGCGGCGCGCCGCTGGCGGCGGTTTCCAGGAACAGGTTGCCACCCATGGACTGCAGGCCGGCCGGGTTGATGAAGTCGGCGGTCTGGATGTTGCCGATCACTTGCGAAGCCGGGTTGCCGGCGACGGTGATCGAGACCGTGCCGTCCTGGCCGACGGTGAAGGTCTGGGCGTTGTTCGGGATGATGATCGCCGGCTGCAGGGTGAAGCCGCTGGCGGTGACGATCTGCCCGGTATTGCTCAGGTGGAAGGTACCGTCACGGGTGTAGGCCGTGGTGCCGTCCGGTTGCAGGATCTGGAAGAAACCGCGGCCGTTGACGGCCATGTCCAGCGGCTGGTCGGTGGTTTGCAGGCTACCGGCGGCGAAGTTTTTCTGGGTGCCGACGATCCGCACACCGGTACCCAGTTGCAGGCCCGACGGCAGTTCGCTGTCCTGGGTCGACTCGGCACCCGGCTGACGCTTGATCTGATACAGCAGGTCCTGGAACTCGGCGCGATCACGTTTGAAGCCGGTGGTCGAGACGTTGGCCAGGTTGTTGGAAATAGTCGTCAGGTTGGTGTCTTGTGCCGCCAAACCTGTTTTTGCAACCCATAGAGCCGGAAGCATTCTGTTCTCCTTCGCGCGCCTGTTTTACGGCACTACGTTCTGGTGATTAGCTGTTCTGCAAGACCCGAGCCATAGCCGTGTCATCGTCTTTGGCGGTGTTCATCATCTTGATGTGCAATTCGAACTGCCTGGACAGGGCCAGCACCGAGGTCATTTCCTCGACGGCATTGACGTTGCTGCCGACCAGGAAGCCCGAGACCACCTTGACGTTGGCATCGACCGGCGCGGCTGTGCCGTCCTTGGTATGCACCACGGCATCCGGTCCCTTGATCATGTTCTTCAGATCCGGGTTGACCAGTTTGATGCGGTCGACTTCCGCCACCACTCGAGGCCCTTCACCCATGGCACGGATGCTGATGGTGCCATCCTCGCCCACTTCGATCTTCGACTCGGGCGGCACGGCGATCGGCCCGCCATTGCCCATGACCGGCATGCCGTTGCCGGCACGCAGCACGCCGAGGGCGTCAATATTCATGCTTGCGGTGCGCACGTAGCCTTCGCTGCCGTCAGGTGTCTGCACGGCAACCCAGCCATCACCGGACACCGCCACGTCGAGATCGCGACCGGTCTCGACCATCGGGCCCGAGGAGAAATCCGTGCCCGGGCGCTCGGTCATGGCATAGGCACGTGACGGAAAGCTGTCACCGAACACCGGCATCGAACGGGCCTGGTCCAGGTCGCGTTGAAAACCATTGGTCGAGAGGTTCGCCAGATTGTTGGCATGGGCCTTTTGCGCCAGGGCATTCTGGGCCGCACCGGTCATTGCCACGTAAAGGTACTTGTCCACAGTCTTTCCTCTTCCTGACGGACGTTTGCCGCCACCGCTGTACTGCGAGAGGCCCAAGCAATTTCCGAACCAACTTTTTTCTTGACGCAGGACAAGCCGTCGTGGCGGGGGCTTGAGTACCTTTCGCAGGCTTTCAAGGTCTTGAGGGCAGACGAAAAAACGGCGCGCTTATGCCGCTGGCGGCAAGTATCGGTCGTTCCCCCCCGCGCGGCGGGCGCCAGAAAACCACCCTGGAATAGACCTTGCAAGCCAACCCGGCATACGGCAACCAACGTCAAGTTTGCCCCGTGACTGCCGACATTCAGAATTAGCCACAGTATTCAGGAGGGCTGACGTGAACCTGTACATCAACCAGCTACAGAAAAAAGCTGACTTCAAGGAAGACATCTATTCAGGCGCCATTTTTCTTGACACCCAACTGACGACCGCCAAGGAACTCTGCGGCTTTGCCAAGGAAAGCATCACCCTGGCCTTCGACGGCGAGACCGATCACCAGTCCCTCCACAAGATGATGCCGGTCGAGGAATTCGTCAGCCGGGTGACCCGCCTCAAGGGCCAGTTCACCAACAGCCAGCGCGTCAAGGACCTGATCCTGGGGTTTATCCATGAAGTCGGCATCGACCCGCGTGAGTACATCTTCGATGTGCCGCGCCTGCGCGTCGTGCCCAACTACAACTACCTGCACGCTGGCGTCAGCTATGCCTACAAGCCGCATCGCGACACCTGGTACGGCAGCGTCGATTGCCAGATCAACACCTGGATGCCGGTCTACACCATTGCCCCGAACCAGACCATGATGATCAACGCCGGCTACTTCGAAAAACCGGTGCTCAACACCTCGAAGGACTGGAGCCTGAACGACTGGATCAACAACCAGCGGCACAAGGCCAAGGACAACCTGACCGAGGAAGTGCGCGTGCACCCGGTGCCCCTGGCCGACATCGATACTTCGTCGGAAGTGCGCATTGCTGGCAACACCGGCGAGATGCTGATTTTCTCCGGTTCACACCTGCATGGCACCGTACCCAACTACACCGAACAGACCCGCTTCAGCGTGGACTTCCGCCTGATGCACCTGGACGACCTGCAACACAAGCGCGGCGCCCCCAACGTCGACAGCGCCTGCCCGGATGTCGGGGCCGGCTTCAAAGACTACTTCCACGCCCACGACTTCTCGAATTTCCAAGGAATCTATCAATGACCAAGCGCCGCATTACGCCTGCCGAGGCTCAATACAACGAAACCCGTGCCGGCGTGCTCAAGCGGGTCGATGCCGAATACGTGGCCGACGCGCCGTTCGTGTTCGCCAACCGCATCAACGTGACCGCCGCCCTGTCGCGCATGGAGCTGTTCAAGAAGGTCATGGATGTGCCGGGCGCGATCATCGAGTGCGGCGTGTACAAGGGCAACTCGCTGATGCTCTACATGCACCTGTCGATGATCCTCGAGCCGTACGCGATCAACCGTTCGATCGTCGGCTTCGACACCTTCGAAGGCTTCACCAGCATCAACAAGGATGAAGACCCGGCCGACATCAACGAGAACATGTTCTCCGACACCGACCAGTCGCTGATCCAGGACATGATCGATGCCAACGACCTGCTGCGTCCGGTCAACCGCATCCCGCGCTGCGAGCTGGTCAAGGGTGATATCTGCAAGACCGTGCCGGAATTCGTCAAGTCCCGTCCGGACCTGGTGGTGGCCATGCTGATCCTCGACACCGACCTCTACGAGCCGACCAAGGTGGCCCTGGAAACCTTCCTGCCGTACATGCCCAAAGGCGCCATCGTGGTACTCGACGAGGTTGCCTATCGCAACTTCCCGGGTGAGACCAAGGCCCTGCGCGAAGTGTTCGACATGAACAAGATCGAACTCAAGCGCCTGCCGTTCGACTCGTGCGTGGGTTACTTCCACATCTGATGCCTGACGGGCGTTGTTTTCGACGACGCCCTGTACCTGCCGGAGCCGGCTTGCTGGCTCCGGCAGGGTTCATGACCTGTTCAAGATATTCCGCCTACACACCCTTGCCCACGTCATACGCCTTCAGTTTGTTGGCAATGGTGGTATGGGAAACCCCCAGCCGCTTGCCCAGCAAGCGACTGCTCGGATGCTCCGAGTACAAGCGCTCCAACACCGCCCGCTCGAACCGCCCGACAATCTCGTCCAACCCGCCTTCCAGGGAAAAATCCCCCAGGGGCTGGCGCACGCCATAGTCCGGCAACCGGATATGCTCGGCCTTGACCACCCCGCCCTCGCACAGGGAAACCGCCTGGAACAGCACGTTCTCCAACTGCCGGACATTGCCCGGCCAGTGATAGTGCGCAAGACGATCCATCGCCGCCGGCGCCAGCTTCGGCAATGGACAACCGATCTGCCGGCTGGCCTGGTCGAGAAAATGCTCCACCAACGGGGTCAGCCCGTCCAGGCACTCACGCAGGGGCGGGATATGCAGGGACAATACGTTGAGCCGGTGATAGAGGTCCTGGCGAAATTCGCCCCGCGAACACAGTTCCGAGAGGTCGACCTGGGTCGCGCAGATCACCCGCACATCCAGGTACACCTCCTCGTCACTGCCGACCCGACGGAAGCCGCCGTCCTGGAGAAAGCGCAGTAACTTGACCTGCAGGCGCGGACTCATCTCCCCCACCCCGTCGAGGAACAAGGTGCCACCGGCGGTCAGTTCCAGCAGCCCGAGCTTGCCCTCGGCGCGTGCGCCCTCGAACGCACCGGGGCCGTAGCCGAACAGCTCGGTTTCGGCCATGGACTCCGGCAAACCGGCACAATTGAGGGCCATCAACGGCGCCTGTCCGCGCGGACTGGCCAGGTGGCAGGCCCGCGCCAGCAATTCCTTGCCGGTCCCGGTCTCGCCCTCGATCAGCAACGGCGCGTCCAGCGGTGCCATCCGCCGGGCCTCGCGGACCACCGCGGCCATGACTTTCGAACTCTGGAAAATGCTGTCGAAGCCGCGCAGTTCCTGCTTGCGCACGTTGTAGATGCGCTCGCCGACCTGATCGGCGCGATGCAAGGTCAGCACCGCGCCGGCCATCGCCTCGCTGTCATCGTGCTCCGACTGCAACGGCGCGATATCCGCCAGGAAAACGTCACCCTTGATCTTGACCCGCAGGCCATTGATCCGCGACTGGTTCGCGCGCACCAACTCCGGCAGGTCGAAATCCGGCGCGTAACGCGCCAGCGGGATACCCGGCACCTCGTCGACCCTGACCCCGAGCAACTGCGCCGCCGCCCGGTTGGCCGCGACAATCGAGCCGCCCATGTCGATGGACAGCACCGGAAACTCCAGGGCCCCGAGCAAGGCGTTGAGCTCCATATGCCGACGCTCGCTGGGCATCAGGCCGACGCGCTTGACGCCAAACACCCCGGCAATGGTTTCGAACTTCGGCCGCAGGGCCTGGAACTGCAAGTTGATCAGATTCGGGCAGTGCAGGTAGATGGCATTGCCCTGATCACCGCCGACCTCGCCGCGGGCCACGTTGATGCCGTAGTCCACCAGCAGGTTGAGAATGTCGCGAAGAATGCCGATGCGGTTCTGGCAGTGCACTTTGATACGCATGGAAAGGCTCGAAAAAGGGCGATGGCCGAGGCACCCCGACCCCGGCGGAGCGGGCACTTTTTTCAGTGCGCCGCAGTTAGTCGTAAAGATTATGTGACAAAAACCCACTGGATCGCCACGTCAAAACGCCTTACACACTAGCAAAGCGCCATTTCGTAACGTTTTCTTTACGAAATACCAGCACTCATCCCACCCTTTAGCGCTCTCTCCCCGATGCGCACGCCCCCTCAACGGGTTAACACTAAGCCCATCGCTGCACATAACAAGAACGAATCCCCCAGCAGGAGAGCTGTATGAAGCAGACGCACTACGTGGCTCGCGAGCCCGATGCGCAAGGTTTTATCGACTACCCGGCCGCCGAGCATGCCGTGTGGAATACCCTGATCACTCGTCAACTGAAAGTGATCGAAGGCCGCGCGTGCCAGGAATACCTGGACGGCATCGAAAAACTGGCCCTGCCCCACGACCGGATTCCGCAGCTCAGCGAAATCAACCAGGTCCTCGGCGCCACCACCGGCTGGCAAGTCGCCCGGGTGCCGGCGCTGATTCCGTTCCAGACCTTTTTCGAACTGCTCGCCAACAAGCAGTTTCCGGTGGCGACCTTTATTCGCACCGAAGAAGAACTCGACTACCTGCAAGAGCCGGATATTTTCCACGAGATCTTTGGCCACTGCCCGCTGCTGACCAACCCCTGGTTCGCCGAATTCACCCACACCTACGGCAAGCTCGGCCTGCAAGCCAGCAAGGAGCAGCGGGTGTACCTGGCGCGCCTGTACTGGATGACCATCGAATTCGGCCTGGTGGACACCCCGCAAGGTCGGCGAATCTATGGCGGCGGTATTCTCTCCTCGCCGAAGGAAAGCGTGTACAGCCTGTCCAACCAGCCCGAGCATCAGCTGTTCGACCCGCTGGAAGCCATGCGCACGCCGTATCGCATCGACATCCTGCAGCCGCTGTACTTCGTCCTGCCGAACCTCAAGCGCTTGTTCGACCTGGCCCACGAAGACATCATGGGCATGGTCGAGCGCGGCATGCAGTTGGGTCTGCACGCCCCGAAATTCCCGCCCAAGGCCGCCTGATCCGCGACATTGAGCGCTACGTGCGTCTTTCTCGAACCGACGTTTTCGAATAGCGTATTCGAACGGCGTCCTTGAATAAAAAACGATTTCAGGAATCCACCATGAACACCTTGAACCAAGCCCACTGCGAAGCCTGCCGCGCCGATGCCCCCCAGGTCAGCGACGAAGAACTGCCGCTGCTGATCAAACAGATTCCGGACTGGAACATCGAAGTGCGGGACGGCATCATGCAACTGGAGAAGGTCTTCCTGTTCAAGAACTTCAAGTTCGCCCTGGCCTTCACCAATGCCGTCGGCGAGATTTCCGAAGCCGAAGGCCACCACCCGGGCCTGCTGACCGAATGGGGCAAAGTCACCGTCACCTGGTGGAGCCATTCGATCAAGGGCCTGCACCGTAACGATTTCATCATGGCGGCACGCACCGACGAGGTCAGCCACGCCGCCGAGGGCCGTAAATAATGCATTTCGACGCCATCGCGCGTGTACCCGGCGACCCGATTCTCGGGTTGCTGGAGGCTTATGCCCAGGACACCAACCCTCGCAAGTTCGACCTGGGCGTCGGCGTCTACAAGGATGCCCAGGGCCTGACCCCGATCCTGCGGTCGGTCAAGCTGGCTGAACAGCGGCTGGTGGACGAGCAACGGACCAAGTCCTATATCGGTGGCCACGGTGACCTGCGTTTCGGCAGCCTGCTCAACGAGCTGGTGATGGGCGCGGACTCGCCGCTGATCGCCGCCCAGCGTGTCGGCGCGACCCAGACCCCGGGCGGCACCGGCGCCTTGCGCCTGAGCGCCGACTTTATCGCCCACTGCCTGCCGGGCCGTGGCATCTGGCTCAGCGATCCGACCTGGCCGATCCACGAGACCATCTTCGCCGCCGCCGGCTTGAAGATCGGTCACTACCCTTATGTCGACAGCGACAACCGCCTGGATGTCGAGGGCATGCTCGCCGCCCTGGAACAGGTACCGCAGGGTGACGTGGTGCTGCTGCACGCCTGCTGCCACAACCCGACCGGTTTCGACCTGTCCCACGATGACTGGTACAAGGTGCTGGACATCGTCCGTCGCCGTGAACTGCTGCCACTGATCGACTTCGCCTACCAGGGCTTTGGCGATGGCGTGGAACAGGATGCCTGGGCGGCGCGGTTGTTCGCCCGGGAGTTGCCGGAGGTGCTGATCACCAGTTCCTGCTCGAAGAACTTCGGCCTGTACCGCGAGCGTACCGGTGCGCTGATCGTCTGCACCGGCGATGCTGAAAAACTGCTGGATGTACGCAGCCAACTGGCGGCAGTGGCCCGAAACCTGTGGTCGAACCCACCGGATCACGGCGCGGCGGTGGTCACCACCATTCTTGGCGACCCCGAGCTGAAAAGCCTGTGGGCCGATGAAGTGGAAGCCATGCGTTTGCGTATTGCGCAACTGCGCAGCGGCCTGGTGGAAGCCCTGCAGCCCCACGGCCTGGCCGAGCGGTTTGCGCATATTGGCGTGCAGCGCGGCATGTTCTCCTACACCGGTCTGTCACCGGCCCAGGTCAAACGCCTGCGCGACGAGCACAGCGTGTATATGGTCAGCTCCGGCCGGGCCAACGTGGCGGGTATCGACGCGACGCGCCTGGATGCACTGGCGCAAGCGATTGCCGCGGTCTGCAAGGACTGACACAACGACCCGTGCTGGCTAGACACGGTCCTGCAGGAGCCGGCTTGCTGGCGATGAACGATAATGCGGTCTGTCTGAGACACCGCAGCGTCTGCATCGCCAGCAAGCCGGCTCCTACAGGTTTTGTTGTGTGCCCGCGATCAGATCAGACACTTACCCCCCCTTCTCGATCAACTGCCCGAACGCCTCGAGCTCGCCCTTCTCCAGGTCCGAGACCAGGATGAAGCGCAGATGATCGCGTCGCCACGCCACCACGTTGTAGCCCCGTAACGACTGGCTCTCCCGAGCCCGATCAGCCTCGGCCGTCGGCAGGATAAACAGGTTGATGGTGTGCTTGGCATGCCGATATGCCAGCGCGGCAGTGGTCTGGTGTTGCAGATAATCCAATCGCCCGCCCAGCAGCGGGTAACCCTGCGCCGCATAGTCGAAAACCGGCGGCGCGAAATCGAGCTTGCCGGTGAACCAGGGTTTCACCGTATGCCGGTCGGATGACACCACATCGTTCAAATGCTCGGCCATCAACGAACGCACATGACTGGACACCGCCTCATCCAGCCAGGGTTGCTCGGCGGATGGCGTCACCACGTAGAGCATGACCGCCAGGCTCAACGCCAGGGTTGAAAACACTGGCGCCCACCAGCGCCCAGATAGCGTCCGCAGTCCCTGCATGAAATCCGCCATGGCCGAGGAGCGCGCCGGGGCAGCCCCCAACAGGCTCAGGTTCAAAGCCTCGGGAGCGCGGTAATAGGGCGCGCGACTTTTGACGTCGTCGATCAATTGACGGGCCTGCTCATGCTGGCGTGCGCACCCGACACAGTCCGCCAGGTGCCCGGCCACCCGCGCCGTGGTCGCCTCGTCCAGTTCATGGTCGAGGTAGCCATGGATCAACTCATCACAGGTCTTGCAATCAAGGTCATTCATAAGGGTGCAACTTCAGCAGTTCGCGCTTGAGCATCGCGCGGGCCCGGGCCAGCCGTGACATGACGGTGCCCAAGGGGATATCGACGATTTTCGCTATGTCCTTGTAGGGCATGTCTTCCAACTCCTTCAGGACAATCACTTCGCGAAACGCCGGGGCCAACGCCAGCAATGCCAGGCGGACCTGCTCGGCGGCCTGGGCGCGGATGATCTGTGATTCCGGCGTGCATACATCGGCCATTGCCGGGTCGTCCTGCAACCAGTCCTCGTCGATGGCCACCCAGCGCGCGCCCATCGAGGCCTTGAGCCAGTTGTAGCTTTCGTTGCGGACAATGGTCAGGAACCAGGCCTTGGCATTGCCGTCGACAAAACGGTGCTGGAACTTGAAGGCCCTGAAGGCACTTTCCTGGACCACATCCTGCGCGGCGCTCTCACTGTCGGTGAGCCAGCGCGCGAGGTTATAGGCCGCATCCAGATGCGGCGCAAACAGCGCCTCGAATCGCTTCATAGTGGCTCCGATACCTTTGTTCCTATAACGGTGAAAGGTCCTGTTTTATTCCCGGAAGAATTTTTTTATTTTCAGGAATAAAGCCCCACGCCGCCCGGTTTTACAGATGTGAGCTCAATCACTGTAGACCGCCAGCGAGGGCGTTCCCATGAACCTGCACCCAACACCCCACGACAAACGTACCGACGGCCCGCTCGACCCCGATCGCCGGACCCTGCTCAAATGCTCGGCCTGGGCCGGCGCCGGGGTTCTCTGGGCCCTGAGCGGCGGCATTCCGCGGGCCTTTGCCCTGGACCAGAATGGCCAGACCAGCGACCCGGCCGCGCTGGCCGCGAACTTTCACTTCGTGCAAATCAGCGATTCGCATATCGGTTTCAACAAGGAAGCCAATCCCGAACCGGTGAAGACCCTGCAAGTGGCCATCGACAAGGTCATCGCCCTGCCCAAGCGGCCGGCGCTGATTCTCCATACCGGGGATATCACCCATCTCAGCAAGCCCGAGGAGTTCGACACCGCCGCGCAGTTGCTCAAGGCCCTGCCCGCCACCGTGCACTACGTGCCGGGTGAGCACGACACTCTCGACGAAGGCGGTGGCCAGCTCTACCTGCAGCGGTACGGCAAGGGCACCAAGGGCAACGGCTGGTACAGCTTCGACGACCACGGCGTGCACTTCATCGCGTTGGTCAATGTCTTCAACTTCCAGGCCGGCCATGAAGCCAACCTCGGCGCCGACCAGCTCGCCTGGCTGGCCGATGACCTGAGGGCGGTGGCGACCAGCACGCCGATCGTGGTGTTCACCCATATTCCGCTGTGGACCATCTACCAACCCTGGGGCTGGGGCACGGAGGACGGCGACCAGGCCATTGCCCTGCTGCGCAAATATGGCTCGGTGACCGTGCTCAACGGCCATATCCACCAGGTGATCCAGAAAGTCGAAGGCAACATTACCTTTCACACCGCACGCGGCACGGCCTACCCGCAACCGGCACCGGGGGCGGCGCCGTCACCGGGGCCGATGACGGTGGCCGCCGATCAGTTGCGCAATTACCTGGGGATTACCGATGTCCGCACGACACAGGGCGATCACCCGTTGGCACTGATTGATTCGACACTGATTTAGGAGAGCATTCGAATGAAAAGATTTTTGCAGGGACTGGTGCTGGCTTGCCTGGCGCTCTCGATCCCGGTGTGGGCACAGGAAGTGAAAATCGATATCAAGGAATTCATGTTCGGGCCCAAGGACCTGACCGTCGCGCTCGGTACCAAAGTGACCTGGGTCAACGACGATCAGATCCCCCATACGGTGGCCGAAACCCACAAGCTGTTCCGCTCGGGCGCGCTGGACACCAACGACAGTTTTTCCTATGAGTTCACGACCGCGGGCACCTTTGAGTATTTCTGTGCCCTGCATCCGCAGATGATCGGGAAAATCATTGTCAGCCCTTGAACGGCGGGAGCCGGCTTGCCGGCTCCCGCAGAACTGACGAATGGCTGTCGCAGCCGGGACGAAAAAAATCTTTCTGTCATTTTCCCTGCTGTATCCTGCCCAGGCTTTTTAAAAGCGCGGATCTACCCAGCGATTTAAAAAACAGACCTTGCGAGGAGCGACGACGATGCATGAGATACCCAACTTCCCCTTCCCAAGCCTGCACGAGACTGAGCAGAAAAACCCGCCACAAGCCGCTGCCCAGCAGCCGGTAAACAACGAGGCCGCAGAAAGCCTCAAGGCCGACAGCGAAGACTGAACGCTTGCTCAACCGGTCGCGTGAAAAGCCCGTTCCCTGGTGTTTTTCACGCAACCGGATACAGGCGCCCGCCAAGCTTTTTTCGATTTAACTCCCCTGCAACCCGCTTCGCACCGTTATCATAAGCCTCCTATCTTTTTTTCTCCGCGGCAACGGTGGTTCTTGTCCATGTCTGATACCCAGCGCCCCCTGGCGGTCACGCTGCAAGTCGTTTCCATTGTCCTGTTTACCTTTATCGGTTACCTGAACATCGGCATTCCCCTCGCTGTGCTGCCCGGCTATGTCCACAGTGACCTGGGCTTTGGAACAGTGATCGCCGGGCTGGTGATCAGCGTCCAGTACCTGGCGACCCTGTTGAGTCGCCCCTACGCCAGCCGGGTTATCGATAACCAGGGCAGCAAGCGTGCGGTGATGATCGGCCTGGTCGGCTGCGGCCTGAGCGGGGTGTTCATGCTGCTGTCGAGCTTTCTCCAGGCAATGCCGCTGCTGAGCCTGATCAGCCTGTTTATCGGCCGCCTGGTGCTGGGCAGCGCGGAAAGCCTGGTGGGCTCCGGCTCCATCGGCTGGGGCATCGGCCGGGTCGGGGCGGCAAACACTGCCAAGGTGATTTCCTGGAACGGCATCGCCAGCTACGGCGCGCTGGCCATCGGCGCGCCGCTGGGGGTGTGGCTGGTCGGCCAGTTGGGCCTCTGGAGCATGGGTGTGAGCATCCTGCTGCTGGCCACCCTGGGACTGTTGCTGGCCTGGCCGAAGCAGGCGGCACCGATTGTCGCCGGCGAGCGCCTGCCCTTCCTCCATGTGCTCGGTCGTGTCCTGCCCCACGGCACCGGCCTGGCCCTGGGCTCCATCGGTTTCGGCACCATCGCGACCTTTATCACCCTGTATTACGCCACCCAGCACTGGGCCAACGCGGTGCTCTGCCTGAGCCTGTTCGGCGCCAGTTTTATCGGTGCGCGACTGCTGTTCGGCAACCTGATCAATCGCCTCGGCGGCTTTCGCGTGGCAATCGCCTGCCTGTCGGTGGAAACCCTCGGCCTGCTGCTGTTGTGGCTGGCACCGGATGCCCATTGGGCACTGGCGGGGGCGGCGTTGAGCGGGTTCGGTTTCTCCCTGGTGTTCCCGGCGCTGGGGGTGGAGGCGGTGAACCTGGTGCCGGCCTCCAGTCGTGGCGCGGCGGTGGGTGCCTACTCGCTGTTCATCGACCTGTCACTGGGCATCACCGGGCCGTTGGCCGGGGCGATTGCAGCGGGCCTGGGCTTTGCCTCGATCTTCCTGTTCGCCGCCCTGGCGTCGTTTTCCGGGTTGCTGCTGAGTCTTTATCTCTACCGGCAGGCGCCGAAACAACGGGCGTTGCGGGAAAAAGCCTGAAGGCCTAGAAGTCGATCCTGCCGCGGCCGGCCTTGATCGCACCACGCTGGGACTTGCCTTCCAGGCGACGTTTCTTCGAACCGAGGGTCGGCTTGGTCGGACGGCGTTTCTTCTCCACCTTGGTCGCGCTGAGGATCAGTTCGACCAGGCGCTCCAGGGCATCGCCGCGGTTCTGCTCCTGGGTCCGGTATTGCTGGGCCTTGATCACGATCACCCCTTCACTGGTGATGCGACTGTCGCGCAGGGCCAGCAGGCGCTCCTTGTAGAACGGCGGCAGGGACGAAGCCGAAATATCGAAACGCAGGTGCACCGCGCTGGAGACCTTGTTGACGTTCTGCCCACCCGCGCCCTGGGCACGAATGGCCGTCAACTCGATCTCGGCATCCGGCAGATGCACATTGTTGGAAATCACCAGCATTTGAAAAGCGTCCGACATCAGGGTGTTCAGGATACCTGATCCGCGCCGCAACGAGCCTGTTCGCCCCCCGCAGAAACGACAAACCCGGCAATCGCCGGGTTTGTCGTTTCTGCGAATTAGCAGCCTACTTCACCGCCAGCAATGCCTGCTGGGCACTGCGCCGATTCTTGATGCCATAGCAGACCCACATGAACGCCACCCACACCGGAATCGCGTACACCGAGACCTGGATCCCCGGAATCATCAACATCACGCCGAGGATGAACACCACGAACGCCAGGCACACATAGTTGCCATAGGGGTACCACAGGGCCTTGAACAGCGGCTTCTGTTGGGTCCGGTCCATGTGCTGGCGGAACTTGAAGTGCGAGTAGCTGATCATCGCCCAGTTGATCACCAGGGTCGCCACCACCAGGGACATCAGCAATTCCAGGGCCTGTTGCGGCATCAGGTAGTTCATCACCACCGCGATAAAGGTCACCAGCGCCGAGGCCAGGATCGAGCGTACCGGCACGCCGCGCTTGTCGATCTTGGCCAGCACCTTCGGCGCATCGCCCTGCTCGGCCATGCCCAGCAGCATGCGGCTGTTGCAGTAGGTGCCGCTGTTGTACACCGACAGCGCCGCCGTCAGCACCACGAAGTTGAGGATATGCGCCGCGGTGTTGCTACCGAGCATCGAGAACACCTGGACGAACGGGCTACCGCTGTAGGAGTCGCCCGAAGCGTTCAGCGTGGTCAACAGGCTGTCCCAGGGGGTCAGCGACAGCAGGATCACCAGGGCGCCGATGTAGAAAATCAGGATCCGGTAGATCACCTGGTTGATGGCCTTGGGAATCACGGTTTTCGGCTGGTCGGCTTCAGCGGCGGTAAAACCGAGCATTTCCAGGCCGCCGAAGGAAAACATGATGATCGCCATGGCCATCACCAGGCCGCTGACGCCATTGGGGAAGAACCCGCCGTGTTCCCACAGGTTGCTCACCGAAGCTTGGGGGCCGCCGTGGCCGCTGACCAGCAGGTAGCTGCCCAGGGCAATCATGCCGACGATCGCCACCACCTTGATGATCGCGAACCAGAATTCCGCTTCGCCGAAGACCTTGACGTTGGCCAGGTTGATCGCATTGATCAGCACGAAGAAAGCTGCGGCCGAGACCCAGGTCGGGACATCGGGCCACCAGTAGTGGATGTACTTGCCGACCGCGGTCAGCTCCGACATGCCCACCAGGATGTAGAGGATCCAGCAGTTCCAGCCCGACAGAAAGCCGGCGAAACCGCCCCAGTACTTGTGGGCAAAGTGGCTGAACGAGCCTGCGACCGGCTCCTCGACGATCATTTCGCCCAACTGGCGCATGATCATGAAGGCGATGAAACCGCAGAGGGCGTAGCCGAGGATCATCGACGGACCAGCGGACTTGAGCACCCCGGCCGAGCCGAGGAACAGGCCGGTACCGATGGCGCCACCGAGGGCGATCAATTGGATATGACGATTTTTCAGGCCGCGTTTAAGCTCGCCCGAAGCAAGGGGTGTATCAGGGGTCATGCGTCACCTGTTTGTTTTTATCTGTGACGAAATCGAACCCATCACGCTTATGACGCGATGGAGTGAACAAGGCGGGTAGCCTTGAGTGCACGGGCTTTCGGGGCATCGCAAGGCCACCGTCGAAAGCCACAAAAATGCGCGGGTACGCAGTTGAGTCACAGGTAAAACGCCGCGCATTGTACACCGCCGGACCACCACTGGCAGGCATCCGCGCATCTCACCGCCCCCAGCGCGGGAGGACAAGGGGCCTTTTCGCCACAAAGAAAAATCCTACAGACCCCCTCGGCAACTATTCCTTACGCCAATCCGAACCACGGGTTTTCAGGCGCCTTTACTGTCCAGATCGTCAGGTTTTCCTGACAAAGTGTCACGTTTTCTTGCCAATAAAGCCGTAGACAGTCCCCGTTCGAAAATTGACAGACAGGCTGTTTAGCGCGGGCCTTAGCCGGTGAATCGCTGTTTTTCCTGGGGAAGTTTTTTTGCTCTGCCAGCCTGCAAAAAAAATTTGAAAATAATTTTTTGCGCCTATCGAGATACTGCACTAGGTTTTCAGCCACTTGCCGAAGCCTACAACCGGCAAGTCGGAGAAATGGATTTAGTGCATAGGAATTTTCCTAGCAAAAAACCTTTTCGACCGTCCAGCCATACCATTCCCAAGGAGATTCACCATGCAAGTCTCGGATCAGGACGTGAGCGCTGAACTGCAACTGGACGATTGGTTTGAAGCCCCGACCCACGACGCGGCCGTGGAAATGATGCAAGCCGATGCTGTCGTGCCCTTTGGCACCGCGATGTGGCCTTTCTAAGGCCTCCAGGTGGGTGCGGTTTGCCGCATCCACCCTCTGTTGCCCCAGGAATGACGTCATGGACAAGACCCGCGCCCTCGAACATTTTCTCTACTACCTCGCCCGCCACCCGGCCCTGGAAGGGCTCGACCAGCCAAAGGTCCTGCTGGGCCATACCCCGGATTACAGCGAAATCACCTCGGCCATCATCGGGCAGGACGCCGAGCGCCGACAGTTCGACTTCAGCGCGCTGCGCCTGGACCTTGAGCCAGCCCCGAGCCTGATCGAGGCCATCGGCGACAGCGACCTGTATATCTTTTTCTACGATTCCTCGATGCTCTCCCCGCCTCGTCCCCAGGGCCCGGAATTTCTCCATGCATTGCATGGGGTCATGGCCGAGCAATGGCGCAAATCACTGCTGTTCAAGGATTACGGCGACTATTTCTACGACACCTTCAGTGTCAGCCCGCAACGCATTGCCGACCTCAACGAGAGCCTGATCCGCCGTATGTCCCGGGCCACCACCCTGAGCTTCAAGGACCGCCACGGCTCGCATCTGCAGGCGCCGCTGAGCAGCATCCGCAAGTGGACCAATATCAATGGCGTGGGCAACCACGACCTGGCTCCCGGCGAAATCGCCACCCACAGCGACGCCATCAACGGTTGCGTGAAGTTTGTCGGGACCTTTCTCGGCACCATCCCCTTTGCCCGCAAGTACGGGGTGCTCGAGTCGCCGCTGGAACTGTGGATCGAGGATTCGACCATCAGCCGCATTGCCACCGAAATACCGGGACTGGAGGCGGACTTCAACAAATACCTGAATGCCAATCCGTCCAACCGTCGGGTCGAGGAACTGGGGATCGGTACCAATGAGGGGGTCAAGGCCCTGTATGCGCGCAACTCGGGTTTCGAGGAACGCCATTGCGGCCTGCACCTGGGATTGGGCGGTGGCGCCAAGGGCAGCCATCACCTGGACCTGATCTTTGCCAGCGGCGTGCTGGCGCTGGATGACAAGCCGGTGTTTGACGGGCAGTTTGCGTTTTGACGATGACTCGGTCCAGCTAAGGTCCCGTTGCACACCGCAAAGGGATTTTGAGCAGTGCCGGCCAGAGCCTGGCCCAGTCGCTTTCATGGCTCATGCCCGGCACGATCTGGCTCTGTGCACATCGACTGGCGGCCGCGCTGACAAAACGTTGCGCAATCACCGGTGGCACGACGCTGTCGTCGGCACCGCTGAAATGCAGTTGCGGGATCAAGGCCACTTGGGGGGCAACATCGATCGCATTGAGCGACTCAGGCATCGCCGACACGTGATGCAGGCGATTGACTTCGGCGTGATCGAGGTTGCCGGCCACGGTACGTAGCGAGGCGACATCGCTACGTCTGGCCGCAATCAATACCGCCAGGGCGGCGCCTCCCGAATAACCGACCAGATGGATGCGCTGCCCTGGCACCTGGAGAGCAAAGTGGCTCACGGCCTGGTTCATCGCCACCACGACTTCCTCGGCAAAGCGCTTTTGCGTCCAATAGGCTTTATCGCAGCGTGGACTGAGCACCAGCGGCGTGAATTGACAGGGCCGCGCCAGGTACACGACGTTGGCCGCCGGATCCGCTGCCGCCAACGCCAGGCCCTCGGCCTGATGCGGCGTTGGATTTTCCGACGGAGTCGTACGCGAGCGCCAGGCCAGGCCATCGCCCTCGATGTAGAGGGTCAACGGCAGGTCAGGACGGGTTATCCGGTAAAAGCTGGTCAGTACAAAGCTGTCGGTATCAACCTGTTCTCGCTGCAAATGAGCGGTGTGTGCCAGGGTTTCGGCGTGCCGGTTCGGATCGGCACAGCCTGCAAGTATTCCCAGCAGCACACACAGACAAGTGAACAGCGCCCGGTTCGAACCTTTCATATCTCGGCAAGGCCCAGCGCCGCCAACAGCGGCCCGAGGTGTTCGGCATGCGCGCGCCAGCGACCTTTCGAGGTTTTGTACAGGGGCTGGCGCACCTGATTGACGCTGGCGGTACGCACCACGCGCCGGGTCTTGTGAAAGTCCAGGCAGGCCTCGTCCCACGGCAGGTCAATGAAACTGATCAAGCGCCTGGCCTGGCCTTCAAGGTCGTCCAGCACCGACTCGTAGTCCACTTCAATAAAGGACTCGGCGGGTAGCAACTGGCGCCAGTGACGCATCAAGGCGTCATAATCGCGATAGAACTGCCCCAGCTCGGTCTGGTCGTAGGTGAACAGCTGCTCACCGCTGAATTGCTTGCTGTAACAGGACAGGCAGGTATCCACCGGATCGCGGCGACAGTGAATGATACGGGCGCCGGGCAGGATCAACGGAATCAGGCCGGCATAGACAAAATTGCCCGGCATCTTGTCCACCAGGCGATCCCGTGCGTCGACCAGGGGCTTGATGCGCTCAAGGTAGTCATGACCGACTCTGGCCAGATCCTGCGCTGAGCAGTTGGCCAGGTTTTGCGGAAATCTTCCTTGGTTTTCCACCGCCAGACGCAGCGATGACAACTCCCCCGCACCCTGCACCCGTGGATGGGAGGCGAGGATCTGCTCGACCAGGGTGGTGCCGGAGCGTGGCATGCCGACGATGAAGACCGGCAGCGACGATGCCGCCCCCTGCCCTTGGCGCGCAGATTGAAATTCATCGCTGAACAACCCGGCAATGCTCTGCATCCATTGCCGCGCAGTCTGAGAGTCATAGGCAAAGGTGGAGCGCTTGAGTCGGTTTCCGGTATCCAGGTGATGGAAGGCTCGCGCGGAATCACCCGTGTCCAGATACGCCTTGCCCAAGGCAAAGTGGGTCGACAGTTTGTCGGTCAACAACAGACCTCCCTCGCGCACCAACCCGGCCTCCATGGCGGCGATATCGGCATCACCGGGTTTAAAGGTCTTGCTGTCCGAACGCCCCGTCAGTGCGCGGATCGACCCCGGGAACGCGCTCAAGGCCTGTTCAAAGGCCACGGCGGCCTCTTCCTTGCGGCCACTTTCCAGGAGCAGCACGCCCCGTGCGATCATCGCCTCTTCGGTCACCGAGCCAGGCAACGCCGCCGCCTGATTGAAATGCTCCAGGGCCTGATCATGCAGGCCGCTGGCCTGAAGCGCATTGCCCATGGCGTTGTGCACACTGGCGTCATTGGGTGCCAATGCCAACGCTTGCCGCGCGCAGTGCAGGGCCTCGTCGAAGAGTCCGCCCTTTCTCAAGACCATGGCGCGTGCCGTGAAGCCACCGACATGGCTCGGGGCAACCCGGTGCAGGGCATCCAACCAACGCAACGCTTCGCCATGGTTCAAGCGTTGGGTTTCGGCTTCGGCGATATTCAGGTACCCATCGACCAGCCGGGGATTGAGTTCGACAGCCCGGCGTCCAGCCGCCACCGCCTCATCGAAATGCCCTTGTGAACTCAGTAGAAAAGACAGGTTGCTGCAGGCCTCGGCGTAATTCGGATCGAGGCTCAACGCCTGTTTGTAATGCCACTCGGCGCGCTCTTGTCGATCCAGGCGGCGATAGGTATTGGCCAGATTGTTGTGGGCTTGTGCCGCTTGCGGCCGTAGCGTTACGACGCGCTGCAAACACTCGAGGCTGTCGTCCAGTTTGCCGCTTTCCTGCAGGATGATCCCCAGGTTGCTCCAGGCATCCACCAGCGTGGGGTCCAGCGCAACAGCCTGTCGAGCCGCCTGTTCGGCCTCGACCAGCAGGCCCTGCTGGCGGCACATCTCGGCCAGGTTGCTGAAGTAGATCGCCGGTGCGCTCAGCGTCTGGCAAGCCTGGCGCAGGTAGCTCACGGCCAACTCCAGCCGACCGAACGCGTGGGCAATCAGCCCGAGTAAATGCAGGGCATCGGGTTGTTGCGGCCATTGCGCCAGGATCCGCTGACAGAGTTGCTCGGCCTGTTGTGCCTGACCCGCGTTCCAATGTTGATGGGCCAGCGTCATGGCTTCGGCAAACGTCAGTTGTGGGGTGCCGGAAGTGGTCGGTGTGCCAATCATGGAGGGGCCTTCAAATAGGGAGTAGAGACTTCTGTGCAACGGGTTTTCGTCCACATCCGCTGCGACCGAAGGACAAACGCCTATTGTTCATCACTGAACAACAGGCGTTTGCTGACAGGCGCAATGTAGCGGATCAGAAGTTCCAGCGCACCTGCACATCACCGGTATTGGCGGTGCAGTCGCTCGCCGCTTCCAGGGTGTACTTCGCCCCCAGGCTGAGGTTTTCGCTGCGCAGCAGGGTCACGCCCAACGCCAGCACGCCGGTGTCGGCAATCGCTTTCGCGCCCGGACTGGTGAAGCTGGTGGCGCCCGAGGTATCGGCGGCAAAGTTGGCGACCGATTGCAGACCGTTGCCGTGGTACTCATGACGCCAGGTCAGTTGTGCCGAAGGCACATTGATATCCCCCCAAAAAACAAAACCCCATGACGTTGGCTCGTCATGGGGTTTTGGGTCTCGCGGTGCGCTCAAGCGCCTGTTTTACTCAGGCTTGCGACGCCCAAACCCCGGACGCTGGCCAGAACCGGCCGGTGCGCCACGACGCTTGCCCGACGGCGCGTCCTTGTCCAGAACCAGGCTTGGACGCTTGGTCTTGGGTGCCGGCTTGGCCGGACGCTTGCTGTCCGACGGACGATCCGCCACTGGCGTACCACGGGTCGACTCGCCACGACCGGCCGCCGGACGTGGAGCACGCGGTGCGCGCTCGCCGTCCTGGCGCGGTGCCGGCTTGCGGGCCGGACGCTCGCCTTCGATCCGTGGCTCGCGGTCGCTGCGCTCGGCAGGTGCGCCAGCGGCTGGACGCAGGGTCCGCACACGCTCGCTCTTGCCCACCGGACGGGAGGACTTGCGCTGCATACGCTCCAGCTTGTCCTTGCTCTTGGCATTGAGCTGCGGCATCGCTACCGGCGTCAGGCCGACCTCGGCACTGAGGACATCCACCTCGTACTGGGTCATTTCACGCCAGCGGCCCATCGGCAGGTCGGAATTGAGGAACACCGGACCGAAACGCACGCGCTTCAGACGGCTGACCACCAGCCCCTGGGATTCCCACAGGCGACGTACTTCGCGGTTACGACCTTCCATCACCACGCAGTGGTACCAATGGTTGAAACCTTCACCGCCAGGCGCTTCCTGGATATCGGTGAACTTCGCCGGGCCGTCTTCGAGCATCACGCCGGCCTTGAGCCGGGCAATCATCTCTTCGTCCACTTCACCACGGACACGGACCGCGTACTCGCGGTCCATTTCGTAGGACGGGTGCATCAGGCGGTTGGCCAGCTCACCGTCGGTGGTGAACATCAGCAGGCCGGTGGTGTTGATGTCCAGGCGGCCGATATTGATCCAGCGGCCTTCTTTCGGACGCGGCAGCTTGTCGAACACGGTCGGACGGCCTTCCGGGTCGTCACGGGTGCAGATTTCGCCGTCGGGTTTGTTGTACATGATCACACGGCGAACCGATTCGGACGCCTCTTCGCGCTTGATCACCTTGCCATCGATGGTGATGGCGTCATGCATGTCGACGCGCTGGCCGAGGGTGGCGTCTTTGCCGTTGACCTTGATCCGGCCTTTGCTGATCCAGCCTTCCACGTCGCGGCGCGAGCCGACGCCGATACGGGCGAGGACCTTCTGCAGTTTTTCGCCTGCCGGGCCGATTTCCTGGTCGTCTTTCTGCTTGATATCACTCATCTGGGCACCTCCCGGTGTGTCGATTCAGGCCTTGGCCTGAAGAAATTGAATCTGTTGCCTGGGCGAAGGGATCGCCGCGGGGGCGCGAATCATACGCCGATGTTGGCCATTATGCACTCTCGCGATCAATCTTCGAGCAAGCGCCGTTCCTGTTCGATCGCCTCGGCCAGTGCCAGCGCTTCGGCCTCTTCATCCGTCAGTGGCGGCCGGCCAGCGGCCTTGTCGAGGGCCGCGACCGCCGCGAGCAACTGTTCCCGGGCCTGCTGGGCGCCGACGAGATCCGGCTCCGGTGCTGCTGGCACTTCGGGCTCTTCGATTGTTTCCGGTTCTGCTTCCGGTACTTCGTCGACCTCGACGGCCTCAACCACCACTGTGGGCTCAACAGGCTCAGTCCCTTCAAGCCCGGGCTCCGGGGGCAGCAACTCGCCCGCCGGCGCCATCGCGCCGTCACGCAACAGATCGTCAAAGTCGGTCTTGATCCCCTCTTCCATGGAGTCCAGCTCCAGCAACAGGGTATGGAAACTGGTTTCCTCCTTCGGTGCCTCGGCATCCTCCGGATCGATACTGGCATCGGCCAGGGCCTGCAGGCTCGCGGGCACCGGCGCATCCTCGACATCGAACATCGGCTCGGGCTCCATCTCCCGCAGTTCGGCCAGGGGCGGCAGGTCGTCAAGGTTCTTCAGGTTGAAGTGATCGAGAAACGCCTTGGTGGTGGCGAACATCGCCGGCTTGCCCGGCACCTCACGGTAACCGACGACCCGAATCCACTCACGCTCCAGCAAGGTCTTGACGATCTGGCTGTTGACCGCCACGCCACGCACATCCTCGATCTCGCCGCGGGTGATCGGCTGCCGATAGGCGATCAGCGCCAGGGTCTCGAGCATCGCCCGGGAATAACGCTGGGGACGTTCTTCCCAGAGCCGTCCGACCCAGGGGGCGAATTTCTCGCGCACCTGCAGGCGATAACCGGAAGCCACCTCCCGCAGCTCGAAGGCCCGCCCCTCGCAGGACTTGGCGAGGATCGTCAGGGCTTTCTTGAAGACCGGCGGTTCAGGTCGCTCGCCCTCCTCGAACAGCTCGAACAGCCGTTCCAGGGATTGCGGCTTTCCCGAAGCCAACAGAAAGGCTTCAAGCAGCGGGGCCAGCTCGCGGGGTTCACTCAGGTTCATGGATTGTGCTCGTTATTCAGCGCGCGCCCGCACATGGATCGCCGTAAAGGGTTCATTCTGCACCAGTTCGACCAGGGATTCCTTGACCAGCTCGAGAATCGCCATAAAGGTCACCACCACCCCCAGCCGTCCTTCCTCGGCGGTAAACAGCTCGACAAAGGGCACGAAACCGCCGCCCTTGAGGCGCTCCAGCACATCGCTCATGCGTTCGCGGGTCGACAGTTGCTCGCGACTGACCTGATGGCTTTCGAACAGGTCGCCACGGCGCAGGACCTCGGCCATGGACATCAGCACCTCTTCCAGGCTCACGTCCGGCAACAACTTGCGCGCCCGGGCCTCGGGGGCATCGAGCTTGGGCACCAGTACATCGCGACCGACCCGGGGCAAGGTGTCGAGGCCCTCGGCGGCGCTCTTGAAGCGTTCGTACTCTTGCAGGCGGCGGATCAGTTCGGCCCGTGGGTCGTCCTCTTCGGCCTCGATTTCGGCCGAACGCGGCAACAGCATCCGCGACTTGATCTCGGCCAGCATCGCCGCCATCACCAGGTACTCGGCGGCCAGCTCCAGGCGCACCGACTTCATCAGCTCGACATACCCCATGTACTGGCGGGTGATTTCCGCCACCGGGATGTCGAGGATATCGATGTTCTGCTTGCGGATCAGGTAGAGCAGCAAATCCAGCGGACCTTCGAAGGCTTCGAGGAAGACTTCCAGGGCGTCCGGCGGGATATACAGGTCCAGCGGCATCTGGGTGACCGCCTGGCCATAGACCAGGGCGAACGGCAACTCCTGCTGGGCATCGGCCTGGCTATCGACGTTTTCCACGGCGGACATTCAGGCCTCGACCATGAACGGCGCGGGGTCGCCACAGCCCACGCGGATCACTTCCGGCTCGCCGTCCGCCAGGTTGATCACCGTCGAGGCCTTGATCCCGCCGAAACCGCCGTCGATTATCAGGTCGACCTGATGCTCGAGCAACTGGCGGATCTCGTAGGGATCGATCATCGGATCGGTCTCGCCGGGCATGATCAGGCTGACGCTCATCAACGGCTCGCCCAGCTCTTCCAGTAGCGCCAGGGCAATCGGATGGCTGGGGATACGCAGGCCGATGGTACGTTTTTTCGGGTGCAGCAACAGCCGCGGGACTTCCCGGGTGGCATTCAAAATAAAGGTGTAAGGCCCCGGCGTGTGGGCCTTGAGCAGGCGAAACAGGCCGGTGTCGACCTTGGCGAACAGCCCCAACTGCGACAGATCGCTGCAGATCAGCGCAAAGTTGTGCTTATCGTCCAGCTGCCGCAAACGGCGCACCCGCTCGACCGCCGTCTTGTCGCCGATCTGGCAACCGATGGCATAGGACGAATCGGTGGGATAGATCACCACCCCACCCTTGCGAATGATTTCCACCGCCTGTTTGATCAGGCGCGCCTGTGGGTTTTCCGGATGTATTTGGAAAAACTGACTCACATTTTCTACCTGTTCAGACGACGGCAGTAAGTTGCTCATGTTTAAAGCGACACCAGAGTGGCGGCAGATCTTCAGGGACCGGACGGTATTCACCGATCTCGGACCAGCCTCCAGGACCATGGAAATCACTGCCGGCACTGACCAGCAGCCCGAACTCACGGGCAAGGATCGCCAGACTGCCTACCTGCTCGGCGGGTTGATGCCCATTGACCACCTCGATAGCGTGGCCACCTGCTTGAATATAGTCGCCAATCAGCTTGCGGCGCTTGCTGCGGGTGAAATCGTAGTGCCAGGGGTGAGCCAGACTGACCCAGGCCCCGGACTCGCGCAGGGTGCCGACGGTGTCTTCCAGGGTCGGCCAGTGCAGCTTGACGTCCCCCAGCTTGCCCGCGCCCAGCCACTTGCGGAAGGCTTCGGCGCGATCCTTGACGAAACCGGCACGCACCAGGAAGTCGGCGAAATGCGGACGTGCCGGGGCATTGCCGCTATCACCCAGCTCCTGCTGGATCGCCCGCGCACCTTCCAGTGCACCGGGCATACCCTTGAGCGCCAGCTTGCGGCTGATTTCCTCGGAACGCAGCCAGCGGCCCTCGTGCAAACGGGCGATGGCCTCGACCAGCGCCGGTGCGTTGACGTCGAAACCGTAGCCCAGCACATGGATGGTCGCGCCGCCCCAGGTACAGGACAACTCGACGCCGTTGACCAGCCGCATCCCCAGCGCATCCGCCGCCGTACGGGCTTCGGCCAGGCCTTCGAGGGTGTCGTGATCGGTCAGGGCCAGGACCCGCACGCCTCTCTCGTGCGCACGGGCAACCAGGACCGCGGGCGCGAGAGCGCCGTCGGAGGCCGTGCTATGGCAGTGCAGATCGATTTCCACGGGGATTGAATAACCTCTAGGCGGCGCTTTCGCTGGCAATGATGTTTGTTATTATGCCGTCACATCCTGCTTCTGGCTGCCACTGTGAAACAATTCATCGATTTCATCCCGCTCTTCCTGTTCTTCATCGTCTACAAAATCGAACCGCGGGTCATGGAGATCGCCGGCCACAGCCTGACCGTGGGCGGTATCTACAGCGCCACGGCCATGCTGATCATCAGTTCCCTGGTGGTCTACGGCGCCCTGTTCATCACCCATCGCAAACTGGAAAAAAGCCAGTGGCTGACCCTGATCGCCTGCCTGGTCTTCGGCAGCCTGACCCTGGCCTTCCACAGCGAAACCTTCCTCAAGTGGAAAGCCCCGGTGGTCAACTGGCTGTTCGCCCTGGCTTTTGCCGGCAGCCACTTCATCGGTGACCGCCTGCTGATCAAGCGCATCATGGGTCACGCCCTGAACCTGCCCGAGCCGATCTGGACCCGCCTGAACCTGGCCTGGATCGTGTTTTTCCTGTTCTGTGGCGGCGCCAACCTGTTCGTGGCGTTCACCTTCCAGCAGTACTGGGTCGACTTCAAAGTATTTGGCAGCCTGGGCATGACCCTGCTGTTCCTGGTCGGCCAGGGCATCTACCTGTCCCGCCACCTGCACGACGCCGACCCGACCATCCCGAAAACCGAGGACTGACATGCTCTACGCGATCATCGCCACCGACGTCGAAAACTCCCTGGAAAAACGCCTGTCCGTGCGCCCGGCGCATCTGGAACGGCTGCATCAGCTCCAGGCGCAAGGGCGTCTGGTCCTGGCCGGCCCGCACCCGGCCGTGGACAGCAACGACCCGGGCGCTGCCGGTTTCAGCGGCAGTCTGGTCGTCGCCGAATTCGACAGCCTGAGCGCGGCGCAAGCCTGGGCCGAAGTCGATCCGTACGTTGCCGCTGGGGTCTATGCCCAGGTGCTGGTCAAGCCGTTCAAGCAAGTCCTGCCATAAAATGTTCTCCTCGCGATGAACCTTCAGGGTTCATCGTGGCCCAATCGCTCATTATTCTCGTTCAGCAGCCGACAACCTGCCCAATGCCGATTGGAATCAGGAGTTTGCGATGCGCCAGGGTTCGTTGTTGCTGCTAGTGGTCATCTTGTCGATAGGGGCCGCCGCCCACGCCGAAGAGAGTCAGGGTTCGAGTAACTCCACCCCCCTCTCCTTGAGTGCCGGTGGCCAGATCACCGACTTGCAGCAACGCTTGAAAGAAAGCGAGCGACAACGAGAAGAGTTGAGACAACAATTACAGAGTGCCGACGCCGAGCGCGAAAGTGCCCAGTTGAGCCGCCTGCGCCAGGAAAACCAGCGCCTGAAGCTGCAACTCAAGGAAGCCCAGGCCAGTGCCGGACCGCGTCTGCTGACCGATCAGCAGCAATGGTTTGTCACCGGCGGGGGAGTTGCACTCCTGGCCCTGCTCTGCGGTATCTTCGCCAGTGGCGGACGTAGACAACGTCGGCAATGGCTGAATTGAGCGGCCATTAGCGATCCGTAATCGAGAGAGTCATGAGCGACCTGTTACTGATAGACGATGACCAGGAGTTGTGTGAGCTCCTGACCAGTTGGTTGAGCCAGGAAGGCTTCCAGGTACGCGCCTGCCACGATGGCCAGAGCGCGCGCAAGGCCCTGGCGGACAGCGCCCCGGCCGCCGTGGTGCTGGATGTGATGCTGCCCGATGGCAGCGGCCTGGAACTGCTCAAGCAGTTGCGCAACGATCACCCGGAGTTGCCGGTGGTGATGCTCTCGGCCCGTGGCGAACCCCTGGACCGCATCCTCGGCCTGGAGCTGGGCGCCGATGATTATCTGGCCAAGCCCTGCGATCCCCGGGAACTGACCGCACGCCTGCGCGCCGTGCTGCGCCGCAGCCACCCGACCGCGACCCCGAGCCAGATGGAACTGGGCGACCTGTGTTTCAGCCCGGTGCGTGGCGTGGTCACCATCGACCAGCAGGATTACACCCTGACCGTCTCCGAAAGCCGCCTGCTCGAAGCCCTGCTGCAACAACCCGGCGAGCCCCTGGACAAACAGGAACTGGCGCAGATCGCCCTGGGCCGCAAGCTGACCTTGTACGATCGCAGCCTGGACATGCACGTGAGCAACCTGCGCAAGAAGATCGGCCCACACCCGGACGGCCGCCCGCGCATCGTCGCCCTGCGTAGCCGCGGTTACTACTACAGCCTGTGATTCACCGCCCTGCGGGAGCGCTGCTCCCGCAAGTGTCAACCCAGGGCAAAACCGTCTTTACCCAAGCTTTACCCTCCCCTGACCGCCGCTGACCTTGAACTCCTTAATCTGTACTCATCCGGACTGACCGGAATCGAGACAAGGAGAAACACCATGCGCAAGACCCTTATCGCCCTGATGTTCGCTGCTGCACTCCCTACCGTGGCCATGGCCATGCCTCAAGACGGTGGCCCGATGGGCGGCCCGGAATACGGTCACGGCCAGCATCACGGCAAAGGTGGCTTCCAGAAACTGGACCTGACCAAGGAACAGCGCCAGCAGATCCGCAAACTGGTTGGCGAACAACGCCATGATCGCAAGGCAATCGCCATCAAGTATCTGGAAAAGCTCTCGCCTGCCGACAAGGCAGCCTTCAAAGGCGAACTGGATGCCGCACGCCAGAAGACCCACGGCCAGATCCGTGCCCTGCTGACGCCTGACCAGCAGAAGACCTTCGACGAAATGCAGAAAAAGCAGGCCGAGCGCCGTGCCGAATGGACCGAATTCAAAGCCTGGAAAGCGCAACAACCGCAAAAAGCGCAATAATCCGCTTATGCTCCAGCCCGACGGCCACCGCCGTCGGGCTTTCTTCGTTTGTAGCGTTTGGTTGAGGACTTGCTGTGCGATCACTGTTCTGGCGCATCCTGGCCAGCTTCTGGCTGGCCATTGCCCTTGTCGCGGGCCTATCGATTCTGCTCATGCACGTGCTCAACCAGGACAACTGGATTCTCAGCCGTCATCCGGGGCTGAACAGCCTGGCCGAAGAATGGACGCAAACCTATGAAAGCCAGGGCGAAGAAGCCGCCCAGGCGATTCTGGAACAGCGCAAGCAGCGTTATCACATTGATGTGCAGGTACTTAACGAAGGCGGCGATCCGTTGGTCCGCGGGACCTTTCCACGTCGGGCCGCGGCCTTTGAAGCGCGCCAGAACAACGATGACCGCAAGCTGCCCTGGCGGCGCCTGACGGTCGAATACACCAGTCCGAAGAGCGGCGAGACCTACCTGCTGATCTATCGCATCCCCCACCCGGAACTGGACGCCTGGCACCGCGAAAGCCTGTTGCGCCCCCTTAGTGCCCTGGGGATTGCCCTGGTGGTGCTGACCTTGTTCAGTCTGCTGGTGACCTTGTCCATCACCCGTCCCTTGAGCCGTCTGCGTGGTGCGGTGCATGACCTCGGGCAGACCACCTACCAGCAGAACAGCCTGGCAAAACTGGCGGGGCGGCGCGACGAGTTCGGCGTGCTGGCCAAGGACTTCAACCTGATGGGTGCACGCCTGCAAAGCCTGATCGGCAGCCAGCGCCAACTGCTGCGGGATGTCTCCCATGAATTGCGTTCACCACTGGCACGCCTGCGCATTGCCCTGGCCCTGGCCGAGCGCGCCGGCCCCGAGGAGCGCGAACGACTCTGGCCACGCCTGACCCGCGAGTGCGACCGACTGGAAGCGCTGATCAGCGAAATCCTCACCCTGGCCCGGGTCGACTCCGACCAGGCCAGCGCCGAAGAGGTCGACCTCACCGCGCTGCTCACCACCTTGCAGAAAGACGCCAACCAGGGCTGTCCGGAACAGACGGTGCACTTCGACAGCGAGCCGCCGTTGAGCTTCAAGGGCTGGCCGACCATGATCGAACGCGCCGTGGATAACCTGCTGCGCAACGCCCAGCGCTTCAATCCCGAGGGCCAGGCCATCGAGCTGACTGCGCAACGTCAGGGTGAACGCATCGAAATCAGCGTGCGCGACCATGGCCCCGGCGTGGAAGCCGCGCATCTGGCGCAATTGGGTGAACCCTTCTACCGGGCGCCCGGACAGACCGCCCCGGGCCACGGCCTGGGACTGGCCATTGCCCGGCGGGCGGCGGAGCGGCATGGCGGCAGCCTGGTGCTGGCGAACCACCCCGAGGGCGGGTTTATCGCCAAGCTTGATCTGCCGTTGGAGCCTGGGGCACTGGTTTAAGTGGCTGTCAGGGATACTCTTGCCGTGCGTGCAGCACGGTGACTATCTCGATGAAATCTGTAATGCGGTAAACCACCAGATAGTTTGGATGCACGATGATTTCACGAGTGCCAGGCACACGACCAAACCGATATAAGCAGGGGTGTCGAGGAAGAGCTGAGGTCGCAGCCTCAATGGCGTCGTTTAAATTCTCGGCCGCCACAATATTTCGATCAGCGATGTAATTCAGAATCTCACGGAGTTCGGCCCGAGCTTCGGGCCGCCACTCAACCCGCGTCGTTCCTATCGCGCTTCGAAGCGATCAAGGCACGCATTTCCGCCATCACATCATCATGAGGAACGTTAGGGCGAGGGTCATCCAGGGAAGCCTGCACCTTGGCTCGAAACCAACGGTCATAGCTGGCTGCCTGCTCTTCAGTCTCGAATTCCGACACTATAGGGGATAGTTGGGCGCTCATAATGGCCTCCGGTGTAGACGCAAACCAGTTTACGCCCTATGAACGCCTGCTGTCTCAGCCTGAAGCTTCAGAAAACATTTCAAGCCGACCAGGCGCTGACAAACTCCGTCAGATCGACCTTCGGTGGCTGGCGCAGTTCGTTCTGTGGCGTCCCCAGATACAGGAAGGCAATCACCTCCTCGCCGTCGCCCAACCCCAGGCCCTTGGCCACATGACGTGAATAGGACAAGTCGCCGGTACGCCACACCGCGCCGATCCCCTGGGCATGGGCCGCCAGCAGGATGCCATGGGCCGCACAACCGGCCGCCAGCAACTGCTCGGACTTCGGCACCTTGAAGTGCTCTTGCAAACGGGCCACCACCACAATCACCAACGGTGCGCGCAGGGGCATGGCGTGGGCTTTGTCGATGGCCGCCGGGTTCGCTTCGCCCTCTTGCAGGCGCACGGCTTCGGCCAGCAGGCTACCCAATTGCTCACGGGCCGCGCCTTCCACGGTGAGGAAACGCCAAGGCCGCAGTTGCCCGTGATCCGGTGCGCGCATGGCGGCGGCGAACAGGAGATCGCGCTGGGCCTGGGTCGGTGCCGGATCGAGCAAGCGTGGTGCGGAAACACGGTTGAGCAAATTATCGAGAGCCTCCATCGGCCACCTCCTCTGGAAAATGATCGGGCTATTCTAGCCAGATCCTGCGCGGCCGTGCCGGTTTACATGACCGGGGTCACAGGTAAAATGGCGCCTGTCCCCCTTTCCCGAGCTTATTTCATGGCGTTGCCGACCCTGCGCATCATCGGTTTCATCATCGGCATCTTCCTGATTACCCTCGCCGTCAGCATGGCCATCCCCATGCTGGTCCTGCTGATCTTCGAACGCACCGGCGACCTGCCGGCCTTTCTCTGGGCCAGTACGATCACCTTCCTCGCCGGCCTGGCGCTGGTGATCCGCGGTCGCCCGGAACAGGTGCACCTGCGCCCCCGGGATATGTACCTTCTTACAGTTTCAAGCTGGGTGGTGGTGTGCATTTTCGCCGCGCTGCCCTTCGTGCTGACCCTCCACACCAGCTACACCGACGCCTTTTTCGAAAGCATGTCGGGCATCACCGCCACCGGCTCGACCGTGCTCAGCGGCCTGGACAACATGTCCCCGGGCATCCTGATCTGGCGTTCGCTGCTGCACTGGCTCGGCGGGATCGGCTTTATCGGCATGGCGGTGGCGATCCTGCCGCTGCTGCGCATCGGCGGCATGCGCCTGTTCCAGACCGAATCCTCGGACCGTTCGCAAAAGGTCATGCCGCGCTCGCACATGGTGGCGCGCCTGATCGTCACCGCCTATATCGGCATCACCATCCTCGGCAGCCTGGCGTTCTGGTGGGCCGGCATGAGCCTGTTCGATGCGATCAACCACGCCATGTCGGCGATTTCCACCGGTGGTTTCTCCACCTCGGACCAGTCCCTGGCCAAATGGAGTCAACCGACGGTGCACTGGGTCGCCGTGGTGGTGATGATTCTCGGCAGCCTGCCATTCACCCTCTACGTGGCAACCTTGCGTGGCCACCGCAAGGCACTGCTCAAGGACCAGCAGGTGCAGGGTTTGCTCGGCTTGTTGCTGGTGACCTGGCTGGTACTCGGCACCTGGTACTGGTGGACCACCAACCTGCACTGGCTCGACGCCCTGCGCCATGTGGCACTGAACGTGACCTCGGTGGTCACCACCACCGGCTTCGCCCTGGGCGACTACAGCCTGTGGGGCAACTTCTCGCTGATGCTGTTTTTCTACCTGGGCTTCGTCGGTGGCTGCTCGGGTTCGACGGCCGGCGGGATCAAGGTGTTCCGGTTCCAGGTGGCCTACATCCTGCTCAAGGCCAACCTCAACCAGCTGATCCATCCGCGGGCAGTGATCAAGCAGAAATACAATGGTCACCGCCTCGACGAAGAAATCGTGCGTTCGATCCTGACCTTCTCGTTCTTCTTCGCCATCACCATTTGCGCCATTGCCCTGGCCCTGTCGCTACTGGGCCTGGACTGGATGACCGCCCTTACCGGCGCCGCCAGTACCGTCTCCGGCGTGGGACCGGGCCTGGGCGAGGTGATCGGGCCATCCGGCAACTTCTCCACCCTGCCGGACGGTGCCAAGTGGATCCTGTCCCTGGGCATGCTGCTCGGCCGGCTGGAAATCATCACAGTGTTCGTTCTGTGTATTCCCGCATTCTGGCGTCATTGATCGAGGCCACCGCCCCCAGCAGCCGCGCCCGGTACTCGCCGGGCGTGAGTTCGAACCAGCGGCGGAAGGCGCGAAAAAAGTTGCTCGGGTCGGCGAAACCCAGCAGGTAGGCGATTTCCAGCAAGGTCATGCGCGGCTGCGCCAGGTACTGCTCGGCCAGCTCGCGGCGGGTATCGTCGAGCAGCGTCTGGAAACTGGTGCCCTCTTCCTGCAAACGACGCTGCAGGGTGCGCTGGGACAGGTGCAGGGTCTGCGCCACCACCTCGCGCTTGGGTTCGCCCTGGGGCAGCAGGCGGCACAACACCTGGCGCGCCTTGTGGGTCACCCGGCTTTCCGAGAACCGCGCCAGGTATTCACCGGCAAAGCGGTCGTGGAGCAAGGCCATGGCTTCGTTGGCGGTCGGCAACGGCGCCTCCATGTCGGCCTGCTCGAAGATCAGCGCATCGTAGGGTGCGTTGAACACCAGCGGCGCATGGAACACCTCCCTGTAAGGACCGATATCCTCCGGCGCAGCCCCCTGCAGCAGCACCTTGCGCGGCTGCAAGGTCCGTCCGGTCAGCCAGCCGCACAGCGCCAGGGCACAGGCCATGGAGGCCTCGGCACTCTGGCGGGTGGGTGGCAGATGGTCGCCGTGCACCGTCAGGATCAGCGCATAACCTTCGGGCAGGAGACGAAAACTCAAGTCGGCGCTTTCGGCGATGATCCGCTGATAACGCACCAGGCGCCTGAAACCCTCGGCCAGGGTCTGGCTGGACATCAGCGCGTAACCGGCGACATGAAAGGACGCAGGGCGCACCACCCGGCCCATGTTCAGGCCAATCGCCGGGTTGCCGGAAAGCTCCACCGCGCGTTGCCAGAGGCGCGTCATCGAATCCTGGGGAAAGCGCGCATCGGGATCGTCCAGGGCCGCATAATCGAGCCCAAGCTGCCTGAACAGGACGCGACAATCCAGGCCATCCATCTCCAGCGCCTTGACAATCCCCATCGCCCAGCTTGCAGAAGTCGTTCTCTCGCTCATGGCCTTTTCTTGCATGATAAGTCGTATAGGACGACTAGTGGCCTAAGGATACTAAAGTGGCGCCTATTGTCACTGGTAGCCGCTGCCAATCACTCTAGACTCAAATATGCTCCCCGTGGAAACCACCGTGGGCGAGGTCGTCAACGCGGAGAGTTACCCGTGGAAAACATTAAAAGATTCAATAGTTTCGCAGAGTTCTATCCCTACTACCTGAGCGAACATGGCAACAGTACCTGCCGTCGGCTGCATTTCATCGGCACCAGCCTGGTGATCTTTTTCCTGGCGCTGGCCATCGGTCGCGCCTCGGGAGGGTTGCTGCTGGCGGTACCAGTGGCTGGATATGGCTTCGCCTGGGTCGGCCATTTCTTCTTCGAGAAGAACCGCCCGGCCACCTTTGAACATCCCTTCTACAGTCTGCTCGGTGACTTCGTCATGTTTCGCGACATGATCCTCGGCAAGGTGCCGTTTTAGGCCCGGGGGGGCTGGCTTGCTGACGATGGCAGCCGCAACGGCCTCATCGCCGGCAAGCGGGCTACAGTGGTCGCGTTGGCCGCACTGGCAAGCCAGGGGGCAAGTCCGTATGCGCGGGTCCCACGGACGGAGTGATAACGGCGGGGTCACCCCAACTCGGCGACTTTCTCCAGCTCCAGCTTGAGCTGCGCCTCTTTCGCCTGGGCATCCGCCAGGCGATACAGCTCGATGGTGCCGTCCCAGTGTTCGATCAGGGCGGTGCAGGATTCGACCCAGTCGCCGCAGTTGAGGTAGTCCACTGCGCCGACCTTGCGGATCTCGGCATGGTGGATATGCCCGCAGACCACCCCGTCCAGCCCGCGCTTCACGCATTCATGGGCGATGGCCTCTTCGAAGTCGCTGATAAAGCTGACCGCGGTCTTGACCTTGTGCTTGAGGTAGGCCGACAAAGACCAGTAGCCATAACCGTAGCGGGCCCGCCAATGGTTCAGCCAGCGATTGAGGGTCAGGGTGAACTCGTAGGCCGAATCGCCGAGGAACGCCAACCAGCGGTGATAACGGGTGATCACGTCGAACTGGTCGCCATGGATCACCAGCAGCTTGCGCCCGTCGGCAGTGTGGTGCACCGCTTCGTCGACCAGCTGGATATTGCCCAGGATCAGCTTGGAGTAACGGCGCAGGAACTCATCGTGGTTGCCGGTGACATAGATCACCTCGGTGCCACGCTTGCTCATGGTCAGCAGCCGGCGGATCACGTTGGTATGCGCTTGCGGCCAGTACATGCCGCCGCGCATCTTCCAGCCGTCGATGATATCGCCCACCAGGTAGATACGGTCGGCCTGATAGCCCTTGAGAAACTGCGACAGATGTTCGGCCTGGCAGTCCCGGGTCCCCAGGTGCACGTCGGAAATCCACAGGGTTCGCACACGTTGCTTACGGCTGGGTTTGGCGAGCTCCGCACGGGTCATGGGCATTCTCCGGATTTTTCCTGAGCTTGCACCGGGGCAGTTAATAGTCCATGACAGCTACATGGCAGTCCGATGACAACCGCCCGGACGGCAAGCGGTGTAAACTGCGACGACGCCAAGGAGACCGCGATGGGACCGATCCTGACCCTGCGCCACTACAGCCCCGACCTGATCAACCACAGCCACGCCCATGCGCAGCTGGTGTTCGGCCTGTCCGGCCGGCTCGACTTCGAGATCGAGGGCCACGGCAGCCAGGTGGTGCAGCAAAGCGTCGCGGTGATTCCCTGCGACGCCCATCACGTCTGCGCCAGCCCCAACGGCAGCCGTTGCCTGGTGCTGGATGTGCCGGACGAACGCTGGTTGCTGAACACCCTCGGCGACCATGCCGAGGCCAGCCGGCGTCTGCTCGACACCGCCGGGCCACGAACCCTCGACGCCGCCCAGAGCCAACTGGTGCAGTGGCTGGCGGCGAGCCCCGTGGACGACCCGCTGATCGCGCAACAGGGCGCGGTGCTGCTGCTCGCCAGCCTGAACAGCCCCGGCAGCCGCCCATTCGGCGGCAAGCGCCTGCCCCTGGCCGCCCTCAACGCCCATATCGATCGCCACCTGGCCCACCCGCTGCAGGTGACCGATCTGGCGCGTATTGCCAACCTGTCCAGCGCCCGCCTGCATACGCGCTTTGTCGCCGAATGCGGGCAGACGCCCATGGACTATCTGCGCAGCCGTCGCCTGCATATCGCCCTGGGGCTGCTACGTGAGTCGGCCTTGCCGATCGGCGAGATCGCCAGCCGCGTCGGCTACCAGTCGCAAAGCGCCTTTGCCGCCGCCGTACTCCGTGAATTCGGCCGCACGCCCGGCGCGCTAAGACGCGAGTCCTGAGACAAACGACAGCAGGCACGCGACAGACAGGCGTAGCGGCCGCCCTCTAGACTGCGGCTCTGTCTGTCAGCGTTTTCAAGGACCGCCATGACTCCCCGTTCCGCCCTGGGCGCCCTGCATATCGGCGCATTGATGTTTGGCCTGACCGGCGTGTTCGGCAAACTCGCGAGCGCCGCCCCGGCGATCATCGTTTTCGGCCGGGCCATCTTTGCCGTGCTCGCCCTCAGCCTGTTCGCCCGCCTGGCCCGCAACCATCGCTGGCAACCGTTGCAGGCACAGGACTGGCGGCGCCTGCTGCTCAGCGGGCTGCTGCTGGCCGGGCACTGGGTCAGCTTCTTCATTGCAGTGAAAGTCGCCGGCGTGGCCGTGGCGACCCTGGGTTTCGCCAGCTTTCCGGCCTTTACGGTGCTTCTCGAAGGGCTGATCTTCCGCGAACGTATCCGCTTCAATGAAATCCTGCTGGTGGTGCTGGTGAGCATCGGCCTGGTGCTGGTCACGCCGGACTTCGACCTCGCCAGCCAGGCCACCGGCGGACTGCTCTGGGCCGTGCTGTCCGGCCTGCTGTTCTCACTGCTGTCGCTGGCCAATCGCGCCGGCTCCGGACGGATTTCCGCCGTGCAGGCAGCGTTGTGCCAGAACCTGGTGGTCGCCGTCTGCCTGCTGCCCTGGGCCGCCCCTGGACTTGCGCAAGTGCCGGCGCTGGACTGGTTGTGGATCGGCCTGCTCGGGGTGTTCTGCACGGCTGTGGCCCACAGTCTGTTCGTGGCCAGCCTGGCGGTGATCAAGGCACGCACCGCCGCGGTGGTCTTTGCCCTGGAGCCGGTGTACGGAATCACCGCGGCCTGGCTGCTGTTCGGCGAAAACCCGACCTTGCGCATGTTGATCGGCGGCGCCCTGATCATTCTCGCCATCGTGGTGTCCAGCCGCCTGGGCGCAGCGGCCGCACCGCGGGAAAACCAGGAAGCCGCGTCAGTACATTGACGAAAACCCAATCCGCCTATACTGGTGACATCCGCAACAGTTTGCTGTCGTTCACGGAGATCAGGGTTTCTCGACGACAGCAGCAGTGATTCCCCCCTGAATCGACTCGATTCGAGCGGCCCTCCTATCAACATGTTGGAGGGTTTCATCCATGGACATCGTCAGTCTTTTGATTCAAGCCATCAGCGGCGCCGTGGGCGGTAACGTGGCCGGGTCGGTCCTGCAGAAATACAACCTGGGCCCGGTCATCAATTCCATCCTCGGCATTCTAGGTGGCGGTCTCGGCGGGCAGTTGCTCGATCTCTTCACCAACGGCAGCGTGGGCAGCGGTAACGGCGCACTGGACCTGACCTCGATCCTCGGCAGCATTGCCAGCGGCGGCGTGGGCGGTGGGGTACTGATGGTCATCGTCGGGCTTATCAAGTCGAAGCTGAGCCCGTCGTAAGTCCGCGCCTATCGGGGCCGGTCGTTGTGCCCGAGGTCACGCTCGGGGTCGATCCGGTCCCGTACCCGCTGCTTGAGTACCTTGGCTTCGGGAAAGCCGCCGTCCTCCTTGCGCTCCCAGATCTGCACTTCGTCGCAAGTGATCCGGAACACCCCGCCGGTCCCCGGTTCCAGGGCCACCTGGCCGAGATCGTCGGCGAAGGTGCTGAGCAGTTCCTGGGCCAGCCAGGCGGCACGCAACAGCCATTGGCACTGAGTGCAGTAGGTGATGACGATATGCGGTTTACGTGCGGTCATGATTGCACCGGGCTCTGGAAGGAAAGGTCGTCGCTATAATAGCGACCTTTTTATCGCCCCTGTCCTGAGATGATGATGCGCCGTCTGTTGTCCTGCCTGCTCCTCTGTTTACTGCCCCTGGCGCTGCAAGCCGCCGAACCGCCGCGACCGAAGATCGGCCTGGTGCTGTCCGGCGGAGCCGCCCGTGGCCTGGCCCATATCGGCGTGCTCAAGGCCCTGGAAGAACAGGGCATCAGGATCGATGCCATTGCCGGCACCAGCATGGGCGCGGTGATCGGCGGGCTGTATGCCTCGGGCTACAAGATCGACGAGCTGGAAAAGCTTGCCCTGGGCATCGACTGGAAACAGGCGTTGTCCGACGCCCCGCCCCGGGAAGACGTGCCGTTTCGGCGCAAACAGGATGACCGCGACTTCCTGGTCAAACAGCAACTCAGTTTCCGCGACGACGGCAGCCTGGGCCTGCCGTTGGGGGTGATCCAGGGCCAGAACCTGGCCCTGCTGCTGGAAAGCATGCTCGCCCATGCCAGCGGCACCCGCGATTTCGACAAGCTGCCGATCCCCTTTCGCGCGGTCGCCACCGATATCGCCAGTGGCGAAAAAGTCGTGTTCCGCCGCGGCCACCTGCCCCAGGTGGTCCGCGCCAGCATGTCGATCCCGGCGGTGTTCGCCCCGGTCGAGCTGGACGGGCGCCTGCTGGTGGACGGCGGCATGACCGACAATATCCCGCTGGATGTGGTGCGCGAGATGGGCGTCGACATCGCCATCGTGGTCGATATCGGCACCCCGCTGCGTTCACGCAAACAACTGGCGACCGTGGTCGATGTCCTCAATCAGTCGATCACCCTGATGACCCGGCGCAACTCCGAAGAACAGCTGGCCACGCTGCACCGCAACGACATCCTGATCCAGCCGGCGCTGGCCAGTTACGGCAGCACCGACTTCGGCCGCGCCCAGGACATCATCGACGCCGGTTATCGCGCCACGCGCATTCTCGACGCGCGCCTGGCCGGCTTGCGTCCGCCGCCCAACCCCGATGCCGAACTGGTCGCCGCCCGCGCCCCCGAGCAACGCACGCCGGTGATCAATACGATCAGGATCGAGAACGACTCCAAGGTCAGCGACGCGGTGATCCGCTACTACATTCGCCAACCCCTCGGCGAACCGCTGGACCTCGACCGCCTGCGCATCGACATGGGCACCCTCTACGGCCTGGACTACTTCGAGCAGGTACAATACCGGGTCGCGCGCAAGGGCCAGGAACACACCCTGGTGATCAGTGCCCGGGGCAAACGCAGCGGCACCGACTACCTGCGCCTGGGCTTGAACCTGTCGGATGACATGCGTGGCGACAGCGCCTTCAATATCGGCGCCAGCTATCGGGTCAACGGCATCAACAGCCTCGGCGGCGAGTGGCTGACCCGGGCCCAGATCGGCGATCAGCAGGATCTCTACAGTGAGTTCTACCAACCGCTGGACACCGGCTCGCGCTACTTCGTCGCGCCCTATGTGAACCTGCAAACGCAGAATGTGGAAGCAACCCTGGATAACGATCCGATTGCCGAGTACCGCCTGGAACGGTATGGCTTCGGCTTGAACATCGGTCGGCAGATCGCCAACAACGGCGAGATCCGCCTGGGTATCGGCGAGGCCTGGGGCAACGCCGACGTGAAGATCGGCGATCGCAGCCTGCCGCGGGTGAGTTTCAGCGAAGGTTTCTACGCGCTCAAATATTCCTTCGATTCGCTGGACAACGTCTACTTCCCGCATACCGGGGAGAACATCAACCTGACCCTGCGCGAGTTCGACCCGAGCCTGGGTTCGACCCAACGCTACCGGCAGTGGGAGTTCAGCCTGGACAAGGCCCTGAGCGAGGGGCCGAACACCTGGATCCTCGGCGGGCGCTACGGGCGCACCCTGGACAACGCCGAAGTGGTCACTTCGAGTTTCCTACTGGGGGGCGCACGGCAGTTGTCGGGGTTCCGCCAGGATTCGATTGCCGGGCAGAACATCAGCCTGATGCGCGCGGTCTACTACCGCCGACTGACACCCCGGGCCTACCTGCCGCTGGATTTTCCCCTGTACCTCGGCGCCTCGCTGGAACGTGGCCGGGCCTGGAACAACGACAATCAATTCGACACCGGCTACATCAACGCCGCCAGTGTGTTCCTGGGCTTCGACACCCCCTTGGGGCCGTTGAACTTCAGCTATGGCCTCAATGACGACAATCAGAAGGCGCTGTACCTGAATCTGGGACAGACCTTCTGATGTTCGCAGGGGCGAGCCGTATCAGCGAATACTGGCCAGCAGGGAACGAGCCGTTTGCTTCAGGGGCTCATCGCCTTCGCGCAGCAGCTCGAGAAGCAGTTGGCTGGCATGGTCCAGGTCGCCGACATTGATACAGGTTTGCGCCCGCTCAAGCTTGCTGGCCGAAGCCTGCTCGAGCTCCAGGCTGTCGAAGTCGACTTCCAGGGGCTCGATGTCCAGGGGCTCGGAATCGCTCATGAAACCATCGAGAAACGCGTCGTCCAGTGAGTCCCCGCCTTCTGGCAGGCTCAACTCCACTTCGCCAACGGGCGCGGGTGCAGGCTCGGACTCAAGCTCGGAAAAATCGCTGAGGAACTGCTCGTCCGGCATCTCGAACACTTCCGGAAGTTCATTGAAGCTCTTGGTGAAGATCGGCTCGGGCTCAGGCTCCAGCTCGACAGGCAAAACCGGCTCTTCGGCGGTCTTGCTGCGGGGATGGGGCGTATTGTCGAACGGGCTGACCAGGTCCCAGTCGGCGTCCATGGACAGGTCATCGAGGTTGAGCTGGAATTCATCCTCCAACGGCTTGTCCGCGACAGGGGCGGTTGCAGTCGTTTCCTCAGCCGGCTCATTCCAGTGTGCTGCCAATACCGACGTGGCCGCTGCCACAGCGCCGGCCGCCGCCAGAACGGCTGCCGGGGACGCAGCGGCTGGGGCTTGGACTGGCGCTGCGGCAGCGCTTTGCAGTTTCGGATACTTGGCGCGCAACTCCTGCAGGGCCGACTCGTTGAACCCGGCCTCCAGCAGCTTGCGCTCTTCCGTCGCGTAAGCCGCACTGTCGCCCTGCTGGGCCAACACATCGAGCAAGCGCAGGTGCAAGTCCGTGCGCTCGGGCTCCTTGAGCATGGCTTCGCGCAGAATGCCCGCCGCTTCGCTGAAGCGGCCATAGGCGATATAGATGCTCACGCCTTCAAGAGCGTCCGGCACTTCGCTGGACTGACGCGAGGCCACCACAGCCGGGGCCACCACCGGTTCGATCCGCGTCGGCGCGGGCGTTGCCGCCTTGGTCGGCTGGGCCGGCGTTACCACGCGACTGACCATAGGTTCCGGAGGCGGGGCCACCGGAGGCACGGCCCCGGGTGCCTGCTCAGCCTGCTGGCGGTTGCGCCGCAGGATAAAGGCCACGGCCAGCAGTGCGATCAGCAGCAACACCGCCCCCCACAGTAGCCAGTTCGGGCCATCGACAGTCTCGGTGGCCGGTGTCGGCAGCACCACTGGCGCGGCCACCACGGCGGGTGCCGGCGCTGCAGCCTTGGTCTTGAGCTCGGCGAGTTGTGTCTGCAATTCGACGCTCTGCTTCTGGCTGCTGGCAATCATCTCGTCCTGCGCCTTCAGCCTGACCTGCAGATCCTCGACGGTCTTCTGCAACTGCTGGTTTTCCAGGGCGGCCTTGGCCAGTTCCTCGGCGTTTTGCGCTGTCTCGGTCACGGCAGCAACCGCATTCTGCGTGGCGGCAGCCGCGGTGGCCGTAGCGGCCACGGCCAAGGTCGGAGCCCCAGAAGACGCCGGGGTCGCAACCACTGCAACGTCCGGCAACAACAGGCTCTGGCCGACCCGCAAACGGTCGCTGCCCGGGTTCAGCGCACGAATGCCCTGGGACAGTTCATTGACCGACGCCTGGCTGCCGGCTTCGCGCAGTCGCTTGGCAATCACCCAGGGGTTGTCGCCCTTGACCACGGTGTAGTGTTTGCCTTGCAGCGCAGGCGGCGGCGGGATATTCGCCACCGAAGCCGGTTGCTCAGGAGCAGCGCTGCGAGCAGGCAAGCTGTAACCGGCCGGCAGGTTGCCCGGCGGATCGAGCAGCACGGTGTATTCGCGCAGCAAGCGCCCGTTGGGCCGGTTGACCTGCACCAGGAAATTCAGGAAAGGTTCGCTGACCGGCTTGTTGCTCTGCACCTGGATAACACTGCTGTTGCCCCGCAACACAGGGGTAAAGCGCAGGTCATTGAGGAAGAACACCCGTTCGACGCCCGCCCGGGAGAACTCCTCGGGAGTCGCCAGGCTGACCGACAGTTCGCCGTCGGCCAGGTCGCCCGGCTCGATCAGGGCGATTTCCGCATTCAGCGGCTGATTGAGCGCCGAATGCAGGGTGATATCCCCCAGGCCCATGGCCGGAGCCAGCGCCGAATACAACAACCCACCGGCCAGCATGGCCAAGAGGCGAGCCCGGGTCAGGGTGGATTTTCCAATGGAGCACCGCAACGCGGACTGCAAACTCTCGAGCATGAGCATCCCTTACTGGCGTGACGGCCCGCGCGCGCGGGCCGGACACCGACACAATACACAGAACCAATAACTCTTATAGTCTGCAGCGCAAAGACTATCAAAATTCGTTGAAGGCTTTCCCAAACTCGCTGAGGACTCCCCAAGCCCGAGAGCCTGGGAATGCCTCAAGATTTTTCCAGATTGGTCAGGATCCGGCTATGGACCCGCATGCAGATCCGCAGCTCTTCATCGTCGACACCGACGAACAGCTCATGGCGCAAGGCGGTGGCGATGGTCTCGATCTGTTCAATCAAGGGCCGTGCCGAGGCACTCAGGAGGATTTTCTTCGCCCGGCGGTCTTCCAGCACGGCCTGGCGCTGGACCAGCCCCTGGGTTTCCAGGCTGTCGAGCAGACGTGCCAGGGTCGGCCCTTCAACTCCCACGCTCTGGGCCAGCTCACGCTGGGTCGGGGCCTCGGTAAAACGTGCCAGGTGCAGCAAGACCAGCCAGCGCGCCTGGGACAAGCCCAGGCCCGCCAGACGGCGATCCAGTTCCGCGCGCCAGCCTCGCGACATATGCGCCAACTGCATGCCAAAACGGTGTTCATCGATCAACGGCATAAAACACTCAGGGTTAGACTTAAAATAGACAAAACTAATTATTAGTCAGCTAAGCATGGCCCATGCCCGGAGGCAAGGCTTGCTCAGCGCTGAATCGTTACTTGTCGTGAATAGAACAGTGACCGGGAACAATACCGACCTCACATTTCAAATTCGGCCTGCAAGGCGGCCCGCACGCAGTACAGAACCCCTTCCGGCACACGCCCGGCAAACAGCTCGGCAATGGCGGTCACGGGGGGCAGTTCGCCTTCGCCGTCGAGGAAGGCGTCCTGGATTTCCCCCAACAGGTCCTCCGGCAAGTCCAGCGCCTGTTCCAGCGACAGTTCCTGGCGGCCGACGGCTTCGGCCAGCAGGGTGTAGACATTCTTTTCCGAACACTGCAACTGGCCAGCGATCTGCAACGGCGTCATGCCGGCCCGGGCCAGGCTGATCAATTCGTGACGGATGTCGGCCACGGCTTTTGGGGTTTCGGCCTCGCCGCCGAGGACTTCGAGGAACGCCTCGCCGTAACGCTCCAGCTTGCGTGCGCCGATACCGCTGACCTTGGCCATTTCCGCCAGGGACGTCGGCTGGCTGCGGAGCATTTCCAGCAAGGTGGAGTCGGGGAAAATGACATAGGGCGGCACGCCATGTTCCTGCGCCAGCTTGCGCCGCAGGGCCCGCAGGGCTTCCCACTGTTCGCGCTCCTCGCCACGCACCAATTGGCTGGCGGGACTGGCGGAGACGCTTTTGGCCGTGGTCTGCGGCTTGAGGTCGCGGCGCAGCTCCAGGCTCACTTCGCCCTTGAGCAGAGGCCGGCAGCTATCGCTCAGGCGCAGACCGCCGTAGCCTTCCAGGTCGATATCGGCCAACCCGCGGGCCACCAGCTGGCGGAACAGCGTGCGCCATTCGCCTTCAGCCAGCACCTTGCCGACGCCAAACACCGTCAGGTGCTGGTGACCGAAACTGCGCACCTTGTCGTTTTCCTTGCCCAGCAGCACATCCACCAGGTGCCCGACGCCATACCGCTGGCCGGTGCGGAAGATCGCCGACAGCGCCTGGCGCGCCGGTTCGGTGGCATCCCAGGTCTGCACGCCATCAACGCAGTTGTCGCAATGCCCACAGGGTTGCGGCATATCCTCATCGAAATAGGCGAGCAGGGTCTGGCGACGGCAGCGGGTTTCTTCGCACAGGGCCAGCATGGCGTCGAGCTTGTGGTGCTCCAGGCGCTTGTGCCGCTCATCACCCTCGGAGTTCTGCAACATCTGCTTGAGCATCACCACATCCTGCAAGCCATAAGCCATCCAGGCATCCGCCGGCAGGCCATCGCGGCCGGCCCGACCGGTTTCCTGGTAGTAGGCTTCCAGGGATTTGGGCAGGTCGAGATGGGCGACAAAGCGCACGTTGGACTTGTCGATGCCCATGCCGAAGGCGATGGTCGCGACCATGATCAGCCCTTCCTCGTTGAGGAAACGCTTCTGGTTGGCGGCGCGCACATCGCTGGCCAGCCCGGCGTGGTAAGGCAGTGCCGGAAAGCCCTGTTCACACAGCATCGCGGCGACTTCATCGACCTTCTTGCGCGAGAGGCAGTAGACAATCCCGGCGTCGCTGCGCCGTTGCGAAAGGAATGCCAGCAGCTGTTTGCGCGGCTGCTCCTTGGGCACGATGCGGTAGAAGATATTCGGCCGGTCGAAGCTGGAGAGGAAGCGCTCGGCATTCTGCAGATGCAGGCGATTGACGATTTCCTCGCGGGTCCGCTTGTCGGCGGTGGCGGTCAGGGCGATACGCGGCACATCAGGGAACAGCTCGGCCAACTGGCCGAGTTGCAGATACTCGGGGCGGAAGTCGTGGCCCCATTGCGACACGCAGTGGGCCTCATCGATGGCGAACAGGGCGATCTGGAGGTTCTGCAGGAACGACAGCATGCGTGGCTGCACCAGGCGCTCGGGGGCCAGGTAGAGCATTTTCACTTCGCCGCGACGTATCCGCGCCGCCAGCTCACGCTGCTGTTCGGCGCTCAGGGTCGAGTTCAACGCCGCGGCGGCGACACCCAGTTCCTCGAGGGTCGCCACCTGGTCGTCCATCAGCGCGATCAAAGGCGAGACCACCACCGTCAGGCCCTCGCGCAGCAGCGCCGGGACCTGGAAGCACAGCGACTTGCCGCCACCAGTCGGCATCAGCACCAGGGCATCGCCGCCATTGGCCACGCGCTCAATAATGGCACCCTGGCGACCACGGAAGCTGTCGTAACCGAAGATGTCCTTGAGGACGCGTTGAGCCTGTTCGAGCATAGCCACTCCAAAAATCATCGAAACGCTTGTTCAAAGGCTGGCTGAAAACTCGCCAATTTCACGAAATAATCCGTAAGCAGGCATTTCCCAACTGCCCCGAGGGTCAGCAGCGCATCACAAAACGCGGCAGTATACCCGAGCGCCCGATGGCAATGGGCGATGCCGGTCGGTTAACGGAATTCAGTGCTTGCTGGCCTGAGGGCTCAAGAACGCCTAGAATTGCCTATCGTTTATTCCCAAGGTAGCCCCTCAATGTCCTTCGCTGAGCAACTCACCCGCCTGCAAGCCTTCCTCGACGCCGACGAGCTGCACGAAGAGGCGCTGGACTATGTCGCCGCCAACGGCTACCTGACCGCCTTGTCGATCTGTGCCGAGATCGTCCCCGATCGGGAATGGATCGACGCCCTGTTCGCCGAGGAGCCGCACTACAGCGACGCCGCCCAGCGCGAAGAGATCGAAACCACGCTGATCCAGCTCAAGGCCCATATCGCCCGCCAACTGGCATCCGACGAAGAGTTCGAGCTGCCCTGCGACCTGGACCTGGGCGACGACCCGGACGACTCCGAGCTGCGCGGCTGGTGCATCGGCTTCATGGAAGGGGTGTTCCTGCGTGAAGAGGCCTGGTTCGAAACCGCCGAAGACGAAGTCAGCGAAATGCTCCTGCCGATCATGGTCGGTTCCGGCCTGTTCGATGAACAACCCGAGTTCGCCGATATCGCCGCCGATGCCAACCTGATGGACGACATGATCGTACAGATCCCGGAAGCCCTGACCGCGCTGTACCTGCTGTGCAACGCCCCGGACGAAAAGCCGGCGATCCTCAAGCCACGTCATCACTGAGTCGGCTGACGGCATGAACTCAATCGCCCGGCACTGCCGGGCGTTTTTTTTCATGGTTGCGCAGGAAAGTCTCTTCACCCATCGCCCGAATCTGCCCTTCGATCAGCGCCTCGAACGGTCGCAGCAACCCTGCGAACGAAACTGGAGCCTCAAGGGTTTCCAGCGCCTGGACAATCGCTTCCACCGTCGACAGTGCACCCGGCTCCGGCGCCTTGCGCAATCGGTAGCGCGACACCGCCCCCGCCCCCAGCGTCACCCGTGGCAACGCCGCCAGCAATGGATTGAGGTAGAGCATCTTGCGCGCCTTGCGCCAGGTGCCGTCGGGCACCACCAGCAACAGTGGCAACTCGCTCGGTGCGGCCACATAAGCCTGCAAGGGCTGCGCATCGTCTGCCGGGAACAGCAATTTCGCCTGGTAACCGGGCTGTTGCAGCAGTTGGGGCAGATCCTCGAACACCTCACCCACCCGCAACTCGGCATTGGTCAACCCCAGCGCCGCCAACCGGGCAGTGTTCAAGGCATGGTTGACCTCGCTGGGGTGCTGCAACAGCAGCACGCGGGTGCGACTGTCCAATTGTGGGATCAGTGCGCACAGGCAATGGCTTTCGGGACGCAGGCAGCGTTCGCAACGGGCTCTGGACATTGAGTGAGTACCGATCAGGGCTGGTTGAGCTGCGCTTTGAGCAGGTCGCGGAAGGTCTGGATCAACGGCTCGCGACTGCGACCCCGACGCAGGATCATGGAGAACGGCGCCTGGTAGCCGAAGGTCGCCGGCAGCAGCACCCGCAGGTCACCCTTGTCGGCCCAGGGCTGGGCGTAGTGTTCCGGCAGGTAACCGATGTAGGCGCCGGACAACACCAGGATCAATTGCGCCTCCATACTTTCCACCGTCGCCGCGCTGTGCTTGAAGCCATGGCGGGCCAGCTCGGCCTGGCTCCAGTAACCGCGTCCGACCATGCGTTGCTGGGTGATCACCTGTTCCGGGATACGCCGTTCGTTGTACAGCGGATGCCGGTTGCTGCAATACAACCAGTGCTGCTCGCGGTACAGCGGCTGGTAGACCAGCCCGCTCATGCGCGTGGAAAAAGCACCGATGGCCAGGTCGAGGCGATTGTCCTGCACACCGAGCTGCAATTCGTAAGGGCTCATCACCGACAGGTGCAGGTGCACCGCCGGGTGCTCCTGGCTGTAGGCACCGATGGCCTCGGCCAGGGGCAACGCCGGCTCGCTGACCGTGGAATCGATCACGCCGAGGTTCAAGGTGCCGCGCAATTCACCCTTGAGGGCCGCGGCGTATTGCTCGAAACCTTCAAGCTCGCCCAGCAGGCGCAGGGTTTCCTGGTGGAACAACTCGCCCTTGCTGGTCAGGCTGAAACCGCCGCGCCCGCGATGACACAGGACCAGGCCCAGGGACGCTTCCAGCTGGCTCATGTAGGTGCTGATGGCCGAGGTCGAGAGATTGAGCTCCTGCTGGGCGTTGGCGAAGCCCTGGTGCCGGACCACGCTGACGAAGATGCGCAATAGTTTCAGGTCGGGTAAAGCGTTGGCCATGGGAGTTCCTGGGGAAAGTCTGCAGTGCCGGAAACAATTCTGTTCGCCCAGTTTCCCATTAGTTTAGAAAAACCTGAACTAACTATTTGCCGTCAGCGATTCTTCCCGCCCGGCGCCTTTCGCAGAATCGCCCCCTGATAACCAAAATAAATGATGAGGCTTACCCGTGGACAAGATTCTTCACCAACCACTGGGCGGTAACGAAATGCCGCGCTTCGGCGGTATCGCCACCATGATGCGCCTCCCGCACCTGCAATCGGCCGCCGGCCTCGACGCCGCGTTTATCGGCATCCCGCTGGACATCGGCACCTCGCTGCGCGCCGGGACCCGCTTCGGCCCGCGGGAAATCCGCGCCGAATCGGTGATGATCCGCCCGTACAACATGGCCACCGGTGCCGCGCCCTTCGATTCGCTGTCGGTAGCCGACATCGGTGACGTGGCGATCAACACCTTCAACCTGCTGGACGCCGTGCGCATCATCGAAGAGTCCTACGATGCCATCCTCGAACACCCGGTCATCCCACTGACCCTGGGCGGCGACCACACCATCACCCTGCCGATCCTGCGGGCCATCCACAAGAAACACGGCAAGGTCGGCCTGGTGCACATCGACGCCCACGCCGATGTCAACGATCACATGTTCGGCGAGAAAATCGCCCACGGCACCACCTTCCGCCGTGCCGTGGAAGAAGGCCTGCTGGACTGCGACCGGGTGGTACAGATCGGCCTGCGCGCCCAGGGCTACACCGCCGAAGACTTCAACTGGAGCCGCAAGCAGGGCTTCCGCGTGGTCCAGGCCGAAGAGTGCTGGCACAAATCCCTCGCCCCGCTGATGGCTGAAGTTCGCGAAAAAGTCGGCGGCGGCCCGGTGTACCTGAGCTTCGACATCGACGGCATCGACCCGGCCTGGGCGCCCGGTACCGGCACCCCGGAAATCGGCGGCCTGACCACCATCCAGGCGATCGAGATCGTCCGCGGTTGCCAGGGCCTCGACCTGGTCGGCTGCGACCTGGTGGAAGTCTCGCCACCCTACGACACCACCGGCAACACCTCGCTGCTCGGCGCCAACCTGCTGTACGAGATGCTCTGCGTACTGCCCGGCGTAGCCCACCGCTGAGGAGTCGCCATGAACGACCGTGACCAGGTACTCAAGGCCGCCGCCGAGCTGGTGGCCGCCTTCGCCGCCAACGATCGCGAAGCCTACTTCGGCGCGTTCAGCGCCGATGCCAGCTTCGTCTTCTACACCCTCGAACAGCCACTGCTGTCACGCGACGCCTATCAGGCGTTGTGGGACAACTGGCGGGCGGAGGATGGCTTCGAGGTGCTGTCGTGCACCTCGAGCAACGCCTTCGTCAGCCTGCAGGGCGACGTGGCGATTTTCATCCATGACGTGGCCACCGAGCTGCGCATGCAAGGGGAGCTTCTCTTTAGCCAGGAGCGCGAAACCATTGTATTTCGCAAACAACCGGAACAAGGCCAATGGCTGGCCTGCCACGAACATTTGTCAGCGACACCTCAAGGACTGCCCTCCCCTTAGCCAACGTCGGTAGCCCCCGCGGAAGATGGGGGCACCGCAGTGATCGGAGCGATCATGAATAAAAATAACAATGAAAAAAGCCTTAGCAGCATTGAAACCAACGGGGTCGAACAGATCCCCGACCACGAACGCGACGCCCGACCCAGCGACCTGTTTCGCCTGATCTTCGGCGGCGCGAATACCTTTGCCACCGCCGTGCTCGGCAGTTTCCCGGTGCTCTTCGGCCTGTCCTTCCAGGCCGGCGTCTGGGCGATCGTGCTGGGCGTGGTGCTCGGCGCGCTGATCCTCGCGCCCATGGGCCTGTTCGGTCCGATCAATGGCACCAACAACGCCGTGTCCTCCGGCGCGCACTTCGGTGTGCACGGGCGGATCGTCGGATCGTTCCTGTCGTTGCTCACCGCCATCGCGTTCTTCTCGCTCTCGGTGTGGAGCTCGGGGGATGCGCTGATCGGCGGCGCCAAGCGGCTGATCGACATGCCGGAAACCGACCTGACCCTGGGCCTGGCCTACGGTCTGTTCGCGATCCTGGTACTGACGGTGTGCATCTATGGCTTCCGCTTCATGTTGTGGGTCAACCGCATCGCGGTGTGGGCCGCCAGTCTGCTGTTCCTGCTGGGGATCTTTGCCTTTGCGCCGGCCTTCGACAGCCACTTCGCCGGGACCGTGGCGATGGGTCAGGCGGGTTTCTGGGCGGCCTTTATCGGCGCCGCGCTGGTGGCCATGAGCAACCCGATTTCCTTCGGCGCGTTCCTCGGCGACTGGTCGCGTTATATCCCCCGTGAAACCTCGAAAACCCGGATCATGCTGGCGGTGATCGCGGCGCAGATCGCCACCCTGATTCCCTTCCTGTTTGGCCTCGCCACCGCGACCATCGTGGCGATCAAGGCACCGGACTACATCACCGCGAACAACTATGTCGGCGGTCTGTTGGCCGTCTCGCCGACCTGGTTCTTCCTGCCGGTGTGCCTGATCGCGGTGATCGGCGGCATGTCCACCGGCACCACCTCGCTGTATGGCACCGGGCTGGACATGTCCAGCGTGTTCCCACGGCTGCTGTCGCGGGTCAAGGCGACCTTGCTGATCGGCGTGCTGTCGATTGCCTTCATCTTCATCGGACGCTTCGCGGCGAACCTGGTGCAGAGCGTGTCGACCTTCGCCGTGCTGATCATCACCTGCACCACCCCGTGGATGGTGATCATGATCATCGGCCTGCTGGTGCGTCGCGGTTACTACTGCCCGGATGACCTGCAAGTCTTCACCCGCGGCGAAACCGGCGGGCGCTACTGGTTCAGCCACGGCTGGAACTGGCGCGGCCTGGGCGCCTGGATCCCCAGCGCGCTGGTGGGCCTGTGCTTCGTCAACCTGCCGGGGCAGTTCGTCGGCCCGCTGGGCAACCTGGCCGATGGCATCGACATCAGCCTGCCGATCACCCTCGGGCTGGCGTCGCTGATGTACCTGGCACTGCTCAGCCTGTTCCCGGAAACGGCAGAGGTCTATGGACCACAGGATGCGCGCAGCCAGGATGGCAAAACGTTGAAGCCCGGGATGCGCCAGGCGGCCTGATACAGCTGTGGCGAGCCCCCTCGCCACAGAATCTGCCTTGAACTTTGCTCGACCATAAAAAAGATAATCGGAGACACGCCGTCATGGCTTTGGATTTATTGGTTGTACTCATTTATGCCGCTGGCATGCTCGTGCTCGGTTATTACGGCATGCGCAAGGCCAAAACCCACGAAGACTACCTGGTGGCCGGACGCAACCTGGGCCCGACCCTGTACATGGGCACCATGGCCGCCACGGTACTCGGTGGTGCCTCCACCGTCGGCACCGTGCGCCTGGGCTATGTCCACGGAATTTCCGGGTTCTGGCTCTGCGCGGCCCTGGGCTTGGGCATCATCGCGCTGAACCTGTTCCTCGCCAAACCGCTGCTGAAACTGAAAATCTTCACCGTGACCCAGGTCCTGGAGAAGCGCTACAACCCCATGGCCCGCCAGGCCAGCGCGGTGATCATGCTGGCCTACGCGCTGATGATCGGCGTGACATCGATCCTCGCCATCGGCACCGTGCTGCAAGTGCTGTTCAACCTGCCGTTCTGGCTCTCGGTACTGCTGGGCGGCGGCGTGGTGGTGGTCTACTCGACCATCGGCGGCATGTGGTCGCTGACCCTGACCGATATCGTCCAGTTCGTGATCAAGACCGTGGGCCTGATGTTCATCCTCTTGCCGATCTGCCTCTACCGCGTCGGTGGCTGGGACCAACTGGTGAGCAAGCTGCCGGCGAGCAGCTTCAGCTTCACCACCATCGGCTGGGACACCATCATCACCTACTTCCTGATCTACTTCTTCGGCATCCTGATCGGCCAGGACATCTGGCAACGGGTGTTCACCGCCAAGGACGAGAAAGTCGCGAAGTATGCGGGCAGCGTCGCCGGGGTCTACTGCATCGCCTACGGCCTGGCTTGCGCCCTGATCGGCATGGCTGCTCACGTACTGATTCCGGACCTGGCCAACGTCAACAACGCCTTTGCCGCCATCGTCAAACAATCGCTGCCCGATGGCATTCGTGGCCTGGTGATCGCCGCGGCCCTGGCGGCCATGATGTCCACCGCCAGCGCCGGCCTGCTGGCCGCCTCCACCGTGCTGACCGAAGACCTGCTGCCGAAACTGCGTGGCGGCAAGCAGTCGAGCCTGGGGATCAACCGCCTGTTCACCTGCCTGACCGGGATCGTCGTGCTGGGCATCGCCCTGGTGGTCAGCGACGTGATCAGTGCCCTGACCCTGGCCTACAACCTGCTGGTGGGCGGCATGCTGATTCCGCTGATCGGCGCGATCTTCTGGAAACGCGCCACCACCAGCGGCGCCATTACCAGCATGGCCCTGGGCTTCGTCACCGCCCTGGTGTTCATGATCAAGGACGGCCTGGACGCCAATACCCCGATCTACTACAGCCTGGCCATCGGCCTGATCAGCTTCGTCGTGGTCAGCCTGCTGTCCCCGCGCCCGGCCAGCGTCGCCAGCGCCATCTGATACCGCGGTTACTTCAGCGGGTGCGACGTCGGTTGTCGCACCCGTTTTTTTGCCTGCCACCCTCCCCCATTGACCGCCCCGTACACGCTCAGGGGGATGAACGGTCAGGTCCCGCGCAAAACTTGTGCTGTACTGGCCTATAGCGACTGCTTTTTGATTAACCGGAAGGCACAGGGATCGCTGGTGTCGTAGTTTGACCACTATCGCAATGCCCCAGGAAAGGGTCGAACAATAAGAAACCCTTCTTCGAGGCTTTTATGAACAGGCTCGAGATTCATCAGCAAATCTGCCACTCCATTGAAGAACAACTGTCGTTGAAATGGCTGCAAGACCCGTCAAAAGCCAAGGACGACGCCTATTCCCTTGATCTCGTCGAGCTGTTCCATAAGCTTGAATGTCTGTTCGATGTGCGGCTGGATCTGAACCGCGACCTGATAGGCATCAATACCCTTGGCGATCTCAGTCGATTTATCTATGAGAAAACCCGGCCCGCCGAACCCGCCGGATTCCCTCCCCTCGGAACAGTCGCGCCGCCCTCGCCGCAAAGACAACCGGGGAGACCAGGCGCATGAAAAGAACCGATATCCGCAAGAGCGTGCATGATTTCGTCAGCCTGCGGCTCGACGACCATCAGGCGTTCGCTGACGATCAGAGCTTGCAGGCACTGGGATTCGACACACAGGACATTGAAGACCTGATGTTTCGTCTTGAAGATGAGTTTGATCTGACGGCGTTTACCGAAGAGGAAGACCGCTTGCTCAAGGAAGCGGTCACGGTCAACGACTTGAGTCGTTTCCTGCAGAAAATCGCCAGGCACTGAACTTCGCAGACACGGACCCGCGAACGGCGCTGAACCGTGTTGCCCGCCCGGAGGCGCTTACCGACGCGGCTGGCGGCGACGGCGATCATCGTCGGTACGAATAGGTACCGGCTGCAGTGGCGGTTCGATCAGACCCAGGGCAACACCGAGGTCATGGAGCCAGGTTTGCAGTTTGTCTTTCATATAGCCCCCTTCAGGGTAATGCGAGCGACGGAGTTCTGTAGCCGCTTCACACAGATCATAGCCCTAAGTCCTACGCAATGCTGTCCCTTGCAGCAGGATCTTTGATTTAAATCATGGCAAAACGCTTCAAGCCGACGCACGGAGCCCTTCGGCACGGCTCGGCACTGGCGGCAAGGCACTTTTCTGCAGCTCGATCCAGGCCGCCAGGTTGGCGCCGACCATGCCCTTGCGCCACATCAGCCAGGTGGTGGCACTGGCAAAAGGCTCGACCAGCCGATGCACCGACACGCTTTCCCGCCCCGGCAGGCTGGCCAGCATCGACTCGGACATCATCGCCACCCCGGAACCGGCGGTGACACAGGCGAGCATTCCTGGATAGGACTCGATCTCGATGGCCCGGCCCATGGCCGCGTGATAGTGGCCGAACCAGGCCTCCAGGCGCAAACGGTAGGCACAGCCGCGGCGAAAGGTGAAAACCGGCTGCCCCTGTACCTCCAGGGCACTGCGCACCGGCGGGTGATCGGCCGGTGCGATCAGCACCAGGGTTTCATCGCAGAACGCAATGCCGTCGAGCCCGGCCAGTTGCAGCGGGCCATCCACCAGGGCGGCATCCAGGCGTCCGGAGACCAGCCCTTCGAGCAATTCGCCGCTGGGCGCGGATTGCACCTGCAGGTTCACTTCGGGATAGGTGCGGTGATAACGCGCCAGCATCGACGGCAGGTAGATCGCCGCGGTGCTGTACATGGTGCCCAGTACGAAGTCCCCCGCCGGTTGCCCGCCGCGCACGGCGGCCTGGGCCTCGTCATGCAGCGAAAACAGCCGGTTCGAGTAATCGAGCAAGACCTTGCCGGCCGGCGACAGTTGCAGGCGCTGGCGTTCGCGCAGGAAAAGCTCGACCCCCAGTTGCTCCTCGAGCTGCTTGATGCGCGTGGACAGGTTCGACGGCACCCGGTGCAGGCGCTCGGCGGCGCGAGTGATGGAGCCCTCCTCGGCGACGGCGTGGAAGATCCGCAATTGGCTGAACTCCATGATCCTCTCCAAATCAGAACAAGTTACTCACTATTATTCATTTTTAAAGAAAGTCAATCGATCCTAGCCTGACGGTCATAGTCCTCTGCCTGGAAATGACGCCATGTCACCTCTGATTCGTTTAACCGCCTGCTTCATCGCCCTGATGATGGCCATGGGCGTGGGCCGCTTCGCCCTGACCCCGCAACTGCCGCACCTGATCAGCGAAGGCCAGATCGACCTGACCGCCGGCGGCCTGATTGCCGCCGCCAATTACCTGGGCTACCTGCTGGGCGCGGTGGATGCCATGTTTGCCCGGCGCGCGCATCATGTGCGCCTGCGCCTGCTCGCCGGCCTGTGGTTATGTGTGCTGCTGACCCTGGCCTCGTACTGGGCCCACGGGTTCTGGTCGCACTGGCTGCTGCGCTTCGGCACCGGGGTCGCGAGTGCCTGGGTGGTGGTCATGATCACCAGCCTGAGCCAGCCGCTGGCCCATTCCGTCGGTCGCCCACGCCTGGGCGCCTGGGTGTTTGCCGGCCCCGGCCTGGGCATCGTGCTCACCGGCCTGCTGGCACTGGGCTCGAACCTGCTGGGACAGAACTCGTCGACCCTGTGGCTGGTATATGCCGGTGTCGGCCTGCTGATGTTGTTGCTGATCCTGCCCTTCCTGCCGCTGCCGAATTCCACCCACGCCGCCACAACCACAACCGCCCCCGTGGCCACGGACACAGAGCCGCAGCCCATTGCTCATCTGGGCCTGGTCTATGCCTTGTACGGCCTGGGCTACATCATTCCGGCGACCTTTCTCTCGCAGATGGCCAGTGCACGCTTTCACGGGCAATGGCAGGCCGACCTGTTCTGGCCCAGCTTCGGTCTGGTCGCGGCCCTCGGTGTGGTGCTGGTGAGCCTGCGGCGCGCCAGATCCGACAGTACCCGTCGCTGGCTGATGGTGACGCTCTGGCTGCAAGCCGCCGGGGTCTTCGCCTGCCTGTTGTCGAGCGGCCTGGGGCTGGTGCTGGGGGTGATTCTCTGTGGTACGCCGTTCCTGGCCTGCATGCAGTTGGTCATGCAGCGCTCGCGGGAACTGGCGCCTCACGCCACCCATCGCAATGCCGGGTTGCTGACCGCCTGTTTCGCCATCGGTCAGCTCTGCGGCCCGTTGCTCGCGGCCTTGAGCAGCCACTTCAGCGGCGGCCTGCAGCCGGCCTTGATCGTGGCGGGCAGCGGCCTGGTGCTGGCGGGCTTGGTGTTGCTGCGGCCAGTGACGGTACCGGCGTCGGGGGCGACCCTGGTGCGACGCTGATCGTCGCCGGACCGCCACACCAAAACTCAGCTCAATTCGATGCGGTCGGCATGGATCACAATCTGCCCTTGCTTGTAGAGCGCACCAATGGCCTTCTTGAAGTTGCCCTTGCTGACCCCGAACAAACCACTGATCACGGTCGGATCGCTCTTGTCGCTGACCGCCAGCACGCCATTGTTTTCACGCAACTTGGCGAGGATCTTGCTGTTCAGGCTGCCGGAGGCTTCCTCGCCCACCGGTTGCAGGCTCAGGCTGATCTTGCCGTCGGCACGGATCTCCTTGATAAAGCCTTTTTCTTCTTTGCCGGCCCGCAGGAACTTGAACACTTCGTTCTTGTGAATCAGGCCCCAATGCTTGTTGTTGATGATCGCCTTGAAGCCCATGTCGGTCGCTTCGGCCACCAGCAGGTCGACTTCCTGGCCGGGCGTGTAGCTGGCCGGAGTCTTGTCCAGGTAGCGATCCAGGCGCGCCGTGGCGGTAATGCGACGGGTGTGCTTGTCGAGATAGACATGCACCACGCAATAGTCACCGGCGCTCAACTGGCGCTTCTCTTCGGAATACGGCAACAGCAGATCCTTGGGCAATCCCCAATCGAGGAACACACCAATACTGTTAACTTCCTTGACTTTGAGACTGGCGAATTCACCCACCTGAACTTTGGGTTTTTCCGTGGTGGCAATCAACTTGTCAGCACTGTCCAGATAAATGAAAACATTCAGCCAGTCTTCATCTTCACTGGGAATATCCTTGGGGATATAACGGTTGGGCAGAAGAATCTCGCCGTCCGCGCCACCGTCCAGATACAAACCGAAATTAGTGTGTTTAACCACTTGCAAGCTGTTATAACGCCCGACTAAAGCCATTTCCAATACCCTCATTGCGTGGCTGGCATTCTACCCGAGTTTGACGGCGCTGTTTCACAGCGCTTGCCACCGGCTGAAAAGCCCTCTGCAAGGCTTGATTTTCAAGGGCTTGCCGACAAAAGCATGGCCGTTCGTCAGACCATCGCCCGCGCCTGCGTGTGAAATTCGGCCCTTGCCCGACAAATATCGCGGCCTGGTTACGAGTCAAAACAGTAGCTTAGCCAATAATAACAAGGCCCCCGCGCAGCCTTTGCGAATAGCCCATTACCATTGCCCTGGATATTTACCAAGCAATTGTCAAGCCTTTCAGGTAGGATGATCGATCCAGTTAATATCTACACAGGTTAATGGCCGCCATGCGCGTAAAAGCATCCAACAGCAAAGCAAAGCCCGCTCCAGCCGTTGAAACCAGCGATTCGATCAACGAGCAAATTGCGGCTTTCCTGAAGTCCGGCGGCGAGATCCAGCAAATTGCCAAAGGCGTCAGCGGCCAGACTTTCGGTCCGTCGAAACAAATCACCCTCGGCAAAAAATAATTCCCCCCGCGCAACACCCAAGCCACTCTGCGCTTTGAACCTCAAGGCGCAGGGCTGAAGCAACCTCCCGCCCTCCCACTGCAGACACCGTGCCGATCGCTCCGCGCGCAAGCCCCCGTGCGCCCGCGTCAGCCGCCCTGGTCATCGATAGAAACCATTGCGCGGTTGAACCACTGCCCGCATAAGCGTTCCATGGAGAAATGTCCCCCATCAGGATTCATCCATGTCGTACCGGCCGACCTCCCTCTTCTGGTTGCTGCTCCTGAGCCTGGCCCTCGGCGCCTGCTCGCGGGTCGGCCTGGCCTATCGCAATCTGGACGTGATCATCCCCTGGACCCTCGGCGACTACGTGGACATGAACCGCGGGCAGAAAGACTGGTTCCGTGAACGCCTCAAGGAACATCTGCACTGGCATTGCACCACTCAAGTGCCGGACTACCTGGACTGGCTCGAGCGTGTGCAACAGATGGTCGAAAACCGCCAGGTCACCGATGCCGCCGTGCAGGCCCGCACCGCCGAGGCCCGCCAGGCCATTGCCCAGGTCGCGCGCACTGTCACGCCTTCGGCGGTCGAGTTGCTGCGGGGCCTGAGCGATCAACAGGTGAGCGAGATGAGCCAGGCCTTTGCCAAGGATCAGCGTGAACATCGAGCGAAGTACGTGACCCCGCCCGTCGACGAACAGATCCGCGACCGCGCCGAGCGCATGAGCAAACGCCTCAAGGGCTGGCTGGGGCCATTGAGCCTGAGCCAGCAACAGCGCATCACCGCCTGGTCCAGCAGCCTCGGCGAGCAGAACCGGCTATGGGTGGCCAACCGGATGAACTGGCAGACGCAATTGAGTGAAGCGGTCGAGCAGCGCCAGCGCGCGGACTTCCCGAAACGGATCGAACAGTTGCTGCAGGATCAGGACAGCCTGTGGACCGCCGAATATCGCCAGGCCCACGAGCGCGCGGAGCAGGCCACCCGCAGCCTGCTGGTGGAACTGATGGCAGAGAGCAACGCCGACCAACAGACGCGGCTACTGAAGAAGATCGACGAAATGCGCCAGGACTTCTCGGCGCTCAAATGCCTGAAAACGGCCCAGGCCAATTGAAGAAAGGCTGTCGCGCTAAATAAAGAACCGGCTTGGCAGGAAGAGCGAGGCAATGTTCACTGCCACCATCACCAGCAAGCCGGCTCCCAAAAGGGTATGCAACTGAATCAGGCGATCTGCACCTTGGCGGCCAACTGATCGAAGGTGGCCGGGTCCAGCGCGTCGTCCTGCTCGTCGAGTACCTGCAAGGGGTGGTCGTTGCCGGGAATGCTGCTGTCAAGCAGGCTCAACAGGGCGGAGCCACGCGGCGTAAGGATAAAGTTCTCGCCATTGCCGCCCTCGCCCTCGGGCCGGCTTTCGATATAGTCGTGCTTGAGCAGCAGTCGCTCGTAGTCCGCCGCCTGCGCCTTCAAGTCATCCAGATTACCCGGCGCCTGCCCCTGCGCGGCCTGGGCCGCGGCGTGCTCCTCGGCGTAGGCCCGAGGGGCGAAGCTATGGCCGGAACTCTTCTGCACTTCATGAAGCAGACGTTCGATCAGTTCCCAGTTGTAAGTCGTCATCCTGATTAACCCTTCACATGTGAGAGTGAGAAACCCCGCATAAGGATAGAGCAGTGCCAGCCATGACGGTTCAGCCGGTTTGCGCCCAAGGATGACCATTGGGCGGAAACCGCCCGATACCTTGTCGATCGAGCACGGACGAAACGACACGGGGCAGCCTGCGCTGCCCCGTCCTTGTTCCGCCAGCCCCTCGATCTAGAGACTGTCGCTGGTGGAGAACCCGCCGCCACTCCCGGAGCTGGAAGAACCGGACGAGCTGCCGGAACTGGAACCGCTCGAAGAACCGCCCCCGAAGAAACCGCCTGAACGACTGCTCGAGCCATGGCTGCGACTGCCGCTCGAACGGGCGCTGCTGCTCGGGCTCGGGGCAACCCTGATGAACTCTCGGTTGTTGTCCACCTCACTCACCACCTGGGAGAGCGATATTGCACCCTGCATAAACCCGGCGAGCACCCCATCAAGATTCACGTTCCGATAGTCGTAGCGGGCACTGATGAGTCCACCTGACTGCAACGTACGCTCCAGTTGCTTGGCCAACTCATAGCTGGCCTCGGCGTCCCGGCACTGCTGCTCCAGAGACGGCACGCGCAACCGCAACACCTCCAGCTCAGCGCGCAAGTCACGCACCCGGCGTACCAATTCGTCATCCTGTGCACCCTGGGTCTGGCCGGCCAGTTGCTCCAGGGTCGTGTCATTCATCTCGGCCAGTTGCCGGGACAACAGCTCGGACGCCTTGGCAAAATCCTCGTCACGCTTGCTGACATACGGCGCCAGGCGCAGATGGATCGCATTGGCCTGGGCCTTGCCCGCTTCCAGCGCCTGCTGCGCTTGTCGCTGACGCTCTTGCAACACCGGCAGATCGCTGGCGGACAGGGCACTTTGGTGCAGTCGCGCACGCTCGGCCTCCTGGGCCGCGCGGTTCGCCTGACGCTCCTTGCCCACCGCTTCATTGGCCCGTTGCATGGCCAGCAGCGTGCGCTCGGCAGCACTGTTCTGGGTGAAATTGCACAAACGCGCAATCCAACGATCCAGCCCACGCCAGACAAACGCCCCGACATAAGCATCGGTACCAAATCCACGCTCGCGCAGATAGACGTAAAACCGGTCGGCCTGGAAGGCCTGGAGCTTGAGCCGACACTCATCCCGCAGCTCCTTGTAGGACTGCTCGTCGACCTCGCTGACCAAAGCGGCCTGTTGCTGGTCGCGAAGGTCTTGCTCGACTTGCTGATCAAGGTCCGCAACCCGGGTCTCAAGCGCCTCGGCCAAACCCGAAATCACCTGCAACTGCCCGGCAATGCCCTCCTCCACCTGCGCCAGCTCCTGACGCAAAGCGGCCTCCGCCTGCTCGCGCTGGTCGAGCAAGCGCTGGACCTCGACAGACAGCGGAGCACCGCCGGACAACTGATAATTGGCGATATGCGGAAAGGCGTTGCCGAGCCCCTGCTGCAGGCGCAACTCCTGATCGTGGGCAGCGGACAACTCGAGCTGCAGTTGGCGCAGTTGTGCCTCCAGGTTCCGGGAGTTGTCACGGAGGGTGGCTTCTATAAGGCTCGCGTTCATTACCACTCCAGGATGTAATCAGGTTTGGCTTTGACCGGCCCTTTGACGAACGCAAAGGACAGCGAGTTGGCCGCCTTTTTCCCCATCAGGCGATCATCGACAAGGCCATCCGCCTGCTTGTCGTTCTTGGCCGCCTGGTAGGTGGCCTGATTGACCCGCACGCCAAACATCGAGGCATAACGCCGCTCCCCGGTCTCGACACTGGTGATGGGCAACGGGACAACATTGCCCGAGGCGTCGAGCGCCTCGGCCAGCAGGTACCAGGACTTGCCCCCGGTCGGATCGAAATTGCGCTCAACCATCGACTTCTCGCCGGTACGGCTGACCACTTCCAGGGTCAAGGGTGTCGCCGCTATCGCCCGCAGTTGCTCAACCTCCTTCAATCCCTGTTCGGCGGCTGTCGCATCCATGACCCTGACGGCCTGATCGACTTTGGCAAACAGCGGTTGGAACTGCCCGGCGTCGGCGTTGCTCAAGCCCATCTTGCGCACTTGTTCCTGCGCATCCTGCAGCTTCGTCAACCAGGGCCTGATCGTGTCCGTTTGCGCGCTCAGCGCATCCAGCTGAGTCGCCAGTGCCTTCATGTCGGCACTGTCCTTCTTCAGGCTCTTGACCGCCGAGGCGGCCAGCTTGGAGTCCTCTTTGTAACTCTGTTCCGTGACGTGCAACGGCAGCGTGATCCGTTCTGCTGCACGCGCGCTCTCCAGCACCGGCCCGGTCTGTTCAAATACCTGCCGCGCCGCGGGCAAATTCGCCACAAGCACATCGGCCTTCAGCGTGGAGACACGCTTTTCCAACTGCTCACGCTGTCCGGCATGGCTTGCAACCAGCTCCCGAGCCTCATCCACTCGACCCTGTGCCGCGCTCAGCGACGCCTGAGCAGAAAACGCCGAAAACGACGGCGCCACCAGGATCGCCCACAGGCCTACCCCGAGGACACCCACCGTAGGCACCAGCCAGCGCCCACGGGTGATATAGGCTCGCGCCAGCAACTTGGCCAACGTGCCGACTGGTGCCGGAGCCTGATAAGTCAGGCGGTTGGCAAAGAAGTTGCGAACGCCCTCCTCGACCAGGGCATCCTCCACCTCGATGCCCTTGGCCCGGTAAAATTCACGGATCTGCTCGGCCACCCGCAGGCGATGCCTGGGCAGGTCCAGCTGTTTCTGCAGTTCGGCCTGGCTGAAACGCATCTCGTCGATCAGCGCCATGGCCCCCATCTGCTCGGAGAGGGAGACAACGTTGCTCACTTCAGATCCCCTTTTGCAGGAGCGCGCTGAAGCGACGCTTGCTGTCCTCGGTGATCGACTCGATTTCCGCCGCCGCCGCCGAGGACTCCTTGCGCAGTTCCTGGATCAGACTCAGGCTGCTGGCCTGGAAGTCCACCACGGCATCGGCCAGGGCCTTGACCGAACTGGCCTTCAGGGTCGAGCCGTAGCCGGCTTTCAACGCTGCATTCAGTTGCTCGCCGCCGACCTTGGCCTGGATCTCCAGGCTGGAGTTGATCCCCTGGTTCATCGCATTCAGGGTGTTGGTCACCTCGGCCAGCCCGCCGGACGAAGTAAAGCCCGCAGCCAGGCCGGTCAGAACGATTTCGTTGGTGGCGAAAAAGCTCACGGCACGCTGGTACAGCCGCTCTTTCACGCTGTGGTACTGGCTCAGGCGCGCGAACACCAACTCAGCCGCGTTGTAGGCGGTCTTCAGTTGATCGGCGATATCGGTGATGATCTGGTAACGCTTGTCCTCGTCCTGCAAGTCGCGCAAGGCGACATCCCGCGCCAGCTCGAGCTTGGCTCGCTCGGTCGCTTCCAGCTCGGTGCCCTCCAGGGCCGCGCCGGCCTCGGTCAGGCCCTGGCGTCCGCTATCCATCTTCGCTTGAGCGATTTTCTGCACTTCACAGGCATCCACCTCAGCCGACTTCATCGCCAGGCGATAGTCCTGATAGGCCTCGAGAATCAGGGTTTCCAGCTGGATCTGCTCATTGGCCGACTTCGCCACATCCAGGTAGTTCTTGCGAATGCTCTCGAAGCGATCCGGGATCGAACCGCGGCGCATATTCATCCAGCCCAGTTGGATGCGCTCGGAGAACTGCAGCTTGCCGTCGGCCATCCACTCCATCATCTGCCGGGCATCGGCCTGGATCGAATCGAAGCTGGCGGCGATATCGGCATAACGGGTGCTGACATCCATGCTCTGCAACTTGTCGCGGACCACGGCGTTGAACACCGTGGACTGTTGCAGCGTGGCGGCGATCGCGGTAACGCGGGTGGCGTCATACACCGACACCTGGTCCAGCAGTGCCAGCACGGGCGCATTCTGGTCCGGGAAAGTGATGCCGATGGAGCGCAAGGCAGACATGGAGCGTTCGAGGTAGTTCATGAATTATTCCCTATACGGAGCCTTCCAGGGCTCCATCATCCTGCCGACGTGAGCGCGAAATAATACCAGAGCGCCATTGTTGAAGTTCCAATCTGACTGCCGTTTTTTAGCAAAGTGCCACTACTGCCCCGCTGTTTTAATGGAAACAGCGGAAGTGCTTTTTGCACGAGAAAGTGCAACGCCCACAGACATCGCTCCCACAAAAACGCCAATGCCCCGACAAGTCGGGGCATTGGGAAGGAAGCAACCGCCGCACTGCGTTTTCACGCAGCCGATAGCGGGTTATTCGGCAGCCGGGGCTTCCGGCTTGCGGCGCTTGAGCGGCGCCATGCCGTCCTTGCTGACCAACGACAGGGCATCGGTCTTCGGTCGGTTGGCGATCTTGCGTTTGGTCGGAGCCTTGGCGGCCGACTTCTTCTTGTCACCCTTGGCGTCGGTCTTTTTCTTCTTCACGCCTACGGCCTTGCCCGAAGCCTTGACCTTCTTCGGCCCGCCATAGGTGCCCTTGACTTCCTTGATGGTGCGGCGCTCGAAGCTCTGCTTGAGGTAGCGCTCGATGCTCGACATCAGGTTCCAGTCGCCGTGACAGATCAGCGAGATCGCCAGGCCGTCGTTACCGGCACGCCCGGTCCGACCGATACGGTGCACGTATTCGTCGCCGCTGCGCGGCATATCGAAGTTGATCACCATGTCCAGGCCGTCCACGTCCAGGCCGCGAGCGGCGACGTCGGTGGCCACGAGGATCTTCACCCCGCCTTGCTTCAGGCGGTCGATGGCCAGCTTGCGGTCCTTCTGGTCCTTCTCGCCGTGCAGGACGAAAGCCTTGTATTCCTGGGCGACCAGGCGGCCGTAGATACGGTCGGCCATGGCCCGGGTGTTGGTGAAGACAATGGCTTTCTGATAGGTCTCGTTGGCCAGCAACCAGTTGAGGATCTGCTCTTTATGCTGGTTGTGGTCAGCGGTGATGATCTGCTGGCGCGTGGTGTCGTTCAGCTGGCTGACCGCATTGAGCTGCAGGTGCTCAGGGTTGTTCAGGACCTTGGCGATCATATCGCGCAGGCCGGAACCACCGGTGGTGGCGGAGAACAGCATGGTCTGCTGGCGGTTGGTGCATTCGTCCACCAGGCGCTGTACGTCTTCGGCAAAGCCCATGTCGAGCATGCGGTCGGCTTCGTCGAGTACCAACACTTCGACTTCTTTCAAGTCCAGGTTGCCGGCGTTCAGTTGCTCGATCATCCGCCCCGGGGTGCCGATCAGGATATCCGGCACCTTGCGCAGCATGGCGGCCTGGACCTTGAAGTCTTCACCACCGGTGATCAGGCCGGACTTGATGAAAGTGAACTGGGCGAAACGCTCGACTTCCTTGATGGTCTGCTGGGCCAGCTCGCGGGTTGGCAACAGGATCAGGGTCTTGATGCTGACGCGAACCTTGGCCGGACCGATCAGGCGATTGAGGATCGGCAGGACGAACGCGGCGGTCTTGCCGCTGCCGGTCTGCGCCGTCACCCGCAGGTCACGCCCCTGCAACGCCAGCGGAATGGCCGCGGCCTGCACCGGCGTAGGCTCGACAAATTTAAGCTCGGCCACGGCTTTGAGCAGGCGTTCGTGCAGGGCGAATTCGGAAAACACGGGTGCTACCTCGAAGAAATACAAAATATCAGCGGCATAGGGTAACGGTTTCGAGCGCCGAGGCCGAGTTTCTTTGTGAAAAGCGCGACAAACAGCGCTGTTTTTGTGCGCTGAATGGGTTGGCGCGACGATAGTCGGTCGGGGTCTGGTTCATCTCCACCCGAAAGTGCCGATTGAAATTGGAGAGGTTGCAGTAGCCCACCTCGAAACAGATGTCCGCCACCGACATCTGTGTTTGCAACAACAAACGGCAGGCGCGCTGGACCCGCAGCTTGCGCATCAGGTCGATAAAGCCGTGTCCGGTAATACGTTTGAAAAACCGCGAGAACCCCGGTTCGCTCATCCCCAACTGCCCGGCGATCACTGACAAGCGGACATCTCCCGCCAGTTCCCTGAGCAGGTAATCGAAGGCTTTATGGATGCGTTCGGAGCTTTTCGCATCCAGCGAAGGCATATAACAGGTGCTGGCCAGACAGCACGCCTCTGTCACCGGCGCACTCGCCAGGGTGTTCAACAATTGCAGGAACATCAGCAAACGCGGCAACCCCTGGGCAGGACCAATGGCTTCCAGCAGCCGTGCCGCTTCAAGGGCCGTTTCGCCGCTGAACTCCAGGCCCCGGCGGGCGCGCTCGAACAACACCTGCAAATCGCCAAGCTCGGGCATGACTTCGCGCAGGGCCAGCAGCGCAGCGCCGTCGAATTGCAAAACCACATCGCGCCCCTGCAGGTGCTCCCCCGGCGCCAGGTCACCCATCCAGTCATGGGGCAGGTCCGGCCCCATCATCGCCACGTGGCCGGCGGCAAACGCACCGATGTAGTCGCCCGCCACCAGTTTGCCGCTGCCCTGGCGGATCAGGTGAATTTCGTATTCGGGATGATGATTCCAGCGTGCAAGCGCATAGGGATAATCGTGCTCATACCAGCGAAAGCTGTGTTCCGGCTGGGGCAGGATGACTTCCAGCTCGGCGGGGGGCTGCTCGAATAGCACGGCGCGGCGATCAGGCATGGTTTGCCCCTTTTTTATAGTTCTGAACAGCAACATAGCCGGATCAAAGGGTGTTCGCTACCCAGGGCCTTGCCCATGACTGGTACTTTTTTGATCTTTGCAGGGCTCAGGCAGCACGATTAAAAAAGTATCGGTTTGTCGTCCTCAACGCGTTTGTTGCGGCTTTCGCGAGCTGGTGTAATCCAGCCGTCACCCGCCGCGGTCCGAGACGTTTTTGACCAGCCACGGTTTACAACAACAACAATAATAATTCCGCGCCACCGGCGTGGAGTGGAGAGCATCATGAAGACCCGGCATCACGCGCTCATTCTGTCCGCTGGTTTGTCTTTGGCCTGTGCCGCCCAGGCCGCCGAAACCCTCACCATCGCGACGGTGAACAACAGCGATATGATCCGCATGCAGCGGCTCTCCAAGGTTTTCGAAGAACAGCATCCCGACGTCAAGCTGAATTGGGTCGTGCTGGAAGAGAACGTCCTGCGCCAACGGCTGACCACCGACATTGCAACACAAGGCGGACAGTTCGACGTCTTGACCATCGGCACCTACGAAACGCCGCTGTGGGCCGCCAAGCATTGGCTGGAACCGATGAAGGATCTGCCGGCGGCCTACGATGTCGCCGATATCTTCCCTTCGGTGCGCCAGGGCCTGTCGCTCAACGACACCCTCTATGCCCTGCCCTTCTACGGTGAAAGCACGGTCACCTATTACCGCACGGATCTGTTCAAGCAGGCCGGGCTGACGATGCCCGAGCATCCGACCTGGACCCAGCTCGGCGAGTTTGCCGCCAAGCTGCACCATCCCGATAAAGAGCAATACGGCATGTGCCTGCGTGGCAAGGCCGGCTGGGGCGAGAACATGGCGCTGCTGAGCACCATGGCCAACACCTTCGGCGCGCGCTGGTTCGATGAGCAATGGCAACCCGAACTGACCGGGCCCGAGTGGACCGCCGCGGCCAATTTCTACGTCAACACCCTGAAGAATTACGGCCCGCCAGGCGTTTCGAGCAATGGTTTCAACGAAACCCTGGCCCTGTTCAACAGCGGCAAATGCGCCATCTGGGTCGATGCGAGCGTCGCCGGTTCCTTTACCACGGACAAGACCCAAAGCCGGGTCGCCGACACGGTGGGCTTCGCCCCGGCGCCGGTCGAGGTCACGGACAAAGGTTCGTCCTGGCTGTATGCCTGGTCATTGGCGATCCCCACCACCTCCCGGCACAAAGAGGCCGCCAGGGCATTCATCACCTGGGCCACGTCGAAAGACTACATACAACTGGTCGCCGACAAGGACGGCATCACCAATGTCCCGCCGGGCACCCGCCTGTCCACCTACAACGATGCCTACCTGAAGGCCGCGCCCTTCGCCAGGATCACCCTGCAAATGATGCAGAACGCCGACCCCGCCCACCCGTCGGCCAAGCCCGTGCCCTATGTCGGCATCCAGTACGTGACGATTCCCGAATTCCAGGCCATCGGCACTTCGGTGGGCAAGCTGTTTTCTGCCGCGCTCACCGGCCAGATGTCGGTGGAACAAGCCCTGAGCGCCGCGCAAATAGCCACGGTCAAGGACATGAAGCGCGCGGGCTACCCGAAAAAATAATCCGCATCACTGGCTGTCGCCGCCCTTCGGCCGGCAGCCGCTCATTTTCGCGAACAGGAAGCACACCCGATGAAACGACTGGAAGGAAAAAGCGCGCTGGTGACGGGTTCGGCCCGAGGCATAGGACGCTCATTCGCCGAGGCCTACATCCGCGAAGGGGCCAGCGTGGCGATCGCCGATATCAATCTTGAACGCGCACAGGCGACGGCCGCCGAACTGGGCCCAAAGGCTTATGCGGTGAAGATGGACGTCACCGATCAGGGCTCTATCGACGAGGCCATTGCCGCGGTGATTGCCCGGACCGGCAAACTCGACATCCTCGTCAATAACGCCGCGCTGTTTGATTTGGCACCGATCAGCGAGATCACCCGTGAAAGCTACGAGCGCCTGTTCTCCATCAACGTGGCCGGCACGCTGTTTACCCTTCAGGCTGCCGCGAAGCAGATGATCGGCCAGGGCCATGGCGGCAAGATCATCAACATGGCCAGCCAGGCCGGGCGTCGCGGTGAAGCCCTGGTCGCGGTGTACTGCGCGACCAAGGCGGCCGTGATCAGCCTGACCCAGTCCGCCGGACTGGACCTCATCAAGTACAGGATCAACGTCAATGCGATCGCTCCCGGGGTGGTCGACGGCGAGCACTGGGACGGCGTCGATGCCCTGTTCGCCCAGCATGAACACCTCCCCCCGGGAGAAAAGAAGAAGCAGGTGGGAGCACAAGTCCCTTATGGCCGGATGGGCACCGCCGAAGACCTGACGGGAATGGCAATCTTCCTGGCATCGGCGGAGAGCGATTATGTCGTTGCGCAAACCTACAACGTCGACGGGGGGAACTGGATGAGCTGATACGGGGGTCCGTTCACTCGAGTTTTTTTTGTGAGCGGATTTGTCTTCAACGGTCATCTTCCCGATGTTAAATGATCTAATCCCCCGGTCATTTCCTTCAGAAGATTCGTTGTCATCCATGGATATCAAACAGCTCTGGCTGCGCGCCCAGGACTTTTTCAGCGCCCTCGATCAACATCCCCTGCTGCAAACCGGGCTGGGCCTGGCGCTGCTGCTGATCGTGGCGCTGGTGCTCGGCCGGGTCGCGCGTTATGTGATCCTGCATACCGCCCGGCTGCTCGGGCGCCAGCCGGCGCTGCACTGGGTCAACGATCTGCTGCAGAACAAGGTCTTCCATCGCCTGGCGCAAACCACGCCTTCGCTGGTGATCCAGTTCGGCCTGCACCTGGTGCCGGAGTTGAGCAAGAACGGCCTGATCTTCTTCGGCAATGTCGCGCTGGCCTTTACCTTCCTGTTCCAGGTGCTGGCCATGAGCGCCCTGCTCAATGCCCTGCTGGACATCTACGCACGCACCGAACACGCCCGCACGCGCTCGATCAAGGGTTATGTGCAGTTGGCAAAGATGGTCCTGTACGTGTTCGGCGCCATCGTTATCGTCGCCACCCTGATCGACCGTTCGCCGCTGTTGCTGCTCTCGGGCCTGGGCGCCATGTCGGCGGTGATCCTGTTGGTCTACAAGGACACCCTGCTGTCCTTCGTCGCCAGTGTGCAATTGACCAGCAATGACATGCTGCGGGTCGGCGACTGGATCGAGATGCCCCAGGTCGGCGCCGACGGCGATGTGGTGGACATCACCCTGCACACGGTCAAGGTGCAGAACTTCGACAAGACCATCGTCTCGATCCCGACCTGGCGGCTGATGTCCGAGTCGTTCCGCAACTGGCGCGGCATGCAGCAATCCGGGGGCCGGCGGATCAAGCGCAGCCTGTTTATCGACGCCGGGGCCGTGCGTTTTCTCCACGATGACGAAGAACAGCGGCTGAGTCGGGTGCGCCTGCTCACCGACTATATCGGTCGCAAGCAGGCCGAGCTCAAGGCCTGGAACGAGGCCCAGGGCAATGTCGCGGCGATGTCGGCGAACCGCCGGCGGATGACCAACCTGGGGACTTTTCGTGCCTATGCCCTGGCGTACCTGAAGAGTCATCCGGAAGTGCAGCTGGACATGACCTGCATGGTCCGCCAACTGCAGACCACGGCCCAGGGTGTGCCGCTGGAGATCTACTGCTTTACCCGCACCACCGTCTGGGCCGATTACGAGCGTATCCAGGGGGATATTTTCGATTACCTGCTGGCGGTGCTGCCGGAGTTCGGCCTGAGCCTCTACCAGCAGCCGAGCGGCAACGACCTGCGGGCCGGGATGTTGCCGGCGCTATTGGGCGCCAGCCATATTCCCGAGCCGCAAGAGCACGCGCTCTAGAACTAGGCAGTCGGAGTGGCCGGCAGGGATACAGGCGTGGCTGCTTGCGGACAACAAGAAGACAAAGCAGATACCCGGGAAGGCAGAGAAAAGAACCTAAGATCCAAGGCGATCAGCTTCTTGAAGTCTCAGAGTCCTCAAGGGGCTGTGCCAGGTAGCTTCTATAATGCGAATACGGCCTGGCCATTGAGCCATCAAGGTTCTCGTAGGTTATGCCTTCCTTGTCGAGACCATCCAACCCCTTGATTTCACCAATAATCGCCGGCCAATCTTCACGCCGGGCTACCTCTACAACATGAGGCTGCAAATAGGTATCAAGGTGCCGTTCGTTAGGCTCACGAATCTCAGCGCTAAGCACCCGGAGATAGTCATCTTTGGTGGTTTGAGACCAGTCGATGGCAAATCCAGCTCTAAAGCAAAGCTCCATATAAACCAGCAGGATGGTTCGACCATTGCCGTCTAAAAAGGGGTGCGCGAATGCCAGCAGACCCATTACCTCCCCAGGCCGCTCCTTGAAGCGTGAATGTTTAGCGGCTTGCCTGATTGCGAGCTCGGTAGCCCGCCTCACTTCATCGGGATATGCAAACTCAGTAGAGTCAGCATCGTTCCTATCCCCCTTGGTTACTCGCAGGGTTGGCGCGACCTCATTTCGATCTTTACCCGCCCACGGGTAGAAGCTTGAGAAGAGAATTTCATGGACGCGGAGCACTGCGTCGTAATCAACGTCCTCCAGGCCAGTGAGGAAAGAAAGGGCATCTTCGACGTTCGATTCGAAGGCTGCGTGCTCTACCCTTTTCACGAGATAAGGGTCTTTAAGCTGATATTCGTTTCGTAGGTAGCCCGCGGTTTCGAAATCGCCGAAGGGGTCGAAGCTCACGCCCGAAGCTTCTTCTTTGCAGTTGTTTTGGGAGCGCTTTTCTCTTGAAGGTAGCGCACCTGCAATGCGAGGATTTCGGAAGTACTCATTACACCCTTGCGCTTCAGGTTGACCAGAAGCTGCTCGATGCTATCCAAGACCACGGTATCGCCAGACAGACGCGTGATGGTGGAGGCCATCCAGCTGATACCGTCGCGCTTGGCGGTAACCTTGTGTGCTCTGGCCAGTTTACGAACTTCACTTGCGGCACTGGTGGTGGCTGGTTTGGTCATGAAAAAGCCCTCCTGCTCGGTACAATATCATTGTACTGGAATATAGGATTTTTGTATTTCCAGGTCTATGACCAGTGGTGAGGTTTTCCAGGGATTATCTCCGCTTCCTTAGTTCGGCCTGAGCCTCTACCAGCAGCCGAGCGGCAACGACCTGCGGGCCGGGATGTTGCCGGCGCTATTGGGCGCCAGCCATATTCCCGAACCGCAAGAGCACGCGCTCTAGGCCTTGAGCGGCCGCGCGCCCAGGCGGCTGATCCACACCGCCGCCAGGATCACCAGGCCACCGAAGAACAACCGCCCCAGCGGCTCGTGCTGATTCCAGATCAACAGGTTGATCAGCAAGCCCACCGGCACATGCAGGTTGTTCATCACTGCCAGCGTGGCGCCATTGACCAGGCACGCGCCCTTGTTCCACCAGTACATCCCCAGCGCCGTGCTCACCAGCCCGAGGAACACCAGCACGCCCCATTGCAACGGGGCCACGGACAGGTAGCTGGCCTTGCCGAGCAACAGGAACGCCGGCAGCGCCACCGCCAACGCGCCCAGGTAGAAATAGCCGAAACGCCGATAATGCGGCTGGTCGCTGGGGTGTCGCGCCACCAGGTGCTTGTAGAGCACCTGCCCGGCGGCATAGGTGAAGTTGGCCAGTTGCAGCAGCAAAAAGCCCATGAAGAAATCCGGATTGACCCGGTCGTAGCGGATCACCGCCGCACCGGCCACCGCCACCAGTGCCGCAAGCAGGGCCCAGGGGTTGAAGCGCCGGTTCAGGGCATCTTCGATCAGGGTCACGTGCAACGGCGTGAGGATGGTGAACAGCAACACCTCCGGCACCGTCAGCACCCGGAAGCTCAGGTACAGGCAGACATAGGTGACACCGAACTGCAGGGCACCGATCAGCAGCATGCCGCGCATGAACGCCGGCTCCACCTGGCGCCAGCGGGTCAAGGGAATGAACACCAGCCCGGCCAGCAGCACCCGCACCAGCACGGCGAAGTAACTGTCGACATGGCCAGCCAGGTATTCACCGATCAGGCTGAAGGAAAACGCCTGGATCAGCGTGACGAAAAGTAGATAACCCATGAATGCCTCGCAAATAATGGCCGCGACCTTAACGACTTTCTGCCGCACAAGGAATCCAGGGCGAAAAAAAACCCGATCGGCTGGGCGGCCGGATCGGGTTGCATGCACTCAGGGAGCAACCAGTGCAAAGGGAGGTTCGATGCGCGAACGCCTTGAAGGGAACTCGCTAGGGGCACTAAAACAATCGGCGATTAGCTGAACATTAAGTCCTCAAGCGACCTGGGCAATCCGCGCCTTGGCCTGGTTCAGGCCTTTTTCCTGGAAGTCGCCGCCCATATTCAGGCCTTCGGCGTGAATGAAGGTGACGTCATGGATACCGATAAACGCCAGCACCTGACGCAGGTAGGGTTCCTGGTGATCGTTGGTGCCACCGGCATACAACCCGCCGCGCGCGGTCAGGACATAGGCTCGCTTGCCGACCAGCAAACCCTGCGGGCCGGTGTCGGTGTACTTGAAGGTCAGCCCGGCCCGCAGCACATGGTCAAGCCAGGCCTTGAGGGTGCTCGGGATCGCGAAGTTGTACATCGGCGCCGCCAGCACCAGCACGTCCGCCGCCAGCAGTTCGTCGGTCAGATGGTTGGAGCGCTCCAGCGCCGCCTTCTCGATGGCCGTGCGCTGCTCGACGGGTTTCATCCAGCCGCCCAGCAGGTGGCTGTCCAGATGCGGTACCGGATCGGTCGCCAGATCACGGACAGTGATCGGGTCGGCCGGGTGAGCGGCTTGCCATTGACCGATGAATTGCTGGGTCAACTGGCGGGAAACCGAGTCTTGCTGGCGGGCGCTGCTTTCGATGATCAGTACGCGGGACATGGGAGGTAGGCTCCATCGCTAAGGGCTGTAAGTCGATGGAGTGGAGATTAAACAGCGTTCAGCCGATAAAAAAGCCGAAAAAATGACTACAACCTATCTATAAATTTGTTGATAGGCGGAGCATGCTTGGCAGAATGCTCCTCGGGGATCATTTCGCTACGCAGGTCAGTCCCAGGTTCAGCCGGATAATGCTGCGGGTGAATTTGGCGCTGGCATTCTTGCTCTTCCCGGCCGGCAGATCGAGCTTGCGGGTCCGTGGGGCCTCGGGCCCGTTACGGAACACCACCGTGCACAGCGCGTCGGTTTTCCCGTAGTTGTTCACCTGGATGGAACCGATATCCGTATCGGTATCGAAGGTCGTGTAGTCGATGCTCAGGCCGTTGAGTTGTTTTTCGACTTCGATGGGATAAGCCCATGCCGTCAAGGGCAGCATGGCCAGCAACACACAACAGATTTTTCTCATTCGGCAGTCTCCAAGAAGGACCGCCAGCTTAGGACAAGAGGAACCCAACTTGAAAGCGCCCCGAGTGACCCTTGATCAATGGCGAACGCTGCAGGCCGTGGTCGATCACGGTGGCTTCGCCCAGGCCGCCGAAGCCCTGCATCGTTCGCAGTCATCCGTCAGCTATACCGTGGCCCGCATGCAGGATCAGCTCGGGGTGCCGCTGTTGCGCATCGACGGACGCAAAGCCGTGCTCACCGAAGCCGGCGGCGTGCTGCTGCGGCGCTCCCGGCAACTGGTGAAACAGGCCAGCCAGCTGGAAGACCTGGCCCACCATATGGAACAGGGCTGGGAAGCCGAAGTGCGCCTGGTGGTGGACGCCGCCTATCCCAATGCCCGCCTGGTCCGGGCGCTGACCGCGTTCATGCCGCAGAGCCGCGGCTGCCGCGTGCGCCTGCGTGAGGAAGTGCTGTCGGGAGTGGAGGAAGTCCTGCTCGAAGGCGTCGCCGACCTGGCCATCAGCGGCTTCAATATCCCCGGCTATCTGGGCACCGAGATGAGCGCGGTGGAATTCGTCGCCGTCGCCCACCCGGAACACGCCCTGCACCGTTTGCAACGCACGCTGACCTTCCAGGACCTGGAAAGCCAGCTGCAGGTGGTGATCCGTGACTCCGGCCGCCAGCAACCACGGGATGTCGGCTGGCTCGGTGCCGAGCAACGCTGGACCGTCGGCAGCCTGGCCACGGCCGCCACTTTTATCGGCAACGGCCTGGGCTTTGCCTGGCTGCCGCGGCACATGATCGAACGGGAAATCCGGGAAGGTCTGCTCAAGGTGCTACCGTTGGACCAGGGTGGCAGCCGCCACCCGACGTTCTATCTGTACTCGAACAAGGACAAACCCCTGGGGCCGGCCACGCAGATTCTTATCGAACTGCTGCGCACCTTCGACACCGCGCCGCTGGACGCCCCCTTCGCCGCTCCCCAGCAAGCCTGACAGGATGTTGACCCATGGCCTATTTCGAACACGAAGGTTGTACGCTGCATTATGAGGAGTACGGCCACGGCACGCCGGTGCTGCTGATCCACGGCCTGGGTTCCAGCACCCTCGACTGGGAAATGCAGATACCGGCATTGTCAGCGCAGCACCGGGTCATCATCATGGACATGCGCGGCCACGGCCGCTCCGACAAGCCCCGCCAGCGCTACAGCATCGCCGGCTTCAGCTCCGATATCCTGGCCCTGATCGAGCACCTGAACCTGGGCCGCCCGCACCTGGTGGGCATCTCCATGGGGGGCATGATCGGCTTCCAACTGGCGGTGGACCAGCCGCACGCGCTCAGGAGCCTGTGCGTGGTCAACAGCATGCCCGAGGTCAAGGTGCGCAAACCCAGCGACTATCTGCAATGGGCTTCGCGCTGGATCCTCGGCCGGGTGGTGGGCCTGAGGCGCATCGGCAAGATCCTCGGCAAGGTACTGTTTCCCAAGCCCGAGCAGGCGCCATTGCGGCACAAGATGGCCGAGCGCTGGGCAAAAAACGACAAACGTGCTTATCTCGCCAGCTTCGACGCCATCGTCGGCTGGGGTGTCCAGGAACAACTTTCCCGGATTGCCTGTCCAACCCTGATCGTCAGCGCCGACCACGACTACACACCGGTCGCGCTGAAGGAAAGCTATGTCAAACTGATCGCCGATGCACGCCTGGTAGTGATCGCCGATTCGCGTCACGGCACGCCGCTGGATCAACCCCAGGTCTTCAACCAAACCCTGCTTGAGTTTCTAACCGCAGTCGAAACCACCACCCAGGATCACTGAACCATGCTGAAAAAAATCGCCCTGTTCACCGGCTCCGTACTCTTTGCCGCCAACCTGATGGCCGCCACCGATACCGCCAAGGCGCCCCATGTAGAACTGGTGACCACCAACGGCACCATTGAAATCGAGCTGGACCCGGTGCATGCGCCGATCAGCACCAAGAACTTCCTCGCCTACGTGGACAGTGGTTTCTATAACAACACCATCTTCCACCGGGTGATTCCGGGCTTCATGGTACAGGGCGGCGGTTTCACCGCGCAGATGGCGCAGAAGCCGACCCAGGCGCCGATCAAGAACGAAGCCAGCAACGGCCTGCACAACGTGCGTGGCAGCTTGTCGATGGCGCGGACCTCGGATCCGAACTCGGCCACCAGCCAATTCTTCATCAACGTGAAGGACAATGACTTCCTCGACCCGGGCCGCGATGCCGGTTATGCGGTCTTCGCCAAGGTGGTCAAGGGCATGGAAGTGGTCGATATCATCGTCAACTCGCCGACCACCACCAAGCAAGGCATGTCGGACGTACCGTCGGACCCGGTGTATATCAAGTCGGCCAAACGGATCGACTAATGGCAGGCGCAAGCTTCAGGCCGGATGCCCGTGGCTTGCGCCGCTTCATCTTCAAGGAGAGCCCGCCTGACGGGCGTCAGAACCCATGCTCTATCGTCGTTTTGAACAACTGATCGATATTTTCCGCGACGCCCCCACTGCCGCTCCGCCGAACACCGTCCTGCCCTTCTACCTGTATTACCTGCGCCAGGTCTGGCCAAGCTTCGTCGCGCTGTTGATCGTCGGCTTGTTCGCCGCGCTGATCGAAGTGGCGCTGTTCAGCTACCTGAGCCGGATCATCGACCTGGCCCAGGGCACCCCCAATACCGAATTCTTCCAGGTCCATGGCAGCGAGTTGCTGTGGATGGCCGTCGTCGCCCTGATCCTGCGTCCGATTTTCTTCGGCCTGCACGACCTGCTGGTGCACCAGACCATCAGCCCGGGCATGACCAGCATGATTCGCTGGCAAAACCACAGCTATGTGCTCAGGCAGAGCCTCAACTTCTTCCAGAACGACTTCGCCGGACGTATTGCCCAGCGCATCATGCAGACCGGCAACTCGCTGCGTGACTCCGCCGTCCAGGCCGTCGACGCCATCTGGCATGTGCTGATCTATGTCATCAGTTCCCTGGTGCTGTTCGTCGAGGCGGACTGGCGCCTGATGATCCCGCTGCTGATCTGGATCGCCTGCTACATCGGCGCGCTGTACTACTTCGTGCCGCGGGTGAAGGCGCGCTCGGTGATCTCCTCCGAAGCCCGTTCCAAACTCATGGGCCGGATCGTCGACGGCTACACCAACATCACCACCCTGAAGCTGTTTGCCCACACCCGTTTCGAGCAGCAATACGCCCGTGAAGCGCTGGTGGAGCAGACCGAAAAAACCCAACTGGCGGCCCGCGTGGTGACCAGCATGGACGTCGTCATCACCAGCCTCAATGGCCTGCTGATCGTCACCACCACCGGCCTGGCGCTGTGGCTGTGGACCCAGTCGCTGATCTCGGTTGGCGCCATTGCCCTGGCCACCGGCCTGGTGATCCGCATCGTCAACATGTCCGGCTGGATCATGTGGGTGGTCAACGGCATTTTCGAAAATATCGGCATGGTCCAGGACGGCCTGCAGACCATCGCCCAACCGGTCAGCGTCACCGACCGCGAGCAGGCCCCGCGCCTGCGGGTCACCCAGGGCGAAGTGCGCTTCGAGCATGTGGACTTCCACTACGGCAAGCGCAGCGGCGTGATCAGCGACCTCAACCTGACGATTCGTCCCGGGGAGAAAATCGGCCTGATCGGTCCGTCCGGTGCCGGCAAGTCGACCCTGGTCAACCTGCTGCTGCGGCTCTATGACCTGCAAGGCGGGCGGATCCTGGTGGATGGCCAGGACATTGCCGAAGTTGCCCAGGAAAGCCTGCGCGAGCGCATAGGCATGATTACCCAGGACACCTCGCTGCTGCACCGCTCGATTCGCGACAACCTGCTCTACGGCAAACCCGATGCCAGCGACGCCGAACTCTGGGAAGCGGCGCGCAAGGCCCGGGCCGATGAGTTCATCCCACTCCTGTCGGATGCCGAGGGTCGCACCGGTTTCGACGCCCATGTCGGCGAGCGCGGCGTGAAACTCTCCGGTGGCCAGCGCCAGCGCGTCGCCATTGCCCGGGTCCTGCTCAAGGACGCGCCGATCCTGATCATGGACGAAGCGACCTCGGCCCTCGATTCGGAAGTGGAAGCGGCGATCCAGGAAAGCCTGGAGACCCTGATGGAAGGCAAGACCGTGATTGCCATTGCCCACCGCCTGTCGACCATTGCCCGCATGGACCGCCTGGTGGTCCTGGAAAATGGCCGGATCGCCGAAACCGGCAGCCATGCCGAACTGCTGGCCCATGGCGGCTTGTATGCCCGCTTGTGGCAACACCAGACCGGCGGGTTCGTCGGCATCGATTGAACGCCACCACCGCCCCCGCAAGGGGGCGGTTGCCCCATCAGGCCTGCCGGTAAGGCAACGCCGCCCTCGCCTCTTCGGCATAGGCCAGAATGCCCACCCGCTCCTGCGCGAGGAAATCCTTCACCGCCGTGCGCAACCCCGGATGACGCAGGTAGTGCCAGGAGTGGGTGATCACCGGTTCAAAGCCGCGAATCAATTTGTGCTCGCCCTGGGCACCGGCATCGAAACGTTGCAGCCCCTGGTCGATGGCGTAGTCCATGCCCTGGTAGAAACAGGTTTCGAAATGCAGCCGGTCGAACTCCGCCAGGCAGCCCCAGTAACGACCATAGAAACTGTCGCCGCCGATCAGGCTGAAAGCCATGGCCACGGGCCGCCCACCCTGCTTGGCCAGGACCACGCGGATCGACTCGGGCATGCGCTCGGCCAGCAGGCTGAAGAACTCACGGGTCAGGTAGGGCGCCTGGCGTCGCACCGCATAGGTATTGGCATAACAGGCGTAGACAAAATCCCACTGGGCCTCGCTCAACTCCCGACCTTCCAGCCATTGGAAATCGAAGCCCTGCCCAGCGACCTGCTCGCGTTCCTTGCGCATCTGCTTGCGCTTGCGCGAACTCAGGGTATCGAGGAAGTCCTGGAAATCCCGGTAGCCGCGGTTCTGCCAATGAAACTGGCAACCGTAACGCAGCAACCAGTCGGGTTGTTCACCCAGGGCGGCATCGGCCAGGGTATCGGTGAAGTTGATATGGGCACTGGAAAGCTCTTCGATCTCCAGATAACCCGGCAACGCGGCCAACAGTTCAAAACCGTCCTCGGCCTTGGCCGCCAGCAGCCGTGCGCCGCCCACCGGACTGAACGGCACGGCGGTCAACAGCTTGGGGTAGTAGGCGATGCCGGCGCGCTCGCAGGCCTCGGCCCAGCCGTGGTCAAACACATATTCGCCATAGGAATGCCATTTGCGATAACTCGGCAAGGCCGCCACTAGCCGACCGTCCTCCATATGCAGCAGATGCTCCGGCTGCCAGCCCGAGTGCGGACCGAGACTGCCGCTGTCTTCCAGGGCACTCAGGAACCCGTGGCTGAGGAATGGCTGACCGTCGGGCACCAGCGCATCCCATTGCTCGGCAGCGACCTCAGAGAGGCTTTGCAGACGTTGTAACGGCATCGATATCCCCAGGCAGGTGCAACACGCAGGGCGAGTATCGCCCATGTATGGCAGGAAGGGCGACAGGTAGAACGGAAAACCGATAGCGGTCTGAACGCCCGCCGGGAAGGGAATCTTAAAAACTATTTCATTGGACTTGAAAGTCGCCTGGGAACACCATTCCAGAAGGTTACAGAACAGCGGCCGGGCTGTTCGACCGAGAGCTTCGAGAACATGTATTGCGGGAGGACGGAAGCACTGGGCGTGTCCGAAACCCAGACAAAAAAACGCCCCGCGCAACCTTGGGTCGAGCGGGGCGCCAAAAGAGCGGAGCTTACAGCAGTGGAATCGAGTAGCTGACGATCACACGGTTTTCGTCCTGGTCGCCACTGGCGGCAACGAGGGTACTGGTACGCCACATGGCGTTTTTCAAAGCGAAGCCGAGGTTCTTGAGAGGACCTTCAGGAATCACGTAGGACAAGCTGATATCGCGTTCCCACTCGCTCTGGCTGCCAGCGGTGTTCTGGATGTTGTCGCCGTGCAGGTAGATGATGCCGGCTGTCAGGCCAGGTACGCCGACCTTGGCGAAGTCGTAGGCGTAGCGAGCTTGCCAGGTCTTCTCGCCAGCACGGGCGAACTTCTGGATCTGCATGTCGGTGATGGTGCTGTTCGACGAGCCATCACCCTGGTTCAACCATGGGAAGTCGCTGTCGCCTTTGCTGTACTGATAACCAGCGCCGAAGGTGTGACCGGCAACCGAGTACAGGGCCAGGTAGCTGTAAAGGTCGTTGTCGACCTTGCCCTTGGTGACGCCACCGCCGTAGTAACCCGAGGTGAAGTAGTTTTTGTCGCTGCCGTTGGCGCCGTTGTCGCGGCTATTGTAGTAGCGCAGGTCGCTTTTCAGCACGCCTGGACCAATTGCCCAGTTGTGCACCAGACCGAGGAAGTTCTGCGAGTAGAAGTCCTTCAGCTCACCGAAGTAGTACGAAGCGACCAGATCCTTGGTGATCTTGTAGTCGGCACCGGCGTACTGGAACTTGTTGCTGAACCGGCCCGCAGTACCCTGGGAGTAGTTCGAGCTGGCGTTTGCGCCATTGATCGACAGATCTTCGTCGTTGCTCGAGTTACGGCCCTTGGCTTTCTCAACCTGACCGAGGGTCAGGGTCAGGTCCTTGATCTCGTTCGAAGTGATCTGGCCACCGGTGAAGGTTTGTGGCAGCAGACGACCGTCGTTGTACTTGATCACCGGGTTGTTCGGCAGCAGGGTACCGATCTTCAGTTCGGTCTGCGAAACGCGGACTTTACCGGTCAGGCCCAGGCTACCGAAATCATTGACTGCCTTGGCATTGTTGCCGTTAGTGGCTTCGGTCGGGAACACAGTGCCGCCAGCAGAGGTTTTGCTCGCGCCGTTGGTACCACCGCCGGTGTCCAGACGGATAGCTTCCAGGGCCATGACATCCAGGCCGAAACCTACAGTACCTTGGGTGTAACCGGAGTTGAAACGCAGATCGAAGCCTTGGCCCCATTCCGAGTTCAGGTTCTGAGCGGGTTTGCCACTACGGTTATCGGTGTTGATGTAGAAGTTACGCAGACCCAGGGTCGACGTAGCGCCATCGATAAAACCTTTCGCATCAGCTTGCCCATCGGCATACGCCTGCTGGGACAAAACCCCTACGGCCACTGCCAGGGCCAAGGTGCACTTGTTCATTGTTTCGCTCCTCTGGATTCAAACTTTTTCGGGTCTATTTGTGGCGTCCGTTGCCATCACGCGGGTGCGCAGCCATTGCCGGGGCCTGACCTGCTTTGTTGGGAGGGAATCTTGGCGTGGGGTTATTTCAGAGCGGTTTCTGGTAGATGAAGGTTTTGTGACGACGGAACTTTTTCCAACAAACACGAATCATCGCAAAGCCCCGGTCTACGGGGCTTTGGCGGAAAAATAGTGGCTTTTTGGAACTATGGCTTTCCGCTATTCTGGTGCTGAGCGGCCAACTGGGCGGACAAGGCTTCGAGATTTTCGACCGGCGGTTCGGGCATTTGCTTCAGGGTGGCCTGCATCAAGCGCATCTGGCGGATGAAACGTCGGCAGTTGGGGCAGAACATCAAGTGATGGCGCACCATCAGGCGCTCCCGAAAGCTCAACTGGCCATCGAGATAGTCGCTGGAACGTGCCACTTGTTCCTTGCAGGTCAGCATTCGCCGGTCTCCTCAAAATGCTCCACGGTCGCGAAAACTTTCAAGCGTGCCCTGTGCAGCAGCACCCTGACATTGGAGAGCGAGATCCCCAGAAGATTACAGATATCCTCCAGTTCCAGCCCCTGGCGTTCGCGCAACAACAAGACACTGCTCTGCAACTCGGACAAGCTCAACAGCGTGTGTTCCAGGCACTGGCGCAGTTCATCTTCGCTGAGCAGGGCCTCGGGAGTGTCTTCATGCCAGGCATGGGGAGCCAGTGCCCAGTGGCCGTCAGCGGCAAAGCGTTCGTCGCCGATGGTGCCGTGGGGCGACGGCAGGTCATCCAGCAGCACTTCGCGGCGGTTCTGCTTGTAGCGATTCTTCGCCGCATTGGCGGTGATGGTCAACAACCAGGTCTTGAGACTGGAACGTCCCTGGAAGCCCGCCAGGTTGCGCACCACTGCCAGCCAGGCATCCTGGACCGCTTCATCGGCCTGGCGACTGCCAACAATGGCATAGGCCACCGCGCGCATCGCGCTCTGGTAGGTGCTGACCAACTCCTTGTAGGCCTTTTGCTCGCCTGCCAACAAGCGTTCAAGCAGTTGACTATCGTCCGTCGCCGCCATTCACAACCTCGTGTTCAGATTTCCAGGGCATCATAGAGCATCAGTTTTTGCCACTGCTCCATCCCCATGTTCGACACAAGAATAGTGATCGCTCCCTGAAACGCATCGGAACAAGGAAGCTCTCCTACCCGCCTGGCGCGCACACGATGCCAGACGGGAAGACGCCGATCAACGTTTACGCAGGATCACGCTACCGATCGAATAACCGGCACCGAACGAGCTGAGCACGGCCAGCGAGCCCGCCGCCAGGTCGTCCTGGTTCTTGTGGAACGAAATCACCGAACCCGCCGAGCTGGTGTTGGCGTAGGTGTCGAGAATCACTGGCGCTTCTTCTTCCGTGGCCTCGCGGCCCAGCAGCTTCTTGACGATCAGATGGTTCATGCTGAGGTTGGCCTGGTGCAGCCAGAAACGCTTCACATCGCCGATGTTCAGCTGGTTTTCCTGCAGGTGCGCAGCGATGAGCTCCGCCACCATCGGGCAGACGTCACGGAACACCTTGCGGCCTTCCTGGACAAACAGCTTGTCCGGGGCGCCGATGCCCTCTTCCGCCGCGCGATTGAGGAAACCGAAGTTGTTGCGGATGTTGTTGGAGAACTTGGTCAGCAACTTGGTGCCGACAATCTCGAACTGATAAGGCGAAGTTGCCAGGTCAGCCCGCTCCACCACTACCGCCGTCGCCGCATCACCGAAAATGAAGTGGCTGTCACGGTCGCGGAAGTTCAGGTGGCCGGTGCAGATTTCCGGGTTGACCATCAGGATCGCCCGGGCCTGGCCCAGTTGAATGCTGTTGCTGGCGGTCTGGATGCCGAAGGTCGCCGAGGAACAGGCGACGTTCATGTCGAAGCCGAAGCCCTGGATACCGAGGGCTTCCTGGACCTCGATGGCCACTGCCGGGTAGGCCCGTTGCAGGTTCGAGCAGGCGACGATGACGCCGTCGATGTCCGCCGCGGTCTTGCCCGCGCGTTGCAGGGCCTGTTCGGCGGCACCGATGGCCATCTGGCAGAGGATCGACCACTCGTCGTTGGAGCGCTCGGGCAGACGCGGGCGCATGCGCTGGGGATCGAGAATGCCGTCCTTGTCCATGACAAAACGGCTCTTGATACCGGACGCCTTCTCGATGAATGCTGCACTCGACTCGGTCAGTGCCTGAACTTCACCGCGCTCGATGGCGGCGGCGTTTTCGAGGTTGAACTGCTGCACATAGCTGTTGAAAGACTGCACCAGCTCCTCGTTGGAAATGCTGTTGGCCGGGGTGTACAGGCCGGTGCCGCTGATGACGACGTTATGCACGCTCGTTCCTCTATTCTGTTCAGGCAGAAGGCATTGGCACATTCGTACCAATACGTAAAAGGGCCAATCCCGTCAAAACGGCAAAGGGCCTGGAGTCGTTTTCTTCCGTCCCGGTCGGGCAGGCAGCGCTCAAACCATGGAATCGGCATTTATAGCCGCCAAGTGTGCCATAAACATTGGGATTTGGCCCTAGGGCCGAGATCAATGGAACACACCGGACCCTTTGGGAGCCCGGCCGCAAAACCGCGCATCAGGCTTCCACCTGGCTCCATTGCTTGCTCAGGCGCTTGTCCGAGATCGGTGCCTTGGTTCCCAACTGCTGGGCAAACAGCGACACCCGATACTCTTCCAGCCACCAGCGATACAGCTCCAGTTGCGGATCGCGCTTGCCTTCCTGGGCATGCTTGGCCGCACGGGCCTGGTACTGGGCCCAAAGCCCCGACAATTCGGTGCTCCAGACCCGGTCCTTCTGCACCTGGGACGGCAGTTTTTCCAGGCGCAGCTCAATGGCCTTGAGGTAACGCGGCAACTCCTTGAGCCAGACACCCGGCGTCTGCCGGACGAAGCCGGGATAAACCAGCTGGCTCAGTTGCTGCTTGATGTCATTGAGTGCCACCGCCTGGGCCAGGTCGATCTTGCCCTTGAAGCGTTTTTGCAGACCGTGCCAGAGCTTGAGGGTCTCCAACGTCAGGCGCGCCAGGCGTTCGGCATGCTCGGTCCAGGCGCCGCGCTTGCGTTCGGCCAGGGACGCCAGCCCGACGCCATCGCGCGGCAGGCTGTCCTCGCCTTCCAGTACACAGCTGTCGAGGCTCGCCAGCAGGATATCTTCGACCAGCGCCTCGACCCGACCCAGTTCGCGATAAAGCAAACCCAGCTCGGTCAGGCCCGGCAACTTGCCCCGGAGGAACTTCGCCGGCTCGGCCAACTGCTGCAGCAGCAGGCGCTGCAAGGCCCGGCGATGCTGGAACTCGGCTTCGGCCGGGGTCGAGAAACGCCCTTCCTTGACCGTACCGCCCTCCTCCACCAGCGCCGGGTAGACCGTCATCGACAGGCCGGCGATCTTCTGCTGGGTGCTCTGGGCCACCGCGGCGAATTCCTTGGCCTGTACCGGCTGCTGGCTTTTCGCGGTCTGCGGCACGGCCAGGGCTGCCTGGCTGGCTTCGGCAAAGCGTGCGGTCAGCTCGGCCAGGTCACGACCTTCGCCGAGGAACTTACCCTGGGCGTCGACGATTTCCAGGTTCATCCGCAGATGGCTTTCCACCTGCTGCGCCGCTTCGGCCCAGGCTTCATCGCTGACCCGCGCGCCGGTCATGCGCAGCAGCTCGCGACCCAGGGCCTGGGGCAAGGAGCCCTCGGCAAACTCGATCCGTTGCAGCGCCGCCTTGACGAAATCCGGCACCGGCACGAAGTTCTTGCGCAAGGCCTTGGGCAGGTTGCGCACCAGGGCAATGCACTTGGCCTCGATCACCCCCGGCACCAACCACTCCAGGCGCTCGCCGGGCAAGGCCGGCAGCAGCGGCGCCGGCACCCGCAGGGTCACGCCGTCACGCGGATGGTTGGGCTCGAAGTGATAACTCAAGGCCAGGGCCAGGTCGCCCAGGTGCAGGGTATCCGGATAGTGCGCCGCGGTAACTTCACTGGCTTCACGGGCGAGGACATCCTCTTCGCGCATGATCAACAGTTGCGGGTCTTTCTGGCTGGTGACCCGGTACCAGCTGTCGAAGGTCGCGGTCTGGTGAATCTCCGCCGGCAGCCGCGCGTCGTAGAAGGCGAACAGGGTTTCTTCGTCGGCCAGGATATCGCGACGGCGGGCCTTGGCCTCCAGCTCATCGAGTTGTTCGAGCAATTGCTGGTTGGCGCTCAGGCACTTGGCTTTCGATTGAATCTCGCCACGCACCAACCCTTCGCGGATAAACAGCTCGCGGGAGGCGACCGGCTCGATGGGGCCGAAGTGCACCGGGCGACGGCCGACCACGATCAGGCCGAACAGGGTGATCTGCTCGAAGGCCACGACCTGACCGCGCTTCTTCTCCCAATGGGGCTCGAAGTGGTTCTTCTTGATCAGGTGACCGGCCAGGGGTTCGATCCAGTCCGGCTCGATCTTGGCGACCATCCGTGCATAGAGCTTGGTGGTTTCCACCAGCTCGGCGGCCATCAGCCATTGCGGACGCTTGCGCCCCAGGCCCGAGGACGGGTGAATCCAGAAGCGCCGCTGGCGGGCGCCCAGGTAGTCGCCATCTTCGGTCTTCTGGCCGATCTGGCTGAGCAGCCCGGACAACACCGCCTTGTGCAGCTTGGGATAGTCGGCCGGTTCCTTGTTGACGCTCAACTGCAGGTCACGGCAGATCAGGCCCAGTTGCCGGTGGGAATCACGCCACTCGCGCATCCGCAGGTAATTGAGGAAATTCTTCCTGCACCAGTTGCGCAACGCACTCGCGCCCAGGGCCAGGCGCTGTTCCTCGAAACCACGCCAGACATTGATCAGGCCGGCGAAGTCCGAATCCACATCCTTCCACTGCGCGTGGGCCTGGTCGGCGGCCTGCTGGCGTTCCGGCGGACGCTCGCGCGGGTCCTGCACCGACATGGCGCTGGCGACGATCAACACTTCCTGCAGACTGCCAAGGGTGGCCGCCTCCAGCAACATGCGGCCCATGCGCGGGTCCACCGGCAGACGCGCCAGCTGGCGGCCCAACGGGGTCAACTGGTTCTCGCGGTTGACCGCCGACAGCTCCTGCAGCAGGTTGAAACCGTCGCTGATGGCCTTGCCATCCGGCGGTTCGATAAACGGAAACGCCGTGATCTCGCCGAGCCGCAGGTGCAGCATCTGCAGGATCACCGCTGCGAGGTTGGTGCGCAGGATCTCCGGATCGGTAAATTCCGGACGGCCGTTGAAGTCGTCCTCGCTGTACAGGCGGATGCAGATACCCGGCTCGACCCGGCCGCAACGGCCCTTGCGCTGGTTGGCGCTGGCCTGGGACACCGCTTCGATCGGCAGGCGCTGGACCTTGGCGCGGTAGCTGTAGCGACTGATCCGCGCCGTACCGCTGTCGATCACATAACGGATCCCCGGCACGGTCAGCGAAGTTTCCGCGACGTTGGTCGCCAGCACGACCCTACGCCCTGGATGGGACTGGAAAATCCGCTGCTGTTCGGCCGGCGACAGCCGTGCATATAAAGGAAGGATCTCGGTGTGCTTGAGCTGGGCCTTGCGCAGCATGTCCGCGGCGTCGCGAATCTCCCGCTCGCCGGGCAGGAACACCAGCACGTCGCCCGGGCTCTTGCGCTCGCTGCGCTCGAAGGCGGCGATCTCGTCGAGGGTGGCGATAATCGCCTGGTCGACGCTCAGGTCTTCCTCGACGCTGTTGCCCTCTTCATCCTGTTGCGAGGTCAGCGGGCGATACCAGGTGTCCACCGGGAAAGTCCGTCCGGACACTTCGACAATCGGTGCATCGTTGAAGTGCTTGGAAAAGCGCTCCAGGTCGATGGTCGCCGAGGTGATGATGACCTTCAGGTCCGGACGCCGGGGCAGCAGGGTTTTCAGATAACCCAGGAGGAAATCGATGTTCAGGCTGCGCTCGTGGGCCTCGTCGACGATGATCGTGTCGTAGCGTTCCAGATAGCGGTCGTTCTGGGTTTCCGCCAGGAGGATACCGTCGGTCATCAGCTTGACCAGGGTATTGGCTTCGCTCTGGTCCTCGAAACGCACCTGATACCCGACCAGCCCGCCCAACGGCGTGGCCAACTCGTCGGCGACCCGGCTCGCGACACTGCGCGCGGCGATCCGGCGCGGCTGGGTGTGGCCGATCAGGCCATGCTGGCCACGGCCGATTTCCAGGCAGATCTTCGGCAACTGGGTGGTTTTACCCGAGCCGGTTTCGCCGGCGATGATCAGCACCTGGTGCTTGAGCAACGCCGCCTTGATCTCGTCGCGCTTGGCGGCGATGGGCAGGCTGTCGTCATAACGAATCAGCGGCACGCTCCTGGCCCGGGCCGTGACCTGGGCACAGGATGCCTGCATCCGCTCGACCCACTGGGCCAACTTGCTTTCGTCGGGCTTTTTGCGCAACTCGAGCAACTGCCGCCGCAACCGGTGGCGGTCGGCAATCATGGCCTGGTCGAGGTTTTTCAGCAGTTGGTCGATAGCGGGCGATTCGTCAGTCATCAGGTACGCAAAGGTCGTCTATTTTAGGCAGGCGCGGATTGTCGCAGATTTGCAATGAAAAATGATGCCAACTGCGTTGCCGAAGCGCCTAGACGGGTTATTCGTTGTTCCAGTCCTTGCGGCGATAGGGAAACACGTCGATCACCTTGCCGGCCCGAATCGCCTCTTGCAGGCCTTTCCAGTAGTCGGCGTTGTACAGCTCGCCATGCAACTGGTCGAACAGTCGGCGCTGCGCCATGTCGGCGAACAGGAAGGGCGGGAACTCCTCGGGGAACACGTCCAGCGGCCCGATGGAATACCAGGGCTCCGAGGCCATTTCGTCCTCGGGCGTGCGCGGCGCGGGAATGTGCCGGAAATTGGCCTCGGTGAGGAAGCAGATTTCGTCGTAGTCGTAGAACACCACGCGACCATGGCGGGTGACGCCGAAGTTCTTCAGCAGCATGTCGCCAGGAAAGATATTCGCCGCGGCCAGTTGCTTGATCGCCAGGCCATAGTCCTCCAGCGCCTCGCGAACCTGGGCATCATTGGCATTTTCCAGGTACAGGTTCAGCGGGGTCATGCGCCGCTCGGTCCAGCAGTGACGGATCAGCACCGTGTCGCCCTCGACCTGCACCGTGGACGCCGCCACCTCCAGCAACTCCTCCAGGCAGGCCGGTTCGAACTTGCTCAAGGGAAAGCGGAAATCGGCGAATTCCTGGGTATCGGCCATGCGCCCGACCCGATCGACACTTTTCACCAGGCGGTACTTCTCGATCACCGTGGCGCGGTCGACGTTCTTCGACGGCGAAAAACGGTCCTTGATGATCTTGAACACCGTGTTGAAGCCCGGCAGGGTAAACACGCTCATGACCATGCCGCGCACCCCCGGGGCCATGATGAAACGGTCGTCGGTATTGGCCAGGTGATTGATCAGCGCCCGGTAGAACTCGGACTTGCCGTGCTTGTAGAAACCGATGGAGGTGTACAGCTCGGCGATATGCTTGCCCGGCAGAATGCGCTTGAGAAAGCCGACGAACTCCGCCGGCACCGGCACATCCACCATGAAATAGGAGCGGGTGAAGGAAAAGATGATCGACACCTCGGCTTCGTCGGTGATCAGCGCATCGATCTGGATGCCATGCCCCTCACGGTGCAGCAGCGGAATCACCAGCGGCCACTGCTCATCATGGGTGTAGATCCGCCCCACCAGGTAGGCACCCTTGTTGCGATAGAGCACCGAGGAGAACAGCTCGACGCTCAACTGCGGGTCCTTGCACACCCAGTCCGGCAGGTTTTCCCGCAAACGGGCTTCCAGACGCCGCAGGTCTCCCGGTAAATCGGCGTAGTCTTCGCTGAAGCTGTAGTCGGCGAAAATCTGTTCGAGCATGCCGGACAATTCGCCCTGGGGCCGATAGGTCCGGGTCTGCGCCGCCCGCGCCCGACGCAGCGAAGGCCGGGTGGTGTGGATAAACATGCAACCGTCGCTGATCAGGTCGTGGCTGAACAGGCCGCAAAAGGTCGAGTTGTACCAGGTCTCCGCCAGCTCATCGTCGAAACGCAGGTCGATCAGGCTGATATAGGCGCTTTTCACCAGGGGCCAGAGCGTGACATCGAGCAAGGTACTTTCATCGAAGCCGGCGCGCAGCCGGGCGTTGACCTCGCCGACCTTCTCTTCGTACAGATTGATCCGTGCCGCCGAAGCCACCTGCGCTTCCTGCCAGTGGGCGCCTTCGAAACGGCCGCGGGCACCATCGGTGATCTGGCGAAAGTGCTCGCGATAATCGTCGAAGCCATCGAGGATCATGCGGGCGATATCAGCGGCCGGCCATGGCTGCGGCATAGTGGAACCCCTGCGCTATTTTCGAAATTGTTCTGTTCGCGACTCGCTTGAGCTTAGAGGCCAACCCTCGGGCAACGCAACCATTGCCTTGCCAGTTACATGCGGTGACACTTGCTCGCCCTACCCTGCCAAGGAAGCAACCGTGAGACCCGTCGATATTCTGCGCATGTTCATGCTGGCCGCCGTCTGGGGCGCCAGTTTCCTGTTCATGCGAATCATTGCTCCAGTGCTCGGAGCCTTTCCCACCGCCTTTTTCCGTGTTTCGATTGCCGCGGTGGGTTTGCTGGTGATCCTCACGCTGATGCGCGTCAACTGGGACTTCAAAGGCAAGTTCAAGGTCTGCCTGATGCTCGGCGTGATCAACTCCGGGTTGCCGGCGACGCTGTATTCAGTGGCGGCGCAGGTGCTGCCGGCCGGCTATTCGTCGATCTTCAACGCCACCACCCCGCTGATGGGCGTGCTGATTGGCGGCTTGTTCTTCCACGAGAAACTGAGCCTGAACAAACTGCTCGGGATCTTCCTCGGGCTGTTCGGGGTGGCAGTGCTGACCCGCGCGGGCCCGGTGACCTTTAACCTCGACTTGCTGATGGGGGCTGCGGCGTGCCTGCTGGCGACCACCAGCTACGGCTTTGCCGGTTTCCTCACCCGTCGCTGGCTCGACCATCAAGGCGGCCTCGATCCACGGCTTTCGGCCATGGGCAGCATGTTCGGCGCGACCCTGGTGATCCTGCCGTTCTTCGGTTACAGCGCTATCACCCATCCACCGGCCAGCTGGGGCGGGATGAGTGTCTGGCTGTCGCTGCTGGGGTTGGGCCTCGTATGCACGGCGTTCGCCTACATCATGTATTTCAAGCTGATCAGCGATATCGGTCCGGTCAAGTCGATGACCGTGACCTTCATGATTCCGGCGTTCGGGGTGTTGTGGGGGGCGTTGTTTCTCGACGAACCGCTGTCGATGGCCCATGTGTATGGCGGGGTGTTGATTGCGCTGGCCCTTTGGCTGGTGTTGAAGCCAGGGACGGTGTTGAAGGCGGTCAGTGTGGCTGACCGATAGCACGGTGGTGTGCCGGATGACGCCATCGCCAGCAAGCCGGCTCCTACAGTTTTGTATCGTGCCCAGACTCAAATCCTGTAGGAGCCGGCTTGCTGGCGATAGCGGTACCCAATACACCACCGCTACCGCAGCAAACCGCAATCTACCTGCCGTCAGGCACTCTTGCGAAACACAAACACCAACCCGACGATAATCAGCGCCATACCGAGCATGCTCAGCGCCGCCAAGCGATTACCGAAGATCAGGTAATCCATGACCGCCGTCACCGCTGGCACCAGGTAGAACAGGCTGGTGACATTGACCAGGTTCCCCCGGGCAATCAGTCGATACAGCAACAAGGTCGCCAGCACCGAGACCACCAGCCCCATCCACAGCACCGGCACGATAAAGCCGCTGCCGGTTTCAAAGTGGAACGGCTGGAACGGCACGAAAACCCCGCACAACAGCAAACCTGCCAGATACTGCACTGGCAGCGTGCCCAAAGGGTTATCAGTGATGCGCTTCTGCATGATCGAGCCCAAGGTCATGCTCGCCAGGGCCAGCAAACCGAACAGCATCCCCGCCAGGGACATCCCGGCCAGACCGATACCCTGGTAAACCACCAGGATCAGCCCCGCCAACCCTAGCCCCAGGCCGAACATCCGGCTCCAGGAACGCTGGCGCTCCATCAGCACCGCCGTAAGGATCGGCTGCACCCCCATGATCGTCGCCATGACACCGGGCGTGACCTTCAGGTCCAGGGCCAGCAGATAGAAAATCTGATAGGCCCCCAGCAACACCAGCCCGGTCGCCGCCGCATAAAGCAGTGGTTTGCCCCTCCGCGGCAGCTTGAACTTGAGCAACGGCACCAACACCACCAGCCCCAGCAGGGCGATGGAAAAACGGATCAACAGAAAAGCGAACGGCGAGGCATGGGCCAGCCCCCATTTGGAGAAGATCGCCCCGCTACTCCAGAGCAGGACAAACAGACTCGTCGAGGCCGCCGCGGTTGCGGATTGTTTTGAAAAAGCCAACATGGATACCACCCGTGATTCAGGCAAAAGCCGATTCAGCGCAAGGCTGAACATTCAGTAGTTTTTTTCAGGCGGGCACAGGGGAACAGCAAACGCTGCTGATCAGCCCGAAACGCCGACACCCGGCGGTGATACGACTGCGTACACCGGCGTGCTACTGACAGGTGGGGGGTAATGACTGATCTGCGCAGGCTGTTGGTTCCCGCACGGCACGACCACAGCGTTGACCGCTGAATCGACTACCGCATTGAGAAAGGAAACCGGCATGGGCTGATCTTTTGCTGAGGGAGGTGAATCGGTTGAAACACCGAGCGCCGACTATAACCAGCGCCCGGCCGCCATTGCAACAGGTTAGCCGAACAACCAATAACCGAGGGCGGCGAAGACCACCACCGCCAGCACCGGACGCATGATCCGATAGGCCTTGGGATTGGCGCGCTTGAAGCGTTTGACCACGCCACTGATGCGGTCGCTGAAGCGCTTGCTCCAGGCATAGGCCTGGTTGATCCCGCCGACCCGCTCGTCATCGAGGTTCTGCGGCGCGGTAGCACGGCCGAGGAAAGCGCTGACCCGGCGGTTGATCGCGGTCATGAAGCGGCTGCTCAGCGGACGCTCGATATCGCAGAACAGAATAACCCGGGTCTGCTCGGTTTCATTCTTGACCCAGTGAACGTAGGTCTCGTCGAACATCACGTCTTCACCGTCGCGCCAGGCATAGACCTGGCCGTCGACGAAAATCCGGCAATCGTCGGAGTTCGGCGTGGACAACCCCAGGTGATAACGCAGGGAACCGGCAAACGGGTCACGGTGCGGGTTGAGGTGACTGCCACCGGGCAACAGGGCGAACATCGCGCCCTTGACGTTGGGGATCGAGTTCACCAGCGCCACGGTTTTCGGGCAGAGCAGCTCGGCCGATGGCAGGGCCTTGTCGTACCACTTGAGATAGAAACGCTTCCAGCCCTTCTTGAAGAACGAGCCGAAACCGGCGTCGTTGTTCTTCTCGGCGGCGCGGATATAGCCCTCATCGAACAGATGCATGGCCTCTTCGCGGATCACTTCCCAATTGTCCTTGAGCACATCCAGCTCGGGAAACTTGCTGCGGTCCAGGTAAGGCTTGGACGGTACGCTGGAAAACAGGTACATCAAGGCATTGTACGGCGCGAACGCGGCGGAATGGTTGACGAACTGGCGCAATAGGGGCAAACGCGCCTTGCCGCGCAGATGCACGTAAAGCGTACTGCCCAGGAACAGCAGCAGGATTGCGGCCTTGGCGGCAAAGGAAAAGGTCATTCAACACTCCTCGAAAATGGGCAACGCGCAGGCGGTCTGTATCGCTCGACCCACCTCACGTGGCAGCCGGCCATGATAAACATTACCGGCACCGGGAAAAACCCATGACGTCACAGATTCAACGTTGCCGATCCGGCAACAAAGCACCTGTTTAACAAGAAACCGCTGAACGGTAGCTGACCCAAGTCAGCGGATCCTGCCCTTCCAGCCTGCCGCGCCGCTACCCGGCTTACTGCTGAATCTCCTGCTCACTGAACAGATCGCTGAACAGCATGCTCGACAGGTAACGTTCACCGGAGTCCGGCAACACCACCACAATGGTCTTGCCCTGCATTTCCGGCGTCTGCGCCAGCCGTACGGCAACCGCCATGGCCGCGCCGCAGGAGATCCCGCAGAGAATCCCCTCTTCCTGCATCAGCCGCAGGGCCATGGCCTTGGATTCCTCATCGGTCACCAGTTCCACCCGGTCGACCATCGCCAGATCGAGGTTTTTCGGCACGAAACCGGCGCCGATGCCCTGGATCTTGTGCGGGCTGGGCTTGACCTCGGCCCCGGCCAGGGTCTGGCTGATCACCGGCGAACTGGCCGGTTCCACCGCCACCGAGAGGATCGGCTTGTGCTTGGTCAGCTTGATATAACGCGAAACCCCGGTAATGGTCCCGCCGGTGCCGACGCCAGCCACCAGCACATCCACCGCACCGTCGGTATCGTTCCAGATTTCCGGACCGGTGGTCTTTTCATGAATGGCCGGGTTGGCCGGGTTGTCGAACTGCGCCGGCATGAAGTACTGGGCCGGGTCGCCGGCAACAATTTCCGTCGCCTTTTCGATGGCGCCTTTCATGCCCTTGGCCGGCTCGGTCAACACCAGCTCGGCGCCCAGCGCCTTGAGCACCTTGCGCCGTTCCAGGCTCATGGAGGACGGCATGGTCAGCAGCAGTTTGTAGCCCCGGGCGGCGGCGACGAAGGCCAGGCCGATACCGGTGTTGCCGGACGTCGGTTCGACAATGGTCATGCCCGGCTTGAGTTTGCCGCTGCTTTCGGCGTCCCAGATCATATTCGCGCCGATCCGGCATTTCACCGAATACCCGGGGTTACGCCCTTCGATCTTGGCCAGGATGGTGACACCGCGCGGGGCAATGCGGTTGATCTGAACCAGAGGCGTATTACCGATGGAATGGGCGTTGTCGGCGAAAATGCGGCTCATGACGGGGTCCTTTGGGCAACGATGAGTTGGCTTTCAAGGGTATGCCCCGGGCTGGCGGGCGTCCAGTCATAGCGAACGTATGGCGCTGCCGGGGGTCCATCGCCTATATAGACAGCCGTCGGGGCACACCCATGAAACGTCGTTACAGCTGGCCATTGTGGGGACTGGCAACTTTCGCGCTGCTGCTGGTGGTGCTGAATCTGGCCCTGCCCTCCCTGGTGCGTCACTATTTGAATGAAAAACTCGCCGATATGGGCGATTACCGCGGCCAGGTGCAGGATGTGGATTTGGCCCTGTGGCGCGGCGCCTACCGGATCAACGGACTGGAGATCGTCAAGGTCACCGGCAAGGTGCCCGTGCCGTTCGTCAAGGCCCCGCTGATCGACTTGTCGGTGAGCTGGAAATCCCTGTGGGACAACCACGCGGTGGTGGCGCAGGTGCTGTTCGTCAAACCGGAGCTGAACTTCGTCGACGGCGGCGTCAACAACAAGCAGGCGTCCCAGACCGGTCAGGGCACCGACTGGCGGGCCCAGCTGGGCAAGCTGCTGCCCATCACCCTCAATGAGGTGCGGATCGACGACGGGCGCATCACCTTCCGCAACTTCAATTCAAAACCGGTGGTCAACCTGCAGGCGACCCGGGTCAATGCCAGCTTCTACAACCTGACCAATGTCGTCGACCTCAAGGATCACCGCGACGCCCGCTTCGAAGGCCATGCGTTGTTGCTCGGACAAGCCCCGCTGGAAGCCAACGCCACCTTCGATCCGCTGAACAACTTCGAAGATTTCGAATTCCGCCTGCGGGCCACCGGCATTGAACTGCGGCGTGTCAACGACTTCGCCTCGGCCTACGGCAAATTCGATTTCAACGCCGGCACCGGCGATCTGGTGATCGAGGCCCAGGCCCATAAAGGCCAGCTCACCGGCTATATCAAGCCGTTGCTGCGCAATGTCGAGGTCTTCAACTGGCAACAGGACGTCGAGAACCCGGACAAGAGCATCCTGCGTTCGGTGTGGGAGGCCATCGTCGGTGGCGGCGAAACCCTGTTGAAGAATCAGAACAAAAACCAGTTCGCCACCCGCGTGGAACTCAGTGGCAGCGTTCACCAGCAGGATATCAGCGCGTTCCAGGCCTTTTTACAGATCTTGCACAACGGATTCATCCAGGCCTTCAATGCACGTTATGAACAACCGCAGCCGACGACCGGCCAGAAGCCCTGACCGGGTCAAGATCTGACGCCCCATTCAGAGACTGAATAAGCCGTCTGCGTTCACACTCGACCGGGCGCCGCGTTATAGTCAGGGATGATTTTTTTCCGCCCGCCCCCGAACCGGCCGGCGTTATCGTCCGAGGAATTGCAGATGAAGTTCGAAGGCACCCAGGCCTACGTTGCCACCGATGACCTGAAGCTGGCCGTGAATGCCGCCATCACCCTGGAGCGTCCGTTGCTGGTCAAGGGCGAACCCGGCACCGGCAAGACCATGTTGGCCGAACAGTTGGCCGAATCCTTTGGCGCCAAGCTGATCACCTGGCACATCAAGTCCACCACCAAGGCGCACCAGGGTCTCTACGAGTACGACGCGGTCAGCCGCCTGCGCGACTCGCAACTGGGCAACGAAAAGGTCCACGACGTTCGCAACTACCTGAAAAAGGGCAAGCTGTGGGAAGCCTTCGAATCCGAAGAGCGGGTGATCCTGCTGATCGACGAAATCGACAAGGCCGACATCGAGTTCCCCAACGACCTGCTGCAAGAACTCGACAAGATGGAGTTCTACGTCTACGAGATCGATGAAACCATCAAGGCGAAGAAACGCCCGATCATCATCATTACCTCCAACAACGAGAAAGAGCTGCCGGACGCCTTCCTGCGTCGCTGCTTCTTCCACTACATCGCCTTCCCGGACCGCGTCACCCTGCAGAAGATCGTCGACGTGCATTACCCGAACATCAAGAAGGACCTGGTCAGCGAAGCCCTCGACGTGTTCTTCGACGTGCGCAAGGTCCCGGGCCTGAAGAAAAAGCCTTCGACCTCGGAACTGGTGGACTGGCTGAAACTGCTGATGGCCGACAATATCGGCGAAGCGGTGCTGCGCGAGCGTGATCCGACCAAGGCCATTCCGCCTTTGGCCGGCGCCCTGGTGAAGAACGAACAGGACGTGCAACTGCTTGAACGCCTGGCCTTCATGAGCCGTCGCGGCAGCCGCTGAGTTCGCTTTTTTCAACAAAAGCGGGGGCGATTGCCATGCTGCTCAACCTGTTCAATGAAATGCGCGCCGCCAAGGTTCCGGTGTCGGTGCGCGAACTGCTCGACCTGATCAACGCGCTGAAACAGCGCGTGACCTTCGCCGACATGGACGAGTTCTACTACCTCGCCCGGGCGATCCTGGTGAAGGACGAGCGGCATTTCGACAAATTCGACCGGGCTTTCGGCGCCTACTTCAATGGCCTGGAAAAACTCGATGACCATCTTCAGGCACTGATTCCCGAAGAATGGTTGCGCAAGGAGTTCGAACGCTCGCTGAGCGCCGAAGAGCGCGCGCAGATCCAGTCCCTCGGCGGCCTGGACAAGCTGATCGAGGAATTCAAGAAGCGCCTGGAAGAACAGAAGGAACGTCACGCCGGCGGCAACAAATGGATCGGCACCGGCGGCACCAGCCCGTTCGGCTCGGGCGGTTTCAACCCCGAGGGCATTCGTGTCGGCGACGCCGGCCAACGCCAGGGCAAAGCGGTCAAGGTCTGGGACCAGCGCGAGTACAAGAACCTCGACGACCAGGTCGAACTGGGCACGCGCAATATCAAGATCGCCTTGCGCCGCCTGCGCAAGTTCGCGCGCCAGGGTGCGGCGGAAGAGCTGGATATCGACGGCACCATCGACCACACCGCTCGCGACGCCGGCCTGTTGAATATCCAGATGCGCCCGGAGCGACGCAACACCATCAAGTTGCTGCTGTTGTTCGACATCGGCGGCTCGATGGACGCCCATGTGAAGATCTGCGAGGAATTGTTCTCGGCCTGCAAGACCGAGTTCAAGCACCTGGAGTACTTCTACTTCCACAACTTCATCTATGAATCGGTGTGGAAGAACAACCTGCGCCGGGGCTCGGAAAGCACTTCGACCCTGGACCTGTTGCACAAGTACGGAGCCGACTACAAAGTGATTTTCGTCGGCGATGCGGCCATGGCGCCGTATGAAATCACCCAGGCCGGCGGCAGTGTCGAGCACTGGAACGAAGAAGCCGGTTATGTGTGGATGCAGCGGGTCATGGCCAAGTACAAGAAGCTGATCTGGATCAACCCGTATCCGAAGGACACCTGGAACTACACCGCGTCGACCGGGATCGTTCGGGATCTGGTGGAGGATCAGATGTATCCGCTGACCTTGCGTGGGCTGGAAGAGGGGATGCGGTTTTTGTCCAAGTAGAACGATATCGCCTGGACTGACGCTTTCGCGGGCAAGCCCTGCTCCTACAAATTCATGTCGTATGCGAAATGTGTATTCGACACCGAACTGTAGGAGCAGGGCTCGCCCGCGAAGCTTTTGGGGCCTACGCGAACTTGCGCATAAACTCGACCTGCTGCCGATGCGCCGTCTCCTGCACCACCGGCGCCAGCCTGACCTCGCTCCCCGGCAGGCATTGCGCCAATCGCGCCAGCGACAATGGCGTCAACGCCCCCAGGCGTGGATAACCGCCAATGGTCTGCCGATCGTTGAGCAATACGATCGGCTGCCCATCCGGCGGCACCTGGATCGCCCCCAGGGGAATACCCTCGGAAATCATCGGCTCGCCCTGGTACTTCAACTCCGGCCCCAACAGCCGAATCCCCATGCGATCGGCGCGACTGTCCAGGGTCCAGACACTGTTGAATGCATCGAACAGACTTTGCCCGCTGAACTCACCGATCTGTGCCCCGAGCACCACCTGCAACGGCGCGCTGGAACTGAAATCCGGCACCTGCGCCCCCGACAATCCTCTCGGCGTAGACGCTTCCCCGCGATACTCCAAACGCCCACCTTTGGCCAAAGGCCGTCCCATACCATCCAGCCCACCGAGTTCCTCACGGACCACACAGGCAGCACTGCCAAGGACCTGGGGGGCGAGAAAACCGCCCGGCGCCGCCAGATAAGCCCGCGCCCCCGACAGCGGCTGCGTCAATTGCAGGCGCTGGCCTTTCCTCAAGACAAAACTGCACCAGGGCGCCAGTGCCTGATCGTCCACCCGCGCGCCAAGATCGGCACCGGCCAGGGCCAGGCAACAATCCTCTTCCGCCACCAGCGTCAGCCCGCCCAGGGTCACTTCCACCACGGCAGCGTCAGGCGCATTGCCCAGCAGATGGTTGGCCCAGAACATCGAGACCCAATCCAGCGCACCGCCCTGGGTCACGCCCAGATGACGCACGCCAAACCGCCCCGCATCCTGCAACAGGCACAGAGGCGTACTTGCCTCAATCGACAGATGGCTCATGCCAAGCCCTCCAGCGGCGTGTCATCGCCGCCCAACGTAATGAATTCAGCGTGATCGATCGCGGCAAAACGCACCGTATCGCCCGGCTGCATCAGGCTGTAGCCATCGCGCTCACGGTCGAACAGCTTGCTCGGCGTCCGCCCGATCAGGTTCCAGCCCCCCGGGGAAACCACCGGGTACGCCGCGGTCTGGCGCTCGGCAATGCCCACGCTCCCCGCCGCCACCCGCTTGCGCGGCGTGCTGATACGCGGCGCGGCCAGTCTTTCGTCGACCAATCCCATAAAGGCGAACCCCGGGGCAAAACCCAAGGCGAACACCTGGTACTCGCGCTCGCAGTGACGACGAATCACCTCGCTGACCGACCAGCCGCTGCGCTCGGCCAACAAGCCCAGTTCCGGGCCGACACTCGGGTCGTACCACACCGGCAACACATGGCATTGGCCGCCAGCACCGCTGCTCGGCGTCAGGTCGGTCAAGGCTTCGGCAATCAGTTCCCGGGCCTGGGACGGGCTCAAGGCCAGCAGGTCGTAATGCACCATCAAGGTCGTATAGGACGGCACCAGGTCGATCAGGTGCCCGGCAAATCCAGCCCGCAAACGCTCGCCGGCGGCGAGCATCCACGGCATGTTTTCCTCGGCGATCACCTCGAACAGCCGCACCATCAGACAGTCGATCCCGACCACTTCGATCCGTGGCTTCATACGGCGGACTGCCGATCCAGGGCCTCGCGGATACGCTGCACCGCAGCCACCGAACTGGCGTTGTCGCCGTGCACGCACAAGGTATTGGCGTGCAGGCGCAGCGAACTGCCATCGCTGGCGACAAGGTTGTCACCACGGGCGATGGTCAGGGCCTGCTCGACGATGCGTTCAGGCTCGTGGTGCACGGCACCGGGCAACTGCCGCGAGACCAGGCGCCCGGCGCTGTCGTAGGCGCGGTCGGCAAAGGCTTCGAACCACAGCTCGACGCCGTATTCATCACCCAGGGCCTGGGCCACGCTATTGTCGCGCATCGCCAGCAGCATCAGCGGCAGGTCCCCGCCGTAGGCGGCAATCGCCTGGATCACCGCCCGCAGTTGCTCGGGATTGGTCATCATGTCGTTGTACATCGCGCCGTGGGGCTTGACGTAACTCACCCGGGTACCCTGGGCCCGGCAGATACCGTCCAGCGCGCCGATCTGGTAATGCAGCAGATCCTGGATTTCCTGGGGGGTGCAGGCCATGGAGCGGCGACCGAACCCCACCAGATCCGGATAGGCCGGATGGGCGCCGATACGCACGTCGTTGGCCAGGGCCAAGGTTACCGTCTTGCGCATGATGCTCGGATCGCCCGCGTGATAACCGCAGGCCACATTGGCGCAATCGATAAACGGCATGACCTGCGCATCCAGGCCCATGGTCCAGTTGCCATAGCTTTCGCCGATATCGCAATTCAATAACAAGCGGCTCACGGTGGTTGCTCCTGTGGGCTTTTAACTTTTCTTAATATGGGACTTTTCGCAAATACCCACAGATTACTGCGCTTCGAGTTCCTTGCCACGGGTTTCCGGCAGGCTCAGGGCCGCTAGAATCACCACCCCGTAGGACACGGCGGCAAAAGCGCCGATCCCCAGGCTCAAGGAGACTTTCTGGCTGAGCAGGCCGATCAGCAGCGGAAAAAACGCCGCCAACGCCCGCCCGATGTTGTAGCAAAAACCTTGGCCCGAACCGCGAATCCGCGTCGGGAACAGCTCGGTGAGAAACGCGCCCATGCCACTGAAAATCCCCGAGGCAAAAAAGCCCAGGGGCAAGCCCAGCCAGAGCATGACCTCGTTGCTGACCTGCAACTGGGTGTACAAGAGCACGATGATGAAGGAGCCGACGGCGAACAGGATGAAGTTCTTCTTGCGCCCCAGCAGATCGGTCAGGTACGCGCTGATCACATAACCGATGTAGGAACCGGCGATCACCATGGCCAGGTAACCGCCCGTGCCGAGTACGCTCAAGCCACGTTCGTTCTTCAGAAAGGTCGGCAACCAGGACGTGATGGCGTAGTAACCGCCCAGCGCGCCGGTGGTCAGCAAGGAGGCCCGCAAAGTGGTGCTGAGCATGCCCGGGGCAAAGATCTCGTAGAAATGCGTCGGGTTGCTCGGGGCTTCCTGGCTCTTGGCCTGGCGATAGACCTCCGGGTCCTTGACCAGGCGGCGAACGAAAATCACAAAGATCGCTGGCACGATGCCCAACACGAACAGGGCGCGCCAGGCGTCATCGGGTGGCAACAGCGAAAACAGCAACGCATAGAGGATCGCGGTCAAACCCCAGCCCAGGGCCCAGCCCGATTGCACCATGCCGACCGCCTTGCCGCGATCCTTGGCGCGAATCACCTCGCCCATCAACACCGCACCGGCGGTCCACTCGCCACCGAAACCGAAGCCCATCAAGGTCCGGGCCACCAGCAACTGGTGGTAGTTCTGGGCGAAGCCACAGAGAAAGGTGAACACGGCGAACCAGAGCACCGTCAGTTGCAGGGTGCGTACGCGGCCGATGCGGTCGGAGAGAATCCCGGCGATCCAGCCGCCGAGGGCCGAGGCGATCAGGGTGCTGGTGGAAATCAGCCCGGCCTGGCCGGTGGTGAGGCCCCAGAGGGCGATCAGCGTCGGGATGACGAAACTGAGCATCTGGGTGTCCATGCCATCCAGGCCGTAACCGATCTTGCAACTCCAGAACGTACGACGCTCCTGCTGATCGAGGTTGCGATACCAGGTGAAAGGACCGGGTGGGCCCTCGGCTTGGGTGACATCCAGCGAGCCTGGCGTAGTCATGGGGGGAAGTTCTCCGCATAAAACTTATTGGTATTGTTCTGGCGACCAGCGGGGCATAGGCTTATCGTGCTTGACCGGTCGAAGGTCATTTTTCGTTGGCCGTGCCCTCTGCGTCCAACTAATAAAAGTCCTGCCCAGGCATAAGAAAAAGTTGATTGCATGAACCTCAAATTTCTCGAGACCTTCGTCTGGGTTGCACGACTGAAGAGTTTTCGCCTGACGGCGGACAAGCTCTTCACCACCCAGGCGTCCATTTCCAGCCGTATCGCGGTGCTCGAAGGCGAGCTCGGGGTGAAGTTGTTCCTGCGTGATTCCCGCGGCGTCAGCCTGACTCCCGAAGGGCTCAAGGTGCTCGACTATGCCGAGCAGATGATGGACACCATGCAGGCCCTCAAGCATGCCATCGAGATCAGTTCGACCAAGGTCGGACGCCTGCGCATCGGGGTGATGGACACGGTCATCCATACCTGGCTCAGCCCGTTGGTGGCACAGATGTCGGATCGTTTCCCGCTGGTGGAAATCGAGCTGGTGGCGGATACCGCGCTGAACCTCTGCGATCAGCTGCAAAAAGGCTTTCTCGACCTGGTGCTGCAAACCGACCTGCTGCGCCAGGAGTCGATTCGCAGCCTGAAACTGATCAGCCACCCGATGGGCTGGGTGGTGGCCAGCAACTCGATCTATAACCGTGAATATACGAGCCTGGCCGAGATCGCCCGGGAGCGCATCGTGACCTTCTCGAAAAACTCGCGGCCGCACCAGGAGATTCTCGGCCTGATGCAGGTCCATGGCGTGCCGACGCCGCGGCTGAACTGCGTGAACTCGGTGTCGGCGATTACCCGGCTACTGCGCGATGGTTTCGGTATCGGCGCCCTGCCGTCGGTGCTGGTGCGCGAAGAACTGATGCGCGGCGAGTTGACCTTGCTGGCCCTCGACGTCCGCCCGCCGAACCTCGAAGTGGTGGTGTCCTGGCGGGTCGGTGTCGAGCTGGTGGAGGAGATTGTCGCGCTGTGCCAGGAAGTCTTGCACAGCTATGCGGACAAGATGGGCGAGGAGTATGTGGTCCTGAGCAAGCCCGCCCTCCCCGGTCAATAACCCCGTTCGCGCCGCGCCAGGCGTTCGCGCTGGCGCTTGCCGCCCAGCACCACCCAGTCCACCAGGCGGAAGAAGCCTTCGATCACGAACGAGAACAGCAGCGCCGCGCCCATCGCCCAGCCGATCGCCTCGGGCGACAGCAGGACCTGGTAGGTGTAGCCCTGCAAGGTTTCCTCGCGAATCGCCGGATCGGCCGCATACGCCACCTGCAACGCGCGTTTGTACCAGGGCCCCTGCATCGCCTGGAACTGGTCGTCCAGCAGACGCTGGCGGGTGAGCAAGGTGCCAAGGCTGTCGGCATCGCTGCGGAACACCGGGTCGTCACTGGCGCGATAATGCGCCACCAGGGCCTGCAGATCGCCATTGAAGAACTGCTCGGCAGTCTTCTGGAAACCCTGGAGGCCGGTCTGCGCTTCAATCAGATGCGCTTCGACCCGCTTGGCGTAGTCATTGATAAAACCCGGTACCTGGACACCGAGCAACAGCCCCAGGGTAAACAGAATCAGCCGCAGGTAACTCAACCACATAACGGACTTCCTTATTCGGTTTGGCCCTGGCTGACGCATTCACCGCGCCGCCACAGACTCCATTGGCCCGGTTCGTAGCGGGTCCAGGTTTCGTTTTCGGTCAAAGGTTCGGTGGCAATCACCGTCACCACGTCATTGGGCGTGGTTTCGGCCTGGAAGTCGACGATCACGTCGACATCCTTCAAGCGTGCCGGGCCGAACGGCGCGCGCCGGGTGATCTGTGCCAGCTTGGTCGAGCAATAGCAGAACAGCCAGTCGCCGTCGCTGAGCAGGCAATTGAACACACCTTTGGAGCGGTATTCGGCACAGGCCTGGACCAGGGATGGCAGCAGCACTTCGATATCCACCGGCTCCGGAAAGGCCTGGCGCACGCGGTTGAGCAGGTCGCAGAAGGCCGCTTCGCTGTCGGTATCGCCTACAGGGCGGTAAAAGCTGGTCGGCGGCTGAAAGTCCGCCAACTGGCCGTTATGGGCGAAACACCAGTTGCGCCCCCACAGCTCACGGACAAAGGGATGGGTATTGGACAGGCAGACCTTGCCGACATTGGCCTGGCGGATATGCCCGATCACCACTTCGCTCTTGATCGGGTAACGCTGCACCAGGTTCGCGACCTCGGACTCACAGCTCGCCGCCGGGTCCTGGAACAGCCGCAAGCCACGGCCTTCGTAGAAGGCGATGCCCCAGCCGTCGCGATGGGGGCCGGTACGCCCCCCGCGCTGCATCAGGCCGGTAAAGCTGAAAACGATATCGGTCGGTACATTGGCGCTCATGCCCAACAATTCACACATGCTCGGACTCTCGCTTCAATGCAGTGACGCGCTTACAAACGCGGTTCGACCCGCGGGCGACCATTGCCACCGGTCGGCGGCTGACGGCCAAAACGCTCGTTGCGCTCGGCTGCGGTGAACGGTTGATCGTCCTCCTCGGGCTCGGCCGCCGGGGCCGTGCCGGCCGCAACGGGCTGCGGGCGACGGGCCTTGATGGAGCGCTCGATGGGCCAGCGGATCAGCGCGAAGAGCACATAAACGCCCACGGCGATCATCAGGTACATGAACAGATCGGAAACCGCGCGCCAGGCGTTGTTGCCGACCTTGAACATCAGGTCCAGGGCTGTAATAGCCACCGCCGGGGCGAATTTTTCCTTCACCGGGTCGATAATGGTCGGGCTGAACAGCAGCACCGCCATCACCACGCGCAGCGGCTCGCGCAGCCAGCGCCAGATCCAGCGGGTCAGGCGGAACCACACCAACAAGCAGCCCAAGGCGGCGAAGGCGTAGCAGCCCCAGGCGATCAGATAGTCGTTCTCGGTCATGGTGTCCATGGCAAGGCTGGCAAAGAGACGCTTATGATAACGGCTTTTCGCCGGTCCGGCTGCCCCGCCGTCAGCGATCCGCCAACAGAGAGTTGCCCATGTCCCTCGATAGCAGCGTCAACAGCGCCCCGATTGCCCGCCGCGACGCGGGCGCGGACCCTTACGCCTGGTTGCAGGAACGCGACAGCGATGCCGTGCTCGACTACCTCAAGGCCGAAAACAGCTACCAGGAAGCGCAACTGGCCGACCAGGGCAAACTGCGCGAAAGCCTGTTCGAGGAGATCAAGGCGCGGATTCTCGAAACCGACCTGTCCCTGCCCTCGCCCTGGGGGCCGTTCCTGTATTACACCCGCACCACCGCCGGTGACGAATACCCGCGGCACTACCGCTGCCCGCGTCCGGCCGATGACAGCCTGACCGTGGATGAAAACGCCGAAGCCCTGCTGCTCGACCCCAACGTGCTGGCGGCGGGCGGCTTCTTCTCCCTCGGCGCCTTCAGTATCAGCCCGGATCACCAACGCCTGGCCTACAGCCTCGACACCAGCGGCGAAGAGGTCTATCGCCTGTACGTCAAGGAACTCGACAGCGGCGCGCTCAGCGAGCTGCCGTTCGAGGACTGCGACGGCAGCATGACCTGGGCCAACGATAGCCAGACACTGTTTTTCGCCGAACTGGACGACACCCATCGCCCCCACAAGCTGTACCGCCACCGCCTCGGTGACAGCATGGCCGAGGAAGTCCTGCACGAAGCCGACGGGCGCTTCTTCCTGCACTGCTACCGCAGCAGTTCAGAACGCCAACTGGTGGTGCTGCTCAACAGCAAGACCACCAGCGAAGCCTGGGCCCTGGACGCCGACACCCCGACCCAGGCCTTTACCTGCCTGGCACCACGGGTCGAAGGCCATGAATATTTCGTCGACCACGGCCAGTACCAGGAGCAGTGGAGCTGGTTTATCCGCAGCAACCAGGACGGCATCAACTACGCCCTGTTCCACACCCCGGACCATGGCGTGCCGAGCCGTGACGACTGGCAATTGCTGGTACCCCACAACGACCAGGTGATGCTCGAAGGCCTGACCCTGAACGCCTCGGCCCTGTGCCTGAGCCTGCGCGAAGGCGGCTTGCCGATCATCGAAGTGCGGCCCCAGGGCCTGCCGAGCTATCGCGTGCAACTGCCGGATGCCGCCTACAGCCTCTACGTGCAGGACAGCCTGGAATTCACCAGCCAGACCATCCGCTTGCGTTACGAAGCCCTCAATCGTCCGGCCCAGATCCGCCAACTGACCCTGGCCAGCGGCGAACAGAACGTACTCAAGCAGACCCCGGTGCTGGGCGATTTCGACCCCGATGCCTATGTCAGCCAGCGCCTCTGGGCCACGGCCGCGGACGGCACCCAGGTGCCCATCAGCCTGGTGGTCAAGCGTGAACTGCAAGGCCAGGCCACCCCGCTCTATCTCTACGGCTACGGCGCCTACGGCGAAAGCCTCGACCCGTGGTTCTCCCACGCCCGCCTGAGCCTGCTGGAGCGCGGCATGGCCTTCGCCATCGCCCACGTGCGCGGCGGCGGTGAACTGGGCGAAGCCTGGTATCGCGCCGGCAAGCAGGCGCACAAGCAGAACACTTTCGACGACTTTATCGCCTGCGCCGAGCACCTGATCGCCAAGGGCCTGACCACCTCGAAACAGCTGGCCATCAGCGGCGGCAGTGCCGGCGGCCTGCTGATCGGTGCCGTGCTCAACCAGCGCCCGGAACTGTTCCAGGCGGCCATCGCCGAAGTGCCGTTCGTCGACGTGCTGAACACCATGCTCGACCCGGACCTGCCGCTGACCGTCACCGAATACGACGAATGGGGCAACCCCGAGGAACCCGAGGTGTATGCACGGATCAAGGCCTACGCGCCGTATGAAAACGTCCGCGCCCAGGCCTACCCGGCCGCGCTGGTGATCGCCGGCTACAACGACAGTCGCGTGCAGTACTGGGAAGCGGCCAAGTGGGTGGCGAAACTGCGCGCCACGAAAACCGACGAGCATCTACTCTTGCTCAAGACCGAACTGGACGCCGGCCATGGCGGCATGAGCGGCCGTTATCAGGGATTACGTGACGTAGCCCTCGAATACGCCTTTGTGTTCAAGGTTCTCGGCCTGGTTTGAGGAACTCTGCCCGGCACCCTTGTCTTAACACTGGGCCGCCGGGCTTCAATGCCCGCACAGAACAGGTAACAAGAAAAGACCGTGAGCCATGTCAGAACCGACCTTACTGAATAACGAAATCCGCGACATGTTGATGGACTGCGGTTTGTTCGCCAGCTTGCTGCCGGCGGACTTCCTCGCCGCTGCCGGCTACTTCAGCATCAGCAGCGTCGCCAAAGGCGAAGCCATCTTCAACGAGGGGGACGCCGGAACCTTCATGTGCATCATTCACTACGGCAGCGTGAACGTGCAGAAGAGCAACGCCGAGGGCCAACCCGTGGTGATTGCCACCTTGCGCGCCGGACGGGCCTTTGGCGAGATGGCGGTACTTGATGGTGAGCGGCGTTCAGCCAGTTGCGTGGCCGCCAGCGATTGCCAGTTGCTCAACCTGGGTAAGGACTCCCTGGAAAAGATGCTCAACGATGCGCCGAAGATCGCCGCCAAGATCATCCGGGCCATCGCCATTGCGCTGTCCAGGCGACTGCGCATGGCGGACGGCCAATTGCTCTCGCAACAGATCTAGCTGGAAGTTTCCTTCGCCTTATCGGCTTTGTCAGCCTTGTCCGTCTTGTCGTTCTGCTCCGGACCCGGCTGAGTCTGGTCCTTGGGCGGCTGCGGCAACTCGATGCTGGGCAGCGGCTCGCCGGGTTTGGGTGGCGTGCGCGGGGTGATCTGCGGGGACGGTGTCGGGGTGGCCGTGCTCGGCGCTCCCGGTTTCGGCGTGACCGGTACCGGCGAGAGATCCTCGGCCCGTACCGTGGTAATGGTGAGCGCGGTCAATGCAATGACCGCTACAATAGCGCGTTTCATCAATGGCTCCGTTGCCAGACTTCTCTGTCTGCCATCAGGCTACTCGCAACGCGGCTATTTTGCCCCTCCCAATGAGATATCCATGAAACGTTTCGTTCTGCTGGACACCGCTCCGATCCCTGAAAACGGCGGTGCCCTGTGCCTGTTCGAGTATGGCGAAGACTTCGTGATCAAGATCCAGGGCGGTGACGGCGGGCAATTGATGAACACCCGCATGCACGGTTCCGAAGATGCCCTGGCGGAAATTCCCTGCCGCAAGGTCGCCGGCCGGCCGCAATCGCGGGTGCTGATCGGCGGCCTCGGCATGGGCTTCACCTTGGCCTCTGCCCTCAAGCATCTGGGCAAGACCGCCGAAGTCGTGGTCGCGGAATTGGTGCCAGGCGTCGTCGAGTGGAACCGCGGTCCGCTGGGGGAAAAAGCCGGCCGGCCGCTGGATGATCCGCGCACGGTGATTCGCCTGGAAGACGTGGCCAAGGTCCTGCAGGCCGAGCCCAACGGCTTCGATGCGATCATGCTCGATGTCGACAACGGTCCCGAAGGCCTGACCCAGAGAGCCAACAGCTGGCTCTACTCCACCGGCGGCCTGAGCGCCTGTGCCAAGGCCCTGCGGCCCAAGGGCGTGCTGGCGGTGTGGTCGGCCAGTGCCGATAGCCATTTCTCCGACAAACTGCGCAAGGCCGGCTTCAAGGCCGAGGAAGTCCAGGTCTATGCCCACGGCAACAAGGGCACGCGCCACACCATCTGGATCGCCGAGAAGCTCAAGAACTGAGCTAAACTTTGCTGCATAACCGTCATTAACCTATTCAACAAGGTGAACCCATGAGTTCGGCCAACCCTCCCTCCCATACCGCCAAGCTGGACCGTATCCTGGCCGATGCGAAACGCGATAAAGAGATGGGCTATCGTGACAAGGCGCTGAAGATGTACCCGCATGTCTGCGGTCGCTGCGCCCGTGAATTTTCCGGCAAGCGCCTGAGCGAGCTCACCGTGCATCACCGCGACCACAACCATGACAACAACCCACAGGACGGTTCCAACTGGGAACTGCTGTGCCTGTTCTGTCATGACAACGAGCACTCGCGCTACACCGACCAGCAATACTTCGGCGACAGCTCCCTGAGCAGCCCGAAGATCGCCAAGGCCACCCACAACCCGTTCGCGGCGCTGGCCGGACTGATGAAAAAAGACGAGTAACGGCTACACGGTAAATCGCTGAACCAGCACGCTGAGATCGCCCCCCAGGCGCGACAGCTCGAGGCTCGCCGTCGCCGTGCGGGCACTCGACTGCGCCGACTCGTCGGCAATATCGCGCACGCGGGCCAGGTTGCCGCTGATCTGTTCGCAGGCACGGGTTTGCTGATCGGCGGCCGTGGCAATCTGCGAGTTCATCGACTGGATCAACGATGCCGACTGGCGAATCTCACTGAGCACGCCGCCGGCTTCACGGGCCAGGGCCACGCTGGACAGGCTCATGTCCTGGCTCTGGCGCATGATCGCCGTGGCCTGTTCGGTGCCGCCATGCAAGGCCGCGATCAATCCCTCGATCTCCTCGGTGGAGCGCTGGGTACGTTGAGCCAGCGCCCGCACTTCATCGGCGACCACCGCAAACCCTCGCCCCGCTTCACCTGCGCGCGCCGCTTCGATGGCCGCGTTGAGCGCCAGTAGATTGGTCTGCTCCGCCACCTCGCGAATCACCCCGAACACCCCGCCGATACGCTCACCGTCTTCACGCAAACGTTCCATTGCCAACGCCGAGCGATCGACATTGAGCACCAGGGCTTCAAAGTGCTCGATTGCCTGGGTTACCACGCGATTACCCTCGACGCTACGCCGCTCGGCCGCCTGCGCCGCCTCAGAGGCCTGCTGGGCATTACGGGCAATATGCTGGGCGCTGTCGACCATCTCGGTCATGGCGCCGGCGACCTCTTCGGTCTGCTGGCGCTGTTGTGACACTCCCGCACTGCTGTGGGCAGTGACCGTAGACAAGCCCTCGGCGGCCTGGGTCAGTTGGCGCGTGCCATCACCGATGCTGCCGATCAACTGGCGTAGATGCCCGGCCATTTCCCGCATGGCCGTCATCATCTGCCCCAGCTCGTCACGCCGGTGACTTTCCAGGTTACCGGTCAGGTCGCCCGAGGCGATCTGCCGTGCCAGGACCAGGGTCCGCTTGAGCGGCGGGACGATCTGCCGGGTCATGGCCCAGGCCGACAGCAAGCCCAGCAACAGCGCCAGCCCTCCCGCCAGCAACAACTCGCCACGGGCCATCCGTACATCGTGAGCGCGTCCCTGGAGTTGCAGTTGATAGACCGCCGCACTCAGTTGCTGCAAGTCACCCGCCTGCGCCAGCATCGCCTGTTTGGCCTGCTGGCTCTTGAGCACGCTGGCGCTGAAGTCCACGACCCGATCCTGGTAGCTCACCGCCGCCTGCAACGCTTCCAACAGCGGCGTCTGCAAGGCGTCACCCGGCAGTTGCCCGTACAAGTCGTTGCCCTGCACACGAATCCGGTCGGCCATCTGCGAAACGCGCAACTGCGCCTCGGGTTGCGGATCGGCGATGTACAAGCGCACCTGATCGCGCAATTGCGCCATCAGCCATTGCAGCTCGGCCACCGCCTGCGCCTGATCGATGGTGACCGCCGGATCGCTGCGCATCTGCTGGAACAGTTGGGTACGCAAACGCGTCAGTTGCTCGGCGATATTTTCCATCACCGGCACCATGGCCTTTTCCGCTTCGCGGGCCTGGCGTCGGGCCGCGACAAACTCGGCAAAACTCTGTTGATAAGCCCGGGCCACCTCACGGATGCGCGCGAGGGTCGTCTGTGCGTCGGTTTCCAGGCTCATCTGCAGCTTGTCGACGCCCGCATACAACACCTGCATCTGCGTGGAATAGGCATCGACCGCAGCGCCCTGCCCGGTGCGATCGAATTCGTTTTCCTGCAAGCGCACGGCGGCGATCTGCGTGTCCAGCGAGACACTGTCCACCAACGCCTCGCTGCGCATCGTCAGTTGCCCGATGCTGTACCAGGCAATCGCGCTCAACAGCGCCGTGAGCAGCAACACGATGCCAAAGCCCAGGGTCAACTTGCGACGTACCGAAGCGCCCATCAACCAGTCGGCGACCATAACGAACTCTCCTGTAAGGCCGTCAGCCGGCCGAGGCAATGCGCCAAACGCCTTGAGGCACGTTGAGATGGCTGGCATTCTAAATCGATCGATCTAAAACACAAGGCCAAGATTTTTTCCAACGGCTGTAATTTAAAGCCCTATACCTTCTCAACAGGGCAAAGTGCCAGTGTGTGCGACCTCCTCCTTCTTCCTGCACCGAGAACGCCGTCGATGAAGCTGAACCAATTGATTCAAAACCTGCTGGGCGCCCGCCAACCGGCTCAGGTTTCGCGTCCGGAGCAGGAGCTGCTGTCGAGCCTGCTGGTGATGGCCTGGGTGGTGGAGGCGCGGGATCCCTACACCGGCGGCCATCTGTGGCGTGTGGCACAGTTTTGCGAGCTGCTGGCGCAGAAAGCCGGCTTCGCGGCGGAGGAAGTGGCGCGGATCGCCCTGGGCGGTTTTGTCCATGACCTGGGCAAGGTCGGCATTCCCGACGCGGTGCTGCGCAAGGCGGGGCCCCTGAGCGACGAGGAATACGCCGTAATCAAGACCCACCCCGACATCGGTTATCGGTTGTTACATGCCCATCCCCTGGCCGCGCTGGTGGAGGACGCCGTGCGCCTGCACCACGAGATGCCCGATGGTCGGGGTTATCCACTGGGGCTCAAGGCCGGCGAGATTCCGCACCTGGCGAGCATTGTCGGTATCTGCGATGCCTTTGATGCCATGACCAGCACCCGCCCCTATCGCGCGGGCATGCCGCAGGCGCAGGCATTGCAGATCATCGGCAAGAACCTGGGGACCCAGTTCGACGCGCACTTCGGCGCCTTGTTTATCCAGTTGGGGGAGTCGGGTGTCTTGAGCCCGATCATCGGCCATACCGACCAGGGCATTCCCCTGCGGCACTGCGGCATGTGCGGGCCGACGGTGGTACTCAAGCGTGCACACCGCGCGGGCGATCATGTGTTCTGCGGCAATTGCGGCGCCGACTATCTGCTGCACCAGAAGACCCCGGACAGCGTGCTGGAACTGGAGGCCACTGGCGCTTCTGGCAGCGCGAAAGACCTCAGCCCCGAAGCCGACGTCGAGTTGATCGAGCGCCTGGTGCAACACCAATTCGTCCCAGTGCTGCGGGAGCATGCGGGCTCGCGCCCGCAGTAACCGGATTGGGCCTCAGGCGGCCGGGCCCTTGGCGGTCTGGCCGAAGAGGATTTTCTTGCCTTCTTCCGTCTCTGTGGCACGCCGCGAATACGGCTCACCCCGGGCATAGGCGCGCTGCGTCGCCGGACGCTGCTCGATAGCGTGGAGCCAACGGCTCAGATTCGGGAAGTCCTCGATGTTCTGCTGCTGGCGCTGCCATGGCACCACCCAGGGATAACAGGCGATGTCGGCAATCGAATAGTGCTCACCGGCAATGAACTCGCGCCCTTGCAACCGACGATCGAGCACCCCGTAGAGACGGTTGGTCTCATTGACATAACGGTTGATGGCGTAGGGTATTTTTTCCGGCGCATACAACCCGAAATGGTGATTCTGCCCGGCCATCGGCCCCAGGCCGCCCATCTGCCAGAACAGCCACTCGGTCACGGTCTTGCGGCCACGAACATCGGCGGGCAGGAACTGCCCGGTCTTTTCCGCCAGGTACAGCAGGATCGCCCCCGACTCGAACACCGTGATCGGCTCGCCGCCATCGGCGGGCGCGGTGTCGATGATCGCCGGCATGCGGTTGTTCGGCGAAAACGCCAGGAACTCCGGTTTGAACTGGTCGCCGGCGCCGATATCCACAGGATGGATACGGTACTCGAGACCGGCTTCCTCCAGGAACAGGGTGATCTTGTGGCCGTTTGGCGTAGCCCAGTAGTAGAGCTCAATCATTCGATTTCCCTCGTAGACACACTATTTCAATAATCCAAAGACCGGTCGCACCAGCCCTTCCAGCAATTCCCGCTCCGGCCTTGAGCGCGCCAGCACCCGCAGCCCCATCAGCACCGCCAGGCACATACGCGCCAGATCGTCCGCCGGCTGCAACGCATTGATGCTGCCCTGGGCCTGGCCGGCGCTGATACAGCGCCGGAAAAAGCCCTCCATGCCCTCCTGGACCGTGGCCAATACCGCCCTGAACTCCGGATCGTGGGGCGCCACCTCAAGGGCCGCGTTGACGATAAAACAGCCCTTGTGTTCGGGGTCGCTCAGGGACAGTTCGATGATCTCGTTGAAGAACGTCTGGATGGCTTCGCGGGGCGGCAGTTGCTGCTCCAGGCGTACGGAACGCTCGCAGAAGCCACGCTTGATGTAGTGATCAAGGGCCAGGGCGAAGAGTGCGCGCTTGTCACCGAAGGCGTTGTACAGGCTGGCCCCGGTGATCCCCATGGCCAGCGCCAGATCCCGTACGGAAGTAGCCTCGTAGCCCCGGGACCAGAAGCAGCGGATGGCTGCCTCCAGTGCACCGGCCTCGTCAAATTCTCTTGGTCGCGCCATAACTCACACATGGATTCAAATTGAAGTGGCGCAGATATTCGTTGAAACAAACGACGATTGCCACGCGCCCGGGTTTCGTCCTATTTTATAACACTCGATCCAAAACATCTGCCAGGACCTTTCGACATGATCCGTTTCTTTTTCCACCCGACGCCCAATCCGGCCAAAGTTGCCCTGTTTCTTGAAGAAACGGCGCTGCCCTACGAATTGGTTCCGGTCGATACCAGCAAGGGCGAACAGCACCGCCCGGAGTTCCTGGCGATCAACCCTAATGGCAAGGTTCCGGCGATTCTCGATACCGAGGGTCCGAACGGTAGTGAAGTGCGGGTCTTCGACTCGAACGCGATCCTGCTGTACCTGAGTGAAAAGACCGGGCTGCTCGGTGGTGAGCCTGGCGATCGGGGCGAACTGTTGTCGTGGATGATGTTTATCGGCACAGGCCTGGGGCCATTTTCCGGCCAGGCGGTGCACTTCCAGCACTCGGCCCCGGAAAGTATCCCTTACGCCATCAATCGTTATCGCCGTGAAGCCGAGCGGCATTATCGGGTACTGGACCGGCATCTGGCCGGGCGCAGCTATATCGTCGGTGACAGCTATACGATTGCCGATATCTCGGCCTGGGGCTGGATCGACCGGGCGGCGCGCGTGCTCAAAGGCGAGGAATCCCCCCTGGCGGCCTACCCCCATCTGTCGGCCTGGTTCCAGCGCATTGACGCTCGCCCGGCCGTGGCTCGCGCCCGTCAAGTGGGCAAGAGCCATGCTTTCAAGCAGGTCAACGACGAGCAAACCCGCCGGGCGCTATTCCCTTCGAACTATCCCGACACCACGAGCTGATGGAGATGCCGGTATAATCGCGTCTTTTTCCTGGAAGGCACCCGGCTCGTGGCAAACAAAAGGTACAGCTGCATTGGTTTGTATAACCCCAAGTCACCGGAGAACGTCGGCTCGGTGATGCGTGCGGCTGGCTGTTACGGCGTGGCTTCGGTGTTCTACACCGGCAAGCGCTACGAGCGGGCACGGGACTTTGTCACCGACACCAAGAAAGTCCACCAGGACATTCCGCTGATCGGCATCGATGACCTGAAGAAAATCCTGCCCCTGGGCTGCGTGCCGGTGGCCGTCGAACTGGTGGAGGGTGCGCGCTCGCTGCCCGAATACACTCATCCGGATCGGGCGCTGTATATCTTCGGTCCGGAAGACGGCTCGCTGGACAAGGACATCCGCGACTGGTGCGAGGACGTGGTGTATATCCCGACCACCGGCTGCATGAACCTGGCGGCGACGGTCAACGTGGTGCTGTACGACCGTTTGGCCAAGGGCAACAACACCCGTTCCGGTCCGAAGTTCTAGGTTTTACTTCAGCAGCCCGCTCGCCAGCACCTTCGACGGCTCGCCCATCACGCTTTCGCACAGCTGGATGAATTCCTCGGTGCTGACGGTATCCAGGCGCATCGCCGCCCGGCTGACATCGTCGAGGGAATGCTTGCCATCGGTCTGCTGGCGAATCTCGCGGTCCAGCGCCTGCAACAGCAACACCGCCCGTGCCACCGTCGCCCTGTCCACCTGCTCACCCCGCAATGTGCTGACCTTGCGACTGACCCGGGTCAGGCGCACCTGCAACGCCTGATAACGCTCCTCGCTCATCCCGCCAGCACGGCGCAACAGCTCGATCGCGTAATACTGCGCCAGGCCTTCGCCGACCCAATCGCTGCGCTGGCTGTCATTGATCCGCCCGAACACATGAACCAGCTCGCGCACCAAGGCACTTTCCCCCGACTCACTGATCAGCGGGGCCGTGCTGTGCAGGTAGATCGAGTCAGGGCCCGCCTGGCTGCCATGGGCCATCGACTCACCGGCGCCGACCACCAGCAATTTGCCGGGATTGCGCGGAAACACTTCCTGCAGCTTGGGCCAGACGAAGGTCAACAACGTCAGCACATCCATGCGCCGCATGCCCTCGCCCCGAGGCGCCGCGACCGTGACATCAGTCTCCCCCAGCCGAGTCCGTCGACTGCCCAGGTCGCCCGCCAGTATCCAGCCGACCGGCCGGTCGAACAGGCGTGACACGTTGTCGATACGAAAGCGCTGCTTGCCGATGCGCGGCCAGGCGGTCTCGACACTTTTCCAACCGGCAGGCAATTCAAAATCCAGGCGCGAGACCAGTTCAGTGCCGTCGTGCTGATCCAGATGGGCCGGTGGCACCAGGTCTTCGCCGCGCAGCAAGGCCCAGGTCGGCGTGATGCGGGTCTCGAACGTGCCGTTGCCACGAGGATGGTTGAGGCTGACCCGATAGCTCAGGCTGGCCTTGCCCGGCGCCGGGCGCCAGACACCGCGGCGACTGTCCGGCGTCGCGCCGGGGCTCAGTTGCCACTGCCCGTCGGCCATGATGTCGCTGTAGTAGCCCTGGTTGCCGAGATCGAAATCCAGGCTGCGCACCACCGAACCCTGGGCCAGGGTCAGGCGCACCTCGGCCTGGTCGCTCTGGGGCAACAGGCGCACCTGATAGTCCAGGTCGACTTTCCTCCCGGCCCAGCCCAGGCCACTGAGCACCATCAGCAGCAGGAACACAGGCAGCCTGCAACGTAACGACATGGAGCTCCTCGGGATCAGCCGGCGCGGAAAATCAGATGATCTTCCCAGTCCTCTTCCGGCACGCTGCCTTCGGCGAGCATGCGCCCGGACTGGGAAATCCGCTCGTGGTGCACCGCATCACGATCACCGCAGACCAGGTGGTGCCAGAGCGGCAGGTCCTTGCCTTCACTGACCAGGCGATAACCGCAGGTCGGCGGCAACCACTTGAACTGGTCGGCCTGGCCCGGGGTGAGCTGGATACAGTCCGGAACCGAGTCGCGACGCTTGGCGTAGTCGGTGCACTGGCAGGTTTTCAGGTCCAGGAGCTTGCAGGCAATGCGCGTGTAATAGACGCTGTTGTCGTCTTCGTCCTCGAGCTTTTGCAGACAGCACAGGCCACAACCGTCGCACAGCGACTCCCATTCCTCCTGATCGAGGTGTTCGAGGGTCTTGCGTATCCAGAAGGGTTCGACTTTTGCGGCCATGGTTCAGACATCTGCATCGGGGAGTGAAAAGGCCGCCAGTCTAGTGCTCCGCGCCGTTGCGGCCAAGCCTCGGCGACTGTCGGTTGAACAAGACTTGTCAGGTCGCCTGCGGAGCAGTAGCTTTCTCGCTAATTTCCCCAGTCAGGACTGCGCCATGAGCACCAACCCACGCGTCGCCGATCATCCGATCGATCCCCAGTTCACCCAACGCTGGTCGCCGCGCGCCTTTACCGGCGAGAGCATCCCGGAACAAACCCTGCTGAGCTTTTTCGAAGCGGCCCGCTGGGCACCTTCGGCCTATAACTCGCAACCTTGGCGCTTTCTCTACGCGCGTCGTGACACGCCGAACTGGGAGCGTTTCCTTGGCCTGCTGAACGAGTTCAACCGTGGTTGGGCGCAACACGCCTCGGCCCTGGTGATCGTGATTTCGAAAACCACTTTCACCGCTCCCGGCGCCAGCGAAGAAACCCCGGCGCTGTGGCACACCTTCGACACCGGCTCGGCCTGGGGCCACCTGGCGCTGCAAGCCAGCAACAGCGGCTGGCACAGCCACGGCATGGCCGGCTTCGATCAGGACCTGACCCGCCGCGAGTTGAAGATTCCAGAAGGTTATGCCCTGCATGCGGCAGTGGCCATCGGCAAACTGGGTGACAAGGCGAGCCTGCCGGATTACCTGCAGGCCCGCGAAACCCCAAGCCCGCGCCAGCCGTTGAGCGCGTTGGTGGCCGAGGGCGATTTCAGCCTGTAATCCAATGCCGCCCCACCGCGGACTGTAGGAGCAGGGCTTGCCCGCGAAGCCTTTAGCGATCTTGAAGGCCTCTTCGCTGCGATGCGGCGTCCCGACAAGCCATGCTCCTACAAGGTGCGTGGCCAGCCCTGCAAACCGGGACCATCAATACCCGCGGTCGAAATCCACTTCCCCGCGCAACGCTTCCCCGGCCTGATAGGCCCGCAGGTTCTCGACAAACAACTGCACCATCATCCCCGGCGAAGTCGGGGCCGAACTGTGGCCGGTCAACAACAACCCCCAGGCCGTCCAGAACGGATGACGCTGCGGCAACGGCTCCTGCCGGCAGACATCGATCACCGCGCCCGCCAGATGCCCTTCCTTCAAGGCCTCCACCAGGTCCGCATCGACCACCGCCACGCCGCGCCCGACGTTGATGAACAGGCCGCTGGACTTGAAGCGCTTGAACAGCGCCGCATCGTACAGATCATGGGTATTGGGCGTGTTTGGCAACAGGTTGATCACATAGTCCACCTTGCCGACCCACTCCCCCAGGGCTTCGAGCGCCGCCACTTCGATAAACGGTGCCTGCTCCCGCGCGGTGCTGGCGATACCGTACAACTCGACACCAAAGGGTTGCAGGAACTGCGCAACGCTCTGGCCGATATCCCCGGCACCGACAATCAACACCTTGCGCCCCGCCAGGCTCTGGCCCATGCGGTTGTCCCACTTGCGCTCGACCTGGCTGACCAGGCGAGCCAGGACCTCGCGTTCATGGCCCAACATGTAGGTCAGCACATACTCGGCCATCACCTGGCCAAAAATGCCCACCGCGCGGGTCAGGCGGTAGTCCCGTGGCAAGCCCTCGGCCAGCAGCGGGGTGACACCCGCCCAGGTCGATTGCAGCCACTGGGGCCCGTGCCCCTGACGCAGCAGGGTCGCCAGCAGATCCGGCTGCCCCAGCCAGACCGGGCAATCGGCCGCCATGCTCGACAGCGTGGCCGAATCGCTGCTGGTCATGACTTCAAGTTCCGGGGCCATCTGCTGCAGCAAGCGGGCATAGAGGGCGTGGTCGTGTTCGGCAATCAGAACGCGCATGGTTCAAACCTTTCAAAAACAGTGCAGGCAGCCGCCGACGGAGTTCGCTCCATCGTCATCGGCCACTGCCAGAAAATACAGTCCATTTGAGTCGAGCACTCCGGACAGAGCACTCAGAGATGTCCGTTACATCGGATCATTGCGTCGCAACAGCTCTTCGGGCAAATGCTCGATGTATTCGTCTTCGGCCGGCGGCATCTGCAAGTGATAGCCCTGCTTCTCGAGGTTCTCCAATACCTGGTGGATGTCCTCGCGCGACAGTGTGCGCTCGGGGCTCAGGACCAGGTCGAAGGCATGGTGCGGTTTACCGAAAGCCAACAGCAGATTTTCCGGAACGCGCTCCAGAGCATCACTCTTGAGCACGTAGAGGTACATCTCGTTGCGGCGTGGGCTTCTGTAGATGGAGCAAATACGTTTCAAGGCTGTTCTCCGGCAGTGGCCAGGCTGTCAAGCAGCGCCTGGCCCATCAACTCGCGGCGCCAGCCACGCAGCGAATCGGGCAATTGGTAAGGTCCATCGGGAAAACCGCTCTTGATCAGCGCTTCCAGGGTCTTCTTGCGCAGCATCAATTCCGGCGCAACACCCAGGCGTTCGGCTTCGGCCTGGCCCAGGGCACGCAGGCGCTTGACCAGCGCCGAGGCTTCGATCGGCAACGGCTCGGGCACCGCCGGCGGCCATTGGTCCATCGGTGCACTGCCGGCCTGCTTGATCAGTTCCAGCAGAAATTCGCCGTCCTGGCGCACGGTACGCGGGTGCATGTCCTCGATGCGGGCCAGGGCCACCAGATTGTCCGGCTGGCTCTTGGCCAACGGCCACAAGGAGTGTTCACGAACGATGCGGTTACGCGGCAGATCGCGGGCGCGGGCTTCGCGCTCGCGCCAGGCGCACAGCTCGCGCAGTACGACCAATTGCGCACGGGACAGCTTCCAGGCCAGTTTCGCCTCGCGATAGACCTCGTAGGGGTCGACCTCGCGACGCAGGTTGGCCACCAGTTCCGCGCCATCTTCCAGGACCCAGGCGTACTTGTCGTCCGACAGCTTCGGGCGCAGGCGGGTGTAGACCTCGGCCAGGTGCACGGCATCTTCGGCGGCGTAGCTGACCTGGGTTTCCGACAGCGGACGCTGCAACCAGTCCGAACGGGTCTCGCCCTTGGGCAACTCGATACCGAGGACTTCCTGCACCAGGCGCGAATAGCCCATGGAGAAACCGAGGTTCAGGTAGGCGGCCGCGAGCTGGGTGTCGAACAGCGGCACCGGCAGGCTGCCGGTCAGACGCAACAGCACTTCGAGGTCTTCACTGCAAGCGTGCACGACCTTGACCACGGCCGGGTCTTCAAGCAACGTCGCCAGGGGTTGCCACTGGTCGATGGTCAGGGGATCGATCAGGTAGGCGCGTTCGCCGTCGCCGATCTGGATCAGTCCGGCAATCGGATAAAAGGTATCGACCCGCATGAATTCGGTGTCGAGGGCAACAAAGGGTAACTGTTGCCATTGGGCGCAATGCCGACCGAGGCTATCGTTGTCGCGAATCCAGTGAATATCGATGGCCACACGGCTCTCCCTTGAAGAATGGCACGCAGTATATCTCGCCACCGGGGTTTGCGAGCACTCACTCTGCAAGTGCGGAAGCGAAAGAGCCTACTGAGACTCAAGAATAGTCCCACTCGGCGATTTGTCGGGTTCGCATCAAGGTCAGCTGTTCTTGCGTAATACATAGAGACGGCGCAGAGCGTAGCCAGGCAGGAAATCGCGGTGACCGACAATCTCGAAACCGGCCTCGCGGAACTCCCCTTCGAGCTGTGCCTTGTCGAACAGGATGCGCTGCGCTTCCTGACCGGTGGTCCGGGCCAGGCGCCGATGACGCCAGGCCATGACCTTGCCGTCGATGCACAACGAGAGGATCACGGTATCGCGGCTGACCCGGTGGAACTCGCGCAGCATCGCCATCCGGTGCTGGCTGTCGCTGACATGCTGGAACAACTGCATGCAAAAAATGCAGTCCACCGCATTCTCCGGCAAGCCGATGGCAAACACCGAGCTCTGAAAGGTCCTGACACGCATCAGCACATCGTCGCCATGATGGCCCACGCAGTGGTCCAGCATCTCTTGCGAAGGGTCGGCCGCGAGGATCACCCGGTTGCCGCGTTCGGCCAGTACCGGCCAGAAACGCCCGGCACCGCAGGGCAGGTCGAGGACCAGGCCCGGTTCACCGGCCAGCTTCAGTGCCTGGCGTACCCACTGCTTTTCACGGGCCAGCGCCAGGCGCCGGGCCAGGCTATCGGGAGACTGCGCCAGGCAAGCCCGGGCATGCTCGCGCGCGTGCCGGCGGGCAAACTCAAGTTCAACGGTTGAAGGCGGTTGCGCTGACATGACTCGCGAACTCTCGGAGGGAACCTGTACCGGGCTGATCGAACACTCGGAATGAATTTGAGGGGTTGCCGGGAGCCAGAAACACCCAATCGGCAACGTCTCAAACCTTAGTCAGGCACGCATCAATATTTCGTGAAAAATTCCCGCCGTTATTGTTCAAGCGATTACCGGACCGTCATTCACGCCTGCTGCAAATACCAGCGCCAGTCCTGCTCGCCGACCTCGCCCATGAACTGCCGGTATTCGGCACGTTTGACCGCCAGGTAGACCCCGAGGAACTCGCGGCCAAACGCCTCCCGCGCCCAGGCGGATTCTTCCAGGGCACGCAAGGTGGTCAGCCAGTCGGTGGGCAGACGCTTGCCGGCCTGGGCGTAGCCATTGCCTTCGACCGGCGCACCGGGATCAAGGCGCTCGCGAATCCCGCGATGAATCCCCGCGAGAATGGCCGCCGCCGCCAGATAGGGGTTGGCATCGGCACCGCAGATCCGGTGCTCGATATGCCGTGAAAAGGCCGGTCCGCCCGGTACCCGCAGACTCACGGTGCGGTTGTCGACACCCCAGGTCGCCGCCAGCGGCGCATAGCTGTTGCTCTGGAAACGCCGATAGGAGTTGGCATTCGGGCAGAACATCAGCAAGGCATCGAGCAAGGTCGCGAGCATGCCGCCCACCGCCTGTTTGAGCAGCGGCGTGCCGTCACCGGCCTCACTGGCGAACAGGTTGTTGCCCGCCGCGTCCGCCAGGCTGACGTGCATGTGCATGCCGGTGCCGGCCAGGTCGTCGAACGGCTTGGCCATGAAGCAGGCGACCATCCCGTGCTTGTGTGCCACGCCCTTGACCAGGCGTTTGTAACGCACCGCTTCGTCCATCGCCTGCAAGGCATCGGCGCGGTGCTCAAGGGTAATTTCGACCTGGCCCGGGGCGTACTCGGAGATCGCCGTGCGTGCCGGAATACCCTGGAGTTTGCAGGCACTGTAGAGGTCGGCGAGGAACGGCTCGATCTGCTCCAGCTCCCGCAGGCCGTAGACCTGGGTCGTGCTCGGACGTCCACCGTCGGCGTCGCGGGCCGGTTGCGGCCGACCGTGACTGTCACGCTTCTGGTCGAGCAGATAGAACTCCAGCTCCGCCGCCATCACCGGGTAGTAACCGTCGGCCTTGAGCCCATCGATCACCTTGACCAGTAGATGCCGCGGATCGGCCACCGTCGCCGGCAACCCCTCGCTGGGGTGCATGCTGACCTGCACCGCCGCGGTCGGAATCAGCCGCCAGGGCATGCGCTGCAAGCTGCCGCTCAGGGGATAGGCACGGCAATCGATATCCCCCACGTCCCAGACCAGACCGGAGTTTTCCACATCGTCGCCGTTGATGGTCAGGCCGAGAATGGTGCTGGGCAGCGGGCGGCCGCTGGCATAGACCGCCAGCAGTTCGTCACGGTGCAGCAACTTGCCGCGGGGGACGCCGTTGTTGTCGAGGATGAACAGCTCGAACATCTCGATATCGGGGTTGAGCTCAAGAAAACTCAGGGCTTCTTCGGTACAGGCAAAGACTGGGCAGGCAACACTCATGGGATTCTCGTCTTCCGCGTCGGGCAGGCGCGCACGCGCCCACCGGGTCGATCGCAACGGCCAGGGCAGGCCGATGGCGATCAATGAAAAAACTCAACGGGGAAAACGGACATCCGGCGGGCGCGCATGACGGCAATGCCATAACGCCCAGAAGGCCAGCTCGGAAGGCAAGGCAACCAGGCTGGGAGCGACACGCGACAGCGGACAACAACGCGAGCGGACACCAGGCGTCGAGGCGCCCGTCCCTGCCGCGTAGCGGATCCCGCCGAGCCAATCGTCCATATGCCTGCCGCGATAAACCTGAGAACGCCAGCCTCACACGAGCATCCAGGTGATTAAATTCAGTTTTGAAGAAGCTTGCATGCGCAATGACTAAACATTGCGCCACTGCCCCGCCAGCGTTGCAAACGCCTGGCAGGCGGCACTGCGCCAGGCCCCCCGGCGACTGAGCAGGGCCACCTTGCGCTGCGGCAACTCCGGCGTCAATGCCAGCGCCTGCAACCCCGGCTGTTCGAGGGCAATGGCCGCGGGCAGGATCGTCGCCAACTGACCGCGACGGACCAGTTCGACAATCGCACTGATGGAATTGGCCTCGATGGCGATGCGCGGCACGATGCCATGCTGGCGACAGTAGAGATCGATGTGCTGGCGCGTGGCGAAATCCTGGCTGAGCAGGACCAGTGATTGCTGCTCCAGATCATCGGCAGTCAGGACCTGGCCAACCGCCTGCGGATGGGTCGCGCCGACCATCAGGCTCAAGGTTTCGCTGAACAGCGCCTCACTCTGGATATCCGCCAGGTGCATCCCGGTAAAGGCAATGCCGATATCCAGCCGATCCTCGGCCAATGCAGCCTCCAGGCGATCCTGGGTCATTTCCTCGACGCTCAGGGTGATGCCCGGATAGAGGCTGTGGAAGCGATGCAACAGCGGCGCAATAAGGTACGCCGTGAAGGTCGGCGTCATGGCCAGGCGCAGGCTGCCGCGACTCAAATCCCGCACATCGTGCATCGCCCGCTTGCCCGCCTCCAGGTCCTGCAGGGCCAACCGGGCAAAACGCACATAAGCCTCGCCGGCATCGGTCAGACGGATGCTCCGTCCCGAGCGGTCGAACAGCGCCGCCCCGAGACTGTCCTCGAGCTGCCGGATCTGCTGGGACAACGTCGGCTGGGAGACATGCAGGGCCTCGGCGGCCCGGGTGAAATTGCGATGTTCGGCAACGGCCAGCAGGTAACGGATATGACGCAGCAGCATCGGGCGCTCAACTATAGGCAGGACTTATAGCTTTCATAATAAGCCGGTCTTGGACGCTATGCCTGAAAACTTCCATCCTTGCCCCATCAGCCACACGCAAGGAGACACATCATGCAAGCCATCATCGACGGATTCCTGAAGTTCCAGCGCGAAGCCTTTCCAACCCGCAGCGCCCTGTTCAAGCAACTGGCAACCACCCAGAACCCCGCTACCCTGTTCGTCACCTGCTCGGACAGCCGGGTGGTACCGGAACTGCTGACCCAGCAGGAGCCCGGCGACCTGTTCGTGATTCGCAATGCCGGCAATATCGTGCCGTCCTACGGCCCGGAGCCGGGCGGCGTCTCGGCCACGGTGGAGTATGCGGTGGCGGTACTGGGGGTGCGCGACATCGTGATCTGCGGCCATTCCGACTGCGGTGCGATGACGGCGATCTCGACCTGCAAATGCCTCGACCACCTGCCGGCGGTGGCCAACTGGCTGCGTCATGCCGAGTCGGCCAAGGTCATCAACGCCGCCCGCCACCATGCCTCGGCCGAGGCGCGGCTGGATGCCCTGGTTCGGGAAAACGTGATCGCCCAGTTGGCCAACCTGAAGACTCACCCGTCGGTCGCCCTGGCGCTGGAACAAGGTCGGCTGAACCTGCATGGCTGGGTGTACGACATCGAGAGCGGCTCCATCGTCGCCCTCGACGGCAGCACCGGCCGTTTTGTCTCACTTGCCGAACAGCCGCAGGCCTGCGCGCTGTCGACACAACCGCCACAAGTTGCCTGATCTGAATCCTACTGACGAAAACGAGGAAATCACCATGTTGCAGTCCCAATTCGCACAAGCTCCACGCCTGGCCCTGGCCGACACCATCATCGACGCCAAGCAGCGCCTGAACCTGTCCTGGCAGGACCTGACCGACGGCACCGGCCTGAGCCTGGCCTTCGTCACCGCCGCCCTGCTCGGCCAGCACCCGCTGCCGGCCAGCGCCGCCAACGTGGTCTGTGAAAAACTCGGCCTGGACGAGGACGCCAGTCGCCTGCTGCAAAGCGTGCCGTTGCGCGGCAGCATTGGCAATGGTGTCCCGACCGACCCGACGATCTATCGTTTCTACGAAATGATCCAGGTCTACGGCACCACCTTGAAGGCCCTGGTCCACGAACAGTTCGGCGACGGCATCATCAGTGCCATCAACTTCAAGCTGGACATCAAGAAGGTCGAGGACCCGGAAGGCGGTTCGCGCGCGGTCATCACCCTGGATGGCAAATACCTGCCGACCAAGCCGTTCTGATCAAGCACTGAGTTTGACGATCTTTCCCGCTGAAACACCGCACCTGTAGGAGCCGGCTTACTGGCGATGAGGCCCTTGAGCCTTGCAGCGTCCTTACGGACGCCATCGCCAGCAAGCCGGCTCCTCCGGGGTTTGCGGTGTTGTCAGAAATGGGTTTGTCGCCGGATCAGAGCGTAACCTTGGCGTAGGACTCACGATCCAGGTCCACCACTTCCACCGAAAGCTGTACTTCAATCCCTTCCGGCCAATCGCCGAGATCCTTCAATCCCGCCAGCAGACTCTCGGAAAGTTGTTTCTTGATCTGTGCCGAGCGTCCGCTCAACAGCGCCAGCTTCACATGCACGAAGCCGCGCTCGCCCAGCCCCGTCCCCACGCGAAACGCCCCCAGTTCCGTGGCCCGACTCTTGATATCGAACTCGGCGCCGAACTGCCCGGAGGCCACCAGCGCATGGTTGATACGCAGCAACGCCTTGTCGGCGTCGAACTCAGTCAGGTTGGGGGTGTATTCCAGGAAAACGTGAGGCATCGACAGGCTCCAGAACAGCGGAATAGGAAGGCACACAGATATAGCACGCGGCCTTCGGGAAAGATCATGAAACGATAGCGCATTGGCGCGCCGGCTGCTCCTGGACCAAATACAGAAGGGTCAAGGTAAAAAAATGGCGTAGACACTTTGAAAATCGTATCCGAACTACTACACTCGAAACCAACACACACCCTGGTCACCACCGAGGCGTTTGACGATTGGCTGCGGCGACTGAAAGACCCTATCGCCAAGGCACGCATCCTCTCTCGCCTGATCTCGGCGCAATTTGGCGCGCTGAGCGATACGAGGAGGGTCTCCGACGGGGTCAGTGAAAGGCGTATTCATACAGGTCCTGGCTATCGCGTTTATTTCTCTCGCCGGGGTGAGATTCTGATTTTGCTGTTGTGTGCCGGCGACAAGTCATCGCAAAAACGCGACATCCAACACGCCAGGCTGATCCTGAGCGAGATCGAACGAGGTGATCGAACATGACCACGCTGAAACCCTTTGAGGCCAGTGACTATCTGAGCGACGAGGCGACCATTGCCGAGCTGCTCAACGTGGCCCTGAAAGACAAGAATCCCGACGTATTTCTCGCGGCACTGGCCGCCGTCGCCAAGGCTCGCGGCATGACACGGGTTGCCCGCGACTCCGGCATGGGCCGCGAGAGTCTCTACAAGGCCCTGGCACCTGGAGCCAAACCCCGCTACGACACCCTGCTGAAGCTGGTTGACGCCCTGGGCGTGGAACTGGTGGTGCAACCCACCTGAGCCAACCCTACCAGGGCGTCCGGCACCTTCAAGGCTCCAGGGGCTGGCGATCACTCATGAAATGCTCAAGCCGTGAACGCAGCCAACGCTCGGCCGGATCGGTATCGACAATCCCGAGCCAGACCATCGACAGGTCCAGGTTCGGCACCTTGAACGGCAACGGTTCGTCAAACAACAACCCCGACGCGGCCATGGCCTTGGCCGTGTAATCCGGCAGGCTGGCGACCAGATCGGTGCCCGCGAGCAAGGCCGGCAAGGCGCTGTATTGCGGTACCGAGAGCACCACATGACGCTTGCGGCCGATTTCCGCCAGCCACTCGTCAGCCAGGCTGCTGATATTGGCGGTGTGAGAGACCAGCACATGGGGCCGCGCGCAGTACTCGTCGAGGGTCAAGGGCGTCTTTGATGCGTCGGCGCGCAGGATCATTGGCTGGATATGGCGTAGAAGCTTGCGCTTGGCATTGGCCGGCAGGCCGCGGGTCTGGCTGATGCCCACGGTAATATCACCGGAGGCCAGCAGATCGGGAATACGCCAGTAGTCGACATGCTGGACCACGATCACCACATTCGGCGCTTCCTGGCGCAAGGCCCGCAGCAGCGTCGGCAGCAAGCCGAACTCGACATCGTCCGACAGGCCGATGCGAAAGGTCATGGTACTGCTGGCCGGATCGAAGTCGTGGGTCAGGCTCAAGGCATTCGACAACGAATCCAGCGCCGGCGACAGATGCTGGATGATCTCCTCGGCCCGCGCGGTGGGCTCCATGCGGTGGCCGACACGGATAAACAGCGGATCGTTGAACATCACCCGCAGGCGATTGAGCGCCGAACTGATGGTCGGCTGGCCGAGAAACAGCTTCTCCGCGACCCGCGTCACATTGCGTTCAAGCATCAGTGTTTCGAACACCACCATCAGGTTGATGTCGGCTTTACGCAGTTCGTTGCGGTTCATCTGTGACCCCTGGTCCTCGATTGCGCCTCAGTGTAGGAACGCAACAAGGGACGTGTCTAGACGACGAAGGGACGGTTGCGCGGACAAATATTGAATCAATGGTGCTTTGACGCAACCCCGGCCGCATTTTTATAGTTCGTCGGCACGCATAAACAAATGGCGGCAGCGTTGAAATGGAGTAACCCATGAACATTCGCCCAATCCACACCGAGCAGGACTACCAGGAGGCGCTCAAGTCTGTTTCCCCGCTGTTCGACAACGAACCGGAACCCGGCACTCCGGAAGGCGACTACCTTGAGGTGATGATCACCCTGATCGAAGTCTACGAAGCCAAGCACTTCCCGGTCGACCTGCCCAACCCGGTGGATGCCATACGGTTCAGGATGGAGCAGTCCGGGCTGTCAGTTGCTGACTTGGTGCCAGCCCTTGGTCGGCAGAATCGGATTTATGAGGTGCTCAATGGTAAGCGGGCTCTGACTCTACCGATGATCTGGAAACTGCATGAGATGTTTGGAATTCCGGTTGAGAGCTTGATCAGGCCAATGAAAGCGGTGGGATGATTTCCTGCGAACCTAAGCTGCACGTGCCAGAACAAATTTCTCCCATAACGAAAAAACCCCTGAAATCTCACGATTTCAGGGGTTTTTCTATATATGGCGGAGAGATAGGGATTCGAACCCTAGGTACCGGTGAAGGTACAACGGATTTCGAATCCGTCCCATTCGGCCACTCTGGCATCTCTCCAACGGCGCGCATCATAACAACACTTTTGCCGGAAGCGAAGCCCCAACTGCAAAAAAATTACGTGCTATCAGATGCTTGCGTCGATTACAGCGGTACGCCCAGACGGTTGGCGACTTCTTCGTAGGCTTCGATGACATCACCGAGGCCCTGGCGGAAGCGGTCCTTGTCCATCTTCTTGCGTGTTTCCTTGTCCCACAGGCGGCAGCCGTCCGGGCTGAACTCGTCGCCCAGCACGATCTGGCCGTGGAATACGCCGAATTCCAGCTTGAAGTCCACCAGCAGCAGGCCGGCTTCGTCGAACAGCTGGCTCAGCACTTCGTTGACCTTGAGCGACAGCTCTTTCATCTTCGCCAATTGCTCGGCAGTGCCCCAACCGAACGCCACGACGTGGGATTCGTTGATGAACGGGTCGCCCTTGGCGTCGTCCTTGAGGAACAGTTCGAAGGTGTAAGGGTTGAGCTTCAGGCCCTCTTCCACGCCCAGGCGCTTGACCAGGCTGCCGGCCGCGTAGTTACGCACCACGCATTCCACCGGGATCATGTCGAGCTTCTTCACCAGGCATTCGTTGTCGCCCAGCAGCTTGTCGAACTGGGTAGGGATACCGGCCGCTTCGAGCTTCTGCATGATGAAGGCGTTGAACTTGTTGTTCACCATGCCCTTGCGGTCCAGTTGTTCGATACGCTTGCCGTCGAACGCCGAGGTGTCGTTGCGAAACAGCAGGATCAAACGGTCGGCGTCATCGGTCTTGTAAACCGACTTGGCTTTGCCGCGGTAGAGTTCTTCACGTTTTTCCATGATGGGCTCCGCTTGTTAAGTTGTTGGGCCAGGCGATATGTCGCCAGTCGAGCCCTGAATCTTGATCGGCCAATTGCAGCCAGTCCGGGTCGCACCCAAGGGTGTCGACAAAACATTGCCGGGCCAGCCGCGGCAGGTTGTTCTTGCTGCTCAGGTGGGCCAGTACCAGGTGTTGCAGGTCCTGCCAGCCCAACTCGGCCACCAGGCTCGCGGCCTGGTGGTTGTTCAAATGTCCCAGTTCACCACCGACCCGCTGCTTGAGAAAGGCCGGGTAATGCCCACGACCCAGCAGATCGCGACAATGGTTGGACTCGATCATCAAGGCATCGAGACCGCTGTAGCTGTCCATGACCCTGCCACAATAGGAACCCAGGTCGGTCAGCAGGCCGAAACGCCGCCGACCGTCACTGAACACATACTGCGTCGGCTCAAGGGCATCGTGGGCTACCGACACCACTTCGATGCTCAAGCCGCCAATCTGCAAGGTCTCGCCACCCGCCACGAAACCCGCTGGCTCGATGGGCTTGCGCAGGCCGCGCAAGGTGCCACGGCTCAGATACACCGGTAGATTGTAGCGCCGAGACAGCAAACCCACGCCATGCACGTGGTCGGCATGTTCGTGGGTCACCAGAATCGCGCTCAGTTGCGTCGGACTCACCCCAAGGCGCGCCAGACGTCGCTCGGTTTCCCGCAGCGAGAAACCACAATCGACCAGGATCAGCGTGTCTTCACTGGCGATCAGCGTGCCGTTCCCTTGGCTACCACTGCCGAGAACGGCAAAGCGCACCGATCAGCCCAGGTTGTCTTGAATCACGCCCAACACCCGACGGGCCACATCGGCCGGTGCCACGGTGTTGATGTCTTTCTCGACGGTGACCTGAACGTTGTCGCCGACCTTGCTCAGGCGAACCTGATAACGCACGGCGCGGGTTTCGATCTCTTCCTTGCTCGGCTTGCTGCCGAACATACGGGCGAAGAAGCCAGGCTCGTCGTTCTTCTTCTCGGCTTTTTCCGCCAGGTTGATGTAGTAGAGGCCCAGGGTACGGTTGATGTCTTCGACACGCCACTCGCCCTGCTCCAGCGCGCGGCCGACACTCGACCAGGCACGGTCGAGGTCTTCACCGACGTTGAGCACCGGGTTGCCGCTGCCGTCCTGGCTCAGGCTGACACGGCTCGGGGTATCGAAATCACGCGCGGCCAGCAAGGACACCGAACCGCCCTTCTCGGCGCTGCGGCTCATGCTCGAGAGCATTTCGTCGACCAGGGCCGAATCCACGCCGAGGTTGACCGAATGCGCAGTGAAGTCGACGTTGGCGGTGCTACCGGCCGGGCGCTGGGCGCTGACCACGTAGACTTCGCTGGTATTGCGCTGCACGCCAGGCTCGATACGGACCCGCACGCGGGTTTCGTTGTCACCCGCCGCGAGGCGCTTGCCCATGGCTGCCGAGAGTTCGCTGGAACGCTGCCAGGCCGTGGTGAATTCACCGGTCTGTGGGCGTTGCGCGTCGATCCGGAAACCGTTGTCCTGGAAGAACTGCAAAGCCACAGGCCAGACTTCGGCCGGCGTGTGCTGGGCCATGACCCAATGCGAATCGCCGCTTTTCTGCAGGCTGTAGTCGCTGGCGCTGGCCGCAACCTGCAAAGGCAGCGGACGCGGCACTTCGAACGGGCCCTTGGCGGTGTCGTCGGCAACGTTGCGCGGAATCGGCAGCAACGGGTCAAGACGTTTGCTGGTACTGACGTCCGCCGGCAATTGCATGGCCGGTATTTGTTTCGAGTCCAGGTAGTCGCTGCCGCGGTCGCGGAAATAACCTTCCGGGCCCCACAGCCAGGCGCAGCCACTGGTGCTGGAGATAATCAAGGCAAGTGCAGAAAGTCCGGCCAATCGCTTCATGCGGGGTATTTCCTCAATTAAACCAGGACGCCGGACTGGCGCATGGCCTGCCGCAGCGGTTCGTGACAGGCAGCACTGAGCCAGGTGAGCGGCAGACGGATACCGTCCGGCATCAAGCCCATCTCATGCAGTGCCCATTTCACGGGGATAGGGTTGGATTCGATGAACAGGGTCTTGTTCAGCGGCATCAGTTTTTCGTGGATCGCCCGGGCCTCATCGGCCTTGCCGGCCATGGCCGCAGCGCACATCGCGCTCATTTCACGGGGTGCAACGTTGGCGGTCACCGAGATGTTGCCCTTGCCGCCGAGCAGGATCAGCTCGACCGCGGTGGCGTCATCACCGGAATACACCAGGAAATCGCTGCTCACACCGGCCAGGATCGCCTTGGCTCGCGCCAGGTCGCCGGTGGCTTCCTTGATGCCGATGATGTTCGGTACGCTCGACAGGCGGATCACGGTCTCGGCCTGCATGTCGCACGCAGTACGGCCCGGAACGTTGTAGAGGATCTGCGGGATGTCGACAGCTTCGGCAACAGCGCGGAAATGCTGGTACAGGCCTTCCTGGGTCGGCTTGTTGTAATAAGGAGTCACCAGCAGGCACGCGTCGGCGCCAGCGGTTTTCGCGTTGGTGGTCAGTTCGATCGCTTCACGCGTCGAATTGGCGCCCGTACCGGCGATCACCGGGATACGACCTGCCACCTGGTCGACCACGCGACGAATCACTTCGATATGCTCGTTCACATCGAGAGTGGCCGATTCACCCGTGGTGCCGACCGCGACAATGGCGTTGGTGCCGTTTTGCAGGTGGAAGTCCACCAGTTTGCTCAGGCTGTCCCAGTCAAGACGACCCTGTGCATCCATGGGTGTGACCAGTGCCACCATACTGCCCGCAATCATGCAACCGCTCCTGCCGGAAAAAGAGAGCGGTAATGGTACTGGCGCCATCAGGCTTGTACAAGCGAAGTACTGTCTATGAGCATTCCCCTGAGCGCAGGTTTTCGCTACCCTTCAGACTTTGATCGGTACTGAGTCGCTCATGTGCCGGGTTCCAGCCTCCATTTTCGCTGCCCGAAGCCCGCTCCGGCCTGGCCGCCGCCCGTCCTCTGCGAGGCGGCAACCGGCATCAGCGCTCGATTCCAGGCCTCGCCATCCGCATCCGGATACCCGAACCCAGCCCCTGACTGCCCCCAAGGTACTGACCGCTCATCGCTTTAGGAATGCTGCATGTCCACCCCCACAGTCCGCGAACAATTCCTTGTTATCAGTGCCCTCGGCGCCAACCCCATGGAGCTGACCAACGTCCTGTGCCGCGCCAGCCATGAAAATCGCTGCGCCGTCGTAACCTCGCGCCTGACCCGCCATGGCGAGTACAGCGCGCTGGTCCTGCAGATTTCCGGCAGCTGGGACGCCCTGGCGCGCCTGGAAGCCGGCCTGCCGAACCTGGCGAAGAAGCACGCCTTCATCGTCAGCGTGGTGCGCAGCGGTGCCCTGGAGAGTCGTCCCCAGGCACTGCCGTACGTCGCTTATGTCAGCTCGGCCTATCGCTCGGACATCATCAACGAGTTGTGCCAGTTCTTCATGGACCACAACGTCGAGCTGGAAAACCTGACCTGCGACACCTACCTGGCGCCCCAGACCGGCGGCACCATGCTCAACGCCACCTTTACCGTGACCCTGCCTGCCGGCGTGCAGATCAGCTGGTTGCGCGATCAGTTCCTGGACTTCGCCGACGCGATGAACCTCGACGCGCTGATCGAACCGTGGCGCCCACAGAACCCAATGTAAGGAAACTCCCATGGCCGTCGTTATCGATCAACCCGTCGCCGATTTCCAGGCCCAGGCCACCAGCGGGCAGACCGTCAGCCTCGCCGACCTCAAGGGCAAGCAGGTGGTGATCTATTTCTACCCCAAGGACAGCACCCCGGGCTGCACCACCGAGGGCCAGGGCTTTCGTGACCAGTTCGCCGCCTTCCAGGCCGCCAACACCGAAGTCTTCGGCGTGTCCCGCGACAGCCTGAAGTCCCACGAGAACTTCAAGGGCAAGCAGGAATTCCCGTTCGAGCTGATCAGTGACAAGGACGAAGCCGTCTGCCAGCTGTTCGACGTGATCAAGTTGAAGAAGCTCTACGGCAAGGAATACCTGGGCGTGGACCGCAGCACCTTCCTGATCGATGCCAACGGTGTGTTGCGCCAGGAATGGCGTGGCGTGAAGGTACCGGGCCATGTCGACGCGGTACTCGCGGCAGCCCAGGCGCTGAACAAGGCCTGAGCCTGCGTCAGGCCTTGCGCAACCAGTAGCGGTAAACGCCGGACGCTTCCTCTTCATGAATCAGGACATGTCCGGCAAGCCTGGCGAAAGTCCGAAAATCGCGCTGCGATCCGGCGTCGGTGGCAATCACCTTGAGCACCGCGCCGCTGGCCAGGCGATTGAGCTCCAGCTTGGCCTTGAGCAACGGCAGCGGGCAGTTCAGGCCACTGGCGTCCAGCTCGGCGTCGTGCTCTACAACTTCGGTCATTGCTTCACTCCTGGCGCGCTGCCGGATGGTCGGTTCGAAGCGCCTAGAATACCCCAAGTGGAAGCAGCTCTGGTCGCAAGCCCAGTGTCCGGCTACAGTAAGGACTTTGCCCGACCAGAGCCCTGTGCATGACCTTTCTGCGCCCTACCCTGTTGACGCTCGCTTGCCTGCTCGCCTCCCCAGGCTTCGCCGACGACCTGCCGTCACTCGGCGACGCCAGTTCCGCCATTGTCTCCCCGCAACAGGAGTTCCAGCTGGGCCGTGCCTGGCTGAGCCTGTTGCGCAGCGAGGTCAAGCAACTCAATGACCCGCAGCTCAAGGATTACGTCGAGACCACCGTCTACAGGCTGGCGGAAAGCAGCCAGGTCCAGGACCGCCGGCTGGTGTTCATCCTGATCGACAGCAACCAGCTCAACGCCTTCGCCGCCCCCGGCGGGATTGTCGGGATCAACGGTGGCCTGTTCCTCAACGCCCAGACCGAGGGCGAGTACGCCGCGGTGCTGGCCCACGAACTGGCGCACTTGTCGCAACGCCACTTCGCCCGGGGCGTGGAAGCCCAGCAACGCATGCAACTGCCGATGATGGCGGCGCTGCTGACCGGAATCGTGATCGCGGCGGCCGGCGGCGGTGATGCCGGTATTGCCACCATCGCCGGCACCCAGGCCGCGGCGTTCCAGGAGAAACAGCGCTTCTCCCGCCAGAACGAGCAGGAGGCCGACCGGATCGGCATCCTCACCCTGGAAAAAGCCGGTTACGACCCACGCTCGATGCCGACCATGTTCGAGCGCCTGATGCGTATCTATCGCTTTGACGCCAAGCCGCCGGAATTCCTGCTGACCCACCCGGTCACCGAGTCACGGATCGCCGACACCCGCAACCGCGCCGAGCAATCCAAGCCCGGCGGTATCGAGGACAGCCTGCGTTATCAGTTGATCCGGGCGCGGGTGATCCTGTCCTATGAAGACTCGCCAGGCCTGGCGGCCAAGCGCTTCCGTGCGCAGCTGGACGAGAACCCCAAGTCCGATGTGGCGCGTTATGGCCTGGCCATCGCGCAGATCAAGGGCACGCAGTTGAACGAGGCGCGCGCGACCCTCAAGCCGCTGCTGGACAAGTCACCCAACGACATCACCTACAACCTGGCGCAGATCGACCTGGACACGGCGGCCAGTCGGTTCCCCGAGGCGCTGCAACGGACCGAAAAGATGTTGCTGCAATATCCCGCCAGCTACCCGCTGAAGCAGGAACGCATCGACCTGCTGATCAAGCAGAATCGTCCGGCCGAGGCGGAAAAGGGCCTGGACGACTTGTTGAAGACTCGCCAGGATGACCCGGATGTCTGGTATCAGCTCGCCGAAACCCGTGGGCAGGCCGGCAATATCATCGGCCTGCACCAGGCGCGGGCCGAGTACTTTGCCTTGGTGGGCGACTTCAAGCAGGCGATCCAGCAGCTGGACTTCGCCAAGCGCCGCGCGCCGAACTTCCAACTGGCCTCACGCATCGATGCACGCCAGAAGGAGTTGATTGATCAGGAGCGCATGGTCAAGGATCTGATGGGCGGCTGACAGCCGCCCAACACCCGTCAGGCATTCCCCGCCAGTTTCATCCGCGCCGCCTGGGTGAAATCCAGCATGCGCTTGAGCGGGCGAACCGCGCGGGGGATCACCGCCGGGTCGACGAAGATCTCGTTGCTGCCCTCGCGCAGGCACTGCAAGGTGCGCTCCAGGGTATTCATCGCCATCCACGGGCAATGCGCGCAACTGCGGCACGCCGCGCCGTTACCGGCCGTTGGCGCCTCGATAAACACCTTGTCCGGGCACAGCTGCTGCATCTTGTAGAAAATGCCGCGGTCGGTAGCCACGATAAAGGTCTTGTTCGGCAGACGCTGCGCCGCCGCGATCAACTGGCTGGTGGAACCCACCGCATCGGCCAGCTCGATCACCGACTCCGGCGACTCGGGGTGCACCAGGATCGCCGCCTCGGGATACAGCGCCTTCATGTCCTCCAACTGCTTGGACTTGAACTCCTCGTGGACGATGCAGGCACCGTCCCAGAGCAACATATCGGCGCCGGTTTCCTTCTGGATATAGCGCCCCAGGTGCTTGTCCGGCGCCCAGAGAATGGTTTCGCCGTTGTCCATCAGGCTCTCGACGATCTCCAGCGCGCAACTGGAAGTCACCACCCAGTCGGCCCGCGCCTTCACCGCCGCCGAGGTGTTGGCATAGACCACTACCGTGCGCTCGGGGTGCTGATCGCAGAACGCGGAAAACTCGTCCACCGGGCAACCCAGGTCCAGCGAACAGGTCGCTTCCAGGGTCGGCATCAGGATGCGTTTTTCCGGGGTGAGGATCTTGGCGGTCTCGCCCATGAAGCGCACGCCGGCCACCAGGACCGTCTTGGCCGGATGGGCGGCACCGAAACGGGCCATTTCCAGGGAGTCGGAGACACAGCCCCCGGTCTCCTCGGCCAGGGCCTGGATCACCGGATCGCAATAGAAGTGGGCCACCAGCACCGCATCCCGGGCCTTGAGCTCGGCGGCGATATCCGCACGCAGCTGCGCCTCTTCGGCGGCACTCAGGGGTTTGGGTTGCTTGGCATCAAGGTGGGCTTGAACCAGAAGGCGTTCGGAAATCTGCGTCATGTTCGCAAGACCTGCAGGCGCGAGAGCGCGAAAGTCGAGTATACCCCGGCCCCCGCCCCTTTCCGAGACGGGATATTAGGTGCAACGTATGGACCGGGAGAGTGAATCCATCAGGCATGGACTGCTTTGCAGCGCCGCAAGGCTACAGAATATCCAATGAATTCAAAAGATTATTCTGATCTTCGGACAAGTGGGGGCAAAGCGTTGGATAATCCGCCCATTGAAGAGGCCTGGACGGCAACCGATGATACCCGATGACTACCTCGTAATGACCCGCAACGAGTGGGCGGAACTGCGTGCGAGCACGCCGCTGACCCTCTCGGAAGAAGATCTGTCGGCGTTACGCGGCGTGAACGAAGACGTCTCCCTGGAAGACGTCGCCAACGTCTACCTGCCCCTGTCGCGGCTGATCAACCTGCACATCGCCGCCGCGCGCCAACTGACGGGCATCCGCGACACCTTCCTCGGTCGCCCGACCCACCGTGGCCCTTACATCATTGCCATCGCCGGCAGCGTTGCGGTCGGCAAGAGCACCTTTGCCCGCGTGCTGCAGGCCGTGATGGCGCGCTGGCCGGATCACCCCAACGTTGCCCTGGTCACCACCGACGGTTTCCTCTACCCCAACAGCAAGCTGGTGGCCGATGGCATCATGCACCGCAAGGGCTTCCCGGAAAGCTACGATCGCAAGCACATGGTCAAGTTCCTCGCGGCGGTGAAAGCCGGCGAGCACAACATCGAGGCGCCGATCTACTCCCATGTCAGCTACGACATCGTGCCCGATCAGTTCCAGTTGATCGACCAGCCGGACATCCTGATCTTCGAAGGCCTCAACGTGCTGCAGACCGATGGTGTCGACGGGCTGAAACCTTCGACCATCGTCTCCGACTTCTTCGATTTCTCGGTGTACCTGGATGCCGATGAACAAGACATCGAGCACTGGTACGTGGCGCGCTTCCTGATGCTGCAGAAAACCTCGTTCCGTGCTCGTGGTGCGTACTTCCGCAAACTGGCCGACCTGACGCCCGAGGAAGCCCCCGAAGCCGCGCGGCAGATCTGGCGCGATATCAACCGGGTCAACCTGCTGGAAAACATCCTGCCGACCCGCGAACGGGCCGATCTGGTGCTGCGCAAGGCGTCTGACCACTCAGTCAGTGAGATCTGGTTGCGTTAAGGGTGCTACGCTGAGGCTATCGCCCTTCGAAAACTGGCAGTAACCTGTCATATAATTCAGGTCGCAGGGAGCGGGCCGATTCGCCAGCACTCGCATTATGAGCGCCGCTCGGCCATTTCTACTTCCTATCACTCATGCAGAGTCACCATGAAGCTCCTCGGCACATTGTTGAGCGTCACCTTGTTGAGCGTCCCACTCACGGCACTCGCCGAAGGCGGTAGCAGTCGCGTGACCGCGCGCATGCAGGCCCAGCGCGACGAGTCGATGGCACACTTTCTCGAGCGCCAGGATGCCAAGGCCATTGTCAGCGCCCAGGAAGCCGCCAAAGCCCGTCTGGCGGCTCGGATAGCAGGTTCAGTGCCTCCCGAGGAAAGGTCTGTCGACCAGCCCTGAACAGGTGCCCACGGGCACCTCACAATACGCTGTCGAAGATCCCCTCACGCTGAACTCAGCACCTGCTCGACCTCCCATTGCCGTCGCCGCACCTCAGCCTGGGCCAACCAGACCAGGGTGTCGGCGAACGCTACCGGACGACTGAAGAGAAACCCCTGCACCTGCATGCACCCCAGGCTGCACAGGGCCTTGAGCTCCTCCCGGGTCTCGATCCCCTCGACCACGCACTCCAACTCCATGTCGAGGCTCAAGGCCACCAGCGACTTGACGATCTTGTAGCTCGCGGGGTTGACATGAATGTCGGCAACGAAGCTGCGATCGATCTTGAGTTTCGTCAGCGCCAGGGCATGCAACTGGCTCAGGCTCGAATAACCCGTGCCGAAATCATCCAGCGAAATACCGCAGCCCAGCTGACGAAACCGCCCGATCGCCCATTGCACCTGGGGGATATCCTGCATGACCGCGGTTTCGGTGATTTCCAGATCCAGATGCGCCGGATTGAAGCCGCTGACCGTGATCACATCGATAATCGACTGCACATTGTCGCGAGAACCGCAGTCGTGGACCGACAGATTGAATGAAAGCCGCATGCCTTCAGGCCAGAACCGCGCCATCCCCAGCGCCTGCCGCAACAACGGCAGCGTGAGGCGATTGATCAGGCCGATGCGCTCGGCAATGGGGATGAACTGCGCCGGGGATACCAGGCCCAACTCCGGGCTGTCCCAACGGGCCAATGCTTCGAAGGCAACGGTCTCACGACTGCCGCAGTCGAGGATCGGCTGGAACAGCACGAAAAACTCCTTGTCCAGCACCGCCCTGCGCAGCGCCTGCTCGATGATGGCGTCACGGTGCAATTGCTCACGATGGCTGGCCGAGAACAGGCACATCGAGCCCGGGTTATGGCGCTTGCCCTGGTAGAGTGCATAGTCCGCGTATTCGAAAAGCTGTATGGCGCTCGCGGCGCCCTCGGGAAACGTGGCAATGCCCAGGGTGGCACCGATCTGGATCGGCACATCGACCAGCAGAAACTCGACGTGCAACTGCTCACACACGGTCTTGCCGAAAGCTTGCAAATCCTCGTCACTGAGATCGCCTTCAAGCACCAGGGCGAACTCATCCCCGCCCAGCCGCGCCACATGCACCGTTGCATCGACCAACTGCCGCAAGCGCTGGCCGACCATGACCAGAATCTTGTCGCCAACGCTGTGGCCGTAGAGATCGTTCACCGGCTTGAATCCGTCGAGATCGAGGATCCCTACCGCGAGGCGCTTTTCCTCGGCGATTGCCTGGTACATGGTGCTCTCCAGGGTGCTGAAGAACTGTCGCCGGTTGGGCAACCCGGTCAAGCTGTCCTGATTGGCCAATCGCAGGTTCTCGTTGCTCAGTTGTTCGGTCTGCGCCTGCACATTCACCAACCGGGTGAAGTCGTGGTAGTGATGCTGCAGGATGATCAACATCGCCAGCGACACCAACAGGACATTCACCGCCGTGGCAATAAAGGCCGGGTTGTGGGTCGAGGCGAAAAAAACCACGAACGCGACGTTGACCACCAACGTGGCGGTCAGGGCCGCGGGTCGCAGGTGCATCATGCAAAAAATGCAGACGATCACCGTAATCCCCATGAAAAAGGCGATTTGCGACTGTGAATAGGCGTCGCCGTAGGGATACAGGGCCAGGGACCAGGACGTGAAGGCGCCGGCGATAAAGGGCACCAGCTGGTTGGTTCGCCGCAGTGAGGCAAGGATCTGCGCATCGGCCGGCAAGCGCCCGGTGCTACGCAACCACATCCAGGCGCGCGCCACACAGACCACCGTCATGGCGAGCGGGATGACGAATGTCAGCCACAAGGGGGCGGTGGTCAGGTGAGTGATGGCCAGCGCCCACATATTGAGCAGCAAGACCAGGTACATGAGCGGTAGCTGACGCGACAAGGCGACGTACTGGGCCCGCAGCAGCTTGGGATTGTCATGGGGCACGGACATCAGGGTCCGCAGGCTGGCCAGGAGTTTTTTTGTCATAGGAATGCCTCTCTGTCTGCGCAGTGAAGGCGTGCAGCGCTCGTCCCTTTCAGGTAGCCGGACCAAAACAGATATGGTCAATATCCTTGTCGGCGCCGCTATTCATTTCTTTAGAGCAAGCGCAGTCGCTCAACCTCGATCTCATCCAGCAAACTGCAGAAATTATCCACGAGCTGCGGATCAAAATGCCGGCCGGACTGCTCACAAAGATATGCCTGCGAGCGCTCGGCGCTCCACGCGTCCCTGTAGGGGCGTGGCATTCTGAGCGCTTCATAGACATCACAGATCGCCGTGATCCTGCCTGACAGCGGAATCGCCTCGCCTTGCAACTGGTTGGGGTAACCGGTGCCATCCCACCGCTCGTGATGTGCCAGGGCAATCTCCGCCGCCAGATCGGTGACCGGAGAGCCGCTGTTGTCGTGCAGGATTTCATAACCAATGCGCGGATGATCCTGCATGATCTCCCGCTCCCGCGCCGTCAGCACCCCGGGCTTTCGCAATATGGCGTCGTCTATGCCGATATTCCCGACATCATGCATTGGTGCCGCCAGACGAATCAGTTCGCACCATTGCCTGGACATACCAACAGCCTTGGCCAACAGGGCCGCGCAATCGCCGATGCGCCGGACATGGTTGAGCGTATCGTTGCCCCGATAACTGGCGGCCCGCCCCAGACTGTTGGCGATGGCTTGGTAGCCGGCCTCCAACTGGGCCGTTCGTCGTTCAACCTTGCGCTCCAGTTCGACATTGGCATCGCGCAACAACCGGGTGGCCTGAGCCAACTCCAGGCAACTGCGCACCCGCAACAGCACCTCGGGTAGATCGATGGGTTTGCAGACGAAGTCGTTGGCGCCCATCTCCAACCCTTTACGCCGGTTTTGCGGATCGTTCAGGGCCGTCACGATAATGATCGGCGATTCGGTCCGGCTGCGCTGCTTGAGCCGCTCAAGAATCTCGAAACCATCGGGCGCCGGCATATACAGGTCCAGTAACAACAAGTCCCAGGGGTTCGACTGTAGCCAGGCCAGCCCTTCGGCGGAGTCGGAGAACGTTCTGATGTTGCGAAGCCCATAGGCCCGCAAGCACGACTCCAACAGCCGATGGTTGAGCGAAACATCATCGATAATGACGATTTCACTTTCAGTATTGATTTTGGAAAACATAAATCCGTCACTCCCATGACCAGTGTCCCGTCGAAACGGGCGCGGCCGATACCGACAAAAGCACACCAGGTCCACCTGCGCGGGCCACCCTTTCAAAGTGGAGCGGCTTTCATCGAGATATTCGACGGTGCGCAGTCAACAACATAGCATCACATTGACATCATCCTGTTCATACCTTAGACGTTTGTCTAAGCGGCCAACCGTCCTTCCGTCGGCAAGGGCCATGACGCAATAGGCCCGCTTGCCGACCTGGATCCGGCACTGATCAACGGCCCCACGCTCCAGTCCGAACAGGTGTGCATACCGCTGGGCGCTTGCGCTATGCTCCAGGCAAAATAGCCGGGAGAAAGGCGAATGGAATCAGCCGTTGCTGCAGAGCTCGTTCCCACGCAAGGCCCTGACAAAACCGAAGTACCGCCTCCGAGCCCCGCCGAGCAAGACTATCGCCTAGCCTTCGATTCCGCCGGCACCGGCCTGGCCTTGCTACGCCTGAGCGGCGAATGGATTGCCGCGAACCAGATGCTCTGCCGGATGCTCGGCTACACCGAAGAAGAGCTGCGCGGCACCTCGTTCCAGCAACTGACCCACCCGGACGACCTTCAGGTTGGCCGGGACGAAATACCCGGGCTGATCCAGGGCCAGTGTTCAAGCGTCACCTTTGAAAAACGTTACCTGCGCAAGGACGGCAGCGCGCTGTGGGCACGCTTGACCATCGGTATTGCCCGCAACCAGAAAGGCGAAGCCCTCTATTTCGTGTCCCAACTCGAGGACATCAGCGAACACCTGGCCTTGCGCCAGGCCCTGTTGAGCAACGAACAGAAGTACCGTTCCCTGGCGCAAAACTCACCCAATATCATCCTGCGCTACAACCGGCTTGGACAACGTATCTACGCCAACCCCGAGTTCGAACGCACCCGGGGCTTTCCCGATGTTCCCGGCATCGAACGCACATTGTCCCAAAGCCCCCACGCGCAACCGATCGACGAGGTGTTTCGCGCCCATCTGCAACACACCCTGTCCACCGGCATCCCGGCCACCCAGTTGCTGGAAAGCAAGGACTCCTATTCCGGGCGCTCCGTGGCGTTCCTGTGCAACCTGACGACGGAGCATGATGAAAACTCGGAGATCTCCGGGGTCCTGGTCATGGCCCAGGATGTGAGCTCCTTGCGACAGCAGGAACGAGCAGAGAACGCCCGATCGGCGATTTTCCAGGTGATGATCACCGACGGTGCGTTGCGTACCGTGCTGCCACTGTTGAGCACCTATCTGGAGATACTGGCGCCGGACTTTCGCAATGCGATCGCCTTCAAGACAGAGCCCGACGGCGATAACCTGGCCCCACCAGTCGCGGTCCCGCAGTCGCTCCAGGCCTGCCTGGCCGCCGACCTGAACGGCTTCCCGGAATTCTTTGAGCAACGTCGGCTGATCGATGACCTGAGGACCGACGCCACGCACCTGAGTTTCAGCGCGCCGGCCCTGGGGGCCGGATATCAGGGCTGCTGGCTGGAACCGGTAGTCAACAGCGCTGGCCAGACACTTGGGGTCATCGTGCTGTTTACCAACGGCGAACATCCCCTCCCTGAACAAGAGCGCAAGTATGCGCAGATGGCCAGCCACATAGGCTCCATTGCCTGGGAGCGTTGTTCGGCCCTGGACAACCTTGCGCAAAGCGAACGGCGTTATCGCGAAGTCTTCGATCACACCCAGGACATGCTCTGCCTGCTGTCCATCGATGCCAACCAGCAGCTCAGTTGCCTGGAGGCCAATCCGATACTCTGCCAGATGCTCGCCAGAAGCCATGGGGACCTCATAGGGCAACCTCTGGAACATTGGCTACCGGGCGAGGCCGCGCAAGTGGTCGACGCTATTTGCCAACACTGCATCGCCGTCGGTGCCCCCATCGAGCTCGATGCCCACCTGCCCTGTGGCGAACGCTCGTTGATTATCCATTTCAACCTGGTGCCGATCGCCGACGCCAGCGGACGTCCGCACCGCATGGTATGCATTGCCCGAAACATCACCGACCTGAAGGAAATCCAGCGCAATGAACGAGCCCGCCAACAGGAAATCGGCACCCTGGTGGAAAACTCCCCCGACGGTATCGCTCGCCTGAGTCCGTCAGGGAAAGTGCTGTTCATCAACCCGGCGCTGGAAGGATGGCTTGATCGGCCAAAAGCCAGATTACTGCACAAACGCCTGCTGCAAATACTGCCACGCAACCTGCAAAGCCAACTGCTCCAGGACACGCTGATCGAAGCGGTGGAAAGCGGCCAGCCTCTGGAATACGAGTATCTGCTCAACGGCCGCCAACGCCTGCAACGGGTCTACCACATCAGCCTGGTTCCGGAACAGGACGTCCAGGGGCGCATCAGCACCGTACTGGCCGTGGTCCGTGATATCTCCAAACTACGAGTGGCCGAGCGACGCCTGGCCACGCTGAACAATCAACTTCGGCAACTGATGTCCAGCCGCGAAAGTGCCCGGGAAGAGGAACGCAAGCTGATTGCCCAGGAAATTCATGATGAATTGGGGCAGCACCTGACGGCGATCCGCATGGGCACTTCGCTGTTGCGATTCCAGTACGGCGAACAAGTGCCGATGCTCAGTGAGCAAGTCACGCACCTGCTGCAACTGATCGATCAGACGGTCCAGGTGGTGAGGAACATCTCCACCAGCCTGCGTCCGTCGATCCTCAACATGGGGCTGGTGGCCGCCCTGGAGTGGCTGACCGACACGTTCAGGCAACAATGGGGCATTGCCTGCGACCTGCAGCTCCCACGGCACCCGATGCAACTGGAGGATGCCGCTGCCACCGCGGCCTTTCGGATCGCCCAGGAATCGCTGACCAACATCGCCCGCCACGCCCAGGCGACCCGAGTCACGGTGACCCTCGAAAAAACCGCCCGTGGCTGGTCGCTGGAGATCACCGACAACGGCAAGGGTTTCGAGCAACGTGGGCTCTCCGGCAAAACCCTCGGACTGCTGGGCATGCGCGAACGCGGCCTGACCCTGGGTGGCACCACCCATATTTCCAGCAAAATCGGCGGCGGTACCACCGTGCAGCTGAAGGTACCCGACTCAAGGACCCACGACTCATGATCCGATTGATGGTAGCCGACGACCACAGAATAATGCGCGAAGGCCTCAAGCAGCTGTTCGCCCTGGTCAAGGATTTTTGCGTGGTGGCCGAAGCGGAAAACGGTGCCCAGGTCCTCGACCTGCTGCGCCACACCGAGATCGACATGTTGCTGCTCGACATGACCATGCCCGGAAGCAGCGGCGAGGATCTCATAGGACGTATCCACGCCCATTATCCCAAGCTGCCGATACTGATCCTGAGCATGCACAACGAAGCCCACATCGCCCAGCGTGCACTGCGCGCCGGTGCCTCGGGCTACATGACCAAGGACCACGATCCCGAGACCCTGCTGGCCGCCATCCGCAAGGTCAGCGGCGGTGGCCGCTACCTTGACCCGGAACTGGCTGAACAGATCGCCCTGCAAAGCAGCGGCCTGTCTCCCGACAGCCCGTCACAAACGCTTTCGGCACGGGAATTCCAGATCCTGCGCATGCTGGCACAGGGCTTGAGCGTCAATCAGATTGCCGAACAACTGGTGATCAGCAACAAGACCGTAAGCACCCACAAGACCCGGTTGATGGAGAAGATGTGTTTCACCACCAGCACCGACCTGGTGCGTTACGCCCTGAGCCAGGGGCTGGTCTGAGCCGCCCCCGCGGCCCTCAGCGAACGTGCCCGCAGGCGCCGAGGATCGCCCCGGCGATCTGCTCCAGCGGCAACTCCCGTTCGACCGCTCCCAGCTTGAACGCCTCCCGCGGCATCCCATAAACCACGCACGATGGTTCATCCTGCCCAAGGGTCCTGGCGCCAGCATCGCGCATCTCCTTCAAACCCCGGGCGCCGTCATCGCCCATACAGGTCATGATGATTCCCAGAGCGTTGCTGCCCGCGCACCGGGCGACTGAACGGAACAGCACATCGACCGAGGGCCGGTGCCGGCTGACGGGAGGGCCGTCAACGATATCCACCTGATACTGCGCACCATTGCGCTTGACCAGCATATGGCTGCCCCCGGGGGCGATCAATGCACGCCCCGGCATCACCCCGTCACCGTGGCGGGCCTCGCGGACTTCGATCTCACAGACCTGGTTGAGACGTTCGGCAAAGGCCGCGGTAAATTTTTCCGGCATGTGCTGGACAATGACAATACCCGGGCAGACCCGGGGCCGAGTCCGTATGGTTGAGTTGCAGGCGACCGTTGGCCACATCGAACACCAGGCTGCGATAGCCCTGGCCACCCACGTGATACACCTCGCAGTGCAGGCCATGAGCCTTGATCAAACGCCGGGCGGCATTCACGTTCAGCTCACCGATGCCGACACCGCCGTGGCGTCGGACACTGGGAAACATGTCACCACCACCAAAGACACTGACGACGAACTCTTCGGGCCGCGCCTCGGCTTGACGAATGAAGGTCAACAGCAGCGCCAGCGCATCGGCCGCGTAACGCCCGTTCAAGTCACCGGCATCGCGCCCTCGTCGCAAAGGCAACATGTAATGACACATCCCCCCCAGCAAGCGTTGCGGATGCCACAGCACCAGGGCTACGCAAGAGCCCAACAAGGTACGCAGCCGCAACCGCCGGCCGCCAAACACCACTTCGCCGGGCTGCAGGAAGTGCTCCACCACCTCGGGCGCATCAGGCCGCGGGCTTGCGGTAGATGGACGGTTTGACCAACTGCACATCATCGGTGATTCCATTCAGGCTCTCCGAATGACTAATGACGAAGTAACCACCAGGCTTGAGGTGCTTGAGCAGACGCTGCACCACCTGGGACTTGGTCTGGTTGTCGAAATAGATCATCACGTTGCGCAGGAAAATCACGTCGAACTGCCCCACCGCGGGCAGCGGGGTGTTCAGGTTGAGCGCGGTAAAATCGATACGCGACGCCAGCGCCGGATCCACCATGAAAATGCCGGAGTTGCTGCCGACGCCCTTGAGGCAATACTTGTTCAGCAGCGCTTCGGGGATGCCCTTGGTGGCATCCAGCGGATAACGCCCGGTGCGGGCCTTGTCGAGTACACGCGTGCTGATATCCGAGGCGAGAATTTCCCACGGCCGCGAGCCCAGGCTGTCGGCCAGGACCATGGCCAAGGTGTAGGGCTCCTCGCCAGTGGAGCAGGCACCACTCCAGATCCGCACCGGGGCATGGCCCCGTAATTCGGGGAGAATGACCTCCTTGAGGAATTCGAAGTGCCTGGGCTCACGAAAGAAATAGGTTTCGTTGGTGGTCAACAAGTCCACGGCCATCTGCAGTTCGGCCTTGTCTTTGGTCAGCAGACGATAATAACTGCCATAGTTGGTCAGCTTGAAATGCTGCAGGCGCTTGGCCAGGCGACCGCTGATCAACTGTTTCTTCGCCTCGGACATGCTGATGCCGGCGATCTCACGGATCATCGTGCGAAATTGCTGGAACTCGTTGTCTGAGAGAATCACATTCATGAGGCCAGTCCTTGTGTCAGGGCTCTCTGGGATTGCAATGCCGACCAGTCGTCCGCGCCAAGAATCTGTTCGATGTCCAGCAACAGGACGAAGCCGCCATTGAGCTTGCCAATACCCAGTATGAAGGCCGGGCTCAGGCGTCCATTAAGGGACGGCGCGGGCTCGATCTGATCCCGGGCGATCTCCAGCACCTCGCTGACCGCGTCGACAATGATGCCCACCAGGCCGGAACTACCCGCCCCGCGGGTTTCCAACATGACGATGCAGGTGCGGGCACTCTGCTGGGTCAGGCTGCCGCCGAAACGCAGCCCCAGGTCCAGCACCGGAATTGCCGCGCCACGCAGGTTGGTGACTCCGCGAATGCTCGGCGGTGCCAGGGGCAGCGCAGTAATCGGGCCGTACTCGACGATCTCCCGGACACTCAAGGTGCCAACGGCAAACATCTCCTGACCCAGGCTGAACGTCAGGTACTGGGTTGGCACCGCGTCCTGTGGTTGCCGCAAAGGCAAAATGGATTCAGACATGGCTCACTCCCGGGGACCGCCCATGAACGGCCGGCCCCTTATCAAGATTGGACGGAGGCGCCCGCTTGCCCGGCGCCGGATCGACAGCACTCAATGCAGTTGGCCGGCGATTTCGCTGACGCAAAGCACCTGGTCGACCTGCAGCAAGGTCAGGAACTCCCCCCGGACCCGAACCATGCCGCGAATGAAATCTCCACGGATCCGATTGCCGATCACCGGGGCCGGCTTGATGTCGGCCAGGTCGATCTCGATCACCTCGCTGACCGAGTCGACGACAATACCCAGCACCTGCGAGTCGCCGTCCTGCAACACCTCAAGGATCACGATGCAGGTACGGCTGCCCGGTCGCGTGATGCCTCTGCTGAAACGTGCCTGCAGATCAATCACCGGTACCACCGCACCACGCAGGTTGATCACCCCGCGGATAAAGTCCGGCATCATCGGCACCTGGGTGACCTGGCCGTACTCGATGATCTCGCGCACGCACAAGGTATCGATGGCGTAGGTCTCCCTGCTCGAGGTGAACGTCAGGAACTGTGAGGGCTCGCTATCCCCCGAACTTTGCGCACCCGGTTCAAGAACACTGGCGACTGCTGGGTTCATGGCTCAACTCCCGAAGCGAATGAAACCGCCTTCATGGGCATGCTCGTTACCCTGCATGCCCTTCTGGCTGGAAGGCGCGACACGCAGCACCGGAGCGACCGAGGCACTGCCCTGCAGGGTGAAAAAGCCCATCAGTTCCTGCAACTGCTCGGCCTGGCTGCTCATTTCCTCCGCCGTGGCGGCCAGTTCCTCGGAGGCCGAGGCATTCTGCTGGGTAATCTGACTCATCTGCGACATCGCCCCGTTGATCTGCTCGGAGCCGATGGACTGCTCCTCGGACGCGGCGGCAATTTCCTGGACCAGGTCGGAGGTCTTGGTGATCGAAGGCACGATTTCATCCAACAGGCTGCCGGCGCGCTCCGCCAGGGCGACGCTGTTTTTGGCCACCTGGCCGATCTCCTGAGCCGCAATCTGGCTTCGTTCCGCCAGCTTGCGGACTTCCGCCGCCACCACCGCAAAGCCCTTGCCATGCTCACCGGCACGGGCCGCTTCGATCGCCGCGTTGAGGGCCAGCAGGTTGGTCTGATAGGCAATCGAGTCGACGATACCGATCTTCTCGGCAATGGTTTTCATCGCCGAAACCGTGTCTTTCACCGCCTGCCCGCCTTCGCTGGCCTCCTTGGTAGCCTTGCCCGCCATGCCATCGGTGACCTTGGCGTTCTCGGTGTTCTGGGCAATCGATGCCGACATCTGCTCCAGCGACGCCGAAGTTTCCTCGACCGACGCGGCCTGCATCGACGCCGACTGGCTGATACTTTGCGCGGTGGCGGAAATTTCTTCCGAAGCGCTGGACAGCGAATCGGCGGAACTGCGCACTTCACCGATGATTTGCGAGAGCTTGCCCACCGTTTCGTTGACCGAGTTTTTCAAATCTTGCAGGCTGCCCTGGTAGTGCCCCTTGACGGTGCGGGTCAGGTCGCCGCTGGACAACGCCGCCATGACTTCCATCGCCTCGCTGAGCGGGGCGACAATCGAGTCGAGAGTACCGTTGATGCCTTCGACAATCCGGCGGAAATCACCTTGATGACGAGTGCTGTCGGCGCGGGTATCGAGCTTGCCGACCACGGCATCCTCGCTCAGCCGGCGGGTGTCTTCGACCAGAGCCTGGATATTGCTGCGCAACTGCTCGATGTTGTCGTTGATAAAGGACTTCTTGCCAGGAAAGCGGGCCAGGGGGGCCGACAGGTCACCTTCGCCGAACGCGCGGATGCAGGCCATGGCTTGTTTCTTCACGCTGATATGGCCGTTGACCATAGCGTTGATCCCTTGGGCCATCAGCCCGTAGCTTCCGGCGAAGCGGCCAGCCTCGATCTGCACATCGATGTCGCCTTTATCGTGCTCGGCGGACATGTGGTTCATTTCATTGATCAGTTGATTCAGGTTACCCCTCAGTTGCTGAATAGAACCCAACACGCCCAAACCTACAGTCCCATTGTCGCCGGCTGCAGTCTCCAGTTGGCCAGCGACGATGCGCTCGGCCAGGACACGAACCTCATCCGGCTCACCGCCCAGGGTACGCAACAAGCCACGCGCCAGGAAAAAGCCCAACACAATGGTGATCAGCAAGGTCACACCGCCTACCAGGATAACGGTATAGAGCGCGGTCTGCTCCGTGGCGGTCGCGGCCAACGCCGCTTTGCTGCCCAGCTCCAGATTGTACTGACGCATATCGCTCAAGGCTGCCGTGACTTTGTCTTGTGCCGCCTGGCTGTCGAGCAGCAGACCGCGCGCGGCTGCTTGATCGCCATTTTTTTGCAAGCTATCAAAACGTTCCAGGCCATGGTTGTACTCATCAAGGCGGGTACGCAGGCTATTGAGCAACGCCGCGTCGTGATCGTCTGAGATCAACTCCTTCTGATAACGATCCAACGCCTGTGTCACCGACGCCTGTACCTTGTCGGCCTGCAACGAAAGGCTGTCGAGCGGCGTGGAAAGGTTCTGCCACTGATGAGCATGGCTATCGGCCAGGGTCTCGGCCACCTGGTCCAACAGGACAATGCTCGGCACCGTATTGACCTGGGCATAGCTGGCCATGGTTCTGACCCCGCCCATCAGATATAGACTGACCGCGCCCAGGATCAGGATGCCCAGCAGGGCGGAGGCGACCAACAGCGAGATATTCTTTTTGACGGTCATGAGGCTGTACTCCAGGGTGAAGGCTATTGAGTCAGTTCAGGGCTGAGGGTCGCGCCGTGCTTCTGCTGGCTGGCGACTTGCCCGAGTAGGTTGGGAATATCCAGGATCAGCGCCACCGCGCCGCTCCCCAAGATCGTGAAACCTCCCAATCCATGGGCCGTGCCGAACAATTTTCCCAGCGGTTTGATCACGGTCTGGAACTCTCCCAGTAACTGATCAACCACCAGCCCTACGCGAACGCCGGCGTAATGCACCACCACGATGTTTTCACGGCCCGGGTTCGGCTCGTCGATGGCAAACATTTCCCGCAGGCGCAAGACCGGCAACACCGAGCCCCTGAGGTCCAGATAGTCTTGATTGTTGCAATCATCGGCGTTGAGCTCGATGCACTCCTCGACCATGTCCAGGGGCACCACATAAGAGGCCTTGCCAACCCCGATGAGAAAGCCATCGATGATCGCCAGTGTCAGTGGCAGGCGAATACGCACCGTGGTGCCGACACCCTCCTCGCTTTCCAGGTTGACGCTGCCCCGCAGCGCCGTGATGTTGCGCTTCACCACGTCCATGCCCACGCCCCGTCCGGACAGGCTGCTGACCTGTTCGGCGGTGGAGAAGCCGGGCTCGAAAATCAGATTGAGAATGTCCTTGTCCGCCAGCACCTGCCCTTCGGCCAGCAGACCCCGCTCCCGGGCCTTGTCCAGGATCCGTTGCTTGTTCAGGCCGCCACCGTCGTCGCAGACTTCGATAACGATGCTGCTGGCCTCGTGATAGGCGTTGAGGCGAACGGTGCCCTGGGCAGGCTTGCCCCTGTCGCGGCGCAGTTGTACGGCTTCGATGCCGTGATCCATGGCGTTGCGCACCAGGTGGGTCAAGGGATCGCCAATACGCTCGACCACGGTCTTGTCCAGTTCGGTTTCCGCACCATCAACCTCAAGGACGATGTCCTTGCCCAGCTCCTTGGAGACATCGCGAACCACCCGCTGGAAGCGGTTGAAGGTGGCGCCGATCTGCACCATACGCAGGGTCAGGGCGCTGTCGCGCACTTCCTCGACAAGGCGCGAGAGGGAACTGGCGGCCTCGATCATCTCGCCGATGCCCGTGCGCGCCGCCACCAGATTGGCACCGGCACCGGCGATGATCAGTTCGCCCACCAGGTTGATCAACTGGTCCAGCTTGCCGGCATCGACGCGAATCAGGTTACCCTCGACCGAGCGTACCTCCCTGGCCGGCTTGCTTCTGGACAGACCGTCGCCTTGAGGCAGAGGCTGATCCGGCACGACCTCAGGGGCAGCCATGAACGTCGCGGACGGCACCTGAGTCGCCGCCTGCCAGTCTTCGCGGGTCAGCGAGCCACAAGCGATGAACACCTCCAGCAAAGCTTGCGGATCGCTCCCCAAACGCTCGATCAGCGCCTGGAAATCCGCCGGTTGGCGCTCCGGCGGCAGCACGCAGATCTGGCTGTCTTCGCGAACGAACTCGAAAGCGCTTTCGATGGTCGCCTGATCGGCTTCACTGACAAACCCCAGTTCGAAACCCAGGTAGCAACTCTCAGGGTCCATCGCCGCCACCTCCGGCAGACCGTCGGTCACGCAGACAACCCGGGTGATCTGCCCGAAACTCTTGAGGTAGCGCAGAAAGGACAAGGGATCCATGCCATTGCGCAGCACATCGCTGCCGAAACGCAGCGACAAGTGCCAATGGCGCAAGCCACCCGCCGAATCGCTCACGGGCGTGGCCACGGCCTCCCCTTGTTCCGACTCAAGAGACGGCTCCAGATAACCATTGAGCCGCGCAACCAGCGCACTACCCTGCCGTTCGTGATCGGCGGTGAGACCTTGCAGGTCACCATGACGGGCCAGCAGGTCGATCAGTTCGCCCAGGTGGTCACGAACCTGCAGGAACAACGCACTGAGTGCCTCATCCACCCGCAGCTCATTACCACGCACCCGGTCCAGCACGCTTTCCGCCACATGGGTGAAGGCGACGATGGGGGTCAGGCCGAACAGACCGGCGGAACCCTTGATGGTGTGGGCCACGCGAAACAGCGCGTTAATCGTGTCGACGTCATCGGGGACCTGCTCGATCCGCAGCAATGCGTCCTCCATCAGCAACAGCAACTCCTGGCTTTCGGCAATAAAGGTCTGCAGCACATCGTCCAGGTTCATCGGCGCGCTCATGACGTCAGCCTCTCTGGACGGCGGCTGTACCCGCCTCATCGAAATAACGATGCAATCCGCTCAAGTCGAAGGCCTCGAGTACCGCTGCGCTGTGATTGCTCAAGATCAGGGTGCGGCCCTGGCGGATCGATTCCTGCTTGGCCAGCACCAGCAATTGCAGCCCGGCGGTATCCAGTTCATCGACGCTGCCCAGGTCCATTTCCACCTCTTCGGCAAGGGGAAACAGCTCCAGCAGCAGGTCCCGGCGCTCGGTCGCGGTGTAGATGGTCAGCGGTCCCTCAAGGACCAGGATCCGACGCAGGCAAGGCACGGTGTGTGGCATGACAATCTCCTTTCCAGGGGGCCCTGGACGGCTACGGCATGATCAATCTGGACACGGCACTGAGCATCTGGGCCGGCTGGAAGGGCTTGACCATCCAGGCCTTCGCACCGATGGCCTGGCCCTGCTGCTTCATCGACTCGGCCGCTTCGGTGGTGAGCATGATCACCGGTGTGAACTTGTAGGCCGGCAGTTGTTTGGCGGCCTTGATGAAGCTGAGGCCGTCCATGTTCGGCATATTCAGATCGCTGACGATCAGATGAATCTTGCGACCGTCGAGCTTGCTCAGGGCATCTCTGCCATCGCAGCCCTCGATCACCTCGTAACCAGCGCCTTTCAAGGTGATGCTGACCACCTGGCGAATGGAGGCAGAGTCATCGACGATCAGAATGGTTTTGCTCATGGCGGGTACTCCCTAGAAAAAGGTGATGTCGGATGAAGCACTGCCAGCCAGGGGCTTGCCGTGATGAATCGCGTGTTGCTCTGGCATGGTGTAGGTGCTGGCCAGCTGTTCGAGCCAGGCATGGGCGGCAATAGGTGGCGGTGTGGCGCCGGCTTGGCTGAGGTGTTGACGTTCGCTCACCTGATCACGCAGCTTGCCAAGGTCGTTGTTGACCAGGCTGAGCATCTGGCTGACCCGGTCCTGAAACTGCAGGGCTACCAGCACGCCGGCGATCTCGCTCGCGACATTTTCGCTCTGCTGCTGCAGGCCGCTGCTGGTGTCGACGATGGCCTGGGCGTTGTGCCGAAAATGCTCGATCACCTGGGACACCAGTTGTTCGGAATGGACGAGGGTCTGCGAGTCCTGCTGCGCCTGATGCCGGGACAACTCGACGGTCCTGGCGATCGCGGCATTGACGGTGTTGACCGTTTCACTGATTTTCAGACCGGTTTCGCCGGACAGGCTGGACAGCTTGCGAACTTCGTCCGCCACCACCGCAAAACCGCGGCCGGCGTCACCGGCACGGGCCGCTTCGATGGCCGCGTTAAGCGCCAGCAAATTGGTCTGCCGGGCGATATCACCGACAAATTTGGCCATCTCCTGCAACTGCGAGGTGAAGTCGGACAACATCAAGACTTCCTTGAGCTCCGACTCCTTGCGCAAGAGCGCGCCACGTAGTGCAACCATGATCGAGTCCAGGTCACGCTGCCCCACCTCAAGGATCTCCACCAACCTGGCCCCGGAACTCTGCCCGGCGCCCTTGGAAACAGAAGCACTGATATCACCGGACAGCGTGGCGAAACGATTGCTGAGTTTGAGAATCGACTCTTCGCTGAGGCTGCGGGCCGCATCGATCTGGCGGCACCAGATCGGCAGAACCTGGGTACAGACCTCGGCCAAGCCCTCATCCGGCGAGACTGGCAAAGGCCTGTTCAAGGGTTCAAACACCTGTTCCTCGCGCCGTTGCACGGTGCTCAAGGTGCGCAGCGCCACGGTGCCGATCAGCAATGACCCCGCCAGCACAGCGGCACTGCTGCCCAGGGCCAGACCGTTCAGACCGTTGCTGACCAGGATCGCCAGGCAACCAAGGGCACCACTCAGGAGCGTCGGCAGCAGCGTCATGTTCACGGGTGAAACCAGCGTCTGTCCTTTCACCTTTGTCTCTCCAGATCAGGATCGCTCAGAAAAACCGGAAGGCCGCTCTGATACCCGCTGAAAGTGGTGTATCGAGGGTTCTGGCTGCCTGGAGAGATAATGGCCCGGCAATATCACCGCACCTATCGGAGCATCCCTATTTGCAGCTAGGATTTGCAGGACGGCGGCTAGGAAAATCCCTACAAGCACTCTCTGTCCAAAGCGCCTCGAGATTTTTGAAGTTCCAGTTTTTCTCCTGCTCCAGGCCGATGATCGCGTCCTGCCCGCTCGCCAGATCCACAACCTCGAGGGGCACGGGCATACCGCGCGATACCGAATAGAAAACCTTCACCTTGGGAACGAGCAACGAATCGGCGTTCTGTTCCATGACCACCGCCAAACGCTCGCTACGCAGTCGCACCAACGCCCCCACCGGATAGATCCCGACACATTTGACAAAAGCATGGAACACCATCTGGTCGAAGTGCCCGTCCCATCCAGCCATTCTGTGGATCGACTCGGCGGGGGCCCAATGGCGACGATAGGGACGGTCCGAGGTAATGGCGTCGTAGACATCGCAGACCGCGGCCATGCGTGCGAACAGGCTGATCTGGGTACCCCGCAGCTTGTGGGGATAACCGCTACCGTCGACCTTCTCGTGGTGGTGCAGGCAGACGTCCTGCACCCGCAAACTGAAATGATTGCTGTCCAGCAACTTCACCCCGGCCTCCGGGTGCGAACGGATCGTCTCGAACTCGCCGTCAGTCAACTCCGATGGTTTGTTGAGGATCGCACCCGGTATGGCCATCTTGCCAATGTCGTGCAGCAGGCCGGCGAGCCCGGCATCCTGTACCAGCAACGGCGGCAGACCCAGCTGGCGCGCCAGGCCGATCATCAATCCACAGACCGCCACCGAATGCATATAGGTGTATTCATCGGCGTTCTTGAGTCTGGCCAGATTGATCAGGGCGTCCGGATGGCGCATCAGTGAGTCGGAGATATCCCGCACCATGTCGGCCACGTGATCCATCTGGATGACCCGGCCCATGCGCAGATCGCCAAACATCTCGATGACCGCGGCCTTGGACCTGGCACAGACGTTGGCGGCCCTCACCAGTTCGTCGCTCATCGCCACCCGGGCGCGCTCAGGCTTGGGCGTGCACGGGAGGGCAGGCTCGATATGCACAACAGTAGCGACGGCCACATCCGGGGAAGAAGGCTCATGCGCCCCCACAACTGGCGTATCGACGCCCTTGGAAAGGTCAATCCAGACGCAGGTAATGGACGAGTCCCGGACCTTCTCCAGGGTTTGCTCATCCTCAAGCAGAAAACTTTTTTTCCAGAACGGGTGATCGAGCCAGGGACCGCAAAGCTCCTGGATATACATGCCGATGCCCAAATCGGCCACGACGATTTTTTTCAGCACGATCAAGCCCCTTTTCAGGTAGCGACAAGCCCTCGTCGAATGCTCCAGTGCGTCTCTTGTCTAACGAGTCGGCACGCTGTGGAACATGACGCCGAACCTGACTGACATGAAAAAATATCGTCGAATGCCGGAAGCCCCACCATCGGAGCATCCCTATTTCAGGGTAGGGATAACGGGGGATGGGGTAGGAAAATCCCTAGCTGGCGGCGCCCAATGGACGGCTTTGCTGACCGCCTCGAAGAACGCCTGGCGTTCCGCGAAACGCTCCTTGTCCGAGGCACTGGGCCATGCGCTGAGGACCACCACCAGCAATTCATCACGCGGGTCGAAGTACATGGCCTGGCCAAAGATACCGAGGGCCTGATAAGTCCGGTCCGCACCGATCCACCACTGGAAGCCGTAGCCAAGATTTGCCGTATCGCCCCGAATAGCCCAGTGGGTAGCGTCGCTCACCCAGTTCGCCGGCAAGACCTGCTGCCCGCCTGCACGACCGCCGTTCATGAAGAACAGGCCAAAGCGCCCAAAGTCCTCCAGCGTCATGCTCAGACAGCAGCCGGACAGCTCGCTGCCTCTGGCATCCAGCGCCCACACCGCATCACGGGCCATCCCGGTGCGGGACCAGATTTTCTCCGAGAGGTAGTCGGCAAGCCCCTTGTGGGTGGCACGGCTGACCAGTAGCCCGATCAGATCGGTCTCTCCGGTCTTGTAGACGAATCGCGTCCCCGCAGGCGCCTCGCGTTGCAACCCGGCCATGTAATCCAGGATCGAATGGCCTGGATGTTCCGACAAATGCGCGAACTGGTTCACATCGGAATGTGGGGCACGATAATCCTCGCTCCAGCGCACACCCGAGGTCATGGTCAACAGTTGCCGGATCGTCACGGTGTCGTAGGCACTCCCGGACAGTTCAGGCAGATAACGCGTGACCGGATCTTCGATACTGTGGATAAAACCATCCTGAATCGCGGCGCCCAGCAGGGTGGAGGTAATCGACTTGGCCACGGACCAAGAGGTCCAGCGCTCATTCGCCGTCAGATCCGGACCATAACGCTCGAGCAGCACGCGTCCGTGGTCAATCACCAAAAGTCCTTCGACGTTGGTGTCGCGCATAAAGGTGGTGGTATCCAGGGGGCGGCCATGGTGGACGAAGTTCACAGCCAACTCGCCCTTGGCACGCGGTAGCTCGAAGACTGCAGCGGTGCCACGGGATACAACGCGGGTCGGAAAAATACGCTCCATATTGCGGTAGCCGAACCTTTGCTCCGCGGGCGTCCAGAAGAGAAAGCGGCCAGGGGACGGCTGGACTTCAACCGCGGCGGCGCCAGCCTGCGTAGCAGCGAGTGCGGCATGGCAGACAAGTGAAACCCCGAGCACCAGGCTGGCCAGCCCTGCAATCCGTTGAAGTCGGTGGTTCATCAACAGGCCCCTGATAGGTAGGCGTTTAAAACCAGCTCAGTTTCGTATCAGAAAACATCTACTGAAAACCCGGTTCGCCCAGCACGTCCATTCAAATGGAAGCGTTGTTCCCCATCTGGTAATAATCGGTTATGAAATCCACAAACACCCGCACCTTGGGCGCCAAGTAGCGGGATTGTGGATAGATCGCGTAGTAATGTCGCTCGCCCAACGAATAATTGGGGAGGATGGAGACCAAGCGCCCCAGGGCAAGATCACTGCGTACGGTGGCCTGGGTGAAACAGGCAATGCCGGAGCCGGCCAGCGTCGCGGCGTGCAGGGCACTGATGGTGTTGCTTCGGAATTGGCCGTTTGGTGTGATCTTGAACGAGGCACCTCGAGCGGAACTCAGCTCCCAATCCGAAGAAGCCCCGATAAAGGTCAGCAGGCGATGCTTGTCGAGTTCCTGGGCTGTACGCGGTAAACCATGGGTGCGGATATAAGCGGGAGAAGCCACCAGCACCCGTTTGGAAACCGTCAGGGTGCGGGCGATCAAGGTGGTGTCTGCCAGGCCACTGGCAATCCGTATGGCGACATCAAAGCCTTCGGCCACCAGGTCGACGAACTGATCATCGCAGCACAGTTCCAGTTCAATATCGGGGTAACGCTTCTGGAACCCCGGCAGCCAGTGCGGCAGATCCAGCGTGCCAACCACCAGGGGCACACTGACCCGCAACAGTCCTTCCGGACGTTGATGCTCCTGGGCCATGACTTGGGAAGCCGCGTCGACACGATCGAGAATATCGACACACGCCGCGTAGTACTGCTCCCCCGCCCCGGTCAGGCTGAAACGTCGGGTATTGCGATTGATCAACTGAACGCCCAGTTCAGTCTCCAGTTGCTGCAGCTGCCGTGAGATCGTCGAGTGGGTGGTGTCCAGGCGTTCTGCGGCGGCAGAGAAGCCCTTGGCCTCGACAATGCAGCGAAAGGCGCGCATGGCAGATAACTGGTTCATGAAGCGGGCGTTCCGAAGTCAGGGGCTGATCACTTGACCGGCAAGGCAACGATCTGCGAGGTGGTCAGTACCGAACCGAAGGTGTCTTCGATCTCGGCCAGGGCCGAGTTTTGCAGCTCATCCTTGGTCACCGAATGGCCATTGGCACGAGTAATGGCACGGGTTGCGCTGGCATCGGATGCTACCACAACGTCGTAACCCAACGGCACGGCGTCACGGGCCGCACCAGCCACGCAGGCGTGGGTCATCAGGCCGCTGATGATCAGGGTCTTGACCCCGGCTTTCTTCAGTTGGGCATCCAGGTCAGTGCTGGCGAACACGCTGACGGTGGTCTTCTGGACAACCTTGTCCTGAGAGCGCGGCTTCATCTGCGGATGGAAGTCGACAGTCTTGCCGCCAATGCCGAACACCGCCGCACCAGCAGGCGCGATGTGCTGCACATGGATCACCGGGATATGTTCCTTGTCAGCGAAAGCGATCAGGCGCTTGGTGTTTTCCAGGGCCTTCATGCCATCCGGGATCGGCATACGGCCGGTGAAGTATTCATTCTGGAAATCAATCACCAGTAGCGCTGTGGTTTTCGGGTCCAGGCCGTCAGTCGGCTTGGCGCCGAACATGGCACGGATGGTCGGGTGCTCATTGGTCGGCGCATCCGCGGCGCTAGCAAACTGGATGGCACCGACCATCAAACCCAAACCGACAATGATCGACTTGCACAAGGAGGAAAATGAACGTTCAGTCGTAGCGATCTGAAACAGGGAAGTGTTGCTCATGATGAAGTTCCTTTGGGGAGATTGGCTAACCGGAACTCAGCTTAAGGAGCTGCCCCTGTAGCAACAACGCACCAATCAGAACAATATTTGTTCGCTAACAACACAGATAGACCAAGATAAATGTGTACTCAACTCTTTAGGTACAGACTCATTTTGGCCCAATTCGCTCGCTGTCGGCTGACGCCAACATCACCTCGAAGAGATCTTCGACCGTGACCCCCTCCGGCGCGATATTAAGGATGGCCTTCAGCCCACCATCCAACAGCAGCAGGGTATAGCCGTGAATCAATGACCAGCCACCGAGAATGCTCCCCAGCTGTTCGAGTGTCGGGTTTTCCACGGGTGTCTCGCGCGAACTGGCGAGTAGCCCAAGCGCATTCCGGCGAGCCTCCCTGAGAGAAGGACGGCCTGAGTCCAAACGGTCGGAACGGAACATCAGTTGGAACAGCTCCGGGTTTTGCCTGGCAAAGGCCAGATAGGCGCGCGCGCCATCCCAGCGTTTGACCGCAGCGGATTCCATGGCCGCTTGAAGCTCAACGCCGAATCGACGAAAGCCGTCGGCCGCCAGCTCACTGAGCAGGCCCGTCAGATCCCCGAAGTGGTGGGAAGGTGCCGCATGGGACACCCCCGCTTCACGAGCCGCAGCCCGTAGCGTCAATGCACTCAAGCCATCACGCCGCAGTATTGCCTCGGCGGCGGCGACAAGCGCCTCTTTAAGGGCACCGTGGTGGTAAGGGGTCGTTTTCATGAGCCGAATCTTACCACTGTCAAAATAGCGATTGACACTTTCTTGCCAGTCTTTCAACCTATCTAGACATTGTAAAGATACCAACATCAAGGCAATGTCCGCCGGACCCCCACCGACCATCGACCTGCCCGCACCCCCCACAAGGAAACAACCATGATTCGTAACGTACTGATTTCCGGCGCCGGTGTGACAGGGCTCGCCCTGGCCTATTGGCTGGATAAGGCAGGGCTCAGCACCACGCTTGTGGAACAGCAGCCCGAGTTTCGTCGTGGCGGCCAAGCGGTGGACATTCGCGGCGTGGCACTTGATGTGGTGAAAGCAATGGGTCTGCTGGAAGATGCCCGCGCGATTCGCACCCTACTCCACGGCATGTCGATGCTTGATGCCAACGGCGTGGAAATGCAGCGCACCAAGGAGCGCACCTTCAGCGCCGGCCGCCTCGACAGCCCTGATATCGAGATCTTCCGCGATGATCTCTGCGAATTGCTGATGGGTGCCCTCAGCGACCGGGTAGAGTTCATCTACGGCGATAGCATTGTCGGCCTTGACGAGGAAAAAGATCAGGTAGAAGTGATATTCAGTCGTGGCAACCAGCGCAGATTCGACCTTGTCATTGCTGCCGATGGCCTCTACTCCAAGACCCGTAAACTGTGGTTCAACGACGAGACCTCGGTTATCAAGAGCCTGGGCATCGCCCTCGCCCTGTTCACGACACCGAACTTCACTGGCCTGGAGAATTGGCAATTGATGCACCGCGAGAACGGCGTCGGTTATGTCATTTATCCGAGTCGCGACAAGCAGGAGGTACGCGTGTCCGTGGGTTTCGCACCCGGAGATGCCACGATATCGCGTGGGGATGTGCCTGCACAGAAGGCGATGGTCACGTCCAAGTGCGCCCATTTGAGGGGGGCATTCGCGCAGTATATCGAGGCGATGCAAGAAACCCAGGCGTTTTACTACAACGAACTGGCGCAGATTAGCGCGCCACGCTGGTACAAAGGGCGCGTGGTGCTCGCCGGCGACGCCGCACACTGCGCCTCGCCGCTCTCCGGCCAAGGCACCAGCCTGGGCCTGGTCGGTGCGTTCGTGCTGGCCCGGGAGCTCGCACGTCACCCCGATCAGCCGACGGACGCATTCGCTGCCTACGAAAGCCGTATGCGCCCGTTCGTCATCCGGAACCAGGACATGGTGGATCTGAATCGCCAGGGCCCGACGCCAGACGAGCTTATGACGAGTTCGAAAAACGCCATAGACCTGAGCGATCTCCTCCAGGAACTGGCCTGAATCTTAACTAACCTGTCGTCTGGTTAACGACGCTCGACAATGGCCTTGAGAAAGGCTCTGGTGGTGGCTTGCACCGACCATGCGCGACGGGTGAGCCGCTCGCTCTACCATTTCGCAGGCAAAAAAAATCCGGAACTCCTCACTTTCGTGGGCATTCCGGATTTTCTTCTACAACAAATATGGTGGGTCGTGTGGGATTCGAACCTACGACCAATTGGTTAAAAGCCAACTGCTCTACCAACTGAGCTAACGACCCGCTGTGTGGTGGCGCGTATAATACTGATTTCTAACGGTAATTCAACACCTTAAATGAAAAAAATCAAAAATAACGTGTCGGATCACTGATTCCGGCCGCTGCGAAGCCTTCAGCACGCAGCCGGCAGCTGTCACATTTCCCACATGCAAAGCCGTTAGCATCCGCTTGATAGCAGGATACGGTCAGCGAATAGTCGACCCCGAGCTTGATTCCGGCCTGGACGATATCGCCCTTGCTGAGGTTCTGCAGCGGTGCCTGGATGCGGAAACCATTGCCCTCGACACCGGCTTTGGTCGCCAGGTTGGCCAGGGTTTCGAATGCTTCGACGAACTCGGGACGGCAGTCCGGGTAACCGGAATAGTCCACCGCGTTGACGCCGATAAAGATGTCACGGGCACCCAGCACCTCGGCCCAACCCAGGGCCAGCGACAGGAACACCGTGTTGCGCGCCGGCACGTAGGTCACCGGAATGCCTTCACTCGGCGCCTCGGGCACGTCGATGCTGCTGTCGGTCAAGGCCGAACCGCCAATACCGTTGAGGTTCAGGCCGATGACCTTGTGCTCGATCACGCCGAGGTCACGCGCCACCCGCTCGGCCGCCTGCAACTCGGCGCGGTGCCGCTGGCCGTAGTCAAAGCTCATGGTGTAGCAGCTGTAGCCCTCGGCACGCGCCATGGCCACCACGGTGGCCGAGTCCAGGCCGCCGGAGAGAAGGATTACCGCTTTCTTGTCAGTGCTTGCTTGGGTGGTCATATCAGCGCCCCGGCTCGTCATTCCATAGATATTTGTGCAACTGCATCTGCAGGCGCACCGGCAGGTTGTCCGCAACGATCCAGTCGGCCAGCTCACGGGCCGGCAGATCGTGGTGGCTCGGCGAGAACAGCACTTCGCCGGCACGCTTTTCCAGACCGTACTGAATCAGCTTGGACACTGCCCAGTCATAGTCCTCCCGCGAGCAGATCACAAACTTGACCTGGTCGTTGGGGGTCAGCAGCTCGATGTTTTCGTAGCGGTTGCGGTGCGATTCCTTCGAGCCGGGGGTCTTCAGGTCGAGCACACGGCTGACCCGGGTGTCCACCGCCGAGATATCCAGCGCCCCACTGGTTTCCAGGGACACGCTGTAACCGGCGTCACAGAGCTGCTTGAGCAAGGGAATGGCATTGGGCTGGGCCAGCGGTTCGCCGCCGGTCACGCAGACATAACGCGGACGGTAATCGGCCACCTGCGTCAGCAGGCTGTCCAGGGTCATGAGGGTGCCGCCGCTGAAGGCGTAGGCACTGTCGCAGTACTGGCAGCGCAATGGGCAACCGGTCAGGCGCACGAAAACGGTGGGCAGCCCAGCCGTCCGCGTTTCACCCTGCAACGAGTAAAAAACTTCGGTGATTCTCAATGTGTCTTGCATAGTCGCCACGGGCGTAACAGCTAAACAGGCCGTCCGCCTCAGTCAGGCACTGCAATGAACCTGCAATCGCACAGTCCAGAACAGCGTGTTTCATAAAAAAGGGCGTGAATTCTAACGAAAAAACCCGCGACAAGCGCGGGTTTCTTCAAGCAGGCCGTCGGCCGTCACATGCGCTGCAGATCGCGCTGTGCCAACTGCGCGGCGGAAGTTCCCGGATATTGGGAAACCACCTGCTGCAGAATGCCTTTGACCTTGTCGGTATGACCCAGGCGACGCTCGACATCCGCCAGCTTGTACAGCGAATCCGGCACTTTGGCATGCTTGGGATACAGCTGGCTGACCTTGGCAAACGCCTGGCCGGCACCTTGAAGGTCGCCTTTGGCCAGGTTCACTTCGCCCAACCAGTACTGCGCGTTACCGGCGTACTGGCTATTGGGGTACTTGCGCAGGAAGGCGGTAAACGCCAGGCTGGCCTTGTCGAAGTCCTTGGCCTTGATCAGGTCGAAGGCGGCATCGTAGTAGAGCTTTTCCTTGGCCGGATCACCCGGCTCGCTGCTGGCCGCGGGGGCCTGGGCAGCAGGTGCAGCACCGGCGGCGGCGTTGACATCGCCACCGGCAGAAGAATTATCAGGAGCCGCAGCCGCCGGAGCGCCGCCACTGCCTATGCGCCGATCAAGATCCTGGTATCGCTCCAGGTTTTCCTGCTTCATGCGCGCAATATCGTTTTGCAGAACTTCGATCACGCCTTGTTGCTGCGCGAGTTGTTCCTGCATGCGTTGCAATTGGTTGAACAGCTCGCCCTGTGCCGAGACAGGGGCCGAAACCCCTCCCCCGGCATAGGCGCCGTTCGTACCGTAACCTGCAGGCGGATAACTCCCACCGTTACCGGAGTTGTCATCGACCACAGGAACCGCAGCCCACGCCGCAAGCGGCATGAGGCTGAGAGCCAGGACAGTTACAGCACGACGGCACGTTCGCATGACGAATTACTTACGCAGTTCGACGCGACGGTTTTGAGCCCAGGACTGCTCGTCGTGGCCAGTAGCTACTGGACGCTCTTTACCGTAGGAAACCAGTTCCAGCTGGCCTGGAGCAACACCTTGCAGTACCAGGTAGCGTTGAACGGCTTTCGCACGACGCTCGCCCAGTGCCATGTTGTACTCGCGAGTACCACGTTCGTCGGTGTTACCTTCCAGAACGACTTTGGCGCCGCTAGCTTTCAGGTCCTTGGCGTGAACGTCCAGGGAGCGCATGGCTTCTGGCTTCAGGTCCGAGCTGTCGTATTCGAAGTAGAAAGTGGTGATAGCGCGCAGAGCAGCTTCTTCGCTCAGGGAACCGTCAACTGCACCAGTGTTAGCGCCGTAACCAGCGTTTGGGTCTACAGCGCCTTGACCGGCATTGTCGCCGCCTTTGGACGAGCAACCTACAGCTACAGCCATGGCCAGAGCCAGCGCAGCAAATTTACCAAACTTCAGCATTTCCATCGTAAAACTCCTAATGAACCCCAGTGTGTTAAGCAAAATCGTAAAGCGCCGCGTCAGTTCAGGTAAGGGGACCAGGAAGGTTCTCTGACTTCGCCTTGAGCGGTAGGAAGCGGGAGCCTTACGCGTCCGTTGATGGACACGAGCATCAAGACTCCCCGGCCCTGCTGGGCGGTGGCGTAGATTACCATGGTGCCGTTGGGTGCGACAGTGGCTGACTCATCAAGGTTTGTGTCTGTCAGTATTTTTACTGTCCCACGCTGCAAATCCTGAGCCGCCACACGGAAGTTGGTGAAGCCATCCTGGCGGTGGATCATCACCAGGGTCTTCTCATCCGCCGACAGTTTCGGGGCGGCGTTGTAGTTGCCGATAAAGGTCACGCGCTCAGCACCACCGCCACCGACGCTGGTCTTGTAGATCTGTGGCTTGCCGCCGCGATCGGAGGTGAAGTAGATGGTCGAGCCATCCTTGCCCCAGAACGGTTCGGTGTTGATGCCCGGGCCGCTGGTGACGCGACTCATCTGGCGCGAAGCCATGTCCATCACGTAGATGTCCGGGTTGCCGTCCTTGGACAGCACGAACGCCAGGCGGTTACCGTCCGGAGACCAGGCCGGTGCACCGTTGAGGCCTTCGAAGTTGGTGATCTGCTCACGGCGACCGGTGTCGATGTGCTGGACGAAGATGCGCGGACGCTTCTGCTCGAACGACACATAGGCGATACGCTTGCCATCCGGTGCGAAACGCGGCGACAGGATCGGCTCGCGCGATTGCAGCAGGGTCACGGCGCGGGCACCGTCATAGTCCGAACGTTGCAGGGTGTAACGGGTGTTGTTCACCGAGAAACGCTCAGCCGTGACATAAAGCATGCGCGTGGAGAACGCACCCTTGATGCCGGTGAGTTTTTCGAACGACTGGTCGGAGATGTAGTGCGACATGTCGCGCAACTGATCGACCGTGCCCGACACGCTGCCGGTCAGCACTTGCTGCTCGGTGGCGACGTTGAACAGTGCGTACTGCACCTGCAGGCGACCGCCGGCCGGAACAATGCTGCCGACCATGATGTACTGGGCGCCCAGGGCCTTCCAGTCACGGTAGATGACTTCGCTGGCCTGGGTTGGCAGGCTGATCATGTTCTGTTTCGGAATCGGCGAGTAGTAACCGGAGTTACGCAGGTCGTCGCTGATGATCTGGGCCATGTCGTCCGGCAGGACGCTACCGCCCTGCCAGCCGAACGGTACGACCGCGATGGGCGTGGCCCGATCGCTGCCGCTGGTGACCAGAATGTTCTTTTCATCCGCCATCGCCATCCCTGCCAGGCAGCAGATCACGACAAGCATTGTTCGAAGAAGGTTTCTCACAAGGCTAGATCCTCAGGTGTGAATGTCATCTTGAAGGAACGATAGGGCGCAAAGTCGCTCGGTTTCATTCCCTGCATTTCCGTCAAACGACCAATATTCTTGACCGCAGCTACCGCCGAGGCGTCAAACGGACCGTCGCCACTGGACTTGGACACCGTGACCGTGGTCACCGTACCGTCCGGCAACATGCCGATTTGCAGCACCACCGTCATACCTTTGCGTGCCGAAGGAGGACGTGCCCAACCTTCCGCTGCCCGCGAACGAATCAGATCGTCAAAGCTGCCCGCCGTTTCATCACCCTGCTCATCAGCCAGGGCCTGTTGGCGTTGCGGCGTGTCGGAAAGCAAGTCTGCCAGGGCCTGGGCCTTTTTATCTTCGGCAGATTTACGCGCCGCATCCTGCGATTTCTTCTTCGCAGCATCGGCAGCGGCTTTCTTCTTCGCGTCTTCGGCGACTTTCTTCTTCGCCTCGTCAGCTTCGGATTTCTTCTTCGCGTCTTCGGCGGCTTTCTTCTTGGCGTCTTCGACGATTTTCTTCTTCGCGTCTTCAGCGGCCTGCTTGGCCTCTTCTTCCGCGGCCTTCTTGGCTTCGTCGTCGGCTTTCTTCTTGGCTATATCAGCCAATTCCTTTTTCGCCTCGGCAGCCTTCTTCGCGTCGTCGGCTTTCTTGGCCTCATCGGCCTTCTTCGCCTCGTCCGCTTTCTTGGCTTCGTCGGATTTTTTCGCTTCGTCGGCCTTTTGAGCCGCTTCCTCTTTCTTTTGTTCCGCAGCCTTTATCGCTTCCTGCTCGACCTTCTTCTGTTCCATCTGTTCGACTTCGGTCTGACGCGCGGCGGATTTCTTCGCCTCACCCGCAATCTTCTGATTGGTCTGGGTGGTCGCCTGACTTTTCGATTTCAGCTGATACAGGGTCGCCTGGACAATCGGCTTGGCCTCCGGCAGATCCGGCGTCATGGCAAAGCTCACGAACAGCATGCCAAAGATCAGGATATGCAGGCCAATCGCCCAGACGCTCGGCCAGAAGTAGCTTTCCGACGCGGACGGCTCTCGCTGTTGGTGCATCAGGGGGCCTCGGTAATCAAGCCAACATTACCGACGCCGGCCTTCTGCAGACCGCCCATGGCACCCATGACGGAACCATAGTCGACGGTCTTGTCACCCCGAATGAATACCTGGGTACGTTTGCCGCCTTCAGTGCCGGCACGGATGATCTTGGTCACCGCGTCGGTCATCTGCGGCAGGGTCATGGCCCTGTCCTGCTGTTTTTCGGTGTCGACTTCGCTGCCAAGGTTCCAGTAGTAGGTCTTGTCAGCCTTGATCGAAATGGTCAGGACCTGGGTGTTGTTGTCCTGCGGCAAGGCTTCGCTGGAAACCTTGGGCAGATCAACCTTCACGCCCTGATTGAGCATCGGCGCGGTCACCATGAAGATAACCAGCAGCACCAACATCACGTCGATGTAGGGCACCACGTTCATCTCGGCGACCGGCTTGCGTTTTTGGCGAACTCGGGCCATGGGGTTTACCTGCTCACTCTTCGCTGGTGTGCACTTTACGGTGCAGGATCGCCTGGAACTCATCGGCGAAGGTGTAGTAACGGCTGATCAGGGTCTCGCCACGGGCCGCAAAGCGGTTGTAGGCGATAACCGCCGGAATCGCCGCGAACAGGCCGATGGCGGTAGCCACCAGTGCTTCGGAAATGCCCGGGGCCACGGTGGCCAGGGTTGCCTGCTGGGCGGTAGCCAGGCCACGGAAGGAGTTCATGATCCCCCAGACGGTACCGAACAGGCCAATGTACGGGCTGACGGAACCGACGGTGGCGAGGAACGGCAGGCTCTGCTCGAGCTTCTCTTCTTCGCGGGAGATGGCCACGCGCATGGCACGGGACACGCCTTCCATGACCGCTTCCGGATCAACACCCGGTTGCTGGCGCAGACGGGAGAATTCCTTGAAGCCGGCACGGAAGATCTGCTCCACACCCGAGTCCGGGTCCGGGTTGCTGCCGGCCTGACGGTAGAGTTTGGACAGGTCGATGCCCGACCAGAAGCGCTCCTCGAAGCTCTCCAGGGCGCGGCGACCGGCGCGCAGCAGGTTGCTGCGCTGAAAAATCATGACCCATGAGGTGACCGAGGCGGCCAACAGGATCAGCATGACCAATTGCACCACGATGCTGGCATTGCTGACCAAGCTCCACATGGAGGAATGGTCGACGACGTTAGCTTCCACGCTTTATCTCCTGCTCTAAGTGAGTACCCGCGCCGCTTGTGTCGGCAAAGGCCGAACGCAAGGCTTCTGGAATGGCCCGGGGTTTTAAACTATCGGCGCGCACACAGGCCACCAGGAACCGCCCTTCACAGAGCAGCGTTTCATCATCAGCCCGCCTGACCTGCTGCTTGAAGCGCAGGCTCGCACGGTTCAGCTCAATCACCTCGGCGCTGACCAGCAGCTCGTCGTCCAACCGCGCCGGCGCGTGGTAACGCGCTTCGCTGGAATGCACGACGAACAACAGGTTCTCCCCTGCCAGCGACGACTGGGCAAAGCCCAGTTCCCGCAGCCGCTCGGTTCGAGCCCGCTCCATGAACTTAAGGTAATTGACGTAATACACGATGCCGCCGGCATCGGTGTCCTCGTAATAAACGCGACAGCGATGTGCGAACGACTGAACCCCGTTTTGCGCGCGCATACTCTAGTGCTTACTCCTCAGGTTGCCAATCCGGCCAGGCAACTGTTTTTCATCCTTCGACGACTTTTTGCATGAAGATTCGTGACACGTGCCCTTCGGACAACGCAAACCGCGAATAAATCAGCCCCGATTCCGCTTTTACTCGTCCAACGCATCCAGAAACTCGTCTACCACGGGCATTTCACCCAAGCGCGACGGAATATTCAATCCGAAGTGCAGATAGGCATGCCGCGTCACCACCCGTCCACGGGGGGTGCGCATGATGTAGCCCTGCTGGATCAGGTAGGGTTCGAGCACATCTTCAATGGTGTGCCGCTCCTCACTGATCGCCGCCGCCAGGCTGTCCACGCCGACCGGACCGCCGTCGAACTTCTCGATCATGGTCAGCAGCAGGCGCCGGTCCTGGTGGTCGAAACCGTGTTCGTCGACATCCAGCAAATTCAACGCCAGGTCCGCCACGGCCTTGGTGATATGACCCTTGGCCCGCACTTCGGCGAAATCCCGTACCCGACGCAACAGGCGGTTGGCGATCCGCGGCGTGCCCCGGGCCCGCCGGGCGATCTCGAACGCGCCTTCAGGGTCCAGCGGCAAGCCGAGAATCCCCGCCGAACGGGTGACGATGGTCGCCAGGTCCGCGGTGCTATAGAACTCAAGACGCTGGACGATACCGAAGCGGTCACGTAACGGGTTGGTCAACATGCCGGCGCGGGTGGTAGCGCCGACCAGGGTGAAGGGCGGCAGATCAAGCTTGATCGAGCGCGCCGCCGGCCCTTCGCCGATCATGATATCGAGCTGGAAGTCTTCCATCGCCGGGTACAGGACTTCTTCGACGACGGGCGACAGGCGGTGAATTTCATCGATAAAGAGCACATCGTGGGGCTCGAGATTGGTCAGCAGCGCCGCCAGGTCTCCAGCGCGCTCCAGCACCGGCCCCGAAGTGCTCTTGATCGACACGCCCATTTCCTGGGCGATGATATTGGCCAGGGTGGTCTTGCCCAGGCCCGGCGGGCCGAAGATCAGGGTGTGGTCAAGGGACTCGCCACGCCCGCGTGCCGCCTGGATAAACAGCTCCATCTGCTCCTTGACCGTCGGCTGGCCGATGTACTCGGCCAGGCTCAGCGGCCGAATGGCGCGATCCTGGACCTCCTCGCGGTCACGCCCGCCGGAGGCGGTAATCAAACGGTCGGCTTCAATCACTTAGATCATTCCCTTCAGGGCGCGACGAATCATGTCTTCGCTGCTCAGGCCTTTGTCTTTGATGGCCGACACCGCCTTGCTCGCTTCCTGGGGCTTGTAGCCCAGGGAAATCAGCGCACTGACCGCATCGCTTTCAGCGCTGGCCACCGGCTGCGCGGGCGCGCCGTCCGGCTGGTTGGGTACCAGGGCAAACATGCTCGGCACGGTTTCCCAGGCCTTGAAGCGATCCTTGAGCTCTACCAGCAGGCGCTCGGCGGTCTTCTTGCCGACACCGGGCACGCGCACCAGCGCCGAGGTGTCCTGGGCCTGCACGCAGCGCACCAGTTCATCGACCTCCAGGCTCGACATCAGCGCCAGGGCCAGCTTCGGCCCGACGCCATTGAGGCGGATCAGCTCGCGGAAAAAGTCGCGCTCGCGCCTGCCGATGAAGCCATAGAGTAACTGGGCATCCTCGCGCACCACCAAATGGGTGTGCAGGGTCAGCGGCTCGCCGACCGACGGCAGGCGATAAAGCGTGGTCATCGGCACCTCCAGCTCGTAGCCGAGGCCATTCACATCAAGGATGAGGTGCGGCGGCTGTTTTTCAGCCAGGGTGCCGCGCAAACGTCCAATCACGTATCAGATCCTTATTTCTGGCCAGACCAGTGGCTGACGACTCGGAACGATAGCGCACTACCTTATCCGGCGTGGCGCTATCGGCAAGCAAAATTGTTTGAGGCGATGATGCTATCAGAGACGCAGGCGACCGCCACGGCTACGTGCGGCGCCCAGGCCATGGGGCAGCAGGCTGGAGCGGGTGTGCGCATGGCACAGGGCAATCGCCAGGGCATCCGAGGCGTCGATTTGCGGCTTGGTGGTGAGCTTGAGCAAGTGCATGACCATCATCATCACCTGCTCCTTGTTGGCCCCGCCCGTACCGGCCACGGCCTGCTTGACCTGGGTCGCGGTGTACTCGGCGATCTCGAGGTTTTCCTCGGCGCCGGCGACGATGGCCGCGCCCCGCGCCTGGCCGAGCTTGAGCGCCGAATCGGCATTCTTCGCCATGAACACCTTTTCGATGCCCATGGTCACCGGACCGTAGGTCTGGATCACTTCGCGGACACTGCGGTAGACGATCTGCAAACGCTCATGCAACTCGCCACTGCCAGTACGAATACAGCCCGAGGCGACGTACACGCAGCCGCGCCCGGTATCGCGCACCACACCATAACCGGTGATGCGCGAACCGGGGTCGATACCAAGAATTAAAGTCATAGCGCCTGCGTTTGGGTCAACCGAGCTGCTCGGCTACCGATTCGGGAATATCGGCATTGGAGTAGACGTTCTGCACGTCGTCCAGGTCCTCGAGCATATCGATCAGCTTGAGGACCTTTTCCGCGCCCTCCAGATCGAGTTCGGCACTGGTGGTCGGCAACATGACGATTTCCGCGTCCGCCGCCTTGAATCCCGCCGCATCCAGGGCGTTACGCACCGTATAGAAGCCGGCAAACGAGGTGAACACGTCCATGGAACCGTCTTCGTGGGTGACCACGTCATCGGCGTCGGCTTCCATCGCCGCTTCCATCAGCGCGTCTTCATCGATGCCCGGGGCGAAGGACAGTTGCCCTTTGCGTTCGAACAGGTAGGCCACCGAACCGTCGGTCCCCAGGTTACCGCCACATTTGCTGAACGCGTGGCGCACGGCCGCCGCGGTGCGGTTGCGGTTGTCGGTCATGCATTCAACCATCACTGCAACGCCACCAGGGCCGTAGCCTTCATAGCTCAGCTCGACCATATCGTCGGTGTCGGCCGCACCGGCACCCCGGGCCACCGCGCGATCGATGATATCGCGGCTCATGTTCGCGCCGAGGGCCTTGTCCAACGCCAGGCGCAACCGTGGGTTGGAGCCCGGATCACCACCGCCCTGACGAGCGGCGACGGTCAGCTCACGAATCCACTTGGTGAAGATCTTGCCCTTCTTGGCATCCTGACGTTCTTTGCGGTGCTTGATGTTCGCCCACTTGGAATGACCTGCCATAACTCGCTCCGAATTCTCTTTGTGCTCTTTGAAACGTTGCCCGCCCTGCCCGGTGGCAGCGGCCGGCAATAAAAAGTCTCGACCTTGAAAAAAGGCGCATCCAGTGGATGCGCCCTCGGGTCCGTCTTACTCTGCCTTGGGGGTTTCGCGCAGGCGGATATGCAACTCGCGCAGTGCCTTGGCGTCCACCAGCCCTGGCGCCTGGGTCATGACACAGGCCGCACTCTGGGTTTTCGGGAACGCGATCACTTCGCGGATCGACTGGGCGCCGGTCATCAGCATCACCAGGCGATCAAGGCCGAAGGCCAGGCCACCGTGGGGCGGAGCACCGTATTTCAGCGCGTCGAGCAGGAAGCCGAACTTCTCTTCCTGTTCCGCTTCGCTGATACCCAGCAGACGGAACACCGCCTGTTGCATTTCCTTGCGGTGGATACGGATCGAACCGCCACCCAGCTCGGTGCCGTTCAGGACCATGTCGTAGGCGCGGGACAAGGCGGTGGCCGGGTTGGCCGCCAGCTCTTCCGGCGAGCACTTCGGCGCGGTGAACGGGTGGTGCAAGGCGGTGAAGCTGCCGTCTTCGTTCTCTTCGAACATCGGGAAGTCGACGACCCACATCGGCGCCCACTCGCTGGTCAGCAGTTCGAGGTCATGACCGACCTTGATCCGCAGCGCGCCCAGGGCTTCGCTGACGATCTTCGACTTGTCGGCGCCGAAGAACACGATGTCGCCATCGACCGCACCGACGCGATCGAGGATCACGTTGAGGTTGGCCTCGGGGATGTTCTTGACGATCGGCGACTGCAGGCCTTCGACGCCCTTGGCGCGTTCGTTGACCTTGATGTACGCCAGGCCCTTGGCACCGTAGATGCCGACGAACTTGGTGTACTCGTCGATCTTGCTGCGCGGCATGCTCGCCGCGCCCGGGACGCGCAAGGCGGCCACACGGCATTTCGGGTCGTTGGCCGGGCCGCTGAAGACCTTGAATTCGACGTCCTTGAGCTGGTCGGCAACGTCCACCAGTTCCAGCGGGATACGCAGGTCCGGCTTGTCGGAACCGTAACGACGCATGGCCTCGTCCCAGGTCATGTGCGGGAACTCACCGAATTCCAGACCCAGCACTTCCTTGAACAGGTTGCGGATCATGCCTTCGGTCAGGCCCATGATGTCTTTTTCATCGAGGAAGCTGGTCTCGATGTCGATCTGGGTGAATTCCGGCTGGCGGTCGGCCCGCAGGTCTTCGTCGCGGAAGCACTTGGCGATCTGGTAGTAACGGTCGAAGCCGGCCACCATCAGCAGTTGCTTGAACAGCTGCGGCGATTGCGGCAGGGCGAAGAAGCTGCCGGCGTGGGTGCGGCTCGGCACCAGGTAGTCGCGGGCACCTTCCGGGGTCGCACGGGTCAGGATCGGCGTCTCGACGTCGAGGAAGCCGTTTTCGTCCAGGTAACGACGGATGCTGGTGGTCATGCGCGAACGCAGGCGCAGCTTGTCGAGCATTTCCGGACGACGCAGGTCGATAAAGCGATAACGCAGGCGGGTTTCTTCGCCAACGTCGGAGTATTCGTTGAGCGGGAACGGCGGGGTTTCCGCTTCGTTCAGCACTTCCAGCTCGTAACCCAGCACTTCGATGGCACCGGACGCCATGTTGGCGTTGCCGGCACCGGCCGGACGCAGGCGGACCTTGCCGGTGATCTTGACCACGTACTCGCTGCGCACGCGATCGGCGGCGGCGAAAGTGTCGGCGCGATCGGGGTCGAAGACCACCTGGGCCAGACCTTCGCGGTCACGGATATCGAGGAAAATCACCCCGCCATGGTCGCGACGACGGTGGACCCATCCGCAAAGGGTGACTTCCTGGCCTTCCAGGCTCTCGTTCAGTTGGCCGCAATAATGGCTGCGCATCATGGTCGTGGTTCGCTTCTAGTCATTCGAATTCGGTGGAGGTCTTGTCTTTGCAACGCGACAAGCGCCCGCTCGTGTCGCTTATTTCAGTCGGCTTTATCGCCGCCTGCCAGGTTTTTCTTGCTGCCGGTCTTGAAATCCGTCTCATACCAGCCGCTGCCGCTGAGGCGGAAGCCTGGCATGGAGAGCATTTTCTTCAATTGCGGTGCCTGGCAGGCCGGGCAGTCGACCAGCGGTGCATCACTGATCTTTTGAATGGCTTCCAGTTGATGACCGCAGGAAGCGCATTGGTAGTCGTACATGGGCATGGGGCGTCTCGGCAATCAGATAACGGCATCACTGCTGCCCGAGCCCGTGACGGGCCATGCAGCAAAGAGCGGGATTATATCCGTTAAATCGAGCCTTTGCAGCCGTGGACCGGTCTGCGCCCCAGCCCATGCCGTCCCGCCAATCCACCGAGACGTCCGAGCAAGCCTAGAGGGCCCGGGACAAACCGCCCAACGTCAGCAGATGGACGACACAGACCACACGAATCAAACCACTGAAATTCTTCACCCCGCCATAGCGCAGGTGAACCTCCATGTCCACATTGGACAGCAAGGCATTGACCGTACATTCATGGGTATTGGCAATATCGGCCAGTACCTTCCAATAAACCTCCTCCAGACGCAAGCAGGTGGCAAAACCATTCAAACGCACCGAGCGCGAAACTGGCTTCGCCAATCCAATATCGAAATCCAGTAACAGGGGATCCACCCGGGTCTTGCGCAAACAACCGGAACTCCCCACCTCATGCCCTACCCACTGAACCATTTTCATCGCACTCCGTCGCTGCACACCTTTGAATAAAGGCGCTCCTGGCAAACCTCCTGACATAAAACATTAAGTAAAAAACCCTATCCAGCAGACTGCACTACAGCCTCCGTAGGAAGAGTCCATTAATAAAGAAGAACAACGAAAAGCCTGGGGCAGGGACCAGGCGAAGGCCTGCGCCGTCGCGAAGATACCGGGCTCGCCGGCACGCGGTGCGAATGAAGCGCGGCGGCTTCACTCACACCAGCGCGGACTCAGCCTTCGAGCAGCGCGCGCAGCATCCAGGCGGTTTTCTCATGCACCTGCATGCGCTGGGTCAACAGGTCGGCAGTCGGTTCGTCACTGACCTTGTCCAGCAACGGAAAGAGGCCCCGCGCCGTGCGGGTGACCGCTTCCTGGCCTTGCACCAGTTGCTTGATCATCTCCTCGGCACTCGGCACCCCTTCTTCTTCCTTGATGGAGGAAAGACGGGCGTAGGTGGAATAGGTCCCCGGAGCGGGAAAACCCAGGGCGCGGATACGTTCGGCGATCAGGTCCACCGCCAGGGCCAGTTCGTTGTATTGCTCTTCGAACATCAAATGCAGCGTGCGGAACATCGGCCCGCTGACATTCCAGTGAAAGTTGTGGGTTTTCAGGTACAGCACGTAGGTGTCCGATAACAGACGGGAAAGACCTTCAACAATGGATTTACGGTCTGCTTCGCTGATACCGATATCAATAGCCATATGTATCCCCTTGGTCAGAATGGATCATCGTCTTCACAGGTGCAGGACCACTCTAGCAAGCGCCTACGACTCGTGCAGCCGCGGCGACTGCGGCAAATCCGCCGCGACTACCACCGGCAGGCCTCTGGCCCGCGGGCTGTGTCGGTGCAGGCCCTGCCCCGCCGCAAGTTCTCCGACAGCGGCCCGGCGCCGAAGTTTGAGAAGGCATGGGCTTTGCTGTTAAATAGAGACTGTGTCGTGGCTGTCGATTCTCTGGCAGCGGCGCATAGGCGGATGCCCACACGTGCCCAACGCCTCACCTTTTTTCCAGAAGCGAACCGTGTGCCACCCGCTCTTCCTTGTGATCCGTCTTGAGTGAGTCAATCAAAATGTTGAAAATCGTCCACCTGCTAACGGGCGCTGTTGCCCTGCTGCTGTCCTTTATACCCAGCCTGCGATCCGAAGCCCTGCCTTACCTGCAACAACCTGATGCGCTGTACCTGGCATTCTTCGGCTTGCTCAACCTTACCCTCGCGCCAGTCATTCCTTACTGGAACAAGGGTCCACGGCATCAACTGCAAATCCTGGTCAGCATCCTGCTGATCGTCGCCGTGGCACTGCAAATCCTCACCCTGCTCGCCCCCTTGACCCTGATCGGCGGCCAACCCGCCGTGCTTCCGAGTCTGCTGGCCGCCGTGATTGCCGTATTGCTGCACCTGGCGGTGAGTTTCTACAAGAAATCTTCCCCGGCGGCGGCTTCCCACAGCTACGACATGAGCAATCGCGATACCGGTACCGTGAAGTGGTTCAACACCTCCAAGGGTTTCGGCTTTATCTCGCGGGATTCCGGCGATGATATTTTCGTGCACTTCCGCGCCATCCGTGGCGAAGGCCATCGCGTCCTGGTCGAAGGCCAGCGCGTGGAGTTCTCGGTGATGAACCGGGACAAGGGCCTGCAAGCCGAAGACGTGATCGCGGCCCTGCCGCGTCGCTGATCGGCCACAAAAAAACGCGAGGCAGCCAGGCTGCCTCGCGTTTTTTTATGTCTACGGATTGCTGTCAGTAGTGCGGCGGCGGTGCTTCTTCCTCGAAGGAGTCGAACTGCCCCATCATTTCTTCATGGCGCTTGAGCAAAGCCGCCATCTGCAGTTGCAGGCGTTCGACCACCCGCTGCTGCGCCACCAGCACATCATTGAGCGCCTGGATGGTGTCGTCCTGAAACGCCTGGCGACTTTCCAGTTCGGTCACGCGATCTTCAAGGTTCATACGTCCGCCTGCACAAAACGCGAATCATGCTGGAACGCCACGCGCAACTGTTCGCGAATCACCACGACTTCCTCTTCACTATAAGGCCGAGCCGGGTGTTTGCCCCAGACCGGTGCCGGCCAGGCCACATCGTCACGACGACGAACGATCACATGCATATGTAACTGACTGACTACATTGCCCAGGGCCGCGACATTCATCTTGTCCGCCTTGAAGGCCGCCTGGAGCAACTGCGCCAGCTCCGTGGTCTCGCGCCACAACTGCTGCTGATCGGCGGCCTCCAACTGGAACACCTCACTGATATCCGCGCGCCGTGGCACCAGGATGAACCACGGATAGTTCGCATCATTGGACAGCAGCACACGGCACAACGGCAGGTCGCCCATCGGCAAGGTGTCTTGTTGAAGGCGCGAATCGAGAACGAACACCGTGAATACTCCTGCATGACGGATAGGTTTGCGCCCGGCGAAGGCCCGACGACAGGCCGTCAGGATACCCGTGATCGGCCGCCGATTCACGGCCCTCGCCCGCGAGGGCGGCAAATGGGCGAATACGGGGCACTGCCCGCTCCAGAATGGAACAGGCCGCACTTTAGCAGGGCCACAAACACCACAAAATTACACATCAGCCAGAAAAAAACCCAGCCAGCCACAAAAATGTCACTTTTTTCTGAAATCCTCTGCCTACGTCATGGAGGGCGAGAGCTGACCCCAAGGACAAAAAAGCCAACTTGCCCATAGCCGATGTCCGCATAGAAACTGTAAATCGGCTTTTTGCACCAAAACCGCACACTACGGCTACTATCAGTGCACGCTTCAGTCACCGACTACCCAGTCGGAGTGTGGACCGGTAACGTTTTTGGCTTTCCATGGATTTTCAACGGATTAGCAGCACAAGGAAAAGCAGTACGTCAAGGGCCGGCACAAAGGCCAAGGGCCCTAGGTTTCATAAGGGTTTCAGCCTGATGACGGTGCCAGGTAAATTTTTTCTCACGAAATTTTCACTTTGTGCATGCTTGTTGCATTGGTGAGTAGATAGTCGCAACAGAGGGTCGGCCCGGACGCTGAAGCCCCTGCGACACCGGAACAACGCAGTACAGTGCGCCCATGGACAATTCAGGGCTTGAACATAGACCATTTGCTTCTATGCTCATGCCGTTGAAAATAGCGCTGAAGTTGTGCAGCCGCTGTATAAGGGCTGTGAATTTGCGACATGGAGCTAGCTTTTTGCGACAGGCTCGTAAAGAAGCCGCAAGGATAGGTGTGCAAGTATCGCCAAGTTTGTCAGCGTGATATAAGTTTGCGCCGACACAAAAAAGAAAGAGCCGCCCAGACAAAAATACAGGTGGGACGGCAGTACTCTTCCTAAAAACCAAAGGAGCAAATCACGATGCGCGTGATGAAGTGGAGCATGATCGCCCTGGCTGTTACCGCAGCAGGTTCCCAAGTGGCTATGGCCGACCCGTTTGTAACCCCCCAGTCTGATGCCAAGGGTTTCGTAGAGGGTGCCTCGGTTGGCGTGGTTCTTGAGAACTATTACTTCAACCGGACCAAGCAGCCTCAAGGTAGCAACGACCAGAAAGACTGGACCCAAGGTGTACTGGGCAAAGCCAGTTCTGGCTTTACCCAAGGTACCGTCGGTGTAGGTGTTGATGTCTTTGGTGATGCCGGTTTCAAGCTTGACGGTACTGATGACCATACCGGCACCGGCAACCTGAGCCATGGCGCAAGTGGCGTCAACGATAGCTTCGGCAAAGCAGGCGCGGACGTACGTGTTCGCATCTCCAAAACCCAGCTGACATTCGGTGACTTCACCCCAACTACCTCACCGGTATTTGCTGTTGGTGGCAGCCGTCTGTTCCAGCAAACCGCTCGTGGCTTCCAACTGCAGAGCAGTGAAGTCAAAGATCTGGATCTCGAAGCAGGTCATTTCTACGCTGGCAGCAGCTCTGACTACACGACGCTTCAGGGCTCCCTGGGTACCGCCTACACTAACGTTCGTGCGAGCAGCATCGACTACGCGGGTGGTAAGTACCTGATCAATGAAAACCTCACTGCCTCCCTGTACGGCGGCAAGCTTGATGATGTCTGGAACCAGTACTACACCAACGTCAACTACACCCTGCCACTGGCTACCGACCAGAGCCTGAACTTCGACTTCAACCTCTATCGCACCACCGATACGGGTAAAGCGCTGGCCGGTGAAATCAGCAACACTACTTACTCGTTGGCAGCTGCCTACTCGTTCCTCAAGGCACACACCGTTACCCTGGCCTTCCAGCAGGTACATGGTGATACGCCATTCGACTACGTTGGTATTGAACGTGGCAAAAGCGGCACCGGGATTGGCACTCAGGGCGCCGACTCGATCTTCCTGGCCAACTCGATTCAGTACTCCGACTTCAACGGCCCAGGCGAGAAATCCCTCCAGGCTCGTTACGACCTGAAAATGGCTGAGTACGGCGTTCCAGGCCTGAGCTTCATGGCTCGTTATGTACACGGTACTGGCATCGACGGCACCCACGCAGATCCTAACGGTGCGTATGCTGGCGCTTACGGCAAAGATGGTCATCACTTCGAAACCAACTTGGAAGCCAAGTACGTTGTACAGACCGGTCCTCTGAAAGATCTGTCCTTCCGTGCTCGCCAAGCCTGGCACCGCGGCAACGCCGACGATGGCGATATCAACATCAACGAGTTCCGCCTGATCACTTCGTACCCAATCACCATCTTGTAATCATCTGATTGCTTGTTTGTTGATGTGACACTCGTTTGAAGAAAGGCCCATCCTGGTGATGGGCCTTTTTTATGCACTCAATATGAATGCATACCTTGTGGGTTAAAGCTCCACCGGCGGTTGAAATCATGTAAGAGCGCCCCCCCCCCCCCGAAAAACCCAGGATACCGCCTCGACAAAAAAAGCGGTTAATCGCTGAGCTCCTACCACCCATGACCACCACGTTTCTTGTCAACTTAATCTTACCGCGTCACAAGAGTGGCTTTGCGCTGTGTAGCTATTATCAAATCAGACAGCCTCTACCGGGAACCTAGAGCCGGACAAAAACTAAAATACAGTTCAAGCTCACCGACCAAAACAAGGGTTCCAACATAAATTTTCCACCTCTTTTTTCTACCACCAACAACAATGAAGTTCTATCTGGAACACCCACAATCTCGGCACCCACGCTGGAGCCAGACCTTCCGCTCCATTTCAGCCAACACATTTCCAATTACGACAAAATTGTCGCGAAAGAGTCATAAATCACCACTACGATTGCGCAGGCACAGCGCCGACAGTAGTATGAAGTTGAAGTTTTGAAATTCCCCCTTCTTTCCTGTACTGCTCGCCTGGGCCAGGTGTCGGCTGATTGTTTACATAATAGATGCAATACCTTGCCATTACGCCAAGGTGGTTCGCTGTGCCTGATCTTCCGCCGTAAAATTTCCATCTACCGGATACCGAAAAGGAAGTGATATGCCACGTCAAACATTCAAAGTCCTTGCTCTAACAGCAGCCATCTCCGCGGCTCTAGTCTGCGCACAAAATGCATCGGCCGCCTCGGCGGAACTTGTCGCCGCGGCCAAGGCAGAGGGCGAACTGACGGTTATCGCATTGGCGAACTCCTGGTGCGGGTATGGCGACCAGATCAAGAACTTCAAAGCCAAGTATGGCCTCAAGGTCAATGAACTGAACCCTGACGCAGGCTCAGGCGACGAACTTGAAGCCATCAAGGCCAACAAGGACAACAAAGGGCCGCAAGCGCCTGACACCATCGACGTGGGCCTGTCTTTCGGCCCCCAGGCCAAGGCCGCCGGCTTGCTGCAGCCCTACAAGGTGGCCAGCTGGGCGACCATTCCTGACTCGGTGAAAGATCCGGAAGGCTACTGGTATGGCGACTACTACGGCGTGCTGGCTTTCGAGGTCAACACCGACCTGATCAGCTCGATCCCGGCCGACTGGAGCGACCTGCTCAAGGCCGATTACAAGAACTCCGTGGCATTGGCGGGCGACCCGCGCTCCGCCAACCAGGCCATCCAGGGCATCTATGCCGCCGGTATTGCAGCCGCGGGTGGCGATCCCACCAAGGCCGCCGCAGCCGGCCTGAAGTTCTTCGGCGATCTGAACAAAGCCGGCAATTTTGTGCCGGTGATCGGCAAAGCCGCTTCCCTGGCACAAGGCACGACCCCGATCATCATCCGCTGGGACTACAACGCCCTGGCAGACCGCGATGCACTCAAGGGCAACCCCAATGTGCAAGTGGTAGTGCCCAAGTCGGGCGTGGTCGCGGGCGTTTATGTGCAGGCCATCAGCGCTTATGCCCCGCACCCGAATGCCGCCAAGCTGTGGCTGGAATACCTGTATTCGGATGAAGGCCAGGTGGGCTGGCTGAATGGCTACTGCCACCCGATCCGCTTCAACGACCTGGTGACCAACAACAAGCTACCCAAGGCCATGCTCGACAAGCTGCCACCCGCGGAAGGTTATGCCAAGGCCGTGTTCCCGACTTTGGACGAGCAGAACGCGAGCAAGGAAGCGATCACCAAGCAGTGGGACACCCTGGTGGGCGCCAGCGTGAAGTAACCCGCCTTCGATGGCTTCAGCACTGACATGGCCTTCGCCGGCCATGCCAGTCATTTATGGGTTGGATGGTTGCTTGAAAGGCGGGCTTCACTTGACTGATTCCTTGAGTTCTGCAAAACCCGCGGCACCGTCCATACCGGGCAGGTCGCTCAATTGGCATTGGCTGGGTGTGCTGCCATTTCTGGTTTTCGCCATCCTGTTTTTGATTTTGCCCACCGGCTATCTGATGATCGGTGCGTTCCAGGACGCGTCCGGCCATTTCACGTTGGCCAATATCGCCGGCCTGGCGGACCCGAACGTCGTCAGCGCCTACTGGATCAGTTTTCGCATCAGTGCCGCGTCGGCCCTGGGCGGCGGAATCATCGGTTTCCTGCTTGCCTGGGCGGCCGTCCAGGGCAAACTGCCCGAGTGGATTCGCCCCACCCTGATGACGTTCTCGGGCGTCGCCTCCAACTTCGCCGGCGTGCCACTGGCCTTCGCGTTCCTGGCCACGCTGGGGCGGGTGGGGCTGGTGACGGCGCTGATGAACAAGTACCTGGGCTTCAACCTCTACTCCACCGGTTTCAACATTCTCAGCTTCACCGGGTTGACACTGACCTATCTGTATTTCCAGATCCCCTTGATGGTGCTGATCGTGTCCCCGGCACTTGAAGGCCTGAAACGCGAGTGGCGCGAAGCCTGCGATTGCCTGGGCGGTAACGCCTACCACTACTGGCGTTATATTGCGTTGCCGGTGCTGTGGCCCAGCATCATGGGTGCCATGCTGCTGCTGTTCGCGAACGCCTTTGGCGCGGTGGCCACGGCCTATGCCCTGACCGGCAGCTCGCTGAACATCGTCCCTATCCTGCTCTATGCACAGATCCGCGGCGACGTGTTGCACAACCCGAACCTGGGCTATGCGCTGGCGCTGGGCATGGTGGTGATTACCGGGGTATCCAACGCGGGCTATATCTGGCTGCGCAGCAAATCGGAAAAGGGCCGCAAATGAAACCCACCTCTCGCTTGGGTGCCTGGATCGCCATCGGCGTGGGCACCAGCTATTTCCTGATCCCACTGCTGGCCACTTTTGAGTTCAGCCTGCGCATGCTGCGCGGCGAATACAGCTTCGAAGCCTACCGGGTGGTGTTTAGCGACCCTCAGTTCCAGGCCACCTTTGGCTATTCGATCCTGATGGCGCTCATCACCATTGTGGTCGGCGTGCTGCTGGTCGTACCCACTGCCTACTGGGTGCAATTGCGTCTGCCCAAGCTGCGCCCGTTGGTGGAGTTCATCACCTTGCTGCCATTGGTCATCCCGGCCATCGTCATCGTGTTTGGTTATCTGCGCATCTTTGGCAGCAACTCGTGGATACCGCTGACCGGCAACGAGCGCTCGACCGACTTCCTGCTGGTGTGCAGCTACGTCACCTTGTCGCTGCCCTATATGTACCGCTCTATCGATACCGGCTTGCGCACCATCGATGTCCGTACCCTGACAGAGGCCGCCGAGGCGCTGGGCGCAGGTACTTTCACCATTCTGTTCAAGGTGATCTTCCCGAATCTGCGTTCGGCGATTCTGTCGGGTGCCTTCCTGACCTTTGCCGTGGTGATCGGCGAGTTCACCATGGCCAGCCTGTTGAACCGCCCCGCGTTCGGGCCTTACCTGCAACTGGTGGGCGCCAACAAGGCGTACGAGCCGTCCGCATTGGCGGTGATGGCCTTCATGATTACCTGGGCCTCCATGGGCTTGATCCAGGTGTTCGGGCGCAATGCCAAGAACGCAAAACCTTAATTGACGGAAAAAACATCCCATGGCCTTCCTCGAAATCTCCCACCTGAAAAAAGCCTTTGGCGCTCAGACCGCGGTGCATGACTTCACGATGGATATCGCCCGTGGCGAGTTCATCACCTTTCTGGGTCCGTCGGGTTGCGGCAAGACGACGATTTTGCGCATGTTGGCCGGGTTCGAGAGCCCCTCGGGCGGCGCCATCAAGTTCGACGGCAAGGATGTGACCCACACGCCGACCAACCAGCGCAATATCGGCATGGTGTTCCAGTCGTACGCGCTGTTCCCCAATATGACGGTGGCCGAGAACATCGGCTTTGGCCTGAAGGTGGCCAAGATGCCCGCGGAGCAGATCCACGAGCGCGTCACCGAAATGCTCAAGCTCATCGGCCTCGCGGCCCTGGGCGCGCGTTATCCCTGGCAACTGTCGGGTGGCCAGCAACAACGCGTGGCCTTGGCCCGCGCACTCGCCGGCAAGCCCCAGGTGCTGCTGCTGGACGAGCCCCTGTCCGCGCTGGACGCCAAGATCCGTGTCTCGCTGCGCGAAGAGATCCGTGCCGTGCAGCGCGAGCTGGGCATCACCTCGGTCTTCGTTACCCATGACCAGGAAGAAGCCTTGTCGATCTCGGACCGCATCGTCGTACTGAGCGAAGGCCGGGTTGAACAGATCGGCACGCCGAGCGAGGTCTACAACTTCCCGCGCACCCCTTTTGTGGCCTCGTTTGTCGGTACGCTGAATCTGCTGTCCGGCGTGGTGGTGGATGCCGCCGCAGGTAAAATCTCCGTGGGTGATCAGCCTCTGGTGACATCGAACCCTATCGTTGATGCCGCCGCAGGCCAAACCCGTGCGCTGGCGATCCGCCCCGAAGCCATCGTGCTGGAGCCGCCGACATCAGGGCGCAACTCGCTGGCGGCGATGGTGGACGACGTTGATTTCCTCGGTGCCGTCGTGCGTATCCGGGTACGCATGGACACAGTAGTGATCTCACTCGACGTGTTCAACGATCCACACCGTGCGCTGCCCCAGCGCGGCGAGAACATCACCCTGGGTTTCTCATTCGATAATCTTTTGGTACTGGAAGAAACGGCCTGAGCATGACGATCGACAACTTTGCATTGCCCGCGCAACCCTCGGGCTGGTCTGCGGCCAACCGGAAGGCCATCAACCAGGTGCTGCAAACCTGGGGCTGCCGCAGTGCCGGTTACAACCCAGCCCAAAAACCGTATGCGGTGTTCGACTGGGACAATACCTGCATCATGAACGACACCGAAGAATCGCTGTTGTTGTATCAGGCCGAAAACTTGCGGTTCAAGCTGACGCCGAGCGAGTTTGCCGAAGTTCTGCACCAGGACGTGCCAGACGGCTTGTTCCACGCCGATTACACCAATCTGGACGGCCAGCGTGTCTCAATGGAAGATCTGGCGGCCGACATCAACGAGGCCTACCAGTGGCTGTACACGCACAGCGCAGCCCTGGGTGGCACGCAGCCCCTGGAGGCCATTCGGGCCACCGCGCAGTTCCAGAACTTCCGCGCAAAGTTCTACTTTTTGTACGGTGCGCTGTGTGATACCTACCCGATGGAAGTGGGCTACAAGTGGATCATCTATTTCTACAAGAATTTCACCACAGCCGAACTGCAGGCGATGGTCTGCGACTCCATTGAATACAACTTGAGCGAGGCATTGCGCCAGGCGCCTATCCACAGCAGCGCAGAGTTACCTGGCCGTGCGGGCCGAGTTGCGCCGGTGCATTTCTACGGCATGCGCGTGCATGCCGAAATTGCAGTCTTGATGGAAACTTTGCGGACCAACGGTTTTGATGTCTACATCTCCACTGCATCGATCGACGACGTGGTGCGGGTTTTTGCCTGCGATCCGAAATACGGCTACGGGCTGCCGCCGGAAAATGTCCTCGGCCTGAAGCTGGAAATGGTCGATGGAAAATACACCAATGTGTATAAAAAGGACTGGCACTTCAACTGGGGGCCGGGCAAGACCGTCGGTATCCAGAATGTGTTTGTAGCCCAAAAAGGCTATGGCCCAACCCTGGTGTTCGGTGACAGCGATGGCGACGCCTGGATGATGAAAGACTTTGCCGACACGCGCCTGGGGGTGATCATCAACCGCCAGCAAAAAGGCGTGATTGGGCAGAACAGCCAGCAGGCGGCCGCCACCCTGGGGCGTTCGGACGCCCGCTTTGTGCTGCAGGGCCGGGACGAGCACACCGGCTGCTTCAACGCCGATGAAAAAACCTTGCGCTACGGCCAGACCGAGGCCCGCTTGCTAGCCTGAGTTCAGGTTGATTGAGCAGCCCTTTGACTACGGCTGCAAAAAAAGGGGGCTCTGGCCCCCTGTATCAATCCCCAACTCTCGATCCCTGATGCCCGACCAACGGCCAGGCACCAGCACCTCGATTACTTCACCGACTCTTCCGAAAACATCCGCACCACATGCTGCGGAAACGGAATCTCGATGCCCACCGCTTTCAAACGATCGCGCACCTGCTCATTGAACAGGAAGGTGACATCGCCGTAATCGGCGGTATTGACCCATACCCGCAAGGACATCGTGATTGAATGAGCCCCCAGCGCGGACACCACCACCGCCGGCGCCGGATCGGCCAATACCCGTGGATCCTTGGCCATCTCCAGCAGCACCTCGCGGGCCTCCTGCAGGTTCGCCTGGAAATCCACGCCGACATCGAACACCACCTTGCGGGTGGCCTGACGGTTGGCGTTGGTGATGATGCCGTTCGACAGGTTGCCGTTGGGCATGATCACCGTCTGGTTGTCGCCGGTACGCAGGATGGTGTGGAAAATCTGGATGCTGTCCACCGTCCCGGTCACCCCTTGCGCGGTGATCGTGTCACCGATACGAAACGGCCGGAACAGCAGGATCAGCACCCCACCGGCGAAATTCGCCAGGCTGCCCTGCAACGCCAGACCAATGGCCAGGCCCGCCGCACCGATGGCCGCGACGAAGGAGGTGGTCTCCACGCCGATCATCGACGCCACGCTGACGATCAGCAGCACCTTGAGGATGACGTTCGCCAGACTGCTGATAAAACCCTGCAACGCCAGGTCGGCATTGCGCAACGCCAGCAGCTTGCCCACGCGGTGGGTCAGGTTGTTGATCAACCACCAACCGATGCACAGGGTGACGATGGCCAGCAGCACACGGCTGCCGTATTGCATGATCATCGGGATCCAGGCCTGGGAGGCCTTCACCAACTGATCCACTTGCGCGTTCAAATCCATTGTTCTCTCCGGTTACCATGCGATGACCCGGCGAAACGATGCCTGCCGCGCTGGGCGGCCCATCGTTTCGCCGTGGCTGGGCCCTCCGACGCCGATAATTCCCAGAGGTTCCCTGACAGCCTAGATCAGTCGCGGAAATTGTTGAATTGCACAGGCACGTCGAATTCCTTGGCCCGCAGGTTGGCAATGGCCTCCTGCAGGTCGTCGCGCTTCTTGCCGGTGACCCGTACCTGCTCGCCCTGGATGGCGGCCTGGACCTTGAGCTTGGCGTCCTTGATGTGCGCGACGATTTTCTTCGCGGTGTCCTTGTCGATCCCTTCCTTGAAGGTCGCTTCCTGCTTCATCAGCTTGCCGGACGCGTAAGCGTCCTTGATTTCCAGGCATTTGACGTCGATCTTGCGCTTGACCAGGGACATGCGCAGGATCTCCAGCATGGCTTCGAGCTGGAACTCGGCTTCAGCGGTCAGGATGATGGTCTGCTCCTTGTCCTTGAACTCGAAGGAGCCTTTGCCCTTGAGGTCATAACGACGGTCCAGTTCCTTGACGGCGTTCTCGACGGCGTTGGTGACTTCGTGCTTGTCCAGTTCGGATACCACGTCGAACGACGGCATCGTATTTCTCCAAAATAAAATCGGCGCCGCTCAATACCGATGGAGCGCGCCTGGTTTGACGGTTAAAATCCGCGAGCATTATAGCGGTTCTTCCCACTCATTCACTTGTGAGTCACCCATGCCGAACCCGGATCTGAGCATTTTGCTGGTGAGTGATGAGAATCTGGCCAGCAGTACACTGGGCAGCAGCCTCCAGCGTGCGGGTTATCAGGATATTCGTCAGGCTAATGACGGTATCCTGGCACTGGAGCAATTCGACCAGCGGGCCGCCGGCCTGCTGATCTGCGCGGGAAGCGCGGGTCTGGCGCTGGCCGCCAAGGTCCGACAAAGGGACGAGATGAACGATCACTACACCTACGTGATCCTTATCAGCGACCAATCGCCCTCGCTGTTGCTGGACGAGACCTCGGACAATGACATCGACGACCTGCTCGCCCCCGTCGATGTCGACCGCCACCTGCTGACCCGGGTGTTCGCCGCCGACCGCCTGTGCAACACCTTGCAGCGCCTGCGCCAGGAAAATCGCCTGCTGCGCCAGAACATCGCCAGCCTCGAACAGCGCAACCTGGTGGATTCCCTGACCGGTCTGGGCAATGCCCGCTACCTGCGCCAGAAGCTCAGCGACAGCCTGCGCCAGGTCCAGGCCCGCGGCGGCGCCATCTGCTATCTGCTGATCGGGATCGAACAGGCCGAGTCGCTGCAACGCCAATATGGCAACGACCTCTACGACGAACTGCTGCAAGCCATCGCCCGCCGCCTGCAACAACTGGTGCGGCCACTGGATGTACTGGCGCGCCTGGACGAGCGGCATTTCGTCCTGATGACCTTGCCGGCCGACCTGCAGGAATGTGCCCCGAGCAGCTTCAAGCGCCTGCATGAAGGCCTGAACCTCAAGACCTTCATGACCAACGCAGGCCCCATCGAGCTCAAGGCCGGCATCAGCCTGATCGGCCTGGACAGCAAGTGCTTCCCGCTGGACCCGCAAACCCTGTTCGACGAGGCCGAGCGCCTGCTGCTCGAGTCCTATGCCGGCGGCGTGGTCAGCGCCAAACGCCTACCGGCGCGCAGCTGATGAGCACCCACTGGCATGTCCTGGGCGCCGGCAGCCTGGGCAGCCTGTGGGCCACCCGGTTGGCCAGGGCCGGCCTGCCGGTCACCTTGATTCTGCGCGATACGGCGCGGCTGGCGGCTTACGAAGCGGCAGGCGGCCTGACCCTGGTCGAACAGGGCCGGGAACAACACTTTGCGATTGCGGCCGAAACACCCGACAGCACAGCCCCCATCCAGCGCCTGCTGGTCGCGTGCAAAGCCTACGACGCCGAGGCCGCAGTCGCCCGCCTCGCCTCGCGAATCGCCTCCGGTGCCGAGCTGGTGCTGTTGCAAAACGGCCTCGGCAGCCAGGACGCCGTTGCGGCCCGGGCACCCCACGCCCGCTGCCTGTTCGCCTCCAGCACCGAAGGCGCCTTTCGCGACGGCGACTGGCGGGTGGTGTTCGCCGGTCATGGTTTCACCTGGCTGGGGGACGTAGCCCATCCGCAACCGCCCTACTGGCTCGATGACTTGACGCTGGCGGGCATTCCCCACGAATGGAACACCCAGATCCTCACCCGGCTCTGGCGCAAGCTGGCGCTCAACTGCGCCATCAATCCGCTGACGGTGCTCTACGATTGCCGCAACGGCGGCTTGCTGGAACATCATTGTGAAGTCGCCACGCTCTGCGCCGAACTGACCGAACTGCTCGAGTGCTGTGGTCAGCCGGCCGCCGCCCTGGACCTGCAGAGCGAAGTGGAACGGGTGATCCAGGCCACCGCGGCGAACTACTCCTCCATGCACCAGGACGTCGCCCAGGGGCGGCGCACCGAGATCGGCTACCTGCTGGGTTATGCCTGCGCGGCAGCGGCCCGTCATCACCGCAACCTGCCGCACCTGAGCCGCCTGTACAACCGGCTGGTGGCCCATCTGATGGCAAAGAGCTTGCCCAGCAGCTGAGTTCGCCAACATAAGCCGCTCCGCGCAAAAGACCGGGCCCAGGCGACGGTTTGATACACTCATGGACGGCACGGCGGTCGAACCCCGCCGGCCACCATTCGCCTCTCGAAACAGGACAACCGATGCCTCTGCGCCAGCGCCTCGAAAACCTGCCGGTCGGCCAGAAACTCCTCGCCGCCCTGTTGGTCCTGCTGACCACCGTGTTGCTGGTCGCCAACCTGACGTTCATCAGTGCCGCCTACTGGATCTCCCAGGAGAGCATGGCGCCCCAGGCCTTGCAGACCATCGGTCGGCTGGTGTCGAGCCCGAACCTGATCAGCCAGGCCCTCGACTCGCCGGAAGCCGCCGAAGCCCTGTTAAAGGAACTCGACAGCTACTCGCCGCTGCGCGCCGCCGCCATCTATGACGGCCCGGGCAATCGCATGGCGCAGCTGCAACACGGCGATCACCTGAAGCTGCCGGAGCGCTTTCGCCATATCGAAGCCTGGCGCCTGACCGAGTTTCGCAGCAACCAGGTCATCGAGATGCCACGTCCGGGCTCGGCACCCGGGCACCTGCTGCTGGTGGCCAGCAGCGAATTGCCGGTGGCGTTCTATACCGGCACCCTGACCGCCAGCCTCGGCATCCTGACCTTCAGTATCCTGCTGTGGCTGATCATCGCCCGCCAGATCAAGCGCCTGATCACCCGGCCGATCCACGAACTCGAAGAACTGTCGCGCCAGGTCACCCGGGAAGAGAACTACTCATTGCGGGCCTCGCGCGGCAACCACGACGAAATCGGCAGCCTGGCCGAAGCCTTCAACACCATGCTGTCGCGCATCGAGGCCCGGGAGCAGCAGCTCAAGCGCGCCCGCGACGACTCCCAGGCCGCCTACGACCAGGCCCAGGGGCTGGCCGAGGAAACCCGCCACACCAACCGCAAGCTGGAACTCGAAGTCCAGGTACGCAGCAAGATCGAGAAGAAGCTCACGGGCTTCCAGAACTACCTCAACAGCATCATCGACTCCATGCCCTCGGCCCTGATCGCCCTGGATGAGCAGCTCTATGTCACCCAATGGAACCAGGAAGCCAGCGCCCTCTCCGGTACGCCATTGGATGAAGCGCTGAACCAGCCGATCTTCCTCGCCTTCGAACCGCTCAAGCCGTTCCTGCCGCAGCTCAAGGAAACCGTCGAACAACACAGTGTGGCGAAGATCGAACGGGTGACCTGGGTCAAGGACGACGAAGCCCGCCACTACGCCCTGACCTTCTACCCGCTGATGGGCGGCGCCGGGCGCGGTGTGGTGATCCGCATCGACGATATCTCCCAGCGCCTGTCGCTGGAGGAGATGATGGTGCAATCGGAAAAAATGCTCTCGGTCGGCGGCCTGGCCGCGGGCATGGCCCACGAAATCAACAACCCCCTGGGGGCCATTCTGCACAACGTGCAGAACATCCGCCGACGCCTGTCCTCGGAACTGCCGAAGAACCTCGAATACGCACAACAGGCCGGTATCGACCTGGATACCGTCAACCGCTACCTGCAAAGCCGTGAGGTGCCGCAGTTGCTCGACGGTATCCAGCAGGCCGGCGCGCGGGCGGCGAAGATCGTTACCCATATGCTCAGCTTCAGCCGACGCAGCAACCGCGAGATGGCACCCTGCGACCTGCCGGCGCTGATCGACCAGGCGGTGGAAATCGCCGGCAATGACTTCGACCTGGCCATCGGCTTCGACTTCAAGGGCCAGGCGATCATCCGCCAGTTCGACCCGCAACTGGGCCCGGTCCCGGGCACCGCCAACGAGTTGGAACAGGTGCTGCTGAACCTGCTGAAAAACGCCGCCCAGGCCATCCACCAGCGCGCGGACGACAGCGAACCCGGGCGCATTACCCTGCGCACCCGCCTGAACCCGCCCTGGGCCGAGATCCAGGTCGAGGACAACGGCGTCGGCATGCCGGAGCATATCCGCAAGCGGACCTTCGAACCCTTCTTCACCACCAAGGAAATCGGCCAGGGCACCGGGCTGGGCCTGTCGGTGTCCTACTTCATCATCACCAATAACCATAAAGGCCAGATGGAAGTGCAATCGACGCCGGGCGCAGGCACCTGCGTGACCCTGCGCCTGCCGTTGGCCGGCAGCCAGGCAGCGCTTCCCGAACTGAGCAAAGCGGAGTCTTGAGCATGGGTTTTCGTCTGTCGAAGATTTACACACGCACCGGCGACGCCGGGGAAACGGGACTGGGCGATGGACGCCGGGTGCCGAAGGACCATCCGCGGATCGAAGCCATCGGCGAGGTCGATATGCTCAACAGCCAGCTGGGGCTGCTATTGGCCGGGCTGGCGGAGCTGGTGGTGATTCATCCGGAGCTGAATGAACTGATCGAAGTGCTGGCACCGGTTCAGCATCGGTTGTTCGATCTGGGCGGTGAACTGGCGATGCCGACTTACCAGGCCCTTGATGCGGCCGAGATCCAGCGCCTGGAAATCGCCATTGATCGCTGGAACGAAGAATTGGGCCCGCTGGAAAACTTCATCCTGCCGGGTGGTTCGATGCTGATTTCCCAAGCGCATATCTGCCGCAGCCAGGCCCGCAGCGCCGAGCGGCGTTGCCAGCAGTTGAATGCGGTTGAACCTTTGGGTGAGGTTGGCCTGGCTTACATCAACCGGCTGTCGGACTTGCTGTTTGTGGCGGCGCGGCTGATTGCGCGGCGCGAGAAGATTGCCGAGATATTGTGGGAGGCGGCGAAGAAGCCGGTCTCCCATTGAGGAGCTAACACCGAGCCTTGCAGGAGCAGGGCTTGCCCGTGAAGAGGGCCCTTAAGGCCGCCAAAAGCTTCGCGAGCAAGCTCCGCTCCTACAAGGTAAGGCGTAGTTATTGCGGCCAGAACGCCCGAATGCCGGCCACGCCCTGTGCGCCGGTTTCCCAGGCCAGTGAGCGCTCGTCCGGCCCAACGCCACCCAGCAGATACACCGGCTTGTTGAAGCCCGCGATCAACTGCCCGGCCTGCTCCCAACCCAAAGGCTGCGCCTCCGGATGGGTCTGCGTCGGCTGCACCGGCGACAGCGTGACAAAATCCACGCCCATCTGCTCGGCCAGGGCCAGCTCTTCAGCGTTATGGCACGAAGCCGCCAGCCAGCGCTCCGCCGGCAACGGCCGCCCGGCACTGGCGTACTTGCGCAACTGCGCGGCCGTCAGGTGCCATCCCGCCGACGGGAAGTCCCCCAGCCACTCGAAAGGCCCCTTGAGCATCAGCTGTGCCTTGCCCGCACACAACCCCACAGCGTCCACCGCAAGATCGCGGTACTTCGGGTCATAACCGTTCGGCGCCCGCAACTGGACCAGCTTGATTCCACCGGCAATCGCCTTCTGGATCCCCTTGAGCAACTGCGGGGTCTCCAGGCCGTCAGGGGTAATCAGGTACTCAGCCGGCAAACGCGCCGCCGCGACGATCGGCTGGTTGGCCGCCGGAAACTCGTAGTCCGCCAGCTCCCGCGCGCTGACCCAGGCCAGCGGCTGGCCCTCGGCACCGTGGGGTTCGCCAGTAAAAGCCGAAACTTCCCAGACATCCAGCAAGACCTGCTTATCCGGGTAATCGTGCCGCACCTTGATCAACGGTCGGGCAGCACTGACCACGATGCCCAGTTCTTCCTGGAGCTCGCGGGCCAGGGCCACCTGGACGGCTTCGCCGTCCTCGACCTTGCCACCGGGAAACTCCCAGAGACCGCCCTGGTGCTGGGTATCCGCCCGGCGGGCAATCAGGATGCGACCGTCAACACCGCGGATGACCGCCGCCGCCACATGAACGCGTTTCACGTTGAAACCTCCTGCTCGAACCTGTGGATCAGGTGCGGTATTCCGCGTTGATCTTCACGTACTCGTGGGACAGGTCGGTGGTCCAGATGGTTTCACTGCACTGGCCACGGCCCAATTCGATACGAATGGTGATTTCTTCCCGGGCCATTACCGCCGAACCCTGCTCTTCGGTGTAGCTCGCCGCACGGGCACCACGGCTGGCAATACAGACTTCGCCGAGGAATACGTCGATCTTGCTCACATCCAGGTCCGGCACGCCGGCACGACCGACGGCGGCGAGGATACGGCCCCAGTTCGGATCGGAGGCGAACAGCGCGGTCTTGATCAGCGGCGAATGCGCCACGGTGTAACCGACATCCAGGCATTCCTGGTGATTGCCGCCGCCATTGACTTCAACGGTGACGAACTTGGTCGCGCCCTCGCCGTCACGGACGATGGCCTGGGCCACGTCCATGCAGACTTCGAACACGGCCTTTTTCAGCGCGTCGAACAGCGGACCACGGGCCTCGGTGATTTCCGGCAGCCCGGCCTGACCGGTGGCGATCAGCATGCAGCAGTCGTTGGTCGAGGTGTCGCCGTCGATGGTGATGCGGTTGAACGACTTGTTGGCACCGTCCAGTATCAGGCTGTGCAAGACCTCGCGGGAGACCTTGGCGTCGGTGGCGATGTAACCGAGCATGGTCGCCATGTTCGGGCGGATCATCCCCGCGCCCTTGCTGATCCCGGTGACAGTAATGGTCACGCCGTCATGCTGGAATTGGCGGCTGGCGCCCTTGGGCAGGGTATCGGTGGTCATGATGCCGGTGGCGGCAGCGGCCCAGTTGTCCACGGACAGGTCATCCAGGGCCGCCTGCAAGGCGCCTTCGATTTTTTCCACGGGCAACGGCTCGCCGATCACCCCGGTGGAGTATGGCAGTACTGCGCTTTCGTCGACCCCGGTCAACTCGGCCAGCGCGGCGCAGGTCCGCACGGCGGCGGCCAGGCCCGGCTCACCGGTCCCGGCGTTGGCGTTGCCGGTGTTGGTCAACAGATAACGCACGTTGCCCTGGACACGCTGCTTGGCCAGGATCACCGGAGCTGCGCAAAACGCGTTGAGGGTGAACACCCCCGCCACCGTGGAACCTTCGGCACAGCGCATCACTACCACATCCTTGCGCCCAGGGCGCTTGATGCCGGCCGAGGCGATACCGAGTTCAAAACCGGCAACCGGGTGCAACGTGGGCAAAGGACCAAGACCAACAGCCATGAATGCGCTCCTTTCAGTGTGATGTCTGCACTGCCGTCACAGGGGCAGTGTTTCAAATGGAAAAACGCCGCGACGGCTAATGCCGGTCGCGGCGCAGGTATTTCAGTGTCCGGTAAAGACCTTAGCTGATCTGACCGTGGCAGTGCTTGTACTTCTTGCCCGAACCGCAGTAGCACAGTTCGTTACGGCCCAGCTTCTGCTCGTTGCGAACCGGCGCGGTGGCCAGGGCGACATCGACTTCTTCACCGAGGATTTCCGGCGCGTCCAGGCCTGGGGCTTCAGCGTGCTCGAACTGCATGCGCTGGGCCAGGGCTTCGGCTTCCTGACGCAGGCGCGCCTCTTCTTCGATCGGATCTTCGCGACGTACCTGGACGTGGGACAGGACGCGGATCGAATCGCGCTTGATCGAGTCCAGCAGCTCGGAGAACAGGGTGAACGACTCGCGCTTGTATTCCTGCTTCGGGTTCTTCTGCGCATAACCACGCAGGTGGATGCCGTGACGCAGGTGATCCATGGTCGACAGGTGGTCTTTCCACAGGTCGTCGAGCACACGCAGCACGATCTGCTTCTCGAAGGTGCGCAGCGCTTCGGCGCTGGCCTGCTCTTCTTTTTCGTTGTACGCCAGCAGCAGCTCGCTGAGCAGCTTCTCGCGCAGGGTCTCTTCGTACAGGTGATCGTCTTCGTCGAGCCATTGCTGGATCGGCAGTTGCACACCGAAATCGTTCTGCAGGGCCGCTTCCAGGCCCGCCACGTCCCACTGCTCAGGCAGCGACTGTGGAGGAATATGGGCGCTGACGGTGGCGTTGAGCACGTCCTGACGGAAGTCGGCGATGGTTTCACCGATATTGTCGGCGGCCAGCAACGTGTTACGCATGTGATAGATCACTTTACGCTGTTCGTTGTTGACGTCGTCGAACTCGAGCAGTTGCTTGCGGATGTCGAAGTTGCGGCCTTCGACCTTGCGCTGGGCCTTTTCGATGGCGTTGGTCACCATGCGGTGCTCGATCGCTTCGCCAGGCTGCATGCCCAGGGCCTTCATGAAGTTCTTCACCCGGTCCGAGGCGAAGATACGCATCAGGCTGTCTTCCAGGGACAGGTAGAAACGGCTGGAGCCGGCGTCACCCTGACGACCGGCGCGACCGCGCAACTGGTTGTCGATACGACGGGATTCGTGACGCTCGGAAGCGATCACCTGCAAGCCGCCCGACTCGAGCACCTGCTGGTGACGTTTCTGCCAGTCGGCCTTGATCTGGGCGATCTGCTCAGGCGTCGGGTTTTCCAGGGCCGCCACTTCGACTTCCCAGTTACCGCCCAACAGGATGTCGGTACCGCGACCGGCCATGTTGGTGGCAATGGTCAGGGCGCCAGGACGGCCGGCCTGGGCGATGATTTCCGCTTCCTTCTCGTGGAACTTGGCGTTCAGGACCTTGTGCTCGATGTTCTCCTGGTTGAGCAGGCTGGACATGTGCTCGGAGGTCTCGATGGTCGCCGTACCCACCAGCACCGGACGGCCCTGGGCCAGGGACTCCTTGATGTCGGTGATGATCGCCGCGTACTTCTCTTCGGCGGTGAGGAACACCAGGTCGTTGTAGTCCTTGCGCGCCAACGGCTTGTTCGGCGGGATGACCGTCACTTGCAGGCCGTAGATCTGGTGGAACTCGAACGCTTCGGTGTCCGCGGTACCGGTCATGCCGGACAGCTTGGTGTACAGACGGAAGTAGTTCTGGAAGGTGGTCGACGCCAAGGTCTGGCTTTCGGCCTGGATATTGAGGTTTTCCTTGGCCTCGATGGCCTGGTGCAGGCCCTCGGACAGGCGACGACCGGGCATGGTCCGGCCGGTGTGTTCGTCGACCAGGACAACCTGGCCTTCCTGGACGATGTATTCAACGTTGCGGTTGAACAGCTTGTGGGCGCGCAGGCCGGCATATACGTGGGTCAACAGGCCCAGGTTGTGCGCCGAATAGAGGCTCTCGCCCTCGGCCAGCAGGCCGACCTGGGTCAGCATCTCTTCGATGAACTGGTGACCGGCTTCGTTCAGCTCGACCTGACGGGTCTTCTCGTCGACGGTGAAGTGGCCTTCCTTGGTCACCACGCCTTCCACTTCCTCGACGTGCAGCACGAGGCGCGGGATCAGCTTGTTGATCTCGGTGTACAGACGCGAGCTGTCTTCGGCCTGGCCGGAGATGATCAGCGGGGTACGGGCTTCGTCGATCAGGATGGAGTCGACTTCGTCGATCACGGCGAAGTTCAGCTCGCGCTGGAACTTCTCTTCCATGCTGAACGCCATATTGTCGCGCAGGTAGTCGAAACCGAATTCGTTGTTGGTGCCGTAGGTGATGTCGGCGCCGTAGGCGGCACGCTTCTCTTCCGGCGGCTGGAACGGCGTGACCACGCCGACCGTCAGGCCGAGGAATTCATAGAGCGGACGCATCCAGTTGGCGTCGCGGCGGGCCAGGTAGTCGTTCACCGTGACCACGTGCACGCCCTTGCCGGACAGCGCGTTGAGGTAGACGCCCAGGGTCGCCACGAGGGTTTTACCCTCACCGGTGCGCATTTCCGCGATCATGCCTTCGTGCAAGGTCATGCCGCCGATCAGTTGCACGTCGAAGTGGCGCATGCCCATGACCCGCTTGCCGGCTTCGCGGGCGACCGCAAAGGCTTCGGGCAGGAGTGTGTCGAGGGTCTCACCTTGGGCTATGCGGGCCTTGAACTCTCCGGTCTTGGCACGCAACTGCTCGTCCGAAAGGGCCACCATTTGCTCTTCGAAGGCATTGACGATCTGTACCGTCTTGAGCATGCGTTTGACTTCACGCTCGTTCTTGCTTCCAAAAAGTTTCTTTAACAAAGGCGCAAACATATCGGCAGGTTCTTCCACACATAGGGATGGAGGGCGGCCCCGTGAGTCGCCCGAGCAGCCCTCATGGCCGCATGCGAACGAGTATTCTACCCGGAAACGATGGTGAGGAAAGTGGCGTTAATCCACGATGCTGGCACAGCGCTGTGACGGGGCCACTCTAAAATAAGGTCTTTTTCCCGAACTTCAAGCCATCGAGTGCAGACGTTAACCGCGGACTTTAGGGCCAAAGACGATTCACATCAATGGCCGCAGGTAGAGTGGACGCTTCTGATACCATGGCGACTCTGTTTCTTCAGGTGTCTGAATCATGGCATTTCGCCCTCTCACGGCCCGGGCTCCCGCCGCCCTGCTTCGCGAAGCCAAGCCGCTGAAAGCCATTTTCGGCCATGCCCAACGCCTTGCGCATTTGCAGCGCCTGGTGGAAAGCCAACTGCAACCCGCCGCCCGCGAACACTGCCACGTGGCTTCGTGGCGCGAAGGCAGCCTGCTGCTGATCGTGACCGACGGGCATTGGGCGACCCGCCTGCGCTACCAGCAAAAACGCCTGCAACGGCAACTACAGGCGTTCGATGTCTTCGAAAGCCTGACCCGCATCCTGTTCAAGGTGCAGCCGCCGACCGTTCCCCAGGGCGCCGTGGGCCACACCATGGATTTGTCCATGAATGCGGCGCAAACCATCCAGGACACCGCCAACGGCATCAGCGACCCGAACCTGCGCGCCGCCCTCGAGCGCCTGGCCAGTCACGCCAAGCCCAAGGCCTGAGTCGCCATCTGATCGCCCGCCCCATCGTTGGCTTCAGCCCCAGACCTGGCAAAAAATCCATCGAGGTTGCCCGTCCGGCAGAACCCTGCCGCGCTGGTTAATCTTTGCGCCTGCCTGGTCGATAGCAAGGCGTTCCCCCATAAAACAATCAAAACAACAATCCGGTTCTCCCCTAAGAAGAGCCCTTAAGGAGCAGAGGAACAGCTTAGGCTCAACCCTGCCCAGCGCGCGCCACCTCCACCGCCTGCCTGGACACCCAAAACCTCAGCGGACCTCCAAAGCCATGAACAAAAACCTCAAATTCAGTCACAAAATCCTGCTGGCCGCGTCGCTGATCGTGCTGGCGGCCTTTGCGCTCTTCACGCTGTACAACGATTACCTGCAACGCAATGCGATCCGCGACGACCTCAACAGTTATCTGCATGAGATGGGTGGCGTCACCGCCAACAATATCCAGACCTGGCTGGCCGGCCGCAGCCTGCTGATCGAAAACCTGTCCCAGTCGGTCGCCCTCAACGCCGACCCGGCCAACGTCTCCAACCTGCTGGAACAGAAGGCCATCACATCGACCTTCATGGGCGCCTACCTGGGCAACAAGGACGGCAGCTTCATGATCCGTCCGGACAGCAAGATGCCCGACGGTTATGACCCACGTGCCCGCCCCTGGTACAAGAGTGCCGAGAACAGCAGCGGTTCGGCCCTGACCGAACCCTATATCGACCTGGCGTCCGGGCAGTTGGTGATTTCCATCGTCAACACCGTGCGCAAGGCCGGCCAGAGCGTCGGCGTGGTGGGCGGCGACCTGAGCCTGCAAGCCATCGCCGACAGCCTCAATGCCTTGAGCTTCGACGGTAACGGCTACGCCTTCCTGGTCAGCGCCGATGGCAAGATCCTGGTGCACCCGGACAAGGCCCTGGTGATGAAAAACCTCAGCGACGTCTATCCCCAGGACACCCCGCGCATCGGCAACGAGATCAGCGAAACCGTGGCCAACGGCAAGACGCGCATCGTCGCCTTCGCCCCGATCAAGGGTTTATCTTCGGTAAGCTGGTATGTCGGCGTGTCCGTGGACAAGGACAAGGCCTTTGCGATGCTCAGCAATTTCCGCAGCTCGGCCGTGATCGCCACCACCATCGCGGTACTGATCATCATCGCCCTGCTCGGCCTGCTGATCCGTGCACTGATGCAACCGCTGCACGTGATGACCCGCGCCATGCAGGATATCGCCGACGGTGAAGGCGACCTGACCCGGCGCCTGACGATCGAGTCCCAGGACGAGTTCGGGATCCTCGGCACCGCCTTCAACCGCTTCGTCGAACGCATCCACACCTCGATCAGTGAAGTCTCCTCGGCGACCCAGCAGGTCAATGAAGTGGCCCTGCGGGTGGTCAGCGCCTCGAACTCGTCGATGCTCAACTCCGACGAACAGGCCAGTCGCACCAACAGTGTCGCCGCGGCCATCAACCAGTTGGGCGCCGCGGCACAGGAAATCGCCCGCAATGCCGCCCAGGCCTCGAACCAGGCCAGCGATGCCCGCGGCCTGGCCGAAGACGGCCAGCAGGTGGTGGAGCGCAGCATCAAGGCCATGCACCAGTTGTCGGAAATGCTCGCCACTTCCAGCACCAACATCGAATCGCTGAACAGCAAGACAGTGAATATCGGGCAGATTCTCGAAGTGATCACCAGCATTTCCCAGCAAACCAACCTGCTGGCCCTCAACGCCGCCATCGAGGCGGCACGCGCCGGTGAGGCCGGACGTGGCTTTGCGGTGGTCGCGGACGAGGTGCGCAACCTGGCTCATCGCACCCAGGAATCGGCACAGCAGATCCAGACCATGATTGAAGAACTGCAGGTCGGCGCCCGGGAATCGGTCGGCACCATGGGCCATAGCCAGCGCCATAGCCTGGAAAGCGTGGAAATCGCCAACCTGGCCGGCGAACGCTTGAGCAGCGTGACCCAGCGGATCAGCGAGATAGATGGCATGAACCAGTCCGTCGCAACGGCCACCGAAGAGCAGACCTCGGTGGTCGAGTCGATCAACATGGACATCACCGAGATCAACACCCTCAATCAGGAAGGCGTGGAAAACCTGCAGTCGACCCTGCGGGCCTGTGCCGACCTGGAACAACAGGCGGCACGGCTGAAGCAGTTGGTGGGCAGCTTCAGGATTTAAGCGGCGCAGAAGAGCCCGCGGGCTTTTCTGCCTCGGACTCTTCCTGCAATTGCTGCCAGAGTTCGGCGGCACCGGGAAACTCGGTGCCGTCTTCAGGGGTCATGGCGTCGGTGTCGTAACGGCTCAGACAGCCTTCACCTACGGTCGGCGGCGCCTTGGAGGTTGCCTTGTCGAGTGGATCGCTCATTGCCACACCTCCAGGCCCGTCAACGGGCTGTCAGAACACCACGGTCTTGTTGCCGTGCACCAGCACACGATCTTCCAGGTGATAACGCAGGCCACGGGCCAGTACCATCTTCTCGACATCGCGGCCGAAACGCACCATGTCTTCGATGCTATCACTGTGGCTGACACGAACCACGTCCTGTTCGATGATCGGGCCGGCATCCAGCTCTTCGGTTACATAGTGGCAAGTTGCCCCAATCAACTTCACGCCCCGCAGGGACGCCTGGTGATAAGGCTTGGCACCGACGAACGACGGCAGGAAGCTGTGATGGATGTTGATCACCTTGTGCGCGTATTCGTGGCAAAGTTCCGGCGGCAGGATCTGCATGTAGCGCGCCAGTACCACCACATCGGCCTCATGGTGTTTGACCAGGCGTGAGACTTCGGCAAATGCCGGCTCTTTATCCTGCGGGTTCACCGGCACGTGGTAGTAAGGAATACCGTGCCACTCGACCATGCTGCGCAGGTCATCGTGGTTGGAAATCACACAGGCGATCTGGCAATCCAGCTCATCGCTGTGCCAACGGTGCAACAGGTCCGCCAGGCAATGGGATTCACGGCTGGCCATCAACACCACGCGTTTCTTCTGCTCGGTGTCGGTGATGCGCCAGGTCATGGAAAACTCTTCGGCAATCGGGGCAAATGCCTCACGAAAGGCGTCCAGACCAAACGGCAGGCTGTCGGCACGAATCTCGTGGCGCATGAAGAACCAGCCACTGAGGTTGTCGGAGTGGTGACTCGCTTCGGTGATCCAACCGTTGTAAGACGCTAGAAAGTTACTGACTTTGGCAACGATGCCAACGCGGTCGGGGCAGGCAATCACCAGCCGGAAAGTGCGCATGAGGGGAGAACTCCAGAACTTCGCAAAGGTCGCCATTCTAGCGAGTACGGGAAAAAACTGCAGTATTCGTTGCAGCGCCCGCCCACTCCCGCCCCGGCGCCGGTTTCCCCCTTCACTTGTAGTGGGCTTTTCCCGAGTGAGCCGGCGCACCCCGCAGATAATTCAAACATCGCCGCAACAAGACAGCTCTTGGCCGGCGCCGCAAAAACTTCTAAGTCCGCGACAAGGTCACGCTTAAGTTTCAAATTAAATGCAATAAACCTTCTATTAAATGTTTACTTGCTCAAATACTCTGACTACTATTGCGTCACTGTACCCCTGTCGTCCTGACTCAGCATAAGGTAGTGTCCATGTCCCTGATCCAGAAATACAACGAAACCAAGAGCGCCATCGAACAGCTGCAAGCCCAAATGGCTGCAATGGAAAAAGACGGCGCGCTGAAAAAAGAAATGGAATTCGAAAGCAAACTGCGCACTCTGCTGGGCGAGTACAACAAGGCTCTGCCAGATGTCATCAACATCCTGGACCCACAGGCCAAAGCCGGCAAAGCCGTACGCGGCGCCGTGAAAACCACCGGCACCAAGCGCGCACGCAAGGTCAAGCAATACAAAAACCCGCACAACGGTGAAGTGATCGAAACCAAAGGCGGCAACCACAAGACTCTGAAAGAGTGGAAAGCCAAGTGGGGCGGCGACGTGGTTGAAAGCTGGGCTACCCTGCTGGGCTAAGCCAAGCCGGTCACGGACGCTATTCGCGACCTACGAGAAAACGCCAGTTCACTGGCGTTTTTTATTGCCTGCGATTTAATCGCCGCCTGTTTAACCGGCCGCCAGGTTAAACCGCTCGCACAAAGAGAGTGCATAGTCCTGCCACTGCTCCAGCACCTGACGCTGCGCCGCTGTTGCATTCGGCAAACACTTCATGAGGTGTCCGGTAAAATCCTCCAGGGTATTCGGCGCGCCCCAGGCCGCCTCGGTCAGACGCTGCTGGCAGAATGTACGCCAACGCTGTTGCTCTTCTTCACTCAGGCTGGCGGGAAAGTTACGCGCCCGGTAACGAAATAATAATTCCGGCAACCGCTCATCATCGAAAGGCCATTGCCCACGCGCCAACTGCTCGGGCTCCGCAGTGCGAACTTGCTCACACAAACGCCGGTCGCGATCGCCGATAAAGCCGTCGTATAACTGCTGCTCCGGATCCTCGCTGGGGGCAAAATCTTCGCCAGCATAAAGGGCCTGGACTTTATCCCGCCAAACTTCCTGGGTCTCAGTCAGTTGCTGACGACGCGCTTCATAAAGCGCCATATCCAACTGCAAACGTTGCTGATCTTCAGCACGCAATACCTTCAGCGGCGCCACCACCGGACAACGGTTGACATGAATCAACTTGAGCGGCACCGGCAGTTGCCCTTCGGCGCGGTCCTCATGGCGGATGTAAAGCTGCTGGCGCAAGGTATCGGCATCCAGGTCCAACAGCGGCTGCGGATCCTGGGACAGATCACAGACAATCAAGGCATTGCGGTTACGCGGATGCCAGGCCAATGGCAGGACCACCCCCAGATAATGACGCGCGGCCGAAAAACGTCCGGAGATATGCACCATCGGCTGCAACAGGCGAATCTGATCCATCACCCGCTGTTTGCTGCGCAACTGAAACAGCCAGTCATACAACTTCGGCTGTTTCTCGCGGATCAACCGCGCCAGGGCAATGGTGGCGCGCACATCGGACAAGGCTTCGTGGGCATGACCATGATCGATGCCATTGGCCGCGGTCAGGCGTTCAAGCCTGAGGGTCACCCGCCCATCGTCCTCGGGCCAGACGATACCTTGCGGACGCAGCGCGTAGGCCGCCCGCACCACATCGATCAGGTCCCAACGGCTGTTGCCGCCCTGCCACTCGCGGGCATAGGGATCGAAAAAGTTTCGATACAGACTGTAACGAGTGACTTCGTCGTCAAAACGCAAGGTGTTGTAGCCGGCACCGCAGGTACCCGGAAGGGACAGTTGGGCGTGCACGCGGGTCATGAAGTCGGCCTCGACCAACCCCTGCGCGGCGAGTTGCTGCGGGGTGATACCGGTAATCATGCACGCCGCCGGGTGCGGCAGGATATCCTCGCTGGGCCGGCAATACAGGTTGACCGGCTCATCGATCTCGTTGAGCTCGGCATCGGTACGGATGCCTGCCACCTGCAAGGCGCGATCGGAGCGCGGATTGATCCCGGTGGTTTCGTAGTCGTACCAGAAGATAGAGGTCACGGCAGGTTCCTGAACAGAAGACCGATGCAGTCTAGGCGTTCAGCGCCCCCTCGGACCAGCATCCCGTAACAACTGGGCGCTGCTACTTCGATACCGTTCATTACAGAGTTAAGTTGCTTAGCCAGGCGCCGCTGGCTAGGATCGGGCCTCTGTCCGCAAGGACCTGCGACCTTGCCGTCGATTTCAGCACCGAAAAGGAAGACTGCGCTGCAAACACCCCTGGACACCCACTATCGCGTCGAAACCCCGGAAGGTATCGACCTGCCCCTGCGTCCGGCCGGCCTGCCCGTGCGGGCAGTGGCGTTCGCCATCGACCTGGGCGTGCGCGGTGTGCTGCTCGGTGTCCTGCTGAGCGCGTTGATGCTGCTGGGCAAGCTGGGCCTGGGTCTCGGCTCGATCGTGCTGTTCCTCGTCAGTTGGTGGTACATGGTGCTGTTCGAAGTGCTGAACCAGGGCCGCTCGCCGGGCAAACAGATGATGGGCCTGCGGGTCGTGCATGACGACGGCACGCCGATCGGCTGGGCCGCCTCCCTGACCCGTAACCTGCTGCGTTTTGTCGACATGCTGCCGTTCGGTTATTTCCTCGGTGCCGTCAGTTGCCTGCAACACCCGACCTTCAAGCGCCTCGGCGACCTGGCCGGCGGCACGCTGGTGGTCTATCGTGAACAACCGCTGCCACGCCCCAGCCTGCCCCAGGCGACACCCCGTAGCGCGCCTTTCGTCCTGCGCCTGGCGGAACAGCGCGCCGTGCTGAGTTTCGCCGAACGCCAGGGCGACCTCAGCGCCGAACGCACCCGCGAACTCGCGGCGCTGCTGGCTACGCCCCTGGGTGTTCCGGCGTCCCGGGCCGCGGCCGAGTTGAACGGCATTGCCCACGGACTGCTGGGCCCGCCATGAAACAGAGCCTCTTTGAAAGCCGCCATCAGCCCGAGTGGCAACGTTTTGCCCAATGGCTCGAGCAGATGGAACGCGGCAAGGCGAAAGCCACCGACCTGCGCGAATTCCCCGCCCATTACCGGCGCCTGTGCCAACAACTGGCCCTGACCCAGGAACGCGGCTACAGCAGCCATCTGGTCGATGCCCTGCAACAGTTGGCCTTGCGCGGGCACCAGCAACTCTATCGGCACCGCAGTCACCTCGGTACCTCGGTGCTGGGTTTCGTCTTCGCCGGTTTCCCTCGCCTGGTGCGCGAGCAATGGCCTTTCGTCGTGGTTGCCGGCGTGCTGTTCTTCGCCAGCCTGGGGCTGACCGGCCTGCTGATCTATCTGTTTCCGGACCTGGTCTACAGCATCGTCAGCCCACAGCAGGTGGCCGACATGCAGGCCATGTACGACCCCGCCGCCAGTCGCCTGGGACGCACCGTCGCACGGGCCTCCAGCGAAAACTGGGTGATGTTCGGCTACTACATCATGAACAACATCGGCATTGCCTTTCAGACCTTCGCCGGCGGCCTGCTGTTCGGCCTGGGCAGCCTGTTCTTCCTGCTGTTCAACGGCCTGACGATCGGCGCGGTGGCCGGCCATCTGACCCAGATCGGCTACGGGCAGACCTTCTGGTCCTTTGTCATCGGCCACGGCGCCTTCGAACTCACCGCCATCGTCCTGTCCGGGGCCGCCGGCCTGCAACTGGGCTGGGCACTGGTGGCACCGGGACGCCTGTCCCGCGGCGAGGCCCTGCGCCTGAACGCACAGAAAAGCATCCAGATGGTCGGCGGGGTGATCCTGTTCCTGCTGATCGCCGCCTTTATCGAGGCCTACTGGTCGTCCATGAGCCACCTCGCACCACGACTCAAATATGCAGTAGGCGCCGGACTCTGGCTGCTGGTAGGCGCTTATCTGCTGTTGGCCGGACGGAGCAAGCATGCGCCTGACTGACGCCAGCGTTGCCATTCGCCCCCGCAACACCTGGGAAGCCATGGACCTCGGCGTGCTGCTGGCCCAGCAACATCGCGGCTTGCTGATGGGCTCCTGGGCGCTGGTCACCTTGCCGGTCTTCGCGCTCCTGAGCCTGCTGCTCTGGGAACACCCCTCCATCGCCCTGCTGCTGTTCTGGTGGCTGAAACCGGCGTTCGAGCGCTTGCCGCTGTATATCCTGTCCTCGGCCCTGTTCGGCGATACCCCGACCCTGAAACAGGCACTCAAGGCCTGGCCGCGCCTGCTCAAGCCACAACTGCTGGCGAGCCTGACCTGGCGCCGCCTGAGCCTGAGCCGCAGTTTCACCTTGCCGGTGCAACAACTCGAAGGCCTCGACGGCCAAGCCCGCCAGCAGCGCCTGCGGGTACTCCTGCCCCAGAGCCTGGGCGCGGCGCGCTGGCTGACGCTGATCGGCGCGCACCTGGAATATGTCCTGTGGATCGGCCTGATGGCGCTGTTCTATCTGTTGCTGCCCCGGCAGATCGACATCGACTGGCACTGGCAGAAACTGCTGTTCGCCGCCCAGCATGAATGGCTCTGGCTGGAACACCTGAGCAACGCCTTCTACGCGCTGATCCTGATTCTCTGGGAGCCGATCTATATCGCCTGCGGCTTCAGCCTCTATCTCAACCGCAGGACGGTGCTGGAAGCCTGGGATATCGAACTGATTTTCCGCCAGTTGCGCCAGCGCCTGCTGCCGGTGGTCGCCGCACTGCTGCTCGGCGTCGGCCTGTTGTCGATGCCCTTCGCGTCACCGGTCATGGCCGCCGAACCACCGGCACCGAACACCCCGCGACTGCTCAAGCAACCACTGACCAGCCAGGCCTCCCATGACGCGATCCAGGCGCAGTTGCAGGCGCCACCGTTCAGGAATCCGGAAACCGTCACCCGCTGGCGACTGGGCGAAGCGTCCGCCAAGGCCGGCGACAAAGCCTCTTCCGGCTGGCTGAAGGCCCTGCTGGAGCGTTTTGACAGCCGCATCGCCGGCACACTCGCCCAAGGCCTGGAGATCCTGCTCTGGGCCGCGCTGTTCGGATTGCTGGCCTGGTTGGCCTGGAGCTATCGGGATGGCTGGCAGACCTTCGTCGGCCGGCGCCCGAAGCCACGGGCCAAAGCCGCCCCGAACGCCACGCCGCAACTGTTCGGCCTGGCGCTGGACATCGACAGCTTGCCCGAGGATATCGCCGCCAGCGCCGAAGCCCTCTGGCCCCAGCAGCCGCGCGAAGCCATGAGCCTGCTTTACCGTGGCCTGCTCAGCCGCCTGCTGCATGACTATCAACTGCCCTTGAAAAGCGCCGATACCGAAGGCCAGGTCCTGGAACGGCTCGGCCAGTTGGCGGAACCGGCCCTCCAGGCCTTCAGCCAGGAGCTGACCGGCCACTGGCAGAACCTCGCCTACGGACATCGCCTGCCAGCGCCCCATCAGCAACAGGCACTGTGTGAAGGCTGGCGACAGTTGTTCGGTCGGGGAGCCGTCCGATGAACCGGCGCCTGTCCTGGCTGATCGGCCTGGCACTGTTGGCGGTGCTCGCAGGCGGCGGCCTCTACCTCTATCAAAAGGCCACGCCCTACACCGAGGTCATCGACCACGGCCCTTCACCCGAAGCTCGCGCCAACCCTTACCTGGCCGCCGAAGAGTTTCTACGCCAACGCGGCTTGAAGGTCACCCATGCCAACAGCCTGGACATCCTCCCCGGCCTCGACCCGCGCGGACAGAACCTGATGCTGCTGGGCGAGCGCTCGAACATGACCCCGCGCCAGGCCGACCAGTTGCTCAACTGGGCCCGGGCCGGTGGGCGACTGCTGTTTGTCGCCGAGGCCCTGTGGAACCCCAAGACCGGCAGCAGTGGCGACCTGCTGCTCGACCGCGTGCAATTGCACCAACTGCTGAGCAAGGACCTCAAGGGTGACGGCCCGGAACCGGAAGACGAGCGTTACCCGCTGTTGACCCGCATGTACCTGGAAGACGAAGACGCTCCGGCCTACTTCAGTTTCGACACCGCGTTCCACTTGTCCGACCCGAAGAACCTGGCGCAATCCTGGGCCAACAGCGCCACCTCCACCCACCTGATGCAACTGGACTACGGCGCCGGCACGGTCACCGTGCTGACCGACGCCGACCTCTGGACCAACCCCGCCATCGGCCGCTACGACAACGCCTGGCTGCTCTGGTACCTGGCCCAGGACAGCGACGTGACCCTGCTGTTCAACACCGACCACGACAACCTGCTGACCCTGTTATGGCGCTACTTCCCCCAGGCCCTGGTCGCCCTCGCCGCCCTCCTCGGCCTGTGGTTGTGGCATGTCGGCCTGCGCCAGGGGCCGTTGCAGGCTCCCGCCTCGCGGGCACGCCGACAACTGCAGGAACACTTGCGCGCCAGCGCCGACTTCCTGCTCCGTCGCAGCGGCCATGAAGCCCTGCTCCAGGCCTTGCAGCAGGACATCCTGCGCCGGGCCCGCAAGCGTCATCCCGGTTTCGAACGACTCGGCGTTGCCGAACAATGGCAGGTGCTCGCGCGCCTGACTCGCCAACCCACCAGCGCCATCAGCCAGGCCTTGCGCCCGCGACCCAAGCAACGCCTTTCCAGCGTTGACTTCAGCCGCCAGGTCGCCCACCTGCAAACTCTCAGGAATGCCCTATGAGCGAACAACAAGCCGAACCGACCAGCCCGGTGGATGCCGAAGCCCATGCCCAACAGCAGCGGCATCGCGCCAGCCAGCTGGCCCAGGCGGTGCGCCACGAACTGCAAAAGGTGCTGATCGGTCAGGACAGGGTGATCGACGACGTGCTCACCGCGCTGATCGCCGGCGGCCATGTGCTGCTCGAGGGCGTCCCCGGGCTGGGCAAGACCCTGCTGGTACGGGCCCTGGCGCGCTGCTTCGGCGGCGACTTCGCGCGTATCCAGTTCACCCCCGACCTGATGCCCAGCGATGTCACCGGCCATGCGGTCTACGACCTGCAGACCGAACAGTTCAAGCTGCGCAAGGGCCCACTGTTTACCAACCTGCTGCTGGCGGATGAGATCAACCGCGCCCCGGCAAAAACCCAGGCGGCGCTGCTCGAAGCCATGCAGGAGCGCCAGGTCACCCTCGAAGGCCGTGCCCTGCCCATCGCCCAGCCGTTCATGGTGCTCGCCACCCAGAACCCGATCGAACAGGAAGGCACCTACCCGCTGCCCGAGGCCGAGCTGGACCGTTTCATGCTCAAGCTGCGCATGGATTACCCCGATGCCCAGCAGGAGCTGGACATGGTCCGTCAGGTGACCCGATCGACCAAGGCCGACATGCTCGAAGTGCAGCCCCTGCGCACCCTGTTGCAAGCCAAGGACGTGCTGGCGTTGCAGCGGATTGCCAGCGAGTTGCCGCTGGACGAGCAGGTCCTCGACTATGCCGTGCGCCTGGCCCGGGCCACCCGCAGTTGGCCGGGCCTGACCCTCGGCGCCGGGCCGCGGGCGTCCATCGCCCTGGTCCGTGGCGCCCGAGCCCGAGCCTTGCTGCGCGGCGGCGAGTTCGTGATCCCGGACGATATCAAGGGCTGCGCCCTGGCCGTGCTGCGGCATCGGGTGCGAATCGCCCCCGAACTGGATATCGAAGGGCTGTCGGTCGACCAGGTGCTCAAGCAACTGCTTGACCAGGTCCCGGCGCCGCGCCAGTGAGGCCCGTGCGTCCATGAGACCTTCACGGCTGCTGTTGATCTGGCTGGGCGTCCTGCTGGCGCTGGGCATTGGCCTGGGCACGCTCAGGGCCCTGGGCGTCGAGCTGCCCGAGTGCATCGACTCGATTGGCTGGGGCTTGCTGCTGGCCTTGCTGCTGTTGAGCCTGCTGGATGGTGTCCGAGTCAGGCGCTTGCCCTCGCCGTGCCTGAAACGCAAGCTCCCCGGTAGCCTGGCGCTGGGCCGCTGGGGCGAGGTGCACCTCGAGCTCAGTCACGATCACCCCGCGCCCCTGCGGGTGCAGCTCTTCGATCACGTCCCCGCAGGCCTGGCGTTCGACAATCTGCCCCAAGCCATCACCTTGCAACCGGGCGAAGGCAGCCAGCTGACCTATCGCGTGCGTCCCTTGAACCGTGGCCATTTTCGCTACACGCGTTGCGAAGTCAGCCTGCCCAGCCCGTTGGGCCTGTGGTCCGAGCGACGCTACCTGGAACTGGCCGATGCGACCCGCGTCTACCCGGACTTCGCCCGTCTTTATGGCGCCCAGCTACTGGCCGTCGACAACTGGCTCAGCCAGCTCGGCGTGCGCCAACGCCAGCGTCGCGGCCTGGGCCTGGAGTTCAACCAGCTCCGGGAGTTTCGTGAAGGCGACAGCCTGCGCCAGATCGACTGGAAAGCCACCGCTCGACAGCGCACGCCGATTGCCCGGGAATACCAGGATGAGCGCGACCAGCAGATCGTCTTCCTGCTCGATTGCGGGCGGCGGATGCGCAGCCAGGACGGAGAACTGGCGCACTTCGACCATGCCCTCAACGCCTGCCTGTTGCTCAGCTATGTGGCCTTGCGCCAGGGCGACGCGGTAGGCCTGTGCACCTTTGCCGGCGAGCAGCCGCGCTTTCTCGCCCCGGTCAAGGGCCAGGGTCAGCTCAACGTACTGCTCAACAGTGTCTACGACCTGGACAGCACCCAGCGCCCGGCGGACTACCAGGCCGCGGCCAGCCAACTGCTGGCCCGGCAGAAACGTCGGGCCCTGGTGGTACTGGTGACCAATCTGCGCGATGACGACGATGAAGCACTGCTGACCGCCGTCAAACGTCTTGGCCGCCAACATCGGGTGCTGGTGGCCAGCCTGAGGGAAGAAGTGCTCGACCAATTGCGCCAGGCACCGGTGCAGACCCTGCCCGAAGCCCTGGCCTACTGCGGCACGGTGGATTATCTGAATGCCCGGGCCACCCTCCATGAACGGCTGGCCGCCCATGGCGTACCGGTGCTCGACGCCCGCCCGAGCGAGCTGGGGGCCGATCTGGTCAGCCGCTACCTGAGTTGGAAAAGGGCCGGAACCCTGTAAGAGCCCGCCCCTTGAAGCCCCGCGCTAAGCGGAAGCCTCCAACGGATGGAAGCTGAAGTAATGCTGCAACGCCGCCACCAGTTGCAAATACTCCGGGGACGACTCGAGCAGCCTGAACCCCGAGTCGTAATACCCCGGAGTGGTCTCCTCATGGCACCACAGACAGAGACCGGTCAGGTCAATCAATTGCTGGGCGTCATCGCCGAACGGAAGCTTCAGTTGCAGCTCGAACTCGGCCTTGACCAGCAAGGGTAACTGACTGATCAACATCAGTCCTTCTTCGCAGACATTGCCCAGGTAGCCAATAGGCTTGCCGGTGTAGCGATTGAACACTTGCAGGAAATAAGGCAGCTGATGCCGCTCGATTCGACGCTCAGTAGACATGGCAATGATCGCTATATAGGCCATTCAGCATGGCCGCGCTAATGCTACGGAGCAGACGGACGGTCCTGCTCTCCCTTGGTCTCGGCGCGATAGTGGCAAATCGCCCTATCGCAGAACCTCTACCGAGCCATGGTTTTCAACTCAAAGGAATTGATAAAACTGAAACCATACACTCGAATGTTAGCGCAAAGCTGGCAGAGAGCCAGTTACTAATATTTCAACCATCATTACAACGGGGCGGGGCTGACTTGAGCTGGCACTGCGCCATCAGTGTGCCCTAACTGCCGCAAGGTATCCAGGCGTGCCCGGGCGCGGTACGCATACTCGCTGTAGGGGTACTGGGCGAGGATGAACTGATAGGTCTGTATCGCGTCGACGAACAGTTTCTGGCGCTCCAGGCACTGGCCGCGCAGCATCGACACTTCCGGCTGGATGTATTGCCGGGTGCGGCTCTCACGGTCGACCTGGGACAACTGCAGTATGACGTCCTCACAGTTGCCGCGATCATAGGACCGATAGGCATTGTTCAGATGGCTGTCCATCGACCAGCGGGTGCAACCGACCACACTGGCTGCCAGGGCTAAAACGAGCAAAATTCGCATGGGGGGTCTCCTGTTCTTGCTAGTGTATCGACCCGATGGCGAAAATCTCCAGAGTGTTCGCCAAACAACCTATTCGAAAAAAATCATTCGCAGAAAAGTAGTGCAAATGAACAATGACTACAGCAGAGGAGCATAGTAGCCTTTCGCTGCGCTTGAACTCAGGAGTCTCTGCATGTCCGTTCGTCGTACTAAAATCGTCGCCACACTGGGCCCGGCCAGCAACTCGCCGGAAGTTCTCGAACAGCTGATCCTCGCTGGCCTGGACGTTGCCCGTCTGAACTTCTCCCACGGTACTCCCGACGAGCACAAGGCTCGTGCCAAGCTGGTGCGCGACCTCGCCGCCAAGCACGGGCGCTTCGTCGCGCTGCTGGGTGACCTGCAGGGTCCGAAGATCCGTATCGCCAAGTTCGCCAACAAACGTATCGAACTCAAGGTCGGTGATCACTTCACCTTCTCCACCAGCCATCCGCTGACCGAGGGCAACCAACAGGTCGTCGGTATCGACTACCCGGACCTGGTCAAGGATTGCGGCGTCGACGACGAACTGCTGCTCGACGACGGTCGTGTGGTCATGCGCGTTGAAACCGCGACCGACACCGAGCTGCACTGCGTGGTGTTGATCGGTGGCCCGCTGTCGGACCACAAGGGTATCAACCGTCGCGGTGGCGGCCTGACCGCCCCGGCCCTGACCGAAAAAGACAAGGCCGACATCAAGCTCGCCGCCGAAATGGAAGTGGACTACCTCGCGGTGTCCTTCCCACGCGACGCCGCCGACATGGAATACGCCCGTAAACTGCGCGACGAGGCCGGCGGTACTGCCTGGCTGGTGGCGAAGATCGAACGTGCCGAAGCCGTGGCCGACGACGAAACCCTCGACGGCCTGATCATGGCCAGCGACGCGGTGATGGTTGCCCGTGGTGACCTCGGTGTGGAAATCGGCGACGCCGAGCTGGTGGGCATCCAGAAGAAAATCATTCTGCATGCACGCCGCCACAACAAGGCGGTGATCGTTGCGACCCAGATGATGGAGTCGATGATCCTCAACCCGATGCCGACCCGCGCCGAAGTCTCCGACGTAGCCAACGCCGTGCTGGACTACACCGACGCCGTGATGCTCTCGGCCGAAAGTGCCGCCGGTGCCTACCCGCTGGAAGCGGTGCAAGCCATGGCGCGTATCTGTGTCGGCGCTGAAAAGCACCCGACCAGCAAGACCTCCAGCCACCGTATCGGCAAGGTCTTCGAAAGCTGCGACCAGAGCATCGCGCTGGCGGCCATGTACACCGCCAACCACTTCCCGGGCGTCAAGGCGATCATTGCCCTGACCGAAAGCGGCTACACGCCGTTGATCATGTCGCGGATTCGTTCCTCGGTGCCGATCTACGCGTTCTCCCCGCACCGTGAAACCCAGGCCCGCGCGGCGATGTTCCGTGGCGTCTACACCGTGCCGTTCGACCCGGCTTCGCTGCCGCCTGAGCAAGTCAGCCAGGCTGCCGTGGACGAGTTGCTCAAGCGCGGCGTGGTCGAGCAAGGCGACTGGGTCATCCTGACCAAGGGTGACAGCTACCACACCATCGGTGGCACCAACGGCATGAAGATCCTGCACGTGGGCGACCCACTGGTTTGATCCTCGCAACCCAGCCGTAAAAAAGCCCCGCCTCTCGCAAGAGGGCGGGGCTTTTTCATGCCTGGGAGAAAAACCGCCGCGGAGGCTGTGTAGGCTCTTTCTGTTTTCACTGTAGTGTCGGCACATAGATCAGCTGACAGGCTAGCCTTGTCACTTGACCGCCGGATGCACGCCAAAGCCTCGGCAAGGAGAAGCGCTATGAAAGACCGAAACTGTCCTCCCATCACCCGCCACCCCTTCAGCCGGATGATGGATATCCAGATGATCGCCACGACGCTGGGGGGCGCCAGCCTGGCTGGCATGCTCTTCCCCAACATGGGAGGTGCACTGCTGGCAGGCTTGCTGCTGGGCGCCCTGGCCGGATTATGGGTCACAACACCCACCTGACACTACCGCCCCAAGGAAGGGTGCCATGACACTGGAACAGACCTCTTATTCGATTATCGCCGGCCTGATTCTTATCGCCTTCTATCTGGGGCGGTCCCTGTATTACCGACAACCCGCAGAACTGATCCACGCGGTGATTATCATCACCGCCTGCCAGGGAGTCGTGGCGGCCATCGCGCTGGGTTCACTGACCTATTTTTCCAGCGCCCACGAACTGGGGATTTTGCGAGAACAGAAGGACAGTATCCTGGTCGGCGCACTGGCACTGACGTGGGTGTCGGTGATCTCCGCCTATTCGAGTCTCATGCAACCCGGGCATCGGGCAAAGTCGTCCGGGAAACCTTGACGCTCAACGCCGGGTCATGAAACCCGAAAGCGCCGCAATGGCCTCGGGCGAGCGCAGCCGCTGGATAAACAACACCGCTTCAGCCTCGACCACCTGGCGCAGTTGCTCGCGATCCGGGTCCTTCATCAATTGCTTGCTGACCTGCACCGCCGCCGAGGCCAGTTGATCGAAGCGCAGTGCCACTTCCCGCGCCTTGGCCAGCGCCAACTCGCCACTGGGCAAGGCCTCGGTGGCCAGGCCCCAGGTCGCCGCCTGCTCGCCGCTGAAGCCCTCGCCCAGCAGCAGCAACTGCGCCGCCCGGGCATGACCGAGCAGACGCGGCAGCAACAGGCTCGAACCGAATTCCGGGCACAGCCCCAGGTTGACGAATGGCATGCGCAGACGGGCATCGGCGCTGACATACACCAGGTCGCAATGCAGTAGCAACGTCGTGCCGATCCCCACGGCCGGGCCCGCAACGGCGGCAATCACCGGCTTGCGGCAATCGAGCAGGCTGCGCATGAAGGCAAAGACCGGGCTGTCGAGAGTACTCGGCGGCTCTTCGAGAAAATCGGCAATGTCGTTGCCGCTGGTAAAACACTCGCTGCTGCCGCGAATCAACACCGCGTTGATTTCGGGGTCGGCGTCCGCTTCCCGCAACGCCTGGCCCAGCTGGCTGTACATGGCGCGGGTCAGGGCGTTCTTCTTGTCGGCACGGTTCAGGCGCAAGGTCAGCAAGCTGCCTTCGCGCTCCAGCACAATCGCGTCAGTCATGGAGATTCTCTTATTGTGGGGACCCGGCGCTCAGGCGTGCGGCACGAACACATCGGCCAGCAGTTGATTGCGCGGCAGCCCGGACAGGTACAGACGTTTCGCCAACGCCTCGACACTCGCCGGGGCCCCACAGAGTAGAGCCAGGGTCTGCCGGGAGACAAGGCGCAGTTTGGCCAGAAAGTCCGGCAGTTCGGCCCCCGTCACATAGTCGACACTCAGGTTGGGGAACTGCGCGGCCAGTTCGTTCAACGTTAGCGCCAGATAATGCTCGCTGTCGTCGTGGGCCAGGTGAACCAGACGGATCGGTCCTTCATGGCCCTGGCGCAGCGCCTCGCGCAACACCCCCCATAACGGCGCCAGCCCCGTACCGGCCGCCAGCAGCCAGAGTGGCCGGGCGTGCCAGTCCGGATCGTAATGCAAGGCACCGCCGCGCAGTTCGCCCAGGCGGATCGGCGCGCCGAGTTGAAGCCGGCGGGCCGCGTCGCTGAACGCGCCGGGTTGGCGGCAATCGAGGTGGAACTCCAGATAGCGGTCCTCCTCGGGCAGGCTGGCCAGCGAATAAGGCCGGGCAACGCCCTGCTCCGTCCACAACACCAGATGCTGGCCGGCGCTGTAGCGCAGGCTGCGCTCGGGCAGCAGGCGCAGGCGCAGGACCGTCGGGCTCAGCCATTCAAGCTCGGCCACCGTTGCCGACAGACCGTCACGGCGCGGGTCGAAGACTTCGACCTGGAGGTCTTCGCGCACCTGGCACTGGCAAGCCAGCCGCCAGCCGCGCTCGCGCTGGGCAAAGGCCAGGGCCTCCGGTCGGTTGTCCTGCGGTTCGCCGTGTACACAACGTACCAGGCAGGCATGGCAACTGCCCGCGCGGCAACTATAGGGCACCGCCACGCCCGCCTGGTTCAAGGCATCGAGCAGGTTGCTGCCGGTTTCCACCGACCAGCCCCGCTCACCCACCCGCAGCTCAGGCATCGGTGTATTCCCAGGCCGCGCAACAGCGATTACGGCCATCACGCTTGGCGCGATACAGCGCCTGGTCGGCGCGTTGCAAGGCATCGTCGAGGTCGTCTTCCACCCCCACCAGCGTCATGCCGACCGACAGGCTGAGGTTACTCACCGCCACCCCCATCAGCTCCACCTGGGTAAAGGCCAGGCGCAAGCGCTCGCAACAGGAGGTCAGGCGCTCGGGATCGGCATTGGGCAACAGCAACACGAATTCTTCTCCACCATAGCGCGCCAGCACATCGCCGTCGCGCACACAGGCCGTGGCCACGGCAGCGAACGCCTGCAAGACCTGGTCGCCGGCGGCGTGCCCGTGCATATCGTTGATCCGCTTGAAATGATCAAGGTCGATCAAGGCCAGGCCATGGACCACATCCGCGTCCATCAGCTCCAGCTCACGGGAAGCCAGGCGCAGGAAATGCCGTCTATTGTACAGCCCGGTCAGTTCATCAGTCGCCACCAGGTCTTCCAACTGGCGCATCATCCCGCGCAGGGTGTCCTGGTGGGCCTGCAAGGCAAAGCGGCGCTGGCGCATGCGTTGGCGGGAGGCTTGCACGTAGCTGGCGTAGAGGCACAACCAGAGCAGCACGACAAACAGCACGCACACCTGCAGCAACGCCAGGCCCGGGTCCGGCAACTGGAAGTGGTAGCCCTCCCAGAGATTCAGCGCGGCAAACGAGAAGAACACCAGCGCCGCACAGCGTATGAACTTGCGTTGCGGCAGATGAAACATGCCGAACAGCAGCACCAGCAGATAAAACACCAGGAACGTGCCGCGGGCCTCTTCGAGGTTGGCCATCAGGTAGGTTTGCCAAGCCAGGCCTATGAGCACCTGCAGCTCGGTCAGGCTGGGATCGCGAAAGAGCCGGTTGCGACCGCTGATAAATAGCCAGCCGAGTACGCCCTGACTGAGAATCACCAGGCCGCTGCCGACCAGGCCCGTGGTTACGCTGGCCTCATAGTGGTCGGTGAAAATCGCTACCCATAGCAGCGACAGCACCAGTAGATAGGTGCCGGCAGCCAGGGCAAAGCGTTTGCGTAACAGACTCTGTATGGCTTTATGGGTCAATCTTTGACTCACTGTGCGCTGAGGGCTCAAGGGGTTTCCTTCCCGTACAGGCCACTTGCCACTCTAGTGATCTGGATCAAAAATAACTATTCAATTTTTTGCCACTCATACAGTTTCATCTGGACGAGAAGGCAAGAAGAGTGCCGATGCCTCTGCGACCTTGGTTTGACGACTGACGGATGTGCCAGGCTCAAGGGCGGGTTATACTGCCGCGCCTTATTTTGTGCCGGTCATGCGTGCCCGGCTCGTCTCAAAAGATGTTTTCGACAGACCAGATACAAACAGGTCGCAAACACCTTATTTCCATGTTCCCGTCTTTATAGAGGAGCGCGACCCATGACCGTGATCAAGCAAGACGACCTGATACAGAGCGTTGCCGACGCCCTGCAGTTCATTTCCTATTACCATCCCGTGGATTTCATCCAGGCCATGCACGAGGCCTACCTGCGGGAAGAGTCGCCGGCGGCCCGCGACTCCATGGCCCAGATCCTGATCAACTCGCGCATGTGCGCCACCGGCCACCGGCCGATCTGCCAGGACACCGGGATTGTCACCGTGTTCGTGCGCGTGGGCATGGATGTGCGCTGGGACGGTGCCACCATGGGCCTGGACGACATGATCAACGAAGGCGTGCGTCGCGCCTACAACCTGCCGGAAAACGTCCTGCGCGCTTCGATCCTGGCCGACCCGGCCGGCGCGCGCAAGAACACCAAGGACAACACCCCGGCGGTCATCCACTACTCCATCGTTCCGGGTAATACCGTGGAAGTGGACGTGGCGGCCAAGGGCGGCGGCTCCGAGAACAAATCGAAAATGGCCATGCTCAACCCGTCCGACTCGATCGTCGACTGGGTACTGAAGACCGTGCCGACCATGGGTGCCGGCTGGTGCCCACCGGGCATGCTCGGCATCGGTATCGGCGGCACCGCCGAGAAAGCCGCGGTCATGGCCAAGGAAGTGTTGATGGAGTCCATCGACATCCACGAGTTGAAGAAGCGTGGCCCCTCCAACCGCATCGAAGAAATGCGCCTGGAGCTGTTCGAGAAGGTCAACCAACTGGGCATCGGCGCCCAGGGCCTGGGTGGCCTGACCACCGTGCTCGACGTGAAGATCATGGATTACCCGACCCACGCGGCATCCCTGCCGGTGTGCATGATCCCCAACTGCGCCGCCACCCGTCACGCGCACTTCGTGCTCGACGGTTCCGGCCCGGCTTCGCTGGAAGCGCCACCGTTGGACGCCTACCCGGAAATCGTCTGGGAAGCCGGTCCGTCGGCCCGCCGTGTCAACCTTGACACCCTGACCCCGGAAGACGTGCAGAGCTGGAAGCCGGGCGAAACCGTCCTGCTCAACGGCAAGATGCTCACCGGCCGCGACGCCGCGCACAAGCGCATGGTGGAAATGCTCAACAAGGGTGAAACCTTGCCGGTGGACCTCAAGGGTCGCTTCATCTACTACGTCGGCCCGGTTGATCCGGTGCGTGAAGAAGTCGTCGGGCCGGCCGGTCCGACCACGGCAACGCGCATGGACAAATTCACCCGGCAGATCCTCGACCAGACTGGCTTGCTGGGCATGATCGGCAAATCCGAGCGCGGCCCGACCGCCATCGAAGCGATCAAGGACTACAAGGCCGTGTACCTGATGGCCGTGGGTGGCGCCGCCTACCTGGTGGCCCAGGCGATCAAGAAATCCAAGGTCGTCGCCTTTGCCGAACTGGGCATGGAAGCGATCTACGAGTTCGAGGTCAAGGACATGCCGGTGACGGTCGCGGTCGACTCCAAGGGCGAGTCGGTGCACATCACCGGTCCCGCGATCTGGCAGAAGAAGATCCACGACAGCCTGGCGGTGGAAGTGCAGTAAGCGCTTTTGTTGCAGGAATAGAAGCGGCCCGGTTATCCGGGCCGCTTTTTTATTGCCTGCGATCTTGGGGAACACGCGGCACCTGTAGGAGCTGGCCTGCCGGCGATGAGGCCCTTGAGCCTTGCGGTGCTTGATCGTCCGCCATCGCCGGCAAGCCAGCTCCTACATTCAGGCGTGACTGGAGACAGGCCAGAGCTGCAAGGTGTCATCCACACGCTTGCGCGCCAGTTCGATCAGGCGCACGACTCCCAGCGCCAGTTTGCGTTTCGAACCGTCAAGTTGGTCGGCGGATTCATAAGCCGTCGCGGCAGCCGACTCAAGGATGTCACACACATCAATCAGCGCTTCTTCGACGCCGTTCGGATGATTCGGTTTACAAGCATTTCGGGTGGCCATCGGATCATCGCTGATCGGCAGGTTGTAGTGAGCGAAAACCCGGTCGACAACCGCGTTGAGTTTCAGGTCTGCGCAAACAGGTGGGTTGGGTGTAACTTTGAACATGACGTCCTCCGGAGTAGTGGAATCGTCATCCATCGCTGCTAAACGAGGTGGGTGGCGACTGTACGCGGGTTAGCAGACCGGGACTCCAGGAACCCAGCGCGCCCGAAGGCGCCCCACGCACAGCCGCCATAACGCATGAAGCGGGCATGAAAAAAGCGCCAGCCAAATGGATATGGGCGCTTTCTGTGCGCCTGGAAGTCAATCGGGCTGCTAAACCCGATCACTGAAATAGCAGTGACGGACCAGAGCCTAGTCCCGTGATTTTCCTGGCGCAAGCGATCTGGATTTTCTAGGAAACTTCAGTCAAGGGAAAGAGAAACGTCCTCCAATAGCCGAAAAACAGCCCCCCATTGCACCTCAATCTAGCGTGCCCACAGTAACCACCGCGCGCATGCACTCGCGCAACCACCCCAATGCCTGATCCCCATCCCGGCGCTGGTGCCAGACAAAAATAAAGTCGAACGAGGGAATTTCGAAAGGCGGCGGTACCACCACCAGCCGCTCATGATCGATATTACGCAAGTTGCGCGAAGCCACGGTCAAAATCAGGTCCGTACCGGCAATCAACTGCGGCGCCACACCCCAATGCGGCAAGCTGATCGCCACTCGCCGACGCTGATGAATCGCACTCAGCGCCCGTTCGATTTCCGCCGTCCCGCTGCCACGCATTTCCAGCAACACATGCGGCCGCGACAGGTAGCCCGGCAGATCAAGCACGCCCTCTGCAGGCAAACTGTCCCGGTCCACCAGGCAGGCGTAGTGTTCGCTGAACAGATGGGTACTGCGCAACGCCGGCGAAAAATCCGGGAACACCCCGGTTGCCGCATCGATATCGCCATTGAGCAACAGCTCCAGCATACCCTCGCGGCTAGCCTGGGTGATCTGCAGGTCGATCCCCGGCGCATCCCGCCGCAACCCCCGAACCAGACCCGGCAACAACATCGCCGCGCCATAGTCGGACATCGCCAAGCGAAACGTCCGTCTGGCCGACGCCGGATCAAAACCTTGTGGTGCCAGCAGGTCCTGCACCCGCCCCAGCGCATCGCTCAACGGTAACGCCAGTTCCAACGCCCGTGCCGTCGGCACCAAGCCGCCACCGACCCGCACCAGCAGCGGATCACCCAGCAAGTCGCGCAGGCGCGCCAAGGCATGACTGACCGCCGGCTGGCTCAGATGCAGGCGCTCGGCGGCGCGGGTCACGTGCTGCTCGGCGAGCAAGGCGTCAAGGATCACCAGCAGGTTGAGGTCGATGCGACGAAGATCATTCATCCGATGCATGTTCTTGATATCTTATTGGAATTTAAATTTGCCCGGCGAATACCTTAGAGTCCAGCAAAACCTGTTGGAGAATGATCATGAGTACCTTGAGTTGGGCCGGACTGCTGGCCCTGGCCGCCATCGCCGGCGCAGTCGTGCCGTTTCAGAGCGCGATCAACGCCAACCTGGGCCGCGGCCTGGGTCACCCGTTATGGGCAACACTGGTCTCGCTGCTGGTGAGCATGGCGGTGTTGTTGCCGGTGATACTCGCACTGCGCTTGCCGCTCCCGAACCTGGCCTTTGCCGCCAAGGCGCCGACCTGGATCTGGCTCGGCGGCGTATTCGGTGTGTGTTTCGTGGCCTTGGCGGTGCTGCTGGTGCCCAAGCTGGGGGCTGGGGGATTTGTCGCCCTGGCGCTGGCCGGGCAAGTGGTCGCCTCTTTGGTGCTCGACCACTTCGGCCTGTTCGGGCTGGTGGAACGCCATATGAGCGTACCGAGAATGGTCGGTGCCGTGCTGCTGATCGCCGGGGTGGCAATGATCCAGTTCAGCGCCGCCCCGAAAAACACCGCGTCAGCCGCCACCACCCAACCAAGCCTCAACCTCGCGAAGACAGTTGATTGATCGCCTTGGGATCGAGAATCGGCTGCGGCCCACCGTTTCGGGCCACCGCCAGCATCGCCCGGCCAATGGTTTCGGTGGTCTGGATGGTGTCCGGCCACAACCGCCGCAACACACTCATCAGCGGCCCGGCCAGCGTGTAGACCGCCTGGTAGAGCGCGGTCTTGGAACGCACGCCATGCAACGGCTGGATCGCACCGGGACGCATCAGGTACACCGCCTTGAACGGCAACCGTTGCAAGGCGTTTTCGGTACGCCCCTTGACCCGCGCCCACATGCTGCGGCCCTTTTCACTGCTGTCGGTGCCCGCCCCCGTGACATAGACAAAGGTCATGTTCGGATTGAGCCGCGACAAGGTCTCGGCCGCAGCCATCGTCAGGTCGTAGGTCACCCGGGTGTACTGCGCCTCGTCCAGTCCCACCACCGAAATACCCAGGCAGAAGAAGCAGGCATCGAAGCCCTGCAACTCGGCCTCGATACCCTGGTAGTTGAACAGGTCGGCATGCACCACCTGACTGAGCTTCGCATGGGTCTGGGTCACCGGCGTACGGCCAATGACCCGGACCTGCTGCACATCGTCGGCCAGCAGGCATTCACGTAACACACCCTGGCCGACCATGCCGGTGGCACCGAACAACAAGACTTTCATGGATGACCTCTCAGTGGCTTGGAAATGCTGGCAACTCGACAGGAGCACTGTAGTCGGCGGCGCGACTGACCTCCAACCAACGCTCCCCCGCCTCGGCACGGGCGGTCTCGGCCTGCCCGCAGTACTGCAAGGCATCGTTGCCGATCAACAGGTGCAGCGGCAGTTGCTCGTGATAGGCCAGCTTGAGCAGGATCTGCGCAATCCGATCAGGATCGCTCGGCTCATTGCCGGCGTAGGTACCGAGCAATTCCCGGATCGCACCGACGCTCGGCAGGTAGTCGTCGATGATCGTGGGTGTGCCCTGGCCTGCACGCACTGCCCAGTTGGTGCGCATGCCACCCGGCTCCACGGCACAGATCTTGATCCCCAACGGCGCCACTTCCTGCGCTACCACCTCGGTGAAACCACCCACCGCCCACTTCGCCGCCTGATAGGCGCTGAGCCCGGGCATGCCCAGACGCCCACCCACGGAGGAAATCTGCAGGATGTGCCCGCTGCGTTGCCCGCGCATCACCGGCAATGCAGCGCGGGTCACGTTGACCACGCCGAAGAAATTGGTCTCGACCTCGGCGCGGAACGCCTCTGCCTCGGTCTGCTCGAAAGGTGCGAGATGACCGTAACCGGCGTTGTTGACCAGCACATCGAGTCGACCAAAGCTATCGACCGCCACCTGCACCGCCGCTTCAGCCGCCGCCGCGTCCGTCACATCCAGGGCCACCACCCGCACCTGGTCGCCATAACGCGCCACCAGATCATCCAACCGTTGCGGCTCGCGCGCCGTCGCCACCAGGCGCTCCCCCGCAGCCAGAACCGCCTCGGCGATATTGCGACCCAGGCCGCTGGCACTGCCGGTAATCAACCAGACTTTAGACATGCTTGTACTCCTTACGATTATTGAGATAAATATTGAGTGAGCACTCACTCATTTTCAACGCAGAGCTTCAATACAAGAAACAGCCTCGCCTACTCCTTGGCGGTAGCACTCCAGAATGCCTGGAAACCGGCTTCGGCATAACGCTCGGCCTGGTCGGGTTCACGGCGAATGAAATCGATGGTGGTATCGGCCAGGGCACCCATGATCGCCGAGACAAACGCCGCCGGCTGGTCGCGGAACAGGCCGCTGGCAATGCTTTCCTGCATCATCTCGTTGACCTCGCAGAAATCCTGCATCCCCAGCAACTTGCTCTGTTCGGTAACCTGCGCGGACATCCCGAGCAAAGCCACCACCTTGCGTTTCCGCGGTTCGGCGACGCCCCAGTCGACATAACTCTGCCAGGCGTGCCGGGCGCGCTTCTTCACCGTTTCGGTGCGCGGGTAGCCGGGCATCATCACGTCACGCAACTCGGCCTTGATATGCAGGTAGAGTTCGTTGAGCAACACGTCCTTGGAACTGAAGTAGTTGAACAGCGTGCCCTCGGCGACCCCGGCGAGCCGGGCGATCTTCAGCGTCGGACAACCCAGGCCCTGCTCGGCAAACACCTCGATGGCGGCACTGAGGATAGCGTTGCGTTTGTCTTCGCTTTTCGGACGGGCCATGGGGAGGAGCGTTCAACTTATAAATGAGTAATCACTCAATTAAACCTGTCTGAACGCTGGTTTGCAAGCCCGCTGGTCGTGACAGCACCCTCCCCGACGGGGGAAGGCACTGGGGGATGGGGTTCTGCCTCAGAACGCGCTGCGGAAGATCTCTTCGATCTGCCGCTGATCCGCCGCCCGAGGGTTGGTCAGGCCGCAAGCGTCCTTCAGGGCGTTGGTGGCGAGGATCGGAATATCCTGCAACTTGGCGCCCAGCTCCCGCAGACCGGCAGGAATCTCGACATCCCTGGCCAGGCTGCGAATCGCCGCAATGGCCGCCTGGGCGCCCTCCTCGGCACTCATGCCGTGGATGTCGGCCCCCAGCGCCTTGGCCACATCACTCAGGCGATGCGGGCAGACCAATGCATTGAAACTCTGCACATGGGGCAGCAACACCGCATTGCACACACCATGGGGCAAGTCGTAGAAGCCACCCAACTGGTGGGCCATGGCATGCACGAAACCCAGCGAGGCATTGTTGAACGCCATGCCCGCGAGGAACTGCGCGTAGGCCATGCTTTCCCGGGCTTGCAGGTCGCCGCCGTCGAATACGGCCTGGCGCAGGTTGGCGCTGATCAGCTCAATCGCCTTGATCGCGCAAGCGTCGGTGATCGGCGTCGCCGCCGTCGACACATAGGCCTCGACCGCATGGGTCAGGGCATCCATGCCGGTAGCGGCGGTCAGGCCCTTGGGCATGGCGACCATCAGCGCCGGGTCGTTGACCGACAGCAACGGCGTGACGTTACGGTCGACAATCGCCATTTTCACATGACGCGATTCGTCGGTGATGATGCAGAAGCGGGTCATCTCGCTGGCGGTGCCGGCGGTGGTGTTGATCGCCACCAGCGGCAGTTGCGGCTTGGCCGAGCGGTCGACGCCTTCATAGTCGCGGATATGCCCGCCATTGGTGGCGCACAGGGCGATACCCTTGGCGCAGTCATGGGGCGAGCCGCCGCCGAGGGACACGATGAAATCGCACTGGCTGGCCTTGAGTGCCACCAAGCCCTTCTCGACATTGTCGATGCTCGGGTTCGGTTTGGCGCCATCGAACACGACCGAGTCGATGTCCTGCATCGCCAACAACCCGGCAATCCGTGCTGCGACGCCGGCCTTCGCCAGCCCGGCGTCGGTAACGATCAGCGCTTTGCGAAAACCATGCTTGCGAATCGCGCTCATGGCTTCGTCCAGGCAATCAATGCCCATGATATTCACGGCGGGGATGAAAAATGTGCTGCTCACGGTAAGCCTTCCTTTAGCTGAGGACTGCCCCCAGCTTCAGTCGAAGACCCACCGCAGACGTTGACCTGGCTCAAGGAAATCCCGGATCCGAACCACCGTTCGTCAGCCGCCGTTTATCTGGATCAGGCCGCGTCGGCGATAAGCCTCGATATCGACGCCAAAGGCCCCGGACGAACAGACCTGGCGAATCGCATAGGGCCGCCCCATGGCATCGAAAGTGCTGCCGGCCAGATCGATGAGCTTTTCCGGGCAGCGTCGTTTGTCGGCGCCGAGTACCCGCAACAACCGCGGCTTGAGCCGATTGCAGGCCGGAGCACCGAGGATGATCGCGACTTCGTCATTGGTCATCTCGACGATTTCGCCGCTGGGGTACAGGCCGATCATGCGCACGAAGGCACTGACGATCTGCTCGTCGAAATGACTGTTGGCGGCTTTGAACAGAATACGCAGGGATTCGAGGGTCGAGCGGCCCTTGCTGTAGACCCGGTCACTGCTGATGGCGTCATAGGCGTCGGTCACCGCGACGATTCGCGCATAAAACGGAATCTCTTCGGCACTCAGGCCACGGGGATAACCCGCCCCGTCAACCCGTTCATGGTGCGACAGCACCACATCGAGTGCCGCCAACGGCACGCCGGCCTGGCTAGTGAGCAAGGTATAGCCTTCCATGGGGTGGCTTTTCATGATGGCGTATTCCTGCTCCGACAACGCCGACGGCTTGTTCAGGATCGCGTCGGGCACCTTGAGCTTGCCGACATCGTGGAGCATGGCACCGACGCCGATTTCCTCCAGTTCCGAAGGTGGCAAGCCCAATTCGCGACCCAGGGCAATGGACAGCATCGCCACCCGTAGCGAATGCTCGGCGGTGTAATCGTCCTGGAACTTGATCCGGGTCAGCCAGAGCAAGGCCGAGGGGTTGCGCAGGATGCTGTCGACGCAGTCCTTGACCACCGCTTTTACCACGCCGACCTGAATCGGCTCGCCCATCTCCACCGCCTCGAGGATGCGCCAGGACTGCGCACGGGCCGAGCCCCAGGCAAGCTGGGCCTGGGCCATTTCCACATTGAAATCGACCGGCTCGGCGAGCGCCGCGCACTCAGTCGCGCACTCAACCGGGATGTCGAGCGACAGCCCGTGGGCCCCGGAAGCGCTGGCGACCTCCACCCAGGCATACACGCAGTTCTCACGCAGCAGCCTCAGCTCCTCCTCGCGGCGGATGCGGAACTCGCGAAAGGAAAAGGTGGTTTCCTCCCACGGCCGGTCCAGCGCTTCGATCTGCATGCCGATGGCCAGCCGGGCCACCTCGATCTTGATACAGCCTTTACAGATATCCGGGTCCATTTCACGTCTCCGAACGGATGCGTCAAATAAGGAGTCAAGGGCTACCGCCGGGGACTCAAATCGAGAACTGCGTGACCACCTTGTTCAACTCCACCGCCAGCTTGGACAGCTCATGACTGGCCGCCAGGGTCTGGCTCGCCGCCGATGAACTCTGGATCGACAGGTCGCGGATACTGATCAGGTTCTGGTCCACCGACCGGGCGACCTGGGCCTGCTCCTCGGAGGCGGTCGCGATCATCAGGTTGCGATCATTGATCTCGCTGATGGCCTGGGCAATTTCGGACAAGGCCGAACCGGCTTCATGGGCAATCAACAGCGTCTTGTCCGCCTCTTCATTGCTACGTTGCATCGAGACCACGGCCTGCCCGGTCCCGTTCTGGATGGCGCCGATCATCTGCTCGATTTCCTGGGTCGAGACCTGGGTGCGGTGCGCCAGGGCCCGCACTTCATCGGCAACCACGGCAAAGCCGCGGCCCTGTTCACCGGCCCGGGCGGCTTCGATGGCGGCGTTGAGCGCCAGCAGGTTGGTCTGTTCGGCAATGGCCCGGATCACATCCAGCACCTTGCTGATGTTCTGGGCCTGCTGCGCCAGGGATTCGACTTCCTGCCCGGTGGCCTTGACCGTCGAACTCAGGGTTTCGATGGAGGCAATCGTGCGGTGCACACGGTCCGCCCCAGTGCGGGTCGACACTTCGGACCGCTGGGTGGACTGCGACGCCGCCACGGCATTGCGCGCCACTTCCTCGACCGCCGCGGTCATTTCATTGACCGCCGTGGCGGCCTGGTCGGTCTCCAGGCTCTGACGTTGAATACCGCGATTGGACTCGCCGGTCACCGCGCTCATTTCTTCCGCGGCCGACGCCAACTGCGTGGAGGAGTTGCTGATATGTCGCAGGGTATTTTTCAGGCTGGCCTGCATGGCCGCGGTCGAAGCCTGCAACTCGGCCAATTCGTCCTTGCCGTCCACCTGCACCTCGGTGCGCAGGTCGCCCTCGGCAATTTTCCGGGTCGAGCCGAGCAACAGGCGCAACGGGCCGGTCAGGCTGCGGGTAAAGATAATCGCCAGCAATACCGTCAAGACGCAGGAAATGACGATAATCGCGATGGTAAGATAAAAACCGCCGTCGAACTGCTGCTGGGCCGTGATACCGGACTGCACGGCGCCATCGTCATTGATCTTTTCCAGCGCCTCGATATTGGTTTGCAGCTCACCGACCAAAGGCGGAATCACGTTATTGAGCAGGACCAGCGCCGCTTCGGACCCCTTCTCGCTGGCGATCTGCAACGTCTCGGCGAGTTTCTGTTCATAGAGGCTGGCATTACGCTGCACCGCCTCGTAGACCGCTTGCTCCTCGGGGCTCGCGACCAGCGGTGCATAGGCCTTGATCTGCTGATCGAGTGTGGCCTTAAGTTCCTGTATACGGGTGGCTTCGGCCTGTTTCAGCTGTGCATCGGTGGCCGAGACCAGACGAAAGCTCTCCAGGCGTATCCGATAGAGGGTCAACTCGACCCGCCCGGCCTGTCGCAGGCTGGCCATCCAGTTATCCTGCAAGTCGACGGCGGCCTCGCGAATCAGATGCATCTTCCATAACGCCAGAACGCCCAGGGCAATCAACAGCAGTGTGACAAAGGCAAAACTCAGAAAAGCGCGTGTAGCTATTTTCAGGTTTCTGACTGACATATCGATCACCCTTTATGCGGCATTCCATTGCACTGGAAAAAACACCCAAAAGAGATGTCATTACGATATCACCGTAAAAGGTGACCCGTGAAAAAATCGTAGCCTATGGAATGAGGGAATGACTCAACAAACCCCGTGTTAAAGTTCGCCGTTGATCCTCCTCAGATTTGGCAACCGACGAATGGCAACGATGGAATTCCAGGTATTTGATACCGCGTTAGAAGACTGGAGCGCCCTGCGTGCCGAAATCCCTTGCAGCGGCCTGTTGATCGGCAACGGCGCGAGCCGGGCGATGTGGCAGGCATTTGCCTACGACTCGCTGTTCGAACTCGCACAGACCACTCGCAACCGCCCTCTCGGACTCAGCGAGCTGGCGGTGTTCAAGGCCCTGGAAACCAGCAATTTCGAACAGGTGCTCAGCGCCCTGAAAAGCACCATCCGGGTCAATGCGGCGCTGACCATCAGTTCGTCGTCGCCGCGCAATCGCTACTTCGCGGTCAAGGAAGCGCTGATCCATGCGATACGCTCGGTGCATATCCCCTGGATGCGGGTGCAGGCCGAGAGCCTGGCGCTGATCAATGCCGAGTTGAGTCGCTACCGCACCCTTTACTCGACCAACTACGACCTGCTCACCTACTGGGCGATCATGCAGGCGCCCGAGCCGTTCGACGACCTGTTCCGTACCGACGACTCGACCTTCAATCTGGGCGACACCGATACCCGCGGCACCCGCGTCCTGTACCTGCACGGTGGTCTGCACCTGGTGAAGAACCTCGACGGCAGCACCCGCAAGCTGACCTCTTCGGAAAGCACCCTGCTGGGCAGTTTCGCGATCAATACCCTGGGCGATGTGCCGTTGTTCGTCAGCGAGGGAAATGCGCAGGACAAGCTCAAGGCGATCCGTCATTCGGATTACCTGTCGTACTGCTACGGGCAACTGGCCGGGCATCAGGACGCCCTGTGCATCTTCGGCCACAACCTCGGCGAGCAGGACCGGCATATCGTCCAGGCCCTGCTGGATGCACGGATCAAGACCCTGGCGATTTCGATCTACCCACGCAGCCAGGCCTTTATCCAGCACCAGAAGCGCCACTTCACCCAGCTGTTCGAGGGCCGCGAGGTGACACTGCGGTTTTTCGATGCCAAGAGCCATCCGCTGGGTAACCCGCAGCTACAGGTCAACCCCGAGGCCTGAGAGGCGCCCGGCATTTGACTCAGGGCCAACCCGGGCGAGCGGGAAGGCATCGAGATTCAGCCGTGAATATTTCAAAGAAGACAAATAGCAATAATTCTCGATATCATTCACGACTTTCCCGCTCCCCTCCAGCAGAAGTCGTGAAGGATCCCCATGCCTCGTCCCAAGCCCGACCCCTTGTCGGCTGAAACCTTTCGCGGGTTCTATGCGGATATCCTGCATTTCCTGCGCAAACGCACGGACAACGCCAGCGATGCGGCGGACATGACCCAGGATGTCTTCACCCAGTGGCTGGACTACCGCGACCAGGCCAAGGTCGAACAACCCCGGGCGTTTCTGTTCCAGATGGCGCGCAACCTGCTACGCGATCACTGGCGCAAGCAGAAGGTGCGCCAGGGGGTGCAGCGCGAGCCCGATGCCGAGCCGCTGCAACCCTTGGCCGACGAGCGTCATGACCCGCTGGCGGCCGCCCAGCAGCTGCAACGGCTGGAGCAGTTGAAACAAGTGCTCGAGGAACTCTCGCCTCGGCGTCGAGAAGCCCTTATGCTTGCCCGTTTCGAGGGCCTGAGCCAGGTCCGGATCGCCGAACGCATGGGGATTTCCGTCAGCATGGTGGAGAAGCACATCGCCTTTGCCCTGCTGCACTGCAAGCAGCGCCTGGCACAGGACAATGGCAGGGAGCAGCCGGAATGAGCCATGTCATCGACATCGCCCCGGATGGGAACAGCATCGATGCCCAGGCCGCGAGCTGGTTCGCCCGTCACCGCGACACCCCCGAACAGCCACCGGACAAAGCGTTCGAAGCATGGCGCGCGACGCCAGAACATGCCCAGGCCTATGCCGAGTTCGAAGCCCTCTGGGCGGACCTGGCGCAACTGCGCCAACTGAACCAGCCGGCGTTGCCAGCAGCGCGGCGCAAGAACCTCTGGCGACCGGCCCTGGCCACGGCAGCCGCGCTGTTGTGTGCGCTGCTGACCGCCAATGTCGGCGCGCCAAACACCCCATACCGGCATCAGGTCGCCGCCCATGCCCAGGGCACCCGCACCCTGAAACTGCCGGACGGCAGCACCCTGTACGTCAACGCCAATACCCGGCTGCGCATCAACTTCCGTTCCCAGCAACGGGATATCTACCTGGATCAGGGCCAGCTCTACCTGGAAGTCGCCGCCGACAAGGAACGCCCGCTCTGGGTGCATGCCGGCAACGCCCGGGTGCGGGTGGTGGGCACCGGTTTCGATGTGCGCCGCGGCCAGCGCCAGTTGGTCGTCAGCGTCGCCCACGGCCAGGTGGCCTTCGAGCCGGAAGGCGATCCGAGCAGCGCCACCCTGCTCGAAGCCAGGCAACGGGCGATCTTTGACTACGCCAAGGGCACGCTGCAACAGCAAACCCTGAGCAGCGAAGAAATCGCCGACTGGCGCAGCGGCCACCTGACCTTTCGCAACCGCGAACTGGCCAGCCTGATCGATGAACTGAGCCTGTACCGCAGCAAACCGGTGCAACTGGCCGATGGCCCGCTGGCGCACTTCAAGGTCTCCGGCAGCCTCGACGTGACAGACCCGGATGCCCTGCTCAATGCCCTGCCCGCCTTGATCCCGGTGAAAACCGTGGTCCTGGACGACGGCCAGGTCAGGATCGAAAGCCGCAAATAGACTTTATTGCGAATATTTTACATTCGCATATGTGGTTTTTTCCCCGTGTCGCGTCTTCCTCCCCGACTGCGTTCCACCAGGACGCCTTTTTTTGGCCTTTGGCCGCATCGGGGGATTCAATGTTTCGCGCTGCTCATGAGTTATTCCACCACTGTTCCCGTCCAACGCTGATCGCCGCCTGCCTGACCGTCAGCCTCCAGGCCATGGCCGCCGATCCGCTGGCACTGGACCTGCCGGCCCAGTCCCTGGCGACCTCCCTGAGTGCCGTGGCGCAGAAGACCCGCATCCAGCTGCTGTTCGATGAAGAGCAGCTGCGCAACGTCCAGGCCCGCCCGTTGCAAGGTCGATTTACCGCCCAGGAAGCCATCATGCTGTTGCTCAAGGGCGGCAATTTCACCCTGGTCATGATCGACAAGACCTTTGTCGTGCGGCAGAACGAACCTGCGCCCGGCAAAAGCGCCATCCAGCTCGGCGCCATGAGCATCCTCGGCGACGGCAAGGAAGTGGACGCCAGCAGTGTCGGGCGCTCGACCCTGACCCAGGACGATATCGACCGCCACCAGCCCGACAATATCCCCGCGCTGCTCGGCACCCTGCCCGGCATCACCATGGGCGGCTCGATGAAACCCGGCGGCCAGACCATCAATATCTGGGGCCTGGGCGATGCCGAGGACGTGCCGATGACCGTCGACGGCGCGACCAAAAGCAGCTTTGAGCGTTATCAACAAGGCACCATCTTCATCGAGCCGGAGCTGATCAAGAGCATCGAGGTGGAAAAGGGCCCGCACTCGCCCGAGACCGGCAACGGCGGCTTCGGCGGCACGGTGCACATGGAAACCAAGGACGCCCCCGACCTGCTGGAAAAGGGCCGCAACAGCGGGGCCATGGTCAAATACGGCTACGCCAGCAACAACCATGAGCAGACCTACAGCGGCGCGGTCTATGGCCGCACCGACGACGGCAAGGCCGATGCCCTGGTGTTCCTGACCCAACGCGATGCCGGTGACATGAAGCTGGCCGCCACCCCGCCCAACCCCGGCAACCAGTACCCGATCAACCCCCAGCGCCTGCCCAACAGCGGCCAGGACCTGGATGCCGGGTTGTTCAAATTGAACCTCAACCTCACCGACGAACAGACGCTCAAGCTCTCCTACTCGCGCTCCCAGAGCGAGCGCTGGACACCGTTTTCGTCCCAGAGCTACCCGACGCCGCCCAGCGCCTCGAACATCAAGCAGTACGGCTATGAAAACGCCTTGAAGCGTTTCCTCGCCAATCGCAACACAACCGACACCACCTGGTCGGGCAAGTACGAGTACAAGCCGCTGGACAACCCGCTGCTGGACCTGCAGGTGAAATACTCCTCGTCCCGCACCGACCAGACCGACGAACGCGATGCCACCGCGTTCTTCCAACTGGCCACCGGCGGACGCCGGATGGACACCGCCTACAATGACCGCGAGCTGGAGATCAAGAACACCAGCCTGTTCGACACCGGCTCGCTGCAACACGCGCTGACGGCCGGTATCCAGATCCGCAAGCACGCCCGGGAAACCGAGATGTGGATGCCCGGCGCCACCTACAACACCGCCAAGTACAACTACGGTCACTTCCAGCCGGCGTTCATGCCGCAAGGCAAGGTCGATGCCAATGCGTTCTTTATCCAGGATGCGGTGACCCTCGGCGACTTCACGCTGACCCCATCCCTGCGTTACGACCATGTGCGCAACCGTGGCGAGGGCAACGACGCGCCCTACTACGACAACCCCGATCCGAGCTTCGGCCACAACTACAGCGACCAGACCTACACCGGCTGGTCACCACGCCTGGCGGCCTTCTGGCGGGTGACCCCGACCCAGGGCCTGTTCGCCGACTACAGCAAGACCTGGCGTGCACCGGTGATCGACGAACAATATGAAGTCCAGGGCCTGGGCAGCCGCACCGCGACCAGCACCAACCTCGACCCGGAGCGCATCACCGCCTTGCGTCTGGGCAGCATCAGCAACTTCTCCAGGTTGCTGACCGACAATGACAACCTGCTGGTGCGCACGACCCTTTATCGCAACCGCATCGAGGATGAAATCTTCAAGGCCACCGGGGTCGGCTGCGAAAACCAGGCGATCAATGGCGGCACCATCAGTTCAGCCTGCCCGCCGGGCGCCCTGTCCAATTATCGCAATATCGGCGGCATGACCATCCAGGGCTTCGAGGTCGAGAGCTTCTATGACTCGGACCATGTCTTCGGGCAGTTGTCCTATTCCTACACCACCGGCAAACGCGACAACGCCTACACCAACCCGTGGGGGCCGGCCGTCTGGGCGCGGGACATTCCGCCAGCCAAATGGGTGGTGGTGCTTGGCACCAAGATTCCGAGCCTGGATACCCGGGTCGGCTGGCAGGGGATCTATGTGCGCAAGACCGATCGCCTGCCCAGCGACCTGTATCACGGCGGCCCGGGCAGCAGCGTCGGCGATGCCTTCTACGACCAGTACCCGAACGACAGCTATGTGGTGCAGAGCCTGTTCGCCCAATGGAAACCCCAGCAGCGCTACCTGAAGGGCACCGAAGTGAACGTGACGGTGGATAACCTGATGAACCGCAACTACCGGCCGGAACTGAGCGGCGACCGCGCCTACAGCGAAGGGCGCAACCTCAAGGTCAGCTTGACGCGGTTCTTCTGAGCAGACTGAGCTCCGGTACCTGGGCCCGACGCTGGCTCAGGTAGCGGGTGCAACTGACCCGCAGGAAGGAGGCGAAATTCAGCACCTCCCCGCGAAAGTCCATCACTTCTTCGTAGAGCCGGGTGATCAACTGGTTGGTGGTCATGCCGTCGGCCTCGGCGATCTCGCCGAGGATGTCCCAGAACTGATTTTCCAGGCGCAAGGTGGTCACCACGCCACGGATACGCAGCGAACGGGAACGCGATTCGTAGAGAATCGGATCGGCCTTGACGTAGAGCTCACACATGACCCAACCCTCCCTTACAAGGTGATCTTGGTACCCAGCAATCCGAGGAACGCCGCCAGCCAACTTGGATGCGCCGGCCAGGCCGGGGCGGTGGCGAGATTGCCCTGGACATGGGCCTGGGTCACTTCGATATCGATATAACGACCGCCGGCCAGCCGCACTTCCGGAGCACAGGCAGGATAGGCGCTGCATTCACGACCATCGAGAATCCCCGCCGCCGCCAGCAACTGCGCGCCATGACAGACGGCGGCAATCGGCTTGCCGGCGCGATCGAAGGCCTGTACCAGTTGCAGGACCTTGTCGTTCAGGCGCAGGTATTCCGGTGCACGACCGCCGGGGATCAGCAGCGCATCATAATCGCCGGCATCGACCTTGGCGAAGTCGAAGTTCAGGGCGAACAGATGCCCCGGCTTTTCGCTGTAGGTCTGGTCGCCCTCGAAATCATGGATCGCGGTGCGCACGGTCTGGCCGGCGCTTTTGTCCGGGCACACCGCATGGACCTGGTGACCGACCATCAGCAGGGCCTGGAACGGCACCATCACTTCGTAGTCTTCGACGTAATCGCCAACCAGCATCAGAATCTTTTTCGCGGCCATGGGGTGAACTCCTCTGGGTAAACGCTTGGGCAGACAAGAGTAGTCAAGGTAGACCCTCTGCACGCAGGCGGGTAATCACCGGCTACTACGCGGGCCGCCCCACGAAAACTGTATGGACAACTCTGCGCCTAGCTGTAGCGGCGAGCCACCGGGGCTTTGTGGCTAGATGACAGCCCCTGTTTCCCTGATGACTGGCCAACGTTTATGTCCTCCCGTGAAAACACCGGCATGCTGCTCGGCCTGCTGGGTGTAGTGATCTTCAGCCTGACCCTGCCCTTCACCCGCGTCGTGGTGCAGGAAATCCATCCGCTGCTCAACGGCCTGGGTCGCGCCCTGGTCGCGGCCATCCCGGCGGCGGCGCTGCTGCTGTGGCGCCGGGAAAAGTGGCCGACCTGGCGCCAGGTCAAGGGCCTGTCCCTGGTGATCATCGGGGTCATCCTGGGCTTTCCGGTGCTCTCGGCCTGGGCCATGCAGACCCTGCCGGCTTCCCACGGAGCCCTGGTCAATGGCCTGCAACCCTTGTGCGTGGCGTTGTACGCGGCCTGGTTGTCCCACGAACGGCCATCAAAGGCCTTCTGGGCCTGCGCGGCCCTGGGCAGTGCGCTGGTGCTGGGTTATGCGCTGATCAGCGGTGCCGGGAGTATCCAGTCCGGTGACCTGTTGATGCTGGGCGCCATCGCCGTCGGCGGCCTGGGTTATGCCGAGGGTGGACGCCTGGCCCGGGAGATGGGCGGCTGGCAGGTGATCTGCTGGGCGCTGGTGCTGTCGGTGCCGATCCTGATCGGCCCGGTGCTGTACCTGGCCTGGCAACACCAGGGCGCGATTTCCGGCAAGACCTGGTGGGCCTTCGGTTATGTGGCGATGTTCTCGCAGTTTCTCGGCTTTTTTGCCTGGTACGCCGGACTCGCCCTGGGCGGTATCGCCCGGGTCAGCCAGATCCAGCTGTTGCAGATTTTCTTCACCCTCGCCTTTTCAGCGCTGTTCTTCGGCGAACACGTCGAGCCGATCACCTGGCTGTTTGCCGGTGGCGTGATCGTCACCGTGATGCTCGGGCGCAAGACCAGCGTCCGCCCGGCGCAACCGGGCGGCTTGCCAGCGGGGGTTCAGCTCAAGTAGCCGTCGGCCCGCAGCAGGGTTTCCAGGCAGTGCTCCTGGATGTGATAGAACGCTTTCAATTCCTCGATCTTCACCAGCAATTGCGCCGGGTCCACAGGCTCGGCGCGCTTGACCGCAAGAATCATCTTGTTCTTGTTGGTGTGTTCCAGGGAAATGAACTCGAAGACCTTGGTCTCGTAGCCACAGGCTTCCAGGAACAGTGCGCGCAAGCTGTCGGTGACCATCTCCGCCTGCTGCCCCAGGTGCAGGCCGTATTGCAGCATCGGCTTGAGCAACGCCGGGCTCTGGATCTGCAAACGGATCTGCTTGTGGCAGCACGGCGAGCACATGATGATCGCCGCGCCGGAACGGATACCGGTGTGGATCGCATAGTCGGTGGCGATATCGCAGGCATGCAAGGCGATCATCACCTCCAGTTCGCTCGGCGCCACGCTGCGCACATCGCCGCATTTGAATACCAGCCCCGGATGCTCCAGGCGCGCCGCCGCCGTGTTGCACAGGTTGACCATGTCTTCGCGCAATTCGACCCCGGTCACCTGCCCCTCGACCTGCAAGGTATTGCGCAGGTAATCGTGGATGGCAAAGGTCAGGTAGCCCTTGCCCGAACCGAAGTCCGCGACCCGCACCGGCTGGTCGAGCTTGATCGGCGAGTGACTCAGGGCATGGGAAAACACTTCGATGAACTTGTTGATCTGCTTCCACTTACGCGACATCGCCGGAATCAGCTCGTGCTGCGGATTGGTCACCCCCAGGTCGGTGAGAAACGGCCGGCTGAGTTCCAGGTAGCGGTTCTTCTCGCGATTGTGCTCGGCGGACGGCACTTCCCGCGTCTGCCGGGCCTTGCCCTTGAACAGGGTACTCTTGCCCTTCTTGCTGTACTCCAGCTGCACTTCGTCGGTGAGCGACAGCAGGTGGGCATTCTTGAACGACGCCGGCAGCAGCCCGGCGATGATCGCCTGGCCTTCGGCAAGGGCAAAGTTCTTGGTGATATCACGGGTCTTGTAGCGATAGACAAAGGACAGGCACGCCTGCTCCTTGACCGTCACCTGCTTGATGATCAGCCGTTGCAGGTCCGCTTCGTCGCCCACGTACTTGGCCAGCACCAGCTTGATAAAGGCGTTCTGGCTCAGGCTGGTGTCCAGCAGGTCGAGAAATTGTCCGTGATGGTCCGGCGCGGGCTGGGCGGGAGTGGCAGTAGCTGACATGGAAAAAGCGCCTCGGGCGTGCGGGATCTGGATAAGGGGAATGCCGGGCATTTTAGGCGGGATGGGGCGTCGGGGCACGGGCTTATTTCGTCATTCGTCCGATCCCCCCAACCTGGCGCTCTCCCGAGCCTTGACGTTGTACAGAACCGACTAGAATGAGAACTTCTGGTCATGGACGCCCAGCGCCTCATGATTTTCACCCAACCAAACGTCAACGACCTCAGAAGCAGCAAGGGCTACGCATGTTTTAGACGCGGCATTTTCCCCGGTAGAAAGCATGCGACTGAGTGGTTTTGAAAAAAACTGATCAGGTGCCTGTCATGAGCAAAAGTGCCCCATCCGCCGTGCCGTTGAGTTCGACCGCCGCGCGTACCCTGTCGACCACCACCAAATCGATCCCGCAAAGCCAGGAAACCACCACCCGCTGGCTGTTGAACCGGCTGCCCTGGGTGCAGGCGACCGGGGGCGTCTACCGGGTCACCCGACGCCGGGTACTTGCCGACCACGAGGGGCCGGCCAACCCGTACGCCGAGGCGCTGATCGAACTGGCCGCCGGTGCCGCCGAGGGCCAGGCCTTGCCGCGGACCTTCGCCGATTACGATCCGGCCCCGCGTGAATACGAACTCAGCTCGACCCAGACCATCCTGCAGATCCCGGTGCGGGTCGCGGACCTCTACAACGACCCGATGAATCAGACCGAACAACAACTGCGGCTGGTCATCGAGGCGATCCGCGAACGCCAGGAGCGCGAACTGCTGCATAACCCCGAATTCGGGCTGTTGCACAATGTCGCCGAACCCCAGCGCCTCACCACCCGCAGTGGGCCGCCGACACCGGACGATCTGGATGAACTGCTCTGTCGGCGCCGGCAGACGCATTTCCTGCTGGCCTCGCCCCAGGCCATCGCCGCCTTCGGTCGCGAATGCAGCCAACGTGGCTTGTCCCTGGACAGCGTCGAACTCGAAGGTCACAAGGTCCCGGGTTGGCGCGGTGTGCCGCTGCTGCCTTGTACCAAGATGTCGGATGGCGTGAAGAAGACCACGTCGATCCTCGCGGTACGCACCGGGGAAGACAACGGCGGGGTCATCGGCCTGCACCAGACCGGTCTGCCGGACGAGTACCAGCCGAGCTTGTCGGTGCGGTTCATGGGCATCAACGACAGCGCGCAAATCGCCTACCTGGTCACCGCGTATTACTCGGTGGCGGTGCTCCTGCCGGATGCACTGGGGGTGCTCGAAGGGGTCGAGGTCGGGCACTACCACGACTGAACACGCACCTTCGCACCTTAGGAAAAGACCAGGAGCGCCGTCATGCAGCCCTTCGAACTGCCCGAGTTCTACATGCCCTACGGGGCCCGCTTCAACCCCCATGTCGCCAGCGCCCAGCGGCATACCCGGGCCTGGGCCCGACAGATGGGCATGCTCGACAGTCCCGCCACGGCCAACGGGCCGATCATCTGGGACCTGGCGGCGCTGGACGCCCACGACTACCCGGCGATGTGCGCCTATACCCACCCGGACTGCGACAGCCAGGAGCTGGAGCTGATTACCGACTGGTATGTCTGGGTGTTCTTCTTCGACGATTATTTCCTCGAAGCCTTCAAGCGCAGCCGCGACAGTGTGGCAGCACGCCAGCATCTCGACCGGCTGGCGCAATTCATGCCCGGCGTCGCCACCAGCACTCCACCGCTGCCGGTCAATGGCGTCGAACGCGGCCTCGCCGACCTCTGGCCACGGACGCTGCCCGGTATGCCCGATGACTGGATACGGCGTTTCCGCGAACACACCCACGACCTGCTGGAAGCCTCGATGTGGGAACTGATGAATATCAACGAGGGACGGATCGCCAACCCCATCGAGTACCTGGAAATGCGCCGCAAGGTCGGTGGTGCGCCCTGGTCGGCGACCCTGGTCGAACATGCCAACCGTTCACCGGTCTCGCCACGGATCGCCGAGACCCGGACGATGCAGGTGCTGCGCGACACCTTCGCCGACGGCGTGCACCTGCGTAACGATCTGTTTTCCTACCAGCGCGAGGTGCAGGAAGAAGGCGAGCTGTCGAACTGCGTGCTGGTCACCGAGCGTTTCCTGGGTATCGATACGCAAAAAGCCGCCGAGATCACCAATGACCTGCTGACCTCGCGCCTGCGTCACTTCGAGAAAACCGCGGTCCTCGACCTGCCCCGGCTGTTCGACGACCTGGGCCTGGGCCAGGCGGAACGCGCGCACGCCCTGATCTACACCAAGGGCCTGGTGGACTGGCAGTCCGGCGGCCATGCCTGGCATCTGCGCTCCAGCCGCTACATGAAACCTCGCCCCAGCAGACAGGTCCCCGGCAAACCGTCCGGACTGGGCACCAGTGCGGCCCGCCTGCCGGGGCATGCCACCCGGGGGGCCAAGCCGCGACGCGGCATTGACGCACTGCACAAACCCGTCGGCCCGTTTCAGCTGCCGGCGGTCTACCTGCCCTTCGAGGTGCGTTGCAGCCCGCACCTGGAGAGTGCCCGCCGTGGATCACGGGAATGGGCCAGGGCCGTCGGTATCATCGACGCTCGCAGTGGTTTTGGCGTCTGGGACAAGTCACGCTTCGAGGCCGCCGACGCGGCCTTCTGCGCCGCCCTGACCTGCCCCGACGCCCCGCTTGCGGAAGTCGATATGGCCGGGCGCTGGCTCACCTGGGGCACCTATGCCGACGATTACTTTCCGACAACCTTTGGTCGCAACCGCAATCTGCGGGCCGCCACGCTCCAGGTAAGACGCCTGTTCCAGTGCATGCCGCTACCGGGCACGCCGCCGGTGCCGAGTGCCAACCCGCTGGAGGCGGGGTTGGCCAGCCTGTGGGCGATCAGCGTGGCGACGCTGTCGTCTTGCATGGCCGGGCAACTGCGCCGCTACGTGGTGGAAATGCTCGAAAGCTGGTTATGGGAGATGGACAACCAGTTCGATCTGCGCCTGCCCGACCCGATCGATTACCTCGAGATGCGGCGGCGCACCTTCGGCGGCGATCTCACTACCGGACTGACCTACTTGAGCTTACTGGCCCAGGGGCCCGAGCTCGACGCGGCGATTTTTCAAAGCAGTACGCTGCGCCAGTTGATCCACTGCAGCGTCGACACCGCCGCCCTGAGCAACGACCTGGTCTCCTATCGCAAGGAAATCGAAGTCGAAGGCGAGTTGAACAACTTTGTGCTGATCCTCCGGCAGTTCCTCGACCTCGACCTGCAACCGGCCCTGGACCTTGTCGGCCAGCTCAGGGATGCGCGAATCCGCCAGTTCGAGCACATCGTCGCCCTGGAACTCCCGGTGCTCTTCGAAGCGTTCACCCTGGATGCCGAGGCACGCCAGCGGGTTCTGAACTACACACGGCGTCTTCAGGACTATATCGCCGGCATCGTGCACTGGCATCAAACGGTCACCCGCTACCGCGATCCACTGCCTTATACCCTGCCGGTGCCGGGCTGGATGCGCGCCACGGCCGGCGCGCGCCCGTTCAGACCCGCGTCGGGCCTCAGCCCAGCAGCACCAGGCGGTTAGGCAGCTCGTTACGCGCCTGGGTCACCGGCACATGGGCACTGAGCAGTTCGCCGCAGGACTCGATGCAACTGATAAAACCCTGCAGGGTCTGCCCCTGTTTGACCCGCTCGGTGAAGGCCTTGACGATGGGTTCCCAGGCACTGTTGTCGAGCCGCTGGGAAATGCCCTTGTCCACCAGGATTTCGACATGGCGCTCGGCCTCGCAGACGAAGATCAGCACACCGGTACCACCGACGGTATGGTGCAGGTTCTGCTCGAGAAACTGCCGACGCGCCAGGTTCGATGCCCGCCAGTGCCTTACCGAACGCGGAATCAGCCGGCTGGTGATCGACGGAATGCGGAACACCAGGCACAACACGATAAAGCTGCTCCATTGCACCGCCAGCAGCCAGTGGCTGTTCATCCAGCCGAAGGCGAAGTTGATGACGCCCGGCACCAGCAGCGCCACCAGGCTGGCCCACAGCAACGGGATATAGGCATAGTCGTCGGCACGCCGCGCCAGCACCGTCACCAGCTCCGCATCGGTTTGCTGCTCGACCCGGGTAATCGCTTCGGCAACCTGCCGTTGTTCGTATTCAGTCAGTAGGGCCATGGTTGTGCACGCTCTCTAATAATTATTCTGGATTACCAACTGCCCGATGAGCCGCCGCCACCGAAACTGCCGCCACCACCGCTGAAGCCACCGCCGGAGCGTCCGCCACCGCCGCCACCCAAGCCCCCCGAACCGCCGCCCCTGGGACCGAAGCCCATCAGTTGCATGATCGCGCAGATCAACACGAAGAGAACCATGAGGAAACCGATCAATACCGGATGCCGCGAACCGAAATCCCCTTCGGGCTCGGTCTTTTCCACCATCGGGCTGCCCAGGACCTTGAGCATCGCGTCGACACCGGAGCTGATGCCGCTGGAAACATGGTCGTGCTTGAACTGCGGCAGGATCAACTGGTTGATGATCAAGGATGACTGGGCGTCGGTCAGGCGGTCCTCCAGGCCATAACCCACTTCAATGCGCACCTTGCGCTCGTCCCGGGCGACGATCAGCAGCGCACCGTTGTTCTTGTCCTTCTGGCCGATCCCCCAATGACGACCCAGTTGATAGCCGTAATCCTCGATGGTCATGCCTTGCAGGTTCGCCACGGTGACCACCACGATCTGCTCGCCGGTGGACTTTTCATGCGCCAGCAACTGCTGGTTCAAAGCCTCGCGTACCGGCGCGTCGATCATCTGGGCGCTGTCCACCACCTGCCCGCTCAATTCGGGAAACTGCAAATCGGCCCTGGCCGTCAGCGCCAGCGTGCAGAGCAACAGCCACAGGGCGCCTTGGAAAATACGCATGCCTACCTCGTTCGTGATGAAGCAGGGGCGGGCGTTGCCACACACAAGCACGGCAACGCCCGTCGGATAATCAGAATTTCACTTGCGGCGCTTTATCGGCGTCCTGGGCGGTCGCTTCGAAGTTCGGCCGCAGCGGCAAGTCGCTGTACATCAGGCCATGCCAGAGGCGGCCGGGAAAGGTACGGATCTCGGTGTTGTACTTTTCCACACTGAGAATGAAGTCACGCCGCGCCACGCTGATGCGGTTTTCCGTGCCTTCGAGTTGGGATTGCAAGGCCAGGAAATTCTGGTTCGACTTCAGGTCCGGGTAACGCTCCGAAACCACCATCAGGCGACTGAGGGCACCGGTCAACTGGCCCTGGGCGTCCTGGTACTGCTTGAGTTTCTCGGGATTGTCCAGGGTGCTGGCATCGACCTGGATCGAGGTGGCCTTGGACCGGGCCTCGACGACCGCGGTCAGGGTTTCCTGCTCCTGTTTCGCGTAACCCTTGACCGTTTCCACCAGGTTCGGGATCAGGTCCGCCCGCCGCTGGTACTGGTTCTGCACCTGGGCCCAGTTGGCTTTCACCTGTTCGTCGTAGGTGGGAATATTGTTGATGCCGCAGCCGGCCAGCAACGTCGCCAGCAAGGCCAGTACGATGACTCGGCCACTCGAACGGAAGCCCTGTTGTGCCTGCATGCTCGAAACGCTCCTTGAAACGCTAAAAAGGGAAAAACCCCAGGATTTTTCGTACGCGGGACTCAGGCATAATCCGCCACCGCCACTGGAATGTGTGAAGCCAATCAGCTAAAAGATGCCCAGCGCGAAAAACAGTTCACAAATGTGCTGGATTATTAGCACAACACGAGTCGCTCCCTATAACTAAACAGCCCGGCCAGTGCGCAACGATTGATCGCCGGACCGGGCCCCCGAGATAATCATTCATGAAGAAGCTGTGTTTGCTGGGCCTTGCTATTGGCCTGGCCAGTCTCCCGGTAGTGGCTGACACAAAGCCCGCCTCCCTGGAAAACAAGGACGCTTTCATCGCCCAGTTGATGAAGCAGATGACCCTCGAGGAAAAGATCGGCCAATTGCGTCTGATCAGTATCGGCCCGGAAATGCCCCGGGAACTGATCCGCAAGGAAATCGCCGCCGGTAATATCGGCGGCACCTTCAACTCCATCTCCCGCCCGGAAAACCGTCCGATGCAGGACGCGGCCATGCGCAGCCGGTTGAAGATCCCGATGTTCTTCGCCTATGACGTGATCCACGGCCACCGGACCATTTTCCCCATCAGCCTGGCCCTGGCGTCGAGCTGGGACATGGACGCCATCGGGCGCTCCGGACGCATCGCCGCCCAGGAAGCCAGCGCCGACAGCCTGGACATCACCTTCGCGCCGATGGTCGATATTTCCCGCGACCCGCGCTGGGGCCGGACCTCCGAAGGCTTCGGCGAGGACACCTACCTGGTCTCGCGCATCGCCAAGGTGATGGTCAACGCCTACCAGGGCAAGAGCCCGAGCGAACCGGACAGCATCATGGCCAGCGTCAAGCACTTCGCCCTCTACGGCGCGGTGGAAGGCGGTCGCGACTACAATGTGGTCGACATGAGCCCGGTGAAAATGTACCAGACCTACCTGCCGCCCTATCGCGCCGCCATCGACGCCGGCGCCGGCGGGGTGATGGTCGCGCTGAACTCGATCAACGGCATACCCGCCACCTCCAACACCTGGCTGATGCAGGACCTGCTGCGCAAGGACTGGGGGTTCAAGGGCCTGGCGGTCAGCGACCACGGGGCGATTTTCGAACTGCTCAAGCACGGTGTCGCCAAGGACGGTCGCGAAGCGGCCAAGCTGGCGATCAAGGCCGGCATCGACATGAGCATGAACGACTCGCTGTATGGCAAGGAACTGCCGGGGCTGATCCAGTCCGGCGAAGTGCCGCAGAGCGACCTGGACAACGCCGTGCGTGAAGTGCTCGGCGCCAAGTACGACATGGGCCTGTTCAAGGACCCGTACCTGCGTATCGGCAAGGCCGAGGACGATCCGGTCGACACCAATGCCGAAAGCCGCCTGCATCGCAGCGATGCCCGGGATGTGGCGCGGCGCAGCCTGGTGCTGCTGAAGAACCAGGACCAGACCCTGCCCCTGAAGAAGTCGGCGAAGATTGCCCTGGTCGGCCCGCTGGCCAAGGCCCCGATCGACATGATGGGCAGCTGGGCCGCCGCCGGCCTGCCGGCGCAATCGGTCACCCTGTATGACGGCATGAGCCGTGCCCTGGGCGATAAGAATCAACTGATCTATGCCCGCGGCTCGAACATCACCGCCGACAAGAAGGTCGTGGATTACCTGAACTTCCTCAACTTCGATGCCCCGGAAGTAGTGGATGACCCGCGCCCGGCGCAGCAGATGATCGACGAGGCGGTGAAGGCCGCCGAGCAGGCCGATGTGGTGATCGCCGCGGTGGGCGAGTCGCGGGGCATGTCCCACGAATCGTCGAGCCGTACCGACCTGAATATCCCGGCCAGCCAGCGTGAACTGATCAAGGCCCTCAAGGCCACCGGCAAGCCGTTGGTGCTGGTGCTGATGAACGGCCGTCCGCTGACCATCGGCCACGAACAGGACCAGGCCGATGCCGTGCTGGAAACCTGGTTCAGCGGTACCGAAGGCGGCAACGCCATCGCCGACGTGCTGTTCGGCGACTACAACCCGTCGGGCAAGCTGCCGATCACCTTCCCGCGCTCGGTCGGCCAGGTGCCGATGTACTACAACCACCTGACCATCGGTCGTCCGTACACTCCGGGCAAGCCAGGCAACTACACCTCGCAGTATTTCGACGAGGAAAACACCCCGCTGTACCCCTTTGGCTATGGCCTGAGCTACACCGACTTCAGCCTGAGCGACATGGCGCTGTCTTCGACCACGCTGAACAAGAGCGGCAAGCTCGACGCCAGCATCACGGTCAAGAACACCGGCAAGCGTGATGGCGAAACCGTGGTGCAGCTGTATATCCAGCAGGTCGCCGGTTCCATGATCCGTCCGGTCAAGGAACTGAAAAACTTCCAGAAGGTGATGCTCAAGGCGGGCGAACAGAAGGTCCTTCACTTCAGCATCGACGAGGAAGACCTGAAGTTCTATAACACCCAGTTGAAATACGCCTCGGAGCCGGGCAAGTTCAACGTACAGATCGGCCTGGACTCCCAGGATGTGACGCAGCAGAGTTTCGAGTTGTTGTAAGGCCTGCAAAACCTGTGGGAACCGGTTTATCAGCAATGGCGGTGTCGTACTCGCCGCCGCCATCGCCAGCAAGCCGGCTCCTACAGAATTTCGGGCACGACAAGCGTTCGCGGCGCGGCTCGGATTTGCAGGAGCCGGCTTGCTGGCGATGGCATCCGGATAGGCGCTACAAGACTCAAGGGCGTCGCCCCCTCCAAAGCACTGCCAAAGCCGACATGCTATCTTTCCCGCCCCTCCCCTGCCTGTCGTTGCCCGTATGTCGCCGCCTCCTCGTCCCCTGCGCCTGGCCCTCTACACCCTGCTGATTGTCGCCGGTACCGTCCTGGCCGCCGGCTGGGCCGTACATCGCGCCGAACAACAGGCCCTGGTCGACGACGCCTCGCGCGGCAAGGCACAACTGACGCTCTACGCCAACGCCCTGCACACCCTGATCGAACGCTACCGCGCCCTGCCCGCGGTGCTCGCCCTCGACCCGCAATTGCGCGCGGCCCTGGCCGGCCCCATCGACGCGACAGAACAGGACGCCCTGAACCGCAAACTGGAACGGATCAACGGCGCGGCCCGCTCTTCCACCCTGCAACTGCTGGATCGCAACGGCCTGTCGGTGGCCGCCAGCAACTGGAATCAGCCCAGCAGCTACGTCGGTCACAACTACGGCTTTCGCCCCTACTTCAACCAGACCCGTGTCGAGGGCAGTGGGCACTTCTATGCCGTGGGCGTGACCAGTGGGATTCCCGGCTACTTTCTCGCCAGCGCGGTGACCGACGACAACGGCGAATTCCTCGGGGCGATGGTGGTGAAACTGGAGTTTCCGGAACTCGAACGCGAATGGAGCAAGGGCAACGACACGCTGCTGGTCAGCGATGCCCGCGACATCGTGTTTATCGCCAACCAGCCCGGCTGGCGCTATCGCCTGCTGCGCCCGCTACGTGACAACGACCGCAGCGAAATCGGCAGCACCCGGCAATATGACAAGCAGTCCCTCAGCCCCCTCGACTACCGGCCCCTGCGGATGTTCGGCGACAACAGCTACCTGACCCGGGTCGACGGCCCGGACGGCAGTGCCGACTACCTCTGGGAATCGCAGCCGCTGCCACCGGAAGACTGGACCCTGCACCTGCTGCGCAAACCGCAGATGGCCGCCGAGGAACGGCGCAATGCCGCGCTCGCGGGTGCCGGCCTGTGGCTGGCGCTGGTGTTTCTGCTGCTGTTCCTCACCCAACGCTGGCGTCTGGCGCGCTTGCGCCAACGCAGTCGCGAAGAACTGGAGCGCCTGGTCGAGGAACGCACCCGCGACCTGCGCACCGCCCAGGACGGCCTGGTGCAGTCGGCCAAACTGGCGGCGCTGGGGCAGATGTCCGCCGCCCTGGCCCATGAAATCAACCAGCCGCTGACCGCCCAGCGCATGCAGTTGGCGAGCTTGCGCCTGTTGCTCGACCACGGCCGGATCGAGGACGCCTACCAGGCCCTCGCCCCCCTGGACCAGATGCTCACGCGCATGGCGGCCCTCACCGGCCACTTGAAGACCTACGCCCGGCAAAGCCCCAGCGGCCTGCGCGAGCCCCTCGATCTGGCCGGGGTGGTCGATCAGGCGATGCAACTGCTCGACCCGCGCCTGCGCGAAGACGCGGTCAGCACGGTGCTGCACCTGACTCGCCCGGCCTGGGTCCGGGGCGATGCCATTCGCCTGGAGCAGGTGCTGATCAACCTGTTGCGCAATGCCCTGGACGCCATGCACGACAAGCCGCTCAAGCGTCTGGAAATCCGTATCGAAGCCCGCCCGCCGGTGTGGCTGCTGACGGTAGGCGACAGCGGCGGAGGGATTGCCGAGGAACACCTGCCGAAGGTCTTCGACCCATTCTTCACCACGAAGCCAGTGGGTGAGGGCCTGGGCCTCGGCCTGGCGGTGTCCTACGCCATCGTCCATGAACTGGACGGCCGCCTGAGCGTCGACAATCGCCACGGCGGTGCCCACTTCAGCCTGACCCTGCCAATTGCCCCGGAGATGGACAGTCGATGAACGCCGTGATCGTGGTCGATGACGAAGCCAGCATCCGCACGGCCGTCGAGCAATGGTTGAGCCTGTCGGGTTTCCAGGTGCAGACCTTCAGCCGCGCCGAAGAGTGCCTGGCGCAATTGCCCCGGGACTTCCCCGGGGTGATCCTCAGCGACGTGCGCATGCCCGGCATGGGCGGCCTGGAATTGCTGGCGCGCCTGCAGGAGCAAGACAGCGACCTGCCAGTGATCCTGCTGACCGGCCACGGCGACGTGCCCATGGCCGTGGAAGCCATGCGCGATGGGGCCTACGACTTCCTGGAGAAACCCTTCAGCCCGCAGACCCTGCTTGCCAGCCTCGCCCGGGCCATGGAGAAACGCCGTCTGGTGCTGGAGAACCGCCAACTGCACGAACAGGCCGATCACCGCTCCCGACTCGAGCGCAGCCTGCTGGGGGTTTCCCGCAGCCTGCAAACCCTGCGCCGGCAGGTACTGGAGTTGGCGGCGCTGCCGGTCAATGTGCTGATCCGCGGCGAAACCGGCAGCGGCAAGGAACTGGTTGCCCGTTGCCTGCATGATTTCGGGCCGAGGGCGGCCAAGCCGTTTGTCGCCCTCAACTGCGCGGCGATTCCCGAAGCGTTGTTTGAAGCCGAGTTGTTCGGTCACGAAAGCGGGGCTTTCACCGGGGCCCAGGGCAAGCGTATCGGCAAGCTGGAATACGCCGATGGCGGCACCTTGTTTCTCGACGAGATCGAAAGCATGCCGCTGGCCCAGCAAGTGAAACTGCTGCGGGTGTTGCAGGAGCAGAAGCTGGAGCGGCTGGGTTCGAACCAGAGCATCGCCGTGGACCTGCGCATCGTCGCGGCGACCAAGCCCGACTTGCTGGACGAGGCCCGGGCCGGGCGCTTTCGCGAGGACCTGGCGTATCGGCTGACGGTGGCGCAGTTGCGCCTGCCGCCATTGCGCGAGCGTCGCGAAGATATCCCGTTGTTGTTCGAGCACTTCGCCTACAGCGCGGCCGAACGAATGGGGCGGACCTCGACGCCATTGAGCGGACCGCAGCTGAGCCGCCTGTTGAGCCATGACTGGCCGGGCAATGTGCGGGAACTGGCGAATGCCGCCGAACGTTCGGTACTCGGCCTGGGTGAGCCGGAGCCTGACGCAATCGATCCGGGCCAATCCCTGGCGGCGCAGCAGGAGGCCTTTGAAGCGCAATGCCTGCGTTCGGCCCTGACCCGGCACAAGGGCGATGTCAAAGCGGTACTCGAAGAGCTGCAACTGCCGCGTCGCACCTTCAATGAAAAGATGCAACGCCATGGCCTGGCGCGCGAGATGTTCCTCAAGGACGACTGAACCCCTCCCTGGAAAACACCGCCGAACCTCTAGGAGCGTGGCTTGTCGGATCGCCGCACCGCCGCGAAGAGGCCCTTGAGGCCGCTAAAAGCTTCGCGGGCAAGCCACGCTCCTACAGGTTTCGCGGTGCTTGCTTGAAGCATGTTTCATCGGCGATTTTCCGCTTATCGATTTATCGCCCATGAGCGGATTTCCGCTCACCCAATCCCGAAAACCCCTCTAAACCGGGCCTTCCGCCGTTGGCACAGCTCCTGCTATAGCCCTGGCAGGCTGCGCTTGCGCGCGCTCCACAACAACAATGACTCGAAGGTTCCCTGATGGAAAACTCCACAACCCTGCCCCTGGGGTCGGCGGCCGCGCCGACCAAAGAAAGAACCACCTCCAGCCGTCTGAAATCGATCTTCAGCGGCTCGGTCGGCAACATGGTCGAATGGTACGACTGGTACGTCTACGCCGCGTTCTCGCTGTACTTCGCCAAGGTCTTCTTCCCCAAGGGCGACACCACCGCCCAACTCCTCAACACCGCCGCGATCTTCGCCGTGGGCTTCCTGATGCGCCCGATCGGCGGCTGGCTCATGGGCCTCTACGCCGACCGCAAGGGACGCAAGGCCGCGCTGATGGCCTCGGTCCTGCTGATGTGCTTCGGCTCGCTGATCATCGCCCTGACCCCGGGCTATGAAACCATCGGCGTCGGCGCCCCGATCCTGCTGGTGGTCGCGCGCCTGATGCAGGGCCTGTCGGTCGGCGGCGAATACGGCACCTCGGCCACCTACCTCAGCGAGATGGCGACCAAGGAACGTCGCGGCTTCTTCTCCAGCTTCCAGTACGTGACCCTGATTTCCGGCCAGCTCATTGCCCTCGCGGTGCTGATCGTGCTGCAACAGACCCTGACCACCGAACAGTTGCAGGCCTGGGGCTGGCGGATTCCGTTCGCCATCGGCGCCCTGTGTGCCGTGGTGGCGCTCTATCTGCGTCGCGGCATGGAAGAAACCGAGTCCTTCACCAAGAAGAAGGAAGCGCCGAAAGAAAGCCTGATGCGCACCCTGATGCGCCATCCCAAGGAACTGATGACCGTGGTCGGCCTGACCATGGGCGGCACCCTGGCGTTCTACACCTACACCACCTACATGCAGAAATACCTGGTGAACACGGTCGGCATGAGCATCTCCGACTCCACCACTATTTCGGCGGCGACGCTGTTCCTGTTCATGTGCCTGCAACCGTTGGTGGGTGCCCTGTCGGACAAGATCGGCCGGCGGCCGATCCTGATTGCCTTCGGCATTCTCGGGACGCTGTTCACCGTGCCGATCCTCAGCACCCTGCACACCATCCAGACCTGGTGGGGCGCGTTCTTCCTGATCATGGCGGCACTGATCATCGTCAGCGGCTACACCTCGATCAACGCGGTGGTGAAGGCCGAGCTGTTCCCGACTGAAATCCGTGCGCTGGGCGTCGGCCTGCCTTATGCCCTGACCGTCTCGATCTTCGGCGGCACCGCGGAATACATTGCACTGTGGTTCAAGAGCGTCGGCATGGAAACCGGCTACTACTGGTACGTGACGGCCTGCATCGCCTGTTCGCTGCTGGTGTACGTGACCATGAAGGACACCCGCAAGCATTCGCGGATCGAGACCGACTGATTCACGGCACCACCCCGCTTTTGTAGGAGCCGGCTTGCTGGCGATGAGGCCCTTGAGCCTTGCAGCGTCCATGTTGACGCCATCGCCAGCAAGCCGGCTCCTACAGGTTTGGCGGTGTTTGCCGGACTGAATCGCCCCTCCCGCCCCACGCCCTTACTGGGTGATCCCGGCGCATTCCTGCACCATCGCAAAAGAATTATCTGAATTAATAGTCAGTTAATTTCCAAGCGACATTCTGAACCTACGTTAAATCGACCTGGCCCCGGCCCCTTGGCATCACGTTGAATGCCGACCTTTTCTGGCGCCAAACATATCGATTTATACGATTGATTTAAGCGTTTATTTGCGCTTTTTAATCAAATTAGTGAGCGTAAAATCACTTCCACACCCACTGAACAAAACGAACACTTTCAGGAGCAACCACCATGAAAACCAAACTGATCCTCGCCCTGGCCCTCTCGGTACTGGCTGCCAACACCTTCGCCGCCGATGGTTATGACCGTACCGGCTCCGCCGCTTTCAACTCCAGCGCCAGCGCCGCGCTTGCCTCCGATGGTTTCGATCACACCGGCACCGCTGGTGCAATTGCTTCCGATGGTTTCGATCGCACCGGTACTGCCGCTGCTATCAGCTAACCTCTTCAGCAACGGCATCACAGCCCGGCCTCCGCCGGGCTTAGTCATTTCTGGGGGACAGAAATACAAAGCTCCCAGACGATGAGAGCCCGCTCGCCACAGGTGCGCATAGATCCAACTATCGCATTTCATAATCAGGCACAGCACACTGTGCACCTGCACTTCCATCCTGCTCGCGGAACCCGAACCATGTCCGACGCCATCCACTACTACGAACCCGCCAACGGCCACGGCCTGCCCCACGACCCGTTCAATGCCATCGTCGGCCCACGGCCCATCGGCTGGATTTCCTCGCAGGATGCCCAGGGCCACCTGAACCTGGCGCCCTACAGTTTTTTCAACGCGTTCAACTACATTCCACCGATCGTCGGCTTCGCCAGCGTCGGTCGCAAAGATAGCCTGAACAACATCGAACAAACCGGTGAGTTCGCCTGGAACCTCGCCACCCGGCCCCTGGCCGAAGCCATGAACCAGAGTTCCGCGGCCGCGCCGGCCGAGGTCGATGAATTCGAACTGGCCGGCCTCACCCCCGCCGCCTCGCGAATCATCAAGGTGCCACGGGTACAGGAAAGCCCGGTGTCGTTCGAATGCAAGGTCACCCAGATCATTCAACTGCAACGGGCCGATCAGGCATTGGTGCCCACCTGGCTGGTGCTCGGCGAAGTGGTCGCCGTACATATCGCCAAGTGGCTGCTCAAGGATGGGATCTACGATACTGCCGCCGCCGAACCGATTCTGCGCGGCGGCGGTCCGGCGGACTACTTCCAGTTGGGCCCGGAAGCCCTGTTCAAGATGTACCGCCCACGCGCCTAGCGGCCAGCGCACGTCCCTGTAGGAGTCGTGCCCAGAAGAAGATCAGTTGAAAACCTAAGCTGCAGCCCAGGACAACTCACCTTCTTCGTCGACATCAGCCAGTCGCGCAAGCTCTTGCGCGGCAGCCTCGTCGGCCTCGAGGGCGGTCTTGAACTTCTGATCATCGAGTATTTTGTGAAAGCGTGGTGCACCGGAACCGTCCAGGGCTTTCACGGCAATCGCCGCGCTATAACCGCCCTCACCGGGAACCACCGCCGAAACGGCTTCGAAGTGTGTGAATGCTTTACGTGCCATGCCTGTTATCCCGGCCAATTGATTGGCCGGCATTCTAAACCTTCAGCTGGCCAACTGCTGCAAGGCACCGGCACTGGACAGATGAAAATCACACTGGGCCCGGGCCGCACTGACATCGCTGAAGGTATGGAAGTCGAAGCTGTCGACCACCAGGTCCTGGACCAGCTCGGCAAAGACCTGCATCGCCGGGGTATTGAAGTAGGCCGTCATGGCCGGTTGGTTGACCCAGAACCCGGACACCAGCCAAAGGTCGGCATCGGCCAGGGAGTGCTGCAGGGAAAATTGCAGGCAACCGGGTGCCTGGCGGGAGGGTTCGATCAGGCTGCTCAGCCGTGCGCCCAGCTCGGCGGAACGCCCAGGGCGTGCACGAACAAAGGCCATGTGACTGACGGGGATAGGCTTGGACATGCGCGACGCTCCCGAAGAGAAGTTGTACTCGCTCAATCAGCCCGGGGACTGACTGCGACAGGAACAGAGATTAGAGCGTTTGCCGAGGGGTCGTTAGTCGATTCCTGCCGGCTTATTGCACAATCCTGCCGCGACACCGACTCCCACCAGTACCGAGCCCCCGTGGCCCGCCCTGCTCCTGGCAACCGCGTTTTGAGCAACTTCAGCGCGCCTGGCCGCCTGTAATATGACCGTCATATGAAAAGACTGCAGAATCAGGCAAGAATTGCGCAGTATTGTCCTGGCGCTACGGCTTGCCCAAACTTAAGCTTGCCCCATTCGCAATCACCCCCAGGGCCCGCCATGTCCTTGCTCGATCACCCCCAAGTCCCCCTGCCGGTCGAAATGGAAAAGCTGCGCGCGGAGCTGGCCGAGATCATCTGCCGCAACACCGGTGAAGACGGTAACTACGCCACTGCGGTGGGCTCGCTGCACCTGTCGCGCCATAGCCAGCCCCACGAATTCTCCCCGGTACTGGCCCAACCGGCCCTGTGCGTCCTGGCCCAGGGTCGCAAGGAAGTACGCCTGGGGGATGAGAATTTTGTCTACGATCCGCTGAACTACATGGTGGTCTCGGTTTCCATGCCGATTTGCGGGCGGATCACCAGTGTCTCGCCGGAACACCCGATCCTCGCCTTGCGCGTGGATATCGATCCGGCCGAAATCAGTGCCTTGATTGCCGAGGCCGGCCCCATGGGCGTACCCAGCCGGCCCACCGGGCGCGGCTTGTATGTCGAGCGCCTGGACACCCAGATGTTCGATGCCCTGCTGCGCCTGACCCGCCTGCTCGACAGCCCGAAAGACATCAACATGCTCGCGCCGCTGATCCGTCGGGAAATTCTCTATCGACTGCTGCGCAGCCCCCAGGGCTACCGGCTGTATGAGATCGCCATCGCCAATAGCCAGAGCCATCGGGTCAGCCAGGCGATCAAATGGTTGAACGGTAATTTCGAGCAACCGTTGCGCATCGACAGCCTGGCCCGTGAGGCCAACCTGAGCGTGTCGACCCTGCACCACCGGTTCAAGGCGATGACCTCCATGAGCCCGTTGCAGTACCAGAAGCAGCTGCGCCTGCAAGAAGCGCGGCGGCTGATGCTGCTCGAAGGCCTGGACGCCTCGGCGGCGGGCTACCGCGTGGGCTATGAAAGCCCCTCGCAGTTCAGTCGCGAATACAGCCGGCTGTTCGGGGCGCCACCGTTGCGGGACCTCGCACGCCTGCGCTTGAGCGTTTGAAGGCGCAGCACCTGCAAACTCGCACCTACAAGGCGCGAATCACATGCTTGATTTCCTGGAATGCCTGCAAGCCCCAAGGCCCCAGCTCACGCCCCAGACTGCTCTGCTTGTAGCCGCCCCAGGCGGTCTGCGGGAAGATCACCTGCGGTGCGTTGATCCACACCAGCCCGGCCTGCAAGGCATTGGCGACCCGTTGCGCGGTCTGGTCATTGCCGCTGACCACACTGGCCACCAGACCGAACTCGCTGTCGTTGGCCAACGCCACGGCTTCGGCCTCGCTGGCAAAACTGCGCACGCAGAGCACCGGGCCGAAAATCTCTTCACGCCACAACGCGCTGTCCAGGGGCACTTCGGTGAAGATCGTCGGCCGCAGGAAATAGCCACGCGGCAGCTCCGGCGGACGCCCACCGCCACAGACCAGCCGAGCGCCGACACTCAGGCCGCGATCGATATGACCGAGCACACGCTGGTATTGCGCCTGGTTGACCAGCGCACCCATTTCCACCTCGGGGTCGAACGGGTCCGCCACGCGAATGGCTTCGGCCCGAGCGGTCAGGCGCAACAGGAACTCATCGGCGATCTCATCCGCCACCAGCACCCGGCTGGTGGCCGAGCACATCTGCCCGGCATTGAAGAAACCGCCGCCACTGGCGAGCTCCACCGCCAGATCGAGGTCGGCATCGGCCATCACCAGTAACGCGGATTTACCGCCCAGTTCCAGGCTCACGCCCTTCACGCTTTCCGCCGCCCGCTGCATCACCTGGACCCCCACCGCATTGCTGCCAGTGAAGGAGATTTTCGCCACCCGCGGATCGGCGGCCAGCGGTGCCCCGACGGCCAGGCCGGTGCCGCAGACCAGGTTGAAGACCCCGGACGGCAAACCGCTGTCGGCGATGATCGACGCCAGTTCCAACTCCGGTAGCGGCGTGACCTCCGAGGGTTTGAGCACCACGCAGCAACCGGCAGCCAGGGCCGGGGCCAGCTTCCAGGCGGTGGTGACCATCGGGAAGTTCCACGGCACGATCAGCCCCACCACTCCACACGGCTCGCGGCGTACACGGGCAGCAAAGGCATCGCTGGGCAGCTCGACCGTTTTGTCCTGCTGCTCGTCGAGGGTTTCGGCCAGGCCCGCGTAATACTCGAAGGTGGCGATCACATCATCGACATCGATGCCCGCCTCGAACAGTGGCTTGCCATTGTTGGTCGATTGCAGGTGGACCAGGGTTTCGCGACGCTCGCGCACGCCGTCGGCAATCCTGCGCAACACCGCACCGCGCTGTGTCCCAGTGGTCGCCGACCAATCGGCAAAGGCCCGGCTCGCAGCGCTCACCGCCTGTTCCACGGCCTGTTCATCACCACCGGAAACGCTGCCGAGCAGGGCCTCGGTGGCCGGATTGATCACCCGCAGTTGCTCGCTGCCGGAACACCATTGGCCATCGATGTAGAGGCCGTCCTGATTCATTTGCGTTTTCATCACGACACCATTCCTTTCATCCAGAGACCCTGGTCGACTTCAATCAGCGTCGGCCCCGGACGCGCCGCGGCGGCGTATAACGCGCTGCGCAGCGTCTCGACGCCACTGACCGCTTCGGCGGCACAGCCCAGCGCCTTGGCGACAGCGATAAAGTCCGGGGTATAGATATCCACGCCCACCGGGGTGATGGCGCGGTTGACCATGTATTTCTTGATCTCTTCGTAGCCCTGGTTATTCCACAGCAGGACGATGACCGGCGTGCGCGCCTCGACGGCACTCGCCAGTTCCGACAGGGTGAATTGCAGGCCGCCGTCACCGATCAGGCACACCACCGCCCCTCGCTCGTCGCGCTCGGAGGCACGCCCCAGCCAGGCGCCGATGGCAGCGGGCAAGGCATAGCCGAGGGTGCCGTAGCCGGTGGACGAGTTGAACCAGCGACGTGGGTGCTCCGGGTTCAGGGTCAGGTTGCCGGTATACACCGGCTGGGTCGAGTCACCCACCAGCACTGCGTCCGGGAGCACCTCGAGAATGGTCTCGAGGAACAGCGTCTGGGCGCGAGTTGGCGCATCCCACAGGCCGTCGAGTACGGCGCGCAATGCGGCCGCGCGCCGATGGCCCCAGTCCTCGCGGCGGGCGGCCAGCGAAGTACCTTGCAACGCCGCGAGCAGTGCTTCGGCGGCCACCTGCGAGTCGGACACCAACGCAACCTTGGGCGGGTAATTGCGCACCGTCTGGTCAGGGTCGATATCGATACGCAGCAAGGTACCGGGGATCTCGAAACCGCCGGCGAAGGTAATGTCGTAATCGGTTTCCGCCAGCTCAGTGCCAATCGCCAGGACCACGTCGGCATCGGCGACCAGGGCCCGGGTGGCGACCAGGGATTGGGTCGAACCGATCAGCAGGGGGTGCTCGGACGGCAACATGCCCTTGGCATTGATGGTCAGGGCAACCGGTGCGTCCAGCAATTCGGCGAGTTTCGCCAGCGGCGCGGCCGCATCGATGGCACCGCCACCGGCGAGGATCAACGGATGCCTGGCGCCAGCGAGCAGCTCGACCATCTGCGCCACGGCAGCCGGTGCGGCACCGGCACGGGCAATGCTCACCGGCTGGCTGTCGAGCAAGGCATCGGCGTTTTCCACCAGCACATCGAGGGGAATCTCGATGTGCACCGGACGCGGCCGCCCGGCCTGGAACAATGCGAAAGCCCGGGCCAGCACCGCCGGCAGTTCGGCCGCCGACATCAGCGTGTGGGAGAACGCCGCCACGCCGGCCACCAAGGCGCCCTGGTTCGGCAGCTCATGGAGCTTGCCTCGCCCGCCGCCCAACTGACTACGCGATTGCACACTGGAAATCACCAGCATCGGGATCGAGTCGGCATAGGCCTGGCCCATCGCCGTGATGATATTGGTCATGCCGGGGCCGGTGATGATAAAGCACACGCCGGGCTTGCCGCTGGTCCGGGCATAGCCGTCGGCCATAAAACCGGCACCCTGCTCGTGACGCGGCGTGATGTGCTCGATGCTCGACGAGGCCAGCCCGCGATAGAGTTCCACGGTGTGCACGCCGGGAATGCCGAACACCTGCTCGACCCCGTAGCCTTCCAGTAACTTGACCAATACTTCGCCGCACGTCGCCATCAGTTCCGCCCTTCCTGTTCGCCTTGACCGTGGGACGCAGCCCCACGGCGATCACGCTATTGGAGCGTTTGGCCCATGGCGGGCACAACGCAAAAATAGTCATACTAGCCATGTCCTGTGGTCATGCCTGAGTTCGCCATGAAACGTCTTCCACCGCTGCCCGCCCTGCATACTTTTCTGATCACCGCCCAGTGCTGCAACTTCACCCGGGCGGCCGAGCAGTTGCATATCACCCAGGGTGCGGTGAGTCGGCAGATCGCCGGTCTGGAACAGCATCTGGGTTATGCGTTGTTCCAGCGCCAGGCGCGGGGCCTGAGCCTGACGGCCCAGGGGCGTGAGCTGTTCCCGCGAATCCAGCAGGTGTTCAGGCAGATCGAAGAAGCGGTGGAACAGGTGGGTGCGCAACATCCGGCGCTGAAGCTCAAGGCGCCCATCTGCATGATCCGCTGGCTCTTGCCGCGCCTGTTGCAATGGCGCAAGGAGCGCCCGGATGTACCGGTGGAACTGACCACCAGCCTGCAGCACGGGGTCGACTTTCGCCGGGAGGATTTCGATGTGGCGGTGATTTATGGCGCGCCGCCGGGACCATCTGTGACCGCTCATCACCTGTTCGACGAACAACTGACACCGGTCTGCTCGCCGCAGTTGCAGAAGGGGGCGATCGCTCTGGAGCACGTGGCCGACCTTGAACAGCACACCCTGCTGCACCCCACCCTCGACCAGCAGGACTGGCAAACCTGGCTGGACGCGGCCGGGGTCCGGCTCGGCAATATCGGCCAGGGCCAACACCTCGAGACCATGGACGTGGCGATGTCCCTGGCGTCCCAGGGCACTGGTGTGGCGATAGGCGATTGGGCACTGATCGGCGAGGACCTCAGTGCCGGGCGGCTGGTCATGCCGTTCGATCTGCGGGTGCGCACCGGGCAGGCCTACTTCCTGACCTATCCGCCACGGTCCGAAGCTTCAGCACCGCTGCATGAGTTGAGGGAGTGGTTGGTGGCACAGGCGGCGGAGCGGGTTTGATCGTCAGCACACAGCAAAACCTCCAGGAGCCGGCTTGCTGGCGATGCAGACGCTGCGGTGCCTCAGACAGACCGCGTTATCGTTCATCGCCGGCAAGCCGGCTCCTGCAGACAGCAAAAGGTGTCGCTAAAACTCAGTAACCGACGGCGAAGCGTTGACGCGAGTGCGCCGGCTTCTCGACTTCATCCAGCAGGGCAATGGCGTAGTCGGCGAAGGTGATCCAGCTGCGACCTTCGGCGCTCACCAGCAGATCATCCTTGCCCAGGCGGAAGTGCCCGGTACGCTCGCCTTCGACAAACTCCGCCGACGGTGACAGGAAGCTCCAGTCGAGGTCCTTTTCCTGACGCAAGGTCTCAAGGAATTCCGCACCCGCGCTGGCCTCCGCCTTGTACTCCGCTGGAAAGCCCGGGCTGTCGATCACCCGAGCGCCACCCGGCAACAACAGCGAACCGGCACCTCCGACCACCAGCAGGCGCTTGACCCCGGCCTTCTTCACCGGGCCGATCACCGCTGCGGCCGGCAGGGTGGCGAAATGCGCGGCGCTGATCACCACATCGTGACCGGCAACCGCCGCTTCCAGCGCAGCGGCATCCAACGCATCGACCGCCTTTTTCACAACACCGGCACGCTCGGCGATCTTCGCCGGGTTACGGGCGATGGCGGTCACGCTGTGGCCGCGACGCAGGGCTTCTTCCAGCAACTGGCTACCGGCACGACCGGTGGCACCAATGATTGCAATCTTGCTCATGACACTCTCCAGTTCCAATCGAATGACGCTAGGCGTCGAGGGGGCCCTTCCTACCCAGGGAGCAGGAAGGCGATCTACACAAACTTCCAATCAGCAGGTGAGCGAACTCACCACTTCATCTCGCCCTTGGCGACCTTGGCGCTGAGCTCCAGGGAGGACTCTTCGCCGAGGCCCGGATAACGTTTTTTCATCGCTGCAATCAGTTCGGCGGAATCCTTGGCCTTGGCGGTCTCTTCGTCGAACGCCTTGATGTAGTCAGCGGTAAATTGCACCGCCGCGAGAGAACGCGAGCTGTCGCCGAGGAAGTGACCGGGCACCAGGGTCTTGGGTATCAGCGCCTGGATATGTTGCAGCGTTGCCAGCCAGGCCTGATGGGACTGCGCGGTCTGGGTATCGGCCATCCACACATGGATGTTGTCCGCCACCACCACGCCACCCACGACCGCCTTGATCGACGGAATCCAGACAAAGGTGCGATCCGGTTGCTCGCCGTTCAAACCGATAACTTTCAACTCACGCCCTTCCAGCGTCAGATGATCGCCCTTGAGCACCTGCGGCACCACGGTGTGCGCCGGCACATCGGCGCCCATTTTCGGTCCCCAGAAAGCCAGCTTGCCGTCGACAGTGGCCTTGATGTGCGCCACGGTCGGCGCCGACGCCAGCACCTTGGCCTTGGGGAACGCCTGGGTAAGGGTGTCCAGGCCGAAGTAGTAGTCCGGGTCGCCATGGCTGATGTAGATGGTGGTCAGTTGCTTGCCGCTGGCACGGATTTTTTCCACCAGTTGTTCGGCCTGGGATTTGCCGAACTGGGCATCCACCAGGATCGCCTCCTTCTCACCACTGACCAGCACCGAACTCACCGGGAAAATCGCCGAGGTCCCAGGATTGTAGACATCCAGGGTCAAGGCCGGCTGGGCCGCCGCCGCGTGGGCGACAAAACCCAGGGTGGCGGTGGCGAGCAAGAGGCGACGAAACAAAGACAATCCGATCATGTGCAACTCCGAGATCTGTTGGCCGTGATGGCGATGAACAGAGCTTAGTTGCCCGAACCGATACAAAAAATGCGATGCTGGAACATAGTTTGTTTCTGAAAGTGGGCAAATCATGGATCGTCTTACGGCAATGCGGGTCTTCGTCACGGTGGTCGACCTGGGCAGCCAGTCAGCGGCGGCCGACCATCTGGACCTGTCGCGCCCGGTGGTGTCGCGCTACCTCGCGGAGCTGGAGGACTGGGTCGGTGCCCGACTGATGCACCGCACCACCCGCAAGCTGAGCCTGACCGCCGCCGGCAACGAAACCCTGCCGCGCTGCCGCCAGTTGCTGGAATTGTCGGCGGACCTGCAGGCCGCCGTCAGCGTGCCGGACGAGGCGCCGCGCGGATTGTTGCGGATCAGCGTAAGCACCTCCTTCGGCCTGTCGCAACTGGCCGATGCCATGGCCGAGTACGTCAAGCGCCACCCGGGCGTCAGCGTCGACCTGCAGATGCTCGACCGCACGGTGAACCTGGTGGATGAGCGCATCGACCTGGCGATCCGTACCAGCACCGAACTGGACCCGAACCTCATCGCCCGCCGCCTGACCGTCTGTCGCTCGGTGGTCTGCGCCTCCCCGGCCTACCTGCGCGAACATCCGGCGCCGCAACGGGTGGAAGACCTGAGCCGGCACAACTGCCTCACCCACTCCTACTTCGGCAAGAGCCTCTGGCATTTCGAGCAGGATGGCGAACAGGTTTCAGTGCCGGTGCAGGGCAATATCAGCGCCAACGAGGCCGGTACCCTGATGCAAGCGGTGATCGCCGGAGCCGGTATTTCGATGCTGCCGACCTACCAGGCCGGGGCCTATATCAAACGGGGCGAACTGGTGCGCCTGCTGCCCCGGGCGGAACCGATATTGATGAACATCTATGCCGTGTACGCCTCACGCAAACACATGCCGACGACGCTACGCAGCATGCTCGACTTCCTGGTGCAGCGCTTTCCCGAAGCACCGCTCTGGGATGAAGGATTATGAAGGCTGGCCGATCCACCGGCTGAATAGCGCGCCAACGATACCGTGAGTGTGACTGGCAACTCCCGACAACTGACCTAGGCTTGAATCAGTACCTTCTAGCGAACTGAGTTCGGCAGAGTCAGAGGTCAAGAGCATGAATATTCTAAAAACAAGAAAGTGTGCCGCCGTGTTAGCCATCACCGCTGTTGTAGCGCTCTACGCCACCGCGGCCTGGCGGGTGGAGCAGATACGACAGGCGCCACGGGAATTATCCACCTGCCACCTGGATTACTGCGTCCCCCATACGGCCAGCCTGAGTGCGCTGAGATAATCTCGTCGGTTGTACTTACGAGGCTATCGAATAGCAGGCTATCTAGTACACTGGCAAGCATCCCCGCGCACTTGCCTGGTGAGCGGGTCAACCACTGCTTGCAGGTTCTACCGTGACCAATCTCAATCAGCCCGGCCAAACGAAGCCGGCGATTCGCAGCATCCTGATCGCCTTGATGCTGGCGATTTTCCTCGGTGCGCTGGACCAGACGATTGTCGCCGTCTCGATGCCCGCCATCTCCGCCCAGTTCAAGGACGTCGGCCTGCTCGCCTGGGTGATTTCCGGCTACATGGTGGCCATGACCGTGGCGGTACCGATCTACGGCAAGCTCGGCGACCTCTACGGCCGACGCCGCTTGATGCTGTTCGGCATGGGCCTGTTCACCCTCGCCTCGCTGTTCTGCGGCATGGCCCAGAGCATGGAGCAACTGGTGCTGGCGCGGATCATCCAGGGCATTGGCGCCGGCGGCATGATTTCGGTCAGCCAGGCGATCATCGGCGACATCATCCCGCCCCGCGAACGCGGTCGTTACCAGGGTTACTTCAGCAGCATGTACGCGGTGGCCAGCGTGGCCGGGCCGGTGCTCGGCGGCTATATGACCGAGTACCTGTCGTGGCGCTGGGTGTTCCTGATCAACCTGCCGCTGGGCCTCGGCGCCTGGCTGGTGGCCCACCGCACGCTGGTCGGCCTGCCGATACCGCAGCGCAAGCCGATCATCGATTATCTCGGCACCATGCTGATGATCATCGGCCTGACCGCCCTGCTGCTGGGCATCACCTTCATCGGCCAGGGCCACCACTGGAATGACGGACAGGTGCTGGGCCTGCTGGCCACGGCGCTGATCGCCCTGCTGCTGTTTGTCCTGCATGAACGGCGCACGGTGGAGCCTTTGCTGCCGATGCACCTGTTCCTCAACCGCAACGCCCTGCTGTGCTGGTGCACGATATTCTTCACCAGTTTCCAGGCGATCTCGCTCACGGTACTGATGCCCCTGCGCTTCCAGAGCGTGACCGGCGCCGGCGCCGACAGCGCGGCCCTGCACTTGCTGCCGCTGGCGATGGGGCTGCCCATGGGCGCCTACTTTGCCGGACGGATGACCTCGGTGACCGGCTACTACAAACCGCTGATCCTGACCGGTGCGCTGCTGATGCCTCTGACCATTCTCGGCATGGCACTGACCCCACCCCAGGCGGTGCTGCTCAGCAGCCTGTTCATGTTGCTCAGCGGGATCGCCGGCGGCCTGCAGTTCCCGACCTCGCTGGTGGGCACGCAGAATTCCGTGGAACAGCGCGATATCGGCGTCGCCACCAGCACCACCAACCTGTTCCGCTCCCTCGGTGGCGCGATGGGCGTGGCACTGATGTCGGCGTTGCTGCTGGCACTGTTGCAGGACTCCAGCCTGACCCACCTGGCCGGTACTTCGGTGGTCGCCGAAGGCAGTTCAGGCAATGCCCTGCTCGAAGGCCTGAACAGCGCCGAAGGTCCGGCGCGCGACGCCCTGCGCGCCGAACTGTTGCTGACTTTCCGGCACTTGCTGATGATCAGCGCCGCCGTCGCCCTGCTGGGCCTGGCGGCGGCAATTGCGATGCCGAACCAGGTGCTCCGTGGGCGGGAAGACAAGGCCCACTAGTCGAAGGGATTCCCTGGTGGGGTCGTCACTGCAAAATGTGCAGGCATTTTTTATCCGCGCCACTAGAATGCGTCCATCGGGAAACCCACCTACGGAATCGTCATGCCGCTTCGCTCAGCGCTCTACTCACAACGCTCGCTGATTCTGACGCTGATCGCCCTGCTGGCCAGCGGTTTCCTCGCGACCTCCCTGCTCAGCTACTACGCCTCGCGCGCCTCGATCCGCGACGGCATCGTCAACACCGAACTGCCCCTGACCTCCGACACGGTCTACTCGGAAATCCAGAAGGACCTGGTCCGCCCGGTGCTGATTTCCTCGATGATGGCCCGCGACACTTTCATGCGTGACTGGGTAGTGGCCGGCGAACGCGACTCGCAGCAGATGACCCGCTACCTCAACGAGGTCATGACCCACTACGGCGCCTATACCGCCTTCTTCGTTTCCAACAGCAACCTGACCTACTACCAGGCCAAGGGCGTGCTGAAGAAAATCCGCATCGACGAACCCAACGACCTCTGGTATTTCCGTGTACGGGACATGCAGGCACCCTACGAGATCAACGTCGACCCGGACACCGCCAACAATAACCGCCTGACCTTCTTCATCAACTACAAGGTCTTCGACTACGACGAGCACTTCATCGGCGCCGCTGGTGTCGGCCTGACCGTGGACGCGGTGGTCAAGCTGATGGACAAGTACCAGCAGCGCTACCAGCGCAGCGTGTACTTCGTCGACACCTTCGGCCGCCTGGTACTGACCGGCGCCGACGGCGGCCCCGAAGGCGCCCGGGCCGGGCAGTCGCTGAACGACCTGGCGAGCATGAAGAACCTGCAGGCCAAGCTGCCCAAGCCCCACGATGGCAGCTACGAATACGCGGAACCGGACGGAAAATCGCACTTCCTCAACGTTCGCTTCATCCCGGAACTGAACTGGTACCTGTTCGTCGACAAGCGCGAAGACGGCGCCCTCAGCGGGATTCGCCAGTCGCTGTACCTGAACCTGCTGATCTGCCTGGTGGTGACACTGATCGTGCTGGCCCTGCTCAACCGCGTGGTGCATCGCTACCAGCGCAAGATCCAGGCCCTGGCGACACTCGACAGCCTCACCGGCCTGCCCAACCGCCGGGGCTTCGACCTGCTGGCGGTCCAGGCCCTGCATGAAGCCCAACGCGAACCCAAGCCGCTGACCGCGCTACTACTGGACCTGGATCACTTCAAGCAACTCAACGATACCCACGGCCACCTTGCTGGCGATGCCGTGCTGAGCGGATTTGCCCGAGACCTGGAGAGTTGCCTGCGTCAGTCGGAAATCATTTGCCGCTGGGGTGGCGAGGAATTCATTGTCCTGCTCAAGGACACCGACAGCACCAATGCCCAACTGATCGCCGAGAAAATTCGCCAGCATATCGAACAACAGCGCTACAGCTACAACGGCCAAAGCCTGCAAGTGACCGCCAGCATCGGCCTGACCTCGCTGCAACCCGACGACACCCTGCACAGCCTGCTGGCCCGGGCCGACCATGCGCTGTACCGGGCCAAACAGAGCGGACGCAACCGCGTCTGCAGCGACCTGCCGAAATCCGTTCATGAATGACCCCGGCCTGTGCCCGGCCTGCGGCGCGCGCAACGACTGCACCCTGGCCGATCCACGCACCGCCGACCGGCCCTGCTGGTGCTACAGCGTCAGCATCGACCCGGCGATACTCGAAGCCCTGCCCGACGAACTGCGCAACGCCGCCTGCCTGTGTCCGCGTTGCGCGCAAGTGGACGAGCAGCTGAAGGCGCCCCCACGACCTGCGTCATGACGTAAAATGCCCGCCCACCCCGAAGCCTTCAGCCATGCGCCTTGACCGTTTCCTCAGCAACCTGCCCCGCTTCAACCGCCAGCAGGTGCGCCTGTTGCTGGTGCAAGGACGGATCAGGGTCGACGGCCTGATCGCCAGCGATCCCCATCATGAAGTCCGCGAATTCAGCCAGGTCGAAGTCGATGACGAAGTGCTCCAGGCAGGCCGCCCGCCGCGCTACTTCATGCTGCACAAACCCCAGGGCTGCGTCAGTGCCACCCGCGACCCGGAACACCGCACCGTCCTTGACCTGATCGACGAGCCCGACGCCCTTGAGCTGCACATTGCCGGTCGCCTGGACTTCAACACCACCGGGTTGATGATCCTGACCAACGATGGCCAGTGGTCGCGCCGTCTGACCCAGCCGCAGACCAAACTGCCGAAGATCTACTATGTCGAGACCGAGCAGATCATTGGCCCCGAATACGCCGAGACCTTCGCCCGTGGCCTGTACTTCGCCTTCGAGGACCTCACCACCCAGCCCGCCACACTGGAAGTGCTCGGCCCGCGCAGCGCCCGGTTGAGCATCGTCGAAGGCCGCTACCACCAGGTCAAACGCATGTTCGGCCACTTCGACAACAAGGTCCTGCGCCTGCACCGTGAAGCCATGGGACCGCTGGTGCTGGACGAACAATTGGCCCCGGGGCAATACCGAGCCCTGCGCACCGAAGAAATCGACCGGATCTGAGCGCGCGACGACGACCGCTGAGCAGAAGTCACCGAGTTATGACAAATCGTTCCTTGCACAATCGCCCCATGCCTGCTTGAATCAGACCGTCAGCCAAAATATGACTGATGAGTCACATCATCATTCCAAGAAACTCTTTGTCGGCTGCGAGGCCCACCGGCTCTCGCTCTCCGGCAGATTGCCCGCCTATAACAATACCCGTCGGCCAGGCTTCAACGGACCGACATGGGCCTGCAACATTCCAGGCGAATGCCTACCTGTCATATAGCTCGTGCACAGTTCGTTGCGCGCATACCCGCTTGCCAGGAGTCTTTTGACATGAGGCCAGAAATTGCTGTGTTGGATATACAGGGGCAGTATCGGGTTTACACGGAGTTCTATCGCGCAGATGCCGCAGAAAAGACCATCATCCTGGTCAACGGCTCGATGGCTACCACTGCGTCGTTTGCACAGACAGTGAAGAACCTGCACCCGCAATATAACGTCGTGTGCTACGACCAGCCCTACGCGGGCAAGTCCAAGGCCCACAACCGTCACGAGAAAATGCTGACCAAGGAAGTCGAAGGGCAGATCCTCCTGGAGTTGATCGACCACTTCGCCGCCGAGCACGTGATGTCGTTTTCCTGGGGTAGCGCGGCGACCCTGGTGGCCCTGGCGCACCAGCCACGGCGGATCGAAAAGGCGGTGATCAGTTCCTTCTCACCGGTGCTCAGCGAACCGATGCGCGATTATCTGGAACGGGGTGTCGACTACCTCAGCGCCTGCGACCGCGACCGCATGGGCCACCTGGTCAACAGCACCATCGGCAAGCATCTGCCGTCGCTGTTCAAGCGCTACAACTACCGGCATGTCAGCAGTCTGGCCGAGCATGAATACGAGCAGATGCACTTCCATATCGGCCATGTGCTCAACAGTGACCGGCTGTGCTACCTGGCGGCGGCGAAACGGATCGATGTACCGGTGCTGTTCATGAATGGCGAATGGGACGAATACACGTCGCCCAACGATGCGCTGCAATTTGGCCAGCATGTGCGCCACAGCCACTTCACCACGATCCGCAGCACCGGGCACTTTCTCGACATGGAACACAAGTCCGCCTGCCGGGACAGCCGTCATGCGCTGCTGGAGTTCCTCAAGCCGACGCACCAGGAAAGTCGATCGCGGTATTACCGACATGTTCAGGAGCACCATGCACGGGCCATGTGAGCGAGTGTTACCGCGGGGGGTTGTCTATCTCCCGCGGATGAACGCAAATCCGACGTGCTTGTTAAAACACAGATTTTCAAAGAAAAACTTCAAATCCCCGGCGACATCTGGTACAAAGTCAGCCGTTCAAGTTGCGGGTATAGTTTAGTGGCAAAACGAAAGCTTCCCAAGCTTTAGTTGAGGGTTCGATTCCCTCTACCCGCTCCAATCAAATCCAGTCTGACGTTGCGCAACAGCGCGACGAAGACAAAAGAAAACCGGCCCTGGTGGCCGGTTTTTTTATGGGCGTGATCGCGCCAGCCTATGTGCTTGACGCATAGCTTATTCTCAAACGTCATAATCACCTGTGTTTCTGCATGGTAATCTCGCAGGACCATGAATAGGCATTGATCGTATTTTGACAATGGCCAGAACCAGGAAAGATCATGCCGAAAAAGTCCCACTCAGCTCTTCGTCGCAATTTTCGTGAACTGCTTGCCGCGCACAAGTGTGTTGAAACCGCTTCTGTTTTCGACCCCATGTCCGCTCGGATCGCAGCAGACCTGGGTTTCGAGGTGGGTATTCTGGGAGGGTCAGTGGCATCGCTGCAGGTACTGGCAGCGCCCGACTTTGCGCTGATCACCCTGAGTGAGTTCGTCGAACAGGCCACCCGGATAGGCCGCGTAGCCCAACTGCCTTTCATTGCAGACGCCGACCATGGTTACGGCAACGCCCTCAACGTCATGCGCACAGTCGAAGAACTTGAGCGGGCGGGCGTAGCGGCACTGACGATTGAGGACACCCTTCTACCCGCACAGTTTGGCCGCAAATCCACGGACCTGATTTCCATCGAGGAAGGCATCGGGAAGGTCAAGGCCGCCGTTGAAGCCCGTGTCGATCCCGAGCTGTCCATCATTGCCCGGACGAACGCGGGGGTGCTGCCAACCAAAGCCATCATCGAACGCACGCAAGCCTATGAGAAAGCCGGCGCCGATGGCATTTGCATGGTGGGTATCAGCGACTTCGAGCACCTTGAACAGATCTCGGAAAACCTCAGGGTGCCACTGATGCTGGTGACCTACGGGAATCCGAAACTCAGTGACAGTCAGCGCCTGGCAGACTTGGGCGTTCGTGTAGTGGTTGCCGGCCACGGCGCCTACTTCGCCTCGATCAAGGCAACCTACGACAGCCTCAGAGCGCAGCGCCAGCTCACTCACAGCACCTCGAATCTCAGCGCTACGGAGCTGACGCATACCTACACGCTACCTGAAAGCTACATGGCCTGGGCTAAAGAGTTCATGGATGTAAAAGAGTGATGCCACGCCAATAGCTCCCGTTGATGTGCCAGGAGCTAGTGTCATGTACAAAACCCATCAGGTTCCGCTGGTCACCCGCGTCCACAAGCGAGTGCTCAAACGCATCCCCGCAGGCGACATGGTCTTGATGGTGAACAGGGTATCGAGCACCGAGGGTGCCGGGTACGCCGCCGGGTTGTTGCGCAGCTCCGGTTCGATGTAAGGCAGCGATGCAAGATTGCCGTTGGGGTACTGCACGGCGTTGCTGATATTGGCGATCACCTTCGGGTCCAGCAGGTAGTTCATGTAGGTGTAGGCGTTATCCAGGTGCGGCGCGCCCTTGGGAATCACCACCATGTCCACGGCCACGGTCGAACCTTCCCTGGGAATGCTGTAGCCGAGGTTCACCCCACTCTTGGCCTGCTTGGCAGTGGCCATGGCCTGCAACACATCGCCGCTGAAACCGATGGCCACACAGATATTGCCGTTGGCCAGGTCGCTGACGTATTTGGATTGATGGAAATACAGGATCGACGGACGAATCGCCAGCAACGCCGCTTCGGCGCGCTTCAGGTCTGCCGGTTGTTCGCTGTGGGGATCAAGCCCCAGGGCATTGAGGGTGATCGGCACCATCTGCGTCGGGTTGTCGAGAAAGGCCACGCCGCACTGCTTGAGCTTCTCGATGTTCTCCGGCTTGAACAGCATCTGCCAGGATTGGGTGATATCGGTGTTGCCGAAGATCGCCTTGATCTTGTCGACGTTATAACCGATGCCCGTGGTCACCCACATGTAGGGAATCGCATAACGATTGCCCGGGTCGCTGGCCTCGAGGATCTTCATCAACTTCGGATCGAGGTTTTTCCAGTTCGGTAGTTTGCTCCGGTCCAGCGGCTGGATCGCCTCGGCATGGATCAACCGCGGCAGGAAGTGGTTGGACGGGCTGACCAGGTCATAGCCACTGCCACCAGTCATCAACTTGGCTTCGGTGGTTTCGTTGCTGTCGATAACGTCGTAAGTGGTCTGGATCCCGGTCTGGGCGGTGAAGTTGGTCAAGGTATCGGGAGCGATGTAGCCACTCCAGTTGGCGATGCTGACGGACTCTGCCGCCTGCACCGCAGCGGCCGACAACGCCAGGGTTAACAGTGCCGTGGTTGTGCGCTTGATCATGGTGCCGCCCTCTCTTGTTTTAGTATTGCAGCGAACCTCGCCGCGACGGTTAACGCTCATGTCGGGCGCGCCGGACTTCCCAGCCCATGCGTGCTGCCGCGCCGATATCGAACAGCGGCCGGGGCGGCAGGTAGCCGGGACGGGCCTGGGCCAGTACATCGCGCAGCACCGGGGAATCGCCGCCAGCGGCCATTTCCGCCAGCAACCGCCCCCACAACGTGCCGCGCGCAACCCCGGAGCCATTGCAACCGGACACCCCGTGCAGGCGCTCGGCGATACGGCTGAAATAAGGCTCGCCGGAACGGGTGGCACTCAGGTGTCCGGTCCAGGTGTGCTGCATGTCCTGCGCGGTGATGCCGGGAAAGCGTTTCTGCAACCCCACCAGGTGCTGGTACTGCCGAGCCGCCAGGTCGGCGCTACCGAGGTCGCGCTGGCGATATTCGACGGTGTTGCGAATCAACAGGCGGCGGCCCGGCAACAGGCGCACCGTGGCCCCGCCCGGCAAGGTCGAGAGCACGCCCCAACCTTGGTCGTCGAAACGCGTTTGCCAGTGCTCGCCGGTCAGGGGCCGGGTGATGCTGGCGCTCAGTTCCAGGGCGAAGGTGCGGCTGCGGTGCAGACCCACCCGAGGCAGAAAGGCCCCGACGCAGACCAGCACTTGGGCGGCCGTGACTTCACCTTCAGCGGTCTGCGCCCGCCAGCCCTTGCCGGCAATCGGTTGCAGATCGTCGACGCTGCTGTGTTCGTAAACCTCGACCTGGGCCGGCAGTCGGTCCAGCAGGCCTTTGACGTATTTGCCCGGCTGTAACAGACCATTGCCACCCGCGCAGTGGATCGCCCGCTGGTAGAAACCGCTGCCCAGGCGCCGCTGCAAGGCTTCGCCTTCCAGACACACAGCACTGGCACCCACAACGTTGAGGGTGTCGACGCGCTGTTCGCCGTGATCCAGGTGCTGGGGTTGATGAACCGCAAAATGGTAGCCGGCGTCACTGAATTCGCACTCGATATCGAGCTCGGCAATACGCTGGCGCACCTCCTTGCCGGCGGCGACGCCAATCCGCGAAGCGAGTTGATAGGCGTCATGGCCCGGCTGGCCGATCAGTTCATCGAACGACGGCAATTCATGGCTGACGACAAACCCCGAATTACGCGCCGAAGCCCCCTGGGCCGCACGCTGGCGGTCGAGCAGCACGATGCGCTGCTGGGGAAACATCTGCGCCAGGCTGTGGGCGGCCGAGAGACCGGTAATGCCTGCGCCGATAATCAGCCAGTCGGTTTTCTGCGAGCCTGTCAGCTTCGGCCGCTGGGGCGATTCACCCGCCAGGGCGATCCAGCCACATACATTGTTCAATGCCTGCCACTCCTTCACAATCCATGCGCTCAGGACATTGTTGTCATCACCCTGGCCGCGCTACATGCCTACAATCTAAGAAGATCCGCGCCAGGTTACGAACGTTATTAATTCATCCATCTATGCTGGAAACGCATGAATAAACAGCTTCGGGTTCCGTCCCTGCAGGCCCTGCAGACATTGGTCAATGTGGCTGAAAGCAACAGCTTCACCGACGCCGCGACGCGCCTGCACCTGACCCAGAGCGCAGTGAGCCGGCAGATTCAGCAGTTGGAAGAGCATTACGCCGTGCCCTTGTTCGAGCGCACCAGCCGTCGGGTGTCCCTCACCAAACAGGGCCGGGACGTGCTTGATGTGGCGCTGGAGGTGCTCAGGTCCCTGGGCGCCCTGCAAGAGCGCCTGACCCCGGCACCGCTGGACCGACCGTTCCGCATCCGCATCTTCGTGTCCCTGGCGGTGCGTTGGTTGCTGCCCAGGCTCAGTGCGTTTTATGCCGCCAATCCCGCGCTGAGCCTGTCTATCGAAACCGTGGGCTTTGAGGCCATGGACCTGGAAGACGCGGAACGGGGCGGGGATTGCGACGCCTACGTGGTGTATTTGCCCAAGGGCCTGGATGAACCGGCACTGACACCGCTGTTCGATGAATACCTGATTCCGGTGTGTGCACCACGGCTGGAAGGCAACCTGGCACCACCCGCGTCACTCGATGAGTTGGCCGGATATGCGCTGATTCACGGTTCACCCCATGGCCAGGAATGGAGCACCTGGTTGCAAGCCCAGCCCGATCAGCCAGCGCACACCTACAAGAACATCCTGTTCAACCTCGACGATCTGGCGCTGAACGCTGCGGCCCATGGGCTGGGCGTGGCCATGACCGACCTGATCCTGGCCCAGGACGCCATCGACTATGGCAGCCTGATCGTGCCCTTCGGCGAACCACTGAAAACCGGTGGCGTCTACGCCCTCAAGCTGCGCGACAACCGCGCTGCGCACCCGGCCTGCAAGGCAGTCTTGAGTTGGTTCGAAGCACAGGTCGAGCAGCGGGATTGTCCGAAATGAACGTCCGCTGTCCGAAGGCAAGCACATGCCGCAGATCGGAAAACCGCCCCTCGGCCAACCTTTACAAGGCCTGCCCTGCGTGGCTCCATAACGTACTTTTTGGCGCATGAGCATGGATATCGAGCTGGCTAAAACCTTCCTGGAGATCGTCAGATGCGGCAGTCTGATTGCCGCCGCGCAGCGATTGCATGTCACCCAGACGGCAATTACCGCCCGCGTGCAAAAGCTGGAAAGCAGCCTCAACAGCAAGTTGTTTGTGCGCAACAAAGCGGGGGCCAAACTGACGGCGGACGGGGAAGCCTTCGTTGTCTATGCCAACCAGTTGGTGCAAACCTGGGAGGCCGCGGTCAGGGATCTCCCCCTGCCCGAAGGTTTCCATAAAATATTGCATATCGGTGGCGAAGTCAGTTTGTGCAATCCACTCATTCTGGATTGGGTGCGTGAAATCCAGAAATCCATACCGACACACGCCATCAAAACGGAGATCAGGGACGGCTCAATGTTATTAAGGCAATTGGAGCTGGGCCTTTTGGATGCGGCCCTGGTTTATCAACCGGCCTACTGGCCCGACTTGCAAGTCGAGCCGATTCTCGAAGAGAAATTGATACTGGTGCGCCTGATCGCCAAACCCGAGCCTTATGTCTACATCGACTGGGGCGACGGATTTCGACAATCCCATGATGCGGCCTTGCCGGAGAAGGCCAAGGCGGCGCTTTCCTTCAACCTGGGGCCCGTAGCGCTGCAATATATCCTCGACAATGGCGGGTCCGGCTACTTCAGGACCCGTGTCGTGCAGTCCTATATTGAAAGCGGCATTCTTGAACGCGTCAGCTCCGCTCCTGAATTCAGCTACCCGACCTTCCTGGTCTATTCCCGTAGCCGATCATCAGCCGAACTGCAGCTCGCGATAAAGCTATTGAAAGACATTGTCACTCGGGATAGTGACTGGTCTCAACGCTGGGACCCGCTGATCTGACCGGGTTTCCTGGCAGCACATCCTTCGACTGGATATTACCCATACGTCGTCTTAACGCGTGCTTTTCAGTGGATCGAATGATTCTTTCCAGATCCTCTCTTGTCACGTCAACAAATCCTTCAACATCCGCCAAGGCGGCATCAAGGTCATCACTATTAAAACTGCCCCACTCGAACAGAGGAATATCCGGGGTGTGATTGATCTGTGCCGCTGGATTGACATGGGCTTTGGGATAACGCACGCCGGTCAGATTATTGAAGACCAGTGCACATCCCAGGAGAGTCCCGGCATTGAGCATCACGGGATAAAAAACGGATAGGCCCAAGGGTGCCAAATCGGTTTGGGAGAGGACAACACAGAGCGCCATGGCACCACCGGGAGGGTGCAGGCAGCGAAGAATACACATTCCACCAATGGCCAATCCCACCGCGACACTGGCACTTAAAAAAGAATGGCCGAGTAACGGCACCACTATCAGCGCAGCCACCGTAGCAACAAAATAGCTGCCGACTATAGACCAGGGTTGAGCCAGCGCACCGGTGGAAACGGCGAACAATAAAACAGCTGATGCACCTACTGGCCCAATAAGATGAAGCGTCAGCTCCAGTCCATAGAAGTATTGACACACCATGGCCGTCACAAGAACACCTGCACACGCTCCCACTGATGCGCGCAACCATTCCCTGGGTTTGGTATTCAATGGCGCCGGGTAGAAACCCGATAAAACAGACTTGATCATTTTTCACACTGAATAAAAAAGGCTCATTAATATTAATGAGCCTGTGTGCCGGGGGAGGCACGAAAAAAAAGAGCATTCATTGGTGTCAGGCCGATATTTTGGCAACACTGAATGTGGCTGACAAACGCAAAATATTGCTATTTGAATTCATTTTTTTTGATATTAAAATCCGCCCCTCACCTGCCCCATCGCTTTTCGTGCGTACAGGCCCAGCTCCAGCGCTCGGCTACGAACAGGCGATTACGATCTAAAGAGGAAGTTTTTTCTGAGGAGGGAGACTAGTGGGTCGAATGAGCCTTGACCCAATCACTCACCTTTTGCACTACTACGCTTTCGATTCCGTTGTAACCATGATGCGCCATGGCCTCACAAGGGTTGCCGGAATCATTCCCGCCCTCCACCGTGATCAGTTCCTTGACAGGGACAGAGGACAGGAGGCCAAGAAGCGTGGGAACCAATGCATAGGGGGTGACATGGCACCCATCGTTACGGTGATGCACAACAAGCACAGGAACGTTGATACGAGACAGATCAAACTCAGTGACACGGCCAACCCCGTCGAGAATACTTGAGGTCAGAACCACTCCATTAAATAAACTGTCGACCGCAAATTTCACGCTCACCGACGCCGCGGAGGTAGTTCCGCGGCTGGTACCGACCAGCCATACCGGGATATTGGATTTTTTCTTCAGAAATTCGGCAACATAACGAATATCTTGAGCATATCTGTAACTGTCTCGCTCAGCCCCATCAGAGGGCATATCAACGACTGCGACTTGAAAGCCTTGAGCCGCCCACTGATCACGAGTACGCACTAGAAAATTATTCTTGCTCGCGCGGATATCTCCATGATCGCTGATCCTGAGTTGACCATCCCCTCCAGAAAACAAGATCAAACTGGCTACCGGGTGGTCAGGCGTAATCAGAACAAAGCGTTCCGTTACTCCTGGCCGTATAGGCAGGGTGTTTGTGGTCGTCGTCGCTGCAAACACCGGAACAGAAACACAGCTAATCAGCAGTATTCTGACAATCAAAGATAGACACGACAAAACAGCGAGACGGCCGAGCTTTTCGAAAAATCCCATGAACGGCCTCTGACCTGTCCAGATCCATTGACGGAAATGATGGTAAAGTGAGCACCCTTGAGAGTAGACACAAAACTGAACAAAGAAAGGCGAACCCAAAACCGGTGATGGGCTCGTTCGCAGCAACCTCGCAACGGGGCTTTCGGAGACAGCAACCCCGTCAGAAGGGCAGTATAGACGTTGCGTATCGAGCAAGGTCCCGACTATCAGGCTTACTTCCCTGTATTCCCTCCACTACCACCCCCTCCAGCCTGCAACTTCAAGGCCGCAATCAACGCGCCATTCATAGTGGCCAGCGATCCGTACAGAGTCGACAATTCACCATTCAGGGCGTTGAGCTGGGCGGCCTTCGCCTCTGGACTCATGTTGTGGTTCGCCTGAAGCTGCTGCAGCTCGGCCTGCTTCTGGGCGATCATCTTCTGCAACTGCTCGATCTGCTTGCGCAGTTGCTTGATATTATCCGGTTCCGAGGAGGCCGCCTGGGCGGCGTTGGACGCATCAATCCCGGCACCGGACAGGCTGACTTTGACCCCAGTCGAGCTTTCATCTTTGGTCTTGCCGTCTTTACCGGTATCGGCGGACTTCGCAGACGCATCAACCCCGACACCGGGCGAGCGGATCGTCACCCCTGCCGAGCTTTTAACTTCGGTCTTGCCGTCTTGACTGGTATTGGCGGACTTCGCTGCGCCGAGCGCAGACGATACGGGGACGACAGTGGGCGTATTGATGGTAACGCTGCTTATGGAAACCATGACAGAAGCTCATTCAGGTTCAGGTCTCCTAGACATCGACCTGAAACCATCAAACTTTAGCGATTTTGTACAAGCCAAGATACAAATACCTACAATCGCCTCTGTCAGTGCGTCACCACGCCCCGCTTGACCCCATACATCGCCTCATCCGCATGCTTGAACAGTTGCTGTGCTTCTTCGCCATTTTCCGGATATAGCGCAATCCCGATACTCGCCACGATGATCAGGCCGCTATCGTCCCATCGCACAGGTTCGCCCAGCAGACTGCGGACCTTGTCGGCCACTCGTTTGGCATGCTCCGGCTGCTGCAAATACTCCAGCAGGATGACAAACTCGTCACCACCGATACGCGCCACCGTGTCGGTTTCACGGACACATTGCTGCAGGCGTCGAGCCACTTCCTGCAGAAGCAGGTCGCCGACCGCATGCCCAAAGCTGTCGTTGACCTGCTTGAATTTGTCCAGATCGACATAAAGCAATGCCAGTAACCCACCTTCGCGCCGAGCCCGCGCCAACGCGGCCTTCAGGCGCTCCTGGAGGAAAGCCCGGTTGGGCAGGTGAGTCAGTTGGTCGTAGCGTGCCATGTACTCCAGGCGCGCGTGCAACTGCTTGCGCTCGATAGCCGCCGCGACCTGGGCCGAGACGAATTGCAGCAGTTCCAGGTCGTGTTCGGTGTAGCGCTCACCGCCACTGCTTTTTACCAGCAACGCACCAATGGTGCCGTTCTGTGAATTCAGCGGCACACCCAGGCAGGAGGGCGCACCTTCGATGTTCAACAACAGGGGCTGGCCGCTGCGCACGACCTCGGCACAGTTGCGGTCGACCGTGTTCGGTTGGCGGCGGTCGTCAATATGGTAGGGGAAACTCAGTTGGTCGCGCGGCTGATCGTAAAGCGCCACGCAGAAATTCTCAGCCGGTAGCCATTCGCCAATGATCTGGTGCACCCGCTGGAACAGCGCCAGCAGATCCTCGGTGGCGTGGGCGGCTTCGGATACCGCGTAGAGCGCTGCCTGCCGCGACTCCGCCAGTTTGCGCTCGGTGATATCCCGGGCCACGGCGATACGCAACTGGTCGACCTCGGACCAGCGCGCCGACCACATGATGTGCACCACCTGGCCGTCCTTGCGCACATAGCGGTTTTCAAAATACGGTTTGGGTTGACCGCCCATGATTTCGCTGGCGGCCATCAACGTGCGCTCGCGGTCTGCCGGCAGCACCAGGTCGATCATCGGCATACCGATCAGTTCGTCCTGGGTGTAACCGAAAATCCGCTCACAGGCGGCGCTGACAAAAACGAACCGCCCGTCGATATCCACCGCGCACACGGCGTCCATCAACAGGTCGATAAAGCTGGCCAACGGTGTGGCTGTCTTGGATTCCATCAGAAAGAGATCGCCCCAAAAAGTAAGCGTCAGCATCTATCCATGGAAATACCGGCTTCCTGCCCTCCCCTTGCAGCAGATTCAAGCCTTGTTCGGCATCAACCCCGGCAACGCATGAACCAGCGCATTGATAGCGAAGCCGATAAACATGACGCCACATAAGCGAGTGATTATCAACTCGTGCCGCTGGTAAAACGCCCTGACCCGCCGGGCACCGACAACACCAATGAGAATAGCGTATGCGGCGACACCGCCAAGGAAACTGAGAAAAATCAGCCACGGCAACATCGACCACTGCAACAGCTCGGCACGGCTGGAGAGCAAGGCAGTGAAGGTTGCAACTGCCACCGGGTAGGCCTTGGGGTTGGTCAGGCCGAACAGGATGCCGTGCACGAAGGGTTGTCGCGCCGCGCCCTGGGGCGCCTCGGCACTGGATCGCCGGGTGCGGATCGCCCGCAGGCCCAGCCAGAACAGGTAGAGACCGCTGAGCACGCCGAGGATATCGAACGCGCTGCTGCCGATTTCCCGGGCCCCAACGATGGCCACCAGTGCCGTGCTGCACCAGATCACATCACCCAACAGGTGCCCGCAGAGGAACCCCGCCCCTGCCACACGCCCGCGTGCCGCACCGATGCCGAAGACCGCCAGCACGCCGGGGCCTGGGGTAATGCCGTAGATGAAACCGGAGGCGAGCACAGCTATGAGCAACGAAGCAGTCATCGGCAATTCCTGGGCGCAGGGCGTGTTGGACCGGAGTCTATCAACCCCGCCGATTCAGTGCATTGACTACCAATCGGTCCAACCAACCCCATAGCCGCTGCTTGACCCGCTGCCACAACGGCCGTGCCTTCCAGTCCTGCAAGCTGACCGGCTGGCTGAGGGCGAAATCATTGAGAAAACTGGCCTCCACTGCCCGGGTCAACGAAGGATCGAGAGCTTCGAGATTGGCTTCCAGATTGAAACGCAGGTTCCAGTGATCGAAATTGCACGAACCAATACTGACCCAGTCATCGATCAGCACCATTTTCAGATGCAGGAAGCACGGCTGGTACTCGAAAATCTGCACCCCGGCCCTGAGCAGGCGCGGATAATAACGATGGCCGGCGTAGCGCACCGACGGATGGTCGGTACGCGGCCCGGTCAACAGCAGCCGTACATCGACGCCCCGGTTGGCGGCTCGACGCAGGGAGCGGCGGACTTTCCAGGTCGGCAGGAAATACGGAGTCGCCAACCAGACGCGCTGCTGGCCGCTGTTCAACGCCCGCACCAGGGAGCGCAGGATGTCCCGGTGCTGCCGGGCATCGGCGTAGGCCACCCGGCCCAGGCCCTGCCCGGCCGGAGGAACCCGCGGCAGGCGAGGCAGACCGAAGGACGCCACGGGTTTCCAGGCCGCACGCTGGGCGTTGGCCAGCCACTGGCGGTCGAACAGCAGTTGCCAGTCGAGCACCAGGGGACCGCTGATCCGCACCATGACTTCGTGCCATTCGAAGCGTTCTTCGCCCGGGGTCCAGAACTCATCGGTGACGCCGGTACCGCCGACCACCGCCAGGGACTGGTCCACCAGCAGCAGCTTGCGGTGATCACGGTAGAGGTTGCGCACCCAACGGCGCCAGCTCAGGCGATTGTAGAAGCGCAACTCGACCCCGGCCTCGATCAGGCGTCGACGCAGGCCCAGGGTAAACGCGAGGCTGCCGTAATCATCGAACAGGCAACGCACCCGCACACCTCGCTCCGCCGCCTCGGCCAGCACCCGGACCATGGCCTCGGCACAGGCACCGGCCTCCACCAGGTAAAGCTCCAGCTCCACCCGCCGCTCGGCCCGGGCAATCGCCTCAAACATCCGTGGGAAAAAATTCGGGCCGTCGATCAACAGCTCGAAAGCGTTGTCGGCCCGCCAAGGGAAGATCGCCCCGGCCATGTCAGCGCGCCGCGAAAATCAGTACCGCGCCCACCGGTACCGACAAACTGATGGCCGACAGGCCGGCGGCCTTGCGTAATGTCGCCAGCCCCGGCAACAGGTCGAAGTCCTCGGCATGCAGCACCAAGGGTTCCAGGGTCACCACCTGGAAGCGTCGGTCATCAAGGCGGGTTGCCAGCAGTTCGGCGTTGTAGCTGTGCTCCTTGCCGCGCAGTTTCACCACCAGCGGCAGGCGCAACTCCAGTTGCGCGCCAGGGGCCAGGTCGCTGATCGGCTGGACATTGATCTGCGCGACGATCTGCGCCTCGGGCCAGGTCTTGATCTCGAACAGGTCGCGACGCAAGCGCTCGTCACGCAGGGGAATGCCGGTACTGACCGACTCCAGTTCCACTTCCAGGGTCGCCACGCCCTGGCCGTCGATCTTGCCGTGCAGGGTCAGGAAACGGTGGACTTCGGAAATATCGGCGTTGTGGGTGGTGACAAACGACAGGCGCGAGGACTCATTGTCCAGGTACCAGTTGGCCTGGGCCGGCAGGGCAAGCACCCCGAGCAGGGCCAGAAATAGGCGGGACCGGTGCATGCAAGCTCCTGATTGAACGTAGGCACCACCTTACCCGCCCCGGATAGAGGTGGCAAACCACGGATCAGGGCTCGAGCCGGCAGCCCTCGCGCGGGCCAACCCAGACAGCACTGCTGCTGCGCCCCAGCCCCTGGGCGGTAACCCGGTGTTGCTGGGGATCATCGTGGAAATCACTGACCGGAACCGACTGTTTGACGTACCCCAGGCAATAGTCCGCGGAATTGTTCATCACATAACGGCAGGAGCAGTATTCCTTCGCGGTATAGGCGCTGATGATCCTCGGAAAAGCCTCCAAGGCCTGCCGCTCATGCCAGGTCCAGGCGCCCAGGGCCACCAGCAACACCAACAGCAGGCTGAGCAGCGGGCGGCGGCGCACAAATCCCCGGGGACTCACGGCGTCACCGTCGGGGCAAAAGCCGCCAGTGCTCGTTTGAGAAACTCGTTGTGCCGGTAGCTGCCATCGCGGTCATCGCCGTAGCGCACGATGACCAGGTCTGCGCTGGGAATCACATACAACACCTGGCCCCAGTGCCCGAGGGCGGCGAAGGTGTCCGGCGGCGCATCCGGCCAAGGCTTGGCGGCGCCCTTGATCGGGCGATTGAGCCACCACTGGCCGCCGCCCACGGCCTCATCCTGTCCCGGTTTGTAGCCGGCGAAAGGCCGCAGATTGAAATTCACCCAGGCCCTGGGCAGCAATCGCCGCTCTCCCCAACGCCCCTCACGCTCCATCAACAGGCCGATCCGCGCCAGATCCCGGGCCGTCATATAAACATAGGACGAGGCGACGAAGGTGCCGCTGGCATCGCGCTCCCAGATTGCACTGCGAATGCCCAGGGGGTCGAACAGCGCGGTCCAGGGATAGTTCGGATAACGCTTGGCACCGACAATCCGGCGCAAGGCGGCGGACAGCACGTTGCTGTCGCCGCTGGAATAACGGAAAGCCTGCCCCGGCCGGGCGTACTCACCATGGGCGGCGGTGTAGCCGGCCATATCGGTGTGTCCCAGGGTGTAGAGCATCGCCACCACCGATGACTTCAGCGGCGCGTATTCGTAGTCCTCCTGCCAGTCGATACCGGAGGACCAGTTCATCAGGTGTTCCAGGGTCACATTGGGATGGGCGCGCATGGGTCGGTAGAAGCGCGCCGCCGAATCGTGCAGTTGGAACAGGCCTTGGCCATAAGCTACGCCAAGCACGGTGGCCATCACGCTTTTGCTGACGGACCAGGTGAGGTGCGGGGTATTGACGGTGGTGGGGCCGGCATAACGCTCGTAGACGATCTGGCCGTGGCGGATCACCAACAACGCATCGCTGCGAATGCCTTTTCGCGTGTCGTCATCGCGAGCAGGAAACGCATAGGACTCCAGGGCTTCAACCGCCGGCCCGGACACTTGCGGCCCCTGGGACCAGTCTTCAGCCGGCCAGATCTCGGCATGCGCGGTGACGCTGAGCGCCAACAACAAGGCAGGGAAAAAGGTCGAACCCTTGGGCATGGAGCCAGCTCGCAGAAATAGCCTCGCATCAGCTTAAGCCCGTTTGATGACAATCCTGGTGCACGGCGCTTGCGAGGCTGAACAAAGGCCGCCGGGAACGCTCCCGAGACCCTGTCATATAAGCATCACCAAAGCTTCATGGCGATGACACCGGGGCTAAATAGCCTGACTTTGCACAACAAAGTCGACTGGCCGCACCCCTGGCCGGCAACCGGAGACTCGTAATGACCCAGATCGCCCGCATCAGCGACACCGGCAGTGAACGCCGTCTGCAAGCCGAACGCCTGCTGGGCGCTGCGGCATTGCAAGAAGCCCAGGCCTTGCGCTTCAACGTCTTCAGCGGCGAATTCAATGCCAAGCTCAAAGGCGCTGAACTGGGCCTGGACATGGATGATTATGATGTGCACTGCAGCCATATCGGCGTGCGCGACCTGAACAGCGGCCGCCTGGTGGCCACCACCCGACTGCTCGACCACAAGGCCGCCAACACCCTGGGGCGTTACTACAGCGAAGAAGAATTCAGCCTCCACGGCCTGGGTCATCTGCAAGGGCCGATCCTGGAAATCGGTCGTACCTGCGTCGACCCGGCTTACCGCAACGGCGGCACCATCGCCGTGCTCTGGAGCGAACTGGCCGAAATCCTCAACGAAGGCGGCTACAGCTACCTGATGGGTTGCGCCAGCATCTCGATGCAGGACGGCGGAATCCAGGCCCAGGCGATCATGCAGCGCCTGCGCGAACGCTACCTGTGCACCGAACACCTGCGCGCCGAACCGAAAAAGCCACTGCCGTCACTGGATATTCCCGGCAACGTCATCGCCGAAATGCCCCCGCTGCTCAAGGCCTACATGCGCCTGGGCGCGAAGATCTGCGGCGAGCCGTGCTGGGACGAAGACTTCCAGGTAGCCGACGTGTTTATCCTGCTCAAGCGCGACGAGTTGTGCCCACGCTATGCGCGGCACTTCAAGGCGGCAGTCTGATGAGCCGCCTGCGGGTGTACGGCCGTATAGCCCGGGTGCTGCTGGTGGTGGTGCTCGGCCTGAGCATGGCCAGCGCGTTCGGGGTTTTCGAACGTCTGGGTGTCGCCAACTCCATGGTCCGGCGGCAACGCTGGTCACGTTTTTTCATGGCGCGCCTGAGCAATGCCCTGCCCTTTCGCGTAACCGTGCGCGGCGAACTGCCCAGCCAACCGATGCTGTGGGTCAGCAACCACGTGTCCTGGACCGATATCGCCCTGCTCGGCGGCTTGGCCCCGATGTCCTTCCTGTCCAAGGCTGAAGTACGGACCTGGCCGGTGGCCGGCTGGTTGGCCGCGAAAGCCGGCAGCCTGTTCATCCGCCGCGGCTCGGGCGACAGCCAACTGATCCGCAAGCAGATGACCCGTCACCTGGAGCAACACTACCCGCTGCTGATGTTTCCGGAAGGCACCACCACCGACGGCCGCTCGCTGCGCACCTTCCACGGTCGCCTGCTGTCGGCGGCTATTGATGCGGAGGTGGCCTTGCAACCGGTGGCCATTCGTTATCTGCGCGACGGCAAACCCGACCTGCTGGCTCCGTTCATTGGCGACGACGATCTGCTCTCCCATCTGATGCGCCTGTTTTCCAACGATCAGGGCGATGTGGAGATCCAGATACTCGAACCGATCGCCTGCAACGGCCAGGAACGTGCCGCGCTGGCCTTCCAGGCGCAGCAAGCGGTGCAGATCGCGTTGTTCGGTGAAGTGGCGCAAGTGAAGCGTTCGGTACCACGCCAGGCCGAAGCAGCCTGATAAACACATTCACCCGCGTCCGGCTGAAACACTGAAAACGCCGCATACCCTGTAGGAGCCGGCTTGCTGGCGATAGCTATCTGATAGTCGATATCGTAGTCGCCTGGAAAATCGCGATCGCCAGCAAGCCGGCTCCTACAAGGGATCGTGTTCATTCAGGGGGTGGGCACGGGAAAACGCCTGCAATTCAGGATAGAACAGCCGAAAGTCTTCGCTCAACGGCTCATACAACCCCTCCAGCTCGCGCATCGCATGCACCAGCTCCTCGGGCCGCGACAAGCGCCGCGAAATCCCTCGCAGCACCTGCCCCAGCACCTCGAAATCGCGGTAGGAACCCAGCCAGTCGTTCGCCGCCATATAAGGCGCAATCTCGGCCAGACGCCCCGGCAGGTTCCGCTCGCTTTCCAGCACGCGATAGACCCGGGCGGTAAAGCTGTCCAACTCGCCTTCGGCATAGAGCGACCAATCCCGCGCCAGGCAATGATCGAAGAACACATCCAGGACAATTCCGGCATAACGCCGTCGCGTCAGGGAAAACCGCGACAAGGCCTGCCCCACCAAAGGGTGCCGATCGGTAAACACATCGATGTGGCGATGCAGCTGAATCGCCGCTTCGATCGACGGGGTGAACTGCCCTTGCACGCGACCTTTGACGAAATCGCCATAGAGGCTGCCGAGCAGTTGTTCCGGGCGCTGGCCGCCCAGATGCAGGTGTGCGAGATAATTCATGGACGACAGCTTAGCACCTCATCGGCCTATATCGTTATAACCCGATATAGCGAACAACACTGAGATCAGATCAAAATCATATTGGTGTATCGCGAAATATCGATATATATTTCGCCCCATCGCGATATAACGTTTTACCCACCCCGAGCAACGACCATGCCCCTTGACCTCGACGAAATAATAAAAGCGCTGGCACACCCAGTACGCCGAGACATTCTCAGCTGGCTGAAAGACCCGAAAAACCAGTTCCCTGAACAACACCACAACCATGAGTACGGCATCTGCGCCGGACAGATCGACCAGCGCTGCGGCCTGTCGCAGTCCACCGTGTCCGCGCACCTGGCCACCCTGCAGCGCGCCGGGTTGATCAGCAGCCAGAAAGCCGGTCAATGGCACTTTTTCAAACGCAACGAGGAAACCATCCAGGAATTCCTCCGCATCATGAGCCAAGAGCTCTAAATCAAGGACAGCACAAGATGCCCCTCTCGTTACTCATCCTGGCCCTGAGCGCTTTCGCCATCGGCACCACCGAGTTCGTCATCATGGGCCTGTTGCCCAATGTGGCGGCGGACCTTGGCGTGTCGATCCCCGGTGCCGGCTGGCTGGTGACCGGCTACGCCCTGGGCGTGGCGATCGGTGCACCGTTCATGGCCATGGCCACCGCACGGCTGCCGCGCAAGGCGGCCCTGGTCGCGCTGATGGGGATCTTTATCGTCGGCAACCTGCTCTGTGCCATCGCCAGTGACTACAACGTGCTGATGTTCGCCCGGATCATCACCGCCCTGTGCCACGGTGCCTTCTTCGGTATCGGTTCGGTGGTCGCGGCCAACCTGGTGACCCCGGACAAACGCGCCTCGGCAGTGGCCCTGATGTTCACCGGCCTGACCCTGGCCAACGTGCTCGGCGTCCCCCTGGGCACCGCGCTGGGCCAAGAGGCCGGCTGGCGCTCGACCTTCTGGGCGGTGACGGTGATCGGCGTGATCGCGCTGATCGGCCTGATCCGCTACCTGCCGGCCAAGCGCGACGAGGAAAAACTCGACATGCGCGCCGAACTGGCCGCACTCAAGGGCGCCGGGCTCTGGCTGTCCCTGAGCATGACCGCACTGTTCTCCGCTGCCGTGTTCGCCCTGTTCACCTATATCGCGCCGCTGCTCGGCGAAGTCACCGGCGTCTCGCCACGGGGCGTGACCTGGACCCTGGTGCTGATGGGCCTGGGCCTGACGCTCGGCAACATCATCGGCGGCAAGCTGGCGGACAGGAACCTCGCCGCGACCCTGATCGGCGTGTTCATCGCCATGGCCGTACTGGCCACCGTGCTGACCTGGAGCAGCGTGGTGCTGATCCCCGCCGAAATCACCCTGTTCCTCTGGGCCACGGCCTGCTTCGCCGCGGTGCCGGCCCTGCAGATCAACGTGGTGACCTATGGCCAGGCCGCCCCCAACCTGGTCTCGACCCTGAACATCGGCGCCTTCAACGTCGGCAACGCCCTCGGGGCCTGGATCGGCGGCAGCGTCATCGCCCACGGCTTCGGTCTCACCAGCGTGCCCCTGGCCGCCGCGGCATTGGCAGTCCTGGCCCTGCTGGTCACCCTGATTACCTTTCGCCAGAGCAACAACGACGAACTGGCACCTGCTACCCACTGAATTCTGCGACTAACTGATAACGAGGGTTGTACACATGGCAACTATTTTCGATTCGATCAAACTGGGCGACCTTGAACTGCCCAACCGCATCATCATGGCCCCGCTGACCCGTTGCCGCGCCGATGAAGGTCGCGTCCCCAATGCACTGATGGCCGAGTACTACGTGCAACGCGCCTCCGCCGGCCTGATCCTCAGCGAAGCCACCTCCGTGACCCCGATGGGCGTCGGCTACCCCGACACCCCGGGTATCTGGTCCAACGACCAGGTGCGCGGCTGGGCCAACGTGACCAAGGCCATCCACGGCGCCGGCGGCCGGATCTTCCTGCAACTGTGGCATGTGGGCCGGGTTTCCCATCCCTCGTACCTGAATGGCGAACTGCCGGTCGCACCGAGTGCCATCCAGCCCAAGGGCCATGTCAGCCTGGTACGCCCACTGTCGGACTACCCGACCCCGCGCGCCCTGGAAACCGCTGAAATCGCCGATATCGTCGACGCCTACCGGGTCGGTGCGGAAAACGCCAAGGCCGCCGGTTTTGACGGCGTGGAAATCCACGGCGCCAACGGCTACCTGCTCGACCAGTTCCTGCAAAGCAGCACCAACCAGCGCACCGACAATTACGGCGGCTCCGTGGAAAACCGTGCACGCCTGCTGCTCGAAGTGACCGACGCCGTGATCGAAGTCTGGGGCGCAGGCCGCGTCGGCATGCACCTGGCGCCACGCGCCGACTCCCATGACATGGGCGATGAGAACCTCTCGGAAACCTTCACCTACGTCGCTCGCGAACTGGGCAAGCGCGGTATCGCGTTTATCTGCTCCCGTGAGAAAGAAGCCAGCGACAGCCTAGGCCCACAACTGAAGGCGGCGTTCGGCGGCCCTTACATCGCCAACGAACGTTTCACCAAGGACAGCGCCAACGCCTGGCTGGCCAGCGGCAAGGCCGATGCGGTGGCCTTCGGCGTGCCGTTCATCGCCAACCCGGACCTGCCAGCCCGCCTGAAGGCCGACGCACCGTTGAACCCGGCAAACCCGGAAACCTTCTACGGCAAAGGCCCGGTCGGCTATATCGACTACCCGACGCTGTAAGCGCTACTCCACAGCTTCAGAAAGCAGAAAGCCCCGGCGCGCAAGCGTCGGGGCTTTTTTGTTGGCGCTGGCAGGGCACACCGACAACGTGCCCACCTCATTGAAGTGGCTCACTTCAATATCGGAATAAGCCTACGTACGACGCTGCCCTTTACTCCGGGTATTTTCGGTAACAACCCCCATACTTAACCAGCACCCCGCCGGAATCGGCCAGGCGCGCAGTGTCATGGGATGACGCTGCCTCAAAAGACTTCATTAAAAGGAATTAATAAGATGACTCCCCTCTTGCAGTCCATCAGCCTCGCCCTGTTCTGCGCCGTACTCTCGGGCCTGATTTCATTGGCGGCCTTCGCCACCGGTGGCTCTGGCGTGGACACATTCGGACCTGACGCTTCAGAACCCGCCCCGTTAAAACCGGGCCTTTCCAAAATAGTCACGTCCATCGAGATCAGCAACGACTCCCCCGACCCCCTTGAACTCCTCGGGACCGGCCTCGACCTGGGCGGCGCTGCGCCGTCTAGTTTCAACATCGCCAGTGGCGAGCGCCGGGAACTGGTACTGGACGGCCCGAGGGCCTGGTTCATCTATGGCGCCGGGCCGCGCAAGTGCCGATTCGTCGCCCAACATACCCTGCAGGAACGCTTCGCCCACACCCAACGCCCCAACTACCTGCCCATCTGGATCAGGAAAGCCGAGTCCATCGGTGAACGCCAGGCGTCCTGCAAGGCGCGCCTGAGCAAAACCCTCAAGGCGCCGCCCTACAGCTATAACGTCAAGTTCAGCATGAGTTGAGTCATATCGAGTACAGAACAATCGCGGTGGTCAACATCGGGTCGAGACGGAGCCTTCAAGGAGAAACACCGGGTTTTGCTGCCGCCTGCCCCTCCCCCAGACCACCGCCAGCCCGCTGCGGCCAATCAGCGCAATGCCCTTGAGTGCCAGCTCGGCACCCCATGCAACACATCGGGCACATTCATTCACAGTCTCGCAACACTTTCGCTACAAAATACGTAGCTTACTAACTACCAAGATAACGCGGGCAGGTAGATAATGGTCCGCTGCGGTCCATCGACATGACGCGTCAACTTTGCTCATGTCCAGTTCTGATACAACTAGAATCAAATACGCATTTTGACTTAATTGCGCAGACCAGGGCTCAAGCGCAGCATGTCCAACCCGGTGTCGACCAGACGCTCCGCTTCCGTCTGCAGTTCAAAGCTGTCGGAGACCAGCAGCCATTGAGCAATAATCCCATGGATGTAAGCGTGTATGGCAATGGCGGCACGGGCAGGGTCGAGTTGCTCCGGCAATTGTCCGCGGGCAACGGCGTTACGCAGGGTCAGGCCGATCTTCAGATTGCAGTCCACACTGGCGGCCTGGCGCTGACGGCGCAGGTCACACATTTCATCGGTGAACTCGCACTTATGAAACAGAATTTCGTTGATTCGCCGGGTCTGGGGGTCCAGCGCAACCTGACGAAGCACATGAATCAGCAACGTGCGCATGCAGCCCAGCGGATCGACTTCCTCTTCGCTCTCGCTCGCCCGGGCCAACGCATCCAGCGGTTCGTGGAGGCTGTCGAGCATCGCCTGCACCAACTCGGCCTTGTTGCTGAAATGCCAATAGATGGCACCCCGGGTCACGCCCGCCAGGGTCGCGATATCCGCCAGGGTCGTGCGCGCCACACCACGCTCATAGAAAGCCTTTTCGGCAGCTTCGAGTATCTGTCTCCGGGTCTCCTGGGCTTCCTCTTTGGTGCGACGGACCATGGCAGTAAAACCTCAATCAGGGTGCCGCGGACGAACGCCGGGCTTAATCGGAACTTAATGGCGGGAGGCGATCGTCGTGCCTTTTCCCGGGCTAAATTACATGCTTTGTAACTATTTCTGCGCAAAGCGCAAGTATTTACAAACAACCATGAATGTAAGTATATTCATTAGCAACCTATTTATCCACCCAGTCCCCCTTTCTTACCCTTCCACCTTTCTTGTGCGCATCGTGCGCGCCTGACCCGAGGATCTTCATGCAACTCAAGCCAGCTGTTACCGCTCTGGTCACCGCCGTCGCCCTGGCATCGCTGCTCAGCGGATGTAAAGAGGAAAAGGCCGCTGCGCCCGCTCCTCCCGCGCCTCAGGTCGGCGTCGTTACCCTGCAAACCCAGGCCTTTACCCTGACCTCCGACCTGCCCGGTCGCACCACGGCCTACCGCATCGCGGAAGTTCGCCCACAGGTCAATGGCATCATTCTCAAGCGTCTGTTCAAGGAAGGCGGCGATGTCAAAGCCGGCCAGCAGCTGTACCAGATCGACCCATCGGTCTATGAAGCGACCCTGAAAAGCGCCGAAGCGAACCTGCAATCGACCAAGTCGATTTCCGATCGCTACAAGCAACTGGTGAATGAGCAAGCCGTCAGCCGTCAGGAGTACGACACCGCCGTCGCCAACCGCCTGCAATCGGAAGCGGCTCTGCAAAGCGCCCAGATCAATGTGCGTTACACCAAGGTCTACGCACCGCTGTCCGGTCGAATCGGCCGTTCTTCGGTGACCGAAGGCGCGCTGGTCAGCAGCGGCCAGACCGATGCCATGGCCACGATTTCGCAACTCGACCCGATCTATGTCGACGTCACGCAGTCCACCGCCGAGCTGCTGCAACTGCGGCGTGAGCTGGAAAGCGGTCGCCTGCAGAAAGCCGGCGACAATGCCGCCTCGGTCAAGCTGACCCTGGAAGACGGCAGCCAGTACAAGCAGGACGGCAAGCTCGAGTTCTCGGAAGTCACCGTGGATGAAACCACCGGCTCCGTGACCCTGCGTGCGGTATTCCCAAACCCTGATCACACCCTGCTGCCCGGCATGTTCGTGCATGCCCAGTTGCAGGCCGGTGTGAACAGTGCCGCGATTCTCGCCCCGCAACAAGGCGTGACCCGTGACCTCAAGGGCCTGCCCACCGCGCTGGTCGTCGGCCCGGACAACAAGGTCGAACTGCGTCAGCTCAAGGCCAGCCGCACTGTCGGTAGCCAGTGGCTGATCGAAGACGGCCTGAAAGCCGGCGATCGGGTGATCACCGAAGGTCTCCAGTTCGTGCGTCCTGGCGTTGAAGTCAAGGCCACCGAAGCCACCAACGTGAAGGCAGCCAACCCGGCACCTGCCCCGGCCACAGATAAAGCCGCAGGCAGCAAAGGGGAGTAAACCATGTCGAAATTTTTTATCGACCGTCCAATTTTCGCCTGGGTTATCGCCCTGGTGATCATGTTGGTCGGGGCTCTATCGATCCTCAAGTTGCCGATCAACCAGTACCCGGCCATTGCACCGCCGGCCATCGCGATTGCCGTGACCTACCCGGGCGCTTCGGCGCAGACCGTGCAGGACACCGTGGTCCAGGTGATCGAGCAGCAGCTCAACGGTATCGACAACCTGCGTTATATCGAGTCGTCGAGTAACTCCGACGGCAGCATGACCATCACCGCAACCTTCAACCAGGGCACCAGCCCCGATACCGCGCAGGTCCAGGTACAGAACAAACTGAACCTGGCCACCCCATTGCTGCCGCAAGAAGTGCAGCAACAGGGTATCCGCGTGACCAAGTCGGTTAAAAACTTCCTGATGGTGATCGGTGTCGTTTCGACCAACGGCAGCATGACCAAGGACGACCTGGCCAACTACATCGTTTCGAACATGCAGGACCCGATCTCGCGGACCGCCGGCGTCGGTGACTTCCAGGTGTTCGGTGCCCAGTATGCGATGCGTATCTGGCTCGATCCGGCCAAGCTGAACAACTTCAAGCTGACCCCGGTTGACGTGCAAACCGCCATCGCCGCGCAGAACGTCCAGGTCGCCTCCGGGCAACTGGGTGGCCTGCCGGCCATGCCCGGCCAGCAGTTGAACGCCACCATCATCGGCAAGACCCGCCTGCAGACCGCCGAACAGTTCAAGGCGATCCTGCTCAAGGTCAACCAGGACGGCTCGCAAGTACGTCTGGGTGATGTCGCCGATGTCGGCCTCGGTGGTGAAAACTACAGCATCAACGCCCAGTTCAACGGCAAGCCGGCGTCCGGTCTGGCCGTGAAACTCGCAGCCGGCGCCAACGCCCTGGACACCGCCAAGGCCTTGCGCAAGACCATTGCCACCCTGGAACCGTTCTTCCCGCCAGGCATGCAAGTGGTTTACCCGTACGACACCACCCCGGTGGTGACCGAGTCGATCAAGGGCGTGGTTGAAACCCTGGTCGAAGCGATCGTGCTGGTGTTCCTGGTGATGTTCCTGTTCCTGCAGAACTTCCGCGCCACCATCATCACCACCATGACCGTACCGGTGGTATTGCTGGGGACCTTCGGGATCCTCGCGGCAGCCGGTTTCAGCATCAACACCCTGACCATGTTCGGTATGGTTCTGGCCATCGGCTTGCTGGTGGACGATGCCATCGTCGTGGTGGAAAACGTCGAACGGGTGATGAGCGAGGAAGGGCTATCGCCCAAGGAAGCGACCAAGAAATCCATGGGGCAGATCCAGGGTGCACTGGTGGGTATCGCCCTCGTGCTCTCGGCGGTACTGCTGCCCATGGCGTTCTTCGCCGGTTCCACCGGGGTGATCTACAAGCAGTTCTCGATCACCATCGTCTCGGCCATGGCCCTGTCGGTGATGGTCGCCCTGATCTTCACCCCGGCGCTGTGCGCCACCATGCTCAAGCCGATTGCCAAGGGCGACCACGGCACCGAAAAACGCGGCTTCTTCGGCTGGTTCAACCGCAACTTCGACCGCAGCGTGCGCGGCTACGAACGCACCGTGGGCAGCATCCTGCGCCACAAGGCACCGTACCTGCTGGTCTACGTGATCATCTTTGCCGGCATGATCTGGTTGTTCATGCGCATTCCGACCTCGTTCCTGCCGGAAGAAGACCAGGGCGTACTGTTTGCCCAGGTGCAGACACCGTCCGGTTCCAGTGCCGAGCGGACCCAGGCGGTCCTCGACGAGATGCGTGAGTATCTGTTGACCAAGGAATCCGACACCGTGGCTTCGGTGTTTACCGTGAACGGCTTCAACTTCGCCGGTAACGGCCAGAGCTCGGGCCTGGGCTTCATCATGCTCAAGCCCTGGGGTGAGCGCACCAGCGAGAACAGCGTGTTCGGCCTCGCCGCCCGCGCCCAGCAACACTTCTTCTCGTTCCGCGATGCGATGGTGTTTGCCTTCGCCCCTCCGGCGGTACTGGAGTTGGGTAACGCCATCGGTTTCGACGTCTATCTGCAGGACCAGGCCGGTATCGGTCACGAGAAGCTGATGGCCGCGCGTAACCAGTTCCTCGGCATGGCCGCGCAGAGCAAGGTGCTCAGCCAGGTTCGTCCCAACGGTCTGAACGATGAGCCGCAGTACCAGTTGAGCATCGACGACGAACGCGCCAGTGCCCTGGGCGTGTCCATCGCGGACATCAACAACAGCTTGTCGATTGCCCTGGGCGGTAGCTACGTCAACGACTTCATCGACCGCGGTCGGGTGAAGAAAGTCTTCGTGCAAGGCCAGGCCAATTCGCGGATGAGCCCTGAAGACCTGAAGAAGTGGTACGTGCGTAACAGCACCGGGATCATGGTGCCGTTCTCCGCCTTCGCCAAGGGCGAGTGGGTCTACGGCTCGCCGAAGCTGTCGCGTTTCAACGGCGTCGCCGCCGTGGAAATCCTCGGTGCCCCGGCCCCCGGCTACAGTACCGGCCAGGCCCTGGCGGAAGTCGAAGCCATTGCCGCGAAACTGCCGGCTGGCGTCGGGATTTCCTGGACCGGCCTGTCGTACGAGGAGAAGCTGTCCGGCTCCCAGGCGCCGGCGTTGTTCGCCCTGTCGCTGCTGATGGTGTTCCTGTGTCTCGCCGCGTTGTATGAAAGCTGGTCGATCCCCATCGCCGTGGTCCTTGTGGTACCGCTGGGGATCATCGGTGCGCTGTTGGCAACGACCTTCCGCGGGCTGTCCAACGACGTGTACTTCCAGGTGGGCCTGTTGACGACCATCGGCCTGGCGGCGAAAAACGCCATCCTGATCGTCGAGTTCGCCAAGGAACTGCATGAACAGGGCCGTAGCCTGATCGACGCCGCCGTCGAGGCTTGTCGGATGCGTCTGCGTCCGATCATCATGACCTCCCTGGCGTTCATCCTCGGCGTGGTGCCGCTGGCGATTTCCACCGGTGCCGGTTCGGGTAGCCAGCACGCCATCGGTACGGGCGTGATTGGCGGTATGATCACCGCGACGATTCTGGCGATCTTCTGGGTTCCGTTGTTCTTCGTGTCGGTGTCGTCCATCGGCGGCGAGAAAAAGCACAAGAAGTCAGACACTACTGAAACTCCAAGCAACGAGGCTGGCCAATGAGCAAGTCCCTTCTCAGTGTAGCGGTCGCGGCCTTTGTGCTCAGCGGTTGCTCGTTGATCCCCGACTACCAGCGCCCCGAAGCGCCGGTAGCGGCGCAGTACCCGCAAGGACCGGCCTACTCGCCGGCCCAGGCGGCGAACGTCGCCGCCGCCGAACAGGGCTGGCGCCAGTTCTTCGCCGACCCGGCGCTGCAACAGCTGATCCAGGTGGCCCTGGAAAACAACCGCGACCTGCGGGTCGCGGCGCTGAACATCGACGCCTACCGCGCCCAATACCAGATCCAGCGCGCGGACCTGTTCCCGGCGGTCAGTGCCAATGGCAATGGCAGTCGGCAGCGGGTGCCGGCCGCCGTCTCGAGTACCGGCAAGGAAATGATTACCAGCCAGTACTCGGCGACCCTCGGCGTCAGTTCCTATGAACTGGACCTGTTCGGCCGCGTCCGTAGCTTGAGCGAGCAGGCACTGCAGACTTACTTCGCCAGCGAAGAAGCCCGCCGCACCACCCAGATCAGCCTGGTGGCCAGTGTGGCCAACGCCTACCTGACCTGGCAGGCCGACAAGGAACTGCTCAAGCTGACCCAGAACACCCTGTCGGCCTACGAGGAAAGCTTCAAGCTGACCTCACGCAGCAACGAAGTCGGCGTGGCTTCCGCCCTGGATGTGAGCCAGGCGCGGACGTCGGTGGAGGGTGCCCGCAGCAGCCTGGCGCAATTCACCCGCCAGGTGGCCCAGGACCAGAACAGCCTGACCCTGCTGCTCGGTAGCGGTATCCCGGCCAACTTGCCAGCGGCTCAACCGCTGTCGGCCAAGCTGCTCAGCGACATGCCCGCCGGCCTGCCGTCCGAGTTGCTGCAACGGCGTCCGGACATTCTCGGCGCCGAGCACCAGTTGCAGGCGGCCAACGCCAATATCGGCGCGGCCCGTGCGGCGTTCTTCCCGAGCATCAGCCTGACCGCCAATGCCGGGACCTTGAGCCCGGACATGGGTGGTCTGTTCAAGGGCGGTTCGGGAACCTGGTCGTTCGCACCGAGCATCAACATTCCGATCTTCAACGCCGGTAGCCTGAGAGCGAGCCTGGATTACTCGAAAATCCAGAAAGACATCAGCGTCGCCAACTACGAGAAAGCCATTCAGACCGGCTTCCAGGAAGTCTCCGATGGACTGGCGGCACGCCAGACCTTCAACCAGCAGCTGCAGGCCCAGCGTGACCTGGTCGCCGCCAACCAGGATTACTACCGCCTGGCCGAGCGTCGCTATCGCATTGGTGTCGACAGCAACCTGACCTTCCTCGATGCCCAGCGTTCGTTGTTCAGCGCCCAGCAGTCGCTGATCAGCGATCGCCTGTCGCAGCTCACCAGCGAGGTCAACCTGTACAAGGCCCTCGGCGGTGGCTGGTACGAAAACAGCGGCCAGGCCAAGCCGATCTCCGAGGAACCGCCGAAAGGCTGACCCTCACAAGCCCACCGCTTCCAGGTGGGCTTTTTTTTGCCTGGACAAAAGTGCTCGTCAGGGTTTGCACGAAAACTCGCCGCGCAGGCAGTTTCCGTACAGAGCCTAGTGCGAGTCGCCGTCCCACCACCAGTTCCAGAACCCGGGCAGGTGCACGGGCACGGAGCTGTCATGCACCGTGCGCGCCATGATCGCGCGCAACAAGGCCGAGCTGTCCGTATAGAAAGGCTGCTCGGCGGTCCGCACACCGGTGTCCCGTGCGCAGTCCATCAGGATCTGCAGGTATTCCTGCATATGCCGGGCGGTATAGCGATTGAGGTCGTGAAAGGTCACCACCACCGGAATCACCCCATCGACCACCGGCATTTCGCCACGAGCGATCTGCTCGCGGACTTCGGCCAGGTGCTTGAGCAGGTTGGCCCGCCGCTGCGGGCTGGCGGTGATGCCCCAGACCTTGCCATCGTTGGCACTCAGGTCCGTCAGCAATACGTGCAGGCCATGTTGCTGGTAGGCGGCGAAAGTACGCTTGTCGTAGTTCCAGAACGGCGGGCGCAGGATCGTCGGCGGTGCACCGGTGATCGCCGTAATGTCCGCAATGCCATTGTTGAGCGACTGTTCCAGTTCTTCCGGGCTCAAGGAACGGTGATTGGTGTGCGAGGGGGTCGCGGTATGAAAGCCGAGGATATGCCCTTCGGCATGCTCGCGACGCATCAGCGCACGACCGATATCACTGTTGCCGGCCCGGGTGGCACGGGTCTGGACGAAAAAAATCGCCTTGATCCCCGGCTGGATCGGGTTGTGCGCCAAGTCATCGAGCACCGACGCCGTCGGGTTCCAGAAACTCGAGGCATTGGGACCGTCATCGAAGGTCAGCAGAAAACGGATCGGCGGCTGCGAGCGCAGGGCCTGTTCGGTTTGTGGCGTCAGGGGCATCGGCGGACCGATGCAAGCGGCAAGGCTCGTAGCGATCACGAGCCCTGACAGCAATGCAGCAAACGACTTCATGGATGGGCGGGGTCCGGATCAGGGCAATGACAGAAGCGCCATCGCGCTCATCAGAGCACAACATCCGGGAAGGCGTTCAGGCGGTAGTGAAAGTTTCATCTAAAAGAGAAGGATTTCACTCGGAACGCTTCACACCCTGGCGGACAGGAAGTCCAGTACCCGCTGACTGAAGCCATCGCCGGCCTGCACGTTGGACAGATGCGCGGCTTGGAACTCGGCGTATTCGGCGCCCTCGACGTGCTGCTGGATAAAGATCCCGCCCGACGGCGGCGTCACCGCATCCTCGCTGCCGGAAATCACCAGCAACGGCCGTTGGATCTGCGCCAACTGATCGCGAAAATCCGCATCGCGCACGGCACAGCAGTTGGCCGCATACCCCTCGGGCGAGGTGGCGGCGAGCATCTCGGTGATCGGCTTGACCCGATCCGGGTGCGCTTCGGCGAACGCCGGGGTGAACCAGCGTGAAACCGCCCCGTCGCGCAGGGCCAGCATGGCCGCCTGGCCACCCGTCGAAACGGCTTCGATCCGTGGATTCCAGCCGGCCGCATCGCCGATCTTCGCCGCCGTGTTGCAGACAATCAAGCGCTGCAGGCGATGCCCGGCGTTGATGCCCAGCCACTGGCCGATCAGACCGCCCATGGACAGGCCGCAGAAGTGCGCACGTTCGATATTCAATGCGTCGAGCAACGCCAGGACGTCGTGCCCCAATTGCTCGATGCTGTAAGGCCCGGGCGTCACCAGCGAACGGCCATGGCCGCGGGTGTCGTAACGCAGTACCCGAAAGTGCTCGGCAAACACCGGCATCTGGGTGTCCCACATCCCCAGGTCAGTCCCCAGCGAGTTGGACAGCACCAATACCTGCGCATCGGGCGGGCCATCAAGCTGGTAATGCAGTTCACCCTCGGCAAGTCGTACGAAACCCACGTTCATCCCCTTCAAGTAAAAAACCGATGTATTTGCCCGCTGATTGCCCAGGTCATGCGCGCCCATGAAGGGCGCGCGAACCGATCAATGATCGTGGTGCAGGTAGGCCGCCTCTTTCGGCAGGCGCAGGCTGAACAGGAAGGCGACGGCCATCATCGCCGTCACATACCAGTAGAAGGCGTTTTCCATGCCCACCGACTTCAGGTTCAGGGCCACGTATTCCGCCGAGCCGCCGAAGATCGCATTCGCCACCGCGTAGGCCAGGCCCACACCCAGTGCGCGGACCTGGGCCGGGAACATCTCGGCTTTGACCAGGCCGCTGATGGAGGTATAGAAACTGACGATCGCCAGTGCCAGGGTGATCAGCACAAAGGCCAGGAACGGACTGGTCACGGTCTTCAGGGTCAGCAGGATCGGCACGGTGCACAAGGTCCCCAGCGCGCCGAACCAGAGCATGCAGTTACGCCGGCCGATACGGTCCGAGAGCATGCCAAAGAACGGCTGCATGCACATATAGAGGAAGAGTACGGCGGTCATGATGAAACTGGCGGTCTTGGCCGTCATGCCGGCGGTGTTCACCAGGTACTTCTGCATGTAGGTGGTGAAGGTGTAGAAAATCAGCGAACCGCCGGCGGTGTAGCCGAGCACGGTGATAAAGGCTGCCTTGTGATCGCGGAACAACGCCCGGATGCTGCCGGCGTCCTTGTCCTGGCGGGTTTCCTTGCTGGTGGTTTCCTTCAGGGAGCGACGCAGCAACAGCGAGATCAGCGCCGCGATGGCACCGATCACGAACGGAATCCTCCAGCCCCAGGCCTTGAGTTCCGGTTCGCTGAGGAACTGCTGCAGGATCACCAGGACCAGCACCGCCAGCAACTGGCCGCCGATCAGGGTCACGTACTGGAACGAAGCAAAGAAACCGCGCTGGCCGCGCAGGGCCACTTCACTCATATAGGTCGCGGTGGTGCCGTATTCACCGCCCACCGACAGTCCCTGGAACAGACGCGCCACCAGCAGCAGAAACGGCGCCCAGGCACCGATGGACGCGTAGGTCGGCAGGAACGCGATGACCAGGGAGCCGGCGCACATCATCAGCACCGAGATCATCATCGAATTCTTGCGGCCATGCTTGTCGGCCACGCGGCCGAACAGCCAGCCACCGATGGGTCGCATCAGGAAGCCGGCGGCGAACACACCGGCGGTATTGAGCAACTGCGCCGTGGGATCGCCAGAGGGAAAAAAAGCCGGGGCGAAGTAGATTGCACAGAAGGCATAGACATAGAAGTCGAACCACTCGACCAGGTTGCCGGAAGAAGCACCGACAATGGCAAAAATCCTCTTGTTACGTTCTTCGGGGGTGTACGGCATCGTTGTTGTTGTCATGTGTCATCACTCGAAGGAGGTAAGTTGCAGTTTAGACATACTTCGCAACAGACCTGTTTTACAAGAACAGTCGCCCGAATGACAGTACGTGGCCATCATCCGGGCGCCTGTTTTATTGCCCGTGAATCTCAGACCCGCTCAATCGCCAACGCCAGCCCCTGCCCGACGCCGACACACATCGTCGCCAGGCCCTTGCTGCCACCGGTCTTTTCCAACTGGTGGAGCGCTGTCAGCACCAGGCGTGCGCCGCTCATGCCCAGCGGATGACCGAGGGCAATGGCGCCGCCGTTCGGGTTGACCTGCGGCGCATCGTCAGCGATGCCCAGTTCACGCAGCACCGCCAGGCCCTGGCTGGCGAAGGCTTCGTTCAGTTCGATAACGTCGAAATCGCTGACGGCCAGCCCCAGGCGCTCGGTCAACTTGCGCACGGCCGGTACCGGGCCGATCCCCATGACCCGGGGCGCGACACCCGCGCTAGCCATGCCGAGCACCCGGGCACGGGCCGTCAGACCATGTTTCTTCACCGCCTCGGCGGACGCCAGGATCAGCGCGGCGGCGCCATCGTTGACGCCGGACGCATTGCCGGCGGTGACGGTCTTGTCCGGGCCATTGACCGGTTTGAGTTTGGCCAGGGCCTCGAGCGTGGTGTCGGCCCGAGGATGTTCATCGTGCTCGACCACCGTCTCGCCTTTTTTATGGGCGATACGCACCGCCACGATTTCTTCAGTGAAGAAACCGGCGGCCTGGGCGGCAGCCGTGCGTTGCTGGCTGCGCAAGGCAAAAGCGTCCTGGTCGGCGCGGGAGACCTGATAGTCGTCCGCCACGTTGTCGGCGGTCTGCGGCATCGCATCAACACCGTATTGAGCCTTCATCAGCGGGTTGATCAGACGCCAGCCGATGGTGGTGTCTTCCAGTTTCATGTTGCGGGAGAACGCCGCGTCGGCCTTGCCCATCACGAAGGGCGCACGGGACATGGACTCCACGCCACCGGCAATCGCCAATTCCATCTCGCCACTGGCGATGGCACGGAACGCGGTGCCGATCGCGTCCATCCCCGAGGCGCAGAGGCGATTGAGGGTCACCCCGGGTACCGTCTCCGGCAACCCCGCCAGCAACAGCGCCATGCGCGCGACGTTGCGGTTGTCCTCGCCGGCCTGGTTGGCGCAGCCGAGAAACACTTCATCAACCTCGGCCCAGTTCACCGACGGGTTACGCGTCATCAGCGCCTTGATCGGGATCGCCGCCAGGTCGTCAGCGCGCACACCGGCCAGGCCGCCACCAAAGCGACCGATGGGGGTACGAATGGCGTCACAGATAAAGACATCGCGCATCAGGCTTCTCCGGGGGTTTGGCCGTGGGCCGCGGCGGTACGAATTTCGAGGTCGCGCAGGGCGTTCAGTTCGATCTCGCTGGGGGCATCGCTGACCGCGACCTGATCGGCAAAGCGCACGGCCCAGCCGGTGGCGGCGATCACTTGCTCGCGCGTCACACCCGGATGCAGCGCGGTCACCACGAACTCGTGGCTGGGAGCTTGCGGTTCCATGATGCACAGGTCGGTGATGATCCCCACCGGACCGGCACCCGGCAGGCCCAGGCGTTTGCGCGAATCGCCGCCTTCGCCGTGGCCGACCGAGGTGATGAAGTCCAGCTTGTCGACGAAGGAACGTGCCGACTGCTTGAGGATGATCAGCACGCTTTTCGCCGAACCGGCGATTTCCGGAGCGCCACCGGCACCGGGCAAGCGGACCTTGGGCGAGAAATAGTCGCCGACCACCGTGGTGTTGATATTGCCGAAACGGTCGACCTGGGCCGCGCCGAGAAAACCGACATCAATGCGCCCGCCTTGCAGCCAGTAGCGGAAGATCTCACCGGTCGGCACCACGGTGTCGGCGGTTTCCGCCAGCTCGCCATCCCCGATGGACAACGGCAGCACACTGGGCTTGGCGCCAATCGGGCCCGACTCGTAGATCAGTACCACGTCCGGAGAAGAGGTCAGGCGCGCCAGGTTGGCAGCCTTGGAGGGCAGGCCGATGCCGACAAAGCAGACCGAACCGTTCTTCAGGCGGCGAGCGGCGGCCACCGTCATCATTTCATTGGTGGTGTAGGTCATGACTTAACCTCCGAAGCGTGGGCCAGTTTGCTCTGGAACTCGGCAAAGTTCGCGGTGCCATGGATGTACTCGTCGATCCACGCGGTAAAGGTTGCACGGTCGCGGGCGATCGGGTCCCAGGCCTGGTAGAAGCGGTTATCACGCTCGGTATAACCATGGGCGTAGGACGGGTGGGCACCACCGGGAACATGGCACACCGCGCTCAGGGCCCAGGTCGGCAGGACGCAGGCGTTCATCGGCGCCTGCAAGTCGTCGACGATTTCCTCGACGGTGACGATGCAACGTTTGGCCGCCAGGGCCGCTTCCTTCTGCACACCGAGAATGCCCCAGAGCAACACGTTGCCCTTGCGGTCGGCTTTCTGGGCATGGATCACGGTAACGTCCGGGCGTACCGAAGGTACGGCGGCCAGCACTTCACCGGTGAACGGACAGGTGACCGTCTTGATCAGCGGATTGACCTTCGGCAGGTCGGAGCCGGCGTAGGCCCGCAGGACCGCGAACGGCAAGCCGGAGGCGCCGGCCACATAGGCGTTGGCCAGGTCGGCATGGCTGTGCTCTTCGATTTCCAGCGGGTGCGGCCAGTGTTTTTCGACGGCATCGCGCAGGCGGTGCAGCGAACCCACGCCCGGATTGCCGCCCCAGGAGAAAATCAGCTTGCGGGCGCAGCCGGCGCCGATCAACTGGTCATAGACCAAGTCAGGCGTCATGCGCACCAGCGTCAGGTCTTTCTTGCCCTGACGAATGATTTCATGACCCGCCGCCGTCGGAATCAGATGAGTGAAGCCTTCGAGCGCGACGGTGTCACCGTCGTTGACGAACTGCTTCACCGCGTCATGCAGCGAAAGGATTTCAGCCATGGGTGCAGACTCCCGGTTTCAACACACCTGAGGGACAGCGCGAGGTTCAACGCCGTGATGAGCTCAGGGTAAGCCGGGGATCGGCGGCCAAACAATCCGATAATCGATTAACCGTTCGATAATCGAACGCATTGTTTGCAAGCTACCGTTTGATCCTTCAGACGCGTTGCCCGGGAAAGCGTAGCCGTCCGTACTCAGGAAAACAGCTGCGCACTCAGCTCGCGACTGGCCTTGAGCATGCTCGGCAGGAAACGCTGCTCCATCTCGCCGCAGCTGACACGCCCGGCACTGGCGCTGACATTCAGCGCCGCCAGTACTTGCCCGGAAGCGTCGTAGACCGGTACCGCAATCGAGCGCAAACCTTGCTCCAGTTCCTGGTCGACAATGCACCAGCCCTGCTGGCGAACCTGTTGCAGGCATTCGAGCAGCGCTTCGGGAGTATGCAGGGTGCGACTGGTCTTGGCATGCAGGTCGGCGTGTTCGAGGTACTCGTGCAAGGAGGCGTCGTCCAGCGCCGCCAACAGGATGCGCCCCATGGACGTGCAATAGGCCGGCAACCGGCCGCCCACCGAGAGGTCGACCGAGATCAGTCGCCGGGTGGTGGCGGAGCGGGCGATATAGAGGATGTCGTCCCCCTCCAGGGTCGCCATGTTGCAAGCCTCGTGCAACTGCTCGCTCATGCGGTCGAGATAGGGTTGCGCCGACACCGCCAGGGGCGTGGACGACAAGTACGCGTGTCCCAGGGTCAGCACCTTGGGCAACAGCGAATAGGTCCGCCCGTCGGTAGTGGCGTAGCCGAGCTTGATCAAGGTGTGCAAGCAACGTCGCACGGCCGCGCGGGGAATTTCCGTACGGTGGCTGATCTGCGCAATGGTCAGGTGCCGTTTGCGTTCCTGGAACGCCTGCACCACCGCCAGGCCACGGGCCAGCGAGGTCATGAAATCAGGGTCACCGGTAAACGCCTGGATGCGCTTGGCCGGCGAAGCCACGATGGGTGGCGCCACAGAGGTGAAGGCATCGCGCAGTTGGTCGTTCATCAAAATTCCTTGTCTGCCGTGGAGGCCCATTACAGGCGGGCTTGGGCGGATAGACAAGCCCGGCCTCTTCAACTTTGTGCGATTATCGAACCACTGGCCGATAATCGCAATTGACCCTGATCGTCGCAGCTTATACCTTGGACGCGCCGCTGCGGTTTTCCCGGGATACTGGTCAGGTACCCACCGGGAGGGCTGCGTCGGTCCGGCCTCACCCACGAAGTGAGGCCGTTTTTTTAACCCCCTGGCGGTCACGCGCGAGGCGTCGATCAATAAGTTGAACAACGGCGCGCCAACAGAATCGGGATTGTATTTTCAAGTATCGGGTTTATTGCACTGCAACTTGAATTGATAACCGTCGTCAAAAAACAGGCAGCGGTTACCTCGCCCTCAAGTTACAGTTAAAAACTCCTACATCACAAAACTCACCAACAAAGTTGACGAACTCCCTTATCTTCGCGATAGTGTCAGTCAAACCGACCGCTATAATACCCTGTACGACCTCAAGGCCGTCTGGCCCGACAGGGGTTCCGACTTTCAGCGCTCAAGCCCGAGATTGAACGTCTCGTCAGGGCGGTTGTGTTTAATGGAACACAAATAACTCAACTCAAATTAGGTAGTACTGTGACGAAAGACGAACTGCGCGCGGAACTTGAGCGCCAGGAACAACGTTACAAGGATGTTTACGGCGGGGCTGTCACCACCTACGCCGCGCAACCCGATCCAGAGCGTAAACCCTGGCGCAAACGAGCCAGTCTTCTGGACCAGGCGTTTACCCAGGAACTGCAAAAGATGGAAAAGGAACTCAAGGCCGAAGAGCCTTAGGCTTATCGGTATCGGGCCTCGCCCTTGGCTGCCAGGCCTTTCCTACCCGGACAATGCCTGGCCCGCCGGACGCCAAGACTTACGCCATCCGCGTGTCAACCGTCGGTCCTGACCACCCACTCAGGTCAAATGGCGTCAGGCAGGCCCTCACCTGAAAGTTTTCTGGCATAATCGCGCCCCCTTATGACCGGGTCAGAAAACCTTCATGATCGATTTATTCAGCGGACTGGATGCCTGGGTGATTGTAAGCCTGGTGCTCGCCCTGGCCTTTGTCCTCAGCTTCGAGTTCATCAACGGCTTTCATGACACCGCTAACGCGGTGGCCACTGTTATCTACACCAAGGCCATGCCACCTCACCTGGCGGTGTTCTTTTCCGGTGTATTCAACTTCCTCGGCGTGCTGCTGGGCGGGGTCGGCGTCGCCTACGCGATCGTCCACCTGCTGCCGGTCGAACTGCTGATCAACGTCAACACCGGACATGGCCTGGCCATGGTGTTTTCGCTGCTGACGGCGGCCATCGCCTGGAACCTGGGTACCTGGTACTTCGGTATCCCGGCCTCCAGCTCCCACACCCTGATCGGCTCGATCCTCGGTGTCGGCCTGGCCAATGCCCTGCTCAACGGCATCCCCGTGAGCGAAGGGGTGAACTGGCAGAAGGCCGTCGATATCGGCGCCTCGCTGGTCTTCTCGCCGATTGCCGGCTTGCTGGTGGCGGGCCTGATACTGGTCGGCCTGAAATGGTGGCGTCCGCAGTCCAAGATGCACAAGACCCCGGAACAACGACGCAAGATCGACGACAAGAAGCACCCGCCGTTCTGGAACCGCATGGTGCTGGTGATCTCCGCCATGGCGGTGAGCTTCGTGCACGGCTCCAATGATGGCCAGAAAGGCATCGGCCTGATCATGCTGGTGCTGATCGGTATCGTCCCGGCGCAGTTCGTCCTCGACCTGAGCACCACTACTTACCAGATCGAACGCACCCGCGACGCGACCCTGCACCTGAGCCAGTTCTATCAGCGCAACAACGCCACCCTGAGCGAATTCCTCGCCCTGGGCAAAAATGTTGCCGACGATATGCCGGGCAAGTTCCGCTGCAACCCGCAACGCACCGAAGCGAACATCAACGCCCTGATGAGCAACCTCACGGGCGTGACCGACTACCATTCGCTGTCGTCGGACAAGCGCATTGAAGTGCGTCGCGACCTGCTCTGCCTGGATGACACCGCCAAGCAGGTCGGCAAGTTGCCGGGCCTGGATTCCCGTGAAAAGGCCGACCTGGAAAAACTGCGCAAGGACCTGACCACCACCACCGAATACGCACCGTTCTGGGTGATCATGGCGGTAGCACTGGCCCTGGGCCTGGGCACCATGATCGGTTGGAAGCGCGTGGTCCTGACCATCGGCGAGAAGATCGGCAAGCAGGGCATGACCTATGCCCAGGGCATGTCGGCGCAAATCACCACCGCTGGCTTGATCGCCCTGGCGAACATCGTCGCCCTGCCCGTCTCGACCACCCACGTGTTGTCGTCGGGTGTGGCCGGGACCATGATTGCCAGCAAGAGCGGCCTGCAAGGCAGCACCATCAAGACCATCCTGCTGGCCTGGCTGCTGACGCTGCCAATGACCATCGGTTTGTCCGCTGGCCTGTTCTGGCTGGCGACGAAGGTGCTTGGCAGCTGACTCCGGGCGGCTAACGAAAAAAGGTGCGCTCCCGTCGGGACCGCACCTTTTTTATTGCGCGGTATAACTGGGACCCAAGGCCAATACCCACCCCGATACTGGCGCCTTCTACAAAAAAAGAGCAAAAAAAAGGGCGACCGAAGTCGCCCAAAATGCCTTGCGTGCTCGTTCCCTGGAAGCTCTACGGTTTCTTCCGTTTCTGTGAGTCTTTCCAGATAAAAATTCCAAAACCGGCGAAGAACATCACCATGAGGCCGACGGTCAGCACTCCGGCGATCACCACGTTATCGAAGAACATGACTGGCCTCCTGCACTTGCCCTGTTGCGATGCAGCTAAGTTAGCCCAGCAGGCACAGTAAGAAATTGACCAGGATCAATGCCGCCCAAGGCTGGGCGCGGGAGAAGGGAAATAACTGACCCATATCAAGAGTCAGTGGGGGTATCAGCGCTTTTTCGGTTTGTTCTTCGGCTTTTTCTTGCCCTTGCCCAGCGGCATGGCCTGTTCGAACGCCTGGCGAACTTCATTCAGGCGCTTTTCATTGAGATCATGGACACGCTTGGCCCGTTCGGTATTAAGGTCGATCAACTTGTCGTCTTGGTTCATGGTCAGATTACATCGCTATCCGTCGAGTTCTATCAAAGGGCCACTATCGGCAACCTTCAACACGCGCTATGGGCTAATAATGCGGGCAAGTCAGCCGGTTATCCAGACTTCCCTCTCAACAAGGCCTGGGCAGTCCCGCGATTTCCCAGCACAATCCCCAGGCCTCGATCACATGCAAAGGAGAGCCGAAGTGGCGTTGCACCAGGATCTGCCGCCCTTGATGGCCCTGCGCGCCTTCGAGGCCGTGGCCCGTCACCTGAGCTTTATCAAGGCCGCCGATGAGCTGTGCGTCAGTCAAAGCGCAATCAGCCACCAGGTGCATAAGCTCGAGGAGCATCTGGGCCGGCAACTATTTATCCGACGCACCCGCGCGATAGATCTCACGGAAGAAGGCCGCCAGTACTACCAGCAAATCCGCCCGGCCCTGGAACAGATCGCCCAGGCCACCCGCCAGCTCAGGCTGCCCCGGCAAAACCAGGTGCTGCGCATCGGCCTGCTGGCCTCCTTCGCCACTCTCTGGCTGGCCCCGCGCCTGACCAGCTTCACACTGCGCCATCCGCAAATCAGGGTCGAGTTGGAACCCACGATCCAACTGGCCGATGTGGCCGGCGCCGAGGTGGACCTGGCGATCCGCTATGGCAAAGGCGGCTGGCCCCATGTCAACGCCGTACGCTTGATGGGCGAACGCCTCTTTCCGGTCTGCAGCCCGGCCTTCAAGGCCCACGGCATCGAGCACGGCCCTCTGCTCATGTCACAGGCACCGCAACCGTTCGAATGGATCGACTGGTCCCGCCACCATCATCTCGACGTCCAGCACTACCCCAGCGTCATGCTCCACGACTACAACATCGTGGTCGAGGCGGCTATCGCCGGGCAGGGTATCGCCATGGGGCGCCAGCGCCTGATCGAGCGCCGCCTCAAGGAGGGCGTGCTGGTGAATGCCTTCGACCAGCCAGCCTTTGAAGGCGAGATCGGCTACTGGCTGGTCAAACCCAACAGCGCCCTGAGCCCAGCCGCCGAATGCTTCTGCGAGTGGTTGCAGGAGCAGTGCAGCGCCGCCGACCCATGAGTTATCTGGATACGTCGGATTGAATCTATGCGTTTGTCGGCCCACGGTCGGCCCAGCATGCTCAAGCCTCTTTCCCGGAGGTTTGCCCAATGCATCATTCCCTGTCCGACCGAGTGGCCCAGCTAGGCCTGAACCTGCCGCAACCGGGGCAGCCGATCGCCAACTATGTGAACTACGTCATCAGCCAGAACCAGCTGTTCATTTCCGGACAGATTCCCCTGCAGGATGGCAAACCGGCCTTTATCGGGCGCCTGGGCGACAGCCTGGACGAAACCCAGGGGGCGCAGGCCGCGGAACTCGCCGCGCTCGGCCTGTTGGCGCAATTGGGGCACGCCCTCGACGATGATCTGTCGCGCCTGGTGCGGATCGTCCGCCTGGGTGTCTTTGTCGCCAGCAGCGCCGATTTCCAACGCCAGGGCGCCGTGGCCAACGGCGCCTCCAATCTGCTGGTCAATGCCCTCGGCGACAAAGGTCGCCATGCACGGACCGCCATCGGTGTCGCCAGCCTGCCCAGCGGTGTTGCCGTGGAAATCGACGCGATTTTCGAGCTGCGGCCATGAACGATCCGCTGGCTGAAGAAATCGTCCGACTACGTGCCGCCACTCCCGGTTGCGCCCAGGTAATCCATTTCAATCACGCCGGCGCCTCACTGCCCAGCCAGGCCACGCTGGACGCCATCAACGCGCAATTGCTGCGCGAAGCGACAAGCGGCCCCATGGAGGCCGGCGTTGAAGGGGCCAGGCTGCAGGAGCAGGCTCGCCACTGGGCGGCCCGGCTACTCGGCACCGACAGCGCCGCCATTGCCTTTACCAGCAGCGGTTCGGCGGCCTGGGGCATGGCATTCGGCGCCTTGGGGGGCTGGGGCGCGGGCGACCGGATCCTGGTGGGCCGGCACGAATGGGGCGGCAACCTGGCCTGCATGACCCAGGCCCTGCAGTCGGGCGCCCGGATCGAGGTGATCCCCTGTGACGAAAGCGGCGCGGTATCGGTGACCGCCCTGGAACGCATGATCGATTCGCATGTGAAGCTGATCGCCCTGACCTGGCTACCGGCCAACGGCGGCCTGATCAACCCGGCACAAGCCATCGGCGAAGTGGCGCGGCGCCATGGCATTGCCTACTTCATCGATGCCGGACAAGCACTGGGCCAACTGCCCTGCGATGTCCAGGCCCTGGGCTGCGATGTACTCAAGGGCGCCGCGCGCAAGTTCCTGCGTGGACCGAGGGGAACAGCACTGCTGTATATACGCCCGGAATTCATGGCACGACTCAAGCCAACCCAACTCGATGTGCTCTCGGCGCCCTGGGACGGCCACGCCTTCACCCCGAGGAACGATGCCCGCCGCTTTGAAACCAGCGAAGTCTCCCTGGCGCTGCTGGCCGGACTGGCGAATGCGCTGAAAGAAGCTATGGAACTGGGGATCGAAGGCATTTATCAGCGAATCCAGGCATTAAGCCTGCCACTGCGCCAGGCACTGGGTCAGATCAACGGCCTTGAACTGCGCGACCTGGGCCTGCCCGGACAACAATCAGGGCTGATTGCGTTCACGCTGGAAGGTTGGGATGTTTTTGAACTGAAACAGCGGCTGGCCGAAAGTGGCATCAACCTGGGGGCCAATGGCACAGCTTATACACCACTGGATATGCGGGCCCGGGATCTGCCGGCCATTGCGCGGATCGCCGTCAGCCATCTCAATACCGCGGAAGAAATCGACACCTTGCTCAAAGCCCTGCGCACGTTGGCCAACGAGCGCCGTCAGACCTCGACGTCCACCAGCAATCCCTGACGTGGCTGATCGTCCATCAGCGCCACCACGGGTACGGTGTTATCGGCATTCAACTCATCGCCCGGGACAGCCAGGTGCAGCTCGGGGTCATCGTCGGCTTCGCGGCGGCGTTGCTGCTGCTCCTGCTGACGCCGCTGTTCCTCGCGCAGCAGCCAACCGGCCTCGTCCGGGTCACGCTTTTGCAGGTCGATGGTGCTCTCATTGGAGCTTTGTTGGACCGGCACCACGGGGGGGATGTTCGGTTGCGGTCGAATCGGATCCGTCTGGGACGTAATCGGTACGACGCTCAATGGCAGTATCGGTGGCAGCATGATGGCATTCTCCTGTCGTCAGGCTGTCGGCGGCACGCGCGGCGACTTGAGCCCAGGATGGTCAAACTGTGACCGGATTAACAGACAAAGGTGCCCGAGATGCCGATGAGCTACCCTTTCTTCCAGGTCTCGCACCTGTTAAAGGCGGGATGCTCGCTAAAAGCGCGGTATTTGTGAGCTTCTTTTGGCCTGAAAGCATCGATTCCGTTAACATAGTCGGCTTTTTCAAGGCGGGAGTCAGGCAGCATGGCGCAGCAGTATCAACCGGGGCAACGCTGGATCAGTGACAGCGAAGCGGAGTTGGGTTTAGGCACCGTTCTGGCACAGGACGGCCGCTTGTTGACCGTGCTCTACCCGGCCACTGGCGACACCCGCCAGTATGCGCTACGGAATGCGCCCCTGACCCGCGTGAGGTTCTCGCCGGGCGACACCATCACCCACTTCGAAGGTTGGAAGATGACCGTGCGGGAAGTCGACGATGTCGACGGATTGCTGGTTTATCACGGCCTCAACGCCCAGAACGACGCCGTCACGCTGCCGGAAACCCAGCTGTCGAACTTCATCCAGTTCCGCCTGGCCAGCGACCGCCTGTTCGCCGGGCAGATCGACCCGCTGGCCTGGTTCTCGCTGCGCTACCACACCCTGGAACACACCAGCCGCCAGTTGCAATCCTCCCTCTGGGGCCTGGGCGGCGTGCGCGCGCAACCGATCGCCCACCAGTTGCACATCGCCCGGGAAGTCGCCGACCGCATCGCGCCCCGGGTCTTGCTGGCCGACGAAGTGGGCCTGGGCAAGACCATCGAAGCCGGCCTGGTGATCCATCGCCAGCTGCTTTCCGGCCGCGCCAACCGCGTGCTGATCCTGGTGCCGGAGAACCTGCAGCACCAATGGCTGGTGGAAATGCGCCGGCGTTTCAACCTGCAGGTCGCGCTGTTCGACGCCGAACGCTTTATCGAAAGCGATGCCAGCAACCCGTTCGAAGACACCCAGTTGGCCCTGGTGGCCCTGGAGTGGCTGGTGGAAGACGAGAAGGCCCAGGATGCGCTGTTCGCCGCCGGCTGGGACCTGATGGTGGTCGACGAAGCCCACCACCTGGTCTGGCACGAAGATCAGGTCAGCCCGCAATACGCCCTGGTCGAACAGTTGGCCGAGACCATTCCCGGCGTCCTGCTGCTGACCGCGACCCCGGAACAACTGGGCCAGGACAGCCACTTCGCCCGTCTGCGCCTGCTCGACCCGAACCGTTTCCATGACCTCAAGGCCTTCCGCGCCGAGAGCGAGAACTATCGCCCGGTGGCCGAAGCCGTCCAGGAACTGCTGGACAAAGGCCGCCTGTCGCCTGCCGCGCACAAGACCATCCAGGGTTTCCTCGGTGACGAAGGTGAAGCCCTGCTGACCGCGGTCAACGACGGCGATGCCGAAGCCAGCGCGCGCCTGGTGCGTGAACTGCTCGACCGCCACGGCACCGGCCGCGTGCTGTTCCGCAACACCCGCGCCGCCGTGCAGGGTTTCCCGGAGCGCAAGCTGCACGCCTACCCGCTGCCATGCCCGGACGAATACCTCGAACTGCCGTTGGGCGAACACGCCGAGCTGTACCCGGAAGTCAGCTTCCAGGCCCAGCCGGACACCGACGACGAAGCCCGCTGGTGGCGCTTCGACCCGCGCGTCGAGTGGCTGATCGACCAATTGAAAATGCTCAAGCGCACCAAGGTCCTGGTGATCTGTGCCCACGCCGAAACCGCCATGGACCTGGAAGACGCCCTGCGCGTGCGCTCCGGGATTCCGGCCACGGTGTTCCACGAAGGCATGAATATCCTCGAACGTGACCGCGCGGCCGCCTACTTCGCCGACGAAGAATTCGGCGCCCAGGTGCTGATCTGCTCGGAAATCGGCAGTGAAGGTCGCAACTTCCAGTTCTCCCACCACCTGGTGCTGTTCGACCTGCCGTCCCACCCGGACCTGCTGGAGCAGCGGATCGGCCGTCTCGACCGGATCGGCCAGAAACATGTGATCGAACTGCACGTGCCGTACCTGCAGACCAGCCCGCAAGAGCGCCTGTTCCAGTGGTACCACGAAGCGCTGAACGCCTTCCTCAACACCTGCCCGACCGGCAACGCCTTGCAGCACCAGTTCGGCCCGCGCCTGCTGCCGCTGCTGGAAAACGCCGACGACGGCGAGTGGCAAGCGCTGATCGACGAAGCCCGCGGCGAGCGTGAGCGCCTGGAAGCCGAGTTGCATACCGGTCGCGACCGCCTGCTGGAACTCAACTCCGGTGGCGCCGGCGAAGGTGACGCGCTGGTCGAGGCGATCCATGAGCAGGACGACCAGTTCGCCCTGCCCATCTATATGGAAACCCTGTTCGACGCCTTCGGTATCGACAGCGAAGACCATTCGGAAAACGCCCTGATCCTCAAGCCGAGCGAGAAGATGCTCGACGCCAGCTTCCCGCTGGGCGACGACGAAGGCGTGACCATCACCTACGACCGCAACCAGGCGCTGTCGCGCGAAGACATGCAGTTCATCACCTGGGAACACCCGATGGTGCAGGGCGGCATGGATCTGGTGCTGTCCGGCTCGATGGGCAACACCGCCGTGGCGCTGATCAAGAACAAGGCGCTCAAGCCCGGCACCGTGTTGCTGGAGCTGCTCTATGTCAGTGAGGTGGTTGCACCGCGCTCGCTGCAACTGGGCCGCTACCTGCCGCCGGCGGCGTTGCGCTGCCTGCTGGATGCCAATGGCAACGACCTGTCGACCCGGGTGGCCTTTGAAACCCTGAACGACCAGTTGGAAAGCGTGCCACGGGCCAGCGCCAACAAGTTCATCCAGGCCCAGCGCGACAGCCTGACGCCGAAGATCAACGCCGGTGAAGCCAAGATCGCACCGCGTCACGCCGAGCGCGTGGCCGAGGCCCAACGGCGCCTGGCGGCGGATACCGATGAGGAGCTGGCACGCCTGACCGCGTTGCAGGCGGTCAATCCAAGCGTGCGTGACAGCGAGCTGGTGGCGTTGCGTCAACAGCGTGAACAGGGCTTGGCCATGCTGGAAAAAGCTGCGCTGCGCCTGGAAGCGATTCGGGTGTTGGTGGCGGGCTGACAGTCACCTGCCACACCAACCTGTAGGATCCGGCTTACTGGCTCCTACAGGTTGGCGCTCGGGCGTCAGGCAGTAGCCGGCGCCACACCCGGCGCATCCGCCACCATCCCCTCGCGCATACGCTGCGCATCCTTGCTGAAACACCGCGCCGCCTGGAACAGGAACGCCAGCGTCAGCAACAAGGCGCCCGGAATCAGGTACATCGCGTCATGCAGGCCGACGGCCTTGAACGCCTCGCTCATCTGCTCGGCCCCCGCCGCCAGCATCGCCGCATGGGCGAAATGATCGGACAGCAAACCGACCACCACCGGCCCCAAACCACCCCCCAACAGATACAGACCGGCAAAGTACACGGCCATCGCCGTCGCCCGCAGCCGCGGCTCGACCACGTCCTGGATCGCCGTATAAACACAGGTGTAGAAGTTGTAGGCAAACAGCCAACCGACACTGAACACCGCCACGAACACACCGATCTCGATCCGCCCGGCATGCAGTGCCCAGCCCGTGGTCAGCGTCGAGATCACCAGGCTCACCGCGGCGAACAACAGCCGGCCATTGGCGATCCGCTGGTGCAGCTTGTCCGCGACCCAACCGCCCAGCGTCAAGCCAACCAATCCGGTGACCCCGACAATCAAACCGGTCGCCACCGCCGCTTCCTGCAGGGGCATAAGGAAATAGCGCTGCAGCATCGGCACCAGAAACGAGTTGCAGGCATAGGTGGCAAAATTGAAGGTCAGCCCCGCCAGCACCAGCCAGAGAAACGTCGGGATCGCCATCAGGCGACGCACTGGACGGTCGACCTTTTCCTGGGACACCTTCACCGTTTCCGCCGCGCCGCGCTTCGGTTCCTTGATAAAAAACATGAACCCCGCCAGCAACAGCCCGGGTACCGCCGCGATAAAGAACGGTGCGCGCCAGCTGTCGAAAGCCTTGACCATGGCCCCGGTGGTGAAGAACGCCAGCACCAGCCCCAGCGGCAAGCCGAGCATGAAGATGCCCATGGCCCGCGCCCGGCGGTGTGCCGGGAACAGATCGCCGATCAGCGAGTTGGCGGCTGGCGCATAAGCCGCCTCGCCAATACCCACCCCCATGCGCACCAGCAGAAAGGTCGTGAAACTGCCCACCAGGCCGTTCGCCGCCGTCAGCCCACTCCAGACCGCCAGGCCCCAGCCCATCAGTTTGCTGCGCGAGCCGTTGTCGGCCATCCGCCCCAGGGGCAGGCCGGCAATGGCATAGACAATGGTGAATGCGGTGCCGATGATGCCGATCTGGAAGTCGCTCAGATGCCACTCCATGCGGATCGGCTCGATGATGATCGCCGGCAGGGTACGGTCATAGAAGTTGAAGAGGTTGGCGAGGAACAACAGGAACAGAATGCGCCAGGCATTCGCCGCTTGGGTCGAGTTCTGCATGGGGTCCGTCTCTTTTATTGTTATAGGGGCCTACCCGCCAGACGCGTTGAGCCCGGAACCCTCAATCTAGTGAGCGGCGCCGGGACTGTCTGCCACCATTCGTGGCGCTGATACCCGGCAATGCCCTGCGCGCCCTGCCCTGGCACCTTATTGTCGCGGACCGGGACGGCGGCAAAGGTTATGCAAAAAATACCTTCCAAAGCCCGGGCCGAAGCCTAGAATAGCCGTCGATTGACTCCCCCCACTTTCTCCGTGACCTTCCATGCCCGACGCTAATCCGTGTCTGAATTGTGGTGCCTGCTGTGCGTATTTCCGCGTGTCTTTCTACTGGGGAGAATGCGCCTCCGCCGGTGGCCTGGTGCCCGACGAACTGGTCACCCAGGTCGGCGTCAACCACGTCGCCATGCTCGGCACTGAACGCGGCTCTCCGCGCTGCACCGCCCTTGAGGGCAAGGTCGGCGAGCAGGTCAGTTGCTCCATCTATCACCAACGCTCGAGCACCTGCCGGGAATTCGAGGCGTCATGGGTCGATGGCGTGCACAACGAGTACTGCGACAAGGCCCGCGCGGCGGCCGGGTTGCCTCCGTTGGAGCCGGAACAGGCCGGGGTTTTAGTACCAATCGCTATTTAGGTCATTTCCAAATCATTGGCATCACTCTGCCATGATCCCTTGCAGCCTGAGGTGAGCCTCTATACTCCAACGCATTGGTCGGTGCTGAGCGCGCCGGTAGTCCAAGGCGTCAAGTAGGGCATGCTATGGAATGGCTGGGCTTGCATTTTGTTAACGAGCTTCCCGAGACCGGGCAGCTGCTGCTCAATTGCAGCCATAATCCATTGCTGGTGCTGCTGGCTTACCTGGTCGCCTGCGCTGCCTCTTTTGCTATGCTCGACATGGCTGAACGCGTCGGTCATGTGGAAAAACCTTCACAGCAGCGGATCTGGCGTTGGGTCGGCGCCTGCTGCCTGGCCGGCGGCATCTGGGCCATGCACTTCATCAGCATGCTGGCGTTCCAGGCGCCCATCGACATTCAATACGACCTGCCGATCACCCTCTCGTCCTTGCTGATCGCCCTGCTGGCCTCCTTCCTGGCCATGCACACCCTGGGGCATGCCGAACTGCGCACCTCACAGTACCTGCGCGCCGCGCTGTTCATGGGATTGGGCATTGCGGCCATGCACTATGTCGGCATGTCGGCATTGCAATCGAGTGCGGTGCAGTACTACAACCCCGCCCTGGCCGGGCTTTCCGTCCTGGTAGCCATCGGTGCCAGCCTCGCGGCCCTGATCTTGTCCCGGCGCTTTCGCACCGGCAGCGGGATCTTTCACCAACTGCTCAAATACACCGCCAGCCTGGTGATGGGTGCCGGCATCTTCAGCACCCACTTTATCGGGATGTGGTCGTTGCACCTGATGCTGCCGGCCGGCAGCGCCTTGCCCGCACTGGCGGACAACAACCACCTGCAATTGGGCATGACCGTCGCCCTGATCGCCCTGCTGATCATCGGCAGCAGCATCAGCGCGGCCCTGGCGGACAAGAAGCTGCAACACAAGGAACACGACCTGCGACGGGTCAATGCCCTGCTCAGCCAGCTGGACCAGGCGCGTCTGTCACTGGCGCAAGTGGCCCACTACGACGCCCTGACCAACCTGATCAACCGCCGCGGCTTCAACCAGATCTTCGCCGAAAGACTGATGGAACGCAGCACCAACGGCGGCATGCTGGCGGTCATGTTCCTCGATATCGACCACTTCAAGCGGATCAACGACAGCCTCGGCCACGATGCCGGCGACGAACTGCTCAAGGTCATCGCCGGGCATATCAAGAGCGCGACCCGCAGTCACGACGATGTGGTGGCGCGCTTCGGCGGCGACGAGTTCTGCATCCTCATCGGCCTGCACAACCGCGAAGAAGCCCGGCACATGGCCCAGCGCATCATGCTGAAAATGAAGGAGCCCATCGAGCTGGCCGGTCGTCGCATGGTCATGACCACCAGCATCGGCATCAGCGTGTTTCCCGATGACGGCAAATCCTGCGAGGAACTGCTGAAAAACGCCGATCTGGCGCTGTATCAGTCCAAGGGCGCGGGGCGCAACAGCCTGCACTTCTTCAGCTCCAACCTGAAAACCCGCGCCACCCTGGAACTGCAGCTCGAAGAGGAATTGCGCCATGCCCTGCGCGACGGCAGCGGCCTGGTCCTGAACTACCAACCGATCTACGACCTCAAGAGCGGTCAGGTCGCCAAACTTGAAGCCCTGGTGCGCTGGCAACACCCCCAGCACGGGCTGCTCTCGCCCGACCGCTTCATCGGCATCGCCGAAGCCAACGGGATGATCGCCGAACTCGATAGCTGGGTCATGCGCAAAGCCTGCGAGGACCTGGCCTGGCTGTCCGGACACGGCTGCGACGAACTGAAGATCGCGGTGAACTGCTCGGCCCTGAACCTGGCACGGGAAGAGCTGGCCGATGAAATCGAAAGTATCCTGCGCGCCGCCGGCATGCCGCCCCACCGCCTGGAACTGGAGGTCACCGAGAACGCCCTGATGGGCAATATTTCCAGCACCCTGCAACTGCTGCGGCAGATCCGCAGCCTCGGCGTGTCACTGTCCATCGATGATTTCGGCACCGGCTATTCGTCCCTGGCCTACCTCAAGCGCCTGCCCCTCAACACCCTGAAAATCGATCGGTCGTTCATCCTCGACGTTCCCAAATCGACCCAGGACATGGAAATCGTCCAGGCGATCATCGTCATGGCCCACACCCTGCACCTGCAAGTGGTCACCGAAGGCGTCGAAACCCAACAGCAATACGAATTCCTCGCGCAGTACGACTGCGACTACATCCAGGGCTACCTGCTCAGCCGACCGGTTCCGCTCGAGGAGTTGCTGCCGGTGCTGCGCCAGCTCAACCAGCGCCGGCAATCCCCCAGCACCGCGTTCAATCCGCTGATAGTGCAAAATTCATAAAAAGTTCCCCGCCAATTAAAGAACGCCAATTTTTGGCCGATCCTTCGGTATTGCAAGCAAGGCTCCCCCCTGGGGGCGCCTAGGGATAAACCCTATCGCTCAGGCCAATATCGCGAGGTACAGTCGCGATCTCTCACTCCGTGATGGCGCGTTGATATCTTTTCGACCGCCGAACCAGACCAGGCAAATGGCGCACAATGACCTCTAAAAATACTCCAGCCAACGTAGTCTCCGATCTGATAGCGCCCACGGTCGCGGAAAAACCTTACAAGGCCCATTCCACATCGCGTCCGCTGTCGACTCAGCAGTACCTGTACTTCACCGAAACCAACACCGACCGCATCCTCGACAACCTCGACGGCCTGCGCGACATGGTCTTCCCTCGTTCGGCCGAAGGCGAAAACGAGCTGCGCCGCGACCAGGAATTCCCCTCCGTGTGCCTGATCGGCCTGGGCCGCTGCGGTTCGAACATTGCGCTGGACGTCGCGGAACTGGTGTACAACGCGCGCAAGTTCTACCTCAACGAGTTCAACAACGACGACAAGGTCAGCGACAAGGGCTACCGTCCCGCGCAATGGATCCGCAACAACCTGCGCCTGGTGCAGAACAAATCCGCCAAGCCGGTGTTCCTGGTGGAACCGCTGGTGATGCTCGGCGACCTGGACAAGGACATCGCCGGGCGCATCCGTTTCTCGCGCAAGGGTGAAAAAAGCGGCTTTATCCGCGACTACAGCAAGATGAAGATCATGGACCTGTCGGAAGTCCATGCCGGTGGTGCGGGCAACGCGCCGATCCTCGGCCAGTACCTGGCCAAGATCATCCTGAACAAGGACACCCAGCGCTTCTCCAGCCCCGACTGGAAAATGATCCACTCGTACCTGATCGACTCCTGCGGCATCAAGGCCAACCAGTCGCGCCTGTACTTCTCGATCTTCAGTGCCGGCGGCGGTACCGGTTCGGGCATGGCCTCGGAGTTCGGCCTGGCCCAGCAATATTCCTACATGAACAAGACCTTCGACACCAAGCCGGCCGACGAGCACGACAGCAAGAGCGGCCACTCCTTCGTGTTCGAGCCGATCTTCACCAGCGGTATCTGCGTACTGCCGAACATTTCCGACCACCGCAGTGAAATGTCCGAAGCGCTGCACATCAACGCCGGTCGCCTGCTCTGCAAGTACCTGTCCGAAGAATGGGACTTCTCGTACAACTTCGACAATGAGGACAGCAGCGAAGCCAGTGTCATGGGCCGCATTCGCCCGTGGAACGCGATGATGCTGATCTCCAACGACATCATGCGTTATGCCGAAGAAAGTGATGACGGCAACATCCAGAACATCGATGTCAATGCCATGGAGAAGCACGCCAACCAGTACATCTCCCAGCAGATCTTCAACATCCTGACCGCCCAGGCGGTGACCACCGACTACGACCAGAACTATTTCCGGCGTGCCGGCATCGACATCGGCGAGACCATTCGCCTGGATGCCAACGACCTGTTTATGAGCCTGGCCGGCCCGGTGGCCATTGCCTACGCCGAATCCGTGGTACCGGAACAGCCGGCGCCCACCGGCGACAAGTTCAAAGTGTTCGAGAAAGAGCCTCAGCGGCTGAATATCGACGACCTGTTCTTCCGTTCCATCGACCTGCCGCACTTCAACAAAGTGACCCAGGCGATCGAAGGCATCAGCCTGCTGCCGATCGAGTCCAAGCGCTATCGCGCGGCCCTCGACCAGTACAAGACTTCGGGCTACGACGCCGCGGCGCTGCACGACCTGCACTTCTTCAAGAACTGCTCGTCGGTGGTCTCGATCGTCTCCCTGCCCAAGGACTACAAACTGTCCTACATGGACCTGAACCGGCTCAAGACTCACCTCAACAGCCTGTTTCCCAACACCACGCTCAAGCGCTATGCCCTGGTGATCGGCGCGTCGGCGAACCTGTCGCTGACCACCCTGATCGCCAAGAGCCCGTGCCTGTCGGACGACTTCCTGACGCTGATCGTGGCCTTTATCAAGCGTTGCTTCGCGCGTAATCCGTACCGTTTCGACGACACGCTGGACAACTCGATGCTGGACTTCATCACCCGCGATGAGTTCGACGAAGATAGCCTCGACGAGTTGCTCAACGAATTCGAAAACCCGGCGAAAATCCTCGATACCAACTGGTACGCGATCAAGCCGATGTACGAGAAGAAGTATCGCGAGCTGATCAACGACAAGGAAAAGTTCGTCTCGATCAACGATATCCGCCTGTCCCGCGACTGCGTGAAGAAGGCGATCAAGTACCTGCGCGAGATCTACCGTCACCGCATCGGCAAGACCAAGGTCATTTCGCTGAACAACCACACCGGCAAGACCGAGTACTAGAAAAGCCCCCCACGAGCCGCCAGCCATCGACTGGCGGCTCGTGGGGCGCACCTGCCCCTGTGCATTTTCTCCACGGGCAAACTGCCATTACTGCGCAACGCAGTTACTGACCTACACACCGCCCAGCTATAAATGCATAAGGGTTATGCACGATTAAGGTGCGCTGAATTATTTTGTTGCTCTTTCCTGGACCATCACCCAGGGTGAAACCACCACCGCCCACAACTCCGGATCCCGTTCGAAAAGATCCAGCGCCCGCGACTCAGACACCTTGGCAAGCTCCCCGCTCGCCAGCCATGCAGCGACTTTCCCAGCCTGGTTCTCGGCCACGGCCTCGGCGGCGGCGATCAGATCCAGTGCCGGCTCGACCCACAATAGGGCACCCCGGGCAAAGAACGGTTGCAGCTCTTCCCAGCGAATAGATGCGGTTTCACCAAGCAGCTTGGCATAGAGGGTGCTAGGTTCTTGAATCATGGGGTTCCACCTGAGAAAAAATCGGCGCAATCATAACGTCGAGGCTCGCTTGGAAAAACCCAGATGAAATGAAGGGGTGATCGAGGGGATCGAAGGCGCCAGGGATTGCAGCTGAAAGCTAGCAACATCCAGACAAAAATCTGCAGGCCAATCTGACGCAATTCTGTCTCTTTCTTTCACTTAAGCGACATATCTCGATTTTGCCTCCGGCTGCCCGCTATCCAATCGATGAGGGCGCACACTAAACTGTATCGGTACAGTTGCCGGGGCAAGAACCGGGATATCGGCGTTAAATCTGACCCGGTCCCACAGCTACGGCCGTAGGACTCTAAAAACTACAACAGCAAGAGTGGAGCACTAATGACTAAGCAGATTTCCAAACTGTTCGCCGCTATGGTTCTGGCCGGGGTTGCCAGCCATTCTTTCGCTGCAGACACCATCAAGATCGGCATTGCCGGCCCGAAAACCGGCCCTGTGGCCCAGTACGGCGACATGCAGTTCAGTGGCGCCAAAATGGCTATCGAGCAGATCAACGCCAAGGGCGGCGTCGATGGCAAGAAACTCGAAGCCGTTGAATACGATGATGCTTGCGATCCGAAGCAAGCGGTCGCCGTGGCCAACAAAGTCGTGAACGACGGTGTGAAATTCGTTGTCGGCCACCTGTGCTCCAGCTCGACTCAACCGGCTTCGGACATTTACGAAGACGAAGGCGTAGTGATGATCACCCCGGCTGCCACCAGCCCGGAAATCACCGCTCGTGGTTACAAAATGGTCTTCCGTACCATCGGTCTGGACAGCGCCCAGGGCCCTGCCGCCGGTAACTACATCGCCGACCACGTGAAACCGAAGATCGTTGCGGTACTCCACGACAAACAGCAATACGGTGAAGGCATTGCCACCGCCGTGAAGCAAACCCTGGAGAAGAAAGGCGTCAAGGTTGCCGTGTTCGAAGGCATCAACGCCGGCGACAAGGACTTCTCTTCGCTGATCGCCAAGCTCAAGCAAGCCAACGTCGACTTCGTCTACTACGGCGGCTACCACCCGGAGCTGGGCCTGATCCTGCGTCAATCCGAGGAAAAAGGCCTGAAGGCCAAGTTCATGGGTCCGGAAGGCGTGGGTAACGACTCCATCTCGCAGATCGCCAAGGAAGCTTCCGAAGGCCTGCTGGTGACCCTGCCGAAGTCCTTCGACCAGGATCCGGCCAACGTCGCCCTGGCTGACGCCTTCAAAGCCAAGAAAGAAGACCCGAGCGGCCCGTTCGTGTTCCCTTCCTACTCCGCGGTTGAAGTCATTGCCGGCGGTATCGCCGCCGCCAAGAGCGAAGACCCGGCCAAAGTGGCTGCAGCCATCCACGCCGGGACTTTCAAGACCCCGACTGGCGACCTGAGCTTCGATGCCAAGGGTGACCTCAAAGACTTCAAATTCGTAGTCTACGAGTGGCACTTCGGCAAACCTAAAACCGAAGCATCGCCTCAGTAAGGCTCGCCCTGACTGACTGCCAATAAAGCCCACGGCGTGCCGTGGGCTTTGTTTTACGAGGTAATGGGCCTGTTTTTCCGTGATCCGGAAACCCGTCCACCTGAAAATCTCAAAACCGTCATCAGCGGTTCGCTGGCAAAACTTGCACCCGAAGTGGATGCAGATCCACGGGGTCCGAGCGGGAAAATGACTCCACCAGTGAAATGCGTATCAGGTTTTTAGGAGCGCTTTAATGCCTGACATCTATCACTTTTTCCAACAGCTGGTTAACGGCCTGACCGTTGGCAGCACGTATGCCCTGATCGCCATCGGCTATACGATGGTTTACGGCATCATTGGAATGATCAACTTCGCCCACGGCGAGGTCTACATGATCGGCTCCTACGTGGCGTTCATCGCCATTGCCGGACTGAGCATGATGGGACTCGACAGCGTCCCCCTGCTGATGACTGCTGCCTTTATCGCGAGCATCGTCGTCACCAGTGCCTACGGCTACAGTATCGAACGGATCGCCTACCGCCCCTTGCGTGGCAGTAATCGCCTGATTCCGCTGATCTCCGCCATCGGCATGTCGATTTTCCTGCAGAACACCGTTCTGCTGGCGCAAGACTCCAAGGACAAGTCCATCCCCAACCTGATCCCCGGCAATATCTCCTTCGGGCCAGGTGGTGCACATGAAGTGCTGATTTCCTACATGCAGATCGTGGTGTTCGTCGTCACGCTGCTCGCGATGCTCGGCTTGACCCTGTTCATCTCCCGCTCCCGCCTGGGCCGCGCCTGCCGCGCCTGTGCCGAAGACATCAAGATGGCCAACCTGCTGGGGATCAACACCAACAACATCATCGCCCTGACCTTCGTGATCGGTGCCGCACTGGCGGCGATCGCGGCCGTGCTGCTGAGCATGCAATACGGTGTGATCAACCCCAACGCCGGCTTCCTGGTGGGTCTGAAGGCCTTTACCGCGGCGGTATTGGGCGGCATCGGCAGTATTCCGGGCGCCATGCTCGGCGGGCTGGTGCTGGGCGTGGCCGAAGCCTTTGGCGCCGACGTGTTCGGCGACCAGTACAAGGACGTGGTGGCATTCGGTCTTCTGGTTCTGGTGCTGTTGTTCCGGCCGACCGGCATCCTGGGCCGTCCGGAGGTTGAGAAAGTATGAACAAATATCTCAAATCGGCGCTGTTCAGTGCCTTGCTGGTCTGGGCCGTGGCCTTTCCGGTGCTCGGACTCAAGCTGAGCATTGTCGGGATCAACCTCGAAGTGCACGGTACGGGTCCGCTGACCCTGGGCGTCATCGCCCTGTGCTCGGTGCTGATGTTCCTGCGCGTGCTCTTCAGCCAACAGGTCGGTGCACTGTTCAAGTCATCCCGTGGCCCGTTGATTTCGCCCAAGGTCGGCCAGTTCCTGACCCTGCCGCGGACCCAGCGCTGGATCATCATCGGCCTGATCGCCGCCGCCCTGGTCTGGCCGTTCTTCGGCTCCCGGGGCGCGGTCGACATCGCCACGCTGATCCTGATCTATGTGATGCTCGGCCTGGGCCTGAACATCGTGGTCGGCCTCGCCGGCCTGCTCGACCTGGGTTACGTGGGCTTCTACGCCGTCGGCGCCTACAGCTACGCGCTGCTGTCGCACTACTTCGGCCTGGGCTTCTGGATCTGCCTGCCGATCGCCGGCCTGATGTCGGCCAGCTTCGGTTTCCTGCTGGGCTTCCCGGTACTGCGCCTGCGCGGTGACTACCTGGCCATCGTGACCCTGGGCTTCGGTGAAATCATCCGTCTGTTCCTGCGTAACCTCACCGGCCTCACCGGCGGCCCCAACGGCATCAGCAACATTCCCAAGCCGACGTTCTTCGGTCTGTCGTTCGAACGCAGCGCCGCAGAGGGCATGCAGACTTTCCACGAGTTCTTCGGGCTGGCGTACAACCCGGTGAGCAAGGTGGTGTTCCTGTACCTGGTGGCCCTGTTGCTGGCCTTGCTGGCGTTGTTCGTCATCAACCGCCTGCTGCGCATGCCCATCGGCCGTGCCTGGGAAGCGCTGCGCGAAGACGAAATCGCCTGCCGTGCGCTGGGCCTGAATCCGACCGTGATCAAGCTCTCGGCCTTCACCCTGGGCGCCTGCTTCGCCGGTTTCGCCGGCAGCTTCTTCGCCGCTCGCCAGGGTTTGGTCACGCCGGAGTCGTTCACCTTCATCGAGTCGGCGATCATTCTCGCCATCGTCGTCCTGGGTGGCATGGGCTCGCAACTGGGGGTGATCCTCGCCGCCGTGGTGATGATCCTGCTGCCGGAAATGATGCGTGAGTTCAGCGAATACCGCATGTTGATGTTCGGCGCCTTGATGGTGCTGATGATGATCTGGCGTCCACAAGGTCTGCTGCCCATGCAACGTCCTCACATGGAGCTGCGTAAATGAGCCGTGAGATCCTGAAAGTAACCGACCTGAGCATGCGCTTCGGTGGTCTGTTGGCGGTCAATGGCGTGGCCCTGACCGTCCTGGAAAAACAAGTGGTGGCCTTGATCGGCCCGAACGGCGCCGGCAAGACCACGGTGTTCAACTGCCTGACCGGGTTCTACAAGCCGAGTGCCGGCAGCATCCTGCTCGACGGCCAGCCGATCCAGGGCCTGGCCGGCCATGAGATCGCCCGCAAGGGCGTGGTGCGGACCTTCCAGAACGTGCGTCTGTTCAAGGACATGACCGCGGTCGAGAACCTGCTGATCGCCCAGCACCGGCACCTGAACACCAACTTCCTGGCCGGGTTGTTCAAGACCCCGGCGTTCCGCAAGAGCGAACGCGAAGCCATGGAATACGCCGAGTACTGGCTGGACAAGGTCAACCTGACCGAGTTCGCCAACCGCCCGGCGGGCACCCTGGCCTACGGTCAGCAACGCCGCCTGGAAATCGCCCGGTGCATGATGACCCGTCCGCGGATCCTCATGCTCGACGAACCGGCGGCGGGCCTGAACCCCAAGGAAACCGAAGACCTCAAGGCCCTGATCAGCATTCTGCGTGAAGAGCACAGCGTTACCGTGCTGCTGATCGAACACGACATGAAACTGGTCATGAGCATTTCCGATCATATCGTCGTGATCAACCAGGGCACCCCCCTGGCCGATGGCACGCCGGAACAGATCCGTGAAAATCCCGAAGTGATCAAAGCCTACCTGGGGGAAGCGTAAATGCTGCAATTCGAAAACGTTTCCACCTTCTACGGCAAGATCCAGGCCCTGCACAGCGTCAACGTCGAAGTGCGCCAGGGCGAGATCGTCACCCTGATCGGTGCCAACGGTGCGGGCAAGTCCACCCTGCTGATGACCCTGTGCGGTTCACCCCGTGCCCACAGCGGCAGCATTCGTTATATGGGCGAAGAGCTGGTGGGCCAGGAGTCCTCCATCATCATGCGCAAGAGTATTGCCGTGGTGCCGGAAGGCCGCCGGGTGTTCGCCCGCCTGACCGTGGAAGAAAACCTCTCCATGGGAGGTTTTTTCACCAGCAAGGGCGATTATCAGGAGCAGATGGACAAGGTCCTGGGACTGTTCCCACGTCTCAAGGAACGTTTCAACCAGCGCGGCGGCACCATGTCCGGCGGTGAACAGCAGATGCTCGCCATTGGCCGGGCACTGATGAGCAAGCCGAAACTGTTGCTGCTGGACGAACCATCCCTGGGCCTGGCGCCGATCATCATCCAGCAGATCTTCGATATCATCGAACAGCTGCGCAAGGACGGTGTGACGGTGTTCCTGGTGGAACAGAACGCCAACCAGGCGCTGAAAATCGCTGACCGGGCCTACGTGCTGGAAAACGGCCGGGTGGTGATGGAAGGCAGCGGCAACGACCTGCTGACCGACCCGAAAGTGCGTGAGGCGTATCTGGGCGGTTGATGCCCCGCGTACCAAGCAAAGCCCCGATTTATCGGGGCTTTTCTTTAGCCGCTGAACGATGGGGAAAGCCTTGCCGGGTACCGTCGCGAAAAATAATCGATTATTTTTGCCGCAGGCTGTAACAACCCCTGGCCTCAAGGCTCAAGTAAGGCAAGAAAGCATTGAAACCCACCCAACCCCTGCTTTCATCATTGAAGACACATCGGAGATCGACCATGAGCACTTCCACCACCCGCACCCTGTCCGCCGCCACCCTCGCCCTGGCCCTCGGTTCTGCCCTGAGCATGGCGGCATTGCCGATGAGCGCCCACGCCGATGATGCAAAACCGGCAATGGAAAAATGCTTCGGCGTAGCCCTGAAAGGCAAAAACGATTGCGCTGCAGGCGCTGGCACCACCTGTGCCGGGACTTCAGCCAAGGACTACCAGGCCAACGCCTGGAAATTCGTACCCGCAGGTACTTGCGAAACCACCAAGACCCCTGCCGGTATGGGTAGCCTGAAACAAGGCCCAGCGGCCTGATCCCCCCACTTGCCTGAGCGCCGAAGATGTCAACGCCACTGCAACCCGCTACCCTTCATCGCGCTCAGGCCGTCGGCTCCGAGCTCCCGCCCCGTACCGGGCTGGGGCTCAAGACCGAACATTTTCAGACAGTACTCGAGACCCGTCCGGACCTCGGTTTCTTCGAGGTTCACGCCGAAAACTACATGGTCGCCGGCGGGCCGTTTCATCATTACCTGGGCTTGATCCGCGAACAGTACCCGCTGTCGCTGCACGGGGTCGGTTTGTCCATTGGCGCCGAAGGCCCGTTGGACAAAGAACACCTCAAGCGGCTCGCGGTACTGATCGAACGTTATCAACCCCAATCCTTTTCCGAACACCTGGCCTGGTCGACCCACGGCCCGGTGTTTCTCAACGACCTGCTGCCGCTGGCCTATGACCACGCCACCTTGCAGCGGGTCTGCGAGCATGTCGACCAGGTACAAAGCACCTTGAAGCGTCCGATGTTGCTGGAGAACCCGGCGACTTACCTGCAATTCCAGCGCTCGACCCTGGACGAAGCGGACTTCATCAGCGAAATCATCCACCGCACCGGCTGCGGGTTGCTGCTGGACGTGAACAACGTCTATGTCTCCAGCATCAACCACCAGCGTGATCCGCTGGCCTACATCGAGTCCCTGCCGCTGCACGCCGTGGGAGAAATCCATCTGGCCGGTTTTGCCGAAGATACCGACAACCTTGGTGACCGCCTGCTGATCGACGATCACGGCGCCCCCATCGACCAGGCGGTCTGGGCCCTGTATCAACAGGTGCTGGATAAGATCGGGCCGATGGCGACCCTGATCGAACGCGACAATCAGCTCCCCGCCTTCGCCGTGCTCCTGGCCGAAGCCGGGCAGGCCGAGGAACTGCTGAAACAGGCCGAGGTGCGCGCATGAGCGACCAAGCCAGCTTCAGCGCCGCATTGCTCGACTTGCAGCGGCCTTGCCCAGCGGGCCTGTGCAGCCGTAACGGGGCCGACCCGGCCAGTCGTTTCGCGGTGTATCGCAACAATGTCCAGAGTTCGCTGATCAATGCCCTGGCGGACAGCTACCCGGTGGTCAAGGCCCTGGTCGGCGAGGACTTCTTCCGTGCCATGGCCAGCCTTTATGTCCAGCACTTCCCCCCCATCAGCCCGATCCTCAACGACTACGGCCAGGACTTCGGCAGTTTCATCCAGGGCTTTTCCCCTGCGGCGAGCGTGCCTTACCTGGCCGACATGGCCCGACTCGAACGCTTGCGGATCAACGCGTATCACGCTGCCGATGCGACGCCCCTGAGCCCGGAACAAATTGGCGTTTACCTCGCCGCCCCCGAGACCCTCAACACCCTGCAGGTTCACCTGCACCCCAGCGTCGCCGTGCTGAATTCGTCCCATGCGGTCGTCTCGTTATGGGAGGCCCATCAAGGCGAAGGCCAGCTGGAACAGGTCGACCCGACGCAGGCTGAAGCCGCGCTGGTCCTGCGCCTGCACTGGCAGGTCGAGGTGTTCAGGATTGATATCGGCACCCTGGTATTTATCCAGAGCCTGCAAAACGACTGTCCGCTGGAGTTGGCCCTTGCCTACGCTTATGACGCCAGCGCGGCGTTCGATCCGAGCCATGCCCTGGCCCTGTTGATTCGCTACAGCGCCATCACCCACCTGCATCCAGAACAAAAGGCCCGCCCATGAACATTCGCATAGAACAACAGAACCCTGTCGCACGCCTGGTCGGGCGGATCATCCAGCTCTTCGAGATGATCCCTTACAGCCTGATTGCCTTTGTCGCACGTTTCTCCATCGCCGCCGTGTTCTGGAAATCGGGGCAGACCAAGGTCGAGGGCTTTGCCGTCGACCTTGTCTCCGGCACGTTCGATATCGGCCTGCCGCGCCTGGCCGATTCCACCATCCCGCTGTTCGCCAGCGAGTACAAGGTGCCGCTGCTGTCGCCGGAAGTCGCTGCCCATCTGTCGGCCTTCGGCGAACACTTTTTCCCGGTGCTGATCCTGCTGGGGTTCGCCACACGTTTCTCGGCCCTGGGACTGTTTGGCATGACCCTGACCATCCAACTGTTCGTCTACCCGGATGCCTACCCGACCCACGGCACCTGGATGGCGATCCTGTTGCTGCTGATGGCCAAGGGGCCAGGCGTGTTCTCCATCGATCACCTGATCGCCAAACGTTATCGCTGAAGCCGCTCCAACGCCTCGCCGCTGCGCTTGAACCAGCCGATCAGATAGTCGGCCAACACCTGCGTACGACGCGGCAGGCCGCCTTGGTAAGGGTGCACCAGGTACAGCGGCATATCGCGGGTGCGGTAGTCCCGCAGCAACCAACGTAGACGCCCGTCGGCCAGTTCCGCGGGCAGGACGTAGGACGGCAGGCGGGCGATACCGGCGCCCACCAGCGCCGCTTTCTTCAACAGGTTGTAGTGATTGCTGGCAAACGGGCCTGCCACCCGCACCCGCAACAACTCATGCTCGCGGTGGTATTGCCACTCTTCACGACCGCTGTAATGACTGTTGAGCAGACAACGGTGGTTGACCAGCTCCTGGGGTGTCTGCGGTTCACCGTAACGCTCCAGGTAAGCCGGGCTGGCGCAGGTCAGTTCGTTCATCACCAACAAGGGCCGAGCCACCAGGCGTTCGTCGTTGCCGACCTCGGTACGAATCGCCAGGTCAAAGCCCTCGCGGGCCAGATCACGGAAACCGTTGTTCAGGTCCAGCTCGATCTGGACATCGGGATAATCCCGGGAAAACTCCAGCAACAGGCCATCAAAGAAGGTTTCCCCCAGGGACACCGGCACCGTGATGCGCACGGGCCCGGCGATATCGTCCTTGAGCCGGGCCAGGGCCTGATGCGCGCGCTCCACCTGCACCACCAGCGCCTGGGCCTGGGGCAACAAGGCCGCACCAGCAGCGGTGAGGCTCAGGCGCCGTGTCGTACGGTGCAACAGCACCACCGAGAACTGCGCCTCCAACTGGCTGATGCGCTTGGACAACTGCCCCTTGCTGCAGCCCAATTGCTGGGCGGCCAGGGTAAAGCTGCCCGCCTCGACCAGCACGGCAAAGGCCGCCAGATCATCCATCTCGCTCACTGGATTGTTTCCAAAAGAAAACCAAAGGTTGCCTATTAGTGCGCTTATCAATGGAAAAATCCACTCTAGACTGAAAGCTCAATCACCCACTGGAGGAAGCGCACCATGAAAATCCTATTGATTGGCGCCCACGGCACCATCGGCTCGGCCGTGGCAGAGGAACTGGGCCAGCGTCACGAGATTATCAAGATCGGCCGCAAGAGCGGTGACCTGCACGTGGACATCAGCGACAGCGCGTCGATTCGCAAGCTGTTCGAGCAAACCGGCAAATTCGATGCGTTGATCTGCGCCGCCGGTAACGTGAACTTCGTACCGTTGGCCGAGATGACCGAGAAGGACTTTGCCCTTGGCCTGCAGGACAAGTTGATGGGCCAGGTCAATCTGCTGCTGATCGGTCGCGAGTACGCCAACGACGGTGCTTCGTTCACCCTGACCAGTGGCATTCTGAACCGCGATCCGATTCGCACCGGCTCCTCCGCCGGCCTGGTCAACGGGGCCATCGACGGTTTCGTCAAGGCTGCCGCCATCGAGCTGCCGCGCGGCCTGCGGGTGAACTCCATCAGCCCGAACGTCCTGGTCGAAGCCATGGGCAGCTACGCGCCGTACTTCCGTGGATTCAAACCGGTGCCAGCGGCAGATGTGGCCTTGGCCTACGCCAAGAGTGTGGAAGGCTTGCAAACCGGCCAGACCTACTACGTCGGTTGAATGCCTGCGAGGCTTGTGCAGCTCTCCTGGCCTGAGTAACGTGGCGGCACTTGCCAGGAGACCCCACGATGCGTGTTGCCCGTTCCTTGATGATTTTCGCCCTGCCGTTGTTCGCCGCCGGCTGCCAGATGCTTGCGCCAGCCACCTCGCATCCCACGGCGGGCCTGAGCCGGATGCAAGGCGAACTCACCAGCGTCGATGGCAAGCTGATGTTCCAGCCCTGCCAGGAACAGCGCCGCTTTGTCGTCAGCGACACCGGCAACACCAGCGTCCTGCAGCAGGCCGCCAGCCTTTCCGGCCGCTCGGGCAAGCTGTTCGCCGATCTGCGCGGCAAGTTTTCCTCCAGCGCGGCCAATGGTGGTGACGGCCAGTTGGACCTGCAACAGTACTACCGCCTGGAACGCGGCACCGCCAGTTGTGACGACCCCAACTTCAAATTCCAGACCGTGATTGCCAGCGGCCACAGCCCGGAATGGAGCCTGAAGGTCGGCGGCAACGGCATGATACTCGAACGCGAAAACCAGCCGCCCCTGGCCCTGCCCTACCTGGAAGAACAACTGGGTGACGGGCGCTTCAGCCTGAGCAGCGAAGCCAATGCCCAGCACATCGAGCTGTGGGTCGCACCGCAGTCCTGCGTCGACAGCAGCACCGGCAGCGTGCGTCACCTGAGCGCCGAACTGCGGATCAACGGTCAGGTCCAGCGTGGCTGCGGCTATTTCGGCGGCGCCCGCAACGACTGATTCGACGAGCCGCAGTTTTAGCCTCACGGAATCTGGCCGTTGGGGCTTATAATCACCGGTTTGATGTAAAGCCGGCGCGCCCGCGTGGCCCGCACACTGGACCCTGTCATGTTACGAATCACCGAACTCAAGCTGCCGATCGACCATCCCGACGAAGACCTGCGCCCGGCCATCGTCCAGCGCCTGGGCATCGCCAGCGATGACCTGCTCGATTTCACCTTGTTCAAGCGCAGCTACGACGCCCGCAAGAAATCCTCCGAGCTCTGCTTCATCTACACCATCGACCTGTCGGCCCGTGGCGAAGACGCACTGCTGAAAAAATTCGCCGAGGACCGCAACGTCAATCCGGCCCCGGACGTCAGCTACAAGGTGGTCGGCCAGGCGCCGGCCGATCTGCAGGAGCGCCCCCTGGTCGTCGGCTTCGGCCCCTGCGGGATCTTCGCCGGACTGTTGCTGGCGCAGATGGGCTTCAAGCCGATCATCCTCGAACGCGGCAAGGAAGTGCGCGAGCGGACCAAGGACACCTGGGGCCTGTGGCGCAAAGGCGTGCTCAACCCCGAGTCCAACGTGCAATTCGGCGAAGGCGGCGCCGGGACCTTCTCCGACGGCAAGCTCTACAGCCAGATCAAGGACCCGAATCACCACGGCCGCAAGGTCCTGCACGAGTTCGTCAAGGCCGGTGCGCCGGAGGAAATCCTCTACGTCAGCAAACCGCATATCGGCACCTTCCGCCTCACCGGCGTGGTCGAGAACATGCGCCAGCAGATCGAAGCCCTGGGCGGTGAAGTGCGCTTCCAGCAGCGGGTCACCGATGTGCTGATCGACGACGGCCAACTGACCGGCGTGCAGCTCGACAGCGGCGAACAGATCCACTCCCGGCACGTGATCATGGCCCTGGGTCATAGTGCCCGCGACACCTTCCGCATGCTCCACGGCCGTGGTGTGTACATGGAGGCCAAGCCGTTCTCGGTGGGTTTCCGTATCGAACACCCGCAATCGCTGATCGACCGCGCGCGCCTGGGCAAGTACGCCGGGCACCCGAAACTCGGCGCGGCCGACTACAAGCTGGTGCACCACGCCAAGAACGGCCGTTCGGTCTACAGCTTCTGCATGTGCCCGGGCGGCACCGTGGTGGCAGCGACCTCCGAGCCGAACCGGGTGGTCACCAACGGCATGAGCCAGTACTCGCGCAACGAGCGCAATGCCAACTCCGGGATCGTCGTCGGCATCACCCCGGAAGTCGACTATCCGGGCGGCCCGCTGGCCGGTATCGAGTTGCAGGAGCGCCTGGAGTCCCACGCCTTCGTCCTCGGTGGCAGCAACTACGAAGCCCCGGCGCAACTGGTCGGTGACTTTATCGCCGGTAAGCCTTCCACCGCCCTGGGCAGTGTGGAACCGTCCTACAAGCCGGGCGTAGCCCTCGGCGACCTGGCGCTGGCGTTGCCGGACTTCGCCATCGAAGCCATTCGCGAAGCCTTGCCGGCATTCGAACGGCAGATCAAGGGCTATTCCCTGCATGACGCGGTGCTGACCGGGATTGAAACCCGCACCTCCTCGCCGCTGCGCATGACCCGTAACGAGTCGATGCAGAGCCTGAACGTCAAGGGCCTGTTCCCGGCGGGTGAAGGCGCGGGTTATGCCGGCGGGATCCTCTCGGCCGGTGTCGACGGTATCCGTATCGCCGAAGCCGTGGCCCGGGACATGCTGGGGATCGGCGCCTGAGGGCCGGACCATGACCTATAGCGTCTCCCCCATCGGTTTCGTGCGCTCCTGCTTCAAGGAGAAGTTCGCCATCCCGCGCCAGCCACAGCTGGCGCCGGCGGCGCGCGGCGTACTGGAACTGGTCGCGCCGTTCGACCAGGGCGAGGCCGTGCAAGGGCTGGAGCAGGTCAGCCATGTCTGGCTGCTGTTCCTGTTCCATCAGGCCCTGGAAGACAAGCCACGCTTGAAGGTGCGCCCGCCGCGCCTGGGCGGCAACCAGTCCATGGGGGTCTTCGCCACTCGGGCGACCCACCGGCCGAACGGTATCGGTCAATCGGTGGTCAAGCTGGATCGGGTCGAAGCCCAGCGCCTGTGGATTTCCGGAATAGACCTGCTGGATGGCACGCCGATTCTCGATATCAAGCCGTATGTGCCCTACGCCGACATCATCCCTGGCGCCGTCAATGGCATCGCCAGCGCCGCACCGGCGCTGATTCCCGTGCTCTGGACGGACAACGCCCGGCAACAGGCCCACGGCCATGCACAGCGCCTGGATGAGCCGCTGGTCGAGCTGATCGAACAGTGTCTGGCCCAGGACCCCCGTCCGGCTTATCAGAAGCCAACGCCCGAACGGGAATACGGCGCCCAGTTCTGGGACCTGAATGTGCGCTGGCACTACCCCGAAACCGGGGTGATACGCGTACTGGAAGTGATTCCGGCCTGATAGAAACACCAGAAACGCAAAAGCCCGCGTTGCCTTTCCAGGCAACGCGGGCTTTTTGTTTCAACGCGGACGCTTTTTTCTGTGGGAGCAAGCTTGCTCGCGATGAACGATGACGCGGTGTACCTGATAAACCGCGTTGTCTGCATCGCCAGCAAGCCGGCTCCTACAAATAGGCCGGGGCCTATTTTTCGACGAACGCACGCTCGATCAGGTAATCGCCCGGCTCACGCATACGCGGCGAGACTTTCAGGCCGAAGCTGTTGAGCACTTCGCTGGTTTCGTCGAGCATGCTCGGGCTGCCGCACAGCATGGCGCGGTCGTCCTGCGGGTTGATCGGAGGCAGGCCGATGTCGCTGAACAGCTTGCCGCTGCGCATCAGGTCAGTCAGGCGGCCTTCGTTCTCGAACGGCTCGCGAGTCACGGTGGGGTAATAGATCAGCTTTTCACGCAGGGCTTCACCGAAGAACTCGTTCTGCGGCAGGTGCTCGGTGATGAACTCGCGGTAGGCCACTTCGTTGACGTAGCGTACGCCGTGGCACAGGATGACCTTCTCGAAACGCTCGTAGGTTTCCGGGTCCTGGATCACGCTCATGAAGGGCGCGAGGCCAGTACCGGTGCTGAGCAGGTACAGGTGCTTGCCCGGCTTGAGGTCGTCGAGCACCAGCGTACCCGTAGGCTTCTTGCTGATGATGATCTCGTCGCCTTCCTTCAGGTGCTGCAACTGGGAGGTCAACGGACCGTCCGGCACCTTGATGCTGAAGAATTCGAGATGCTCTTCCCAGTTCGGGCTGGCAATGGAATAAGCACGCATCAACGGTCGGCCATTTGGTTGCTGCAGGCCGATCATCACGAACTGACCGTTTTCAAAGCGCAGGCCCGGGTCGCGGGTGCACTTGAAGCTGAACAGAGTGTCGTTCCAGTGGTGAACACTGAGGACACGCTCGTGATTCATGTTGCTCATTGGGATGGGGCTCCTGGAAATTTGGCCTGCGCCGTCAATAAGAAGCGCGATTGCATAGCATTCTAATGGCGGCGACAATATCTGTTAACTGGATTATTAAGATAAGGGTTATCGGTTATATAGATATGCGATTTACTCTCCGTCAACTTCAGGTCTTCGTCGCCGTCGCCCAGCAGGAAAGCGTGTCCCGGGCAGCCGGGCTGCTGGCCTTGTCGCAATCCGCCGCGAGCACCTCGATCACCGAGCTGGAACGCCAGTCGAGCTGTCAATTGTTCGACCGCGCCGGCAAGCGCCTGAGCCTCAATGCCCTGGGCAAGCAGCTGTTGCCCCAGGCCGTGGCGCTGCTGGACCAGGCCAAGGAAATCGAGGACCTGCTCAACGGCAAGTCCGGTTTCGGCTCGCTGGCGGTGGGCGCCACCCTGACCATCGGCAACTACCTGGCGACCCTGTTGATCGGCAGCTTCATGCAGATCCACCCGGAAAGCCAGGTCAAGCTGCATGTACAGAACACCGCCAATATTGTGCAACAGGTCGCGCACTACGAAATTGACCTGGGTCTGATCGAAGGCGACTGCAGCCATCCGGACATCGAAGTGCAGACCTGGGTGGAAGACGAACTGGTGGTGTTCTGCGCGCCCCAGCACCCGCTGGCCCAGCGCGGCCAGGCCAGCATGGAAGAGCTGACCCGCGAGGCCTGGATCCTGCGCGAACAGGGCTCCGGCACGCGCCTGACCTTCGACCAGGCCATGCGTCATCATCGCAGCGCCCTGAATATCCGCCTGGAACTGGAGCACACCGAAGCGATCAAGCGTGCAGTGGAGTCGGGGCTGGGGATTGGCTGCATTTCGCGCCTGGCCCTGCGCGATGCGTTCCGCCGTGGCAGCCTGGTGGCGGTGGAAACCCCGGACCTGGACCTGTCGCGACAGTTCTATTTCATCTGGCACAAACAGAAATACCAGACTTCCGCCATGCGTGAATTCCTCGAACTGTGCCGTTCCTTCACCGCCGGGGTGCAGCGCAGCGACGAAATCGTCCTGCCGACCATTGCCTGACGTCACCGGCGTTTAAAACCGGTTTGACCTTTGAAGGGCGACGGCATAGGTAAGCAGTTGAGCGAAATGGAGCAGGGAAACCAATTCAACCGATGTCAAACAAAGACGAAAGAGTCCGCGATCACTGGCTCGAAATTGACTCAAGCTGTTGCAGCAGCAGCGCGGCCTGGGTCCGGGTGCGCACCCCGAGCTTGCGGAAAATCGCCGTGACGTGGGCCTTGATGGTCGCCTCCGAAACGCTCAATTCGTAGGCAATCTGTTTATTCAACAAACCTTCGCAGACCATGGTCAACACCCGGAACTGCTGGGGCGTCAAACTGGCGAGACCGGCACTGGCGGCCTTGGCTTCGGCGGACACGCTGACCGCTTCGAACGCCTGGGGCGGCCACCAGACATCGCCATCGAGGACACTGCGCACCGCTTGCTGGATCACTTCCAGGGAACTGGACTTGGGGATAAAGCCGCTGGCGCCGAACTCTCGGGAGCGTACCACCACCGAGGCTTCTTCCTGGGCCGAAACCATCACCACCGGAATCTGCGGGTATTGCCCGCGCAGCAGCACCAGGCCGGAGAAACCGTAGGCACCCGGCATATTCAGGTCCAGCAGGACCAGATCCCAGTCGGCTTTCTCGGTGAGGCGGGTTTCCAGCTCGGCAATGCTGGCCACTTCCACCAGTCGTACATCGGGCCCCAGGCCCAGGGTCAGTGCCTGATGCAAGGCACTGCGAAAAAGAGGATGGTCGTCGGCAATCAGGATGTCGTACGTGGTCATTTTTCCAATGATCCTGTTTTTATGCGTCTGGCTCGACGCTGTGCATCCACTAGATTACAGGAAAGTCTTCAGATGCTCGTGGGCTTCGTCTTCGGTGTTGATCGGCAGCTGAAACTTGGCGCCCAGGTAGTGCGCGGTAAACACGTCCAGTAACGCATCCAGCCCCTGGGCCGCACGGGTGTCGCCGGCCAGTTCCAGGCACAAGGCCGCGACTTCCGCAGTACAGAAATGATCATCGCGTTTGGAACGGCGCAGCTTGTAGCGCGACAGCTGTTCGGATTCCAGGCTCAACACCGGGAAACGCTCCAGATAAGGGCTCTTGCGAAACATCTTGCGCGCCTCGGTCCAAGTCGCATCCAGCAGGATGAACAACGGGCGCTTGCCGGGTGTCGGCTGTACCTGCGTCACTACCCGCTCCGGTGCCACGAACTCCCCGGGAAACACGATAAACGGCTGCCACTGCGGGTCGTCCAACAGGGCCAGCAGTTGCGGATCGACTTCGGTCCGCGACCAGCTGAAGGCGCTGGTGTCGGCGATCACATCAGCGATCAGCCAGCCGGTATTGCTCGGTTTCATCGGTTCGACGTCATGCATCAGCAGGCACATGGCCGAGTTCGAGGCTACCCTGGGGCGCCAGGCGCAGAGGCAATACTGTGGAATCACACGGCAGCCCGGGCAACGCTCGGCTCTCGATCCGCGAGCGAGGAAAGGTGTTTTTGCACGGGCCAGGCGCTCGGCACGCAAACGGGATACGGCGTGGCTCATCGCAAGAAACGCTGGCAGAAGAAAGGGCTGAACACGAACAATACGACTCGCAAGGGCAAAAGTGCGCGGAGTCTACCAGAGAGACAGGCAGCCTTTGAGCGCTCATCCGTCGACATTTCCGTCAGTCTCACCCTAGTAGGGCCTACAACCGCCCTCTATACTTCGCGGCCACTGAACGCACGCCCCGGTAACGGGTCGAAGCACCAGTTACCGAATCAGGAGAGTTGCATGCTACGCCTTATCGTACCGTCCCTGGCCCTTTTACTGGCCCTGCCCTTCAGTGCCCAGGCGGCGTCGCTGAAGGATTTCGAAGTGAACAAGATGCTCAAGGACGTGGCCGAGCAGAGTAACGAAGGCCTGCCCCGTGAACTCGACGAGAACATCCTCGATGTCGGCTACACCGTTGAAGGCAACGAGCTGATCGATCACCTGAGCGTCCAGGCCGATTACGCGCAAAATATGCGCGATAACGCCAAGGCGGTTTATCTGCAACTGGGCGCCAGCGTCTGCCGTAACGCCAACTACCGCAAGTTGATGGCCAAGGGCGCGGTCATGCGCTACGAGTTCACCGAGAACAAGACCAACCGTCCTGTGACCTCCGCCCGTTTCGTGGAAAGCGACTGCCCGACAGAAACCCCGGCGAAGAAGAAAAAATAACCCCTGCCGCCTCGCGCGCCGCCGTTCATCCTCGGCGCGCCGTTTCGCCCCCGCGCCTGCGCGCAGCGCCACTGACGAGCTGCTAAAGTCCTTTGCAAAGAGGCAATAAGCGGTTGCCAGACATGACTTTACAGGCTCATCATCAAATCGACATGGCACACATGCGACACATGCAGTGACGCGGCCTTGGCGAACTTTTCTTTCGGCCAAGCCAAGGGTTCCGTGCAGAAGGAGACGTTGAATGCCTTACGAACCGAATGACTTGCTATCCCGTCATTTCCAGAGCAACGGTATCGACCTGACCCGGGTCGAAGAACAACTCAACCAGGTTGCTCCCGATAGTCCGAATCTTGCGCTTTACCGAGACATGATGCTGACCGTCCTGCGCATGGCCCAGGATGACCGCAACCGCTGGAATGCCAAGATCGTCCTGCAAACCCTGCGTGAACTGGAAAACGCCTTTCGCGTGCTGGACCAGTTCAAGGGCCGGCGCAAGGTCACCGTGTTCGGCTCGGCGCGAACGCCCACCGAACACCCGCTTTATGCACAGGCCCGTGCACTGGGAACAGCGCTGGCACGCTCCAATCTGATGGTGATCACCGGTGGCGGTGGCGGCATCATGGCTGCGGCCCACGAAGGGGCCGGGCTGGAACACAGCCTCGGGTTCAACATCACCCTGCCCTTCGAACAGCATGCGAACTCAACCGTGGATGGCACGCAGAACCTGCTGTCCTTCCACTTCTTCTTCACCCGCAAGCTGTTCTTCGTCAAGGAAGCCGATGCGTTGGTGCTCTGCCCAGGCGGTTTTGGCACCCTCGATGAAGCACTGGAAGTGCTGACCCTGATCCAGACCGGCAAAAGCCCGCTGGTTCCGGTGATTCTGCTGGATGCCCCTGGGGGCAGCTTCTGGCAGAGCGCGCTGGATTTCATCAGCAATCAACTGGAAGCCAATCACTACATCCTGCCCCACGACCTGAAGCTGATGCGCCTGGTCTACAGTGCCGATGAGGCCGTGGAAGAGATCAAGCAGTTCTACAGCAACTTCCACTCCAGCCGCTGGCTGAAGAAGCAGTTTGTGATCCGCATGAACCATCCCCTCAGCGAGCGGGCGCTAGAGCAAGTGCAGGGGGAATTTGCCGACCTGTGTCTCAGTGGCCACTTTCAGCAAAGTGCCCATGTCGACCAGGAGCACGATGAGCCGCAGTTCAGTCATTTGACCTGCTTGTCGTTTGCCTTTACGGCACGGGATCAAGGACGCCTGCGGATGCTGGTGGACTTTATCAACCGGACAGAAAACTGGAGCAAGGCCAAGGCACCAGCGCAGGAGCGCACACGCGAGCCGATCAAGGCGACGTGATTATCACCCTTGCCTCAGTCATCCAGCCCACGGCCGCTGAACAGGCGGCCGATCATTTCCATGGAATAACCCCGATAACTCAGGAAGCGTCCCTGTTGGGCACGCTCACGGGCATCAATGGGTAAATGCCCGGCGAATTTTCGGCGCCAGGTGTCTTCCAACTGGGCTTGCCAGTTGAAACCGCTTTCACGCAGGGCCAGTTCGATGTCGGCACGTTGCAGGCCGCGCTGGCTCAGCTCTTCGCGAATGCGCAAAGGGCCGTAGCCGGAACGGGCACGGTAGGAAACGAAGCTTTCAAGGTAACGGGATTCGGACAGCAGCCCCTCTTCCGTCAGGCGGTCGAGTTCTGTGTCGATCATTTCAGGAGAGGCGCCGCGCTGACGCAGTTTACGCGTCAGTTCGACTCGACCGTGCTCGCGTCGCGCGAGCAGGTCCATGGCAGTGCGCCGTACGGCGACCGGGGTATCCAGTACGGCGGTCATTGCTTTACTCAGAGGTCAGCGTCAGCCAGGTCGTCTTCGGTTGCGACGACAGCAGCCGCACCAGAGTTGGCCTTGGTGTCTACGCCTGGAGTCAGCAGCTTGTCACGCAGTTGCTTCTCGAGGGTCGCGGCGATTTCCGGGTTGTCCGCCAGGAACTTGGCCGAGTTGGCCTTGCCCTGACCGATCTTGCTGCCGTTGTAGCTGTACCAGGCACCGGATTTCTCGACAAAGCCGTGCAACACGCCCAGGTCGATCATCTCACCGTTGAGGTAGATGCCCTTGCCGTAAAGGATCTGGAACTCGGCCTGACGGAACGGCGAAGCCACCTTGTTCTTCACGACCTTGACGCGGGTTTCGCTGCCGACCACTTCGTCGCCTTCCTTCACCGCGCCGGTACGGCGGATGTCCAGGCGCACCGAGGCGTAGAACTTCAGCGCGTTACCACCGGTGGTGGTTTCCGGGCTGCCGAACATCACGCCGATCTTCATGCGGATCTGGTTGATGAAGATCACCAGGCAGTTGGCGTTCTTGATGTTACCGGTAATTTTACGCAGGGCCTGGGACATCAGACGGGCTTGCAGACCGACGTGCATGTCACCCATTTCGCCTTCGATTTCCGCTTTTGGCACCAGGGCGGCCACGGAGTCGACGATGATCACGTCTACCGCGTTGGAGCGCACCAGCATGTCGGTGATTTCCAGGGCCTGTTCGCCGGTGTCCGGCTGGGACACCAGCAGGTCGTCGACGTTGACGCCCAGCTTGCCGGCGTATTCAGGGTCCAGGGCGTGTTCGGCGTCGACGAAGGCGCAGGTCGCACCGGCTTTTTGCGCCTGGGCGATGACGGAAAGCGTCAGGGTGGTCTTACCCGAGGATTCCGGACCGTAGATCTCTACGATACGGCCTTTCGGCAGACCGCCGATGCCCAGCGCGATGTCCAGGCCCAGGGAACCGGTGGAGATCGCCGGGATCGCCTGACGGTCATGATCGCCCATCCGCATTACGGCACCCTTGCCGAATTGACGTTCGATCTGACCCAAGGCCGCAGCCAAGGCTTTCTTCTTGTTGTCGTCCATTAAAGTCCTCACGTAATCAATAAGGCCTGACGGCCAACACCTGTATAAGTAGCCAGTATTATTCCACAGCGTTGGCGGATCGCCTACCCCTGATTTGCGATTTCTGCTTCCGCCCGTCGTAACAGGCCTTCCAGGGCGGCCAGAACCGTTTGTCGACGGACTGCATCGCGGTCGCCGGGAAAGTGCCGGCGCTCGGCGCTCACGTCGTCGCCACAGCCCCAGGCCAGCCAGACGGTACCCACCGGTTTCTCGGCGGAACCGCCATCCGGCCCGGCCACGCCGCTGACCGCCACGGCGAAGCGCGCGTTGCTGTGGGCCTGGGCACCCCGGACCATGGCTTCGACCACTTCCCGGCTGACAGCGCCGACTTGGGCGAACAAGGACTCCGGTACTTTCAACTGGAGGCTTTTCTGCCGATTGGAGTACGTGACATAACCGGCTTCGAACCACGCCGAGCTGCCGGGAATCCGCGTGATCGCCTCGGCGATACCGCCGCCGGTACAGGACTCGGCAGTGGTGACATCAGTCTCGAGCGTCTGCAAGCGCTTGCCGAGTTCAGCGGCAAGCCGGGTGATTTCGTCCATGTTCCTCTCCTGGTCGAGGCACAACGGAGCCCATGCAGGAGCTGGCTTGCCAGCGATAACGAGGGTGAATTCACCGCCGTCATCGCCAGCAAGCCGGCTCCTACAGGTTTCCGTATACCCGAGGTTCGGTTGTGCAAAATGAACACCCTACACGAGCGGACCGCGCTTTCAAGACACGAGATTGCTTCCGGATGTCAGTGGGAGACCGCCCCGGCATAGGCCTGACATGCCTTCAGCTCAATCAGGGCGCGGTCGCCGTCGTCGGTGATGGCGATAATTCGTTGAGCATGCGCCGGGTCAAGTCGGGCTCTTGTGGCTGCATGAACCACGCCGCCGGCGCTGGCGGTGGCTGGCACGTCACAGCCACTGGCAGGATCGTTGGTGTCGAGGAGGACTGACAGCCGCAGATCAGCAGTGGCAATACGATCACGCAGGCGAGCTTGATCCTGTTGCACATCGTTCAGTTCCTTCGAATGGGTTTGGTCGCTGACCTGGAGCCGCTGCTCCAGGGCTTGGCGTTTATCCTGCTCGGCGCGCTGTTGCGCGGCCGCGGCGAGGGAAATCTGGTTGAGCGTGTCGGCCTGCAACCGGGCTTGATGCTCCAGTTGCTGGCCGTAACGCCAGTCTTGAATGTGCCAGGCGCAGGCCGCCGCACCACCGGCCAACAAGGCCAGCAGTGCGACGACAACGCCCAGGCGCCAGGGCGCCGGGATCAGGTCGAGGAGGCGCATAGCACCGCCCTCGCCCGGGCCCAGATTTGCAGTCGATCTTCGAGGCCGTTCAGGCCGCCGTTGATCTTGCGGGTGATGCTGTTGAACTGATCGGCGTCGGCCAGTGCGTTCAACCCTTGTTGCTCCCAGAACCAGGCCGCCGACTCGGCGGCCCATTGCGGTTGTTCCAGCAGTTCCGGTTGCTGCAACAGGCGTTCGTCGCCGAACAACCCGAGGCTGCATTGGCGATAGTTACTGCGACCGGTGATCTGGATCAGCCCGCGACCGCGATAGAGCTGGCCATCGCCGTCGGCATCCGGGGTGTTGCCCAGACGGATGGCCAGGGGCCCCGTATCGTATTTGCTCAGATATTGATCACTGCCCAACTCCCGCACGTAACGCAGTTGCGCGGATTCATGGCCCACCTGGGCCAGGAAGGCGGCGATGCGTTTTGGGGTGTTGATCTGGTGATCTGCCATGGCGGCGTTGAGGGGAGATACGTAAACGCCAGCGTTAAGGCCGGCGCTGGGGAAGATCTGCAGCAACTGCTGCTGGGTGATGGGCATGGCTTTCTCCGAGCACAAAAAAACCGCTCGATGCGGCTGGTGGCGATCAGGACTCAGGGAGTAATGGTGGCGGCGGTGTTTCGAGGGCATCAAGCCGCGCCGCAACATTACCGGGTAAGGTCTCGATTGCGATCTCTTCCATCGTGTCGGCGTTTTTCAGCTTGCCCTCGTGATATACAACTGCGAACGGCGGGTCGGGGTATTTAACCCATTCCCACAGACCAGTCGGGCGTGCGATCCAGTCGCCGAAACGATCCGGTCGCGTGGCTGGCCACTGCTCACTCATCAGGATCCAGCCAGCCACCATCGGCTCACTTGGTGCCCAGTCATCAGCAACCGTGAAATTTGTTGGAGCGTCGATAAGTCCATAGCAAAGCATCATGCCCCCCCTGGGGCTGCCGGCCATTCGATAGTTTTGGGGAAACCTGCCTCAGTGCTCACGCGATTTACAGCAACCCGATATTCCTTCCAAAGCTTCAGGCTTGCCGTGTCGTCGGCGGTCGCCGTGCCAAGGTCAACTGCGTCTTGTAGAGGTGCGATGCGCAGACTGGCAGTGGCAAGCAGAGAGTCGCGCTCAGAATTTTTTGCGGCTAATACTTGCTCAGGACTGGGTTCGTTTGCAGCGGCTTGAACTGCACGCGCTTCTGCATCAGTAATCTCAACGGAGCCGTCGGGCAACATATACGCGAAAACGGCATCGTCGAGAAAGTGAATTCCATTATTGGTATCTTTGTAATATGGCATATTTATTTCCTTATCGAATTTCGACCCAAAGAGATGATGCGCCACTCGTCACGTATGACTCACCGGGTAGAACCATAGCTGAAATTCCGCCAGCGCCCGATGTAGGATTGGTATACCAACACGCAGGAAAGTTCATAGTAACACTCCCAACCTTTAGTGTGCCTATACCATTAAGTGTATTCGACGCACCATTTTCTATGTAAAGCCAAATAGGACGCCCAGTAGTATTGTAATAAACTGTTCCAGCAACTCGCGTAGTTCCGACAGCAAAAACCTGTCGTGTCTGCCCAACCCCAATCCCAGACATATCAATGGCATACCAACCTGCCGCCCCATTTGAGGCAAGAGTAACCCAAGCGCCAGTGGAAAGGGGAAGCGTTGTGTTTACCGCAGGCAAAAGGATGCTGTCAGACCCAGCAGCAACAATCGTCATACCACCCGCGCCGAAGCTCCAGAATTTTATAAGAGACTTTGCCGGCATACTTGAAGCGGGCGGCAAAGTTACATTGATCGTCGCCGTGCTTGTAGCAACAACAAGAGCGCCAGCATGGGTAGAGGCCGTAAGCGTTGTGCTCGCACTAAGTCCAAACGTACCACTGAACTGAAATCCAACCCCTTGAACGAATGCAGTCGTTGCGAGTTTTGCTGAATTATCAAATTGTGACGGGGTTACACCAAATGCGTTCGGCAGCTGATCAAGCAAAACAATGTCGGTGCCGTCATAAACTGCATCGGTCAATTGCCCTTGGATGACAGCAGCGACTTTGTTCCCACTGGCATCGTATTGCATGATGTTCTTCGGGCCAAGGCCCGAGATGTTCATCTTGTCTGAGCCGGCACCTCCCGAATGGAATTTCACCTGAAATCGCTGATTCGCTACATATGAAGTGATCGCGGGCACGGGGGATAACGTGAACTGGGGCGCAGTGCCAGAAGTAGTGAAAGCAACCAATGCCTGGCCCTGGACTGCACCAGCTATCTTTTTTGGCGTGACGATTGTCGTATCATCAACACCCAAATTTGTCTGAGCCTGGGTTGCAATTTTCGCCACCCCCGAAACAATTTCAGAGGTGGGAACTACTGATTTTGAAACTCGCAGATCGGCGATGCTCACAATGGCATCTTTCAGCTGAGTACTATTATTTTCATCCGGGAGAGCATTGGCTGAGAGGATCACCGACAAAACCTCGTCCGTCACCGCATTACCCCACTCAGCAGGAATCAGGGATCCCGGCGTACCGGTCAGCGGATTGTCATCTACAAACTTCCCATTGACCAACCCTACCCCAGGCACATTTTTTGGATAATCCATTGCTACCACCTCAACGCATAATCATTATGAAACATATCAAACTTCAAAAACTAACGCCCAACATAGATATTTAGTGCATTAAACAGCAGCAAGCAATGTTGCTAAAAAATCTGGTTGAACCGGGCGATCAGACTCGGTAGGAAACTTGCTGCCCACCGACTCTGGCCAATCGCGCAACGCTTGCCTATAAACCTGGAGCAAGCGGTATTGCTCAGCCGTCAAGGTTGTCACAGCACCGATCTCAATCTGATCTCTATGCCTCGCCACCGCGCCATCTGTCTGCGCCAGTACACCATTACGCCAGCTCCTGGCAGACGCCTCCAACTCCGAGCCCAAGGGTCCCGGTGGAGGCTGTACTTCCGGAAGACCATCCTTCCCGGTTCCGATTACCATAAACTGCGGCAACGCCGCATCCAGTGTTGTAAATAACGCAGCATGATCAGTGTCGGAATACTCGACCCATGACGGGTCAACCTGATTAAACGAAAACATCCAGCGCTCATCACTCTCATTAAACTTAGCGTACATATCAGTACCCCTTCACCACGTAAGTGGATGCGAATGTAATTGCAGAGGCCCAGTTATAAATAGTCAGTCCGCTCAGACTTCTTGCCACCCCGACTCCACCTCCAGGATTACTATTATTGGCACTGCCTATAGGTGTCACCGAGCACGTTAAAATTGTGCTGGGAAAAACAAGAGGGAATGTGACGCTTCCTGAAGCGCCAGCAACAATGGAGCCGCTTGTTCCCCACTGTTCAAGCAGGTAGCCCGTCGGGCTACTGCTATCGGGATAGCGCTTCCATCCGGTTGTATTCAAACTGGAAAGTGATGCATTGGCGTAGGCGGCCTGCGCGGAACCATCTATGGCATACCAGATCGCATCGCTATTGGAGGTCAGCGTCAGGGAATCGCCTGTGGCAAGGGACAGTCCATTGAGAATAAATGGCGTCACAATCGTGTCAGACCCCGCCCGCACCAGACTCATTGGCGATGGGCCGTAGTTCCAGAACTTGATCACCGAGCCGTAAGGCATGCTGCGAGCTGCGGGCAGCACGACGTTGATGGGGGAATTACTGGCCCCGATAATCAGCCGGCCCGCATGGCTAGCGGCCAATACCGCACTGCTGGAGAAAACAGTCAATCCACTGAACTGAAGACCAACTGACTGTACAAAGGCAGTCGTCGCCAGCTTGAGGCTGTTATCGAATTGCGGTGCCGTCGTGCCGATGGGGCCGGCCAACTGTCCCAACTGAAGGGCATGTTGACTCTGGGTTGCCGGGACAACCTGTTGTGCCCCCCCGGAACCATCGATCAAGACCCAGGCACCGCCACCAATAGAGCTGTTGTACTGAACCCATGCTTCACCATTGGCGACAATCTCGCCCCCCTGAAGCGCAGAGTGCGCGCCGCCGACAACAGGTTTGGCACCGATACCGTTCGGATTGAACGTGCTGGCACCGGTGTTGGCGTTAGCGGCCTTGAAACGCAGGACGGTTCCATCTACAAGCTGGGTAATAGCTGGCGAGTAAGCTGCAATGTAGGTGTTGGCACTTCCCGTATCCGAAGCATAATTGCCCGTACTCGCTTGTCCAACCTTGCGGATGGCTGCCAGCAATTGCGTGGTGTCAGACTCATCCGGAGCTAGGCCGGCGCCCTGAATCACGTTGAGCATCTCCAACGTGACCGAATTGCCCCAAACCGCCGGAATCAACGATCCAGGCGAACCATTCAACGGGTTCTCATCGACAAACTTGCCATTCACCAGCCCAACGCTGGGCACGCTTTTTGGGTAATCCACGCGTCTATCCTCTAGTCATAATTGATGTGCACGAGCGTATGAGCTGGTGCGGCACGATGTATCAGGCATTCCAGGGCGCTGCCGGGGTTGGCTCCAAAACGCTCGCCCCAATAACTAGCACCAAAACGCCTCCCCATAAGCAGTCGCCCACCTGTGTTGAGCGTCCACATGAACTGCGCCTGCCAGGTGCCGAAGCGCGCCTTGCCGAACCGCGACCGGCCCATGCGCGGGGCTTGCAGTTCAGTCACACTGGCATTCGGATAACCCTGGCTACGAGCGATGTCGATGAAGTAGCCGACGCTCTGGTCGCCCACCGCCAACAGCCGCCGACGCACCGCCACACGGCGATCGTCGAACAAAGGGGTGGGCCCCAGGCACGGGTCGGGCAGGCTCATCACCCGCTCCCAATCCGGCACCAGTTCACTGACCGTCACCGGGTCCACTTCGTTGATCAGGTCCACGGCCCGGGCATCAACCCGCGCCAGTTCCTGGGCGATACCCAGCAGTACCTGCTGGATCTCCGGCACTTGCTCCGGGTCCCAGGCCGGCCCCGCTGGCAGCAAGCTGCGCAACTGCTCCTGGTATTGCTCGGCCGTTCTTACTCCAGCCATACGCAACCTCCGAAGGTCAGCAACTGGTTGGTGGCGGCTGGCACATCGGCGGACGGCGAAACCAGCAGGTGATCCTGCTCGCCGCTGGCACTGCTGATGGACTCGGCGATATGGGTCAGCAACAGTGTTTCACCCAGGCCAGCCTCACGATCATGCAGGTCCTGCAACTCGGCCTCGACGGCAGCACGGATGGCGGTGGTATCCGGGATCAGGCGCAAGGTGTAGGTCACCGGTACCAACACCGGCGCCAGCACATGCAACTCGGCGGTCACCGGACGCAAGGGGTCGATATAGGCCTGGACCAACGCCAGTTGACCATCATCCGGCAGCGGCACCGGATCGTCGTCGCGCATCACGAACAAACCGACGGTGCCCGGCCCCAGGTAGCTACCGCGACACCAGGCCCGGGTAATCCCCGGACATTCCAGTGCCCAGGTTTCGTAGTCCGCCGCCGAACCGCCATTGGGAATAATGCGGTAGGAGCTAATCACCCGAGCCCGCAACGATTCGATACTTTCCGCCGCGACACCACCGCTCAAGCCCGGATCCAGCACCGTGAAGGTATTACCGATCCCTTGCACCGGCTGCACCGGAAACAAAGTCAAACCGGCATCACCATTACCCAGGCTGCCGGCGTCCAGCGCCTGGATCGGTGCAATATTGGTCCCCCCGCTGGTGGTGCCACCCACCGTCACGGTGTAACTGCGCCCATCACTGGTCTGCAGCAAGGTCCCGGCATCAAGCACCGCCCCCGCCGCAGCGGTATAGCTGACACTGCCGCTGGCCGCTTGCGCCGCCTTGCGGGGCTGATGCAAACGCAGTGCGGCAATACGTTCCAGGGTGGTGTCATCGGCGGTGTCGGGGAGGATCTGATCGGCGATCCAGTCGAGGTAGCCGTAGAGGCCGAAGGCCGCACCACTCAAGGTGCGGGCCAGGACCTGTGCATCGGACTGGCGCAGCGAATCGCCGGCCAGGTCGCCTTGGGTGCGGTTGATCAACACCGGCAGCGAAGGGGTTTCAAACGGCATAAGTCACCTGCCAACTATGGTTCGGGTTGATATCCAGGCGCTCGCCGCTGGCCAGGGTCAGAACCGTACGCAGGTTCAGTCGCTGGGCGTCGAGCCGTTCGGTTTGAATGTCGATGGCGCTGCAATGGCCGTCGTCGAGCAGCCATTGCAAGGCTTCCCGGGCATAGAACTCGGCGTCGAGCTGGGTCTGCGCGGTGAGCTTGACCCGCCGCAACAGCCACAGCCGCGAACCGATACGGTCGTCGGTCACCGAGGGAAAACTGTCGCCCCACCAACCGAAACGCTCGTCGTCATCGATCGGGTCATCGGTATTGGCGCGACGCCAGGTAAACAGGCTGATCAGCACCGAACGGGTCAGCGCCGTCTTCAGGTCGTTGGACACGAACATCAGGCACCTCCCGTCGGCGCGCCGGTCTGGCCGTTACCCGGCTGGATGCCGCCGTGCACATGCTTCATCTGGCTGATACCACCGGCGACCTGATCGCCCTGGGAGACGATCTTGCCGGTCTGGGTCAGGCTCGGGGTGTCGATGTTCACCGCGGTACCGGCGCGAATGTTCAGGGTGCCGGTTTCGATATCGATGATCCGGCCACGCTTGAAATGGATCTTGTCGCCCTCGTCGGTGTAGAGGGCGATTTCGCCGGGGGCGAGGTTCTGCAGGCGGTAACGGCGGTCGGCGACCACCAGGACGATAGCGTGGGAACGGTCGCCGCCGAGAAAGGTGGCGATGCCCTCGGCGCCGGCCAGCGGGTTGCTGGTGAAGCCGTAGGGCTCGAAGTGCTCCATGTCGTCGTTCACTTCACCGGCGGTCAGGCGCATTTGCAGCGATTGCAGTTTGTTGGCCGAGTTGGCGAGCACGACAGTGCCGCGCGCCAGCAGGCGTGTCAGTAGGCTCATGGGAATTCCTTGGGCAAACGGGGTGATTACTTCTTGGCCTTTGCCGGTGTGGCATCGAAGACCTGCGGCGGCGCCACGACCAGGGTGGTGATCGAGCCCTGTGCGGACAACGAATACGTCACCTTGGAGATGAGCATGTCCTGGTCCACGTCCAGCACCGGATCCTTCACCCGCACGGTCAGGTTGTGTCGCCACAGATCACCGTTGGACTGTCGCCAGCCCTGCACGGTGTAGGTGGTCGTCAGGGCCTTGGCGCGGCGTGTCGCCCGTTCCCAGTCAGCCCGTTGCTGGGCCAGGACCGGAGTGATCTGCGCGCTTTCGCTGATCACCGTCACGCGCTTGCGATCCGGATTGGCCTCGCTGGACACCCCGGAGACTTCGCTCACCGCACTGCCGCTGTTCTGGTCGCTGCCCTTGTGCTGGCCGATCACCCGGTACTCGGAGAACACCGCGCTGTAGTCCCTCGCCGTATTGGCCGAAAGAATGTTCTTGCCCAGTTCCAGTACATCAGTCGCCTTCCCGGCACTTCCGGGCTTGGCGAGTACCAGGTTGCCGGCCGCGTCATCGGTGGAGAACACCCGATACAAAGTCAGTAACCGATCGATGGACTTGAACACCGTCTCACCCGGCACGATGCTGTGAGTCTGCAGTTTGGTGGTTTCCGGGATCTCGCTGCGCACAGTGATCTTGTAGGGTTTGGCCAGCGCCTCGACGATCTTCAGCAGGCTCTGTTCACGCCATTGGCTCGGCTGGTTGATGGCCGCGCAATCCACCAGGTCCTGGGTCAGCGAACTGCCCTCGACGGTCAGGCTGATCTGATTGCCGTCATAGCTGATGGGCGCCTTGAACACGTAACCGGTCAGGACCTGGTCACAGCCGATCATGACCGAACAACGGGCACCGGCCTTGATCGGCAGGGCCTGGGTCTGTCCCGGCCATTTCCAGGTGATACCGAGCTTGAAGGTACGGAACTGACGCTCGAGATCGGCCGTGATCTCGATGGTCTTCCAGCCCTCATAACTCAGGCCGTCGACCAACAGGACGACGGCGTTGTCGATGTCGTTCATGACTTACTCCTTGGAGACCTGCAACGGTACCGGCGGTATGAAACCTGGGTGCGAAATCCGGTTGCGCTGCACCACCTCACCCACCCGCGTGGCATCACCGAGCTTCTGGTAAGACACGACCAGGGCCGGCTGGGTACTCTGGGGCGTCAGGTCAACCAGCGGCACCCCGTTGGAAGCCACCGCGTTGAGATGCTGCGTTAGCGCCTGGCGAACGGTACTGAGTGCCTGGTACTGCACCGCGTCGGCCTTGAGCGCCGCCTGCCAGATCACATCGTTGAGGCTGTCACGCAGCGCCAGCACATCGTCGACCACCGGCACATCGGCCCGTTGCACCGGTTGCTGGGCTTGTTGGGCCAGCGACGGTGTGGTCGTCAGTTTCACCGCCGGCGTCGCCACCGGGATCATTGACACAAACTGGGAGATCTGGACCAGCAAGGCATCCTGGATCAGGTTCACCGTGGCCTGTGAGGCCGCGGCGGAGTCCTTGCCAATGGTCAGTTTTGACGCGTCGAGGGACTTGGCGTCCTCGACCTGTTTTGAGAGATCAGCCAGCATTCCGTGATAGCCCTGGACGGCAAAATCCTTCAAACCCCGAACTTCGCCCACAACACTCTTGACTTCGCCCACCAATCCGTTGAATTCGCCCAGCACGCTTTTAACCGCGGCGCTCACTTGCTGGGGGAACTCCTTGACCGTGCGAACCAGGGCGTAGATGTTCGCGTACGTATTGATCAGTGGTTGCAATTCGTGCTCGATCGCCTGGTAGGCCGAGGTAATCCCCTTGCGCAGGTTTTCCAGGCCGATCCGCGCCCGGTTGATCTGCGACATCGCCCCATCGAAACGCGCCACCGAAGAGTCGAGCAATTTGTCCGACGCCACCTGCAATTGCTTCTGGGTGTCGACGACGGCCTTGGGGAACTGCAGCGGCTCATCCGGATAGAACTTCAGGCTGAAAGTCACCAACCCGCCATCCTTGCGGGTCTGGGTCATCTCGCATTCACCGACCTTGACCTGCATCCGTCCCTGCCACGGGTGAACCAGTTCGCCGCTCCCCTCCTCCAGCGCCTTGAGCAGCGCGTCGCGCTTCTCGAGACAATCGGCGCCAACGATAAAAGCAGTCAGGTCATAGATCTTCGACTGTTGGCCGAGCCCTTCAAAAAACGGCCGATCACGCTGCGGGTATTCATGTAACTGGCCTTTCTGGCCGACCGGGTTTTTCGCCTGGTCGACCCAGAATGGCACGCCGCGAAACGACGCCGGCAACAAACGATCACGCCAGCTAGTCGCCATAGGCACCTCCGTAGGAAAGCGAGCGATAGCCGACGCGAGGCGTCAGGTCCAGGCCCGGTTGATTGGTTTGCGCTTGATCGACGCGCAAGCCCGCTGGCGCGTCCTTGAAGTTCACGGTCAAGCCGCCTTCGAGTTGCGTACGGTTGTTGGCGGCGGTTTGTTGGACAAGGCCGCTGCCGTTGCTCGTCAGGCCGGAGTCAGTGCTGCCCGATGAGTCGCCCCAGTTCCAGAAGGAAGAACCGCTGTCATTGGCCGCCTTGGCATTACTGGCCTCCTGTTGCTGCGCCAGGCCATCGACCTTGCCGGTGACCTTGGCGACAAAGTCACCGAAACCACCACTGAACAACTCCTTGATCGGCGTGATGAAGGTTTGCAACTTGCTCCACCAGCCAGCGAACCAGGCGACAATCGGATCCCAGTTCTTGATGATCATCCCCAGTGGAGACCAGTCGAACATCGTCTGGAAAAAGTCCATGACAGGTGTCGCCAGGCTTTGCAGTACGCCCCACAAGTCAGAAAAGACCTTGCTGATGGGTTCCCAGTTGGCGACGATCTGTCCGACAGGAGACCAGTCGAACAGCGTCTGGAAGAAGTCCTTGAGCAACTGCGCTGGGTCTTGCAGCGCGGCCCAGATCGTGTCGAAGTAAGCGCTGATAGCGCCCCAGTTATTGATGACCAGCCCCAACGGTGACCAGTCGAACAGCATCTTGAGGAAGTCTACCGCCGGTGCGCTGGCGATTTTGATCGTGTCCCAGAGCTCGCCGAAAAAGGCACTGATCGCCCCCCAGTTATTGACGATCATCCCCAGCGGCGACCAGTCGAAGATCTCCTTGAGAAAGTCCATCACCGGCACGGCCAAGGCCTTGAGCAATCGCCAGATCGAATCGAAGAGCCCCGTCACAGGTCCCCAGTTGTCGATGACCAGGCCCAGTGGCGTCCAGGAAAACAGCTCCTTGAAAAAGTCGAACACCGAAGTGGCTGCCGTCGTGATCGACTCCCAAAGGCCGGCGAAAAATACGCTGATCGTCTCCCAGCCCGCGGTAATCATCGGCATTGGCGACCAATCGAGCACCGCCTGCAGCCCCGACATGAAGCTGGCTGCCATGCCTTTGATGTCGCCCCAAAGCGCGCTGAAAAAGCCCGAAATCGGTTTCCAGTAAGCAACGATCAGCGCCGCGGCAAGGGCAAAGCCCACCACGACCAAACCGATCGGCGAAGCGAGCACACCCACCACCGCTGCCACCCCGGCCACCGCACCTTGCAGGACGGTGAACGCCACCGCCCCCGCTGCCAGGCCCTGGACCAGATTCGGATTGGCCGCCACGAACTCGGCGACGCGGCTCACCAGCGGCACCAAAGCCGTCACTACGGAATTCACCACAGGCAACAAGCCCTGGCCGAATTTCAGGGAAACCTTGTCGACCGCTTCACTCAAGCTCGCCAGATTTTTTGCCGTGGGCCCTAAATCAGATCCCTCGGCGCCCTTGCGAGCCTTGGCCAGCTTGTTTTCCGCCTCGATCGCAGCCTTGACGCCCTCGACAAAAGGGGCGGCCAAGCCTTCGCCCTTGAACAGCTCCGAGAGATCCAGCTCGCCCAGGCCGCTGTCCTCCAGGCTCTTTTTGAAACTTTCGACTTTCTTGCTGACCCCTGACATGTCGTCGTCCATTTTCTGGACGCCATTCACGACAAGGGCCATGTTCACAACCGTCTGGGGATTCGCCGTGAGCGTATTAGTTGTCGTAGCCATCACTGCACCTGCTGCATCGCATTGATCCGTTGCGCGTGCTCCAGGGATTCCCGGAGCACATCCAGTGGCCTGGCCATCATCTGTTCGGGGTCAACCTTCCAGAACCAGGCCAGGTCATAGGCGACCGCAATCAGCTCGCCGATGGCTGCGATGCCGCACTCATGAAAAAACCCGCCACCGCCCAGCTCAAGGTATTGAGGTCGGACAGGTCCAGCTGGTTGACCGACGACGGCGGGATGCCGGCGCAGACGGCGATGTACTTGGCCGCGACATCCATGTCGAGGCTGACGTCTTCGCCCTTGTCGATCTTGTACGGCAGCGCCTTGATCGCCCGCACCTCCTGCACCGTCGGACGGCGCAGGGTGAGTTCGCTCAGGGGTTCGCCGTGGGCCTCGATGGGCACCTGCAACTTCACTGGATCAGTCATTGCCAGGTCCCCTTGATGCCTTCGAATTTCAGCGCGATGGTTGCGTCGTCACCCTTGGCAGACGGGGTGTCGCTCAGATAGGCACCGGCCAGGACGTAGACCTTGCCATTGCTGAATTCGCAGGTGACGGTCATGTCGGTACCGGCGACCAGTTGCTTGAGCGGGAAGTCCGGCGTGTACAGCGCGGTTACCGCGAAAGTGGGAGCGACGTCGGTTTCCTTGTAGAAACCCGGCACGACCGTTTCCCGTTTGACGAACATCAGCGGGGCTTCGCAGCCGCCATTGATAGTCAGTTGAGCGCCGTCCACTTTGACGTAGCAGGTGCCCGCAATCAGTTGACCCATGGTGTATCTCCTTGCAATAAAAAGCCCGCATCGAGCGGGCTGGGGTTACGCAGTGTGGGCAGGCGATCAGGCCGCCGCGTCGTACTGCAGGCGGAACTGGTTGAGCAGCGCGAACACACGCAGGCCGTTGATGTAGTCCGGCGGGAACAGCACGTTGACCCGGCTCGGGTCCTGGCTGTCGCGCTCGACGATCAGGTGATCGGCGAACATCTCGGCGTTCTCCACGTGACCTTCCAGTTCGAGCTTGGCGTACTGGGCAATCAGTTCACCGCGGATGGTGCTCGGGGTGAGGATCGGCTGGCCGGCGCCGAAGCGGGTGCCATCGTCCGCGAGCTTGTGGCGACCGTACTTGCTGGTGATCACGCTTTGCAGACGGCGCACGATAAAGGCCGACTGGTGCATGGTCTCGCTGTCCAGGTAGGAGTTGTCCGCCTGGCCGTAAGCGTTTTTCTGGTAGGTGGTGATCGCCCGCTGGATGCGCACGTAACCGCCTTCGTAGTACGCGGTGGCGAGACCGTAGCTGAGCAGCGACTGACGTTCGGTCAGGGTGAAGCGCTCGCTGGCTGCGGCAGGATCGATACCCGCCAGGCTACCGCTCTGGGTCGGGCGACTGGCGTCGGCGGAGATGAACACCGAAGTCCGCGCGGCCAATGCGGCAGCCTGGACCCAGACCGGTTGTGGCACACCTGGCTCCATGGCCAGGATGGTCACGTGCTGATCGTTGCGGGTTTGACCGGCAGCCACCAGGGTGCCGACAGTACCGCGCTTGGCGGTGTAGACATGACCGAACAGCTGCTTGGACCAGGACCAGCGACCGACACTGTCGTCCATCGCCGATTGCCAGGCATTCAGGGTCGCCACATCGGACCAGGGCTGGCAGATGAACTCGAACGGTTCATCGCCGAGCGCCGCAAGTGCGGCCACCTGATCCGGCACACCGGTGCCACCGGCCATTGGCGCGGGAACGATGGTCAGGCCGGCCGGAGTCTGCTCGCCATTGCTCTTGCCCAAGCGATTGAACTGCAGGCTGATGTCGTTGCCGCTGTCACCGGTCCATTTGCAGCTCAGGGTCACGGTGCCATCGACGGCCACGGCGCTGACCGGCAGGTCGGTCGCAGCGTTGACTTGCAGTGCCAGGGTGGTAGCGGCTTGGGCGGCGGTCGCCCCGTTGACCACGGCGGCCTGCACCCGCACACCACCGACATACAGGTTGAGCACGCCGCTTTCAGTGGCAGCGCCAGTCAGTTTCAGATCGGCCTTGGCGATGCTGCCCACGGTGCTGCGCAGCGGCAGGCACCAGATCTCGCCGACGGGATCGGTCTTGCGCCAGGTGTCATACATCGAGGCGAGCATGGAACCCTGGCCACCAATGCTTTTCGCCAGGGCGACGCTGGAAACCAGCACCAGGCTGCCGACTTCGGTGCTGGTGGCGTTGTCGTTGACCTGGGCGACGATCAGGCCACGCAGGGTCGACGACGCGCTATTGGCCGCCGAGTTGTCCATTTCGGCGTAGAACAGCGGAACACGCAGGTCCGCGGGGATATTGCTGAATCCGATAGCCATTATTGGGCATCCTGTGGTTGTGCCGCTTGCACGGCGTTGAGGGTGATATCGCCATCCGCCAGACGACGGCGCCACCAGGCGCTGTCGGCCACTTCACGGCCTTCGAGCGGTAGCAGGTCGCCGGCTTCCGGGTCCGGTACGGTGCGGCCTGGGGCCGGCACTACGGTGATGCGTTGGGTCATTGCGTTACGTCTCCAGAGAAAGTCAGCTCCAGGCGCCCGTCAGGGCCTGGGCGGTGCAGATTGGGGTCGGCGGGATCGATGGCATCGACCTTCACCGTGACCCCGGTAAAAGACGGCAAGCCGTCCAATTCACGCTCGTGCCAGGTTTCGGCCGGGTCCGTGGAGCGATTGCGCCCCAGTTGGAACTCGGCGAAGAAATGCAGGCTATAGAGCAGGCGGCTGGCGTTGATAGAGATCAGTTCGCCGCCGTCGTATTCGATGGGGTTGTAATAGGTGTCGGGTTTGAAGCCGACCAGGGCCCGCCAGAGTTCGGCGCGCAGGCTGTGGAGTTGGTCGAAGGCTTGGGCACCGTTGCTGGCGTCGAGCACCAGGGTCAGTTCCAGGCGATCGGTCAGGGTTTGCCGGGCGACATTTTGTGAAGCGTCCTTGCTCGCCAGGTCGGTCATCACGGTGACGAAGGCCGCCGGGGTTTGCGGCGTGGTGTTGCTTTGCAACAGGTCGAGATCAAGGCCGGTCGAGATATGTTGGGCAAGACTGGGGCATTGCGCACGCAGTTGCGTGAGAATCGGGGTGATGTTCATGGGGGTTCACCGGGTAGCAGATCTATGGTCCCTCCCATTTTTGCGATACGAATTAACGGACGATGGGGTTGGCTTGCTTAAATCCATCCGGCGTCGATCTGTGGCATGCCCCTCGCTACGATGAGAGTCACACCTGACGCCCCTGAAAAAACCGGCGGTTTCCAAACCGGATTTATTGACCGACTCTTCGTCAGACCAGTGGGGCGTTCACGTCATCCGTTGTTCAACTATCGGAAAACTGAAGGGTGCTCAGGGGGTTAGCAACAACAGAGGCGATGCCGAAAACGAAAAGCCAGCACGATAGCGAGGCCTTGAACTAGAGCAGACTGCGGAAATTAAAACTCGTCAGAGAAGCCCCACAGTATCGGCAGGCTTCATTCAGCCAATTGCTGACCGGATTAAGGAAGAAGGTCGTAGGTCACAAAAGCACGACCATTACCACCCGCCCCCATCACCGCCCACAATCCTTGACCAGCAGGGATCGCCACTTGGAACGGCAGGGTCGCCGCAGCGCCGGGGAACCCGCCGCCGCCAGTCGGAGCCGAGCCACGAACCGAAAGGATGGCCGGCACGTTGATATTGTAATAATCCGTGGGAGCAGTCGTGCCGATGGCCAGAGCCCCAAACGAAGGCCCAATATGCATGGTTGCGGTCCGGACGATGGCACCGTTTACGTTCTGCGCCGGCGTAAACATCACCGAAACACCTTCACCGGAAAACGTTTTGAAATTTGCTCCAATTGGTTCAGCCATTTTTTCACCTATTGAGTCGAATGATTTGTCACGGAGAATTCCGCTTTGATTGACGGGGTCGACAGGCGATCATTCGCCTCCAGAAAGCCCGCGTCCTTGCGGGCTGGGTCCTGCTCTCGGCCCCAGTAGCTCCAGTCCCTTGGCAATATGGTTGGGAGACCTATCCGGCTATTGCTCCGGCCGGGTCTCCGGAGGAGGTACTTCGTCCACCCCCAGGCGCTTGGCCGCCCAGCGCTCATAAAGGCCGATAGCGGCGTCCGCACCGGCCATCGCGGTCAAGCAGCCAAAAGCACCGGCGGTCCAGATCGACACGCCGGCGGCATACAGCAGCATGATGGTCGACACGCCGCAGACCATGCAGGCCCCGGAACGCAATACCAGCCGCCGCAATAGCACCCAGCCGCGGGCACCGTCCTTGTCGGCGCGCCACATTTCGCCGGAAACACCGCCGACCACGGCCAGCAGGATGACCAGCCAGATAGGCATGTCCACCAACGCTTGTTGCTCGCTCGTCATGTCACGCCTCCTGCAATAAAAAAGGGCCATTCATTGGCCAGTGATGGTTTGGGCTTGTTGTTCAAGGTGAAGGGTTCTCTTGAGAGCCCGCGTTCGGTGGGCATTCCAAAAAGCCCGGTCGCCCAGGCTTTTCAGTAATACGGTCCTGATGTCCAGCCTTGAAGCCGATCGCGTTTTGCGCGATGAGGACTCCCGGCCGGACACCTGATCTTTCGGCGCTACTGGCGCGGTACGGATCGATTCAAATTGTTCTTCCGACCGCGACCCTGTCCGCCGGATAACTGCTTACGGTGCTTTACGCTGCACACCCGGGTCAGTTGCCAACCCTCTGAACCGTCAAGGCCGGTTCATCGCTGCCTGTTCTTTGAAGCGGTGCTACTAAAGAGCGGTGGGTTGCCCCTGGCATCTCTGCCTGTCACCGACCTTTCTGGCCGGCTTGAGACAAAGAATATGCATGTATGCATATACAGTCAATGCACAAATGCATTTATTTGTGCATGGCGTTTGCGTAAATGCATGGAAGCCATGCAGATCAAGGGTTGGAGCTTTTTTGCGGCCGAAAAAAAACCCACATGCCTGTGGGTTTTTTCTCAATCAGAAGCACTTAGCGGGCGTACATGCCCCACCAGAAGACATGACCGAGGATGGTGATCTGCTCTTCCTGGATCTCCTGGAAGCTGTAGTCCTCATCCGGGTGTTCGTCGCGATTGAAGCTGCGCAGGCGGATCCCGGTCGGCAGGCGATAAAGCTGCTTCACCCGCAGCTGACCGTTGTGGTTGATGGCGTAAAGGTCCCCGTCGACGATATCCCCTATGGCGCTCTTGCCGGCGTTGACCCCGACCGTGGCGCCGTCGCGCAGCACCGGCAACATGCTGTTGCCGCGCACGGTCACGCATTTGGCCTGGTCGAACTGCACGCCGTTGTGGCGCAGGCTGCGCTTGCCGAAACGCAGGCTGGCCTTCTCGCTCTCTTCTATGACGAATCTTCCTGATCCAGCGGCCAATTCAACCTCGCGAAGAAAGGGGACCGACACTTCGTCTTCATCGACGGGCGTATCGTCGTCCCACAGGCTTATATCCTTGAGTTCGGAGTGCGGCGTGCCCTGCTCCTGATCCCGGGCAGCGGCAACCGGTGCGCGTCCGCGCAACTGGTCGGTGCTGATGCCGAAATACTCGGCGATCTTCGAGATGTGCTTGTCCGAAGGATCGACGATCTTCCCGCTGAGGATGCGCGACAGGGTGGATTGGGGCACGCCGGTACGACGGTGAAGCTCCGTGGGGGAGATCCCGTGACGGTCGAGCAGTGCTCGTAGGACGGTAGAAACGTTGCGTATTTGCATAATGCGCATATTGCTTGCGCTTTTCGGGAATGGCAAATGCTGATTTGCATATTTTATGCATAGATATATGCATGGACATCCAGTAAGCCTGATATTCCTATGCGCTTTCATTCCTCCCCATCCGGATAGGCTTGAAAAGGCCATATCAGCGGACATCCAACCACCCGTGTTAACCTTGCCGCCATCGAAAAAGTCCCGCGCCAGGCGCCCGACTTCGCACTCCACTCAAAACGAATCCGCCTAAGTATCCGATGAGTAAAAATAGCCCGATCTGTCCTCCCACACCCCGATTGTGCTGGGGTATGTGGCAGCTCGGGCAGGAAAGGCCCGTGATTGCTGGTTCTAACACCAATTCTTGCCCACTTGCAGAAATGCACAGTGGGCATTGAATGGCATGGTTTGGCGTATGGTTTGCCCCATTTTTGCCCCATCCGCCTCCTCGATGTCGCTGATTCCCTCTCGATCTCATAGCCACACCAGGCAAGCCCAGACGATGGGTAAAATAACATTTCGCGATAGCCCGCTCTCGGCCAAAAGCAGCCAGATGTAACAGTCAAAGCCTGATGGTTTCCCAGCGTCATCCGCAATGCTGGAACTTCACTCCAGCGGCAGGGGGCGATCAGTGATGACGTGCTTCATCACCAACGTTGATGTCAGACGCTGTACGTTCGGTAACCTCGACAGTTCCTCATCGTATAGTTTCTGAAACGCAGGAAGATCTGCTGTCACTACCATCAGCAGGTAATCAGGATCGCCAAAAAGTCTTTGCGCTTGGATGATGTAGGGAACACGCGGTAAAGCATCTTCAAAATCAGCTACCGCCTTTTGGTGCCCCTCTCGAAGCGTCACGAATACCAGGGACGAGAAATTGAGTCCTATATCAGTCGCGGATAGCTGAGCCCTATACCCTTTAATAACTCCTGCATCCTCCATCGCCCGAACACGTCGATGACACGGAGACAAACTCAGTCCTACACGTTCGGCCAAGTCCGTCAGCGACTGGCGACCATCCCGCTGCAGCTCCGCAAGAATCTTCTTATCAACACGATCCATTCAAGAAAACCTTCTAATTCACAACGCCACGGAGGGAATCTTCGAAAGATAATACCACTTGGCTTTCTTTATCCTTCTATCACAGTTTTCAGGGCTTGAAGCTGCCCCACTGGATTGATGAAAAGAAAGGTGTTGATCGTGACCGTATCTCTAATGATGGCTTTCTGGGCCGTATCATTTCTGTTTGTTATCACGCCTGGGGTTGACTGGGCCTATGCAATATCGGCGGGTCTGCGAGGCCGCGTATTACCCGCCATAGTCGGCATGCTCTCCGGCCATCTTGTGGCCACGCTGATCGTCGCTGCAGGCGTGGGCGGGGTGCTGGTAAAAATACCCTATGCATTGCTGACATTAACGCTGATGGGGGCGGCCTATCTCTTATGGCTCGGACTCAACATGTTGCTCAAGCCTTCGCTGCCTGCTCAAGGGGCATGCCGCGATGAAGGTGCCTGGATGACCTGGGCGATAAAAGGACTGTGCGTCAGCGGTCTCAACCCGAAAGTCCTATTGTTGTTCCTAGCGCTGCTACCTCAGTTCACTGATGCGTCAGCCGCATGGCCAGTAGGGGCTCAGATTGTCGCTCTAGGCCTGATTCATGGTGTCAGTTGCGGTGTCGTCTATCTCGCGGTCGGCTATGGCGCTGGTGCGCTGCTTGCTTCACGACCAGCAGCGGCAATCAATGTGAGTCGGATATCGGGAGCCGCGATGATCGTAATCGCTGTGGTTCTAGCTGCTGAGCGGCTGGCCATCTGAATTGAGGAAGTGAAATGTCTGATCAAATCAACGCCCCCTATAACAGCCGTCCTCGCGGAAGAGTACGAATTCCACATTTACAGAACATGAAAGTACGGGGGCAGAAATGGGCCATGTTGACTGCTTATGACATGTACGCCGCGTCGGTGTTTGAGGCGGCAGGAATTCCAGTGCTGCTCGTAGGAGATTCCGCTGCCAACAACGTGTTTGGACATAACTCGACGTTGGCAATAACAGTTGACGAGATGCTTCCTCTTGTCAGGGCGGTTTCGAGTGCTACCAAAAGGGCGTTGGTCATTGCCGATTTGCCTTTTGGCTCTTATCAGGGATCGCCTGAGCAATGCTTCCATACCGCAGTGCGCTTCATGAAAGAAGGCGGCGCTCATGCCGTAAAGCTCGAAGGTGGGATCGAGATGCTTGCGCAGGTAGAGATGTTGGTAGCCGCTGGCATACCGGTTATGGCCCATATCGGCTTTACCCCGCAGGCAGAACACCAGCTAGGCGGATACCGTATCCAAGGCAAAGGTGAGGATGCACAGCGGTTGATTGATTTGAGTGTTGCCTTCGAGCGTGCTGGGGCGTTTGGTCTGTTGATAGAGATGGTGCCAGGCCATGTAGCAACGAGGATCACCGAGGCAGTCTCCATCCCTACCGTCGGAATTGGTGCCGGGAATGGCTGCGACGCTCAGGTGCTTGTTTGGCAGGACATGGTAGGGCTCCGTACTGGTCAGTTACCGCGTTTCGTCAAGCAGTACGCGGATGTGAGAAAAGTGATGAGTGACGCTGCTCAAGCCTTTGCTAAGGACGTCGAGTCGGGTTCATTCCCTGGGCCAGACCATACTTTTTAGATCAACGGAGATGTCAATGAACGCACTGCGCCAGAAGGCAATTGAGGGACTTGAGGAAGGCGATACTTTCGAAATCAAACGCACTTTTTCGGACACAGACATCGTCCAGTTTGAAGCGCTATCCCGCGATCACAACCCAGTGCACTCCAATGCCGTGTATGCAGAGGCCAAAGGCTTTGATGGTGTCATCGCTCATGGCTTGCTGACGGCGACATTGATCACAGAGATCGGAGGGCAGTTGGGGTGGTTGGCTACCTACATGAGTTTGCGCTTCAAGCGCCCCGTTTATATGGGGGATGAGCTTACCTGCGTGTGGAAAATTATGGGAATCGATGAGGGCAATCGGGCTCAAGCCGAGGTAATTGTGACCAACAGTAGCGGCCTGGCTGTCTTGCTCGCGGAGACGACAGGGCTCATTCCCAATGACACCGAGAGAAAACTACTCGCATCAATGACGGTTGGTGAGATCTAGGCTTATCAAGGCAATGCAGAGACCTCCTGTAGAGAAATTACAGATGCATGACTTACTAAAATTTATTATTCGACGAAACGGAAATGGCGGACGCCGGCTTTTTCGTTCTAGCCGCTTTCGTTGGTGGCGCAGCGGGAGTATTGCTGGCCTACAAAGTGTCGCTGTGGGTGGGATTGCCCTTCGCATTTTGTGCAACCTTAATGCTTCATCTCACCTGGCGGACACCAGGGTTCTCTCCCCAAACGACACAAAAATCGGGCCGTGCTGACGTATAGCATAACGGGAATAGTGGGGCCGTCTGATCGGTGCAATCAATTAAAGACCTGGTAAATGATCCCCCTTTAATGAGCACTTTTATGGATCGCATATGACCACTTTTGGCCGTTTTCTGCCTGATGCAACAGGCAGCTATGGGTCGGACGCAGCCACACAGCAGGTGGGCAACCAAGCTGGCGCCTGCAATCCAACCGAAAATCGAATCAGAACAAACCTCCCAACGCCGCCGGCTCCCAGTTCATGATCACAAGCTCACCACTGACCTCGGCTTTTCCCTGCCGCTGGTTGCCAGTGGTGTAGCGAATATCCAGGGTCTCGAAGTGAAAGTCCTCGAACACCCGCCGGATATCCGGGTGATCGTTGATGCTGACCATAACCTTACCCTTGCAGCGCCGCATGAAGTCGGCCATCCGTTCGTAGTTCTCAAACGGGAAGTCGACCCCATAGCCGGCGGTCTGCCAGTAAGGCGGGTCCATGTAGTGGAACGTATGCGCACGGTCGTAGCGCTCGGCGCAGTCAAGCCAGGGGAGGTTTTCGACGTAGGTGCCAGACAGGCGCTGCCAGGCGGCGGAGAGATTTTCCTCGATCCGCAGCAGGTTGATGGCCGGGCCAGTGGTGGCGGTACCGAATGTCTGACCGCTGACCTTACCGGCGAAGGCATGGTGCTGCAGGTAGAAGAATCGGGCGGCACGCTGGATGTCGGTGAGGGTTTCGGGGCGGGTCATCTTCTGCCACTCGAACACCTGGCGAGAACTGAGCGCCCATTTGAACTGGCGCACGAACTCTTCGAGATGGTTCTGCACGACGCGGTACAGCGTCACCAGGTCGCCATTGATGTCGTTGAGGACTTCGACGGGCGCGGCCTGGGGGCGCATGAAGTAGAGCGCGGCTCCGCCGGCAAAGACTTCGACGTAGCATTCGTGGGGTGGGAAGAGAGGGATAAGGCGATCGGCCAGGCGGCGTTTGCCGCCCATCCAAGGGATGATGGGTGAAGACATTAAGAGCAAGACCTTTACTGTAGGGATTAACAGGCACTAGACTCGCCGCGCTTTGTGCACAGAGCAGGAGCCTTGGCTGGACTTGCAGGTACGTTCTGCGGGGACAGCGACCGGGATGGATGTTGACGCATGCATCCCGGTCGCTTCTTTCACTTCAGTGTTGAGACTTCTTTTACATAGGCCTGGCAGGCTGCCAGGGCGATCAGTCCTTGATCGCCGTCGTCGGTGATTCCGATAATTCGTTGAGCATGCGCTGGGTCAAGTCGGGCTCGTGCACTTCCATGAACCACACCGCTGGCGGCGGTGGTGGCAGGCACTGCACAGCCAGTGGCTGGATCCGTGGCGTCGAGTAGGACTGACAGCCGAAGGTCAGCAGTGGCAATACGATCACGCAGGCGAACCTGGTCGTTCCGAACATTTTTCAGCTCCTGGTAATGGGATTTGTCGGCGGCAGCCAGGCGCTGCTCTAACGCTTGGCGCTTAGCCTGCTCAGCCTGCTGCTGGTTGTTGGCCGCATTGCCTATTGCTGTCAGGCCGGCCTGCTCTGCCAGTTGCTTGCCGTAGCGCCAGCCCTGGACCTGCCAGGCTGCTGCAGCACCAACGGCGCTCAGCAGGACGGCCAGCGCCACCGCGCCGAACAGCTTCCAAGCCGCCAGGCTCACGCCACCACCTTCAAGGCGATCGCGTACAGCTCCTCACGCTCGGCAGCGCCGCTCGGCACCTTGCCCTTACTGCCGGTGTTGATGACGCTGCCGATGTTCTTGATATCGCCTGCGTCGGCGAGGGTGTTCAGCCCATTTGTGGCCCAGTACCAGGCTGCCGACAACGCGGCATATTGCGGCTGGAGCAGCAGATCTGGATTACTGATCAGGTCCACGCCCAGCGCCTCGCCGCACTTCTTGTAGTTCGCACGACCAGTGATTTGAAGCAGAGCGCGCCCGCGGTATATCCAGCCATCGCCAGGCAGGGTGTTGCCCAGGCTCTTCAGCCCCCACGCGCCACCATAAATGCAGTTGGCAATGGCCTGCGGATTCGCAATTTGATTTGCGTTGCGGCCATATCGGCTCGCGTCAGCCAGACTGATACGCTCTCGACTGAACTTGGAAAGCAGCGCCTCGACCGAGTAGTTCAGGTTCTCGACCACTGACCTCAGGTGGGCGGACTCGTGGCCGATTTGGGCCAAGAACGCGGCGACCCGCTTTGGGGTGACGATCTGGTAGGCGCTCATGGCCGTGTTGAGGGCTGGAACAAACACGCCGGCTAGCGCTCCGGCGTTCGGGAGGATCTGCAGCAACTGCTGCTGGGTAATCGACATGGGTTTCTCCGGGCGAAAAAAAGCCGCTCAAGGCGGCTTGTGGTGTTCTTGATGTCGATCAGGCCGGCGGCGCAGGCCAGTCGATCGTCGCGGGGAAACCGGTCTGGGAAGAAACGCCGTTAACGGCTATGCGGTATTCCTTCCACAGCTTAAGGTTCGCCGTGTCATCAGCGGTGGCTGTGCCAAGATCGACAGCGTCTTGCAAAGGGACAACGCGCAACCCGGCTAACCGAGACCACCGCCAAGGGCAAAGAGGTTATCAAGCACGTGGTCGCCGAACCCCGCGAAGTCGTGCCGGTGGGCCAGCAATTCCTGATGCCGGATCCGAAACGCCGCGGGCAGACCTGGGCCAGGTTCGTCAGCGAACTCCAGCGCCTGGGCTACGCCGTTGAATGGCGAGTCATCAAGGCTTGCGACTTCGGCGCCCCCACCAGTCGCGAACGCCTCTTCATGATCGCCCGCTGCGACGGCCAGCCCATCGTATGGCCAGAGCCCACTCACGCAAAGAAACCGGTCAAGGGCCAGAAGAAATGGCGCACCGCCGCCGAATGCATCGACTGGACAATCCCAAGCAAGAGCATCTTCGACCGCAATAAGGACCTGGCCCCCTCGACATTGCGCCGGGTCGCCAAGGGCATGAAGAAATTCGTCATCGATTCGGCAAATCCCTTCATCGTCCCGATCGCCAATTGGTCCGGCGAAAGCGTGCAATCCACTGACGATCCGCTGCGCACCGTGACGGCCTGGCCTCGCGGCGGCTCGTTCGCCATGGCCAGTCCGATCATTGCCCCCGCCACGCACCAGGGCAGCGAGCGAGTAAACGACCCGCAAACCCCGCTGCCGACAATAACTTGCGCTAACCGCGGGGAGCTGACGCTAATCAGCCCTACCCTGATTCAGACCGGTTACGGCGAGCGAGCAGGCCAAGAGCCCAGGGTGCCAGGCCTTGACCAGCCCCTGGGCACAGTTGTGGCCGGCGGCGTCAAGCACGCTGTCACAGGTGCCGTGCTGGTTGGTGCCGGCGGCCCCGAGTACTCCGGCAAGCCAGCCTCTGTGGACCATCCGGCCGGCACTTTGATGACCCAGAACCATCGAGCGATCGCAGCCGCGCACTTGGTGAAGTTTCGATTCGCCGACGAGGGCAAGTCGCTCGACGAACCGTTGCCTACCGTCACCAGCGGGGGCAACTACTACCAGCGTCCGGCCGGCGCAGCACACGCCATGGGCATTTCCACAGTGTTCATGGCTCAGATGAACGGAGGCTTCAACACTACCGACGCCAAGTCCATCGACGACCCGATGACCACCGTCACCAACACCGGCAGCCAGCAGCAACTGGTGACCGCGAACCTGATGCATCTGCGCGGCAACTGCGATGCACGGGATCTCAACGCTCCGCTTCACACCGTCAGCGCGGGCGGCCTACATCACGGACTGGTCTCCGCGTTCCTCGAACGGCAGTTCGGCGCGAGCGTCGGCCAATCGGTTGACGAACCGGCACCTACCGTCACGGCAGGGGGCGGCGGGAAGTCGTCACTGGTCGAACTGAAGCTATCGCCCGAAGTCGAGGCCGGTGCACTACGCGTCGCCGCCTTCCTGATCAGCTACTACGGGACAGGTGACAGCTCCAGCAGCGCCGGGGATCCAGCACCCACCATCACCACCAAGGACCGCCTAGCCCTGGTGACCGTGATGATCAAAGGCACCCCTTACGTGATCGTCGATATCTGCCTGCGCATGCTGCAGCCTCATGAACTGTATCGAGCACAGGGATTTCCGCCGGACTACATCATCACCCACGGCGCCAATGGACAATCGTTCACCAAGACCGAACAGGTCCACATGTGCGGCAACAGCGTCAGCCCACCACCGATGGCCGCGCTGGCTGCGGCAAATGACCCATGGCGCGTGACGGTGCAACAGCAGGAGGCAGCATGAGCTCAGGCCCCAAACACCAAGAGATGACGCCGCACTATATCCAGGCCGCCCGCCGGGGAGTCGTCATTCGTACGCCGATCGAGAACATCACCCACTTCTCGTACTCCGACAAATATGCCACCGCTCACACAGCAACCGGCGAGTTCTTACTCACGACATCACTCGATGCATTGGAAGAGATCTACGGCGAAAAGGCGATCCGTACTCATCGCAGCGTGCTGGTAATGAAGCACGCAATCAACTACTTGCACCGGGACAACGCCGCCGGGCCAAACAGCCTCAACCTAATCAGCGTTGCAGCCAACTCGCAGCTAATACGCAGGGACGTGCCCGTCAGCCGGCATGGACTGAAAGCCGTACGCCGGGCCCTGGCAGACATATGGCGAACTGCCGAGGCGAAATCATGAGCCTACCACGCTGGGTCATGATCAACCGCGCCTCGGAACTCACCGGCTATAGCGAAGACGCTATCCGCCACAAAGTGAAGAACGGAACCTGGGCCCAGGGCCGCATCTGGCGCAAGACACCAGACGGCCGTATCGCAATCAACATGACGGAGTATGACAAATGGGCCGAGAGCGCACCCCAGGAAGCAGCCTAGAAACCGAACTGGCGAAACACAAAGGCATCGAGATACACGGCGGCAACTTGCGCGTGGTATTCATGTGGCGGCGTATACGCTGCCGCGAATCCCTTGGCCTTCCGGTCACCAAAGCTAACATCAAACACGCCGCCCTATTAAGGGCGGCAATTCTTCATGAGATCAAAACCGGACACTTTGACTATGGCCGGCACTTTCCGAACTCAAAGCATGCGACCAACTACAGCAGCGCCAAAGACGAAAAACTGGGGGTGCTGCTGGAGCGATACAAGCCGCTTAAGGCAGTCGACATCACACCGATGACCGAAGAAAAATACGGTTACGCATTGGACATCTGCACTGGCCTGGTCGGTATCGACCGTCTCGCCGGCGTTTTGCTACCCGAAGACATCCAATTTCTGCGGACACTGCTGATCTCAGATCGAGCTCCGTCTACCGTAAACCACTACTTGGCAACGTTCGCCGGTTTCCTAGCCTGGTGCGAAACCAACGGATACTGCCGCAAGGGGCTATCGGAAGCCTGCAATCGGTTCACTATGCAAGGCCAAGAGCCGGACCCGCTTACCCGTGACGAATTCGAACTACTGGTGAATAAAGGGTGCTTACACGCTCAAGACTCGGCGGCCATTACGTTGGCGGTATTTACGGGGATTCGACCAGGTGAACTATGCGCCTTGGCAGTCGAGGACATCGACCTACACGCAGGGCAAATAAACATCAGTCGTGCTATTACCGCCAACGGTACATTCAAGGTTCCCAAAACAGGCAAACCGCGCTCAGTATTATTGATGCCCCCAGCGGTGGAAGCCTGCCGGGTCCTAATGGCGCTGGTTGCCGATCACCATCAACAATCTATCGAAGTTTTTCAGAACAGACACGAGAGCCGTCAGGAAAAGGTGACTCCCCTGCTATCACCCACAACCCAGGCCCGTAAAAAAATCATAAACCTCTGGTATGTCCCTACGGCCTGGAATACCAAATGGGCGGCAGTCCAGAAGCGTTCGGGCATCCGTCCGCGCCGGCCCTATCAGACTCGTCACACCTATGCATGCTGGTGCCTTACCGCTCGTGGAAACCTTGCATTTATCGCAAAGCAGATGGGGCATAAAGACTTTACAATGTTGGTCGAGGTATACGCAAAATGGATGGAAGATGAATCTCCAAAAGAACTCGATAGAATATGGAACGCAATAAATTATAGTAAAGCGCACCTTCAAAAAACATTCTAAATCAATGATCAAGCAGCAGAGATTTTTGCATCGAAATCAACTCAAAAACCTGGCTTCTTAACCCACTCAATTCATCTTCTAATTGAGAAATACGTTCCTTACCTTTCGCCACCCTAAATCTGAAAATACGCAAATCTTCACCTTCCAAAACATCAGAGGGCCGCATCAAATCATCTTCATAAGGTCTCACAAGAATTTTTTGAAAACTCTTTGCAGCAATCAGCTCCTTACTTACTACAAAAGCCTTATCAGTGAGAATCTTTCTTTGCTCAGAGATATCATTCAAGGTTCGGTTATGCTCTTCATTCCAAGGTAAATCAGCGATCTCAGGAAACTCCTCCTTGGTTCCTGGCCGTTGTGACTTTATAGCCGAATCAAATATTGACGAATCAAATTTAACATCATCACCCTCTTCTTCATGCAGGCTTTGAATTTCACTCATCGCCTCAGGCGATGTCTCCTGTTGAAGATATGAGTTAGCGCGTTCTAAAAAACGATCAGGCGAATACATATAAAATGAGTTACCAGTTTCAGAAAGAAACTCTTCGATCAGCTGGGGTCTGGGACCAACAGTTTTTCCTTGGAACGACATCCACCAATCATCCTTGCTATCACCAGTCACAAAGACAACTGAACGCCCCAACTCTTTAGCATGTTCAATTATTTGAAGCCATACGATATAGTCACCATATGGTTTGCAAAGATCAGAAAACACATTAGAGTCCCCTCCTTTCTTAACGTCGCAATACCCCGGAGGCACTTTCTGCTCGTAGCGAATCGCACCTTGTTCAATTATTTGTTCGAGCCTTGTCCTATCAAACCCTTTACCAACCCGCCCTTCAAACAACGACTCCAAAACATCCTTAATTTCATCAGAGCTTATACGACCCTCATGAACAGCTCTATTGGAGTTTAGCTCTTCAACAAGCCTTTCAAATACTGCGACGCACTCCGCAAGAGTTTCAACACTAACAAAGGGGTGGTAATTACTATTCTCAAACCCCTTCCTTATAACTTCAATTTTCCGAACAGAGTCATCATAGGCCTTAGCTTGCTCACCAATCACCTGCAGTCGATTAACCAAATACTCTTGTGCTACCTGATGTGGAATCCACAAACGCTCAGATAGAGAATGAAATACCTGCAGGAGCTCTGCACGCGTCGCATCTGAATAGCGATACAAATTAAGCAAGACGTTGGTATCAAGAACGAAAAAACAGTTCTCCCATAATTTATCGATATCATCCGCGTGATTAGCAAAATACCCTGGAAACTCCTTCTTCATATCTCACTCCCGTCTCAAATACTAGCAAGGTGGCATCATGCGCTAAAAGTAACCCGTCACCCTCTGCCCGCCTAGCCCTGTGTGCTAATGTGACCATCTTTTTTGCTGCGGTTCGCATCCAAATGCTCAGCGTTGGAATGCCCCATTTTTGCCCCACACCTTTTCACAAAAAGCTCTAAACCACTGATGAATAAGCCAATTTCTGATCTGTCCAGCCACACCCCGATGATGCAACAGTACTGGCGCCTGAAGAACCAGCACCCCGACCAGCTGATGTTCTACCGCATGGGCGATTTCTACGAGATCTTCTATGAGGACGCGAAGAAGGCCGCCAAGCTGCTCGATATCACCCTCACCGCCCGTGGGCAATCGGCCGGGCAGGCGATTCCGATGTGTGGGATTCCTTACCACTCCCTCGAAGGTTATCTCGTCAAGCTGGTGAAGCTCGGCGAATCGGTGGTGATCTGCGAACAGATCGGCGATCCGGCCACCAGCAAGGGGCCTGTCGAGCGTCAGGTGGTGCGGATCATCACCCCCGGCACCGTCAGCGACGAGGCCCTTCTCGATGAGCGCCGCGACAACCTGATCGCCGCGGTACTGGGCGATGAGCGTCTGTTCGGCCTGGCCGTGCTGGACATCACCAGCGGCAACTTCACCGTCCTCGAAATCAAGGGCTGGGAAAACCTGCTGTCGGAGCTGGAGCGGATCAACCCGGTCGAGCTGATGATCCCGGATGATTGGCCACAGGGCCTGCCGGCAGAAAAACGTCGTGGGACACGTCGTCGCGCCCCGTGGGATTTTGAGCGTGACTCCGCGCTTAAAAGCCTCTGCCAGCAATTTTCCGTACAAGATCTGAAAGGCTTCGGCTGCGAAACCCTGACCCTGGCCATCGGCGCCGCCGGTTGCCTGCTCAGCTACGCCAAGGAAACCCAGCGCACCGCCCTGCCCCACTTGCGCAGCCTGCGCCATGAACGCCTGGACGACACCGTGGTGCTCGACGGCGCCAGCCGCCGTAACCTGGAACTGGACACCAACCTTGCCGGCGGCCGCGAAAACACCCTGCAATCGGTGGTAGACCGTTGCCAGACCGCCATGGGCAGCCGCCTGCTGACCCGCTGGTTGAACCGTCCGCTGCGCGACCTGCGTGTCCTGCAGGCACGCCAGAGCTCCATCACGTGCCTGCTGGAAAGCTACCGCTTCGAAAAGCTGCAACCGCAGCTCAAGGAGATCGGTGATATCGAGCGGATCCTCGCGCGGATCGGCCTGCGCAACGCCCGCCCCCGTGACCTGGCACGCCTGCGCGACGCCCTCGGCGCCCTGCCGCAGTTGCAGGACGCGATGCTCGAACTGGACGCCCCGCACCTCAAGCAACTGGCCGTCACCACCAAGACCTACCCGGAGCTGGCGATCCTGCTGGAGCGCGCCATCATCGATAACCCGCCGGCGATCATCCGCGATGGCGGCGTCCTGAAAACCGGCTATGACGCCGAACTGGACGAACTGCTGTCGCTGAGCGAAAACGCCGGGCAGTTCCTGATCGACCTGGAAACCCGGGAAAAAGCCCGCACGGGCCTGGCCAACCTCAAGGTCGGCTACAACCGGGTCCATGGCTATTTCATCGAATTGCCGAGCAAGCAGGCTGAATCGGCCCCGGCGGACTACATCCGACGCCAGACCCTCAAGGGTGCCGAGCGCTTTATCACCCCGGAACTCAAGGAATTCGAAGACAAGGCACTGTCGGCCAAGAGCCGCGCCCTGGCCCGGGAGAAGATGCTCTACGAAGCCTTGCTGGAAACCCTGATCGGCGAACTGCCGCCGCTGCAGGACACCGCCGCGGCCCTGGCCGAGCTGGATGTGCTGAGCAACCTGGCCGAACGCGCACTGAACCTGGACCTGAACTGCCCACGCTTTGTCGACGAACCGTGCATGCGTATCAGCCAGGGACGCCACCCGGTGGTCGAGCAAGTCCTGACCACACCGTTCGTGGCCAACGACCTGGCACTCGACGACAATACCCGCATGCTGGTGATCACCGGTCCGAACATGGGCGGTAAATCCACCTACATGCGCCAGACCGCGCTGATCGTGCTGCTGGCCCATATCGGTAGCTTCGTGCCGGCGGCGAGCTGCGAACTGTCCCTGGTGGACCGGATCTTCACCCGGATCGGCTCCAGTGACGACCTGGCCGGCGGACGTTCGACCTTCATGGTCGAAATGAGCGAAACCGCCAACATCCTGCACAACGCCACCGAGCGCAGCCTGGTGCTGATGGACGAAGTTGGTCGCGGTACCAGCACCTTCGACGGCCTGTCCCTGGCCTGGGCGGCGGCGGAACGTCTCGCTCAACTGCGGGCCTACACGCTGTTCGCCACCCACTACTTCGAACTGACCGTACTGCCGGAAAACGAACCTCTGGTGGCCAACGTGCACCTCAATGCCACCGAGCACAATGAACGTATCGTCTTCCTCCACCACGTACTGCCCGGCCCGGCCAGCCAGAGCTACGGCCTGGCGGTGGCGCAACTGGCCGGCGTGCCGAGCGATGTGATCACCCGGGCCCGCGAGCACCTGAGCCGCCTGGAAACCACCAGCCTGCCCCACGAGCAGCCGGTCGCCAAACCGGGAAAACCGGCCGCACCGATGCAAAGCGATATGTTCGCCACCTTGCCGCATCCGGTCCTGGATGAACTGGCCAAGCTCAACCTCGACGACCTGACGCCGCGTCGTGCGTTGGAAATGCTCTATACATTAAAGACACGGATCTAACGCAGCGGACTACAAGCTGCTAGAATCTCGCGCGGTTTGGGATGCTGCGAACTATTAGCCTGGTTCGCAGACTATCGCTCCCAGACCTGGCGAACCTATTTTGATCGGGTTTCGCTGCCGCCGCCTGAGGAGAGAATTAGAAATGACCTTCGTCGTCACCGACAACTGCATCAAGTGCAAGTACACCGACTGCGTAGAAGTCTGTCCGGTGGACTGCTTTTACGAAGGCCCGAACTTCCTGGTCATTCACCCGGATGAGTGCATCGACTGCGCGCTTTGCGAGCCGGAATGCCCTGCTGTGGCTATTTTCTCCGAGGATGAAGTCCCGGAGGACATGCAAGAGTTCATTCAGTTGAACGTTGAGCTGGCCGAAATCTGGCCCAACATCACTGAAAAGAAAGAATCGCTGCCGGACGCTGAAGAGTGGGATGGCAAAAAAGGCAAGATCAAGGATCTCGAACGCTGATTGCACCGCGCTCGACGAAGAGGCCCCTTGCGGGCCTTTTTTTATGCCTTCACTTTTCTACAGGCAAAAAAAAGGGGCGGTGTGACCCGCCCACATTTTTTCCCTAGTCCCTTTTTTCCCTTTCATCGTCCTGATGAATCGCATCCCGCGATGTTCCTTCCAGCAATCTGTCCCTGATTGCCGTGTCTATCCGTCGACACAGGGGCGATATTAAAGACTTTCTGATCCGCCGCAAGTGGATCCAAAATGCCACCTTTCCCATATTGGATCCATTAAAAACACAAAAAAACTATATATTTCAATTGGTTAAATGAAACACTCAGTAATCGAGACGGCGAATTATCCTCGATCGCTTACGCAAGATGTAAGCAATGGCTTACACGCCCAAGCAGGTAAAAAAGAACTTATGGATCCAATCCTGGTCTGTGGCGCCCGAAAGTGGACGTTGAATCGAGCAAACAGCGCCCATAAAAAAGGCCTCGATCAATGCGAGGCCTGAGAGACGGACAGGACGATTTCAACTCTGCGGCTTGAGCCCCTGGGAAAGGCCGAACATGAACAACAGCAGGTCATGGTCGGGTTTGGCATCGGCCGCCTTGGCAACGCGAGGCAAAGGACAATGCCCCGAACCGACCGCTGCAGTCAGCACCTGAGGACCGGGCTGCTCCCAGACCACCAGGGCCAGGGAAGCCACAGCCAGCGCGCTGACCAGAAACAAACCTCGAGCGACTTCTAACTTCATGACCATAAGCCTTTGATGGTATTGCTGAACATCTATCCTCAAAATAGCTCAGTTTTCCCTGTGCCGTGGCACTCAACGACGAGTGGCGTCGTAGCTTTTTGAGATCATCTGGAGCGCCTTGGCGCCTGTCCGGGTGCCAGAGATTGGCCCTTCCCAGGTGAAAATTTCGTTTCCGATCAGGTGTCAGGCCCGCGCAGGTCGACATGAAAGCGGCAACCGCTGGGTGTCATGGTGGTCAGACTGACGTGCCAACCCTGGTTTTCGCAGATCCGCTGGACCAGCGACAGGCCCAACCCAAGGCCTTCACCGCGTTTTTCGTTACCGCGTACGAAGGGTTGGAACATGGCTTCGCGCTTCTCTTCGGGAATTCCCACGCCGCTGTCTTCCACCACGAACCCGCTTGGCTCCAGGCTCAGGCGGATAAAGCCCTGGTCGGTGTAGTGCAAGGCATTACGCAGCAGGTTGCCCATCACCGCCTGCAGAAAGGTGACGTTATAGCGGGTATCCAGGGGGTTACCCGGGTCGATGATCAGCGTCAGGCCCTTCTCTTCAATCGGCGCACGCCACAGGCCGATCAGGTCATCCGCCACCCGACTCAGGGAGACCTGCGGCGACATGCTGCCATCCTCGCGCTGGGCCCGGGCGAGCATCAGGAAGGTCTGCACCAGCTCGCGCATTTCCTCGCAAGCCCGGGCAATACGTTCGACCTGATTACGCCCGCGCTGGTCGATGGCCGGGTTTTCCAGCAACAGCTCGCAGGAGGTCGCCAGCACCATCAGCGGCGTGCGCAGTTCATGGCTGACATCACTGGTGAACAGGCGCTCGCGGGTCAGGGCGTCGCGCAGCCGGCCGAGGGTGGCGTCGAACGCCACCGCCAGCTCACCCACTTCGTCAGCGGCGTAATCCGGCGCCAAGGACGGCGCCAGCCCGAGCAACTGATCGCGATGACGCACCTGGCGGGCCAGGCGCACCACCGGGGCCATCACCCGCCGGGCGAGGATCCAGCCGAGAAACACGGCCAGGGCCAGGGCCAGGACAAATCCCACCAGCACCACGGCAAACAACACCCGCTCACGTTCTTCGAAGTCACTCTGGTCCTGCAACAGCACGTAACGCCGACCGTCGACCACCTCGACCATGGCGTGGTAGGACAGTTGGTCGCGAAACACCTCATGGAACCCGGCGTCCAGATGGCGCAGATCCCTGGGCAAGGCGAAATCCCCCGGGCCGCCGCTGAAATAGAACAGTTGATCGGGCTCGGGCCGATGGTTCCAGTCATTGACACTGTCCATCAGCAACAGACGCTGGAGATCGCCCCCCAGGCCGGCGGAAATCAGCTTTTCCTCAACCAGGTGAACCGTCGCCACGATACCTATGGCAAACGTCCCCGCCACCAGGGCGCTCATCAGCGCAAAGGCGATGATGATCCGCTGGGCGAGGCTCTGTTTAAACTCCATCGCGGCCTTCGGCCAGGCGGTAGCCGACGCCATGCACGGTATGCAGCAAAGGCTTTTCGAAGGGTTTGTCGATCACCTGGCGCAACTGGTGGACGTGACTGCGCAAGCTGTCGCTGTCCGGGCAGTCGTCGCCCCACAGGGCTTCCTCGAGGACTTCGCGGCGCAGCACATGGGGGCTTTTCTGCATCAGCACCGCCAAGAGCTTCAGCCCCACCGGGTTGAGCTTGAGCAGGCGCCCTTCACGGGTCACTTCCAGGGTATCGAGGTCGTAGCTCAGGTCTCCGACCTGCAAGGCCCGGCGGCCTCCGCCCTGGGCCCGACGCAGGACCGCTTCGATCCGCGCCGCCAGTTCCGACAGGGCGAATGGCTTGAGCAGGTAGTCATCGGCACCGGACTTGAAGCCTTGCAGGCGGTCATCCAGTTGATCGCGGGCGGTGAGCATGATCACCGGGGTGTCACGCCGGGCATCTTCGCGCAGGCGCTTGCACAGGGTGAAACCATCGATCCCGGGCAACATGATGTCCAGCACGATCAGGTCATAATGTTCGGTGGCGGCCAGGTGCAGGCCCGACAAGCCGTCCTGCGCGCAGTCCACGGTATAGCCTTTAAGCCCCAGGTAATCAGCCAGGTTGGCGAGGATATCGCGGTTGTCTTCAACCAGTAGAATTCGCATGGGTACTCTCTCTGTACGCGGTAACGGCCGTGTCTTGGCCCGCGCAGCTTAAGGGCAAGCCCGTGGCAGCGACAAGCTGCGCGATAAAAGCAGCCGCTGTGCCCATGACTTGCCGGAAAAAAAGAAACCCCGCACAAGGCGGGGTTTCTTTGTAGCAGGTGGGGCCGACTTACATCATGCCGCCCATACCGCCCATGCCGCCCATGTCTGGCATGCCGCCGCCAGCACCGCCGTCTTTCTTCGGTGCATCAGCCACTGCTGCTTCGGTGGTCAGGATCAGACCGCCGATCGAAGCTGCAGCCTGCAGAGCCGAACGGGTTACCTTGGTTGGGTCCAGGATACCCATTTCGATCATGTCGCCGTATTCGCCAGTAGCAGCGTTGTAGCCGAAGCTACCCTGACCGCTTTTGACTTTATCCACAACCACGCTTGGCTCGTCGCCGGAGTTGGCAACGATCTGACGCAGTGGTGCTTCAACAGCGCGACGCAGTACAGCGATACCTACGTTCTGATCGGCATTCTCGCCTTTCAGTTCGGTCAGTGCTTCCAGAGCACGGATCAGGGCCACGCCACCGCCAGGGACCACGCCTTCTTCAACGGCTGCACGGGTAGCGTGCAGGGCGTCTTCAACGCGGGCTTTCTTCTCTTTCATTTCAACTTCGGAACCGGCGCCAACCTTGATCACTGCAACGCCGCCGGACAGCTTGGCCAGACGCTCTTGCAGTTTTTCACGGTCGTAGTCGGAGGAAGTATCGGCAACCTGGGCACGGATCTGGTTGATACGCGCTTCGATATCGCCCTGGATGCCAGCACCGTCGACGATGATGGTGTTTTCCTTGGACAGGGTCACGCGCTTGGCGTTACCCAGGTGCTCCAGGGTAGCGCTTTCCAGGCTCAGGCCGATTTCTTCGGAGATCACGGTGCCGCCGGTCAGGACAGCGATGTCCTGCAGCATGGCCTTGCGACGATCGCCGAAGCCCGGTGCCTTGACGGCAGCGACTTTGACGATACCGCGCATGTTGTTCACAACCAGAGTCGCCAGGGCTTCGCCTTCAACGTCTTCGGCCACGATCAGCAGTGGACGGCCGGCTTTGGCAACGGCTTCCAGTACTGGCAGCATTTCGCGGATGTTGGAGATCTTTTTGTCGACCAGCAGGATCAGCGGGCCGTCCAGCTCGGCGACCATGGTTTCCGGCTTGTTGACGAAGTACGGGGACAGGTAGCCACGGTCGAACTGCATGCCTTCTACAACCGACAGTTCGTTTTCCAGGCCCGAGCCTTCTTCAACGGTGATCACGCCTTCTTTACCGACTTTTTCCATGGCTTCGGCAATGATGTCGCCGATGGAGCTGTCGGAGTTGGCAGAGATGGTGCCGACCTGAGCGATGGCCTTGGTGTCAGCGCAAGGCTTGGACAGGGCTTTGAGCTCTTTGACAATGGCGATGGTCGCCTTGTCGATGCCGCGCTTCAGGTCCATCGGGTTCATGCCGGCAGCGACAGCCTTCAGGCCTTCGTTGACGATCGACTGAGCCAGTACGGTGGCGGTGGTGGTGCCGTCGCCGGCGTCATCGTTGGCACGGGAAGCAACGTCTTTGACCAGCTGCGCGCCCATGTTTTCGAAACGGTCTTCCAGCTCGATTTCCTTGGCAACGGAAACGCCGTCCTTGGTGATGGTCGGAGCGCCGAAGCTCTTCTCGATGATCACGTTACGGCCTTTCGGGCCCAGGGTCGCTTTTACCGCGTCAGCCAGGACGTTGACGCCTTTGAGCATTTTTTTGCGGGCGGAGTCGCCAAACAGAACTTCTTTAGCAGCCATGATCGTAATTCCTTGAATACTTTGTCGTAGCGGGAAAAATGAGCGGGAATCAGCCTTCGAGAACGGCGAGAATCTCGTTCTCAGCCATTACCAGCAGGTCTTCGCCGTCTACTTTCACAGTGTTGCTGCCGGAGTAAGGGCCGAATACCACCTTGTCACCCACTTTCACGGCCAACGCACGGACTTCACCGTTGTCCAGCACGCGGCCGGTACCTACAGCGAGAACTTCACCGTGGTTGGCTTTCTCGGCGGCCGAACCTGGCAGCACGATACCGCATGCGGTTTTCTTCTCTTCTTCGCTGCGACGGATGACGACGCGGTCATGCAGAGGACGAAGCTTCATTGTCGATCTCTCCTAATTATGGTTTTCAAGGGTCGATGTCGATACCGACCGGTTTAGCAAATCCGGCGTTGCCGGTTGCGGCTCGCCAAGCGAACCGCGAAAGACTGTCTGGCGATTTTCGCCAAAACCTTGCGGTGACCGTTACATAAGGTCACCAAAGGTAATTTCAAGGGCAGGTGACGTTTTTTTTACCTGAAAGTGCCAAAAACCAACACGGCACCCGAAGGTGCCGTGTCGTGGTGCTGGCGATCAGGAATCGCGGTGTTCGAACTCGCCTTCGATGACCTGGGGCTGCCGGCTGGTGGCCGGCGATGCCCCCGTTGGGCCACGGGCCTGCAGGTCATCGGCAAAGGCCCGCTGACGCAACGCCTGTTCTTCGACGCGCCGACGCATGCGGTCGGCCAACAGGCGACGGGTCATCGGCAACAGCAGCACCAGGCCGATAATATCGCTGATAAACCCCGGCAGCAGCATCAGGCCGCCGCCCAGGGCCAGCATCAGGCCTTCGAGCATGGTCTGCGCCGGCAACTCGCCGCGGTTCAGGCTTTCCCGCGCCCGCAACGCCGTGGCGATCCCGGCGATCCGCAGGACCAGCACCCCCAGCATCGAGCCGAGAATGATCAGCGCCAGGGCCGGGAAAAACCCGATCGCGGTGCTGACCTGGAAAAACACATACAGCTCTAACACCGGAAACAGCAGAAAGAGCAATAAAAAAGCGCGCATCAAATGGTTCCTCTACGGAAGAATGCCTTCCACTTAACCTTAGATGACGTCGACAGTTCGTGAATTCAAGCTGAAGCGCCTTCCTTTTTTGGCCAATGCTCGGCGTGAGCCAGGGAAACCAAGGCTTCGCGAACTTGTGTCGGCGTATTGCAAGGTGCTTCGAAGGGCAACCAGTACAGCGCCTGGCCGATGCGCAGGTGCATGCCCTCGGTGTCGATACCCGCCAATTGTGCTGGCACCTGATCCGGCAAGCCGGCCAGGGCGACGTAGTGGGCGATGGCCTTGGCGTGGTCGCTGTTCATATGCTCGACCATGCTGATCTCGGCCTTGCCGGCGAAGGGATTGGCCAGGGTCACCTGATCCAGCCAGTGGATCGCGCCGAAACCGCCGATGTAGCGGTGCCGCACCGGGTTGAGCACCCAGAAGTCGAAATCGTGGGCCTGGTGATAGTTCTGCGAGTCGGGGAAGTAGCGATAGTAACGCTCGGCCGCCGCTTCGATCGCCTCGGGATCGCTGAGCTTTTCGGCCTCGGCCAGGTAAGTCAGACGACCGACCGCCTGCACGTCTTCGGCTTCGCGCTCGCCCACCAGCAGGGAGCACTTGGGGTCTTTCTGCAGGTTATGGGTGTGCTGGGCGATCCGGCTGATCAGGATCAGCGCCCGGCCCTGGTCGTCAAGGCAGTAAGGCACCACGGAGCCAAACGGGAAACCGGGCATGGCCTTGGAGTGCGTGGACAACACACCCCGGTACTCCTTGAGCAGCAGCTCGCGGGCATTCTTGGCAACTTCAACGCTCACCTTTTGACTCCTCGTCAGACACCGTCGGCAAGCCCTGAGACCTGCGAATGAAAATCAATGACAAAATAAACGTTATCCGCCACGGATGCCAGGGTCGGGGAAGCGGTGCTATTACCAGACGACGCCGAAGCCGGCCGTGTAGCGGGTCTTGTTCAGGCTGGTTTCCGCATCGCCCTGGACCACGTTGCGCTCGGCCTTGAGATTCAGCGAAGCCCACTCGGTCACTTTGTAGCGCAGGCCCATCTGGGCGTCGAGGGAATACTCCGAAGGCCCGCTCAATGGCTTGCCGACTTCACCATTGGTGAAGAACTGCACCGTCTTGCCCACCAGGTTACGGCTGTAGTCCCATTTCATCCCCAGCGAATAGAAGTTCTTCTTCTCGCCGTCGCTGTACTCGTAGTCGGTATTGTTGAGCAGCGAGCCGAGGGAAAACGCCCCCAGCTCATTGTCCCAGAACTGGTAGCCAGGACCGGTACCGACGATGCGTTGGCGCGACAGGTCTTCCACAAAGTCACGCTTGTAGGTCAGGCGCCCCTGCCAGAACCACTTTTCGGTGATAAAGCGGTCGAGGGCATACTCGACGTTCCAGTTGTTCGTGGTCACGATATCGTTCTGGAACTCGCGGTTGTACTCACCCTGGGCATTATGCCGCCAGTCGCCATGACGGGCGGTGGTCTTGAACGCGATGTCGTAGTCGTCGGTATCCTGGTCCGCCCGCTTGTAGTCCAGGGCCAGGTCGACATTACCCTTCCACACCAGGTCCTCGATCACCGGCTTGGGCTTGATGATCTGCTTGATACTCGCGAGGTCGACGGTTTTCGGCGCCTCGCCGTTGACCAGCGTCACCTTGCCGTCCGGTGCCGCTTTCAGGGACTTGGCCTTCTCCCCCGTGTAGGCATCCTGCTTGACCAGCAGTTCCTGATCACTCTCCAGGGTCTTGACCTGCTTCCAGTCCACCGGGATCGCCCCGGCGTAATCGGTCTGGATCAACAGCTTGCCGCCATCGAACAGACTGATCTTGCCGGTCAGGCGATCGCCGTTCTTCAACCAGACGGTATCGGCCAGCAACGGCGTCGAGGCGCTGAATACAGCAAGGCACAGCAGGGTTCTGGATAACATAGGAGAGAGAGGACTCGGGTTCGCGAAAAAAAACCGGCATTATCCCGCGGGCAATGCCTGGACCAAGGAATGACCGACTGGACAACACCCTAGTTCAATAATCAGGCTCAACATATAGAAATGACCTACATAAGTAGCCAGATCCCCGAACAGGACTGCCTCAATGACTGACGACAGCAGCGGCGGCGAAAGCCCTGCCCAGATGCGCCGCACCGCCCTTTACCTGACCCTGGCGCAAGTTCCCGAAGGCCGGGTCGTGACCTATGGCCAACTGGCCGAACTGGCTGGCCTGGGGCGAGCCGCCCGTTTTGTCGGACGGACCTTGAGCCAGTTGCCCGCCGACACAAGCCTGCCCTGGCACCGGGTGCTGGGTGCCGGCGGTCGGATCAGCCTGCCCGCCGGCAGCCCCTCCGGCGACGAACAGCGGGCCCGGCTGCGGACTGAAGGCCTGACGGTCCTGAACAATCGTGTCGATATCAAGCGCCATGGCTGGCGCCCGATAGAGCACAGCGGTTAGAGTGCGCGCTTTGTTTCCGTTAACCTGAGGCAGATTCCAGCCCATGCCCCGTAAAACCTGGCGCGCCGCGCTCGCCGCTTATGCCAGCCCCTCGACACTCGTGCTCTTGCTGCTCGGTTTCGCCGCCGGTCTGCCTTATATGTTGGTGTTTTCCACGCTTTCCGTCTGGCTGCGTGAAGCCGGCGTGGCCCGTGAAACCATCGGTTATGCCAGCCTGATCGGCCTCGCCTACGCCTTCAAATGGGTTTGGTCGCCGCTGCTCGACCAATGGCGCCTGCCATTGCTCGGCAAGCTCGGACGCCGCCGCTCCTGGTTGGTGCTGGCGCAGATCCTGATCGTCCTCGGATTGATCGGCATGGGTTTCTGCGATCCGCAGAAGCATCTGTCCTGGCTGATCGCCATTGCCGTGGTCGTGGCCTTCGCCTCCGCGACCCAGGACATCGCGGTGGACGCTTATCGCCTGGAAATCGCCAACGACAGCCAGCAGGCCGCCCTGGCCGCCAGCTATATGTCGGGGTATCGGGTTGCCGCCCTGCTGGCCACCGCCGGCGCGCTGTTTTTCGCCGAAGGCTTCGGCTCCACCGGCTTCAGCTACAAGCATTCGGCCTGGACCGGCACCTACGTGCTGTTCGGCCTGCTGATGATTCCGGCGCTGCTCACCACCTTCTTCATGCGTGAACCGCCGGTGCCGCTGCGCACCCAGCTCTCCGCCGGACGCTACAGCTTCGTGCACCAGCTGTCCTCGGTCTTCGTGCTGATCGTCCTGCTGGTCTCGGTACCGGCGATGTTCACCCAGCTCTACAACACCGATTTCGCCAGCGTGCTGTTCCAGGGTCGGAGCATGCTCGATCTGTTGCTGGAAGACCGTGCCTTCCTGCGCGCCATCCTCTATACCATCCTCACCACCCTCTGCCTGTCGAGCATGGGCCGTCGCGGCCTGGCGCCGGTGCTGACACCGGTCAACGACTTCATTGTCCGTTATCGCTGGCAAGCCCTGCTGCTGCTGGGGCTGATCGCCACCTACCGGATGTCGGACACGGTGATGGGGGTGATGGCCAACGTGTTCTATATCGACCAGGGCTTTACCAAGGACCAGATCGCCGGGGTCAGCAAGATCTTCGGCCTGATCATGACCCTACTGGGGGCCGGCATGGGCGGCCTGCTGATCGTGCGTTTCGGCATCCTGCCGATCCTGTTCATCGGCGGCGCGGCCTCGGCGGCGACCAACCTGCTGTTCATGCTGCTGGCCGACATGGGCCCGAACCTGAAGATGCTGATCGTGACCATCTCCCTGGACAACTTCAGTTCAGGCATGGCGACCTCGGCCTTCGTCGCCTATCTATCAAGCCTGACCAACCTGAAGTTCTCCGCCACCCAGTACGCCCTGCTCAGCTCGATCATGCTCCTGCTGCCGCGCCTGATCGGCGGCTATTCCGGGGTGATGGTGGAAAAGTTCGGCTACCACAAGTTCTTCATCATTACCGCCGTGATGGGCATACCGACCCTGATCCTGATTGCCATCCACTGGTATCAATCGAGTCGTGGCGAAGGCGCGGTGCCCGCCGCCGTCGGCGAAGAAACCCCGTAAATACAGGCCCGCACCGCTCTCCCCCAAGGCGGTGCGCCGACACGCCTGTACGTCGCCGAATCACACCCGTACAATGCCCAGTCATTTTCAGTCATCAGCAAGCGACAACGGCCAACCATGCGCACCAGTCAATATTTGCTCGCCACACAGAAAGAAACACCTTCCGATGCGGTCGTGATCAGCCATCAGCTGATGCTGCGCGCCGGGATGATCCGCAAACTCGCTTCCGGCCTGTACACCTGGCTGCCCATGGGCCTGCGTGTCATGCGCAAGGTCGAAGCCATCGTGCGCGAGGAAATGAACGCGGCCGGTGCCCTGGAAGTACTGATGCCCGGTATCCAGCCGGCTGAACTGTGGCAGGAATCCGGTCGCTGGGAACAATACGGCCCTGAGCTGCTGCGCCTGAAAGATCGCCACGATCGCGACTTCTGCGCGGGCCCGACCCACGAAGAAGTGATCACCGATCTGTGCCGCAACGAGCTGAGCAGCTACAAACAGCTGCCGATCAACCTGTACCAGATCCAGACCAAGTTCCGTGACGAAATCCGCCCACGCTTCGGCCTGATGCGCGGTCGCGAATTCATCATGAAGGACGCCTACTCCTTCCACGTCGACCAGGCTTCGCTGCAGGTCACCTACGACCGCATGCACCAGGCGTACTGCAACGTCTTTACCCGCCTGGGCCTGAAGTTCCGCCCGGTGGAAGCGGACAACGGCTCCATCGGCGGCGCCGGCTCCCATGAGTTCCACGTACTGGCCGAGTCCGGCGAAGACGATATCGTCTTCAGCAACGGTTCCGAGTACGCCGCGAACATCGAGAAAGCCGAAGCCGTGCCTCGAGAAACCTCGCGCGCGGCACCGACCGAAGCCCTGCGCCTGGTCGACACCCCTGATGCAAAAACCATTGCGCAGCTGGTCGAAGGCTACAACCTGGCGATCGAAAAGACCGTCAAGACCCTGATCGTCCACGCCGAAGAAGAAGGCAAGCTGATTGCCCTGATCATCCGTGGCGATCACGAACTGAACGAAATCAAGGCCGCCAACCAGCCTGGCGTTGCCAGCCCGCTGGTCATGGCTTCCGATGCCGAACTGCGCGACGCCATCGGCGCCGGTGCCGGTTCCCTCGGCCCGCTGAACCTGCCGCTGCCAATCATCATCGACCGTTCGGTCGAACTGATGAGCGACTTCGGTATCGGCGCCAACATCGACGACAAGCACTACTTCGGCGTCAACTGGGAACGCGACCTGCCGGTGCCGACCGTGGCCGACCTGCGCAACGTCGTGGCCGGTGATCCGAGCCCGGATGGCAAGGGCACCCTGGAGATCAAGCGCGGCATCGAAGTCGGCCACATCTTCCAGCTGGGCACCAAGTACAGCGAAGCGATGAAGTGCCAGGTCCTGGGCGAAAACGGCAAGCCGGTAACCCTGACCATGGGTTGCTACGGTATCGGTGTGTCCCGCGTGGTCGCTGCCGCCATCGAGCAGAACAACGACGCCAACGGCATCATCTGGAGCGACTCCCTGGCGCCGTTCCAGATCGCCCTGGTACCGCTGCGTTATGAAACCGAGCAGGTTCGCGAAGCCACCGACAAGCTCTACGCCGAACTGACGGCCGCCGGCTTCGAAGTGCTGCTGGACGACCGCGACAAGAAAACCAGCCCGGGCATCAAGTTCGCGGACATGGAACTGATCGGCATCCCTCATCGGATCGTGGTCAGTGACCGCGGCCTGGCCGAAGGCAACCTGGAATACAAGAGCCGCACCGAGGCCGAGGCGCACGCGCTGCCGGTCGCTGACGTGCTGTCGTTCCTTCAGGCCCGTATCCGTCGCTGAGTCCAGATAGAGCGCCCATGTTCAATCGAAGTACCTTAGCCCTCGGGGGCGCCGCCTTGTGCGGCGCCCTGCTGGTCAGCGGCTGCGCCAACCAGATGTCACAACGCAGCGAGCATGAAGAGCGCGTCGAGCGCAAACTGCTCGCACACAGCCTGCAGATCGATGTCGGTGACCCCAAGGTCCTTGAGCTGCCGCAACGTCGTGTGCGGATTCACGAGCAGAAGACCTTCGAAGTCACCGAGTTCGATGTCACCCGTCGCTATGATCGCTACACGCCTTATCAAGGCTGGCGCAAGCTCTATGAAATGCCGCTCGGGGTCGTAGCCCTGATCGGTGGTGCCTGCGCCAATGTGGCGAATATCTTTGCCCTCGGGCACATGCCGGACAGCATGACCCATGGCTGGCTCAAGGACGGTATCGACGGCCTCAATCCGTTCATGAACGTCGAGTCCGGCGGTCGTGCCCAGCAGAACCTGGCCGGGGTCGAGGAAGTCCAGCGCGACAAGCGCACGGAATACTCGAGCCTGCCGTGGTCCGAAAGACCGGTGGAAGTGCTCGCCGGCAAGCAGACCGCCGAGCTGACCACCGACCGAAACGGCGTGCTGCGCCTCAACCTGCTGGACAGCCCGTTTGCCGAGCAGGACCTGTATCGCATCGGCAACCTGCAGATCCGCGTGGAAGATGCCCAGGGCGAAGTCCATTCGGACTCAAGCCTGTCCATCAGCAGCAAGCTGCGCGGCAAGCTGCTGGAGGCCCACGACCTGATCTACAACGACCTGGAGGGTGACGACGTCAACCAATGGGTGCATCGGGTCAAGCGCTTGTCAGAGCTGGGGCTGGAAGACGAAGCCAGCGAACTGGAACAGAGCCTGATCGAACTGACCCGCAACGATCCCGAGTTGCAGCGTGATTTCCTCAAGACCCTGACCAGGAAGGCCGGGCGACTGGTGGCGGATCCCGGGGCCAACTGAGGCGGCGGGGGGTGAAATACAGAACCTGTAGGAGCGATGGCGTCCGCGAGGGCAATACACGACTCAAGGGGCTCATCGCCAGCAAGCCGGCCCCTACAGGTTTCGCGGCGCATTCCAGAAATGCGCACAGCAGCTTCAGCCGCTGAACAATTCCAACTGCTCATACCCGCCGCGCAGATCCTGTAGCCGCACACCAATCCCCAACAACCGCACCGGCCGCCCGCCTCGAGCAAAGGCCTGGCTCAGCAACTGGCGATAACTCTCCAGATCCCGCCCTGCCCCGGCCTGCTCCAGGGTCGTCTGGGTAAAGTCGTGGAACTTCACTTTGACGAACGGCTTGCCCGGTCGATAGCTGCTGTCGAGTCGGGCAATGCGTCCGGCGAGGGTTTCCATCAGTTCGGGGAGTTTCTCCAGGCAACTGGCAAGGTCCGGCAGGTCGGCATCGTAGGTATTTTCGACACTGACCGACTGCCGCCGACTGTCGTTGTGCACCAGCCGCTCATCAATACCCCGGGCCAATCCCCACAGGCGCTCGCCAAAACTGCCGAACTCGCGGACCAGGGCCAACTTGCCCCACTCGCGCAATTGCAGGCAATCGGCAATCCCCAGGCGCCCGAGCTTGTCCGCCGTGACCTTGCCAACCCCGTGCAGCTTGTTGACCGGCAAGCCGGCCACAAAATCCTCCACCTGATCCGGGGTGATCACAAACAATCCGTTGGGCTTTTTCCAGTCGCTGGCGATCTTGGCCAAAAACTTGTTCGGCGCCACCCCGGCGGAGACGGTGATATGCAATTGCTTCGAGACCCGGCGCCGTATGTCCTGGGCGATACGCGTCGCGCTACCGGCAAAATGCGGGCTGTCGGACACATCCAGGTAGGCTTCATCCAGGGACAAGGGTTCGATCAGATCGGTGTAGTCGCGAAAGATCGCCTGGATATCCTTCGACGCTTCCTTATAGGCATCCATGCGCGGCTTGACGATGACCAGGTCCGGACACAGGCTCAAGGCATGCCGCGACGACATCGCCGAACGCACGCCAAAGGCCCGCGCCTCGTAATTGCAGGTGGCGATCACTCCACGCCGATCCGCTGAACCACCCACCGCCATGGGCTTGCCGGCCAGGCTCGGGTTATCACGCATCTCGATGGCGGCGTAGAAGCAATCACAGTCGACGTGGATGATTTTGCGTTGCGTCATGACAACAAAGGTTCATTCAGGGAGCGGAAACACTACAGGCCAGCAGTATCTCACTGACACCTGTATATAGCACCAGTAGTTTGATTCTTCCTCTTTAAGAGTAGGAAACAGCCCTATTGAATTTAATTTCTCAATCGAAAAGCACTGGTCGATAGAGCTGCAAGCCTTGCCCAGCATGGTCCGCAGACTCGGCGCAGAGCCCGTCTCCAGCGCTAAGCATTTGAACAATAAAGGGGTTTTCCTCAATTAGGGTTTGACAGCCCGGCGTTTCTCTGTAGAATGCCGACACACAGACGCGGGATGGAGCAGTCTGGTAGCTCGTCGGGCTCATAACCCGAAGGTCGTCGGTTCAAATCCGGCTCCCGCAACCAAACATCAAAAAAGGCTACTCGAAAGAGTGGCCTTTTTTGTGCGTGCGTGTTTTCCCCTGGCCGTCCAAAAAAACCTTGATTGTCGGACACTTACCGAAAGCAGTCGGCCAAATCGAGGCTTTGCACATTATTTTGACCAAACAGACCATTAATGGTTGACACCCCGCCGTTCGGCTGTAGAATGCCGCCACACAGACGCGGGATGGAGCAGTCTGGTAGCTCGTCGGGCTCATAACCCGAAGGTCGTCGGTTCAAATCCGGCTCCCGCAACCAAATATCAGAAAAGGCTGCTCGAAAGAGTGGCCTTTTTTGTATCCGCCGAAAAAACTTTCATCCAATCAAGGCAGGACGGATCGAACCCTCGACGGATACCGCAGTCAATGGGTGCACAGGCTAAGCTGAATCCGCAACAAACTTCCTCTACAACAGCCCGGGGCGTGGGTCGCCGTACAACGGCCAGACACGTTAATATTTGTAATTATTTTGTCCATAGGGATTGGTAACTTGGCTGGATACCCCCATCCTGTCGCGCACAATCCTAGAGGTGATTGATGCGCGCCAACTCGTCCGAACCACACGATACTGTTACAGCAACACACCCGATCTCCGCCAACCGTCTCCGTTGGCTGGATCTGTTGAGCAAGTACCGGCAATCCGTCGGCTTGGCTATCACCCTGTTTCTGTTCGCTATCGCCCTGATCGCTTGTCGCCATCTGTTGATCGAGCTCGACCTGGACGCCCTGCACGATTCGATTCTCAGCGTGCCCAAGCCGGCACTGGCCGGAGCCCTGGCGGCGACCACCATCGGTTTCATTATTCTGCTGGGCTATGAGTGGTCCGCCAGTCGCTACGCCGATGTGAAATTGCCTACGCGCACCCTGGTGCTGGGAGGCTTTACTGCGTTCGCCATCGGCAACGCCATTGGTCTGTCGCTGCTGTCCGGCGGTTCGGTGCGTTATCGACTCTATGCCCGTTTCGGCCTGGGAGCCGCTGAAGTCGCGCGGATGACCCTGTTCGCCAGCCTCTCGCTGGGTTGTGCTCTGCCACCGCTGGCTGCCCTCGCGACCCTGAGCAACCTGCCCGCGGCGTCCGAAGCCCTGCACCTGCCCACCTACCTCCTCGGCGGCATCTCCGTGGTCGTGCTGGCCCTGGCCGCCTTGCTGGCGGTCGGCATCTACCGTCGACGCCTGCCGGAACAACCGATCAAGGACAACCTGCTGGTCAAGGTCGGACGCCGCACCCTGCGCCTGCCGAGTGCCCGCCTGACTCTGCTGCAACTGGTGATTACCGCCCTGGACGTCGCCGCCGCGGCGACCGTGCTCTATCTGCTGTTGCCCGTGGCCCCACCGTTCGGCGCCTTCCTGCTGGTCTACCTGCTGGCCCTGGCCGCCGGTGTGCTCAGCCATGTGCCCGGCGGCGTCGGTGTGTTCGAAGCCATCCTGCTGGCCGCCTTCGCCAATGAGCTGGGCGCCGCGCCGCTGGCCGCCGCGCTGCTGCTCTATCGCCTCATCTATGTACTGTTGCCGTTGCTGCTGGCCTGCCTGGCCCTGTTGAGTACCGAAGCCCAGCGCCTGATGACCACTCGCCAGAGCATGCGGGTGGCATCGGGCTTCGCGGCACCGATCCTCGCCGTGCTGGTGTTCCTCTCCGGTGTGGTGCTGCTGTTCTCCGGCGCGACCCCGGAAATCGACACGCGCCTGGAAGGTATCGACTTCCTGGTACCGGACCGCCTGATCGACGCCTCGCACTTCGGCGCCAGCCTGGTGGGCGTGTTGTGCCTGCTGCTGGCCCAGGGCCTGCGTCGACGCCTGTCCGCTGCCTGGATGCTGACCATGACCTTGCTGCTGGTGGGCGCCCTGCTCTCGCTGCTCAAGGGCTTCGACTGGGAAGAAGCCAGCATGCTGACGGCCACCGCCTGTCTGCTGGGGATTTTCCGCCGTTCCTTCTATCGACCCAGCCGCCTCACCGAACTGCCGTTCTCGCCGCTCTATCTAGTGGCCAGTCTCTGCGTGCTCGGGGCTTCGGTCTGGCTGCTGCTGTTCGCCTACCAGGACGTGCCCTACAGCCACGAACTGTGGTGGCAGTTCGCGCTGGATGGCGACGCCCCCCGTGGCCTGCGTTCGCTGCTCGGGGCTGCCGTGGTATTGGTTGCCGTTTCGCTGACCTGGTTGCTGCGGACCGCGCGCCCGGTGATTCACCAGCCCACGCCCGATGAAATGGAGCGGGCGGTCAAGGTGCTGATGGCCTCGGACCAACCTGACGGCGGCCTGGCGCTGACCGGCGACAAGGCGTTCCTGTTCCACCCCACCGATACCGCCTTCCTGATGTATGCCCGTCGTGGCCGCAGCCTGGTGGCGCTGTATGACCCGATCGGCCCGGCGCGCCAGCGTGCCGAACTGATCTGGCAATTCCGCGACCTCTGCGACACCCACCATGCCCGTCCGGTGTTCTATCAGGTGCGTGCGGAGAACCTGCCGTACTACATGGACATCGGCCTGACCGCCATCAAGCTCGGCGAAGAAGCCCGGGTCGACCTGCATCGCTTTGACCTCGAGTCCAAGGGCAAGGAGATGAAGGACCTGCGCTACACCTGGAACCGCGGTAGCCGCGACGGCCTGTCGCTGGAAATCTACGAACCGGGGCAGGCACCGCTGGATGAACTCAAGGTCATCTCCGATGCCTGGCTCACCGGCAAGAACGTGCGCGAGAAAGGTTTCTCCCTGGGCCGTTTCAGCCCCGAGTACATCAATCACTTCCGCGTCGCGATCATCCATTTCGAAGGCCGCCCGGTGGCGTTCGCCAACCTGCTCGAGACCCACAGCCATGAACTGGCCAGTCTCGACCTGATGCGATCGCACCCCGAAGCCCCCAAGCTGACCATGGAGTTCTTGATGGTTGGCCTGATTCAGCATTATAAGGCTCACGGATACGCACGTTTCAGCCTGGGCATGGTGCCGTTGTCGGGCCTGCAACCGCGGCGTGGCGCACCACTGACCCAGCGCCTGGGTTCGATGGTGTTCCAGCGCGGCGAGCAGCTCTACAACTTCCAGGGCCTGCGTCGCTTCAAGGACAAGTTCCAGCCTGATTGGGAACCCCGTTACATGGCCGTGCCGGCAGGACTTGATCCGCTGGTCGCATTGGCCGATACCGCCGCCCTGATTGCGGGCGGCTTGACTGGATTGGTGAAACGCTGATGATTCAACGCTCCTGGCGGTTTTTACTGGTAATCGTGCTGCTCCTGGCCGCACTTGCGGGAGGCGGCTACTGGTTCTGGAACCGCCCCCCGCCGGAACCGACTCTTGAACACCTGAGCCAGGCCGACGGTTCGACCCTGACTCGCCTGACCCCCGGCACCACACCCAAGGCCCAGGTCGTCGTGGCCACCCTCGCCGAAGATGCCCTGAGCGACACGCAGTTGTCCGCACTCAGTCGTAGCGGCGCGGCGCTGATCGTCCAGGTGATCCTGCCCAAGGACAACTGCACGCTGCAGCAGAAGGCCCTGGACAATGCCTTGCAACAACTGAAAGGCCCGGCGACCCTGGTCAGCGGCGTTGGCCCGGGTGCGTCCCTGGCCTGGAACTGGCTGGCGTCCCAGGCCAACGACAAGGCCCAGGCCATCTCGGTGGGCTTCGTCCTCGATCAGCCGGATTGCACCATTCCGGTACCGAAGACCGCGGCCCACGGCCACTGGCTGGTGGCCTGGAACGACGGCCCGGATGATCCGAGCGCGGCGTTCGTGCGCGACCAGCCAAATGCCGAAACCAGCATCAGCGACTACGACATCAAGCTGCCGCAGGTGCTGAACAACGAACTGCGCAAGATGCTCGTGGGCACGGACAACGGCGGCCTGGCCATTCCAGTGGTGGAAGTCCCGGCGGACAAACCCAGCGACACCGTGACCCTGTTCCTCTCCGGCGACGGTGGCTGGCGCGACCTGGACCGCGACGCGGCGGGTTATATGTCGAAGATGGGCTACCCGGTGGTGGGCATCGACACCCTGCGCTACTACTGGCAGCACAAGAGCCCGGAACAGAGCGCCGCCGACCTGACCGAACTGATGCAGCACTATCGGCAGAAATGGGGCGCCAAGCGTTTCGTCCTCGCCGGTTACTCCTTTGGTGCCGATGTCCTGCCGGCGATCTACAACCGCCTGCCGGAAAACGAGCAACAGCGGGTCGATGCGATCATCCTGCTGGCGTTCGCCCGCAGCGGCAGTTTCGAGATCCACGTTGATGGCTGGCTGGGCAAGGCCGGCATGGAACTCGACACCGGTCCGGACATGGCCAAGCTGCCAGCGGCCAAGGTGCTGTGCATCTATGGCCAGGACGAAGTGAAAGAGAGTGGCTGTACCACCACGACTGCCGTGGGGGAGGCTGTGAAGCTGCCAGGGGGTCATCACTTCGACGAGAACTACCCGGCACTGGCCAAGCGGTTGGTGGATGCTATCCAGAAGCGCCAAGTCAAAAGCGAATGATGTGAGCCTGTAGGCCCCCAAAGAAAAAGCCCCCGCTGCCGCAAGGCAACGGGGGCTTTTTCATACCCGTGAAATCAGATCTCGACCTGGGTCCCCAGCTCGATCACCCGGTTCACCGGCAGTTTGAAGAAGCGCAGGTTACCGTTGGCGTTCTTCAGCATGAAGGCGAACAGGCTTTCCCGCCAGCGCGCCATCCCGACGATCTTCGAAGCGATCACCGTCTCACGGCTGAGGAAGTAAGTGGTACGCATCGGACTGAAATCCAGCTCGTCCAGATGGCACAACTTCAGCGCCTCAGGCACATCCGGCTCATCGATAAAACCGAAGTGCAGGATGACCCGGAAGAACCCTTCGCCATAGGCATCGACCTCGAACCGTCGCTGTGCCGGCACCCGCGGAATATCCTCGTAAACCACGGTCAGCAACACCACCTGCTCATGCAGCACCTGGTTGTGCAGCAAGTTGTGCAACAACGCATGGGGCACCGCATCCGGCCGCGCGGTCAGGAACACCGCCGTGCCCTGGACCCGATGAGGCGGCTGCACACGGATACTGCCAATAAAGATCGGCAACGGCAGCCCCCCCTCGTCGAGGCGGTCCATCAGCAGCTCCTTGCCGCGCTTCCAGGTGGTCATGAGGATAAACAGCACGATCCCCGCCAATACCGGAAAGGCACCGCCCTGGACGATCTTGGGCACGTTGGCGGCGAAGAACAGCCCGTCCACCAACAGGAAACCCACCAGGATCGGTACGGTCAGGATCGGCGACCATTTCCACAACAGCAGCATCACCGCCGCCACCAGGATACTGGTGATCAACATGGTCCCGGTCACCGCCACACCATAAGCCGAGGCCAGGGCGTTGGAGGAGCCAAACCCGATCACCAGCAGAATCACGCCGATCATCAGGGTCCAGTTCACCGCGCCGATGTAGATCTGCCCCTGCTCGGCACTCGAGGTGTGCTGGATATGCATGCGCGGGATGTAGCCCAACTGGATCGCCTGGCGGGTCAGGGAGAACGCCCCGGAGATCACCGCCTGGGAAGCAATCACCGTCGCCAGGGTCGATAGCACCACCAACGGAATCAACGCCCAGTCCGGCGCCAACAGATAGAACGGGTTGCGCGCCGCGTCCGGATTCCCCAGCAGCAAGGCGCCCTGGCCGAAGTAGTTCAGCACCAGCGCCGGCAGTACCAGGGCGAACCAGGCACGGGCAATCGGCTTGCGACCGAAGTGGCCCATGTCGGCGTACAAGGCTTCGGCACCGGTCAATGCCAGCACCACCGCGCCGAGAATCGCCACGCCCATGCCCGGATGGACGATAAAGAAGTGCACGCCCCACATCGGGTTCAACGCGCTCAGCACTTCAGGGTGCAGGGAAATGCCATAGGCCCCCATGATCCCCAGTATCACGAACCACGCCACCATCACCGGCCCGAACAGCTTGCCGATACTCGCGGTGCCGTGCCTCTGGATCAGGAACAACGCCACCAGCACCACCAGCGACAGCGGCACCACCCAATGCTCCAGCCCGTCGAAGGCGATTTCCAGACCCTCGACCGCCGAGAGTACCGAGATCGCCGGGGTGATCATGCTGTCGCCGTAGAACAGCGCCGCACCGATCAGCCCGAGAATCACCAGTACCGACTGCAATTTCGGATAGGACGCCGAGGCCCGCCGCGCCAGCGCGGTGAGGGCCATGATCCCGCCTTCGCCCTGGTTGTCGGCGCGCAGGATGAACAACACGTACTTGATCGAAACCACCCAGATCAGCGACCAGAAGATCAGTGCCAGGATCCCGAAGACACCATCATGGTTGACCTGTACCCCATAACCGCCAGTGAACACCTCCTTGAGGGTATATAACGGGCTGGTGCCGATGTCGCCGTACACCACCCCTACCGCCGCTACCAGCATACCCAACGGCTTTGCCGTCGAGTGCCCGACCTGCCCCTCACTCACTGCCTGACCACCCATCAACTACTCCTACACCCCGGAATAAGGCTTCTTTCAAGAAGCACTATTTGCTTTTTCACGCAGCATGCGCTGTTTTTCTTACAGTTGCCGACGATTTATAAGTCATCGGATATTTGAAACAAAAAATGACAGCAACTCGCATCGGGCGAAGCATAGCGCAGCACTCGTCGCATTTCCCTGCATAAAGCTGGTCAAGTGCCTCCGCCATCGCTAGAATTGCGCACTTTTTGATCAGAGGCGCATCAGCGCCCACGCGACGCCCTTGTCCCAAGTGGCTCGACACCCCAATACCGAGGTTAGACATGTCCACCCCTACCGCGCCAGCCAACCCCAAGGTCGGCTTCGTATCCCTGGGTTGCCCGAAAGCACTGGTCGACTCCGAGCGCATCCTTACGCAACTGCGCATGGAAGGCTATGACGTGGTGTCCACCTACCAGGACGCCGACGTCGTGGTGGTCAACACCTGTGGTTTTATCGACAGCGCCAAGGCCGAGTCCCTGGAAGTGATCGGCGAAGCCATCAAGGAAAACGGCAAGGTGATCGTCACCGGCTGCATGGGCGTAGAAGAAGGCAATATCCGCAAGGTGCACCCCAGCGTGCTGGCCGTCACCGGCCCGCAGCAGTACGAGCAGGTAGTCAATGCCGTGCACCAGGTGGTGCCGCCACGCCAGGACCACAACCCGCTGATCGACCTGGTGCCGCCGCAAGGCATCAAGCTGACTCCGCGCCACTACGCCTACCTGAAGATTTCCGAAGGCTGCAACCACAGCTGCAGCTTCTGCATCATTCCGTCGATGCGCGGCAAGCTGGTCAGCCGCCCGGTGGGTGACGTACTCGACGAGGCCCAGCGCCTGGTCAAGTCCGGGGTCAAGGAACTGCTGGTGATCTCCCAGGACACCAGCGCCTATGGCGTCGACGTGAAGTACCGCACCGGCTTCTGGAACGGCGCGCCGGTGAAAACCCGCATGACCGAGCTGTGCGAAGCGCTCGGCACCCTGGGCGTGTGGGTACGCCTGCACTACGTCTACCCGTACCCGCATGTCGACGAGCTGATCCCGCTGATGGCCGCCGGCAAGATCCTGCCGTACCTGGACATCCCGTTCCAGCACGCCAGCCCGAAAGTCCTCAAGTCGATGAAACGCCCGGCGTTCGAAGACAAGACCCTGGCGCGGATCAAGAACTGGCGCGAGATCTGCCCGGACCTGATCATCCGTTCGACCTTTATCGTCGGTTTCCCCGGCGAAACCGAGGAAGACTTCCAGTACCTGCTCGACTGGCTGACCGACGCCCAGCTCGACCGCGTCGGCTGCTTCCAGTACTCGCCGGTCGAAGGTGCACCGGCCAACGACCTCGGCCTGGACGTGGTCCCGGATGACGTCAAGCAGGAGCGCTGGGATCGCTTCATGGCCCATCAACAGGCCATCAGCACCGCCCGCCTGCAACTGCGCATCGGTCGCGAGATCGAAGTGCTGATCGACGAAGTCGACGAACAAGGCGCGGTTGGTCGCTGCTTCTTCGACGCCCCGGAAATCGACGGCAACGTGTTTATCGAAGGTGCCGGCGACCTCAAGCCTGGCGACAAGGTCTGGTGCCGTGTCACCGATGCCGACGAATACGACCTCTGGGCGGAAACCCTCTAAGCCGTAAATAATCTGAAAAGCCCCGCACTTTCAACGAGATGCGGGGCTTTTTTACGGCTATAGTCTGGTTCATGCACTACCGCGACGGAAGGAATCTGCTGTATGCCCCAGCTCTCGGTCATTCATACCCCCAAGCCCGGCGACTACCCGGAACTGGCCCGGCTCTGGGAAGCCTCGGTGCGCGCCACCCATGACTTCCTGCCGGACAGCTACATCGAACTGCTGAAGAACATGTTGCTGACCCACTACCTGGATGCGGTCATGCTGGTCTGTACCCGCGATTCGCGCCAGCGCATCACCGGGTTTGCCGGGGTGGCGGCAGGCAAGGTCGAGATGCTGTTCATCGCCCCGCAGGCACGCGGCACGGGCCTGGGCAAGCAGTTGCTGCGCTACGCCATCGAACACCTGAACGCCGATGAACTGGACGTCAACGAACAGAACGAACAGGCCGTCGGCTTCTACTTCAAGCTGGGCTTCGAAGTGATAGGTCGCTCGGAGAAGGATGGCATGGGCCAGCCCTATCCGTTGCTGCATCTGCGCCTGAAGCGCTGAGTGCGACAAATGTTGCCGGGCTTAACCGGCGCCAGGCAGGTACAATAGCCGCCCCCCTTTTTTACGGCCGCCGTCATGTCTGAACCCACTCGCCTTTCCAAACGCCTGATCGAGCTGGTCGGCTGCTCCCGTCGGGAGGCCGAACTGTTCATCGAAGGCGGCTGGGTCACGGTCGATGGCGAAGTCATCGACGAGCCGCAGTTCAAGGTCGAAGCCCAGAAAGTCGAGCTGGACCCCGAAGCCAAGGCCACCGCACCGGAGCCGGTGACCCTGCTGCTGCACCAGCCGGTCGGCCTGAGCCCCGACGCAGCCATGCAACTGCTGCAGGCCGAGACGCTCTCCGAGGAACACCGCTATGGCAAACGCCCGCTCAAGGGGCATTTCCTGCGCCTGACCGCGGGGGCCGACCTGCAAGCCGGCGCCAGCGGCCTGGTGGTATTTACCCAGGACTGGAAAATCCTTCGCAAGCTCACCGCCGACACCGCCAAGATCGAGCAGGAATATGTGGTGGAGGTCAGCGGCGACATCGTCGAGCACGGCCTCAACCGCCTCAGCCACGGCCTGACCTACAAGGGTCGCGAGCTACCCGCCGTCAAAGCCAGCTGGCAGAACGAGAACCGCCTGCGTTTCGCGATGAAAAACCCTCAGCCCGGGGTGATCGCACTGTTTTGCCAGGCGGTCGGGCTCAAGGTCGTGTCCATCCGTCGGATCCGTATCGGCGGCGTCTCCATCGGCAAGGTGCCCGTGGGCCAGTGGCGCTACCTGTCGACCAAAGAAAAATTCTAATCCCCGCTTCAACGTCGCGCAGATGCGCGGCGTCTACCTCTCAGGATGGTTCACATGATTCACAACGACGTACTGCGTAGCGTGCGCTACATGCTCGACATCAGCGACAACAAGGTCGTCGAGCTCATCAAGCTGACCGGCTTCGAAGTGGCCAAGGCCGATGTCGTCACCTACCTGAAAAAGGATGAGGAAGAAGGCTTCGTGCATTGCCCGGACGAGGTCATGGCGCACTTTCTCGACGGCCTGGTGATCTTCAAGCGCGGCAAGGACGAAAGCCGTCCAGCGCTGCCGGTCGAGCTGCCGGTGACCAACAACATCATCCTGAAGAAACTGCGGGTGGCCTTCGAACTGAAGGAAGACGACATGCACGCCATTCTCAAGGCCGCCGAGTTCCCGGTGTCCAAGCCTGAGCTGAGCGCGCTGTTCCGCAAGTTCGGCCACACCAACTACCGTCCCTGCGGCGACCAGCTGCTGCGCAACTTCCTCAAGGGGCTGACGCTGCGCGTTCGCGGCTGATCCGCTTCGACGTGCATGGCGCATCATTGCGCCGCCCAATAGTGGCTCCGCTTTTGACACCTGACGGCTAGGGTATGGATACCTTTTGCACTCAGGATTCGCCATGCACCCCTACTTTTCCCTGCAAGGCCGCACCGCGCTGGTCACCGGCGGTACCCGCGGCATCGGCAAGATGATCGCCAAGGCCTTTGTCGAAGCCGGCGCCCACGTCTACGTGTGTGCCCGGGACGCCGAAGCCTGCCAGCAGACCGCCGATGAACTCGGCGCCCTGGGCCATTGCCAGGCCATGGCCGCCAACCTGGCGACCGAGGAAGGTGTGCTGGCGCTGGCGACACGCCTGGGCGAGCGGATCGATCGGCTGGATATCCTCGTCAACAACGCCGGCACCACCTGGGGCGCGCCACTGGAAAGCTATCCGGTGAAGGGTTGGGAAAAGGTCATGCAACTGAACGTGACCTCGGTCTTCAACTGCATCCAGCAGTTCCTGCCGTTATTGCGCAAGGCCGGCTCGGCGGCGAATCCGGCACGAATTATCAATATCGGCTCGGTGGCGGGGATTTCTTCCTTCGGCGAACAGGCTTATGCCTACGGCCCGAGCAAAGCCGCCCTGCATCAGCTGTCACGGATTCTGGCGCGGGAGCTGGTCAGCCAGCACATCAACGTCAATGTGATCGCGCCGGGACGCTTCCCGAGCAAGATGACCCAGCATATCGGCAACGATGAGCAGGCGCTGGCCGAGGACACCGCATTGATCCCCATGAAGCGCTGGGGCCGCGAGGAAGAGATGGCCGCGCTGGCGATCAGTTTGGCGAGTACCGCCGGGGCTTATATGACCGGGAATATCATCCCGTTGGATGGGGGCTTCAGCCTGTAACTGGTGGCGTGTGAGGATCTATTGTGGCGAGTGGGCTTGCCCACGCTCGACTGCGAAGCAGTCGCAAAATCGGTTACCTCGGTTTCTCAGATAAACCGAGTTCGTCGGTTTCAGGGGCGCTTCGCACCCCAGCGCGGGCAAGCCCGCTCGCCACAAATGTCAGCCCACCCAAGAAAACAGTTTGGGTTAGATCCCAGCCCGCAACACGCTCTCGGGCAACGCCTCGCCGCGCTCGACACTGGCCGCCACGGCCGCGATCAGCTCGTCCAGCTCATAACCCTGGGCCTTCAGCCATTGCGGGTCGTAATAGGTGGTGGCGTAACGCTCGCCGCCATCACAGAGGATCGCCACGATCGAACCACTCTCCCCCGCCTGAACCATCTGCCGTGCCGCCATCAGCGCACCGATCAGGTTGGTCCCGCTGGAACCGCCGACCCGACGCCCCAAACGCTGCGCCAGGTAATGCATGGCCGCCAGGGACAAGGCATCCGGCACCTTGACCATGGCATCGATCACCTTGGGCAGGAACGACGCCTCGACCCGCGGCCGCCCGATCCCCTCGATGCGCGAACCGCAGTCCAGACGCAGGCTGGCGTCGCCCGTCTGGTAAAAATCGAAGAACACCGAACGCTCGGCATCGGCGCACAACACCCGGGTGCCATGCTGGCGATAACGCACATAACGACCGAGGGTCGCCGTGGTGCCGCCGGTACCAGGGCTGGAAATCAACCAGCTCGGTTCCGGATGCCGCTCGAACCGCAGTTGCTGGAAAATCGACTCGGCGATGTTGTTGTTCGCCCGCCAGTCAGTGGCCCGCTCGGCGTAGGTGAACTGGTCCATGAAATGACCACCGCTCTCCCGGGCCAGGCGCTCGGACTCCGCGTAAATCTGCGTCGGGTCCTGCACCAGATGGCTCTTGCCGCCGTAGAAGGCGATCTGCGCGATCTTTTCCTGGGAAGTGGTGGCCGGCATCACCGCGATAAACGGCAGGCCCAGCAGCCGTGCGAAGTAGGCTTCGGAGATCGCCGTCGAACCGCTGGACGCCTCGATCACCGGCGCGCCCGGGCGCAGCCAGCCATTGCACAAGGCATAGAGGAACAGCGAACGCGCAAGACGGTGCTTCAGGCTGCCGGTCGGATGGCTGGATTCGTCCTTGAAGTACAACTCGATGCCCGGCAGGCCCGGCAGCGGCAAAGGGATCAGGTGGGTGTCGGCACTGCGCTGGAAGTCGGCTTCAATGATCCGGATCGCTTCCCGGGCCCACTGTCGGTTGTCGCTCATGATGGGTACTCGTCTTGGAACGGAGGTGCTCGAAAGCACTGACGGCTGGCTGAGCCAATGGCCCAGGGCCAAACCGTTGAAGGATAAACAACGGTCGATCCCCTGACAGGTTCCACCGCAATAATCCGCTAACTATAGGAAGTTTCCCACCGACCGCACAGATACAGTGAAGACGCAATTAGACACACAACTGCTAGGCTCATTGCGATCAGCCACTCAACCCCCTCTTATAACAAAAAAGAATATAGTTTTTGTTTTAACAACTAACAGTACGGGTTAGGGTGTCCTACCTTTTGCATTCATCGATGGAGAGCGACCTTGCCTCTGCGTAGCACTTTCACCCGTTTCTTTCAGTTGGAGGCTGCCAGCGGTCTGCTATTGATTGCCGCTGCCGCCCTGGCCCTGATCATCAACAACTCGCCGTTGTCGCACCTCTACGCCGGTCTGCTGGACGTGCCGGTGGTGGCTCAGGTCGGCGCCCTGCAAATCGCCAAACCCCTGCTGCTGTGGATCAACGACGGTCTGATGGCGCTGTTCTTCCTGCTGATCGGCCTGGAGGTCAAACGCGAACTCCTCGAAGGCCATCTGTCCAAGCCGTCGCAGGTGGTGCTGCCGGGCGCGGCGGCGATCGGCGGCATGGTGGTGCCGGCGCTGATCTACTGGTTTCTCAACCGTGACAACCCGGCGGCGCTGGGCGGCTGGGCAATTCCCATGGCCACCGACATCGCCTTCGCCCTCGGAGTGCTGGCCTTGCTCGGCAAACGGGTGCCGGTATCGCTGAAACTGTTCCTGATGACCCTGGCGATCATCGACGACCTGGGTGCGATCATCGTCATCGCAATCTTCTATTCCCATGAACTGTCGACGCTCTCACTGGCCCTGGCAGGGGCCTGCCTGGTGGCGCTGATTGCGATGAATCGCCTGGGAGTGGTCAAGCTCGGGCCGTATATGGTGATCGGCCTGATCCTCTGGGTCTGTGTGCTCAAGAGCGGCGTGCATGCGACGCTGGCCGGCGTGACCCTGGCGTTCTGCATTCCATTGCGCACCCACAACGCCGAAGCCTCGCCGTTGCTGAGCCTGGAGCATGCGCTGCATCCCTGGGTGGCGTTCGGTATCCTGCCGCTGTTCGCCTTTGCCAACGCCGGCGTATCCCTGGCGGGCGTGAACCTGGAAAGCTTTACCCACCCTGTGCCGATGGGCATTGCCGCTGGCCTGCTGATCGGCAAGACGGTCGGCGTCTTCGGCCTGACCTGGCTGGCGGTCCGCGCCGGCATCGCGGCGCTGCCCCACGGCGCCAACTGGGGGCAGTTGCTCGGCGTGGCGATCCTCTGCGGGATCGGTTTCACCATGAGCCTGTTCGTCGGCTCCCTGGCCTTTATACCGGGCAGCAGCGACTACGCGGGCATGGACCGCATGGGGATTCTCACCGGTTCGATCCTGGCGGCGGTGATCGGCTATGCCGTGATGGCGGGGGCCAGTCGCAAGCCCAAGGCGTCCTTGTAGGAGCCGGCTTGCTGGCGATGACGTCCGCAAGATCAATGCAAGCCTCACAGGCCTCATCGCCAGCAAGCCGGCTACAAGGTCGGTGGCAGGCCTGGATCAAAGGTCCCGAAAAAAGAAAACCCCGACCAGTTACCTGGCCGGGGTTTCTTTTTAAGGCTGATTGTTAAGGCTGATTGCGAAATCAGTGGGAAACGCGGCTGGTGCCACCCACGGTGGAAATACGTACACGCTCGCCAACCCGGAAGATTTCGTTCGGCTGAACTTCCTGCACATAGGCACGCATGCCGCCGTCATCTTCACGCACGGTGATTTCAACACCCTGGGCGCTGGTCAGGCCTTCTTGGGCCATGTTACCCACCACACCACCAGCGACCGCACCGATCACCGCGGTCACGATGCTGCCACGGCCACCGCCGATGGCGCTGCCGCCGACACCGCCGATGATCGCACCGGCACCGGCACCGATAGGCGATTTGGTGCCTTCGATTTTCACCGGACGCAGCGACTCGATGGTACCCATGCGAATGGTCTGCACGCGACGCGCTTCGTCACGGGAATAGGAATCGCCAGTCAGGCTGTTGGTGCAACCACCCAGCAACATAGCCATGGTGGAGAAGGAAGCAATCAACAAAACAGACTTACGCATAGGATCAACTCCAAAAGATATGACTTTAATTAAACTCCGCAGCTTGATCCCTGTCACGGCACCGCACGGATAAAATGTTTTTCATTCAGCGCCAGTACAGCCTCGGCGCCCGGAAATTCGGAGCACATCAGACACTCGATGGAACGTGATCTGGCGCTACTGCCACCGGGAGACAACGCAACACACAAAAAGTTCATAATTGAACTGCTGCGCAAATCCAGTGAGAAGTTTATCAAGCATCTGGGCTGGCGGCAGTGGTTTGGAAATCACTGCCCCAGGAAATCCAGGTCAGATCAAGGCGCCAGGCGCCGACGTGTCCAGTCCGCACCGAGCAGGCGGTAGTCGAGCCGGTCATGCAGGCGGCTGGCGCGACCTTGCCAGAATTCGATGCGCTCCGGCAGCAAACGATAACCGCCCCAGTGCTCGGGGCAGTCGGGCTGGGTATCGCTGAAACGCGCTTCGGTGTTCTTGAGCAAGCCCTCGAGCTCCCCGCGATCGGCAATCACCCGACTTTGCGGCGAAGCCCAGGCCCCCAGCCGACTGCCCAACGGGCGCACCTGGAAGTAGGCATCCGACTCCTGCGCCGAAACCTTGACCACCCGCCCCTCGATCCGCACCTGGCGTTCCAGGGTCGGCCAGAAGAAGGTCATCGCGGCAAAGGGACGGGCCGCCAGCTGTCGGCCCTTGTCGCTCTCGTAGTTGGTGAAGAAGGTAAACCCCGCCTCGTCCAGGCCCTTGAGCAACAGGATGCGGCAATGCGGTCTCCCCTCCTCGTCCACCGTTGCCAGGGTCATGGCATTGGCCTCGACGGGCGCCTGCTCGGTTTTCACCGCCTCGGCGAACCACTGGTGGAACAGCGCAAACGGCTCGGCCGGGGCCTGGGCCTCGGTGAGGCCGTCACGGGTGTAGTCGCGGCGCATATCCGCCAGGGCTTGAGTCATGGCGCGTTCCTTCTCGATCGTCAGGTCAGTTCTTGGTCGAGCTGTCGGTGCTGGCGTCTTTCTTCGCCGGCGCTGCAGCCTTGTCCGTCGCTGGCTTGGCCGCCGCTTTCTTGACCGGAGCCTTCTTGTGCACCGGGGCTTTCTTGGCCGCGGCCTTGCCCTTGGCAGCCGCTTTCTTCGCCACAGGCGCTGGAGCCACTGCCGGCTTGACGTCCGCAGCCGCCACCTGGGTGACCGGCAGCGGAGCCGGCATTGGAATGCTGTATTTGCTCAACAGCGCAACCATGGTGTTCTGCGGCGTCAGGATGATTTCCACACGACGGTTCAGGGCACGACCTTCACTGCTGTCGTTGGCGGCACGCGGCATGTCCGCGCCCATGCCACGCAGCATCAGGCGATCACGATGCAGGCCGCTGAGACCGAAAATAGCGGCGACGGACTGAGCCCGTTGCTGGCTCAAGGCCTGGGTCGACTCGGCGCTGGTGCTGTTGTCGCCATGACCGAGGATCAGCACGGCGGTCTTGGGATCACCCTCGACAGTCTTGGCGATTCGGCTGAAAGGACCGAGGGTGACCGGCAGCAACATTTCCGGACGCTTGGGGTTGTAGAAACCGTCCACCGGGGCAATGACCACCAGCACGTTTTCACGTCGTTCCAGTTTCAGGGAACTGTCCTGGATGGCGATGCGCAGACGTGGCTCGTAGTCGTCGAGCCAGGCCTGGGTGATTTTCGGATCGGGCATCGGCACGGCCTTGACCGGCGGCTGGCCAGCGTCCTTGGCCTTGTCCGAGCTGCCGAACGGCCACCACCAATGGGTAGCAGGATCGGTCTGCGGTGCTGGAGTCGTTGCGGCGGCAACCGCTGTGGCCAGCGGTACGGGCTTGTCCTGTGGCTTGGCGGCCGGTGCGGCAGCCTGGGCCGGGTCTTTCACGGCGGTCTTGTCGGACGAACCGAACGGCCACCACCAGCTTTTGCCAGTATCGGCGTTGGCGGCCGGTGCGGCGGCAACCGCTGGAGCTGTCGAAGCAGCCGCAGGTGCTACCGGCGCGGCTGGCGCGGATGCAGCAGGTTTGGCCGGGAGCTTGGCGGCGTCCTTGGACGCGGCTACGGCTGCCGAGGGGGCGGCGGGTGTGTTGGTAGCGTTAGCTGTCGCCGGGGCTTGAGCAATGTCCTTGTCCGCACTTTGTGGAAGTTGCGCGCAACCGGTCACGGTCAGGCAGAGGGCCAGGGCGAGAGACTTGTTCGATGACATTGGATATCCACAAAATGAGATAGAGAAACAAGGGCTTCAGGCCCCATGAAACAGTGTATTGGAAAGCAAAAAAGTCACAGGGTTCCGGCCTACGACTTTATGAGCGCATTCTACAGACAGCCGGCAAGAATCCGTACTAGCTTCTGTGCCCGCGGGTCCATCAATACATAAGGACCGAGGGTATTGGTGACAAAGCCGAAGGCGACATCGTATTCCGGGTCGGCAAAACCGACGGAACCGCCGGCACCCGGGTGGCCGAAGGCCTTGGCCCCGAGGCCGAACGTGGCATTGGGCACCTCCGGTTGATCGAGCATGCAGCCCAGGCCGAAACGGGTCTGGGTCAGCAAGGTCTTGTCCATGCCCAGGCTGTGCTGGCGGGTCAGTTCCTCGAGCATATCGGCCTCCAGCAGGCGACCGTCGAGCAGGCCACTGTAAAAGCCTGCCAGGCTACGCGCGTTGCCATGCCCGTTGGCGGCCGGCTGCTGCATGCGCCGCCATTCCGGCTTGTTGGTGCTGGTCATGATAGACGGTGGATTGGTGAACGCCCGGGTACTCATCGCCTCGGGTTCGCGCATGGTCACTTGCAGCAGGCGCTGGGCCGCCGCATCGCCGACATTGCCCTTGCCCCGGGCGATATGAGCCACACGATGGAATTCTTCGTCCGCCAGGCCCACATGGAAGTCCAGGCCCAGCGGCCGGGCAATCCGCGCCACGATGGACTCGCCCGGCCCGCGACCGTCGGCACGCCGCAGCAACTCGCCGACCAGCCAGCCGTAAGTGATCGCGGCGTAGCCATGGCCCTCGCCGGGTGTCCACCAAGGGGTTTCCGCCGCCAGGGCGTCGACCATGGTTTGCCAATTGTACAGCGCCTCGGGGGGCAGCAACTGGCGCAAGGCCGGCAAGCCGGCCTGATGGCAGAGCAACTGGCGCAGGGTGATGCCAGCCTTGCCGGCGGCGGCGAACTCGGGCCAGTAGTGAGCAACCGGAACATCCAGTTGCAACTTACCCTCGGCCACCAGCTGCAGCGCGGTGACGGCGGTAAAGGTCTTGGTACAGGAAAACAGGTTGGCGATGGTGTCGCTGTGCCAGGCCTCGGTGCCGTCCTTGTCGGAGGAGCCGGCCCAGAGATCGACCACGGTTTCACCGCCGATCTGGATACAGAGCGCGGCACCGCGCTCCTGGGGATCGTCGAAAAGAGCCGCGAAGGCTTCGCGCACCGCCTCGAATTGAAGTTCGAAATGACCCTGAATCTGCACCCGTGACTCTCCCGCCGCAACACCTTCCAAAGTGGCCTGCATTGTTCCAGCGATTGGCGGGTTTGGGAACAGACCTGAATCAGACAATTCGTAACACCTTGCAAGAATTGTCAGATGTTGCGCAGGGCGCTGTAGGAATTAGAGCGCTCTACCAAAAAACACCGCAAAACCCTGTAGGAGCCGGCTTGCAGGCAAAGGGGCGTTAGCCTTGCATCGCCTGTTCGGCCGCTATCGCCAGCAAGCCGGCTCCTAAAGGAACGGTGTCTATTCAGGAAATCAATCAGTGTGCCCGGTCGATCAGTGGCCGTTACCGGAGTGGCCGCCGGAATGTCCGGCATCCTCCCCGCCAGCGCTGCTCGAACGCCCCTTGCCCCCATTGTCATCCTGAGCGATGCCCTTCGCGGCCTTCTGTTGCGCTTCCACCTTGGCTTTCTCGGCTGCCTTGTTGAGCAGCGCCAGGGCCTGCAGGTTGCTCTTGCGCACGCTCTCGACAAAGCCCTGGAACGGCACATCGGTAATGCCCACCAGACCGAAATGACCGTTTTCACCGTCCAGCAGACGCCCACTCACTGGCTGGTCGAGGTACTGGAACCAGTGCACGCCGACAATCGACGGCTCGGCCACCGCCTGCTTGAGGAACGCGGCATAGGCCGGCCCCCGGTCTTCTTCCCGGGCCAGTTCCGTCACCCCGCCCCAGAACGGGCCACGGTCCTTCGAGCCGAAGTTGAACTCGGTGATCAGCACCGGCTTGTTCAACGCCTCCAACTGATCGAAGTCATAACCGTCCTGGGGCTTGAGGGTGTAGAAGTTGAAGCTCAACACATCGCAGTACTGCGCACAGGAGGCCACGGCCTCAGGCGTGCTGACGGCAAAACGACCGCCCAGCAGCAGGTGATTCGGCGCATGCCATTTCAGCGAGTCGGAAATGGTCTTGAAGTAGGTGTCGGCAAACACTTTCTGGAAGTACTTCAGGTCTGCCTCGATCTGCGGGTGCGCGGGATTGGGCAGCGGGGCCTCGAAGCCCGGGTCTTCCATCTGCTCCCAGGTCGGAATCTCCACGCCCCAGGCCTTGGACAGGCCTTCCTGGTTGCGGTACTTGTCACGCAATTGCTTGAGGAAGGCGCGCTTGGCCGGTACGTCGGTGGTCATGCGCAACGTGCCATAGGCCAGGGCATAACGGGATTTCGGATCGTTGCCGGGACCGGCCCAGGCCAGTTCGTTGTCGGCGAAATAGCCCACCAGCCAAGGGTCGTCGCGATGATCGCGGGTGGCAATCGCCACCGCACGCTCGGTGGCCATGGCAAAACGCGGATCGAACGGATCGGGCATGCCGCCCCACCAGTCGCTGCCGGTGCTGATACTGGCGTAGTCGCCGACGATGGACAGCGGCAAGGTGTAAGGCACGCGGTCGTTCAGGCCCAGGGCCGGATCGCTCCAGTTGCCGACGGTGTTGAAACCCCAGGCCTGCAAGCGGTCGAGGGTGTGCTTCTGCCAACGCTGGGCGTCCAGGCCCGGGGCGCAAGGCACCTTGGGTTCCGTCGGCGCGGCGGTCGCGCATGGCGAACCATAGGTGCGTTCCAGGTTGGCGCCATAGAAATCGAACCAGCGCCCGGACTTGAAGCCCCGCCCCTGGGAAGCCCCGGTGGTGATGCCGTTGTCGGCCTTGCCGTAGTAGGCGGCCAGGGGCTCACCGTCCTTGGGCAGGTCGCTGAACATGCCTTCACGACCTTCGACATAGGTCTGCTGGTCGTGAGCGCTGACGGTATTCACCCCCAGGGAGTAGAACGGATGCCCCTCCGGCGTCACCAGGTACCAGCGGCCGTCGTGCTTTTCGGTGCGGAAGAAGCCCGTGGCGTCGAAGAGCGGACCCTTGAGCGAACCACCGAACTTGTCCCGGGCGCTGCGTTCGCGCTCGGTCAGCCAGGTCTTCAGTTGCTGGCTTTCCTTGCTCGCGGCGGCCTTGAGCTGATCGTCGCTGCTGATTTTTTCCGGCCACTTGGCCCGGGTCGACTGGCCATAGCCATCCACCAGCGAGCTATAGACGGCCTTGACCACATCGTCGCCGTTCTGCACGCCGAAACGTTCCAGGAGGATGTTCTGGGCAACTTTCGGCGCGTCCATCGACAAGGTCACCGACACCACCTGCTGGCGATTCAACTCACCCTGGCTGCTGGCCAGCAACACCCGCTGGCCATCCACCGTCGTCGGCATCGGTGGACCGGCGCGCATGCCCTGGCTCAACGGCGAACTGGCCTGCAACGGCACCAGCAAGGTCTGCGCGGGACCGGCCGGCAGGTCGACGCGACTGGTGAGGGTCTTGCCGTCGCTGCTCTGGATTGTCACGTTGAGGGTCAGCGCCCAATCCATCGCACTCTGGATCCGCAGGCTCATGGCTCCCGCCTGCGACCAGTCCCAGGCCCCGGTCTGCGGCGCGAGACGCAAGCTCGGCTGGGCGGCCGGGTTGAAAGTGACCCGCCGCAGCACTTCGCCTTCGGCCGTCTGCTCCGCGTTGTATTGCGGCAGGCTGGCATCCACGGTGACCACCTGCACCACATCGGCGGGACGGACGAAGTTGAACAGTGTCTGTTGCCCGGCAGGCGCAGCCCAGAGCGGCGCGGCGAACAACAAGGCGAAAATGGCGGGCAGCGTACGGCCAATCATATGAATCAAACTCTCCCTTACGGCCAGTCAAAGGCCAGCGTGACGCCAAGCGGCGCCATCCGTAGACAACGAAGTTGGTTATTTAACCTGCGTCACATCAAGAAATTTCCCGCCGGAACGGCGGCAAGGCATTGAGGATAGCTTTACCGTAGCGCTGGGTGACCAGGCGCCGGTCGAGCAAGGTGATGATGCCCCGGTCCTCCTCGGTGCGCAGCAGCCGCCCGCAGGCCTGGACCAGCTTGAGGGACGCGTCCGGCACGGAGATCTCCATGAACGGATTGCCGCCCCGGGCTTCGATCCATTCGGCCAACGCCGCCTCGACCGGATCGTCCGGGACCGAGAAGGGAATCTTGGCGATCACCACGTGCTCGCAGTAGGCACCGGGCAAATCCACCCCTTCGGCAAAGCTCGCCAGGCCGAACAGCACGCTGGAATCCCCGCCATCGACCCGGGCCTTGTGCTTGTTGAGAGTCTCCTGTTTCGACAGGTTGCCCTGGATGAAGACCTGCTTGCGCCAGTCACGGTCCAGGCCGTCGAACACGTCCTGCATCTGTTTGCGCGAGGAAAACAGCACCAGGGTGCCCTTGGAGCCTTCCACCAGTTCCGGCAGGTCGCGGATGATCGCGGCGGTATGCGCCACTGCATCGCGGGGGTCGGCGTTGAGGTTCGGTACCCGCAGCACACCGGCATCGGCGTGATGGAAGGGGCTCGGCACCACTGCCGTCACGGCTTTCTTCGGCAGGCCGGCACGCATGCGGAAACGGTCGAAGGTCCCCAGGGCGGTCAGGGTCGCCGAGGTCACCAGGGCGCCATAGGCCACGTTCCAAAGGTTGCGCCGAAGCATTTCCGCGGCCAGGATCGGGCTGGCATTGACCTCGATATCAAACAGCGCACCGCCTTCGGCCAGGCTCAACCAGCGGGCCATCGGCGGATTGTCTTCCGGGTCTTCGGCGGTAAAGGCGACCCACAGCTCCCAGTTGCCCTGGGCACGGGACAGCAGGCTGCCGAACAGCGGATACCATTCCTCGGCCTGGTGGCTGGCGATGCCGATATTGACCTCGCCGTCCATGCCTTCCTTGAGCAACTCGGTCAGGCGGGTGAAAAGGTCGTTGAGGCGGGCAAAGCCTTTCTTCAGCTCGATGCCCATCTCGCGGATATGCTCCGGGATCACCCCGCCGACGAAGCGATGACGCGGCCGCTCGCGGCCCTCGGTGTCTTCGCCGGTCTTGAAGTCGGCCAGTTGCTCGCAGGCGCTGAACATGAACTGCTGGTGGGTCTTGATCTCCCGCGCCAGCTCCGGCACCTGCTCGATCAGCTTGCCCAGGTCACCGGGCAGCGGATGCTGGGCCAACAGCTTGGTCAGGTTCTTGGCGGTCTGCTCCAGCCAGTCGGCGGTGGAGCGCAGGCGCGTGTAGTGGGCAAAGTGGCCGATGGCCTTGTCCGGCAGGTGGTGGCCTTCGTCGAACACATAGAGGGTGTCACGCGGGTCGGGGAGCACCGCGCCACCACCCAGGGCCAGGTCGGCGAGCACCATGTCATGGTTGGTGACGATAACGTCGACCTTGCCCATGCCTTCGCGGGCCTTGTAGAAGGCGCACTGGCCGAAGTTCGGGCAATGGCGGTTGGTGCACTGGCTGTGATCGGTGGTCAGGCGCGCCCAATCGGCGTCTTCCAGGGCGTTGGGCCAGCTGTCGCGGTCGCCGTCCCATTTATTCCCGGCGAGCTTCTCGATCATGCTGGTGAACAGCTTCTGGCTGGCCTCATCGACCTCGATGCGGAAACCCTCCTCTTCGAACAGCTGCGCGGTGGCGGTCTGCGCGTGACCTTCCTGCAGCAGCATGTCGAGCTTGGACAGGCACATGTAGCGCCCGCGGCCCTTGGCCAGGGCGAAGCTGAAGTTCAAACCGCTGTTGCGCATCAGATCGGGCAGGTCCTTGTAGACGATCTGCTCCTGCAGCGCGACGGTGGCGGTGGCGATCACCAGGCGCTTGCCGGCGGCCTTGGCGGTGGGAATCGCCGCCAGGCTGTAAGCCACCGTCTTGCCGGTACCGGTACCCGCTTCCACGGCGACCACGGCCGGGTCGCCACTGCGCCGGCCTTCGTCATCGGTGTCGATATCGCCGAGGACCTTGGCCACTTCGGCGATCATCAGGCGCTGGCCGTAACGCGGCTTGAGGCTCTTGGCTTCGAGAAAACGCGAGTAGGCGCCCTGGATCGTGGTTTTGAGTTCGGTGCTGATCATGAGTCTTCAGGCGCAAGAAACGCTGGATAAATTTTCAGTGGTTCGAATGGACGGCTATCATACCCCGCTAAACCCTCGCGCGCCGCACGGAGTACCCGAATGACCGTTTTTGCCCTTGTCTACACCCTGCACGTCCTGGCCGCGCTGGTCTGGGTCGGCGGTATGTTCTTCGCCTGGATGATCCTCCGTCCGGCGGCCATGGCCGCGCTGGAGGGGCCGGCCCGACTGAAGCTGTGGGTCCAGGTGTTCCAGCGCTTTTTCGTCTGGGTCTGGGTCGCGATCGTGCTCCTGCCGATCAGCGGCGTGGGGCTGATCCAGTTGCGCTTCAGCGGCTTCGAGACCGCACCGCGTTATGTGCAGGTGATGATGGGCCTGTATATCGTGATGGTCGCAGTGTTTATTCGTATCCAGTCGTTGCAATTGCCGGATTTGCGCCAGGCGGTGGACGCCCAGGACTGGCCGGCGGGTGCGGCGGCGCTGGGACGGATTCGGCGACTGGTGGGGATCAATCTGCTGATCGGGTTGGTGCTGGTGGCCATTGCGGCGGCACGCCCGATGCTTTGATCCTACAAGACAGGTGGCATACACCGATTCCCGGTTTGCCACCAACCTTGTAGGAGCCGGCTTGCTGGCGATGAGGCCCTTGGGCCTGGCATCGTCTTTGCGATCGCTATCGCCAGCAAGCCGGCTCCTACAGGGTACGTGGTGTTTTCAGCGACGTGTTACAGACGCTGGACCGTCACGCTGCCCGCCGGGCCAACCGGCCCCGGCTTGCCTGCCTGGCCCGGACGACCGGACCTGCCGCCATCGGTGTCGTAGACAAAACAGCCCTTGGACTTGCCGCCCGCGCCCGGACGCCCCGCCGCTCCGGCAATGCCTCCGTTACCGCCGTCGACCAGCACCTGGATCTGCGCCGCCGGATAATCCCGCGGCAACTGCAACTTGACCTGCGCCCCCGGAGCACCCGGATGACCGTCACCGCCATTGTCGCCGTCCGCGCCCTGCCCGGCCGCGCCCCAGGTACAGCCCGGCTCATCGCCATTGGCGCCATCGAGCCCGACATAACCCGGCACGCCAGTGCCACCCCGGGCATCCACCGACAGCAAGGGACCGCTGAGCGCATCGATCCGCAGCTCCAGATTACGTCCCGGCGAAGGGGCTCGCTGATAGGTGCCCGAGGCACCGCGCGCACTGATCTGGCTGCCCACGCCCAACTCGGCGCGATTGGCCTTGAGGGCAAACCCCTGCTCGCTCGGCACAATGGCAATACGTGCCTCATGCCCCAGGTGCAGCTCACCGATACTCAGTTGCGTGACACTGGCGGGGATCACCAGAGTGCCGAAATCGGCGACATCCAGGCGTTCCAGTTGCAGCACCGAAGTGCTGGCCGGCAAGCGCAGCATGGAATTGGTTTCGACGGTCACGACCTGGGCAAACGCCAGGGGGCTGCACAAGGCAGCCAGCAGACACAGGCTACGCATGCTGGTGTTCCTCACGGGTGGGCAAAGGCAGGATTTGCAGGTGGAACATGCCGAACAGCAGGATCTGCGCCCGGTCACGCCAAGGATGGGTACGGTCCTGCAGGCTGCCATTGAACAGCATGATCTCCAACAAATGCGTCAACAACAGCATGCTCCCGGCCAGATCCACCAGGACCCGGAACGGGCTGATCAGCGGGTGCACCAGATTGACCAGCACCACCAGCCAGAACAGCAGCGTCAACACCTTCCCCAGCCCCCAAAGCACCTTCATACACCCCCCTGATGAGTTATTCTTTGGCGCACAGTAAGGCGAGTCAGGGCAGTTTGCCAGTGGCCGTTGAAAATTCGCCCGTGTTTGCCGTTCCGACCGAGGAATCCCGATGCCAGAAAGCCTTTCCGCCCGCACGCCCCAGCAAGCGCTGGCGGCCCTGCTGGACCGTTACGCCCCGCAAAACCTGCTGCTCGTCGGGGCTGGCAGCTTTCCGGCACTCGAGGCGTTCCAGGCCGCCCATCCCGAGACCCAGGTGGCTTTCGCCGAACCCGGTCCGCTGCCCGCCGAACTGGCCGCCCGGCGTTTCGACCTGGCGCTGGTGGTCGACTGCCTGGAGCACCTGCCCAAGCGTGACGGCCGGCAATTGCTCGGCGGCATTCGCAACCTCAATGCCAGCCGCATCGCGGTGCTGGTGGACATGCTCGCCAGCGGCTGGCAGGACAGTGACTTCTTCGCCCTGGCCCTGCAAAACAGCGAACGTTTTGCCCGCGACGAGCAGGTACTGACGTTGTTCACCTATGATTTGAAGGAATACAAACAGGTGCCGGACTGGCTGAACGCCAAGTTCTGGGCCAATCCGGAAAACTTCGGCAAGTACTGGTGGTGATTCCCGTGAGCACATCCATCTGCCCCTGTGGTAGCGGCAACCTGCTGGAGGCCTGCTGCGGCCACTATCATGCGGGCCATCCCGCCCCCTGCGCCGAAGCCCTGATGCGCTCGCGCTACTGCGCCTATGTATTGGGACTGGTCGACTACCTGGTGAACACCACGTTGCCGATTCAGCAACCGGGACTGGACCGCCAGGCCATCGGCGAATGGAGCGCGCAAAGCACCTGGCTGGGCTTGCAGGTGGAAAGCTCGGAAGTCTTCGGTGGCCAGCCCGAGCATGCCTTCGTGACCTTTACCGCACGTTGGCACGACAGTAACGGCGAACACAGCCACCGGGAAAAGTCGTCCTTCGTACAAACCGAGGGGCACTGGTATTTCATCGACCCCACCGTGCCCCTCAAGGCCGGGCGCAATGACGCCTGCCCCTGTGGCAGCGGGCAGAAATACAAGAAGTGCTGCTCCGGCTACCTGCTCAGCTGAGGCTCAGGTGTGAAATATCCGGCACCGTGACGACGGTTGCGGCCGGCAGCTGGCCCATGTCGGCACCGACCGGCGCCACACTGAACGCCGACAGATCCAACGCCAGCGCGACCGGCTCGGGCTTGGCGTCCTGCATATCGCTGCCGACCTCGGCAATGCCGAAGTCCGGCGCATCGACCGCACTGAACGCGGCCATATAGGCATCCCGCGGCGCTACCTGGGCACGGCCCGGCACTGAGGCCGGTAGCGGTGCCGTCATCTCGATCTCCTCGACGGCCATCTCGACCACCGTGACCAGCGCCCCGGCACGCTCGAGGGTGACCCGATACTTTTCCGCCGCCGCGGCATCGAGATTGCTCTTGAGCACCAGACGCCGTCCGGAGAACAGCAGTTCGATACGCTGGGCATCGGCCTGGAACAGCCGGGCCAGGTTGCTTTTGACCTGATCGGGCAAGGCACCAGGTAGCGATTCGCCACTAAAGACAATCTCGTATAGCATCATGATCACACTCCTGTGCGCCGACCTGATCCGTTGCGCGAATGCCCGGCAGTATCACCCAGCGGATTTACCGCCACAACCATGAGCTTTTTCTGCCACAGGCTTGCTATGCTGGGGCTTCGGCGGGAGGAACCCCATGCACTCACGGACACTTGGTACGCTCGGCCTGCTCATGCTGCTGACGCTTTCCGGCTGCGCGTCCTGGTTCGATGGCGGTACCCGCGAGCCCGAGGTTCGCCTGGTGCGGGTCGAACTGATCAAGGCGCGCCTGGTACAACAGAAATTTCGCCTGCACTTTCGCATCGACAATCCCAGCGACGACAGCCTGACCGTGCGCAGCCTGCATTATCGTCTCTACCTCGACGGCTGGCTGCTGAGCGAAGGCGAGTCCGACAACGGCTGGTTCACCGTCGAAGCCAACAGCCACGCGTCCCTGGTGGTTCCGGTCAGGACCAACCTCTGGGAACACCTGCGCGACCTGACCAAACGCCTGAAACATCCCCATGACCCGATCCCCTACCGACTGGAAGGCGAACTGGAAACCGGACTATTCCTCAGCCATGACGTGCACCTGGAGCGTAAAGGCGAGATAATTCCCGCCGAAATTATTCCGGAGTGACACCAGCATGACCCAGCAACCCCATGTCCACGGCCCTGATTGCAATCACGATCACGAGCATGAGCACCACGATCACGACCATGGTCATGTCCACGGCCCGAACTGCGGTCACGCTCACCAGGAGCCGGTACGCAACGCGCTGAAGGATGTGGGTCGCAACGATCCGTGCCCGTGCGGCAGCAGCAAGAAATTCAAGAAGTGCCACGGGGCCTGAGGCTTTCTCCCAGTAGTGGCCCCCGCAGGAACGCATTGAACCCATTTCAATGCAAAAAAAATCCCCGACCAGGTCGGGGATTTTTTATGGGCAGGTGCAGGACCGTGCTACTGGAACAGCGCCTCGCTGGACAGGCCATTCTTCTCGAGGATCTCGCGCAGGCGCTTGAGCCCCTCGACCTGGATCTGCCGAACGCGCTCGCGGGTCAGGCCGATCTCCAGCCCGACATCCTCCAGGGTACTGCTCTCATGCCCGCGCAGGCCGAAGCGCCGTACGACCACCTCACGCTGCTTGTCGGTCAATTCCGAAAGCCACTGGTCGATGCTCTGGGACAGGTCGTCGTCCTGAAGCAGTTCGCAGGGATCGGTAGGCCGATCATCGGTGAGGGTATCGAGCAGCGTCTTGTCGGAGTCCGGCCCCAGGGACACGTCCACCGAAGACACCCGCTCATTCAGGCCGAGCATGCGCTTGACCTCACCCACCGGTTTCTCCAGCAGGTTGGCGATTTCTTCCGGGGAAGGCTCATGATCGAGTTTCTGGGTCAGCTCCCGTGCCGCCCGCAGATAGACGTTCAATTCCTTGACCACGTGAATCGGCAGGCGAATGGTCCGGGTCTGATTCATGATCGCCCGTTCAATCGTCTGGCGTATCCACCAGGTGGCATAGGTCGAGAAGCGAAAGCCACGTTCCGGATCGAACTTCTCCACCGCCCGGATCAAGCCGAGGTTGCCCTCTTCGATCAGGTCCAGCAGGGAAAGACCGCGGTTGACATAACGTCGGGCGATTTTCACCACCAGCCGCAGGTTGCTTTCGATCATGCGCTTGCGGCCCGCGGGATCGCCACTTTGCGACAGGCGCGCAAAATGAACTTCTTCTTCCGGGGACAACAAGGGGGAAAAACCGATTTCATTGAGATACAACTGGGTCGCATCCAGCGCCCGCGTGTAGTCAATGTACTTGTGCTGCTTGAGCGAAGCAGCATTCTTGGTCTTGGCACGAACTGGGGGTGGAGAACTGTCGTCCTCCGGCATCATATCCATGACGATGTCGGAGTCCATAAGGAGCACCTCATCATCGATGTCAAACCCCGGCGCTTCTTTACTGAGAGCCATTGTTATAGTCCTTTGGTGAGTTCGACCTCAAGCTCAAGCGGCGCCTTTATCCTTGGCAACGCTGGAACCTGTTCCCGCTACGTCAGGAGAACAGGCTGGAAAACGGATCAACGACGTGGCAGGAATTGCAGTGGGTCTACGGGTTTCCCCTGGCGGCGAATCTCAAAATGCAGTTTCACCCGGTCCGTACCAGTTGATCCCATTTCGGCAATTGTCTGTCCGACCTTGACCTGCTGACCCTCCCGAACCAACAGCCTACGGTTGTGACCGTAAGCACTGACATAGGTATCACTGTGTTTGATGATGACCAGCTCGCCGTAGCCCCGCAACCCACTCCCGGCGTAAACCACTGACCCATCAGACGCAGCTAAAACAGGCTGTCCCAAATCCCCGGCGATATCAATACCTTTATTCAAACTACCGTTTGAAGAGAATTTTCCAATCAAAATACCGTTTGAAGGCCAGGCCCAACCCTTCGGTGCGGGACCCGCCGGCGGCATCGGCGCCGCCGCCACAGGTGTCTGGGCCGCGGGTTGCGAGCTGCCTGCCGGGCCAGACGGCGAATTGGCCGGGCGCCGGGTGATGGTGAATTTGCCCGAAGGCGAGGCCGTCGACGACGTCGAGGCCACAGCAGCCGGTGTTGAATTTGAACGGCTGTCGAAGCGAATCGCCTGACCCACGTGGATGGTGTAAGGCTCGGGAATATTGTTGCGCGCGGCCAGGGCTTTCCAGTCCCAACCATAGCGAAAGGCGATCGAAAACAGGGTGTCGCCACGGGCGACCACATGCTGGCCGGTGGTGGTCATCGGTTTCTGTGGCGTCGCGCTGGCGGCTGTCGTTGTAGCATTGCCGTTACGATCAACGACGCGCACGCCGTTTTTTGGAGCACTGGAGCAACCAGCCAGTAAAGCACTGAGGGCAAGGCCGATCATCAGGCGCTGAACGCTTGCTTTACCCATACGCTGCCGAATGACTGTGAGACTCACCCGCCGCTCCCTTTGTGGTGGCTTAAATAAGAGTGCCTGTACAGGCGGTAATGTGACGTAAGTATAACTGGCTGTTGGAATTTCACTGACAACAAAGCCAAGTCGCAAACTCGACACATTTTAAACATGCGTGCCGTACCTGGTCCCGCTCTAAGACCTACGACCTTAAACAGAATTCATTGCCGTTCAACAAATGTTCAGGCCAACGGTCCGTTGAGCAGCGGAACGAAACGTACCGCGCCTAATACACGCCGGGAAAAACCCTGCTCTTCGCGCACGATCAGCATCAGTTGCTGGACTTCCCCGGAACCCACCGGAATCACCAGGCGACCGCCCGGGGCCAGTTGATCGAGCAAGGCCTGGGGTACGTCCGTGGCCACTGCGGTGACAATAATGCCATTGTACGGCGCCAGCGCCGGCCAGCCTTCCCAGCCGTCGCCCCAGCGGAACACCACGTTGCGCAGGTTGAGTTCGACCAGACGCTCCTTGGCGCGGTCCTGCAGGACCTTGATCCGCTCCACCGAAAACACCCGTTCCACCAGTTGCGACAGCACTGCCGTCTGGTAGCCGGAACCGGTACCGATCTCCATCACCTTGTCCAGCGGCCCGTCCTCCAGCAGCAGCTCGCTCATGCGCGCCACCATATAAGGCTGGGAAATGGTCTGGTTATGGCCGATCGGCAGCGCCGTATCTTCGTAGGCACGATGGGCCAGCGCCTCGTCGACAAACAGATGACGCGGCGTGCGGCGGATCACTTCCAGCACCTGGGCGTTGGTCACGCCCTCTTCATAAAGCCGCTGAATCAAGCGTTCGCGGGTTCGCTGGGAGGTCATGCCGATACCACGGCGCATCAGGTCGTCCTGCTCACGTGCCATCAGGCAAGCCCCTCCAGCCAACCGCCCAGCGACTGGAAGGCATCATTGAAGGTGCGATCCAGTTGCAGCGGCGTCACCGAGACAAACCCTTGCATCACGGCATGGAAATCCGTCCCCGGGCCACCGTCTTCGGCGTCTCCGGCGGCGGCGATCCAGTAACCGGCCTTGCCCCGTGGATCGACCACCCGCGTCGGCGCCGCGGCCCGGGCCCGATGGCCCAGGCGCGTGAGCTGGATACCGCGAATGCGCTCCAGGGGCAGGTTGGGAATATTCACGTTGAGCACCGTGCGCGCGGGCAGTGCCAGGCCTTCATGGGCCTGCACCAGCAGACGGGCGAAATGCGCGGCGGTGGCCAGGTTGTCGACCTGGCGCGAGGCCAGCGAGAAGGCAAACGAGGTACGCCCGAGGAAGCGCCCTTCGAGGGCCGCCGCCACCGTACCGGAATACAGCACGTCATCCCCCAGGTTGGCGCCCAGGTTGATACCGGACACCACCATGTCCTGCGGATGCTCCAGCAGGGCATTGAGCCCCAGGTGCACGCAGTCGGTGGGTGTGCCGTTGAGGCTGATAAAGCCGTTGGGCAATGAATGCGGGTGTAGCGGACGATCCAGGGTCAGCGAGCTGCTGGCGCCACTTTTGTCCTGGTCCGGGGCAATCACCGTGCACTCGGCATAGTCCGCCAGCGCAGCATGAAGCGCGGCGAGACCGGGTGCGAAAACCCCATCGTCGTTCGAAATCAGAATACGCATGAGCTGTCCGTCTGTCCTACCGGCACCAGATCGACGAGTTCGCGCACCAAAGCGGTGGCGAAGCATCCGGCCGGCAGGATGAATTCCAGTTGCAGAATGTCAGACTCGGGATAATGCCACGACAGCCGGCCAATGGGCAGCCGCAGGATGCGACGTTCGTGTTCCATGTTCGCCTTGACCAGCCATTGGCAGAGTTCGGCTTCGCGTTCGGCAACCGCCTGTTCCAGGGCAAAAGTCGCCCCCGCCGCCGGTGACGGACCTTCGCCCCACTGCGGACCGGTAGGATGCAAATCGAGAATGGCCAGGCGCGGGTCGCTGCACTCGGCCTCGCCGGCCGGGAAGAAACTGCGGCTGTCGGTAAACGCCAGCAAGTCGCCGACCTGGGCCTTGTTCCAGCTGCCGTCGGCGACACGCGCCGCCAGCACCTGGTTGAATAAATAGCTGCGGGCCGTGGACAGCAGCCGCGAGCGCACATTGCGCTGCTCGGGCAAGGCCTGGCGTGCAGCATAGGAACGGGCCTCGCCGAGGTTGCCGCCGAGATGGCCGAAACGCTGGGCACCGAAATAATTCGGAATACCTTGCGCGGCGATCTGCTCGAGGCGTTGTTGCAAGCCGTCCTTGTCCGCATTCAATTGGGTCAGGCGCAGGGTGAAGCCGTTGGCGGCATGGGCGCCACGTTGCAGCTTGCGCTTGTGCCGCGCGCTCTTGAGGATCAGCAGGCTGTCGTTCTGCGCCGCCGACAGGTCCGGATCGGCCTTGCCCGGCAATTGCACGCTGAACCACTGGCGTGTCAGGGCCTGGCGGTCCTTGAGACCGGCATAACTGACCGTGCGCAACGGCACGCCGGCGGCCTTGGCAATGCGCCGGGCCGCCTCTTCGGTATTCAGGCCGCGCTTCTCCACCCACAGCCACAGGTGCTCGCCCTCGCCGCTCAGAGGAATATCGAGGACTTCATCGACCTGGAAGTCTTCGGCCGTGGCCTTGAGCACCGCACTCCCGAGGACATCGCCGTAGGCACGCGGGCCCAGCAGTTCCAGTTCAGTCATGCGCGTAGCAACAAGGCGACGCTGTGCACAGCAATGCCTTCTTCACGGCCGGTGAAACCGAGCTTTTCGGTGGTGGTGGCTTTGACATTCACTTGATCCAACTCAACTTCAAGATCCGCGGCAATCAGCGCGCGCATCGATTCGATATGCGGCGCCATTTTCGGCGCCTGGGCAACGATGGTGTTATCGACGTTGCCGACTTTCCAGCCCTTGGCCTTGATCAACGACACCACGTGACGCAGCAGCACCCGGCTGTCAGCGCCTTTGTAGGTGGGGTCGGTGTCCGGGAAATACTTGCCGATATCGCCCAGGGCCGCCGCTCCCAGCAGCGCGTCACTCAAGGCATGCAGCAGCACGTCGCCGTCGGAATGGGCGAGCAACCCGTGGTGGTGCGCAATCCGCACACCGCCCAGGGTGATGAAGTCGCCTTCGGCGAAACGGTGCACATCATAGCCGTGGCCAATACGCATAAAAAAACGCCCCGATGTAAGTCAGGGCGTGATTCTACCTATTTTGCGGGAGATTAACCGCTAAGAGCTGCGCTGTGATGACGCAGGTGGTCGTCGATGAAACTGGCGATGAAAAAATAGCTGTGGTCGTAGCCCGGTTGCAGCCGCAACGTCAACGGATGTTGCGCCAGCTTCGCCGCCTGTTGCAGCGCTTCGGGCTTGAGCTGGTTGGCCAGGAAATCGTCGCGATCGCCCTGGTCCACCAGGATCGGCAGCTTTTCAGTGGCCTCGGCGATCAGCACGCAGGCATCCCACTCACGCCAGCGCGAGCGTTCTTCCCCCAGATAACGGGAAAAGGCCTTCTGCCCCCAGGGACAATCCATCGGGTTGCTGATCGGCGCGAAGGCCGACAGCGACTGATAACGCCCGGGATTGCGCAAGGCGCAGACCAGCGCGCCATGCCCGCCCATGGAATGACCGCTGATGCCGCGCTTGTCCGAGGCCGGGAAATGCGCCTCGACCAGCGCCGGCAGCTCATGCACCACGTAGTCGTGCATCCGGTAGTGCTGGGCCCAGGGTTGCTGGGTCGCGTTGAGATAGAAGCCGGCACCCAGGCCGAAGTCCCAGGCCTTGTCCGGGTCGCCGGGCACGTCGGCGCCACGCGGGCTGGTGTCCGGCGCGACGATGATCAACCCCAGCTCGGCGGCCAGGCGCTGGGCACCGGCCTTGTGCATGAAGTTCTCGTCGGTGCAGGTCAGGCCGGACAGCCAGTACAGCACCGGCAGCTTGCCGCCCTGCTCGGCCTGCGGCGGCAGATAGACGGCGAACACCATGTCGCAGCCGAGGACTTCGGAGTGATGCTTGTAGCGTTTGTGCCAGCCGCCGAAGCTTTTCTGGCAGGACAGGTTTTCCAGGCTCATGACCGACCTCAGAAATGGATGACGGTGCGAATGCTCTTGCCTTCATGCATCAGGTCGAACGCCTTGTTGATATCTTCCAGGCCCATGGTGTGGGTGATGAAGGTATCCAGCGGGATCTCGCCCTTCTGCGCCATTTCCACGTAGCTCGGCAACTCGCTGCGCCCACGCACGCCACCGAAGGCCGAACCGCGCCAGACGCGCCCGGTCACCAACTGGAACGGACGGGTGGCGATTTCCTGGCCGGCACCGGCAACACCGATGATCACCGACTCGCCCCAGCCCTTGTGGCAGCACTCCAGCGCGGCACGCATCAGTTGCACATTGCCGATGCACTCGAAGGAAAAGTCCACGCCGCCATCGGTCATGTCGACGATCACTTCCTGGATCGGGCGATCGAAGTCCTTCGGGTTGACGCAATCGGTGGCGCCGAGCTGCCGGGCGATCTCGAACTTGGCCGGGTTGATGTCGATGGCAATGATCCGCGCCGCCTTGGCCTTGACCGCACCGATCACCGCCGACAGGCCGATGCCGCCGAGGCCGAAGATCGCCACGGTGTCGCCTGGCTTGACCTTGGCGGTATTGATCACGGCGCCGATCCCGGTGGTGACGCCACAACCGAGCAGGCAGACCTTCTCCAGCGGTGCGTCTTTCGAGATCTTGGCGACGGAGATTTCCGGCAGCACGGTGTACTCGGAGAAGGTCGAGGTGCCCATGTAGTGGAAAATCGTCTCGCCCTTGTAGGAGAAACGCGAAGTGCCATCCGGCATCAGGCCTTTGCCCTGGGTGGCGCGGATGGCCTGGCAGAGGTTGGTCTTGCCCGACAGGCAGAATTTGCACTTGCCGCATTCCGGGGTGTACAGCGGGATAACGTGGTCGCCCACCGCCACCGAGGTCACGCCTTCGCCGATGGCTTCGACAATCGCGCCACCTTCATGGCCGAGGATCGACGGGAAGATACCTTCCGGGTCGGCACCGGACAGGGTGTAGGCGTCGGTGTGGCAAACGCCGGAGGCCACGACACGCAACAGCACTTCGCCGGCCTTGGGCATGGCGACATCGACTTCGACGATCTCGAGGGGTTTCTTGGCCTCGAAGGCAACGGCAGCACGTGACTTGATCATCCAGCAACTCCTGAAAAGTGAACAACGAAAACCTGAGTGTAAATCAGCCTCGATTGATTAATAATCCGATCAAAAGCAAAACATTATTGCTGTACAGGGACAATCCAATGAATGACAACCGCTGGGAGGGCATCGACGAGTTCGTCGCGGTGGCCGAATGCAGCCAGTTCACGGCGGCGGCGGAGCGCCTCGGGGTGTCGTCTTCCCATATCAGCCGGCAGATCGCCCGGCTGGAGGAGCGCCTGCAAACCCGCCTGCTTTATCGCAGCACCCGGCGGGTGACCCTGACCGAGGCCGGGCAGACTTTCCTGCAACACTGCCAGCGCCTGCAGGACGGCCGCGAGGAAGCCCTGCGCGCGGTGGGTGACCTGACCAGCGAGCCCAAGGGCATGTTGCGCATGACCTGCGCCGTGGCCTATGGCGAACGTTTTATCGTGCCGCTGGTGACCAGCTTCATGGGGCTGCATCCGCAGTTGCGGGTAGATATCGAGTTGAGCAACCGCACCCTGGACCTGGTGCATGAAGGGCTGGACCTGGCGATTCGGCTGGGTCGCCTGCAGGATTCACGACTGGTGGCGACCCGACTGGCGCCACGGCGGATGTACCTGTGCGCGTCACCCTCCTACCTGGAACGTTATGGTCGCCCCCATAGCCTGTCGGAATTGAGCCGGCATAACTGTTTGATCGGCAGTTCGGATATCTGGCAACTGGAGCAGGACGGGCGGGAGTTTTCCCAGCGGGTACAGGGCAATTGGCGCTGCAACAGTGGGCAGGCAGTGCTGGATGCGGCGTTGCAGGGGGTCGGGTTGTGCCAGTTGCCGGACTATTACGTGCTGGAGCATTTGCACAACGGCACGCTGATCTCGTTGCTCGAAGCCCATCAGCCACCGAATACGGCGGTGTGGGCGCTGTATCCGCAACAACGGCACCTGTCGCCCAAAGTGCGCAAGCTGGTGGATTATCTCAAGGAGGGGTTGGCCAAACGGCCTGAGTACGCCGTTTGACCGGGGATGTCAGCGACGATTCGCCCAGCGCAGGCGCAGCCACTCCAGGTCTTCAGGGCGAGTGACCTTGATATTGTCCGAACGCCCTTCGATCAGGCGCGGCGCCTGCCCCGCCCACTCCATCGCCGAGGCTTCATCGGTGATGGTCGCATCGGCCACCAGGCTGTCGGCCAGGGCCCGGTGCAAGGCGCCCAGGCGGAACATCTGCGGCGTATAGGCTTGCCAGATCAGGGCCCGGTCGACGGTTTCCAGCACCCGCCCCTGCTTGTCCACGCGCTTCAACGTGTCCCGCGCCGGCACGGCCAGCAGGCCGCCCACCGGATCATCCGCCAACTCGGCGAGCAGGGTGTCGAGGTCGCCACGGGATAAATTGGGCCGCGCCGCATCGTGGACCAGCACCCAATCGTCCTCCGCCGCCCCCAGGGTATGCAGGTGCAACAAGGCATTGAGTACCGAATCGGCCCGCTCGCTGCCGCCGTCGACCCGCTGGATACGCGAATCCGTGGCACAGGCCAGGCCTGGCCAGTAGGGATCGTGGGCGGCAAGGGCAATCACCAGGCCCTTCAAGCCCGGATGATCGAGGAAACAGCCGAGGCTGTGTTCGAGAATCGTGCGTCCGCCCAGGGACAGGTACTGCTTGGGACGGTCCGCGGCCATACGGGCACCGACGCCCGCGGCAGGAATCACGGCCCAGAAGGCCGGGAGAGAGAATTCAGTCATTGCGCCAGCTGATAAAGGGTTTCACCGTCCTTGACCATGCCCAGTTCATGGCGAGCACGTTCTTCAACGGTCTCCATGCCTTTCTTCAGTTCAAGAACTTCCGCGTCAAGCACGCGATTACGCTCCAGCAGACGCTCGTTTTCGGTGTGCTGGTCGGCAATTTGCTGTGTCAGGTCGGCCACCTGCGCCAGGCTCCCATTGCCCACCCAAAGGCGGTACTGCAGGCCAGCCAGCAGTAAGAGCAGAATGAGGAACAACCAATTGGGACTGCGCATCGAATTTCAGTTATCCAGTGGAAAAGACAGCCATGCCAACCATTTCGAACCGACTGATAGCACGAAGCCTGGAAGAACCAGGCTTGTGCTCTCAAAGCATCAGATTAGTGCTAAAAAACTCGCTATAGCGACTTTTCCGACACAATCTGGTGTCTTTTTACCATCTACGGCTTAACCGCGAAACTCGGAGCGACCGTTGTACTTGGCCTTGGCGCCCAGTTGCTCTTCGATACGCAGCAGTTGGTTGTACTTGGAAACGCGATCGGAGCGGCACAGCGAACCGGTCTTGATCTGGCCCGCGGCGGTGCCCACGGCCAGGTCGGCAATGGTCGAATCTTCGGTTTCACCGGAACGGTGCGAGATCACCGCAGTATAGCCGGCGGCCTTGGCCATCTGGATGGCTTCCAGGGTTTCGGTGAGGGTGCCGATCTGGTTGAACTTGATCAGGATCGAGTTGGCGATCTTTTTATCGATGCCTTCTTTCAGGATCTTGGTGTTGGTCACGAACAGGTCGTCGCCTACCAACTGGGTCTTCTCGCCGATCTTGTCGGTGAGGATCTTCCAGCCGTCCCAGTCGGACTCGTCCAGGCCATCTTCAATGGAGATGATCGGGTAACGCTCGGTCAGGCCTTTCAGGTAGTCGGCGAAACCTTCGGCGGTGAACACCTGGCCTTCGCCGGACAGGTTGTATTTACCGTCTTCGTAGAATTCGCTGGCGGCGCAGTCCAGGGCCAGGGTCACGTCGGTGCCCAGCTTGTAACCGGCATTGGCGACGGCTTCGGAGATCACTTTCAAAGCGTCTTCGTTGGAGGCCAGGTTCGGCGCGAAACCACCTTCGTCACCGACAGCGGTGCTCAGGCCACGGGCCTTCAGCACGGCTTTGAGGTGATGGAAAATCTCGGTGCCCATGCGCAGGCCTTCGGAGAAGGTCTTGGCGCCTACCGGCTGAACCATGAATTCCTGGATGTCGACGTTGTTGTCGGCATGCTCGCCGCCGTTGATGATGTTCATCATCGGCACCGGCATGGAGTAGACACCCGGCGTACCGTTGAGGTTGGCGATGTGCGCGTACAGCGGCAGGTCCTGGTCCTGGGCAGCGGCCTTGGCGGCGGCCAAGGACACGGCGAGGATGGCGTTGGCGCCCAGGGTCGCCTTGTTCTCGGTACCGTCCAGCGCGATCATCGCGTGGTCCAGGGCCTTCTGGTCGGAAGGATCCTTGCCCAGCAGCAGCTCACGGATCGGGCCGTTGATGTTGCCGACGGCCTTCAGCACGCCCTTGCCCAGGTAACGGCTCTTGTCGCCATCACGCAGTTCCAGCGCTTCACGCGAACCGGTGGAAGCACCGGACGGCGCGCAGGCGCTGCCGATGATGCCGTTGTCCAGAAGCACGTCAGCTTCCACGGTGGGGTTGCCACGGGAGTCGAGAACTTCACGACCTTTGATGTCGACGATTTTTGCCATTGTTGTAAACACTCCAAAGTTGACGAAAACGACGCAGCTGAAGGAAATCTTTGATCGTCGGCAAGCGAATGAAAAATGGGCAGCCTTGCAGACGAAAAGGCTCTGAACCCAGGTCCAGAGCCTTGAATCGTGCGGTACTTTACCGGAGATTTAAGGATTACGCGGTTTCTACCGTCGGAAAACTCTTCACCAGTGTGTCCAAAGCCTTGAGTTGGGCCAGGAACGGTTCCAGCTTGTCCAGGCGCAAGGCACAAGGCCCGTCGCACTTGGCGTTGTCCGGATCCGGATGCGCTTCCAGGAACAGCCCGGCCAGACCCTGGCTCATGCCGGCCTTGGCCAGGTCGGTGACCTGGGCCCGACGACCACCGGCGGAGTCCGAGCGACCGCCCGGCATCTGCAGGGCGTGGGTCACATCGAAGAACACCGGGTATTCGAACTGCTTCATGATGCCGAAGCCGAGCATGTCGACCACCAGGTTGTTGTAGCCGAAGCTCGAACCGCGCTCGCAGAGGATCAACTGGTCGTTGCCCGCTTCCACGCACTTGCTCAGGATGTGTTTCATTTCCTGGGGCGCGAGGAACTGGGCCTTCTTGATGTTGATCACCGCACCGGTCTTGGCCATGGCCACCACCAGGTCGGTCTGGCGCGACAGGAAGGCCGGCAACTGGATGATGTCGCAGACCTCGGCGACCACGGCGGCCTGGGCCGGCTCGTGGACGTCGGTAATGATCGGCACGCCAAACGCCTGCTTGATGTCCTGGAAAATCCGCATCCCTTCTTCCAGGCCGGGGCCACGGTAGGAGGTGACGGACGAACGGTTGGCCTTGTCGAAGCTGGCCTTGAATACGTAAGGAATACCGAGTTTCTCGGTTACCTTCACGTACTCTTCACAGACCTGCATCGCCATGTCCCGGCTTTCCAGTACGTTCATGCCGCCGAACAGCACCATCGGCTTGTCGTTGGCAATCTCGATGTCGCCTACGCGGATGATCTTTTGGGCCATGCTTCTATCTCTCCGAGATCACGCGTTCTTCTGGTGTTGAGCCAAGGCCGCCTTGACGAAACCGCTGAACAGCGGATGGCCGTCGCGCGGGGTCGAGGTGAACTCAGGGTGGAACTGGCAAGCGACGAACCATGGATGATCCGGAGCCTCGACCACTTCCACCAGCGCGCCATCACCCGAGCGACCGGAAATCTTCAGGCCGGCTTCGATGATCTGCGGCAGCAGCTTGTTGTTCACTTCGTAGCGGTGACGGTGACGTTCGACGATCACGTCCTTGGCATAGCAGTCGTGTACCAGGGAACCGGCTTCGAGCAGGCAGTCCTGGGCACCGAGGCGCATGGTGCCGCCCAGGTCGGAGGTCTCGGTACGGGTTTCGACCGCGCCGGTGGAATCTTCCCACTCGGTGATCAGGCCGACCACCGGGTGACCGCTGGTGCGATCGAACTCGGTGGAGTTGGCGTCTTTCCAACCCATCACGTTACGGGCGAACTCGATGACCGCCACTTGCATGCCCAGGCAGATACCCAGGTACGGCACCTTGTTTTCCCGAGCGTACTGGACCGCGGTGATCTTGCCTTCCACACCACGCAGACCGAAACCACCTGGAACCAGGATGGCGTCAACGCCTTCGAGCAGCGCGGTACCCTGGTTTTCGATGTCTTCGGAGTCGATGTAACGCAGGTTGACCTTGGTACGGTTGGTGATGCCGGCGTGACTCATCGCTTCGATCAGCGACTTGTAGGCGTCCAGCAGTTCCATGTACTTGCCGACCATGGCGATGGTGACTTCGTGTTCCGGGTTCAGCTTGGCGTCAACCACCGCTTCCCACTCGGACAGGTCGGCACCGCCGCATTGCAGGCCGAAACGCTCGACGACGAAATCATCCAGGCCCTGGGAGTGCAGGATGCCTGGGATCTTGTAGATGGTGTCGGCATCTTCCAGCGCGATCACCGCACGTTCTTCAACGTTGGTGAACTGGGCGATCTTGCGACGCGAGGAGATATCGATCGGATGATCGGAACGGCAGACCAGCACGTCCGGCTGCAGGCCGATGGAACGCAGTTCCTTGACCGAGTGCTGGGTCGGCTTGGTCTTGGTTTCGCCGGCGGTGGCGATGTACGGCACCAGGGTCAGGTGCATCAGCATCGCGCGCTTGGCGCCGACTTCGAAACGCAACTGACGGATGGCTTCGAGGAACGGTTGCGACTCGATGTCGCCGACCGTCCCGCCGATTTCCACCAGGGCCACGTCAGCATCGCCGGCACCCTTGATGATGCGGCGCTTGATCTCGTCGGTGATGTGCGGGATCACCTGGATGGTGGCGCCCAGGTAATCACCACGACGTTCCTTGCGCAGCACATGCTCGTAGACACGGCCGGTGGTGAAGTTGTTGTTCTGGGTCATGGTCGTGCGGATGAACCGCTCGTAGTGACCCAGGTCCAGGTCGGTCTCGGCACCGTCATGGGTGACGAAGACTTCACCGTGCTGGAACGGGCTCATGGTGCCCGGATCGACGTTGATGTACGGGTCCAGTTTGAGCATGGTGACTTTCAGTCCCCGCGCCTCCAGGATGGCCGCCAATGAAGCCGAGGCAATGCCTTTCCCCAATGAAGAAACAACACCGCCCGTGACGAATATGTAGCGCGTCATGAAAAACCCTAGAAGTCTGCGTTAAAGCGGTCCGAGCCGCCGGGGAAAGCGAAGGAAGGCCGAAGCCCCCGATTACCTGCGATCATCACAGTGCACCTTTCGAAAAACTGCTGCGTTGAGACGGTCCGCAGGGTTGAACCCGCGGTACGGTGCGCGCTACACATTTTTTGGAATCGCCCGGCAAAGACAGCCTGGTAATCGGCAACTCCTGCAATTGCTGGCAATCCACAGAAGTTGTATCAAGAAGGGAGCGTAGTCTACCGGAAAGCGCCTTTCAGCTCAAACCTTGATCGCTCGAAGGTGGCTGCCAATGCAAATGCCAGTCACCCAACGCCCCGCCGTCGAGGCCCGGCAGGTTCGCCACGGCAAGCAATTCGTCGCCTCGATAGAGCAGCGGCAATCGGCCGCGGATAAACCAGGGCACGCCACTTTCGTTAAGCAGGCGCTTCAGATCGCGGTGTCCGCGGTCCGGCAGATGCAAAACCTCGCCGCCCTGACGATAGCGGACCTGCAAGGGACCGGCCGGCGCCTCGCCGACCACCAGCAGCTCGCCATTGTCCGGCAGCTCCAGCGGACGACTCGGGCAGTTCCAGGCGATATCCGCCAGCGGCTGGCGCAACCACGACCCGCTCAACCACCACAGGTGTTCGTCAGCACGATGCAGCTCACCCTCGGCCAGGCGCCATTTCGGCCGGGCGTCATGGGCCGCATCGCGCAGATCGTCCCAACCGGCCCAATGGTCGCTGTCCGGCAGCCGGGTCAGCGGTGCCAGCCAATGCCGCAGGGCGTTGCGCTGGCGGGCCGGGGACAGGTCGATCAGGGCGTCGAGGGCCAGCGACGGCATCCCCAGCCAGACATGCCGGGAATGCGCCAGGGCATCGTCGAGGTCGACTTCGGCCAATTCGTCGAGCAACTCCTGGGCCTCGCGCAGGTGCGCGGCGCTGCGCACCATGCTGCTCACCGCTTGCGGCCAGCGCTCGGTCAGTCCGGGAAAGACCCGGTGGCGCAGGAAGTTGCGCGAGAACTGCTGGTCGCTGTTGGACGGATCTTCAATCCAGCGCAGGCCGTGCTGATGGGCATAACGCTCGAGCTCGGCCCGGGAAACATCCAGCAGCGGACGCACCAGATAGCCGCCGCCGACCTCACGCTGCGCCGGCATGGCCGCCAGGCCGCGTACCCCGGCACCGCGCAGCAGGCGAAAGAGCAGGGTTTCGGCCTGGTCTTCGCGATGCTGGGCGGTCAGCAGCACATCGTGCAATTGGGTGACCCCGGCAAAGGCCAGGTAGCGCGCATCACGGGCGGCACGCTCAAGGCTGGCACCCAGCTGGACGCTGACGCGGATCACCTGCAACGGCACTCCCAGCTCATCACAGACCGCCTGGCAATGGGCCGGCCAGCCGTCGGCCACCGCCTGCAGTCCGTGATGGACATGCAAGGCGGCAATCCTGGGCAGGGGCCGGGTTTTCGCCAGGCTGGCGAGCAGGTGCAGCAGCACAGTGGAGTCCAGGCCGCCGGAGAAGCCGATCCGCCAGGTCTGGGCATTGCGCCAGGGCGAAAGGGCTTCGAGCAGCCTGGAAGGCAGATCGATATCAGGCTGACGCATGGGTTGCCCCCCGCGCTGGCTCACGAACGATAACGCGCGTTATCAGAGACCGTAGCTCATCAGACGCTCGTAACGACGAGCCAGCAGCGCATCGTTGTCGAACTTTTTCAGCATAGCCAACTGCGAGCTGAGTTCGGCACGAATCGATGCCGCCGCCGTGGCCGGGTCGCGATGCGCACCGCCCAGGGGCTCGGAAATCACCTTGTCGACAATCCCCAGGCCCTTGAGGCGCTCGGCGGTGATGCCCATGGCTTCAGCCGCATCCGGGGCCTTCTCGGCGGTTTTCCACAGAATGGAAGCACAGCCTTCAGGGGAAATCACCGCGTAGGTCGAGTACTGCAGCATGTTCAGTTGGTCGCATACGCCGATGGCCAAGGCACCGCCGGAACCGCCCTCACCGATCACGGTGGCGATGATCGGGGTTTTCAGCCGCGCCATCACCCGCAGGTTCCAGGCAATCGCTTCGCTCTGGTTGCGCTCTTCGGCGTCGATGCCCGGGTAGGCACCCGGGGTGTCGATGAAGGTCAGGATCGGCATCTTGAAACGCTCGGCCATTTCCATCAGGCGGCAAGCCTTGCGGTAGCCTTCCGGACGCGGCATGCCGAAGTTGCGACGCACCTTCTCGCGCACTTCACGGCCCTTCTGGTGACCGATGATCATCACCGGCTGGTCGTCCAGGCGGGCAATACCGCCGACAATCGCCGCGTCGTCGGAGAAATGCCGATCGCCGTGCAGTTCGTCGAACTCGGTGAAGATGTGGTTGATGTAGTCCAGGGTATACGGACGACGCGGGTGACGCGCCAGACGCGCGATCTGCCAGCTGGTCAGCTTGCCGAAGATATCTTCGGTCAGCGTGTTGCTCTTGTCCTGCAGGCGGGAGATCTCATCGCCGATGTTCAGCGAATTGTCGTTACCGACCAAGCGCAGCTCTTCGATCTTGGCTTGCAGGTCAGCGATCGGCTGTTCGAAATCAAGAAAATTCGGGTTCATAAGCATCCGTCTTGGGTCGAGCACAGTAGTTTTTACACAGCCTGGCCGGCCGATTGATCTGTATCGCGCCCTACCTTACGGGATATGGCGCGCTCAGGTCGAGATTAAAAATAGGGTCAAGGTCGGCGCGCAGCGAGTGCGCCACCGTCCTAACGGTATTGGAGGAAGACGTTGTCTCGCCCGAACTGGTCACGCAATGCCTGAATCAGACTGTCCGCCGGGTCGATCCGCCAGCTCTCGCCGAACTGCAACAAGGCCTTGGCGTCGCTGCCGGTGTACTCCAGGGTGATCGGGCAAGCACCCCGGTGCTTGCCGAGCAATTCCCCCAGCCAACGCAGCTGATCGCCCTTGAGCGCGGCACTTTGCAGCTTCAAGCGCAGGCTTTCGGCCAGGTTGGTACGGGCATCTTCCATGCTCATCACCCGCTTGACCCGCAGGCGCAGGCCGCCAGAGAAGTCGTCGTTGCTGACCTCGCCTTCGACCACCACCATGGCATCGGTCTGCAACAGCGACTGGGCCGACATGAACGCATCGGCGAACAACGAGGCCTCGATCCGTGCCGAACGGTCGTCGAGGGTGATAAAGCCCATCTTGTCGCCTTTTTTGTTTTTCATCACCCGCAGGTTGATGATCATCCCGGCGACTGTCTGGGTATCCCGGGCCGGCTTCAGGTCGATGATGCGCTGCCGGGCGAAGCGGCGGATCTCGCCTTCGTATTCGTCGATCGGGTGACCGGTGAGGTAGAGGCCGAGGGTATCTTTCTCGCCCTTCAGCCGCTCCTTGAGGGTCAGCTCCTTGGCCTTGCGATGATTGGCGTAGACATCGGCGTCTTCTTCGACGAACAGCCCGCCAAACAGGTCGGCATGGCCACTGTCGTGGGTCCGCGCGGTCTGTTCGGCAGCCTTGATCGCCTCTTCCATCGCCGCCAGCAACACCGCGCGGTTACGGTCGATATTGGCCTGGTAGGCCTTGGTCTCGTCATGGAAATACGGGCCAAGGCGATCCAGCGCACCGCTGCGGATCAAACCGTCGAGGGTACGTTTGTTGATGCGTTTGAGGTCGACCCGGGCGCAGAAATCGAACAGGTCCTTGAACGGACCGTCCTGGCGCGCTTCGGTGATCGCCTCCACCGGCCCTTCGCCGACGCCCTTGATCGCACCGAGGCCATAGATGATCCGGCCTTCGTCGTTCACCGTGAACTTGAACTCCGAAGCGTTCACGTCCGGCGCGTCGAGGCGCAGCTTCATGGTCCGCACTTCCTCGATCAAGGTCACGACCTTGTCGGTGTTGTGCATATCCGCGGACAGTACCGCGGCCATGAACGGCGCCGGGTAGTGGGCTTTCAGCCAGGCGGTCTGGTAGGAAACCAGGCCGTAGGCGGCGGAGTGGGATTTGTTGAAGCCGTAACCGGCGAATTTCTCCACCAGGTCGAAGATGTTACCGGCAAGGTCCGGATCGATATTATTGCTCGCGCAACCTTCGATGAAACCGCCACGCTGCTTGGCCATTTCCTCGGGCTTTTTCTTACCCATGGCCCGACGCAGCATGTCCGCGCCGCCGAGGGTGTAGCCGGCCATGACCTGGGCGATCTGCATCACCTGTTCCTGATACAGGATGATGCCGTAGGTCGGCGCCAGTACCGGCTTGAGGCCTTCGTACTGGTAATCGGAATGCGGGTACGCCAGCTCGGCGCGGCCGTGCTTGCGGTTGATGAAGTCGTCCACCATGCCGGACTGCAGCGGCCCCGGACGGAACAGGGCCACCAGTGCGATCAGGTCTTCCAGGCAGTCGGGCTTGAGCTTCTTGATCAGCTCCTTCATGCCGCGGGATTCAAGCTGGAACACCGCCGTGGTCTCGGCCTTCTGCAACAGGCTGTAGGTCGGCTTGTCATCCAGCGGGATAAAGGCGATATCCAGTGGCGGTTCGTTGACCTTGGCGCGGTCACGGTTGATGGTCTTCAGCGCCCAGTCGATGATCGTCAGGGTCCGCAGGCCGAGGAAGTCGAACTTCACCAGGCCGGCCGCCTCCACGTCGTCCTTGTCGAACTGGGTCACCAGGCCGTCGCCTTCCTCGTCGCAGTAGATCGGCGAGAAGTCGGTCAGCTTGGTCGGCGCGATCACCACGCCACCGGCGTGTTTACCGACGTTACGCACCACGCCTTCGAGCTTGCGCGCCATCTCCCAGATTTCCGCCGCTTCTTCATCGACCTTGATGAAGTCCCGGAGGATTTCTTCCTGCTCGTAGGCTTTTTCCAGGGTCATGCCGACTTCGAAGGGGATCATCTTCGACAGGCGATCCGCCAAGCCGTAGGACTTGCCCTGGACCCGCGCCACGTCGCGCACCACCGCCTTGGCGGCCATGGAACCGAAGGTGATGATCTGGCTCACGGCGTTGCGGCCGTACTTCTCGGCCACGTAGTCGATCACCCGGTCGCGACCGTCCATGCAGAAGTCGACGTCGAAGTCGGGCATGGATACCCGTTCCGGGTTGAGGAAACGTTCGAACAGCAGGTCATATTCCAGCGGGTCGAGGTCGGTGATCTTCTGGACGTAGGCCACCAGGGAACCGGCACCCGAACCCCGGCCGGGGCCCACGGGCACGCCATTGCTCTTGGCCCACTGGATAAAGTCCATCACGATCAGGAAGTAGCCGGGGAAGCCCATCTGGATAATGATATCCAGCTCGAAATTCAGCCGGTCGACATAGACCTGGCGCTTGGCTTCGTAGTCTTCGGTGGTGTCCCTGGGCAGCAGGACCGACAGGCGATCTTCGAGACCGTCGAAGGACACCTTGCGAAAATACTCGTCGATGGTCATGCCATCGGGGATCGGGAAGTTGGGCAGGAAGTGCTTGCCCAGCTTCACTTCGATATTGCAGCGCTTGGCGATCTCGACGCTGTTTTCCAGGGCGTCGGGCAGGTCGCTGAACAGCTCGGCCATCTCCTCGGCGCTTTTGAGGTATTGCTGGTCGCTGTAGTTCTTCGAACGCCGCGGATCGTCGAGGGCCCGGCCCTCACCGATGCAGACGCGGGTTTCGTGGGCCTCGAAGTCTTCCTGCTTGATAAAGCGCACATCGTTGGTCGCCACCAGCGGTGCGCCCAGCTTGTCGGCCAGGGCCACGGCGCCGTGCAACTGCTCTTCGTCGTTGGGACGGTTGGTGCGCTGGACCTCCAGGTAGAAACGGTCCGGGAACACCGCCATCCACTCACGGGCCAGGGCTTCGGCTTCAGCGGCGTTGTCGCCGAGCAGGGCCATGCCGATCTCGCCCTCCTTGGCCGCCGAGAGCATGATCACGCCTTCGCTGGCCTCGGCCACCCACTCGCGCTCGATGATGACCATGCCGTTGCGCTGGCCATCGATATAGCCACGGGAAATCAGTTCGGTGATGTTGCGGTAGCCCACGGCATTCATCGCCAGCAGGCTGAGGCGGCTCAGCGGGGCATCGGGATCCTTGTTCGACAACCACAGGTCGGCGCCGCAGATCGGCTTGATCCCGGCACCCATGGAGGCCTTGTAGAACTTGACCAGGGAACACATGTTGTTCTGGTCGGTCACCGCCACGGCGGGCATATTCAGGCCGTTCAGGGCCTTGACCAGCGGCTTGATCCGAACCAGGCCGTCGACCAGGGAGTACTCAGTGTGCAGGCGTAGATGAACGAATGAAGCCGGCATAGTGATCCTGTCTAATCTGTAGAAACAACAAGGCCCGGATTGTACCGGGCCTTGGCTAAAACATCAGCAGCGTTAAAGTTCGCTGGACCGCCCATGACTCTCATAGGCCAGGCGTACCGGTGCGAACGAACGCCGGTGAATCGGCGTCGGCCCCAGCCGCTGCAAGGCTTCCAGGTGCACGGGTGTCGGATAGCCTTTATGCCCGCCGATGCCATAACCCGGGTAGATCAATTCAACCGCCGCCATTTCACGATCACGGCTGACCTTGGCCAGGATCGACGCCGCCGCAATGGCCGGCACCTTGCTGTCGCCCTTGACCACCGCTTCGGCCGCCATCGACAGTTTTGGACAGCGGTTGCCGTCGATCATCGCCAGCTTGGGCTGGATATGCAGACCTTCGACCGCCCGCTGCATCGCCAGCATGGTGGCATGCAAAATGTTCAGCTCGTCGATTTCCTCGACTTCAGCGCGAGCGATACACCAGCTCAGAGCCTTTTCGCGGATTTCGTCGTAGAGTTTTTCGCGCCGGGCTTCAGTGAGCTTCTTCGAGTCGTTGAGGCCGAGGATCGGGCGCTTGGGATCGAGGATCACCGCCGCCGTCACCACCGCGCCGCAGAGCGGGCCACGACCGACTTCATCGACACCAGCGACCAGGTCTTCGGCATCGGCCACCAGGGTGAAGTCCAATCCCATCTGCATTTTCAGGTTACTCATACGGTTTTGCCGATCAGCTTCAACACCGCGTCGGCGGCCTGGTTCGAGGCATCCAGGCGCAAGGTGCGATGGATTTCGTCGAAGCCCCGGGTCTGTTCTTCGCCGCCTTCGATCAGCGGCGACAAGGTCTGCGCCAGGGTTTCAGGGGTTGCGTCATCCTGCAGCAACTCGGGCACCAACAGACGCTGGGCCAGCAGGTTGGGCAACGAGATGTAGGGACTTTTTACCAGTCGCTTGAGAATCCAGAAGGTCAGCGGCGCCAGACGATAGGCGACGACCATCGGACGCTTGTACAGCAGGGCCTCCAGCGTCGCCGTACCCGAGGCGATCAACACCGCGTCGCAGGCGGCCAGGGCCTTGTGGGACTGGCCGTCGAGCAAGGTCAGGGGCAGGTCGCGACCGACCAGCAGGGCCTCGATCTGGCTACGCCGCTGCGGGCTGGCGCAGGGCATGACAAAACGGATACCGGGGTGCATCTCCCGCAGGCGTTGCGCGGTATCGAGGAACAGGCCACCCAGGCGCCCGACTTCGCCACCGCGACTGCCCGGCATCAGCGCCACCAACGGACCGTCCGGCAAGCCGAGTTCGGCCCGCGCTTGCCCACGGTCAGCCTGCAAGGGAATGGCGTCGGCCAGGGAATGCCCGACAAACCGCACCGGCACGCCCTTCTCTTCATAGAAACGCGCTTCGAAGGGGAACAGCGTCAGCATCAGGTCGCAGCCTTCGCGGATCTTCAGCACCCGCTTCTGCCGCCAGGCCCAGACCGACGGGCTGACGTAATGCACGGTCTTGATCCCGGCACGGCGCAGCTTGAGTTCGATATTCAGGGTGAAATCCGGCGCATCGATGCCAATGAACACATCGGGCCGCTCGGCGATCAGCGTCTGGATCAGCAGCTTGCGGCGTTTGAGCAGCTCAGGCAGACGGCCGAGCACTTCCACCAGGCCCATCACCGACAGCCGTTCCATGGGGAAATAGGAGACCAGGCCTTCGGCCTGCATCAGCGGGCCCCCGACCCCGATGAACTCGACTTCGGGATGCTGGGCCTTGAGCGCCCGCATCAGACCAGAGCCGAGAATGTCGCCGGAAGCTTCCCCGGCGACCAGCGCAATCCGCAAAGTCGCCATGATCAGCGGGTGATGCCGCGGGTCGAGGACTGGATCGACTCGAGGAACACCGCCACTTCAGGATACTGCGCGGCAGGTTCGGCCAACTCGGCAATGGCTTGTTCCACCGTCAGGCCCTGGCGGTACACCACCTTGTAGGCCCGGCGCAGGGCGTGGATCACTTCCTCGCTGAAGCCACGACGGCGCATGCCTTCGAAGTTCATGCTGCGGGCTTCGGCGGGGTTGCCGAATACCGTGACATAGGCCGGAACATCCTTGCCGATGGCGGTGCCCATGCCGGAAAAGCTGTGGGCGCCGATATGGCAGAACTGATGGACCAGGGTGAAACCCGAGAGAATCGCCCAATCACCCATGTGCACATGCCCGGCCAACGCCGTGTTGTTGACCAGGATGCAGTGGTTGCCGATCACGCTGTCGTGACCGATATGCGCGTAGGCCATGATCAGGTTGTGGTCGCCCAGGGTGGTTTCCGAACGATCCTGCACCGTGCCCCGGTGGATGGTCACACCTTCGCGGATAACGTTGTGGTCACCAATGACCAGGCGCGTCTCTTCGCCTTTGTACTTGAGATCGGGCGTGTCTTCGCCTACCGAGGAAAACTGGTAGATGCGGTTGTGTTTGCCGATCCGGGTCGGGCCCTTGAGAATCACATGCGGCCCGATCACTGTCCCCTCGCCGATTTCCACACCTGCGCCGACGATCGACCAGGGGCCGACCTCAACGCCCTCGGCCAGCACGGCCGTGGGATCGATGATTGCGCGAGGGTCAATCAAACTCATACTTTCTGTTCCGCACAGATGATCTCGGCCGAGCAGACCGGCTTGCCGTCAACCGACGCCTGGCACTCGAACTTCCAGATCTTGCGCTTGCAGCTGATGAACTTGGCTTCGAGGATCAACTGGTCACCCGGCAGTACCGGCTGACGGAAACGCAGTTTGTCGGAACCGACGAAGTAGTACAGGGTGCCGTCGGAAGGCTTCACGTCGAGCATCTTGAAACCGAGGATGCCGGCAGCCTGGGCCATGGCTTCGATGATCAGCACGCCCGGCATGATCGGATGCGCCGGGAAGTGGCCATTGAAAAAAGGCTCGTTGATGCTGACATTCTTGTAGGCACGAATGCGCTGGGCCTCGACATCCAGTTCCACCACCCGGTCCACCAGCAGGAACGGGTAACGGTGAGGCAGGTATTCGCGAATCTCTTTGATGTCCATCATTTCGTGGGGAAGCCTGTAGTAAAGAGTGGGAGCGCGCCACGCGCGGCTCCTCTAGCAAATCAAGAAGGCAGCTTTCGTACAGACTCAGGCGGCTACTTGATATGGAAAATGGTATCAGCCATCTGATGAAGCATTACCGTCCGGGGTCACGTCGCCTACCCGCTTTTCCAGCTGCCGCAAGCGCCGGGCCATGTCGTCGAGCTGGCGAATACGCGCCGCGCTCTTGCGCCACTCGGCAGCCGGCTGCATCGCCGTTCCGGAAGAATAGGCACCCGGCTCGGTAATCGAGTGGGTCACCATGGTCATCCCGGTCAGGAAGACGTTGTCGCAAATCTCGATATGCCCCACCAGGCCGACGCCACCGGCAAGCATGCAGTGCTTGCCGATCTTGGTGCTGCCGGAAATCCCGCAGCAGGCGGCCATGGCCGTGTGATCGCCCACCTGAACGTTGTGGGCGATCTGAATCTGGTTGTCGAGCTTGACGCCATTGCCAATGATCGTGTCAGCCAAGGCACCGCGGTCGATGGCGGTGTTGACGCCGATCTCCACGTCGTCACCGATGGTCACGCCGCCGATCTGGGCAATTTTCTGCCAGATACCCTTTTCGTTGGCGAAGCCGAAGCCTTCACCGCCGAGCACGGCACCGGACTGGATCACCACACGTTTGCCGATGCGCACGTCGTGGTACAGCGTGACCCGGGGCGCCAGCCAGCCGCCTTCGCCGATTTCACAGCGGGCACCGACAAAACACTGGGCACCGACGGTCACCCCGGCACCGATCCGCGCAGCACTCTCGATCACCGCAAAGGCACCGATACTGGCAGTCGGATCGACCTGCGCATCGGCAGCCACCACCGCGCTCGGGTGAATCCCGGCAGGCGCTTTGGGCTTGGGATCGAACAGGTGCGAAATACGCGCATAGGCCAGGTAAGGATCGGCCACCACCAGCGCATCGCCGGCATAACCTTCGGCATCGGCAGCCTTGAGCAACACGGCGCCGGCCTGGCTGTCAGCGAGGTATTTGCGGTACTGGGGATTTGCCAGAAAGCTCAACTGAGCTGGGCCAGCCTCCTGCAAGGTGGCTAGCCCAGTGATTTGTTTCTCCTCGTTGCCACGTAGGGTGGCACCGAGGATCTCGGCCAATTGGCCGAGCTTGATGGTCGCTGTCATGGATTACTTCAGCTGGTTCATGCGCTCGATCACCTGGCGGGTGATGTCGTACTGCGGCTTGACATCGATCACGGCGCCACGCTCGAACACCAGGTCAAAGGCACCTTTCTTGATGACTTCTTCCACGGCGCTATCCAGCTTTGGCTTGAGCTGCTTGAGCATTTCACGGTCAGCACCGGCTTTGGCTTCGTTCAGCTCCTTGGACTGGAACTGGAAGTCACGGGCCTTTTGCTTGAATTCCAGCTCAAGACGCTCGCGCTCGCCCTGCTGCATCTTGTCGCCACCGGCCACCAGACGATCCTGGATACCCTTGGCGCTGCTTTCCAGGGCCTGGAGCTTGGTCAGTTGCGGACCGAACTTCTTCTCGGCATCGACCGCGTACTTCTTGGCTGCGTCGGATTCCAGCAAGGCCATCTGATAGTTCAGGACCGCGATTTTCATTTCGGCAAAGGCCGGGGTCGCTACCAGAACAGTGGCCAGCAGAACCAGTTGAGTCAACTTACGCACGATAAACTCCTACAAAATCCGTTGTCGTTATCTAGGGTCAGGCCGTTAGAAGGTCTGACCGAGGGAGAATTGGAACACCTGGGTTTCAGCGTTATTAGGCTCTTTGACCGGCACGGCCAGGGCAAAACTCAAAGGCCCCAGGGCGGTTACCCAGGTCACGCCAACACCCACGGAACTGGCCAGGTTGCTGAAACTGATGTCGTTGCACTGCGTCTGCGACAGCGTGCCATTGGTGTTGCGGACCTGTTCGCACTTGGAGTCGAACACGTTACCCACGTCCCAGAACAGCGAGGTGCGCAGCGAACGCTGGTCCTTCACGAATGGCAGCGGGAACAGCAGCTCCGCACCACCTTGAATCAGCACGTTACCACCGAACGGCAAGGCGCTCGTGCTGGTATCGGCAATCGTCCCGACGTTACCGGTCACATCCACGCCACGACTTGGCGTACCACGTGGGCCGAGGGTGCTGTCCTTGAAACCACGTACCGAGTTGAAACCACCAGCGTAGTAGTTCTCATAGAACGGCAGACCGTTGGTCGAACCGTAGCCGTCGCCATAACCCAATTCGGTGTGGAAACGCATGGTGTAGGTATCGGTCAACGGCTGGAACACCTGGCCGCGGTAGTCGAGCTTGAAGAACAACAGGTCGCTGCCTGGGATGGTGCTTTCCAGGGTCAGGCTCTGGGAGTGACCACGGGTCGCCAGGACGCCTTTGTTCAGGGTCGACTCCGACCAGCCGAGCGAGGCCTTGTAGTTCAGGAACTCATCGCCCTGGGTGTTAACGAAGTTGAAGATTTCGTCGACGGTGTACTGGCCGGTCTGGATCTTGTCCTGCTGGGCCGTCAGGCCGAAGGTCAGGCGCGACGTCTCGTCGATCGGGTAGCCGAGGCTGACACCGGCACCCAGGCTGTCCACGGCATAGCTGGCGACGCTGACGTCGAGCTCGCTGTAGTCAGTGGTGCGATAGAACACGTTGTAACCCAGGCTGACACCGTCCGGCGTCCAGTAGGGGTCGACATAACCGAAGTTATAGCGGCTCTGGTATTGGCTACGGGTCAGGCCGATGCTGACCTTGTTACCGGTACCGAGGAAGTTGTTCTGGGTGATCGAACCGCCCAGGATCAGACCGGCGCTCTGGGCAAAACCGACGCTGGCGGTAATGGAACCCGAGGCCTGCTCTTCCACGGCGTAGTTCACGTCAACCTGGTCATCGACACCCGGAACAGCCGGGGTTTCGACGTTGACTTCCTTGAAGAAGCCCAGACGTTCAAGACGGGTCTTGGACTGGTCGATCAGGTAGGTGGAAGCCCAACCGCCTTCCATCTGACGCATTTCACGACGCAGCACTTCGTCCGCGGACTTGGTGTTGCCACGATAGTTGATACGGTTGACGTAGGCACGCTTGCCCGGGTCGACCACAAAGGTGATATCGACGGTGTGATCGTCATCGTGCGGCGTCGGTACACCGTTGACGTTGGCGAAGGTGTAGCCGTCGTTACCCAGGCGGCGGGTGATGAGTTCCGAGGTGGTGGTCATCAGCTTGCGCGAGAACACCTGGCCCTTCTCCACCAGCAACAGGGACTTGACCTGGTCTTCCGGCACCTTCAGGTCACCACTTAGCTTCACGTCACGGACCTTGTACTTCTGGCCTTCGGTGACGTTGATAGTGATATAGACGCTTTTCTTGTCCGGGGTGATGGACACCTGGGTCGAGGCGATATCCATGTTGATATAGCCGCGGTCCAGGTAGTAGGAACGCAGGCGTTCCAGGTCACCGGAGAGCTTTTCGCGGGCATACTTGTCATCGTTCTTGAAGAACGACAGCCAGTTGGTGGTCTTGAGTTCGAACAGATCGATCAGGTCTTCGTCCTTGAATACCGAGTTACCCACCACGTTGATGTGCTGGATCGCGGCGACGGTGCCTTCGTTGATCTTGATCTTCAAGCCCACGCGGTTACGCGGCTCGGGAACGACTTCGGTCTCGACCTCGGCCGAGTAGCGGCCCTGGGCCACATACTGACGTTGAAGTTCGTTACGCACGCCTTCAAGGGTCGCGCGCTGGAAGATTTCACCCTCGGCCAGGCCGGACTGTTTCAACCCCTTCATCAGGTCGTCAGTCGAGATCGCCTTGTTGCCTTCGATATCGATGCTGGCCACCGAAGGTCGTTCGACGACCGTGATGACCAGGACGTTACCTTCGCGCCCCAGCTGGATATCCTGGAAGAAACCGGTTTTGAACAGCGCGCGAGTGGATTCCACCAGGCGACGGTCATCCGCTTGCTCCCCGACATTCAACGGTAACGCGCCAAACACGCTACCAGCGGATACCCGCTGGAGGCCGTTGACACGAATATCGGAGATAGTGAAGGACTCGGCGTGAACTTCGGCGATCATCAATACGGTGAGAACCGCAGTTAGCAGCAGACGTTTCATGAAGTCCTTTCTTATTCCAACTGGCAATAAACAAACTGCCGCACAATGCGGCAGATTCGCAATTTTCGCGAAGCGTTACAGTCGACCCAGATCGTTGACCAGGGCAAGCAACATCACCCCAACCACCAAACTGATACCGATCTGAATCCCCCAACCTTGCACCCGATCCGACAAGGGACGACCACGCGCCCACTCGATCAGATAAAACAGCAAATGCCCCCCATCCAGTACCGGGATGGGCAACAAATTCAGAACCCCCAGGCTGATACTCAGATAAGCCAGGAAATTCAGGAAATCAGCGACGCCCGACTGGGCCGAAGCGCCCGCCACTTTAGCAATGGTTATCGGTCCACTCAAGTTTTTTACCGAGAGCTCGCCGAACAACATTTTCTTCAGCGAGTCCAGGGTCAGGACGCTCATGGTCCAAGTGCGTCGAGCACCTTCGCCAATCGCCGCCAGAGGCCCGTAACTGACCTCTCGGACCATCTCCGGCGGCCAGTCCACCGCCTTGACGCCGGCCCCCAGATAACCACTCGCCACCTTGCCTTCGCCGCGGCTGGCCAGGGTCAGCGGGACGTCGATTTGAGCACCATCACGCTCGACGTGCAGCACAATTTTGGTATCAGGACGTACACGGACCCAATCCACCACCTGCTGCCAATCGTTCAGGGGCTGGTCATTCACCGCCAACAGGCGGTCGCCGGTCTTGAGGCCGGCGGCCTGGGCCGGGCCCTTCGGATCGAGTTCGGCCAGCACCGGCGCCAGCGCCGGACGCCATGGGCGAATCCCCAGGGACTTGATCGGATCGGGCTCATCGGCGCCTTGCAACCAGTGGTCCAGCGCCAGTTCGCGCGGCGAGTCGGCCGTCGAGCCAGGCTCACGGACCCGCAATTGCAGGGTGCCGCTTTCCCCCAGGCGACGCACCAACTGAAGATTGACCGCGCCCCAGCCGGTGGTCGGTTCGCCGTCGACAGCAACGATTTCCTGACCGCTGCTCAAGCCGGCCTTCTCGGCCAGGCTGCCGCTTTCCACGGTACCGATGACTGGACGCACCTGCTGGCTGCCGAGCATCGCCAGGCCCCAGAAAAACACGATGGCCAGGAGAAAGTTGGCAATCGGGCCGGCGGCGACGATTGCAATACGCTGGCGCACCGACTTGCGGTTGAAAGCCTGGTCGAGCAGCTCCGGCGGGACTTCAGCCTCACGCTCGTCGAGCATTTTCACGTAGCCGCCCAACGGAATCGCGGCAACCACGAACTCGGTGCCCTGGCGATCGTGCCAACGCAGCAGCGGCATGCCGAAGCCCACGGAAAAACGCAGGACCTTGACGCCGCAACGACGGGCCACCCAGAAGTGGCCGAATTCGTGGAAGGTCACCAGCACACCCAGGGCCACCAGGGTGCCGACTATCATATAGAGCGCGCTCATTTACTTTCTCCGCAATCCCAGGTGCCGACAGCCCCGAAGGCTACGCCAGATTCATCGCCCGTGGCGACTCAGCCATTGCTCGGCCAGGGCCCTGGCCTTGGCGTCTGCCGCGAATACCGCGTCGAGCTCGTTGACCGCGACCACCGGCTCCAGGTTTAAAACGTCCTCGATGATACTCGCGATCTCGAGGTAACGGATGCGCCGTTCGAGAAATGCCGCCACCGCGACTTCATTCGCCGCGTTCAACATCGCCGGCGCACTGCCTCCGGCCTCGGCCGCTTCGCGGGCCAGGCGCAGGCAAGGAAAACGCTGTTCGTCCGGGGCCTGGAAATCCAGGCGCGCCACGGCAAACAGGTCCAGCGGCGCCGCGCCGGAGTCGATCCGCTCAGGCCAGGCCAGGGCATTGGCGATCGGCGTGCGCATGTCCGGGTTACCCAACTGCGCCAGAACCGAACCATCAACGTAATCGACCAGGGAGTGAATCACACTCTGCGGGTGGATCACCACCTCGACCTGGGACGGCTTGGCATCGAACAACCAGCACGCCTCGATCAGCTCCAGGCCCTTGTTCATCATGCTCGCCGAGTCGACCGAGATCTTGCGCCCCATCGACCAGGTGGGATGGGCGCACGCCTGCTCGGGGGTGACATCGGCCAGTTCGCCCAGCGGTGTTTGCCGGAACGGACCACCCGAGGCGGTCAGCAGGATCCGTCGCACACCGACCGCCGCCAGGCCACGGGCGTGATCCTGGGGCAGGCACTGGAAAATCGCATTGTGTTCGCTGTCGATCGGCAGCAGCACCGAACCGCTCTTGCGTACCGCCTGCATAAAGAGCGCACCGGTCATCACCAGCGCCTCCTTATTAGCCAGCAGAATCTTCTTGCCGGCTTCGACCGCCGCCAGCGTAGGACGCAAGCCCGCCGCGCCGACGATCGCCGCCATCACCGCATCGACCTCGGGATCGGCGGCGATCTGGCACAGGCCCGCCTCCCCCACCAGCACTTCGGTCGCCAGGCCAGCGCTACGCAGCTGCTCCTGCAAGCCACGCGCCGCGGACGCCTCAGGCACCACCGCATAACGCGGACGATGCCGCACGCACAGGGCAAACAGCTCAGCCAGCCGACTGAAACCGCTCAAGGCAAAGGCCTGGTAACGCTGCGGATGACGGGCGATGACATCCAGGGTGCTCAGGCCGATGGAACCGGTGGCACCCAGAACGGTAATTTGCTGTGGGCGGCTCACGATGCAGCGATCCACAGGAGTACGGCAAAGGTCGGAATGGCCGCCGTCAGGCTATCGATACGATCGAGGATACCGCCATGCCCGGGCAACAGGTTGCTGCTGTCCTTGACCCCCGATTGGCGCTTGAACATGCTTTCGGTCAAGTCACCGACCACCGAAATCACCACGATCAGCGCCGCACCCAGCAGGCTGGCAATCATCTGCCCGGCGCCCCAGCCGCGTACGACCCCGACCACCGCGGTGATCACCAGGCTCAGAGCCAGGCCGCCGTAGACGCCTTCCCAGCTCTTGCCCGGGCTGACCGACGGCGCCAGCTTGCGCTTGCCGAAGGCCTTGCCGGAAAAGTAGGCGCCGATATCGGCGCCCCAGACCAGGATCATCACCGCCATGATCAACCAGTTGCCCAACGGCTCCTGCTTGATCAGGATCAAGCCTTGCCAGGCCGGCAGCAGGATCAGGAAACCGATCACCAGCTTGCTCGCGGTGGTCGACCAGTGCGCGCTGGTGCGCGGATAGGTCAGCACCAGGAACGCCGCCAGGCCCCACCACAACACCGCCGCCCCCAGCACCCAGGGCGCCAGGTTGGGCAGGATGTACATGAAGAACAGCAGCACCGCGACCAGCGCCGCATAGGCCACGCGGGCCGGCTGCGCTTCAAACCCCGCCAGGCGCGCCCATTCCCAGGCGCCGAGGGTGACGACCAGGCCGATGAACAGCGCAAAGCCCGCGCCTTCGAGCAGGAAGAACCCGCACAAGGCGATGGGCAGGAGAATGAGTGCCGTGATGATGCGTTGCTTGAGCATTAAACCCGGGCTCCTGCTTCGACCTGTTCGCTCGTTTTACCGAAGCGACGCTGGCGGGAAGCAAAATCGGCCAGCGCATTGCGCATGGCTTCGTGTTTGAAGTCCGGCCAGAACAGGTCGGAGAAATACAGCTCGGCATAGGCCAACTGCCACAACAGGAAATTGCTGATGCGATGTTCGCCACCGGTACGGATGCACAGGTCCGGCAACGGCAGGTCGCCGGTGGCCAGGCAGGTCTGCAGCAGTTCGGGGGTGATATCGTCCGGGCGCAGATGCCCGGCCTGTACTTCACGGGCCAGGCGCTGAGCTGCCTGGGCGATATCCCATTGCCCGCCATAATTGGCGGCGATCTGCAGAATGAACCGATTGCTGCCGGCCGTCGCCGCTTCCGCCTCACGCATCGCTGCTTGCAGCTCAGGGTGAAAGCGCGAGCGGTCGCCAATGATCCGCAGGCTGATATTGTTCTCGTTGAGACGCTTGGCCTCGCGACGCAGCGCCTTGAAGAACAGGTCCATCAAGGCACTGACTTCGTCGGCGGGACGCTGCCAGTTCTCGCTGGAGAACGCGAACAGGGTCAATACCTCGACCCCGGCCTCGGCACACACTTCAATGACGGCGCGCACCGCGTCGACGCCAGCCTTGTGCCCGGCAACACCGGGCAAAAAGCGTTTCTTCGCCCAGCGGTTATTGCCGTCCATGATGATTGCAACATGGCGCGGCACCGAGGACGGCACAGCCTGCTTGGTCTTTTCCATGAAAACGTCCTGACCCTTAAACGGCCATCAGGTCCGCTTCTTTTTGCTTCACGGCCACTTCGATTTCCGCCACGAACTTGTCGGTCAGCTTCTGGATATCGTCAGCCGCACGACGCTCTTCGTCTTCACTGATCTCTTTTTCCTTGACCAGGTCCTTCAGGTCGCCCAGCACGTCGCGACGGATATTACGCACGGCAATACGAGCGTTTTCCGCTTCTTCACGAGCTTGCTTGGTGAAACCACGGCGAGTCTCTTCGGTCAGCGCCGGCATCGAGATCAGCAGCAGCTCGCCCAGGTTGGTCGGGTTGAGGTTCAGGCCGGCACTGCCGATCGCCTTGTCCACGGCACCGAGCATGTTGCGCTCGAACGCCACGACCTGCAGGGTGCGCGCGTCCTTGACGGTGATGTTGGCGACCTGCTTGATCGGGGTGTCAGTGCCGTAATAAGGCACCATCACGCCTTCCAGGATGCTTGGGTGAGCCTGCCCGGTACGAATCCGGCCAAACGCATGGGCCAGGGATTCGAGGGACTTCTTCATGCGCTCTTGAGCGTCTTTCTTGATTTCGTTGATCATTGTTGGCCTTCCTCGATCAGGGTTCCTTCAGCGCCGCCATGTACGATGTTCAGCAGGGCGCCGGGCTTGTTCATGTTAAATACGCGCAGCGGCATCTTGTGATCGCGGCACAGGCAGATAGCGGTGAGGTCCATGACACCCAGCTTGCGATCCAGCACTTCATCGTAGGTCAGATGATCGAACTTCTCGGCATGCGGGTCTTTGAATGGGTCCGCGGTGTAAACGCCATCGACCTTGGTCGCCTTGAGCACCACATCGGCGTCGATTTCAATCGCACGCAGGCAGGCTGCCGAATCCGTGGTGAAGAACGGATTGCCGGTACCGGCCGCGAAGATCACCACTTCCTTGGCGTTGAGGTGACGCATGGCCTTGCGGCGATCATAGTGATCGGTCACGCCGACCATGGAAATCGCCGACATCACGATGGCCGAGATATTCGCACGTTCCAGCGCGTCGCGCATCGCCAGCGCGTTCATCACGGTGGCCAGCATGCCCATGTGGTCGCCGGTGACACGGTCCATCCCGGCAGCACTCAAGGCGGCGCCGCGGAACAGGTTGCCACCGCCGATCACCAGACCGACCTGAACGCCGATGCCGACCAGTTGGCCGACTTCCAGCGCCATGCGATCCAGAACCTTCGGGTCGATCCCGAACTCTTCCGAGCCCATCAGGGCCTCGCCGCTAAGTTTGAGTAGAATGCGTTTATAGCGAGCTTGATAGCCACTGCCCTGCTGAGCCATTGCGAATCTCTCCTGCGGCGTTTAAAAAATCTTGCGAGCTGTTTGCAGCCTGCGCTTACTCTAGCTTGGCGCTGCTACAGCGCCATCAGAACACATCCTTGTAAGACGGTTCCGAGTGGAAAAAGAGAAACCTCTCCTCCCATTTGAAAAGAGGCTGCGCGCGTGAGCGGGCAGCCTCTTGGGTCGACAGTTGAAAACCGTCTTATTGCTTGTTGGCAGCCAGCTGAGCAGCAACTTCTTCAGCGAAGTTGTCCACTGGCTTCTCGATGCCATCACCTACTTTGAAGTAAGTGAAGGAAACGATTTCAGCGCCGGCTTTCTTGACCAGGGCACCCACGGTGACTTCCGGGTTTTTAACGAAAGCTTGTTCAACCAGGCTGGCTTCGGCCAGGAACTTGCTGATACGGCCGCTGACCATTTTTTCAACGATTTCAGCTGGCTTGCCTTTGATCTTGTCTTCGTTGAGGCTCAGGAAAACGCCTTTTTCGCGTTCGATGGCTTCAGCGGAGACCTGCGATGGCAGCAGGAACTCAGGGTTGGTTGCCGCAACGTGCATGGCAACGTCTTTGGCCAGGTCTTCGTTGCCGCCTTTGAGGGCCACAACCACACCGATCTTGTTGCCGTGCAGGTAAGCGCCGACCACATCACCTTCGATACGAGCCAGGCGACGGATGTTGACGTTTTCGCCGACTTTGGCAACCAGGGCTTCACGTGCCGATTCCTGAGCGGCGATCAGCGGAGCTGCGTCGGTCAGTTTGTCAGCGAAGGCTTTTTCAACGCTGGCAGCAACGAAGGCCTTGAAGTCGTCTTGCAGAGCCAGGAAGTCGGTCTGCGAGTTCACTTCCAGGATCACGGCAGCCTTGCCGTCGCCCTTGATTGCGATGGCGCCTTCAGCAGCAATGTTGCCTGCTTTCTTGGCAGCCTTGATGGCGCCCGAAGCGCGCATGTCATCAATGGCTTTTTCGATGTCGCCGTCAGCCTTGGTCAAGGCTTTCTTGCAGTCCATCATGCCTTCGCCGGTACGCTCGCGCAGTTCTTTGACCAACGCTGCAGTAATCTCTGCCATTTCAAAATTCCTCTTGGATAGGTTATCAACCATTCCACCCGATCGAACGGGCGTTCAATTCTTCCCGACCCCGTTGTAGCGGCTGCACATTACAAAGGCTGTAGCGGCACCACCGACAAACGGTTTTCGAGGTGGCAAAAAGGGGGCCAAGCCCCCTTTTTGCTTACTGAGTCAACGCCAGGGCGTCAATTACTCAGCTGCGGCGACCGGAGCTTCTTCAGTAGCGAACTCGACGGTACCGCCACCGTTGTTGTTGCGGCCACGGATCACAGCGTCAGCCATCGAACCCATGTACAGCTGGATGGCGCGGATGGCGTCATCGTTGCCTGGGATGATGTAGTCAACGCCTTCAGGGCTGCTGTTGGTATCGACTACGCCGATAACCGGGATGCCCAGCTTGTTGGCTTCGGTGATCGCGATGCGCTCGTGGTCAACGTCGATCACGAACAGTGCGTCAGGCAGACCGCCCATGTCCTTGATACCACCCAGGGAACGATCGAGCTTTTCCAGGTCGCGAGTGCGCATCAGCGCCTCTTTCTTGGTCAGCTTGGCGAAAGTACCGTCTTCGGCTTGGATTTCAAGGTCACGCAGACGCTTGATCGAAGCACGGATGGTTTTGAAGTTGGTCAGCATGCCGCCCAACCAGCGGTGATCGACGTACGGCGAACCGCAACGTGCTGCTTCTTCAGCAACGATCTTGCCAGCGGAACGCTTGGTGCCGACGAACAGAATCTTGTTTTTGCCCTGGGCCAGACGCTCTACGAAAGTCAGAGCTTCGTTGAACATTGGCAGGGTTTTTTCAAGGTTGATGATGTGGATCTTGTTACGCGCGCCGAAAATGTACTTACCCATTTTCGGGTTCCAGTAACGGGTCTGGTGACCGAAGTGCACACCGGCCTTCAGCATATCGCGCATGTTGACTTGGGACATGATAGTTCCTTGATAAGTCGGGTTTGGCCTCCACGTATCCCAATGACCAACCAGCAGCATCAGCTGAAGGCACCCAGGTCATCGTGTCGACACGTGTGTGGATTTAAGCTTCGCGGGGCTATCCCCGGAAAGCGGCGCATTTTATACCACAGCGACGACCAAAACGAAACCCGCATTCGCATTTCCCCTCCCGGGCTTTTGCGCGCGCCCTGGATTCAGGCCAGAATGGCCCCATCTTATAGAGAGAAGCGATAGCCGGGCGCTCATGGTTTACCCCTTGCGTCTGGTAGAATCGCGCTTTTAAGGGTGCTGAAACCCCGGGCCAGCCATCGCGGCCCCGCCGTTTTCACCCCATTCCGTGTTGATTCGCGCCCGGCGCGTAAAAGAGAGCCTGTATGACCGTCACCCTCAAAACCCCCGAGGACATCGCAAAAATGCGTGTCGCTGGCCGCCTGGCTGCCGATGTACTGGAAATGATCGGTGAACACGTCAAGCCCGGCGTCACCACCGAGGAACTCGACCGTATCTGCCACGACTATATGGTCAACGTCCAGCAGGCCATCCCCGCCCCGCTCAACTACAAGGGTTTCCCGAAGTCGATCTGCACCTCGGTCAACCATGTGGTCTGCCACGGCATCCCCGGCGACAAGCCGCTCAAGGATGGCGACACGGTGAACATCGACGTGACCGTGATCAAGGACGGCTACCACGGCGACACCAGCAAGATGTTCCACGTCGGCACCGTGCCGGTCTGGGCCGAGCGCCTGTCGCAGATCACCCAGGAATGCATGTACAAGGCCATCGAGATCGTCAAGCCCGGCTGCCGCCTGGGCGACATCGGTGAAATCATCCAGAAGCACGCGGAAAAGAACGGCTTCTCGGTGGTCCGCGAGTTCTGCGGCCACGGCATCGGCAAGGTGTTCCACGAAGAGCCGCAGATCCTCCACTACGGCCGCGCCGGCACCGGCATGGAACTCAAGGCCGGCATGACCTTCACCATCGAACCGATGATCAACCAGGGCAAGGCCGACACCAAGGTGCTGGGCGACGGCTGGACCGCGATCACCAAGGACCGCAAGCTGTCGGCCCAGTGGGAGCACACCCTGCTGGTCACCGACACCGGCTATGAGATCTTCACCCTGCGCAGCGATGAGACCATCCCCCGCGTCTCGGCCTGATCGCTTGCACCTGCCGCCTTATACAGAACGCCTATAGAACCCAAGGAAAGCCAATCGATGCCGCAGGTGGATCCCGAACTCTTCGACCGCGGCCAGTTCCAGGCGGAACTGGCACTGAAGGCCAGCCCCATCGCCGCCTTCAAGAAAGCCATCCGCCAGGCCCGCGAGGTGCTGGATGAACGCTTTCGGGTCGGGCGCGATATCCGCCGGCTGATCGAAGACCGCGCCTGGTTCGTCGATAACATCCTGCGACAGGCCTGGGACCAGTTCAGCTGGAGCGAAGACGCCGACATCGCCCTGGTGGCGGTCGGCGGCTACGGTCGTGGCGAACTGCATCCCTACTCGGACATCGACCTGCTGATCCTGCTCGACAGCGCCGACCACGAGATCTTTCGCGATTCCATCGAGCGTTTCCTCACCCTGCTGTGGGACATCGGCCTGGAAGTCGGCCAGAGCGTGCGCTCGGTCGATGAGTGCGCCGAAGAGGCCCGGGCCGACCTGACGATCATCACCAACCTGATGGAAAGCCGCACCGTTGCCGGTCCCGAGCACCTGCGCCAGCGCATGCTCGATGTCACCAGCACCGCGCACATGTGGCCGAGCAAGGACTTTTTCCTGGCCAAGCGCGCCGAACAGAAGGCTCGCCACCACAAGTACAACGACACCGAATACAACCTGGAACCCAACGTCAAGGGCTCCCCCGGTGGCCTGCGGGATATCCAGACGATCCTCTGGGTCGCCCGTCGCCAGTACGGCACCCTGAACTTGCGGGCCCTGGCCGGCGAAGGCTTTCTGGTGGAGAGCGAAAATGCCCTGCTGGCCTCGTCCCAGGAGTTCCTCTGGAAAGTCCGCTACGCCCTGCACATGCTCGCCGGCCGTGCCGAAGACCGCCTGCTCTTCGACCACCAGCGCAGCATCGCCGGGCTGCTGGGTTTCAAGGGCGACGATGCGAAACAGGCCATCGAAAACTTCATGCAGCAGTACTACCGGGTGGTCATGAGCATTGCCCAGCTCAGCGACCTGATCATCCAGCACTTCGAGGAAATCATCCTCGCCCCGGAAGACGAAGCGCCGCCGCAACCGTTGAACTCGCGCTTCCAGTTGCACGACGGCTATATCGAGGCGAGCAACCCCAACGTCTTCCGCCGCACGCCGTTCGCCATGCTGGAAATCTTCGTGCTGATGGCCCAGCAGCCGGAAATCAAGGGCGTGCGCGCCGACACCATCCGTCTGCTGCGGGAACACCGGCACCTGATCGACGACGATTTCCGCAACGATATCCGCAACACCAGCCTGTTCATCGAGCTGTTCAAGTGCAAGATCGGCATCCACCGCAACCTGCGCCGGATGAACCGCTACGGCATCCTAGGGCGCTATCTGCCGGAGTTCGGCGATATCGTCGGGCAGATGCAGCACGACCTGTTCCATATCTATACGGTCGACGCCCACACCCTGAACCTGATCAAGCACCTGCGCAAACTGCAGTACACCCAGGTCTCGGAGAAATTCCCGCTGGCCGCCAAGCTCATGGCCAAGCTGCCCAAGCCCGAACTGATCTACATGGCCGGGCTCTACCACGACATCGGCAAGGGCCGCCACGGCGACCATTCGGAACTCGGCGCGGTGGATGCCGAGGCATTCTGCGCGCGTCACCAACTGCCGCCGTGGGACAGCCGCCTGATCGTCTGGCTGGTGCAGAACCATCTGGTGATGTCCACCACCGCCCAGCGCAAGGACCTGTCCGACCCGCAGGTCATCCATGACTTTGCCCAGAGCGTCGGCGACCAGGTGCACCTGGACTACCTCTACGTGCTGACCGTCGCCGACATCAACGCGACCAACCCGAGCCTGTGGAACTCCTGGCGCGCCAGCCTGTTGCGCCAGCTCTACACCGAGACCAAGCGCGCCCTGCGCCGCGGCCTGGAAAACCCGGTGGACCGCGAGGAGCAGATTCGCCAGACCCAGAGCGCCGCCCTGGATATCCTGGTGCGCGCCGGCACCGACCCGGACGATGTCGAGCAGCTCTGGTCGCAACTGGGCGATGACTACTTCCTGCGTCACACCGCCGGCGACGTCGCCTGGCACAGTGACGCGATCCTGCAACAGCCGGCCGATGGCGGCCCGTTGGTGCTGATCAAGGAAACCACCCAGCGCGAATTCGAAGGCGGCACGCAGATCTTCATCTACGCCCCGGACCAGCACGACTTCTTCGCCGTGACCGTGGCCGCGATGGACCAGCTCAACCTGAACATCCACGACGCCCGGGTCATCACCTCCAGCAGCCAGTTCACCCTCGACACCTACATCGTGCTGGACAACGACGGCGGCTCCATCGGCGACAACGCGAAGCGGGTCAAGCAGATCCGCGACGGCCTGACCGAAGCCCTGCGCAACCCGGACGACTACCCGACCATCATCCAGCGCCGGGTCCCGCGCCAGCTCAAGCACTTCGCCTTCGCGCCCCAGGTCACCATCCACAACGACGCCCAGCGCCCGGTCACGGTGCTGGAGCTGAGCGCGCCGGACCGTCCCGGGCTGCTGGCGCGGATTGGAAAGATCTTCCTGGAGTTCGACCTGTCGCTGCAGAACGCCAAGATCGCCACCCTCGGCGAGCGGGTGGAAGACGTGTTCTTCATTACCGACGCCGACAACCAACCGCTGTCCGACCCGCAGCTGTGCAGCCGATTGCAGGACGCCATCGTCGAACAGTTGAGCGTCAACGCCGAACCGCCCCTTGAAACGATGCGCCTGAGTATCTGACGCGCCGACACCTGAATGAAGCGAGCACCGTTACCGATGAACAACGCCCTGAACCAGTTGCAGCCCTACCCGTTCGAGAAACTCCGCGCCCTGCTCGGCAGCGTGACGCCGAACGCGGACAAGCGACCGATCGCCCTGTCCATCGGCGAACCGAAGCACCGCTCGCCGGCGTTTGTCGCCGAAGCCCTGACCGCCAACCTGGAACAGATGGCCGTGTACCCGACCACCCTCGGCGTACCGGCCCTGCGTGAAGCCATCGCCGGCTGGTGCGAGCGGCGTTTTGGCGTGCCGAGCGGCTGGATCGACCCGGCGCGCAATATCCTGCCGGTCAATGGCACCCGTGAGGCGCTGTTCGCCTTCACCCAGACCGTGGTCAATCGTGGCGACGACGCGCTGGTGGTCAGCCCCAACCCCTTCTATCAGATCTACGAAGGCGCGGCCTTCCTCGCCGGGGCCAAGCCGCACTACCTGCCGTGCCTGGACGAGAATGGCTTCAACCCTGACTTCGACGCCGTGCCGGTGGAGATCTGGCAGCGTTGCCAGATCCTGTTCCTGTGCTCGCCGGGCAATCCGACCGGGGCGCTGATCCCGCTGGAAACCTTGAAGAAACTGATCGCCCTGGCCGACGAGCACGACTTCGTGATCGCCGCCGACGAGTGCTACAGCGAGCTGTACTTCGACGAACAGACCCCGCCGCCGGGCCTGCTCAGCGCCTGCGTGGCGCTGGGTCGCAAGGACTTCAAGCGTTGCGTGGTGTTCCACAGCCTGTCCAAGCGCTCCAACCTGCCGGGGCTGCGTTCGGGTTTTGTTGCCGGTGACGCGGATATTCTCAAGGCCTTCCTGCTGTATCGCACCTACCACGGCTGCGCGATGCCGGTGCAGACCCAACTGGCCAGCGTCGCGGCCTGGAACGACGAAATCCATGTGCGGGCCAACCGTGCGCTGTATCGGGAGAAGTTCGACGCGGTGCTGGAGATCCTGGCCCCCGTGCTGGATGTACAGCGTCCGGATGGCAGCTTCTACCTGTGGCCGAATGTGCAGGGCGATGATGCGGCGTTCTGCCGTGACCTGTTTGCCGAGGAACATGTGACGGTGGTGCCGGGTTCCTACCTGTCCCGCGAAGTGGACGGCGTCAATCCAGGAGCCGGGCGCGTGCGCATGGCCCTGGTTGCGCCACTGGCCGAGTGCGTCGAAGCCGCCGAGCGGATTCGCGCCTTCATCCAGCGCC
>NZ_PHSU01000029.1 GCF_002814235.1 Pseudomonas sp. QS1027 | reverse complement strand
GGCGGCGATCAGCGATTGCAAAGCTTGCCCGCTTAAACCTCGGTGTACCAAGGCTGCACGCCGCTATGTTTCTCGTCACGCCCATGAGGCGGCGTTTGAGCGAATGGAACAGCGAATGCAGGCCCATCCAGAAATGATGGTGATCAGGCGTTCTACGGTTGAGCATCCCTTTGGGAATCTGAAGTAGTGGATACTGGGTAATGGACGGCTCTTGCTGCGCCAACTGGCAGGAGCAAGAGCCGAAATGGCTTTGGCGGTACAGGCCTACAATCTGAAAAGGGCAATCGGTGTACTGGGACCAGTGGGTTGATTGCCCTGATGGGATGAATCGCTTCATTTTTGCCGGTGGCAAAAACGCAAATGCCCCGACAAGTCGGGGCATTTGTTTTTCCGAGCCTGCTTCGCCGCGTTTTCACACGGTCTGCGAAGCGCCCCTTTTCATCCATCCGAAGCGAGGAACCAGCCCCTCACTCCCACTCGATTGTAAACAACAGATATAAATCCATAAATATCATTGGCTTATGACACGAAATTTTCTAGATGCCATGAAATGTGCCATATCCTGTCATGTAGACAATAGCTTGCGCTCTGCGTCGGCAAGACTCCACCCCTCATCCTGCCCGAACGCCTTGGCCATCTGTCGCAATAGGATGGCCAACTCGGCCGAGTCGCCGTTACGGCGCACTTCGGTCAGCAGCTCGGCCGCATAGGCCGGATCGGCGTGGAACTGCTCGGCCATTGCCTCGTCGTGTGGTAGGTCTTTCATCTGGAGCCATCCTCTTTGTTGAGGGCACGGTACAGGGTGACGCAATACACGCCCAGGGGCGCCGCGACTTCGGTTGTCGTTTGCTCCCCTCCGCCATCAGACGCCGCATAGATAATGAGGTATCGGCTGAGTCACATTGCTTAACAAAATTAAGCGGAAAACAAAAAAAACGCAGCCGAATTAAAAGCATAGAAATATCAATAGCTTAGCGAAAGCCACAGCAGCTCAACAAAAATTGGCACTGCGCTGACAGAGTACCGCACGCAATCGGGGCTTGACCGCTCAGGTGGCGGGTGGCTATCTTCTCGCATCGACACAACAATTTTGTTGCATCATGATCCCATCTCTTGTAAATCCGAACCAAAGCCCTTGGCCAGTTTTGCCAGCGGGAATTCACATCGCCACTATGGCAGAGGTGGAGCAGGTGTTTGCTATCAACGCGAAGCGTCGACGCCTTTTCGTCGGAATGCAATCCGCGTTCATAGCATTGCGAACTGCCGGCTGTCGCACTGTCTATTTGGACGGCAGCTACGTCACGGCCAAGCCTCAGCCAGGTGACTACGACGTATGCTGGGACCCTGCCGGTGTGACCCGTGAAAAAATCGACCCTGTATTCCTTGATTTCCGTGATAAGCGAAGGAATCAGAAATTGAAATACGGGGGGGAATTCTTCCCCTTTGGCGCCCCGGCCGAACCAGGAAAGACATTCCTGGAGTTTTTCCAGAATGATCGATTTACAGGTCATCCTAAAGGAATCTTATCCATCGATTTGACTTGCGAGCCCCTTGAGTGTGGGAGAGCACGAGAATGATATATAACGAAAGGCAATATCAGTCAGCACACAAACAATTTGAAAAGCTTAGCGAATCGCTAACTGCTTTCAAACCCTCTGGAGTCGAGTGGTTGGACTCGGCTCAGCTTGATGCTTTGGAATCCCAAATCCTAGATATAAAGTCTGAGATTAAGGAGTATGAGTTAATTAAGGAAGGGAAAGTTTCCTACTCAGAGTGTTCTGGCTTGTCAGAGCTACCTAAGACTCTTATATACGCTCGAATTGGGTTGGGATTAACGCAAAAAGATCTTGCTGAGAAATTAGGGATTCCAACACAGCAGCTTCAGAGATATGAGGCCTCTAGTTATATGGGAGCCAGCCTTTCTCGTCTTATTTCTGTAGCTGAAGTACTGAATGTAAAAGTTCGCGAATCATGGTCAGGTGCCAAGGCGAATGCTGCCGACTCGGTTTTTTGCTGGAATAGCGTAGAGAATATCGATTGGACGATGTTCCCTGCGAAAGAAATGGTTAAGCGCGGTTGGATTACAGTAAAAAAAGGGATTAGTGCTGTAGATCAAGTCAGAGATTACTTTATTAGTGGCGGCGGGCAATATACTCCAGCCCTGCATAGGAAGAAGTTTCATGGGGAGAATAAGCCCAATGAATATGCTTTATTAGCTTGGCAGGCTCGCGTATTAGAGCTAGCTAGAGAAGAGGTGGCGTCTGGAGCTGTTTCTGAATACAGCCATACGGATAGCTGGATGAAAGAACTATCTTCCTTAACGCAGATTGAGGGCGCGCCCCTAGCGGCTAAAAAATTCTTAGCTGAGAAAGGGATAGTGTTGGTTCTAGAAAAGCATTTACCTGGCACGTACCTTGACGGGGCTGCCATGGTGCTTGAGACAGGGCATCCAGTTGTTGCGCTCACATTGAGATATGATCGTTTAGATAATTTCTGGTTTGTGCTATTTCATGAGCTTGCTCATATATCTCTTCATATATTTGACTCCCTCCAAATGGACTACTTTGATGAGGAAGGAGGTGGTGAAGGTGATTTGGTTGAGCGAGAAGCCGATGAATTCGCTTTAGAGGCTTTGATAAGCAGCGAGTCTTGGGATTCATGCATTTCTAGATTTTCAATGACTCCAGAAGCTGTGCGGCTTGATGCGGAAAGAATAGGCATTCATCCAAGTATTTTGGCGGGAAGAATCCGAAAGGAAAGCAATAACTATCATGTGCTTTCTGAGTTTTTGGGGCAGGGAAAAGTACGCTCCTGTTTTGAGGAACAGCTATGAAAATCAGCAGTGAAAAGTATGTGCCAGTTCTAAAGTGGCGACAGGGCGAGTACCAAGCGCTTTTCACTCTGAAGGCTGAGGTGAAGGATAAAGTCGTTCCACTTCTAGTGATACCTCCTAGGGAGTATGATTTCGAAGAGGGGAGAATGAAAAAGACAGTCCATGAGCACGTCGAAACCTTCCCGAAACGGCTCTATACCAAATGGAGCAGTCGGCTTGCACTCGTCGACCTCCACGACTCTCTAGAAGATGAAGTGATGGATGATGGGCGCCCAGTCATTGAGTTCGTGCTAAATGAAGCTGTTGATTTGGGTTGTAATGTCCGCCCAGTAGTTGGCCTCTCTAAAAGTGGCTCTTACATTTCCTGTATTCGCTCGTTTTTAATCGCTCATAAGACCGGGATTGTTTTAAGACTCAAACTGGATGAGCTTCTCAAACCATCAGTGGATGCGGATCTAGCAGCGCTGATGAGTTCGCTCGGCGTATCTTCTTGGAAAGAGGTGGATTTAGTTGTTGATCTAGGAGAGCCCACAAACTTCGAGCCGTATGGCCTGCTTGCTAAAATAGTCGCAGGAGCGGTAAATAAAATGAGTGGGTGTAGCGCATGCCGATCTCTTATTTTTGTTGCGACATCGCTAAAACTCCGCGATATAAAAAAGCCAGGTGCAATTCAAAAGCGGCACGAGTGGGGACTTTTTCCCAGCTTGCGTGCAGAGATGGCTAAAACGATATACGCGCCTTGTTTTGGAGACTACTCCATTGAGTCACCTTCATTTTTAAGCCTAGATATGCGCAAAATGAAGCCTGCCGGAAAAATTGTATACACTATAGATGACTCTTGGTTTGTACCAAAGGGCGGTGCATTTCGAGGTAATGAAGCCCAGATGATTGACCACTGTAAGGCCATCATATCTTCTGGCAAATATTCAACTAGCAGCTTTAGCAAAGGCGATGAAAGAATTGATGAAACCGCTAACAAGCTTAACAATTGCGGCAACTTGACTACTTGGAAATGGGTTGGCGTCAATCATCACATAACATTTGTTGTGAGGCAGCTCTCCAGTCTTTACGGCCCATAAACTTAACCTTGATCCACTGGGTCAGTTCCTGTGCGGTAAGGGTTGGAGGGATCAACTGATAAAGTTTTTCTCTGGACTGATTAAGATGTTTTTCTTCCACGCCCAGCACTGTAAGCAACTCGATTATTTCTCTTCGCCAGAGAAAGTGAGCCATGGCCGTAATTTCTAGCTGTGGATTTTTTTTGGGGCGTTTTATAGTTTTGAATGCCACCGCCCCCTTAGCACCCTTGGTCGCGACGATCAGACCGCACCAAGATGGAAGAATGGTCATTATTTTTTGAATATGATTTGGAGCGGATATTACTGAAATTTTTTCAAAGCATTTTGAATACTCTGATAACTGCTCAGGCAGGCGATTTATAGTGTCTTTTGAACTTTTGATTTCAAAGCAATGAAAAGTCCCGTTCAGAACTGCTATATCTGCTCTGTTTTTTCCGTGAGCAATACCAAGCTCGTCTATTACAATAGTGTTTGGGCAGTCGTGGAAGTGTTGTAAGCGCTTCTTGTGAAAGTGCCGCCTTATTTCAATGTCCCGACTTTCCATTTGATATTCTCCGTCTAAATCTATGCCGTAGACTGTTGCTCCATCTCAGGCACCGCGAATTCTACCGTATTCACTCTACGCCTGCGATCAAACTTCACCAACAGACAATCAATTTCTACCTTTTGACTCTAGCTTGTGGATGCGAACCGACGAGTGGCGCCAAGCAGCGCTCTGAGGAAAGGTCCGTTTGGGTAACCCACCAAGCTAGCCCCAAGCAGCAGATTGAGCACTGCGCACCTTCAACGTGTGTTCCCGAGGTTTCACAAGTCCAGGGCTGCATGGGCGGAGCACCCCCCATGTTAAGAACCATTCTCAAATCAGTCTGAGGTTTGTGACGAAAGGCCGAGGTCGGCTTCAAACTCCCTCAACTTTCGGCATTAGGCGAAAGTCGTTTTCGTATCAGGATCATGCAAACCGAATTCAGGGAAGGGCCGCAATAAAACCCAACGGGTTATCGCGGCCTCAGCAGAGTGTTGAGTAAAAATCAGCAGACGCGCCGCTCGGCCATCAGGCCACGCCGTTGAATCACCGCGAAGACATCATTGACGTCCTGCAACAGGATTCGACTGATGTTGGCGATAGAAGCAATGTCACCTGGATCGCTGTCATTCAAGCTACAACAAGAAAAAAGACTCAGGATATTACCCAAGGCACCGATGCGCTCGCTGACGCAGGCATGCAGGTCAACCAAGGGAGCATGGCTATCGATGTACAGGACTGGGCGCTCGGAAGCTACTGTATCGACGGGGGTAAAGCGTTCGTTACTTTGCATGGTAGGAATTCCCTTAAATGTCTTAAAGGGTCACCACCGTCCGCTGCGAAACGAAATGGGTGGCAACTGTGCGCGGGTTCGCAGACCGGTAATTCCAACCATAAACCCGGCAGACCCGAAGGTCTCCCACGCACAGTCGCCATGGAAGCTTATTGGAGGCGAGAGAAAACGCCAACAACAGGCTTGCGGCGCTGTTGGTTAGAATGTGTACGGACTGCGAAATCCGTTCGCTGATTTAGCAGCGAAGCACAGACTATAAGCGCCTATCAGCTCACCAGGCGATCAGAGTAATGAGTGCAATTGTGTCGGAGTGTGATGCCTCCAAAGACCATCAGACTTGAATCCCCGAAGCATCCGAGCACAAATGAAAATGCCAGTCAGCGTGACTGACTGGCATTGGGCTAAAGCGCCTATTCTTCACCCCGCTGACGCGAGGATGAAGCCATCATTCCCACTCAATCGTCGCCGGCGGCTTGCTCGACACGTCGTAGGTAACGCGGGAGATGCCTTCGATTTCGTTGATGATCCGGCCGCTGACGGTTTCCAGCAGCTCGTACGGCAGGTGCGCCCAGCGGGCGGTCATGAAGTCGATGGTTTCCACCGCACGCAGGGCCACGACCCAGGCGTAACGACGGCCATCACCGACCACACCCACCGATTTCACCGGCTGGAACACCACGAATGCCTGGCTGACCTTGTGGTACCAGTCGGCCTTGCGCAGTTCTTCGATAAAGATATGGTCGGCGCGACGCAGCAGGTCGGCGTATTCCTTCTTCACTTCACCGAGGATCCGCACGCCCAGGCCCGGGCCCGGGAACGGGTGACGGTAGACCATGTCGTACGGCAGGCCGAGCTCAAGGCCGAGGCGACGGACCTCGTCCTTGAACAGCTCGCGCAGCGGCTCGACCAGCTTGAGGTTCATCTCTTCCGGCAAGCCACCCACGTTGTGGTGGGACTTGATCACGTGGGCCTTGCCGCTTTTCGCGCCAGCCGACTCGATCACGTCCGGGTAGATGGTGCCCTGGGCCAGGTACTTGATGTTGTCCAGTTTGTTGGACTGGGCATCAAACACGTCGATGAAGGTGCGACCGATGATCTTGCGCTTCTTCTCCGGGTCCGACTCGCCGGCCAGGTTGTTCAGGAACTGCTCTTCGGCGTTGGCGCGGATCACCTTGACGCCCATGTTCTCGGCGAACATGGCCATCACTTGCTCGCCTTCGTGCAGGCGCAGCAGGCCGTTGTCGACGAAGACGCAGGTCAGCTGGTCGCCGATGGCCTTGTGCAGCAGCGCCGCAACCACCGAGGAGTCAACACCGCCGGACAGGCCCAGCAGGACATTGTCGGTACCGACCTGGGCACGGACGTTGGCGATGGCGTCTTCAGCGATTTTCGATGGCGTCCACAGTGCTTCGCAGCCGCAGATATCGAGGATGAAGCGCGACAGGATGCGACCGCCCTGCTTGGTGTGGGTCACTTCCGGGTGGAACTGCACGCCGTAGTAACGCAGGTCGTCGTTGAACATGCCGGCAATCGGGCAGCTCGGGGTGCTGGCCAGGACGTGGAAGTCTTCCGGCATCCGGGTGACCTTGTCGCCGTGGCTCATCCAGACGTCGAGGCCGAACAGGCCGTCGGCGTCGACGTGGTCTTCGATGCCATCGAGCAGGAGGCTCTTGCCGACCACATCAACACGGGCATAACCGAACTCACGCAGCTCGGAACCTTCGACCTTGCCACCCAGCTGCTCGGCCATGGTCTGCATGCCGTAGCAGATACCGAAGACCGGAACGCCCAGGTCAAACACGGCTTGCGGGCAGCGAGGGCTGTTGGCTTCGTGCACGGACTCGGGACCGCCGGCGAGGATGACGCCTTTGGGAGCGAATTCGCGAATCGCTTCGTCGTCCATGTCGAACGGATGCAGTTCGCAGTACACGCCGATTTCACGCACGCGGCGGGCAATCAGCTGGGTGTACTGGGAACCGAAGTCGAGGATCAGGATGCGGTGGGCGTGAATGTCGAGGGCCATGAGTCATTCTCGTCAGTGAAATCAGAAACAACACGGGGCTGTCATCAACAGCCCCGGTTCAAATTCGTCAATCGCCTCCCGACCTCGGCCAGGAGGCGATCACTATCAACCTACGCGATAGTTTGGAGCTTCCTTGGTGATCTGCACGTCGTGAACGTGAGATTCAGCCATGCCGGCACCGGTGATACGCACGAATTCAGGCTTGGTGCGCATTTCTTCGATGTCGGCGCTGCCGGTGTAGCCCATCGAGGAGCGCAGGCCGCCCATCAGTTGATGGACGATGGCGCTCAGGCTGCCCTTGTAGGGAACACGCCCTTCGATGCCTTCCGGTACCAGCTTCTCGGCACCCGCGGAGGAGTCCTGGAAGTAGCGGTCGGAGGACCCCTGGGACTGCGACATCGCACCCAGCGAACCCATGCCGCGGTAAGCCTTGTAGGAACGGCCCTGGAACAGTTCGATTTCGCCCGGCGCCTCTTCGGTACCAGCGAACATCGAGCCCATCATCACGCAGGAAGCACCGGCCACGATGGCCTTGGACAGGTCACCGGAGAAACGGATGCCGCCGTCGGCGATCAACGGTACGCCGGTGCCTTCAAGGGCGGCGGCGACGTTGGCGATGGCACTGATTTGCGGTACGCCGACACCGGCGACGATACGGGTGGTGCAGATCGAGCCAGGGCCGATACCGACCTTGACCGCATCCGCGCCCGCTTCGGCGAGGGCCTTGGCAGCAGCGCCGGTGGCAATGTTGCCGCCGATCACCTGGACTTCAGGGAAGTTCTGCTTGACCCAGCGCACGCGGTCGATCACGCCTTTGGAGTGACCGTGGGCGGTGTCGACCACCACCACATCAACACCGGCATTGACCAGTGCGGCAACACGATCGGCGGTGTCTTTACCGGTGCCGACTGCGGCGCCGACACGAAGACGACCTTGGTCGTCCTTGCTGGCCAGCGGGTAGGCCTTGGATTTTTCGATGTCCTTGACGGTCATCATGCCCTTGAGGGCAAACTTGTCGTCGACGATCAGGACTTTTTCCAGACGGTGCTTGTGCAGCAACTCGCGGACTTCGTTCTTGTCGGCGCCTTCGCGGACCGTGACCAGGCGCTCTTTAGGCGTCATCACTTCACGAACCGGGACATCCATGCGGGTTTCGAAACGCACGTCACGGGAAGTGACGATGCCGACCAGGTCGCCGTCGTGCAGCACCGGCACGCCGGAGATGTTGTGCATGCGGGTCAGTTCGAGCAGCTCACGCACCGTGGCATCGGCCTCGATGGTGATCGGGTCCTTGACCACACCGGCTTCGAACTTCTTGACCTTGCGCACTTCGGCAGCTTGCTGCTCGATGGTCATGTTCTTGTGGATGATGCCAATACCGCCTTCCTGGGCCATGGCAATGGCCAGACGGGCTTCGGTCACGGTGTCCATGGCGGCGGAAACCAGCGGAATATTCAGCTCGATGCCACGGGTAAGGCGGGTCTTGAGACTGACTTCGTTAGGGAGTACCTCGGAATAACCGGGCACTAGGAGAATGTCGTCGAAGGTCAGAGCTTCTTGGCTGATACGCAGCATCGCGGGGGCTCCCGAGCGGGAAAATGGAAGCGCGCCATTATACTCAGATGGGCCCCTGGGCTCAATGTAAACCTTGGCTTATTTAAAGCTCCACTTTTACCCAGGCGACGGGCTGATCCAGCCAGTCGGCGAACTCGTCGAGAAAGCTCTGCTTGAAGCCGGCCTCGGCCCAGTTATTGAAGATAAAACCGAGGTTGGAGAACGCGCATTCCTGCAGGAACAGAAAGCCATTGATATCGTCTTCATGGCCGCACAGCGGGCAGATGAAGTTCTCGGTGCGCCCTGGCATCCACTCTTCGAGGCTGTCGAACAACGCCTCGCCGACTTCCTTGCGGCACTCGGCGCAGCCCGCCTCTTCGAGAAAGCCCTTGGCCGGGGTATAGATGCAGCGCTTGGTGACGATCTCCAGGCCGTTGATCGGCTCATTGAACGGCAGCGCATCCGGGTGCAGGACCACGCTGGCGGCGCCCGGGGCAATGGCATGGGCCATGCGGTTGCCGGTGCGCCCGCAGGTGCTCAGTTGCTCCTCGATGATGTTCTTGCGCACCAGCCAGCGCACGATGGCCCGGGCCCGGGGTTCGTGGACCGGCAAGGTGGAAATCTTCGGGACGATGATGCTTTGAGAATTCATGGGGACGGCCTGGAGCGTTTGCGACCCGGCAGCTTAATCCCTGAAACCCCGAGGTCAAGTGCTGAAGTAACGGGTGATCAGGGCAATCCCACTGGCCAGCACCAACCAGGTCACCAGGCGCACGAAGGCTTCGCGCGACAGCCTGCGGATCAGACGCCGACCGATCCACAAGCCCAATGCCATCGCCGGCAGCAAACACACCGCCAACATCAATAAGGGTAGCTCGGCATAGACACCGGCGATCATGAACAGCGACAGACGCACCACCGTGCTGCAACTGATCAGCGCGCTTTGGGTAGCCCGGGCCGGCTCCTTGGGCAAGCGGCTGTTGAGGTAGATCGCATAAAGGAAGCCGCCGCTGCCAAACAACGCGCCGAACATACCGCCCACGACCCCCATCGGCACCGCCCATCCCGCCGCCAGTTGCGTCGGTCGCGCCTTCACCAACAGGCTGTAGACCGCATAGGCGCTGATAAACAAGCCCATCAGCAGCAACAGGATGTCGGACTTGAGGTTCAACAGGAAGATCACCCCCAGGGTGCAACCCACCGCCATGCACGGCAGCAACCGCAGCAACTCGGGCTTGGCGACATCCTTGCGCGAAGGCAGCAGATTGCCAAAGGCCGCGACAAAATCCAGCAGCACCAGCAAGGGCACGATTTTCGACAGCGGCATGAACAGGATCAGGATCGGCCCCGCCACCAGCGCCGTGCCGAAACCCGCCACGCCGAAGACGATATAGGCCAGGGCCACGCCCAGCTCCACCACCAGCCAATCGGTGGCGCTGAACGGCCACTGGTTCAATAGGGCAACAAGACTCATGAAGAACACTTCCACAATGGGTTCGATTGACTTTAGCCAGTGGCGAGCCTTGCGACTAATATATTCAAAGCCCGTTACTCATCTCGAAAAGGCATGACTCGTGATTTCCACCCGCCAACTGCGCTACTTCGTCGAGATCGCCGAATCCGGCAGTTTCAGTGCCGCCGCCGAACGCCTGTTTATCGCGCAGTCGGCCTTGAGCCGGCAGATCAAGGAACTGGAAAACCATTTGCAGACGCCCTTGTTCGAACGTACGGCGCGCCAGCCGAGACTGACCGCGGCAGGCGAGGCTTTTTATCCGCGGGCGAGGAATCTGCTGAGCGAGCTGAACAAGGCCAGCGAGTTGGCGACCCAGGTGGGCAAAGGGCAGCTAGGGACCTTGCGCCTGAGTCACTCCAGCACGGTGCCGATGAGCGGTCGATTGCTGCGGGCGATCAGTCATTTTCTGGAGCAGAGTCCGGGGGCGTCGATGGATATCGTCAAGCTGTCCTCCGAAGCCCAGCTCGAAGAACTGGCCGAGGGACGGCTGGATATCGGCCTGTTGCGCCTGCCGGTACTGCGCCAGCGCGAGGGCGTGCAGATCCTGCCGCTGTTCAGCGAGCGCCTGTTGCTGGCGGTGCCGCCGAACCATCCATTGGCGAGTTCGACCGAAGCCGTCGACCTGGCGGTGCTGAAGGACGAAGCCTTTATTTCCATTCCGCATCCGCAGCGCGGTGGCTTGAGTTATCTCTCGGCCGAATTGTGTATGCGCCAGGGGTTCTTTCCACGGGCGGCGCGGGTGGTGTCGCGCAAGACCACCCAGTTGCAGTTGATCCAGGCCGGGTTCGGTATCGCGCTGCTGCCCGAATCGATGCAGGACATCGCCCCGACGAACATTCACTTTCTGCCGCTCAAGGACCCGGATTGCCAGAGTACCCTGGCCCTGGCCTGCCGCCAGGAGCCGACGCCGCTGGTGGCGCAGTTTGTCGAGCGGTTCAGCGAAGACCTTCAACGTCCCTGAAAACACCGCCAAACTCATAGGAGCAGGGCTTGTGTGGGAGCGGAGCTTGCCCGCGAAGCTTTTAGCGCCCTCGCGGCCGCCTTCGCGAGCAAGCTCTGCTCCCACATTAGATTCGGGCAGCAGACAAAATCTGCGCTCGACGACATAACGTAGAGATTGCCGGTCGAATGCCTTTATCATGCGCCCCATGATTAAAGATCCCTTTTCACGCCTGGGCCTCGACCGCGAAGTGCTCACTGTCAGCCAGCTCAACGGCCGCGCCCGGGTGTTGCTCGAAGACGTGTTCAGCAATATCTGGGTCGAAGGCGAAATCTCCAACCTCGCCCGCCCGGCGTCCGGCCATATCTATTTCACCCTCAAGGACAGCGGCGCCCAGGTGCGTTGCGCACTGTTCCGGCAGAACGCCGCCCGGGTGCGCCAGGCACTGAAGGACGGCCTGGCGGTGAAGGTCCGGGGCAAGGTCTCGCTGTTCGAAGGCCGCGGCGACTACCAACTGATTCTCGACACCGTGGAACCCGCCGGTGATGGCGCCCTGCGCCTGGCTTTCGATGCGCTGAAGGAAAAACTCAGTGCCGAAGGCCTGTTCAGCGCCGAGCGCAAGGTCCCGCTGCCCGCCCACCCGCAACGCATCGGTATTATCAGTTCGCCCACCGGCGCGGTGATCCGCGACATCATCAGCGTGTTCCGCCGCCGTGCGCCACAGGTCGAACTGACACTGATCCCCACCGCCGTACAGGGCCGCGAAGCCATAGGGCAAATCGTCCGGGCCCTCAAGCTGGCCGATGCCAAGGGTTTCGACGCGCTGATCCTGGCCCGTGGCGGCGGTTCGCTGGAAGACCTCTGGTGCTTCAACGAAGAAGCCGTGGCCCGGGCGGTGGACGCCTGCGTCACGCCAATCGTCAGTGCCATCGGCCATGAAACCGATGTGTCCATCAGCGACTTTGTCGCCGACGTCCGCGCCCCGACCCCTTCCGCCGCCGCCGAGTTGCTGGCCCCGGACTCCAGCGACCTGCAACGCCGGGTCGAGAGCCTGCACCGCCGTTTGGTGATGCGTATCCGCGACCGCCTCATGCGCGACCGCCTGCGCCTCGACGGCCTGGCCCGACGCCTGCGCCACCCCGGCGAACGCCTGCGTCAGCAGGCCCAGCGCCTGGATGACCTGGACATGCGCATGCGCCGGGCGTTCGAGCGCCAGCTCAATACCCGCCGGGAAAAACTGATCCGCCTGGAAACCCGCCTCGCCGGGCAGCACCCGGGACGTCAGTTGGCCCTGTTGCGCCAACGCCTGGACAGTCTCTCCGAACGCCTGCCCCGGGCCATGCGCGAAGGCCTGAAAGCCCGGCGCCTGCAACTGCAAAGCCAGATGCAGACACTTCATGTAGTCAGTCCCCTGGCCACACTCGGCCGTGGCTACAGTATCCTGCTGGACGAACGTGGCCAGGCGATCCGCAGTGCCGAGCAGACCCACACCGGCCAACGCCTGAAGGCCAAACTCGGTGAGGGAGAATTGCAGGTACGGGTCGAGGACAACCACCTGACACCGGTCACCCTTTCTTTACTGGACTGATTCTCAAGGGATCTGAGCATGCCCCGTTTTCTTGGCGCCCTGCTGTTGCTGGGCCTTGCCTTCAACGCCCACGCCGACAGCTATCTCACCCGCCTGCTGAACAAGCCGGTGCCCGGCGGCGTGGCCGTCGTCGATCTCGGCCCGAACGCCCAGGCGCCCAAGGCCAGCTACCAGGGCAAGCCGGTGCTGGTGGTCAAGGAACAGAACAGTTGGCTGGCGATTGTCGGTATTCCCCTGACGGTGAAGCCCGGCAGCCAACAGATCAGTTCGGCCGGTCGCAGCTTGAGTTTCAATGTCGGCGGCAAAAAATACCCGGAGCAGCACATCACGCTGAAAAACAAGCGCCTGGTGAATCCGAACCCCGAAGACGTCAAACGCATTGATGCAGAACTCGTCGCTCAACTGGCGGCCTATCGCACCTTCAGCCCCGTGACCCCAAGCAACCTGCTGCTGGACAAGCCGGTGAACGGTCCACTGTCGAGCAAGTTCGGCGTGCGGCGCTTCTTCAATGGCGAAGAGCGCAATCCACATTCAGGCCTGGATTTCGCGGTGCCCACCGGCACTCCGATCAAGGCACCGGCGAACGGCAAGGTGATCCTGACCGGAAATTACTTCTACAACGGAAACACAGTCTTCGTCGATCACGGCCAAGGCTTTATCAGCATGTTCTGCCACCTCTCCAGGATTGATGTCAAAGCAGGTCAATCCCTGACACGCGGCGCGGTGGTCGGCTTGGTCGGTTCGACAGGGCGAGCGACGGGACCGCACCTTCACTGGAATATCAGCCTGAATGAAACCCGGGTCGATCCAGCAATCTTTATCGGCGCGTTCCAGCCCTGATCCCCGAGACACCGCGCTCCCCTGTAGGAGCCAAGGCGCCATAACCAGCTCCAGCAAAGATTGCGCAGGTCCAAAATAGTGCGCAATTGTTCTAGACTTTCAGCCGTTCCAGCAGAATAAAATCTCGGAAAAGACAATTTTCCGAGTATTCCTCTCAATTTTCCCCACAGGCTTGCCATCTTTCACCCCAGTGGTTAGGGTTGAAGCATGAAAACTTCTCACACCCTCATCCAGCGACGTCAACATCGCAGCCTCTGCCTCGTCAGCGCACGACTGCCAGGCTGAATCGAACGACCTCGTCCCCGGTTTTCTCCCTGATAACGCATTACCGGCTGGCCGCCTTTTTTCGGCCCTGACCCCAAGGAATTTTTCCATGAGCATGCTCAAAGACCCGTCTTCGAAGTACCGTGCGTTTCCGACCATCGACCTCCCGGACCGCACCTGGCCGTCGAAAACCATCACCGCCGCGCCGATCTGGTGCAGCTCCGACCTGCGCGACGGCAACCAGTCGCTGATCGAGCCGATGGATGCGGTCAAAAAACTGCGCTTCTGGAAAACCCTGGTCAGCGTCGGCGTGAAAGAAATCGAAGCCTCCTTCCCGGCCGCTTCGCAAACCGACTTCGACTTCGTGCGGACCCTGATCGAAGACAACCACATCCCCGAGGACACCACCATCCAGGTGCTGACCCAGGGCCGTGAAGACTTGATCGAGCGCACCTTCGAATCCCTGCGCGGGGCGAAGAAAGCCATCGTTCACCTGTACAACGCCACCTCGCCGTCCTTCCGCCGCATTGTCTTCAACCAGGACAAGGACGGGATCAAGGCCATCGCGGTCAACGCCGCCAAGCTGTTCGTCAAATACGCCGCCCTGCAGCCGGACACCCAGTGGCAGTTCGAGTACTCCCCGGAAACCTTCAGCGCCACTGAGCTGGAGTTCGCCAAGGAAGTCTGCGACGCCGTGATCGAAGTCTGGAACCCGACGCCCGAGCACAAGGTGATCCTCAACCTGCCCGCCACGGTCGAGTGCGCCACCCCGAACATCTATGCCGACCAGATCGAGTGGTTCGGTCGCCATATCAACCGTCGTGACAGCGTGATCATCAGCCTGCACACCCACAACGACCGTGGCACCGGCGTGGCCGCCACCGAGCTGGGCCTGATGGCCGGCGCCGACCGCGTCGAAGGCTGCCTGTTCGGCAACGGCGAGCGTACCGGTAACGTCGACCTGGTCACCGTGGCCCTGAACATGTACACCCAGGGTCTCGACCCACAGCTGGACTTCTCCGATATCGACGGCGTGCGCAAGGTGGTCGAAGAGTGCAACCAGATTCCGGTGCACCCACGTCACCCCTATGTCGGCGACCTGGTCCACACCGCCTTCTCCGGCTCCCACCAGGACGCGATCCGCAAGGGCTTCGCCCAGCAGCAAGCCGACGCCCTGTGGGAAGTGCCGTACCTGCCGATCGACCCGGCTGATATCGGTCGCAGCTACGAGGCGGTGATCCGCGTCAACAGCCAGTCGGGCAAGGGCGGTATCGCCTACCTGCTGGAGCAGGAATACGGCATCAGCCTGCCGCGTCGCATGCAGATCGAGTTCAGCCAGGTGGTGCAGCGAGAAACCGACCGCCTCGGCCTGGAAATGACCGCGCAACAGATCCATGCCCTGCTGCACAGCGAGTACCTGCAAGCCAACACCCCGTATGCGCTGGTCAGCCATCGCCTGCAGGAAGAAAACGGCAACAGCGCCGTGGAAGTGGAAGTGTCCGGCAAGGGCCAGGGCGAGACCAACCTGCACTGGCGCGGCAAAGGCAACGGTGCCCTGGAGGCGCTGGTGGCCGGTCTGCCAATACCGGTGGAAATCATGGACTACAACGAGCACGCCATCGGTGCCGGGACCAACGCCAAGGCCGCGGCCTATATCGAGCTGCGGGTGAACGGTGAACGTGCGGTGCACGGCGTGGGGATCGATGAAAACATCACCACCGCCAGCTTCAAGGCGCTGTTCAGCGCACTGAACCGCTCGTTGAGCCAGCTGGATACCAGCAAGGCGGCGTAAGCGTCGACTGAAATGAAGAGGCCCCGGTGGTGTGAACCCCCGGGGCCTTTTTTATGCTTCGACGTTACTGATGCAACTCGAAGCTGTCCGCATCCAGATAGGCCGGAAACCGCGTCCGATAGGCCGCCAGTTCCGCCGCACTCAAGGTGACCTGGAACACGCCATCGGCCTCCCCCGCTCCCAGCAGCGACTCGCCCTGGAAATCCAGGACCTGGCTGTCGCCGGTATAGGCGAAGCCCTTGCCATCGATGCCGACCCGATTCACTGCCGCCACATAACACAGGTTTTCAATCGCCCGCGCCGGCAACAAGCGGTTCCAGTGCAAGCGCCGCGCACCCGGCCAGTTGGCGGTGTACAGCAGCAGGTCGGTGTCCTGGGCATCGCGGCTCCACACCGGGAAACGCAGGTCGTAGCAGATCAGCGGACGCACCCGCCAGCCCTTGAGCTCGAACTGCATCTGGCGCTCGCCCGGGGTGTAGTGGTTGTGCTCGCCGGCCATGCGGAACAGGTGGCGCTTGTCGTAGTGCAGCACCTCGCCATCCGGCCGCGCCCACAACAGGCGGTTGCGATGACTACCATCGGCGGCGCGGACGATCACGCTGCCGGTGATCACTGCATCGAGCTTTTTCGCCTGTTCACGCAGCCAATCGCTGGTCGGGCCGTTTTCGGCTTCGGCCAGGGTCTGCGACTCCATGGAGAAACCGGTAGTGAACATCTCCGGCAGGATCACCAGATCAGCCCCCGCGGCCTGCTCCAGCAGTACGTCGAAATGCTCCAGGTTGGCCTGACGGTCATGCCAGGCCAGGGTGGTCTGCACCAACGCGACCTTCAGGTCCGGCAACGCACTCAGATCACGCATAGTTTTGCCGCTGCTTCACGCAGCGTCTCCTCGCGCTTGGCAAAACACAGGCGTACCAGGCGCTGTCCTTCCGGCGGGTTCTGATAGAACACCGACACCGGAATGCTCGCCACGCCATGTTCGCGGGTCATCCACACGGCCATGTCGACGTCGTTCAGATCCGGGCGGATCTGCGAGTAGTCGACCAACTGGAAGTAAGTCCCCGCCGCCCGCTTGAAGCTGAACCGCGATTCGCCGAGCAAATCGCAGAACAGGTCGCGTTTTTCCTGATAGAACGCCGGCAGTTCCTCGACATGCTCCGGGCGCATCGCCATGAAGTCAGACAACGCATACTGCAACGGCGTCACGCCGCAGAAGCTGACGTACTGGTGGACCTTGCGCAGTTCGGCGGTGAGGGCCGGCGGCGCCACCACATAACCGGTTTTCCAGCCCGTGACGTGGTAGGTCTTGCCGAACGAACTGACCACGAACGCACGCTGATACAGCGCCTCATGGGCCAGGACACTGGCATGGGGCACGCCGTCGAACACCAGGTGCTCATAGACTTCGTCGCTGACCAGATAGATGTCGCGGTCGGCGATCAGTTTTGCCAACTGGTCCAGCTCGGCATGGCTGATCAGCGCGCCACTGGGATTGTGCGGGCTATTGAGGATGATCATGCGCGTGCGCGGGCTCAGCGCATCGGTGAGCTTCTGCCAGTCGATGGAGAAATCATCCAGCCCGAGCTGCACATGCACGCAGCGCCCGCCGGCCAACTCCACCGAAGGTTCGTAACTGTCGTAGCAAGGATCGAAAACGATCACCTCGTCGCCGGGGTGGATCACCGCCTGGATAGCGCAGAAGATCGCCTGGGTCGCACCGGGGGTGATGGTGATCTCCGCATCGGCGTTCACGTGCACGCCATAGCTGCGGGCGATTTTCGTCGCCACCTGCTGGCGCAGGGCCGGCAGCCCGGTCATCGGGGCGTACTGGTTGTGGCCGTTGTTCACATGCCGGCCAACCGCATCACGCAGGGCCTGCGGGCCCTCGAAATCCGGGAAGCCCTGGGACAGGTTGAGCGCGCCGGTTTCCACCGCGAGCGCAGACATACGGGTAAAGATGGTGGTGCCGACATTCGGCAACTTACTGGTGATCATGGGGGCGTTTTCCCTGCTGAACATCCGGCTCTACGGGGCACGGGAGGGTTCGAGGATAACGTAAACACCAGGCATGAAAAAGGGCGCCGAGGCGCCCGTTTTCATGATCCGAATCAGCGTTTCTTGTCGCGACGCTTTTTATCGGCTTGCTTGTGGTGCGACATCATCCGGCGCTTCTTGTTGACCTGGCGGTCGGTCAGCGCGGTCTTCTTGCCTTCGTACGGGTTCTCGCCGCCCTTGAATTCGATGCGGATCGGCGTCCCCACCAACTTCAGTACACGGCGGTAGGTGTTTTCCAGGTAGCGAACATAAGACTTCGGCACCTTCTCCACCTGGTTGCCGTGGATCACGATCAGCGGCGGGTTGGCCCCGCCCAAGTGCGCGTAGCGCAGCTTGATCCGACGGCTGTTGACCATCGGTGGCGCGTGCTCGGTCACCGCATCTTCGAGGATCTGGGTCAGACGGCTGGTCGGCCAGCGGGTCACCGCCGACTTGAAGGAGTTCTGTACCGACTGGTACAGGTTACCCACGCCAGTGCCGTGCAAGGCCGAGATGAAGTGGATGTCGGCGAAGTCGACGAAGAACAACCGACGCTCCAGCTCGATCTTGACGAAATCACGTTCGCCCGAGGTCATGCCGTCCCATTTGTTCAGGGCGATCACCAGCGCACGACCGGACTCCAGGGCAAACCCGAGCAGGTTGAGGTCGTGGTCGACCACCCCTTCGCGAGCGTCCATGACGAAGATCACGACGTTGGCGTCCTTGATCGCCTGCAAGGTTTTCACCACGGAGAACTTTTCGACTTCCTCGTGGATCTTGCCGCGCTTACGCACACCGGCGGTGTCGATCAGCGTGTACTTCTCGTCGTTACGCTCGAACGGGATGTAGATACTGTCACGGGTGGTGCCAGGCTCGTCATAGACGATCACCCGGTCTTCACCGAGCATGCGGTTGACCAGGGTCGATTTGCCGACGTTCGGACGACCGATAATGGCGATCTTGATGCCATCTTTTTCGCTCGGGCCGGGAATGCGCTTGGCTTCTTCACCTTCGGCAACGTCTTCGATCTCGCCGTCTTCCGGCTCGTCTTCGTCGTCTTTCGGGAAGTCGCTCAGGGCGATTTCCAGCATCTGGGTGATGCCGCGACCGTGGGCACCGGCGATCGGGATCGCATCGCCCAGGCCCATCGGGCTGAATTCGGCGCGGGCCATGTCCGGGTCGATGTTATCGACCTTGTTGGCGACCACGTAGGAACGCTTGTTACGTTTGCGCAGGTGCTCGCCGATCATCTGGTCAGCGGCGGTGAAGCCGGCTTTGGCATCCACCAGGAACAGCACGACATCGGCTTCTTCAATGGCCAGCAGCGACTGCTCGGCCATCTTCTCGTCCATGCCATGCTCGTCGCCGGAAATACCGCCGGTGTCGATCAGGATATAGGTGCGCCCTTGCCACTTAGCCTCACCGTATTGGCGATCACGGGTCAGACCGGACAAGTCGCCGACAATGGCGTCGCGAGTCCTGGTCAGGCGGTTGAACAGGGTGGATTTACCGACGTTCGGTCGGCCCACCAGGGCGATTACGGGAACCATGCGGCTCTCCACTTCGTTATTTCAGAAAATACAAAAGCCGCTGCAAGGCAGCGGCTGGTGCTCGGGGCAGCACCGGGAGGTGCCGCAAACCTCATGAAACGAGGCCGCCTGTGGGATCAACGCCGAACCTGTAGGAGCGAGCTTGCTCGCGATGGTCGTTAACGACAACGCGGGGCACTGGTTCTTTCGCGGTGCCCTTACGTTCATCGCGAGCAAGCTCGCTCCTACAAGTGATGCGTTGGGGTACCCCCAAGCATAGTCAAACCTTTACTTGATGGTCAGGGCTTCCAGTTTGCCGCTGTTGCCATACACGTAAATCATGTCACCCATCACCAGCGGACGTGCACGCAGGCCGTCGCTGTCAATGCGCTCGCGACCGACGAAGCGACCGTCCACCTGGCTCAGCAGGTGCAGGTAGCCTTCGAAGTCGCCGACTGCGACGTAGCTGGAGAACACTTCCGGTGCCGACAGCTGGCGACGAGCCAGGGCGTCATTGCTCCAGATCGCCGTGGTGGAACGTTCGTCAACGCCTTCAACCGTGCCGGACGCCAAGGCGACATAGACACTGCCGAAACCCTGGGCAACACCCGAGTAGCTGGAAGCATCACGCTGCCAGAGGACTCGACCGCTTTCCAGGTCCAGTGCCGCCATGCGGCCCTGATAGCTGGCGACATACAGGTTGCCGCCGGACAACAGCAGGCCGCCGTCGATGTCGACGATGCGCTCCAGTTCCGAACGCCCTTGCGGGATGGCCACGCGGGTTTCCCACGCCGGCACGCCGTTATGGGTATCCAGGGCGACCACTTTACCGCTGGACAGACCCGCCACCGCCAGGTGGTTGGTCACCAACGGTGCACCCGTACCACGCAGGGTCAGGACCGCCGGAGTGCTGTCGTACAACCAGCGCTGGTTGCCAGTGTCGGCATCGAGACCGATCACACGGTCGTCCTGGGTCTGCACAACCACCACGTCACCGTTGGTGGCCGGCGGAGCCAGCACTTCGCTGGTCACCTGGGCGCGCCATTTCTGCTCGCCGCTGCTGGCATCCAGGGCAATCACTTCGCCCTTGAGGGTGCCCATCAGCACCAGGCCGTAGCCGACGCCGATGGCGCCGGAAACCGGCACCTCCAGATCTTTCTTCCACTTCACGTCGCCGTTCATGCGATCCATCGCGATCACGACACCAGTGTCATCGGCCGCGTAGATGGTATCGCCGTCAATCGCCGGCACCAGCATGTTGTAGATCTTGCCCTGGCCGTCACCGATGGAACGGCTCCACTCTTTGTGCAGAACCACTTCTTCCTTGAAGGAAGTCAGTTCGGCCGGTGGCAGTTCTTTCTTGCTGTTGCTGCTGCAACCCGCGGCCAGAATGGCCAGAGCCAGCAATGCTGCATGTTTCCAACGGATCACGTCACGCATCCCCTTTGGCCAGGTCGTCCAGCTTGATTTGTAAGCCACCGACCGCTGCTTCATCAGACAGCGCCGCTTTGGCCTTTTGGTACGCGGCATGAGCTTCATCGGTCCGACCCAGTTGAACCAACAGGTCCCCCTTGAGTTCTTCGCGACTGGCCAGGAACGCCTTGTCAGCATCGCCGTCGAGCAGTTTCAGTGCGTCGTCGACCTTGTTCTGTGCCGCCAGCACCTGGGCCAGGCGCTGACGCGCGACTTCGCCCAGGGTGATGTTGGCCGGTTTGTCGGTAATGGCTTTCAGCTCACGAGCGGCGTCGTCCAGTTTACCGGTATCGACCGCAACTTTCGCTACGAACAGGCTGCCGTACTGCGCATAGGCGCTGCCGGCGAAGTCGGTGTTGAGCTTGTTGGCCAGGTCCGCCACGCGTCCAGGGTCGGGCTTGCCGTCCGGCGTCAGCGTCGTTTCCAGCAGTTGCTGATAAAGCACCGAGGCGCCTTGCGCCTGGTTGCTCTGGTATTTGTGCCAGGCCTGCCAGCCGAACACCACCACCAGGGCCAGCAAGCCGCCAGTGACCAGGGGTTTGCCGTTACGCTGCCACCAGTCCTTCAACTCCGCCAACTGATCATCTTCGGTACTCGACACCCCAATACTCCTTATTCTCTAAATCGGCTGTTTTACAGCTTCAACCCTGCACGACGCAGGTGGCCAAGTGCTCGGAAAGAGCCTCCCAGGCAATGCTTTGTTGCTCGCCCTGGCCACGCAGGGGTTTGAAACCTACCACTTGCTGAGCCAATTCGTCGTCTCCGAGAATCAAGGCGTACAGCGCACCACTCTTGTCAGCTTTCTTGAACTGGCTCTTGAAGCTGCCGGCACCGGCGTTGACCTGCAAGCGCAGGTTCGGCAGCTGGTCGCGGACTTTCTCGCTCAAAGCCAGGGCCGCGAGCTCGGCGGCCTCGCCGAAAGCACACAGGTAGACGTCGACCTGACGGGCGATTTCTTCCGGGACCTGCTCCAGGGTTTCCAGCAGCAGGATCAGCCGCTCGATGCCCATGGCAAAACCCACGCCCGGGGTCGGCTTGCCGCCCATCTGCTCCACCAGGCCATCGTAGCGACCACCGGCACAGACCGTGCCCTGGGCGCCCAACTGGTCGGTGACCCATTCGAAAACGGTCTTGCTGTAGTAATCCAGCCCGCGTACCAGCTTGGGATTGATCACGTACGGGATACCGGCCGCATCGAGACGGGCCTTGAGGCCTTCGAAGTGCAGGCGCGATTCGTCGTCGAGGTAGTCGGCGAGTTTCGGCGCATCCACCAGCGCGGCCTGGGTGTCCGGGTTCTTGGTGTCGAGTACCCGCAGCGGGTTGGTCTTCAGGCGGCGCTGGCTGTCTTCGTCCAACAGCTCGAGACGCGCGCTGAGGAACTCCACCAGGGCCTCGCGATAACGCCCACGGGACTCGCTGGTGCCCAGGCTGTTGAGTTCGAGCTTGACCGCGCCGCGGATGCCCAGCAGGCCCCACAGGCGCCAGGTCAGCACGATCAGCTCGGCGTCGATGTCCGGGCCATCGATATTGAAGACTTCGCAGCCGATCTGGTGGAACTGGCGATAACGGCCTTTCTGCGGACGCTCGTGGCGGAACATCGGGCCGATGTACCAGAGCTTCTGCGGCTGGCCACCACCGGTGATGCCGTGCTCCAGCACGGCGCGCACACAGGCCGCGGTGCCTTCCGGACGCAGGGTCAGGGAATCGCCGTTGCGGTCCTCGAAGGTGTACATCTCTTTTTCGACGATGTCGGTCACTTCACCGATGGAACGCTTGAACAGCTCGGTGAACTCGACGATCGGCATGCGGATCTGCTTGTAACCGTAGTTATCCAGCAAACGCGCGACCGTGCCCTCGAAATAGCGCCACAGGGGCGTCTGCTCGGGCAGGATGTCGTTCATGCCACGAATGGCTTGCAAAGACTTGCTCACAAAATATCCTTAAATTCTTCGATCAGCCGCGGGCGATCAGCGCCGCGTCGGCTTCGACCTTTTCGGCCGCCTTCTGCCGGATCAGCCTTTCGAGCTCATCCACCAGATTGTCATTCGTCAGTTTCTGCGCCGGCTTGCCGTCGATGTAGATCAGGTTCGGCGTGCCACCGGTCAGGCCGATATGGGCCTCTTTGGCCTCACCCGGTCCGTTGACCACACACCCGATCACTGCCACATCCAGCGGTACCAGCAAATCTTCCAGGCGCCCTTCCAGCTCGTTCATGGTCTTGACCACATCGAAGTTCTGCCGCGAGCAGCTCGGGCAGGCGATGAAGTTGATGCCACGGGAGCGCAGGTGCAGGGACTTGAGGATGTCGTAGCCGACTTTCACTTCCTCGACCGGGTCGGCCGCCAACGAGATGCGAATAGTATCGCCAATCCCTTCGGCCAGCAGCATACCGAGGCCGACGGCGGATTTCACTGTGCCTGAACGCAAACCACCGGCTTCGGTGATCCCCAGGTGCAGCGGCTGGACGATTTCCTTGGCCAGCAGGCGGTAGGCGGCTACTGCCATGAACACGTCGGAAGCCTTTACGCTGACCTTGAAGTCCTGGAAGTTCAGGCGTTCCAGGTGCTCGACATGGCGCAGCGCGGACTCCACCAGCGCCTCTGGCGTAGGCTCGCCGTACTTTTTCTGCAGGTCTTTTTCCAGGGAACCGGCGTTGACGCCGATGCGGATCGGAATACCGCGATCACGGGCGGCATCGACCACCGCGCGCACGCGGTCTTCGCGACCGATATTGCCCGGGTTGATGCGCAGGCAGTCGACACCCAGTTCGGCCACGCGCAGGGCGATCTTGTAGTCGAAGTGGATATCGGCGACCAGCGGCACCTTGACCAACTGCTTGATCCGACCGAAGGCCTCGGCGGCATCCATGTCCGGCACGGAAATGCGCACGATATCGACGCCCGCGGCTTCCAGGCGATTGATCTGTGCCACGGTGGCCGCGACGTCATTGGTGTCGCTGTTGGTCATGCTCTGCACCGCGATCGGTGCATCACCGCCTACGGGTACCGAGCCGACCCAGATTTTACGGGACTCGCGACGCTTGATAGGAGATTGGCCGTGCATGACTTATTGACCTAGCTTCAGGCGAGCGGTCTCGCCACTGGTGAACGGGGCGATATCGACCGGCTGACCGTTGTATGTGATCTGGGCGCCGCGGGCATAACCCAGGCGCACGGCAAAGGGTGGCTTGCCGCTGAGCTCAAGGTTCTCGCCCTTGCGCTTGAGGCCGCTGACCAGCACCTTGCCGTTGCCGTCGGTGACCTGGGTCCAGCAATCGGCGACGAAGGTCAGGTGAACCTGGCCGGCGCCGGCCACGGGCTCGGCCGCAGCGGGTGCAGGTGCACCGTTGACCGGGGCGCCTGGCGCGACTGTCGACATCGGGGCCGGAGCGGCTGTCGGGGCCACCACCAGGGTCTGGGCCGAATGTGGCACAGGCACGACAGCCGGGGTCGACGGAGCACTGGCCGCAGCGGCCGGGGCCGCAGGCTGGGCCTCGGCCGCGCCTTCAGGTGCCGGCGCCTCGGAGGCTGCCTGGTTCTCGGTCACGGCCTGGTCTTCCGGCTCGTCGATCGGGTGAATCTGCGTGGTGCCGTCGGCGCTTTCGACTTCGACGTGCTCCATGTTGACCGCCGCCTGATCCTTGGAGCGCAGGCTGGCCTGGTCCTGCCACCAGACGAAGCCGCCGCCGATCACGGCGATCAGCAACAGCAGGCTGACAATGCGCAAGAGGGTGTGGGAAAACCGCACCGGCTCTTCGATACGCCCCAGCGCCTGAACGCTACTGCCCTGGGAGTCGGTGCCGGTGCTCTGGTCGAACTGCTGGACCAGGACCGTCTGGTCCATGCCGAGCAACTTGGCGTAGGCGCGGATATAACCCCGGGCAAAGGTATGCCCCGGCAGCTTGTCGAAGGCACCGGCTTCCAGGTTGCTCAGGGACGACACCGTGAGGTTGAGCTTCACGGCCACCTCGGCCAACGTCCAACCATTGCTTTCGCGGGCCTGACGCAGGGTCTCACCGGGGTTGACGCGAGTCGCTGCTACAAATTCGGGTTGCGCCGCTTTCATCTTTGCTCCGACAGGTATTGCTGATATTCCGGCGTACCGGGATAGAGTCGTTTTAGTTGCAAGCCGTAACTGGCGGCCTTGTCACGATCTTCGTAGATTTTCGCCAGGCGGATACCGAGCAATAGACTACGTGCATTTTGCTCGCTCAGCAGGCTGAAGCGCGCGTAATAATCGCGTGCGGGCACATAATGCCTGTCTTCGTAAGACAACTCAGCCATTTCCAGCAAGGCACGTGGCTGTTGGCGGTTCAGGCGCAGGGATTTGTCGAAATGCTGCAGGGCCAGATCCCGCTGGCCAAGGGCCAGGGCGGTCAGGCCGAGGTTTTCGAAAACCCGCGAGCGTTCGGTATAGAGGCTGTCGTTGGCGGCCTGTTCAAAGCGCTCGTAGGCGTCCTTGTAACGCTTGAGCTCAAACAGAAAGCTGCCGTAATTGTTGAGCGTGCGCGCATCGTTCGGACGCGACGACAGGGCCTTGTGGAAATGCTCCTCGGCCAGCTGCGTTTCGCCTTCGGCCTGGAACACCAGCGCCAGGGCGCCATTGGCATCCGGGTCGGAGCTGTCCATCTCCAGGGCTTTCTTGAGCGGGACCTTGGCCTGCTCGGTCTGGCCTTGCTGCAGATAACCGATGCCCAGCTGTACATAGGCCATGCGCGCTTCATCGCGCCCCTTGCTGGTGCTCAACGGGTCGACATTACCCGTTGAAACGCAGCCGGCCAGCAGGCCGACGAATACTACAAGGAGCGCAGCGCGCAGGATCATGGAGGTCCTCTCTCAGTTTCGGTTCGCGGCGCTTTGCCCACTTTCGGCATCGGCGCTCAGCTCACGTACGGCGATGTAGCGTTCGCTGCGACGGGTGCGATCCAGCACCTGCCCCACCAGTTGACCACAAGCCGCGTCGATGTCTTCACCGCGGGTGGTGCGTACCGTGACGTTATAGCCGGCCTGATGCAACAAGTCCTGGAAACGCCGGATCGCATTGTTGCTCGGGCGCTCGTAGCCCGAATGCGGGAACGGGTTGAACGGAATCAGGTTGATCTTGCATGGCGTGTCCTTGAGCAGCTCGATCATCTCGACAGCATGCTCGACCTGGTCGTTGACATCCTTGAGCAGGGTGTACTCGATGGTCAGGACGCGCTTCTCGCCGAGGGTCGCCATGTAGCGACGGCACGACTCGAGCAGCATCTTAAGCGGATACTTCTTGTTGATCGGCACCAATTGGTTACGCAATGCGTCATTCGGTGCGTGCAGCGACAGCGCCAGGGAGACGTCGATGTGCTCGGCGAGCACGTCGATCATCGGTACCACGCCGGAGGTCGACAGGGTCACGCGGCGCTTGGAGATGCCGTAGCCCAGGTCGTCCATCATCAGGTGCATGGCCGCGATGACGTTGTCGAAGTTCAGCAGCGGCTCACCCATGCCCATCATCACCACGTTGGTGATGGCACGGTCGACGGTCGCCGGGACGCTGCCAAAGGATTTGTTGGCAATCCACACCTGGCCGATGACTTCGGCGGCGGTGAGGTTGCTATTGAAGCCTTGCTTGCCGGTGGAGCAGAAACTGCAGTCCAGGGCACAGCCCGCCTGGGACGAAACGCACAAGGTGCCGCGCTTGCCCTGGGGAATGTAGACGGTCTCGACGCAGCTGCCGGACGCCACGCGCACCACCCATTTACGGGTGCCGTCGGTGGAAATGTCCTCGCTGACGACTTCAGGACCGCGAACCTCGGCAACCGCCTTGAGTTTTTCACGCAGGGCCTTGCTGACGTTCGTCATGGCGTCGAAATCATCGACGCCAAAGTGGTGAATCCACTTCATGACCTGACCGGCACGGAAACGCTTCTCCCCGATTGAGTCGAAGAATTTTTCCATTTCCGGTTGAGTCAGACCCAACAGGTTTATTTTGCCGATTGATACAGTCATGGATTCACCCTCACTCCCAAGCCTTTGCTTAGCGAGTGGTTACTTCGGTAGCGGCGAAGAAGTACGAGATTTCGCGAGCAGCAGCGGCTTCGGAGTCCGAACCGTGTACAGCGTTGGCGTCGATGGAGTCAGCGAAGTCAGCACGGATGGTGCCGGCAGCAGCTTCTTTAGGGTTGGTAGCGCCCATCAGCTCACGGTTCAGAGCGATAGCGTTTTCGCCTTCCAGAACCTGGACAACAACAGGGCCGGAGATCATGAAGGCAACCAGGTCGCCAAAGAAACCACGAGCGCTGTGCTCAGCGTAGAAGCCTTCGGCTTCGGCTTTGGACAGTTGCTTGAGTTTCGAAGCCACAACGCGCAGGCCGGCTTTTTCGAAACGGGTGGTGATCTCGCCGATCACGTTTTTTGCAACGGCGTCAGGCTTGATGATGGAGAAAGTACGTTGAACAGCCATGGTGTAACTCCAGAAACAGTGATTTGCCAAAAATTAAACCCGCGAATTATACGCGGGTTCCCAAGTATTGCCTAACCTGCTGCGCTGCTCAGTCGCGTTCTTCGATCCAGTGGGCCTGAATGGCCTCCAGAACCTTCTCGCCGCAGTGCTCAGGCTTGTCGTCGAACTCGGGCAATTCCATCACCCACTTGCGTAGATCGACGAAGTTGACCGACATTGGATCGACTTCCGGCTTGCTTTCAGCCAGTTGGATCGCGATTTCCAGTACATCAACCCATTTCAGGCTCATGGTAATTCCTTGAATCAATGCGGCGCTTCAGCGGCGTGGTTGAGCGAGTATTTCGGAATCTCGACGGTCAGGTCCTCGGTCCCGACCTTGGCCTGACAGCCCAGGCGCGACTGGGCTTCCAGCCCCCAAGCCCGGTCAAGATAGTCTTCTTCCAGATCATCGGCCTCTTCCAGCGAGTCGAAACCTTCGCGAATCAGGCAGTGGCAGGTGGTGCAGGCGCAGACGCCGCCACAGGCACTTTCCATTTCGATATGGTGCTCATGGGCCAGTTCGAGGATCGAGATCCCCGTCTCAGCCTCCACGACCAGGCCGTCCGGGCAAAACTTCTCGTGTGGCAGAAAAATTACCTGCGGCATCGTTATTCCCCAATCTCATTCAGGTTGCGCCCCGCCAGGGCGGCCTTGACCGTCGAATCCAGGCGGCGGGCAGCAAAAGCATCGGTCACTTGCGACAGACGCTTGGTCTGCTGCTCGATGGCGTAACCATCGGTACCTTTCATCAGTTCGATCAGCTCCTGCACCTGCAGGTCGATGACCATCCGCTCATCGGCATCCAGCAAACGCTCGCCATCAGCCTCCAAAGCCGCTTGCACGGCTTCGACCAGGCGCTGGGCATCGACCTGCTGCTCACGCAGCACGCGGGCGACCTTGTCGTCACCGGCGTACTGGAACGAATCCTTGAGCATCTTGGCGATTTCGCCGTCGGTCAGGCCGTAGGACGGCTTGACCTGAATGCTCGCCTCGACGCCCGAGCCCAGTTCGCGGGCCGAGACATCGAGCAGACCGTCGGCGTCGACCTGGAAGGTCACGCGGATCTTCGCCGCACCCGCGACCATGGCCGGAATGCCCCGCAGTTCGAAGCGCGCCAGGGAACGGCAGTCACTGATCAGTTCACGCTCGCCTTGCAGCACGTGAATCATCATGGCCGACTGGCCGTCTTTATAAGTGGTGAAGTCCTGGGCGCGGGCGACCGGGATGGTGGTGTTGCGCGGAATCACCTTCTCCATCAGGCCGCCCATGGTTTCCAGGCCCAGGGACAACGGAATCACGTCCAGCAGCAGCAATTCGCCGCCATCGCGCTTGTTGCCAGCCAGGGTATCGGCCTGGATCGCGGCACCAATGGCCACCACCTGATCCGGGTCGATCTCGGTCAACGGCTGACGACCGAACATCTCGGCGACCGCTTCGCGAACACGCGGCACACGGGTCGAACCGCCGACCATGACCACGGCCTGGACCTCGTCGAGCTCCACGTTCGAATCGCGCACGGCGCGCCGGCAAGCCTTGAGGCTGCGCGCAACCATGGGTTCGATCAGCGCATCGAAGGCTTCACGGGTCAACGCGGCACGCCAGCCGCCATAGACCACCTCGACCGAAGTCGCATCGGTCAGGGCTTCCTTGGCCGCGCAGGCGGTTTGCAGCAGATGACGCTGCACGCCCGGATCGAGATCGGCGGACAAACCCGCCTGCTCGATGATCCAGCCAGCGATCGCATGGTCGAAGTCATCGCCACCCAGGGCGCTGTCGCCACCGGTGGCCAGCACTTCGAAGACGCCACGGGTCAGACGCAGGATGGAAATATCGAAAGTACCGCCGCCCAGGTCATAGATGGCAACCACGCCTTCGGCGTTCTGATCCAGACCATAGGCCACCGCAGCCGCAGTCGGCTCATTGAGCAGGCGCAGCACGTTGAGTCCGGCCAGTCGGGCCGCGTCCTTGGTCGCCTGGCGCTGGGGCTCGTCGAAATAAGCCGGCACGGTGATCACCGCGCCCACCAGTTCGCCACCCAGGCTCGCCTCGGCGCGCAGACGCAGCACCTTGAGGATCTCGGCGGACACTTCCACCGGACTTTTCGGGCCCTGCACGGTGTCGATGAACGGCATGTGCGACTCGCCACCGACAAAGCGGTAAGGCAGCTGTTCGCCCAGTTGCTTGACGTCCGCCAGGCCACGGCCCATCAGGCGCTTCACCGACAACACGGTATTGAACGGGTCACCGGCGGCGGCCAGCTTGGCCGACTGACCGACTTCAACGCGGTCAGCGTGATAGCGCACCGCGGACGGCAGGATCACCTGCCCATCGGCATCGGGCAACGGCTCGGAAAGACCACTGCGCAATGCAGCGACCAGCGAATTGGTAGTGCCCAAGTCGATCCCCACAGCCAGGCGACGCTGGTGCGGTTGAGGACTCTGGCCGGGTTCGGCGATCTGCAGTAGGGCCATCGTTATCTGGACTTATCTGAATATCAGGCGTGCGACCGAGGCGGCACTGGGTTAATCGTCGAGGCGCTCTTCTAGCTGGCGCACTTCGTAGGTGAGCTTGTCGAGAAACTGCATGCGCCGCATCAGGCGTTCGGCCTGTTCGCGTTGCGCGGCATCGTTCCAACAAGCTGCGAAGCTGTCGTTCAATTGATCCTGGGCGACTTTCAAGCGGCGCTTGAACGTGGCGATACCGGGCAGGTCCGCTTCGTCCTGCAACTCCTCGAGCTCCTCGCGCCATTGCATCTGCTGCATGAGGAAATCGGGGTCGTGCACCGTGACCTCCAGCGGCAACTCGCGACCGCCCATGGCGAGCAGGTAGCGCGCACGCTTGGGAGGACTCTTGAGGGTCTGGTAGGCCTCGTTGAGGCTGGCGGACTGCTCCAGGGCCAGGCGTTGCTCACGCTCGGAAGCGTCGGCAAAGCGGTCCGGGTGCACACCGCGCGCCAGTTCTCGATAGCGCGCGGCCAACTGTTCGAGATCCAGCGCAAAGCTCGGCTGCAACTCGAATAAAGCAAAATGACAAGGAGTACCCACAAGAAGCCTCAGATGTTGAAGCTTTCGCCGCAGCCACACTCACCGCGCACGTTGGGGTTGTTGAACTTGAAGCCTTCGTTCAACCCTTCCTTGACGAAATCCAGCTCGGTGCCGTCCAGGTAGGTGAGGCTTTTCGGGTCGATGATCACTTTTTCGCCGTGACTCTCGAACACCTGATCTTCCGCCACCACTTCGTCGACGAACTCCAGCACATAGGCAAGGCCGGAACAGCCTGTGGTGCGAACACCCAGACGAATCCCTTCACCTTTGCCGCGCCCGTCAAGGGAGCGTCGCACGTGTCGAGCAGCCGCTTCTGTCATGCTGATAGCCATCGGTGACTCCTTACTAATCGCTTGAACGCCAGATCGTTTAGATCAGGCCTTTCTTCTGCTTGTAATCGCGAACGGCGGCCTTGATGGCGTCTTCGGCGAGAACCGAGCAGTGGATCTTCACTGGCGGCAGGGCCAGTTCTTCAGCCAGCTGAGTGTTCTTGATGGTCTCTGCTTCATCCAGAGTCTTGCCTTTCATCCACTCGGTAGCCAGGGAGCTGGAGGCGATAGCCGAACCGCAACCATAGGTCTTGAACTTGGCATCTTCGATGATGCCTTGCTCGTTGACCTTGATCTGCAGGCGCATCACGTCGCCGCACGCCGGAGCGCCGACCATGCCGGTGCCGACATCAGGGTCTTCCGCGTTCATCTTGCCGACGTTGCGCGGGTTTTCGTAGTGGTCGATGACCTTTTCGCTGTAAGCCATGGTACTTGATCCTCACTCATCAGGGCCGCTCTCGGTCCTGTCGTTACGTCAGCCGTTGATTGCCGCGTCGCTACAGGACCTGTATGTGGCGGCTTCTTTATTTAGTGTGCCGCCCACTCGATCTTCGAGATATCGACGCCGTCTTTGAACATGTCCCACAGCGGCGACAGAGCGCGCAGCTTGGTGACGGCCTCGCAGACTTTCTGCGCGGCATAATCGATTTCTTCTTCGGTGGTGAAGCGGCCGAAGGTGAAGCGGATCGAACTGTGTGCCAATTCGTCGTTGCGGCCCAGGGCGCGCAGTACGTACGAAGGCTCCAGCGAAGCCGAGGTGCAAGCGGAACCGGAGGAAACCGCGAGGTCCTTGAGCGCCATGATCAGCGACTCGCCTTCGACGTAGTTGAAGCTCAGGTTCAGGTTGTGCGGTACGCGGGCGGTCATGCTGCCGTTGATGTACAGCTCTTCCAGGTGTTCGACCTGCTTGTAGAAACGGTCGCTCAAGGCCTTGATACGCAGGTTCTCGGCAGCCATGTCTTCCTTGGCCACACGGAACGCTTCGCCCATGCCGACGATCTGGTGGGTCGCCAGGGTGCCGGAACGCATGCCGCGCTCGTGACCGCCGCCGTGCATGGTCGCTTCAAGGCGAACACGCGGCTTGCGGCTGACGTACAGCGCGCCGATGCCTTTAGGACCGTAGGTCTTGTGGGCCGAGAAGGACATCAGGTCGACTTTCAGCTTCTGCAGGTCGATGTCGACCTTGCCGGTGGACTGGGCGCCGTCGACATGGAACAGCACGCCGCGCGAGCGGGTCAGCTCGCCGATGGCAGCGATGTCGTTAACGGTGCCGATCTCGTTGTTCACGTGCATGATCGAAACCAGGATGGTGTCGTCGCGCAGGGCGGCTTCAACCATGGCCGGGGTGATCAGGCCATCTTCACCGGGCTCGATGTAGGTGACTTCGAAACCTTCGCGCTCCAGTTGGCGCATGGTGTCGAGGACCGCCTTGTGTTCGATCTTGCTGGTGATCAGGTGCTTGCCCTTGGTGCCGTAGAAATGCGCGACACCCTTGATCGCCAGGTTGTCGGACTCGGTGGCACCGGAGGTCCAGACGATTTCACGCGGGTCGGCATTGACCAGGTCGGCCACCTGGCGACGAGCGTTTTCCACGGACTCTTCGGCTTTCCAGCCGAACACGTGGGAACGGGACGCCGGGTTACCGAAGTTTCCGTCGACCAGCAGGCATTCACTCATCTTCTGGGCGACACGCGGATCAACCGGGGTCGTCGCTGAGTAATCAAGGTAAATCGGCAATTTCATGGACACTCTCCTAAATCAGGCTGGCTGGCGCACCGCGGGCTCTTTGGCTGTCATTCGACGGCGGACGCTTCGATCTTATCCAGGCGCGGCGCCTTGCCATTACAGCGGCGCTGATCCTGACGCTGGGCGACCTCTTGCACTTCACGGCGAGTGACAAGGTCCGCCAAGCTGATACCGCTGAGAAATTCGTGGATCTGCAGGCTGAGGTCGCACCACAGATGGTGGGTCAGGCAGGTATCGCCGGCATGGCAATCGCCCAGACCCTGGCATTTGGTGGCATCGACCGATTCGTTCACGGCATCGATCACCTGGGCAACCTGGATCCCCTGCATGTCGCGCGACAGCTGGTAGCCGCCGCCGGGACCGCGCACGCTGGACACCAGGTTGCTGCGGCGCAACTTGGCGAAAAGCTGTTCGAGGTAGGACAGGGAGATGCCTTGGCGCTCGGAGATATCGGCCAGAGACACCGGCCCGCGTTGCGCGTGCAACGCCAGGTCGAGCATGGCGGTCACGGCGTATCGGCCTTTTGTAGTCAGTCGCATGGACAGGTACCACGGAGTTACGGGATCGGGATGGGGAAGAGTATGCTATTCCCGAGTATTTAAGTCAACTATAAGACCTAGTGCTTTAGTCGGGTTTACCACGAAAAGAGCGCGCGAATTGTAGCAAAGTCTGGGGCGTAATGGCATCACCGCCGTCGTGACTGACTAGTGGTTCCTTGGCGCCCTTCAGGACGTCTTCGCGGGCAAG
>NZ_PHSU01000028.1 GCF_002814235.1 Pseudomonas sp. QS1027 | reverse complement strand
CCAGGCCCAGTCGTACTTGAATGGTACGAGTTGGTTGAGGTCGGCGCGGCAGTTGATCATGCGCTTTTCGTCGACCGCGACACGGGCCGAGGCGCCTTCGAGTTCAGCCAGGCCTTCGGCCACGTCCAGGGCATCGAGTGCCGCCTTGGCGCGGGCGATGGCGGCCGAGTCGGAAGTGGTCACGGCACGGGCTGCCTGGGCCGCGGCGCCACCGGCGCTGTCGAGGCGGTCCATGTTGGCTTCGCTAGCGTGGCCGGCGTTGGCGCCCTTGATGGCCGCCGCGCCTTCTTCCTTGTCGAATTCGTCCCAGCTGAGCATCGGATGTTCCTTGTGTGGGGTGTTGGTAGGCCTGGTTCACTGCCTTTTCGTCAGGCAGGTAGACACGTGTTTAGAGCTCCCGTTCAACAGGATTCACAGCACAAGCAGGCATTGGAAAACCCTGGCGCTCCAGGGGGATGAAAGGTGCCGTAGGAGAAGCATGGCACATCATGTAGTGTTTTTCTTTGGTGTCGGCACACTATATGGTGGTTTTTTCAGTCGGTCAATCCGTGGGGGCGCAACGCGCTGTTTCGCCGCAGCCCCTCGGTGAGGTGTCTAGAGGGCGGCTTTCAGGCGTCGGGTTTTGAACAGATGCAGGTAAACCGTGAGGTTGAGCAGCAGCACCAAGGCGCCTAAACCAAGCTGTATCGTCGGTGTCAGCCCGGCGGGGTAGATCAGCGGAATCAGGTAGTGCTCGATAAAGCCCTCACCATAACCGCTTTGTCCGGCGGCCTGGCGAAAGAGGTTTTCCCAACGGGTCAGCGGGCACTCCAGGTGGAAGGCTTCGACGGCCACACCCCAGGTCGCGGCGGGCAGGTGCAACCAGATCAGCCAGCGCCATTTGAGCACCAGCAGCCCGCCAAACAGCACGAACAGGATGAACAACAGGTGAAACGACACCAGCCCGTCGGCCGCTATCCGGTAGAACATCTCGACTTTCTTTTCTGATCCATGACGTAAGTGCGGATATCCTACCCGGGTCGCTGGTCCGGCCTCTACCGGGCGTCGGGCTTGAGCGTTGCGAGGATGTCTTTCAGGCGCTGGGTCGTGGCTTCACTGCTGGTTTGCATGGGCGCGCGCAGTTCGTCACGAATCAATCCCTGAAGGGCGAGGGCGGTTTTCACCGGGCCGGGGTTGGGCTCGACAAACAGGGCCTGGATCAGCGGTGTCAGCTGGAAAAACGTTGTCCTGGCGGCCATGAGCTGCTGCTCCCGGATCTGCCGGTGCAACTGGACGAACAACTCGGGATGGATATGCGCCGAAGCCGCAATCGCACCGGTTGCGCCGAGGCACATTGCATTGAACATCTGGTTGTCCTCACCGCACAGCACATCGACCCGGCCGCTGGCCAGCACCGCCAGGGTGTTGTTCAGGTTGCCGCCGCAGTCCTTGATGGCGACGATATTGTCATGGGCGACGATCTTGAGCAGGGTCGCCTGTTCGAAGCTCACCCCGGTGCGATAGGGAATGTCGTAGACAATGATCGGCACGCTGGAGGCATCGGCGACAGTCTTGAAAAACACTTCCAGGCCAGTCTGGGACGGGCGGATGTAATAGGGCGCGGGCACCAGCAGCCCGGCCAGGGGACGCTTGAGTATCTCGCTCTGGAACTGCAGCAACTCGCTGAGGTTGTTGCCGGCCAGGCCCATCACCACCTGTTGTGGCGGGACCAGTTCCAGCACGGCATCCAGCACCGCCAGTTGTTCATGTTTGCCCAGTGCGGCGGCTTCCCCGGTGGTGCCACAGACCACGATGCCGTCGACGCCGCTGTCCAGCAGATGAACCACCAGCCGCCGCAAGGCGACGAAGTCGATGGCCTGGTTCACGAACGGCGTGACGAGGGGAACCCAGATACCTTGAAACGATGACATGCACTTTCTCCTGATGGTTGACCGTGTCGTCACCGTCAGAAGCGTAGAAGGAAGTTGGGAGAAGAGGAGGGGTGACCCGTCGTCGCGCTCAATGTCCTGTCAGCTCATCTGACGGGACAGCGCGCCCCGGTCACATGAGCGACTGTTTCTTCGATTTAGGGGCAAACGCAACGCACGCTGGTGCCTTGGCATTCAAGCCAACGGCGACAGCAATGGGGTTGAGCGTTGCGCACATGTTTGTTTACACCCAGGATCAGGCGTCCATTTTTAAAAGCTGGCGCCGGGTTTGTCAATTGCCGATGTGGATCAGATGTGGCTCAGGCTTCGGCGCCCAGATGGCTTTTCATCAGTTCCAGGTTCTCTTCGGCCGAGTCGACCATCATCATTTTGTCGGCCTCGGCGGCGGCCAGGGCGGCGCGTTCGAACATCACCAGTTCATAGGCTCGAACCGCAGCCTTCCAGTCCTGATCGTCCAGCAGCGCATCCGCCAGGTCCACTGCATCACGCAACGCCAGGTTGGCGCCTTCGCCAGCGGGTGGCATCAGGTGCGCGGCATCGCCCAGCAGGGTGACACCGTCGCGGCGCTCCCAGCGATGACCGATCGGCAGCACATGAACCGGCCAGGGGCGCACAGGCTCGTCCGCTACGTGAAGCAGTTGCAGCAAGGAGGCGTCCCAGTCCTTGAAGTCGTGGAGCAGGTCGGCCCTGGTTTTTGCTTCGTGCGTTGTTGCCTGCCGATGCAAGGCGGCATACACGCGGATATGGGCGTTGGCGTTGCGTTGGGCAAAGATTGTCTGGCGCTTGCCCTTGGCGATCAGCATGCCGCGCCCGACCCGTTGCGCGACCTCGGGATAACGGGCATCGGCATCGGGGATCGACAGTTCATGCAGGGTGAGCCCGGAGAAGGACGGCTGTGTTGTCGAGACCAGTGCCCGGACTTTCGACCAGGCACCGTCGGCGCCAACCACCAGCTCAAAGCGCTGATTCAGGCCGTTGTCGAAGCGCAGTTCGGTATAGCCATCGTCCTGTTGCTCGGCTTCCCTGAGGGTATGGCCCCAGCGCAAGGTGTCTTCCGGGATCGATTCCAGCAGCAGTTCCCTGAGCTGGCCGCGATCGATCTCGGGACGGTCGCCGCTCTCCGCATCGGCCTTTTCCAGCAGCAAGGAGCCATGTTGGTCGAACAGCCGCAGGCCCTGGTCTTCGTAGCGGGCCAATTGCTGAAAGATTTCGAACAACCCGCCCAGGCGTAGCGCGTATTGACCGGTTTCCACGTGCAGGTCGAGCATGCCGCCCTGTGGCCGGTGCGAGACGGATTCATCGCGGTCGAAGATCAGGAAAGGCACGCCCTTGAGGTACAGCATACGGGCCAGCATCAAGCCGCCGAGGCCGGCGCCGACGATGGCGATACGTGGATTCGAGACCATGGTGTCATTCCAGAGCGCGGTTTGTCATAGGCACCTATGATGAATTAGCATAGGCACCTATGACAAGAGGGCGCTACATGAACAATTTAGATCTGAACCGGGTGCCGTCCTTTCTGATCAAGCGTGTGTCGCAGGAGTTGATCCGGCAGGCCGAGGTGCGTTTGCGTCCGCTGGGCATCGGCATGGCCAGCATGCCGGTGCTGGGGGCCCTGCAGCGGGGGGAGGCGCGGACCCAGGCTGAGCTCGCGCGTTTGCTGCAGGTCGAGCAGCCGTCGATGGCCCAGACCCTGGTTCGTCTGGAGCGGGATCAACTGATCCGCCGCCGGCCCGATCCGGAACACAAGCGCATCCAGATCGTCGAGTTGACCGAATTGGGGCTCGCCCGGATACCACAGGCGATAGAGATTCTGGGGGCGGGAAACACCAAGGCGCTGACGGGTTTCAGTGAGGAAGAAGTGGCCCGCTTTGTGGACTTTCTGCAGCGAGCCAATGCCAATTTGCGTGCTGATTCCTGACATCACTCATGCAGGACCTTGCTTGAAACCTGGCGGTTCTTGAGCAGGCGATTATCCAGCTTGAAGGTTTCGCGGGTCACCACGGCCTTGGTCGCGTCTGTGTGCAGGGGGTTGAAGAGGTAGTTCTGGGTGTGGGGCATGATGGCGCTGGGTACCGGCAGCAACAGTGCCATGGTGCTCTTGAGAAACGCATCGCCCAAGCCCTTGGTGTGACGCGGGTCATCGGCCCAATCTGCGTTGAGTGAAGGGGGCGCAGCGATGCTTGCATTACCCACTATCTCGACCTTGAGCAGTTGCAGGGTTTCCGGAAAATCCTCCTGATCTACTTCCAGGTGAACCAGGATTTCCAGCATGGCCCCGGCCGGAGTTCCCGCGAGATAGACGACGGGCCTGCCTGCCGTGTGCCAGCGTCCACTGGCGAGGGCCCCGCCACGCCCCGTCAAGTCGGCAAATGCGCTGATTCGCCAGAAAATCAAAAGGAGAATCCTTCGGCCAGTTGTATGAGCATCTCCTCGACCTGACGGGTCCCCTGGATGGTCGACAACATGGCCATGGGGCTTTTCCCCGAGAAACGGTCCTTGGACTTGGAGAGCCAGCGCTTGGCTTTTTCATCATTGCCGAAAAGAGCGTCGGCCATGGCGGTGATATGGGCGGCGCGAAACCACCGGTCACTTTCTTCGACTGTCAACCGCTGGTCCTTGGCCACGCGAGTCTTGAGGGTTTTGAGCGGAATGATCTGATCGCGCTCCAGAGGCGTGACGTCGCCCTGGTCGCAAAGCTTCATCAGCCTGCTGGCCTCGAAGCCGAACTGGATCATCTCGTGAATCTCAAGCTCGCTCGCATCCGTCGGAATCTGCAGGAGGTATTCCAGCCGCAGCCGATAGGCCCCGTAGGCGGGTTCGCGCATCACTTCGGCCAACATGGGATATACCTCTTTCTTTCCGGCATTTGCCGAGTAGTATCCGGTAAATGCCGGATAATTGAAAGTGCCAGTGCTTTCAGATTTGCGCTGATGGGGTCTCCATTGCCGCCGCTTCGATCACCAACTCCCGAAACCGCCGCAGCACCGACGAGCTATCGCCCACGCGGGTTGCCAGGTGCAGCGGTGCGATCAGTCCCGGGCACTGTGACAACGCGCGATAGGCAATGCCATCGCCCCGCAGGCGCTGCATCGAGGCCGGGACGATGGAAACCCCCAGGCCTGCGGCGACCAGACTCAGTGTGGCAGCCATGCGTGGGGCCTCCTGAATCACCTGTGGGCTGAATCCCGCTTCACGGCACGCCACCAGGATGGCGTCGTAAAGCCCCAGTCCCACCCGACGTCGATACAGCACAAAGGCTTCGCCGGCGAGTGCGGACAAGGGCAGGGGAACACGGGTGTCCTGTGCCAGGGGATGATCCATCGGCAGTGCCAGCAACATCGGTTCGACCAGAATCGGCTCGGCCTGCAAGGTCGGGGTACCGCTCAAGGGCGAGCGCACGAAGGCGGCATCCAGGCGTTCGTGCACCAGGGCGTCCATCAACTCACCGGTACCGGCTTCTTCCAGGATGACCGACACGCCGGAAAACGCCTCGCGAAAGTGCCGCAGCACGCCCGGCACAAACGGGTGCAGCGCCGCCGAACTGGTAAAGCCGATACCGAGCCGCCCCTGTTCACCCCGGGCAGCGCGACGCACCACCTCGGTCACGCCCTCGGCCCGCGCCAACACGGCACGGGCTTCTTCCAGCAACGCCAGGCCCGCCGTGGTCGGACGAACACCCCGGGGCAGGCGTTCCATCAACGCCACGCCCATCTCGGCTTCCAGCTTCTGCAGCAGGCGGGTGAGGGGCGGTTGTTGCATATGCAGGCGCTCCGCCGCCCGGGTGATATGACCTTCTTCGGCGATCACGACAAACGCGTGCAAGCGACGCAGTTCAAGCATTTCGATACCTTTTTAGTATGGCAGCTTGTCATTATTAGCATTTGTCATCATGGCGTGCAAAACCTACGCTTGTGCTCACTCCCCCACATACAAGAGGAAGCGTGATGACCTGGTCAGCCAAGCAGTATTCGACATTTGAAGAAGAACGTACCCGCCCCGTCCGCGATCTGGTGGCCGCCATCCCCGCCGGCACGGTAGGTGTGGCCGTCGACCTGGGTTGCGGCCCGGGCAACTCCACCGAGGTCCTGGCCCAGCGTTTTCCCGGGGCGCGCGTCACCGGGATGGACAGTTCCGACGACATGCTCATCAGTGCCCGGGAGCGTTTGCCCGCGTTGCATTTTGAACTCGCCGATATCGCCACCTGGAACCCGGACCAAACCTTCGATGTGATCCTGGCCAATGCCTCGCTGCAATGGGTGCCGGATCACGCCACACTCTATCCTCATCTGGTGAGCAAGCTGGCGGCCGGTGGCAGCCTGGCGGTGCAGACCCCGGACAATATGCAGGAGCCGTCGCACCGGCTGGCGCGGGAAGTGGCTGCCAGCGGACCGTGGGCGGACAAGATCGGTGCGGTGCGACACCCGCCACGGCACGACGCAACCTTCTACTATGAACTGCTGCGTCCGCACTGCACGACGGTGGATGTCTGGCGCACCACCTATCACCATCCGTTGGCCGGTGGTCACGCTGCCGTGGTGGAGTGGTTCAAGGGCTCGGCGCTGCGGCCATACCTGGCACCATTGGATGAGGCGGAAAAAGCGGCTTATCTGCAACGTTACCTGGCCGCGATCAGTGAGGCCTACCCGGCGCTGGCTGATGGCACGGTGCTGTTGCCGTTCCCACGCCTGTTCGTGGTAGCGAGTCGCTGATCCTGGGGGCGTTGCAGGATAAGGTTCGTGCAACGTCCTGAATCAGGCGTGGTGCAGCAGATACTCGCTCAGCGCCTGGCGGGTCAGGTCATTGAGGGTCACCTTCTGGCGCGTCGCGGTCAACGCGGCGGCCAGATGGAGGTCGTGACCTACGCGCACGTTGAACGAGCCTTTGCAGGGCATCTCGGGGGCCTGGTTCAACTGCTGGCAGGTGTCCAGATAGTCATCAACCGCCTCCTTGAACGCTGCTTCCAGTTCCGCCACGGTTTGCCCCTCATAACTCACCAGTGCGCGGATGAACTGGAGTTTGCCAAACAGGCAGTTGTCCTCGACGCTGGCCTCGATGGAGCCGTAATAGCCTTTGTAGTGCATCTGATTACTCACGAAATCAGTCCTCCTGAACGCAGGTGATCGATTACCTGGCGCTTGATATAGGTTTTCAGCTCGTTGCCAGGATGAGGTTTATGCAGGTTGATCGCTGCCTGCGGGTCGCCGTTGTCGAATTTGACCCGGCTACCTGAACCTTCGATCCGACGGTAGCCAAAGTGGCCCAATAGTGTGACCTGCTCCGTCCAGGTAACGGTCGACCAGGGGTTGAGCAGTTTAGCGAGCAGTTTTTCATTCTTGGACACCAAGCCTCCTTGCTGCAACTAAATATAGTTGCACTGATGTTATGGGTCAAGATTGAGTGGTTTTGCCGCGGCGTTCAAGAGGGTTTTCGGGCCTGCTTACGTTTCCTGGGGGCTTTCTGGACGGGTCCTACAGGAACGATGTGCTGGGCGCAGGAGGGGGATCTGTTTGCACCCGTTCGGCAGGCACAAACAGATCGTTGTCGCGGGTTTAGCTTACTACGCGATAGCAAGGCACATAGGCCGCGCCACCGGGGAGTTTCATGCGGTGTTGCTCGACGAAGGCCTTGAGCAGCTTGTCCAACGGCTGCATCACCGCTGCATCGCCATGGATCTCGTAAGGCCCGTGCTCCTCGATCAGGCGGATGCCCTTGTCCTTGACGTTGCCAGCGACGATCCCGGAAAACGCCCGGCGCAGATTGGCCGCCAGTTCGTGGGGTGGCAGGCTGCGGCTGAGATTGAGGCTCGCCATGTTGGCGTGGGTCGGATCGAACGGATGCTGGAAGCCGCCATCGATCTTCAGCAGCCAGTTGAAGTGGAAGGCGTCGTTGCGTTCGCGGCGGAACTGTTTGACCGCCTTCAACCCGTGGGCCATCTGCCGGGCCACCTGGGCCGGGTTGTCGATGATGATTTCGTAGTGTTTCTGCGCTTCCTCGCCCAGGGTCGCGACCACAAAGGCATTCAGTTGCTGAAGGTAGGCTTCTGCGCTGCGCGGGCCGGTCAGGATCACCGGGAACGGCAGTTCGCGGTTGTCCGGGTGCATCAGGATGCCGAGCAGATAGAGGAACTCTTCGGCCGTACCGGCACCGCCCGGGAAGATGATGATGCCGTGGCCCACCCGCACGAACGCCTCAAGGCGTTTCTCGATGTCGGGCATGATCACCAGTTCGTTGACGATCGGGTTCGGTGCCTCGGCGGCGATGATCCCCGGCTCGGTCAGGCCCAGGTAGCGGCCGGTGGTGATGCGTTGCTTGGCGTGGGAAATGGTCGCGCCTTTCATCGGTCCCTTCATCACGCCGGGACCGCAACCGGTACAGATATCCAGGCTGCGCAGGCCCAGCTCATGGCCGACCTTCTTGGTGTACTGGTATTCCTCGGTGCTGATGGAGTGACCGCCCCAGCACACGACCATTTTCGGCTCCAGGCCGGGGCGCAGGGTGCGGGCGTTGCGCAGCAGGTGGAAAACGTAGTCGGTGATGCCCTGGGAGCTGTCCAGGTCGATGCGCTGGCTTTCCAGTTCGTTCTCGGTATAGACGATATCGCGCAGGGCGCTGAAGAGCATTTCTCGAGTGCTGGCGATCATTTCGCCATCAACGAAGGCGTCGGCCGGAGCGTTCAGCAGTTCCAGGCGGACACCGCGATCCTGCTGGTGAATACGGATTTCGAAGTCCTTGTAGGCTTCGAGAATGGTCTTGGCATTGTCGACATGGGCGCCGGTGTTGAGGATGGCCAGGGCGCACTGGCGGAATAACGTATAGATGCTGCCGGAGCCGGCTTCGCTCAGTTGCTGCACTTCACGTTGGGAAAGGGTTTCGAGGCTGCCCTTGGGGCTAACCGAGGCGTTGATTACCGATCGTTGGGTCATGCTTTATTCCATCAAGGCGATGTCGCCGGGCTGCTAAGGCGCCGGCTGCACCAGAAAGGCTTCGCGCGCACGCGTTTTCCTAGCATAGCTAAATCGGGCACCCAGGTGGTTGGTGCCGGTCGGTTCAGCTTGCAGGATTTTAACGCGCCGCGAAACCCGCAGGCGTGTCGCCGGTGCTCAACTCAAGCGGGCGTCCAGTTCCAGTTCCGCACACAGGCCGCCGCCGTCACGGTTGCTCAGGGTCAGTGTGCCGCCCATGGCGGTCGCCAGCTGCTGGGCGATGGCCAGGCCCAGGCCGGTCCCGCCAGTGCTGCGGTTGCGCGAGCTTTCCACGCGGTAGAAGGGCTTGAGGACTTCCTCCAGTTCCGCCTGGGCGATACCCGGGCCGCGGTCCAGGACCAGGATCGACAGTCGCCGGTTTTCCCGGGTGGTGATCACGATCTGCGCACTGCCGGCGAATTTCAGTGCGTTGTCCACCAGGTTGACCAATACGCGTCGCAGGGCATGGGGGCGGGTGTCGATCAGCCCGCCGTTCTTGCCGATCAGTTCCACGGCCTGGCCGGTGTCCTGATAGTCGAATACCAGGCTGTCGAGAAAGGCGTCGAGGTCGATGCGGCAATTGGCTTCGGTGGCGCCATGCACGCTGCGGGCATAGGCCACGCCTTCACGAACCAGGTGTTCGATTTCGCTCAGGTCCTGCCAGAGCTTGTCCTTCTCGGTGGAGTCGTCCATGAACTCGGCCCGCAGCTTCATGCGGGTGATGGGGGTTTGCAGGTCGTGGGAAATCGCCGCCAGCAGTTGCATGCGCTCCTTGAGATAGGTGGCGATACGCGCCTGCATGGCGTTGAAGGCCGCTGCTGCGTGGGCCACTTCGGTCGGTCCGGCTTCGTCCAGGTGTACGCCGTGGGTATTGGGATCGAGGTTTTCCACGGCGTGGGCCAGGCGGGTCAGCGGGCGCACGGCAATCCGCACCGCCAGCCAGGCGCAACCGAGCATCAGCAGTAACTGGCCGAGCAGGACAAAGGGCAGCCAGGGCGACATGGGCATCACCGACGGGGTAACGTCGAGGGTCACAGGGCTGCCGTCACGCAGTTTCAGGTGGGCCTGGAAGTGCTTGCGCGGGCCGGGAATGTCGCTGAAGGTCAGCGGGTAGTCACGACCGATGGCCTCCTTGAGCGAAGGTACGGCGATCGGTACTTCATCCGGCTGCATGGGAATACCGGGAACGCCCTCGTTCAGCAGGTAGCGGTAGTTGTGCCGTTCAAGACGTGGCAACCAGCTTTCGCGTTCGTTTGCCGGCAGGCGTTCAAGGATGGCGATGGAGGTGGAGACATCGGTTTCCAGGTTGCCGAGCATGGCGCTCTTGGCACTTTGATAGCGCTCGTAGGACTGCGCGCCGAAGGACAGTGCCTGGGCGAGGATCAGGCCGGCGAGGAAGATCAGCGACAGGCGCGAGCCCAGCGTGCGCGGCCAGTGCAGAAACGGTTTCATTGGGCTGCACCGAGGATTTCCACCGGTAGCGAAAACACATAACCCTCGCTGCGCACGGTCTTGATATAGGCCGGCTCGCGGGCATCGTCCAGCAACCGTTGGCGCAGGCGGCTCACCAGCAGGTCGATGGAGCGGTCGAACAGGTCGGCGTCGCGGCCCTGGGTGAGGTTGAGCAACTGGTCGCGGTTCAGGACCCGTTGCGGATGATCGAGGAACACCCGCAGCAGGCGATATTCGGCGCCGCTGAGGGCCACCAGGGTGCCGTTTTCATCCAGCAGGTGGCGGGCGCTGGTGTCGAGTTTCCAGCGCCCGAAGCCCAGCAGTCGACCGCTTTCGGTGACGATCAGATTGGGTGGCAGCATCCGTGTACGGCGCAGCACCGAGTTGATCCGGGCCAGCAGTTCGCGAGCGGCGAAGGGTTTGACCAGGTAATCGTCGGCGCCCATTTCCAGGCCGATGATGCGGTCGGTTTCGTCGCTGCGTGCGGTCAGCATCAGCACCGGCGTGGCCTTGTGCTTGCCGGCGCGCAGTTCACGGCACAGCAGCAGACCGTCGTCACCGGGCATCATGATGTCCAGCACGATCAGGTCCACCGGGGTGGTTTCGAGGAAGGCGCGCATCTGCCGGCCATCGGCGACCACGGTGGTGCGCAGGCCGTTCTTCTTGAGGTAGTTGCCCACCAGCTCTCTGATCTCGCGGTCATCGTCCACGATCAGGATGTGATCGACATGATCCATGGGGCAGCTCCGTCAATATTGGTATGGGACCCAGTCTAGCGAGGGCGGTGGCGGCTGGCATCGGGCCTTTGTATTGCAGTGTATCTGGCGGGCTACGGATACACAGGTATGCAAAAACGCCTGGCGGCGGCTGGGCCAGGCCGGCCATTGGCGGAGGGATTTGTATCGATCTGTATCTCAGGGTCCTTGGGACACTTGAGCTTTAACGGCTGCCGGTTCGCGACACATTCGGGATACCTCAAGGGCATTCAATGAGCTCCATCGAGGCGATGCAGATCGCCTCGGCCTCACTGAACAAAACACCCTTGAACCGACAGGAATCCACCATGAACAGCAAATCCATATACGCCGCCTGCCTTTTTGCCGCCCTTAATATCTGCACGTTGTCGGCCCGTGCCGAATCCCAGGTGCAGCCTGAGACCTACACCTACGGCAGCCACCTGGATGTCCGCAAAGTGTTGTCCGTCAGCGAAGGCGACGGTGCCGCGTGCAGCGTCGTCAACGCTCGGATGACCTATCTCGACTCCCAGAACCAGGAGCACATCCTCGACTACCGCAAGTTCTCCGACCACTGCAACGAAGGCAGCTGAGTTGCCCTCGGTCTTTAACGCCGGCGTCCTGCCTTTGATCGTCCCCGTCCCAACCGTCGGACGATCAGGTCGCCGGCCAAGGCTAACGGACAAAAGATAGCGGCCAAGTCCCAATATCGCCTTTTCCCGGCCCGATCCGGTTCCCTGCCTGTATACGGGGCATTAGGCTGCACCGCTATATACATTACCCTATAGCGGTGGAGCGGCAGCATGAGCAAGTACCTGTGGAAAATGGCGATGAGTGGACTGGCCCTGTCGATGTCCCTGGCAGTCCAGGCGGCGCAGGCCCTGCACGTCACCTATGCCGGTTCCATGGGGGTGGTCATGGACAAGTCCCTGGGACCTGCCTTTGCTCAAAAGCATCAGCTGACCTATCAGGGGCAGGGCGAGGGCGCCTATGGCCTGGCGCGGCTGTTGGCGTCGAAGAAAGTGGTGGCCGATGTGTTCGTCTCGATCACCCCGGGGCCCATCGATATTCTCCGCCAGGCCGGCCTGGTGGATGAAGCGGTGCCGGTGGCCAGTACGCGCATGGTGATTGCCTACAACCCCAAGAGCTCGTTCGCCAAGGCGTTCGAAGCCAGCCAGGCGGCCAATGCCGGCGAACCCTGGTGGCAGGTGATGCAAAAGCCGGGACTGCGCTTCGGACGCACCGATGCAGCGACCGATCCGCAGGGGCAGAACATCGTCTTCGCGATGCAGTTGGCCGAGAAATACTACCGCCAGCCCGGCCTGGCCCGGCGAATCCTCGGCGAAGTGCAGAACCCGGCCCAGGTCTTTGGCGAAGGCGGGCTGCTGACACGCCTGGAGGCCGGGCAGGTGGACGCGGCCTCGGGTTACGAGAGTGCGACCTTGTCGGCGGGGTTGCCCTATGTGGCGCTGCCGGACGAGATCAACCTGAGCAACCCGCAGTTCGCCAAGGACTGGTACGACACGGTCAGCCTCAGTCTCAAGGACAAGGCCGGCAAGGATCAGGTTCTGCATCCACAACCGCTGGTGTTCTATGCGGCGGTGTTGAAGAACGCGCCGAATCCTGAGCAGGCCAAGGCGTTTGTCGCCTTTATGCAGTCGGCCGAAGGCCAGGCGCTGTTTGCCCGCGATGGTTATGGCCAGCCCAAGGGCCAGGCGCTGGTCAACTGAGGGGCTCGGCGGTGAGTCACCGGCTTTCGACCTGGCTCTGCGTGCCGGCGGGCTTGCTGCTGGGCCTGCCGTTTCTGGCACTGGCCCGGGAAACCGACTGGGGGCATCTGCAACTTGCCTATGGCGACTGGAGCGCCCTGGGCGTGTCGCTGGGGTTGAGTGTGATTTCCAGTGCGCTGATTGTGCTGCTGGGCCTGCCGTTGGCCCGCTGGCTGGCGCGGACGCGCTCGGTCTTCAAGCGTGGCGTGGAATCGCTGGTGTTGATCGCCTTGCTGACGCCGCCGCTGGCCATGGGAATCCTGCTGGTCTCGGCCTACGGTCCTTACGGCACCCTGGGTGAGCCGCTGGCGCGGTTGGGTGTCTCGCTGAGCAATAATGCCCCGGCCTTTGTCCTGGCCCAGTTGTATGGCGGGCTTTCCTATTTTGTCCTGGCGGCGCGTTCGGCCTTCGAAGCGGTGCCGTTATCCCTGGAAGAGGCCGCCCGTGGCCTGGGTTGCTCCGGCGCCCAGGTACTGTGGCGCGTCACCTTGCCCCTGGCGGCACGCGCGTTGGCCGTCGGGCTGGCGATTGTCTGGGTGCGGGTGATCGGTGAATTCGGCATCGTCATGGTCTTTGCCTATTTCCCCCAGGGCATTCCGGTCAAATTGTTTGTCAACCTGCAGAACGAAGGGGTGGATGCGGTCTATGCCTTGCTCTGGTTGCTGTTGCTGGTGACCTTGCCGTTTCCACTCTGGTGCCTGTCGGCGTTTGGCCGGACCGCGAAGTGGTAGTTGCGGATAAATCCACTGTTCCCGGTGTAATGAAAAAGTAACGCCCGCGAAAATTTTCTTGAAGGGATCAAGTTCTGCTATTTGAAGTGACCCAAAAAAAGCTACCGCACAACGTGTAAAACACAAAGTGCAGTAGCTAAAACTTACCAAAGGGATGATGAAGTCGAGATGACTCAGTGACTGTTCCCGGCAGGTAGCCGGAGAATAGTTGAGGCATAACGTTGCCATCGGCGCGAACAGTACCACTGCCGACGGATGATGGCTTATCAGCCGTATTGATAGTCATTATTGATACAAATCCGCACAATTGTATCGACGACCACGCTAGAAGATCCGCTTTCGCCGAACCTCGACCTCACTCTCCGGCGCACCGATCAGTCAGTTGCTGAAGTTAGCGTACTCGGCACCCATGCGGCCGTTGCGCTTGACCCGGTAGAGCAACTCATCGACTTTCTCGACAAAACCCAGTGCCGGTTCATCGACGGTGGGGCGTATGGTGCCGACCCCGAGGCTGAGACTCAGCAGCCCGGAAATCGCCGATTTCTCATGTTCGATCTGCTGCTGGCGAATCAATTGCAAACATTTCTCCGCCACTTGCCGGGCCTTGTCCGCCGGTGTTTCGGGCAATAGCCAGATAAACTCCTCACCGCCGATCCGGGCAATGAAGTCCCGTGGCCGATTGGTTGCCTGGGACAGGGTCTGGGCCACTTGGCGCAGGGCCTCGTCACCTTTGATATGCCCGTAGTGGTCGTTGTACTGCTTGAAAAAGTCGATATCCAGGATGATCAGCGACAACGGCAATTGATTGCGCTGGGCAGACTCCCACTCCCTGGCGAGCACGGTGTCGAACATGCGCCGATTGGCAATACCGGTCAGCCCGTCCTGGAACGAGTACTCCTCCAACTGCTTTTGCAGACGGATCAGGTGCTCCTCGGTTTTCTTGCGTTCGCTGATATCGAACATAAAGCCGATCAGCGCCTCGACCTCACCGTCCTTGCGCACCACATGCACCACATCGCGGATCCATACGTACTCGCCGTCACGGGTCAGTGCCCGGTAGTCGGCCTCGTGGTCGACACCGGCCTTGGACTGCGAGACACAGAAGTTCACCACATACTCCCGGTCATCCGGGTGCATGCGGGACACCCAGTCATCGACCCCGACCCAACTGTCCGGTGTCCAGCCGAGCAGGGCCTCGATCTGCGGACCGATGTAGCTGAAGGTCATGGTTTGCCAGTCGATCCGCCAGGGAATGGCCTTGGTCGATTCGAGCAGGGTCTTGTAGACGTCACTATCGGTTTCGGCGGCGGAGGTGGTGCTCATGGTCGATCGGGCTCGCTGGCGGAGATGGGCGCTAGAATGTTGCGCGTGCGGCCGGTAATCAAGGTTTGGGCGATACAAGGCAAGGGATTTTGCTTTCCCCGCGCCAGCCGGTGTTGTAAAAGCAGTGACGCATCGGCTTTTTGAACGTCTATGACTAGAATCCGCGACGCTGCTTACCGTCAGTGTCGATATCGGCCTATGAAAAAAGGGAACCTTATGATCATCAAACCACGCGTTCGTGGCTTTATCTGTGTGACCACCCACCCAGTGGGTTGCGAAGCCAACGTCAAGCAACAGATTGACTACGTCACCCAGCAAGGCCCGGTCAGCGACGGACCGAAGAACGTCCTGGTGCTCGGTGCATCCACCGGTTACGGCCTGGCGGCACGCATCACCGCGGCTTTCGGTTGCGGTGCCAACACCCTGGGCGTGTTCTTCGAGCGTGAAGGCGACGAAGGCAAGCTCGGCACCGCCGGCTGGTACAACAGCGCCGCGTTCCACAAGTTTGCCGAAGAGAAAGGCCTGTACGCCAAGAGCATCAATGGCGATGCGTTCTCCGATGAAGTCAAGCGCCTGACCATCGAGACCATCAAGCGCGACATGGGCAAGATCGACCTGGTGGTCTACAGCCTGGCGGCACCGCGTCGTACCGATCCGAAAACCGGTGAAGTCTACAGCTCGACGCTCAAGCCGATCGGCAAGTCGGTCACCCAGCGTGGCCTGAACACCGACAAGGAAGAGGTCAACGTCACCACGCTGGCCGAAGCGACCCAGGAAGAGATCGACGGTACCGTCAAGGTCATGGGTGGCGAAGACTGGCAGCTGTGGATCGATGCCCTGGACGAAGCCGGTGTGCTGGCTGACGGCGCGAAAACCACCGCCTTCACCTACCTGGGCGAAAAGCTGACCCACGACATCTACTGGAACGGCTCCATTGGCGCGGCCAAGAAGGACCTGGACCAGAAGGTCCTGAAGATTCGTGAGCGTCTGGCAGCCAAAGGCGGCGACGCGCGGGTCTCGGTGTTGAAAGCCGTGGTCACCCAGGCGAGCTCGGCGATCCCGATCATGCCGCTGTACCTGTCGCTGCTGTTCAAGGTGATGAAGGAGCAGGGCTCCCACGAAGGTTGCATCGAGCAGGTCTACGGCCTGTACAAGGACAGCCTGTACTCGCCGACCCCGATCCTTGACGAAGACGGTCGCCTGCGTGCCGACTACAAGGAACTGCAGCCGGAAGTCCAGGCGCAGGTGGCGAAGCTGTGGGATGCGGTCACCACCGAAAACCTCAACGAACTGACGGATTTTGCCGGCTACAAGGCCGAGTTCCTGCGTCTGTTCGGTTTCGGGGTCGAAGGTGTGGATTACGATGCCGACGTCAGCCCGGACGTGCCGATCGTCAATCTGATCCAGGCCTGAATCAGCGCCCGCGTCCTGCGGGGTTGGGGCGGGCGCTTGAGGGGCTGGTCAATCCAGCGCCTCAAGGCTATTACCGGGTTTGGCCGCGCAGCTTCGAAGGCGCGGCACAACCTCCAGCCGTTGTTACTTGATGACCTTCCAGTTCTTGTAGAAGCCCTGACGCAGGGTGAACGCCGCGCTGGCGAACGCCGCGATCGCGCCGCTGATAATGCGCGGGGCGTAGGACGGACGGACGATATCGATGAACAGGCAGTAACGCTTGGCGTCGTTCTTGTTGAAGGACGCGTGCAGCAGCGTGTCATCGAAAATGAACAGCGGATCGTCATGCCAGTAGTGTTTCTGCTTGCGGCACTGGATATAGACGCCTTCATGGTGTGGCGCCGGAGCCATGTTGTAGAGCACACGGAACATCATGCGCAGCGGGCCGAAGTGGAAGGACGTCGAGCGGTTTTCATTGAACACCGACACGCCCACGGTCTTGACATAGGGGAACTTCTGCTGGAGTTCCGAGATATCCAGCTCGGTGTCGATCTTGCGCCCGTACCACTGGAAGAACAGCATGCCGCGCTTGTTTTCCGCCATCCGCGAGTCGAGATAGTCGATGATCTCGTCCTTGTGGCTCATCGCCTTGTCGATGACCTGCTGCAGGTCGCGCTGGCAGTCTTCCGGCAGGTCCTGCATCTTGTAGACGCCGCGGTTGGGCTTGCTGATCAGGTCGAACAGCGAGTTGAAGGGCGACAGCACCCAGGTGTTGCGACCGTTGCCGATAAAATACTTCTTCGCCAGCTCGGCGGTGTAGATGCCGTTGCGCAGGAAGTCATAGACACCGCAAACCACGACCAGAAGCAGAAAGCCGAGGATGGTTTTCGGAAAGCAGTAGATCAGCAAGAGTACGGCCAGGGTCCAAAGGGCGGAGACGACTTTCTTGCGGATGTTGCGAATACTCATGAAACACTGCTCCCTAGAGCGACTACGTCATGTGTGGCGTGCGCCGGGACGGCGCGGCAAAGCCTGGAAAAAAGTGCTGAATATTACTGTTTTGCAGTGACATTTAACAGTTTTTGTTCAAGACAAACCTTGATCTGAAGCTATGGTTACGATGTTTTGAGCGCCATGATGGCGCCCGATGGGATAGGAAAACCAATGAAATTATCTTCTGTAGTCCTCTTGTTCATCGCCCTGACGGTGGGCCATGCAAGTCTCAGCGAAGCCCGGCAATCGAGGCAGCAGACCGAGTCGGTGGCGGGGGTCTTCGATTACTACCTGCTGACCTTGTCCTGGTCGCCGACCTTCTGCCTGACCCATGCCAACGATCAGCAATGCAGCGGCAAGGGTTACGGTTTTGTGCTCCATGGCTTGTGGCCGCAGTATGCCAAGGGTGGCTGGCCGCAATCCTGCCCGCCACTGACACCCTTGACACCGCAGGAGCGGCAGCAGGGCCTCACGCTGTTTCCCTCGGGCAAACTTCTGGAACATGAATGGGACAAACACGGCACCTGCAGTGGGTTGGGCGCTTCGGGTTATCTGAACGCGGCTGACAAGGCGCTCGGGACCGTGGTGGTTCCGCAAGCCCTGCAACCTTCGACGACACCGCGGGAATACTCCGCCGACCAGATCGTCCAACTGTTCCGCCAGAGCAATCCAGGAATGCCCGAGGGCGGTGTGACGGTACGTTGCAGCGGGCCGGAACTGGCCGAGGTGCGTGTGTGCCTGACCAGGGACCTGGGTTTTGGCGAGTGCGGCAAAGGCGTCAAAAACCAATGCCGCCAAGGGCCGGTGCGCGTGCCGCCGATTCGCTGACCGGTCGGGGATACCTGGACGGCGCTTGATTCGACGCGCTGCCCAAGTGTCGTGTTGTGCACAAATGTTCAAGACAGGCGCGCGGCGGGCTGGCAAAGTCAGCGTCTTTTTCTTTGTGCCCGAGTCTTATGTCCGATCATCTGTTACCTCGCGCCGCCTTCCTGCGCGGTGCCGTGGCCATCATGCCGTTGTCCCTGGCAACCGCGCCCTGGGGATTGCTGGCCGGCTCCATGGCCATCGAGGCCAACCTGACGCCGCTGCAAGGCCAGGGTTTGTCCAGCATCGTGTTTGCCGGTGCTGCACAACTGGTGGCCATCGGCATGCTCAAGGGCGGTGCCGGGATTTTCTCGATCCTGCTCACCACCGCGCTGCTGACCTCGCAACACCTGTTGTACGGCATGAGCCTGCGCTCGGTGATTTCCCCTTTACCCGGCCGCTGGCGGATCGGCCTGGGCTTCCTGCTGACCGACGAACTGTTCGCCTTGACCAGCCAGCACGACAAGCAACAGTTCAACCGCTGGTATGCGCTGGGGGTGGGGCTGACGTTCTATATCGCCTGGAACCTGTTCACCCTGGCGGGGATCGTGCTGGGTCGCAGTATTCCCGGTCTTGAACACCTGGGGCTGGATTTCTCCATCGCCGCGACCTTTATCGCCTTGATCACCCCGGTGGTGCGCAATGTCCCCACCGTGGTCTGTGTGGCCGTGTCGTTGTTCTGTTCGGTGCTGTTCAGCTACTGGCAGCTGGGTTCGGCCCTGGTGCTGTCAGGGCTGGCGGGAATGACGGCGGGATTTCTCTGCAACAAGCTGTATCGGGGGCGCGAATGATGGTCTGGGCGGTGATTTTCGGGATGGGGCTGCTGGTGTTCCTCAACCGCTACGTGTTTCTCGAACCGCGCTTGCCGGTGCGCCTGAGCAGCAATGCCCGGCAGTTCCTCGGCTTTGCCGTTCCGGGCATGCTCACGGCGATCTGCGGGCCGATCGTGTTCCTGCCCGATCACCAGTTGAACCTGCAGTACGACAATCCGTACCTGCTCAGTTCGCTGGTCGCCATCGGCCTGGTGCTCTACACCCGCAACACCTTGCTCAGCATGTTACTGAGCATGGCGTTCTTTTTCCTGCTGCGCTGGTGGTTGGCTTGATCTCGGGCTGAGCGGCTGGCGGGGCTTATTTGAAGTTGGTATCGGCCACCGGCATGATCGTCGCGACATGCCAGCCGTTGGCGTCGCGCAGCAGGGTCTGGCTGATCAGGAAAGTGTTTTTCTGCGGCGCTTCACCGGCGTGGCTGCGGGTAAAAGTCACCGGCACCAGGATTTGCGCCACGGTGTCGTTGAGTTGCGTGGTGCGGAACTTGCTCATGTCCGGGTCCAGTTGCCAGACGCCCTGGTAATAGTCTTTCAAGCGCTCGACCACCGCATCCGGGCCCCAGCTCGCGCCGCCCCGGGCGTACCAGAGCATCTGCGGCGAATCCCAGAGCATCGAGCGGATCTGCTTGAGGTCGTGGGCGTTCTGCGCCTTGACGAAATCGCTGAAGAACCCGCGCACCTCGTCCTCGTTCGAGGCGGCGAAGGCGCCGCTGGTGGAGAGGGTGATCAGTGCACCCAGCAGCAGGGAACAGCTGGCGAGACGGGTCGTGGAAAACAGCTTCATGGTTGCTCCTGGCAGGCATTCTGCAATTCGAAGGACAGTGCGTGTTCATCTGTGAACCAGCCTAATCGTCCGAGGAACGTGAAAAGTGTCGTTTAACCCTCGTTTCAGGACATGGCTTCGCGTTGTTGTGCCTGTTCGGTCCTGACCCGGGCATGACGCCGCATGGCCCGTGGCGGTTCGCCGAACGCCCGGACAAAGGCGCGGCGCATCCGCTCGCTGTCACCAAAGCCGGTCTGGCGGGCGATGGCCTCGATCGGATGCCGGCCTTCCTGGATCAGCACCAGCGCCGCGTCGATGCGCAGCTTTTCGATGGCCTTGGCCGGGGAGGTGCCGGTCTGTTCGCGAAAGACCCGGCTGAACTGCCGCGTGCTCAGGTGCGCGGCTTCGGCCAGGCGCTCCAGGCTGAGTTCGGTGTGCAGGTGGTTTTGCGCATAGGCCAGGGCGATCTGGATCCGGTCGGAACGCTGCTCTTCCAGCAACGCCGAGGACTGCGGCTGACCACCGGCCCGGCGGTTTTGCAGAATGAGGGTTTTCGAAACGGCGCGGGCCACTTCGGCACCGAGGTCTTTCTCGACCATGGCCAGTGCCTGGTCGATGCCCGCCGTCATCCCGGCCGAGGTCCACAGCGACCCGTCGACCACAAACAGACGTTCCTCTTCCAGCCTGACCCGTGGATAACGGGCGCGGAATTCCTCGGCGAAAAACCAGTGGGTGGTCGCCCGGGAGCCATCGAGCAGCCCGGCTTCGGCGAGAAAGAAGGTGCCGGAACAGGTCGCCGCCAGACGTCGGCTGCTGTCCGCGGCCTGGCGCAGATAGGCGAGCAGGGCGGGGGTGAAGGGCCGGTTGGCGCCGCCGCCGATGATCACCGTGTCGAAGGTGCTGGCGCCGAAGACTTCGGTCTGCACCTGGATACCCACCGAACTGCGCACCAGGCCACCTTGCTCCGACAGCAGGCGCACATCGTAGTGTTGCTTGCCAACGAGCGTGTTGGCGGTCTCGAACACCGAAATGGCCGAGAAACTCATGACGCCGAAACCGGGAAAGGTAATGAAGCCGATACGCAGCATACTGACTCCGAAGCACCCTGGACCTGCGGGGAAGAATAGATTACCCCAGTCATGAAATCTTCAGCGTGAATCTGAACCGAGTTGTTTCCCTCTCATGGGCCGGCGTGCTTCAGCAACGCCTTGCGCAACTTACCCGGTGACAGGCCGAACAGGCTCTGGAAATGCCGGATGAAATGCGGCGCGTCGGCAAAGCCGCATTCGAAGGCGATTTCGCCGATCTGCCGATCCGAGCTGACCAGCAGCCAGCGTCCGAAGCGTAACCGCACCTGACGATAGAACTGCGCCGGACTGGTGTCGGTTTCCGCCATGAACAGCCGTTCCAGTTGGCGTTTGCTGGTGCCGACCCAATGGGCGATGGCCTCGATTTCCAGCGGTTCGGCCATGTGCTTTTCCATCAGCATCACCGCCTCGTGCAGGCGCCGGTTGGACGAGCTGGCATAACCCAGGGCCTTGCGCCGTTCGAGGAAGCTGCCGGTGCCGCTCTTGGCCACGGTCATCTGGTGCACCACCTTGCCGGCGCGGTCCGGGCCGCAGTGCATGCCGATCAGATGCACCGCCAACTCGATCACCGAGACGCCACCGGCACAGGTGATACGGTCCTTGTCGATCAGGAAATCGTTATGGGTGATAAACCGCAGGGTCGGGAACAGGCGCTTCCAGTCATCGGCATGGTAGGCGTGCACGCAGGCGGTGTGGCCTTCCATCAGCCCGTGACGGGCCAGCACGAAGCTGCCGGTGCACAGGCCGATCAGGGGCACGCCCGCCGCCGCGGCCTGGTGCAGGAACGCCGGGTAGCTTTTCGGTACATCGGCCAGGGAATCCAGCAGGCCGCCGATCACCACGATGTAATCGAAGCGTTGCGGGTCGCCCATCTCGCTGTCGATCGGCACGTCCAGTCCGCCGCTGGAGGCGACGCGTTGCCCCGGTGTGCCCAGCACTTTCCATTCGCAACGGATCGGCCGGCTCTGGTCACCGGTGTCGGCGGCATGGCGCAGCGCATCGGTCAGCCCGGACAACGACAGCAGGGGAAAACGCGGCCAGAGCACGATGCCCACCGACAGTTCGGCCGTTCCGCGACGCTTGTGCGCAGAGGGCGCTGGTTGCTGGTCAAGGCGCGCCACCAGGCTCGGCTCGCCGGCCTCGTTCGCGGTTTCATGCAGATGTCGCAAATATTCAATCATTCGTGCAAAGCATCCAACTGATTTATGTGCCCTCGGCCCTAGGATGAAGGCCTGCCCAACATCCTGTCGTTCAATAAGAAAACCAACGAGGTGCACACGATGAACAAGCCTGACATTCAACGGTTTACCGGCCTTTGCGCCGGATTGATACTGTCCCTGCTGGCCGCGGGCCCGGCGTTCGCGCTGGACACCGTGGAGCCGGGCAGCCTGACCATCGCCTTCAGCGGTGACATGCCAGGGACCGGTTATCAAGATAGCAAGATGGTCGGCTACGACGGTGAAATCCTTCAACAAATTTCCGAGAAGCTCGGGATGAAGGTCAAACCGGCGCTGATGGAATGGTCGGGGACCATTGCCTCGGTGCAGGCCCGCCGTGTCGATGTCATGGCCGGGACCATGGGCTGGACCGAGCAGCGCTCGAAAATCATGGCCCTGAGCGATCCGATCCACTATTTCAAGAACGGCATCACCCAGACCGACAAGACCGACTGGAAGACCCTCAAGGACCTGCAGGGCAAGAAGGTCGGGACCATCACCGGGTTCTCCTTCATTCCTGAAATGCGCAAGATCCAGGGGCTGCAAGTTACGCTCTACGACACCTCGGACGCTGCCGTGCGGGACCTGCTGGCCGGGCGTATCGACGCGGTGATCGGTGATCCGCCGGTTATGCAGTACGCCATTTCGCGCAATGCCCAGTGGCACCTGCACTTCAACGCCTTCACCGACAACGATCCGGATTTCCCCCTGCTGACCGGGCTGGGGCAGGTGGTGTTCGGTTTCAACAAGGACAATCCGCAGTTGCTGGCGGCGGTCAATGCGCAGATCCAGGAACTCTGGAAGACCTGTGAGATGCGCAAGATCGGCGCTCGCTATGGCCTGACCCAGGATGTCTGGTTCATGCCCCAGGGCAAGGACCTGCGCCTGAGCGTCGACCGTCCGGCGGACTGGAAACTGCCCGGCTGCCAATAACAAAGCGTGATCCGGTGGCTCGTGTTGTCGAGCCACCGCCAGACCGAGAGATAGCGGGTGAGCAAGATGTCCAACCTGGTAGAACCTGCGCTGTTGCGCGTGTGTGATCTGTACAAGAGTTATGGCGACCTGGAGGTGCTCAAGGGCATCAGCCTGGAGCTCAAGGCCGGGGAAACCCTGTCGCTGATCGGCCCCAGCGGCTCCGGCAAGTCGACCTGCCTGCGCTGCATCAATTACCTGGAGAAACCTAGCCGGGGTGAGATCTGGCTCGGCGATGAGCTGATCGGACAAGCCCGGGACGGTTCGCGCCTGCGTTTGCTGGGTGACCGGGAAATGGCCCCGCAGCGGCTGGAGATCGCCATGGTATTCCAGCTGTTCTACCTGTGGCCGCACTTGAACGTACGCGACAACGTCGCGTTGGGCTCGATCAAGGCCCGTGGCATACCGCGCAAGCAGGCTTACGAGCTGGCCGAGGCGATGCTGGAGAAGGTCCATCTGCGGCACAAGGCCGATGCCTATCCCGAGCAGTTGTCCGGCGGCCAGCAGCAGCGGGTAGCAATTGCCCGGGCCCTGGCGCAGCAACCCAAGGTGATCCTGTTCGATGAGCCGACTTCGGCTCTCGATCCCGAACTGGTGGGCGAGGTCCTGGCGGTGATCCGCGAACTGGCGGAAGAGGGCCGGACCATGATCATGGTCACCCACGAAGTGCGCTTTGCCCGCGACGTGGCCGACCGGGTGATCTTCATGGACGGCGGCCATATCGTCGAGCAGGGGCCTTCCGCCCAGGTGATCGACACGCCCAGCCACGAGCGCACCCGCAGTTTCCTCGGGCGCATGGCCATGGAGCAGGCTTGAATGAGCAGCCTCCAGACCTTTTTCGGCTTGTTGCCCCTGCTGTTGAGCGGTGCCCTGACCGCACTGGAAATCGCCCTGTGCACCCTGGTGCTGGCCAGTATCGGCGGCTTGGCGCTGGCGGTGTGGCTGACCTTCAGTCGTTCGCGACTGGTGCAGGCGGGCATTGCCTGTTTTATCGAATGGATGCGTAACGTACCGGCCCTGGCGCATTTGTTCCTGATCTACTTCGGCATGTCGTACCTGGGGATCAATCTGCCCGCGTGGCTGGCGGCCATCGTCGGCTTGAGCCTGGTGGGCAGCGCGGTGCTCTGCGACATTTTTCGTGCCGGCCTGCAGTCCCTGCATGTCGGGCAATATGAGGCCGGCCTGGCGGTCGGGCTGACCCGGGTGCAGATATTGGCCAACATTCTCTTGCCGCAGTCGCTGCGCCGTTCGTTGCCGGCCTTCGCCAACTACGTCACGCAGTTGATCAAGGACACCTCCATCGCCTCGGCCATCGCCGTGCCGGAAATCATGTTCCTGGCGCGCAACCTGGTGACCTCGACCTTCCAGACCTCGCTGATCTACTTCGCGGTGATGTGCATCTACGCGGCGATGATCCTGCCCATCGGCCTGGGTTTTATCCGCCTTGAACGGCATTGGGGGAGCGCACGATGATCAGTTTCTTTGCGCAATACCCCGAGTACTGGAGCGACTGGACCACGCGCCTGCTGCAAGGCGGCGTAGTGACCGCGAAGTTGTCGCTGGGCGGTTTTGCCCTGGCGGCCCTGCTCGGCAGCTTGCTGACCTGGGCCCTGCGCAGCCCGTTTGCCTGGCTGCGGCGCTCGGCGGTGTATTTCATCCAGGGCATGCGCGCGCTGCCTTTATTGGCTTTGCTGCTGGCGCTGTATTTCTCCCTGCCGAGCCTGGGCCTGACCTTGTCCGGTTTCGAGGCCGGCATCCTCGGGCTGGGCTTGCAGGGCAGTGCCTATATCGCCGAGATCCTGCGCGGCGGCCTCGATGCCTTGCACCGTGGCCAGCGGGAGTCGGCGATTGCCGTCGGCCTGACACCGTTCCAGGCGTTCACCGCGGTGATCCTGCCCCAGGCGATTCGCGGGATGCTGCCGCCGCTGCTCAACGCCTATGTGTCGATCCTCAAGGACAGTTCGCTCTGCGCCCTGATTGCCACCGATGAGCTGATGCTGGCTGCCCGGGCGATTGCTTCGGAGAGCTTTCTGCCGATGCACATCTTCCTGTTGGTCGGCCTGTTCTATTTCGTGATTGCGTTCCCGCTTTCCCTGCTGTCGCGAGTGCTTGAGAAGCGCTTTTCCCGTGGCCGCAAAAGCCTGAGAGGTTGACTGGATGAATTCCCTGGATCACAGCACTTTCCACAGTATCGGCCAGTTGCAGCAGGCGCTGCGCAGTGGCCGCCTGACCAGCGAGGCCCTGGTGCGCGGCCAACTGGCCCGTATCGAACGCTTCAACGGCCAGCTCAATGCCTATGTCGAGGCGTACACCCAGCGTGCCTTGGGCGCGGCCATCGCTGCCGACCAGCAGCGGGCCGCCGGGGTCGACCTCGGGCCGCTGCACGGCATTCCGGTGGCCATCAAGGACCTGTTTGAAATTGCCGGGCAGGCCATCACCGGTGGCTCGCTGGCGCAGCGTCCGCGCATCTCGCGCCTTACCGCGACCGCTGTGCAGCGCCTGGAGCGGGCCGGTGCAATTATCCTGGGCAAGACCCATACGGTGGAGTTCGCCTTCGGTGGTTGGGGCACCAATGCGGTGATGGGCACGCCCTGGAATCCCTGGGATCGTGAGGTCCATCGGGCGCCGGGCGGCTCCAGCAGCGGCTCGGCGGTGGCGGTGGCCAGCGGCCTGGCCAGTGCCGCCCTGGGCACCGACACCGGTGGCTCGGTGCGGATTCCCGCCGGGATGTGCGGCCTGGTGGGATTGAAGACTACCCGTGGGCTGATCAGCCGTCATGGCTTGATCGAACTCTGCCCATCGCTGGATTCCGTGGGACCGATCACCCACACCGTCGAGGACGCGGCCTGGATGCTCGATGCCTTGCTCGGCCCCGACCCGCTGGACCCTGTCTCGGCCCAGGCCCCGGTGTTCAGTGCCGCGGCGGGACTCAATCAAGCGGTGGCGGGGCTCAGAATCTGGGTGTTGCCCCAGGCCGAACGTGCCGCCATTGCCCCCGATATCCTGGCGGCCTACGATCGTGGGCTGGAGCAACTGGCCGCGCTGGGCATGCATTTGGTGGAGCAGCCTCTGCCGCGCTCGCTGGAATTGTGCATGCGGGTGGCCGGCGGGCTGATGAGTGCCGAAGGGTATGCCAGCCTCGGTGCGCTGTTCGAACAGAGCGACCTGCGTTTCGACCCCCACGTTCAGCGTCGCGTATTGAGCGGCAAGGCCATCGATTCGGCGGCTTATATCGATCTGCATAACCAGCGCCGGGCCGCGCGCAAGGCCATGCAGGAGGCGATGCTGAATGTCGATGCCTGTGTGTTCCCGACCAATGCCGTCGGCAGCGTGCCCCTGGATCAAGTCGATGAATACGGTACGCCGCTGGCTTTGCTGGGACGTTTCGCCAACCTGCTCAATCTGTGTTCGGTGGCGTTGCCGGTGGGCTTTGACGGTCAGGGCATGCCGGTATCGATGCAGATCGTGGGTAAGGCGTTCGCCGAGCCGCTGATCCTGCGCATCGGTCATGCCTATCAGCAGCAGACCGACTGGCATCAACTGACGCCGAGCGGCTGGGCCCTGGACAAGGAGGCGGTGTAATGGAGATTTGCGTGGTGGGCGCGGGCATCGTCGGGCTGAGCAGTGCCTGGTTCCTGCACCGGGCCGGGCATCGCGTCACGGTGATCGACCAGGCGTCCGGTCCCGGCATGGGCGCGGTGAGCGGCAACGGTGCGCAGTTGAGCTACAGCTATGTGCAGCCGCTGGCCGATCCGTCGTTGTTGCCGGGGATCCCGAAGTTGTTGCTCGACCGTAGCGGGCCGTTGCGCTTCACCCCGCAATGGAGCCCGGAGCAATGGCGCTGGTGCATGGAGTTCCTGGCCGCCTGCCGGACTTCGGTCTCGCGCCAGACCACGGTGGAGTTGTTGGCGCTGGCAACCGAGAGTCGCCAGGCCCTGGATGGGTTTATGCAGGAGCAGCATCTGGATTGCGATTTCACCCGTACCGGCAAGCTGGTGCTGTACCCGGATGCCGAAGGGATGGACAAGGCGCAGCGTCAGGTGCGCTTTCAGGCGGGTCTGGGTTCGCGACAGCAGGTGGTCAGCGCCAGTGAGGCGGTGGCGATAGAACCGGCGCTGGCTGGCTATCAGTCGGCGTTTCATGGCGCTATTCATACCGACAGTGAGTGTGCGGTGGACGGTCTCAAGCTGTGTCGCGAAATGGCCCGGATCATGGCCGGGGAGGGCGTGCAGCTGTTGTTCGAGCGCAAGGTCGAAGGTTTCCAGCGCCGTGGTGAACGGATCACCGCGCTGAACCTGAGGCATGCCGATAAAGGGACTGAAGTGCTGCACAGCGAGGCGGTGGTCCTGGCGGCAGGCGCCTACAGCACGGGCTTGCTGGCGCAACTGGGTAGCCGTCTGCCAGTCTATCCGCTCAAGGGCTACAGCATTACCCTGCCGATTACCGAACACACCCGCGCGCCGACAGTCAGCATCACCGATATGCGCCGCAAGACCGTGTTCGCCCGCATCGGTGATCGCCTGCGGGTGGCGGGGATGGTGGAGTTGTGCGGGATGGATGCATCGATTCCGGCGGCGCGCATCGAGCAGTTGCAAGCCTCGACCGAGGCGTTGTTTGGCGGCGGCTGGGACACCGCGGATTGCCAGCCCTGGAGCGGCTGGCGCCCGGCGACACCGACCGGAAGGCCTGTGCTTGAACGCCTCGCAGGCAGTAACCTGTACCTCAACACCGGGCATGGCGCACTGGGCATGACCCTGGCCTTTGGCAGCGCGCAGCGCCTGGTGCGGCTGGTCGAACACGCGGCCGGCTGATGTTTATCCAAGGAGAAAGACCGATGACGATTCAACGTTTCCAGAGCAATGCGCGGATGTCCGGTGTGGTCAGCCATGGCGATGTGCTCTACCTCGCCGGCCAGGTGCCGGGTGATCTGCAAGGCGATATCGAGTCCCAGACCCGCCAGGTGCTGGAGAAGATCGACGGGCTGCTGGCCCAGGCCGGCAGCGACAAGACCCGACTGCTCAGTGCGCAGATCTGGCTCAAGCATATCGACCGCGACTTCGCGGCGATGAACGCGGTCTGGGATGCCTGGTTGCCGGAAGGCGGCGCGCCAGCCCGGGCCACGGTCGAAGCCAACCTGGCACATGCCGAGGTGTTGGTGGAAATCATGGTGATTGCGGCCAAGGCCTGAATCCAACCTCTGTAGGAGCCGGCTTGCTGGCGATGGGATCGACGCGGTGTCTGGTCAAACCGCGTCGCTTGGATCGCCAGCAAGCCGGCTCCTACAAGGGGGGCATTAACCCAGCGCCTCGCGCAACCGATGCCACAACATCCCCAGCGCCAGCAACGGCGAGCGCAAGGCCTTGCCTCCCGGGAAGGTCATATGCGGCACCGCGCTGAAGATATCCATGCCCTTGCTTTGCCCTGCATGGATAGCCTCGGCCAACAACCGCGCGGTCCAGTGGGTCACGTTGACGCCATGCCCCGAATAACCCTGGGCATAGAACACATTCGGATGCTGTTGCAGGCGCCCGACCTGGGGGAAACGATTGGCAGTGATGCCGATCATGCCGCCCCATTGATAGTCGATACGCACATCCGCCAGTTGCGGGAAGACCTTGAGCATCTTCGGTCGCATATAGGCACCGATATCCGCCGGATCACGCCCTGAATAGTGGCAGGCACCGCCGAACAACAGGCGCTTGTCGGCAGAAAGACGGTAGTAATCCAGCCCGACCTTCTGGTCGCACAGCGACAGGTTCTGCGGAATCAGCTCGGCCGACACCTCATCAGCCAACGGTTCGGTAGCGATGATGTAGCTGCCGGCCGGTAGCACCTTGCCGCTCAAACGTGGTTCCAGATCTTCCAGGTGTGCGTTGCAGGCCAGCACCAGGCTGTTGGCGCGCACGCTGCCGGTGGCACAACGCACCTCCACCGTACTGCCATGGATCAGCTCCAGCACCGGGCTGTGCTCGAAGATCCGCACTCCCAGCGCCTGCGCTACCCGCGCTTCACCGAGCACCAGGTTGAGCGGGTGCAAATGCCCCGAACCCCGGTCGATCAGACCGCCGACATACGCCGTGCTGGCGACCACCTGGGCCATGTCCTCGGGCGCGACAATCCGGGTTTCATGGGCATAACCCAATTCCGCCAGATGGTCCTGCTCGGCGCGGAACGCCGCGAACTGTGCCGGGGTGTTGGCCAGTTCGCAGAAGCCCCAGCGCAGGTCGCAGTCGATGGCGTGCTCGCGGATACGATTGCCCACCACCTCGACCGACTCGATACCGGCACGCTCCAGATAACGCACACCTTCTGCACCGACGTATTTGGCGAAACCGCTGACATCATGGCCGATGCCCCGAATCAGTTGCCCGCCATTGCGCCCGCTGGCGCCCCAGCCGATCCGTCGGCCTTCCAGCAGCACCACCGACAGCCCACGCTGCGCCAGTTCGATGGCGGTGTTGACGCCGGTAAATCCGCCGCCAATCACGCACACATCGGCAATCACCTGGGATTCGAGCCGGGGGTAATCCGGCATCGAACCGGCGGTCGCCGCGTAATAGGAGCGAGCATGTTCCATTGGGCTGGCTTGACTCATTTGTTGGACTTCACTTTGCTCCAGGAGCGGGTCATCAGGCGCATGATCTCAGGTGTCGGAGTGGTGGAGATGTAGAGCTTATCGAGGACTTCCTGGGACGGATAGACCTCGGGGTTGTTCACCAGCGCCTCATCCATATATTGCTTGGCCGCCGGGTTGGGGTTGGCGTAGCCGACAGTGGCGCTGACCTTGGCAATCACTTGCGGGTCCAGCAGGTAATTGATGAAGGCGTGGGCTTCTTTCACATTGGTCGCATCGGCGGGAATCGCCAGCAGGTCGAACCACAGGTTGCTGCCTTCCTTGGGAATCGAGTAGGCGATGTTGATGCCGTTCTTCGCTTCCTTGGCCCGGTTGGCGGCCTGGAACACATCGCCCGAGTAACCGAAGGCGACGCAGATATCGCCATTGGCCAGGTCCGAGATGTACTTGGACGAGTGGAAGTAGGTGATATAGGGGCGCAGGGTCAGCAGCTTGGCTTCAGCCTTCTTGTAGTCCTCGGGTTTCGAGCTGCGCGGGTCCATGCCCATGTAGTTGAGGACCGCCGGGAACACTTCGTCGGCCGAGTCCATGAACGAGACGCCGCACTGGGTGAGCTTCTTCAGGTTCTCCGGTTCGAACAGCACCGCCCAGGAGTCGATATGGTCGATGCCCAGTACCTGCTTGACCTTGTCGACGTTGTAGCCGATGCCGTTGGTGCCCCACAGGTACGGCACCGAGTGTTCATTGCCCGGATCGTTTTTCTCCAGCAGCTTGAGCAGCTTGGGATCGAGGTTCTTCCAGTTCGGCAGTTGCGAGCGATCCAGTTTCAGGAAAGCCCCGGCTTTTACCTGGCGACCGAGAAAATGGTTGGAAGGCACCACCACGTCGTAGCCGGTGCGGCCGGCCAGCAACTTGCCTTCCAGGGTTTCGTTGGAGTCGAAGACGTCGTAGATCACCTTGATACCGGTCTTGCCCTGGAAATCGGCGAGGGTGGTATCACCGATATAGTCGGTCCAGTTGTAGACGCTGACGGTCGGCTCGGCTTGTGCGGTGGCGCTGAACAGCAAGGCCAGTGCTACCGGAACGACGGATTTCAATAGACGCATTCGACACCTCTTGTTGGGGTTGTTTTTCGGTCTGGATAAAGGTTCTGGATCAGACGCTCAGCAGCAGGAACTCGCGCTCCCAGGAGCTGATCACACGCTTGAAGTTTTCGTGTTCGGCACGCTTCACGGCCACGTAGCCGCGGACGAACTGGGTGCCCAGGTAGCGTTCGATGGTCGGGCAGTCTTCCATGTGCGCCAGCGCGTCCTCGATGGTGATCGGCAGGCGCAGGTTGCGGCGCTCATAGGCACGGCCCTCGACCTTGGCGCTGGGTTCGATCTGCTCGACCATGCCCAGGTAGCCGCACAACAAGCTCGCGGCAATCGCCAGGTAAGGGTTGGCATCGGCGCCCGGCAGGCGGTTTTCCACGCGCATGGCGTCGGGGCTGGAGGTCGGTACCCGCAGGCCCACGGTGCGGTTTTCCTCACCCCACTCGACATTGACCGGCGCCGAAGTGTCCGGCAGGAAGCGGCGGAACGAGTTGACGTTGGGCGCGAACATCGGCAGCAGCTTGGGGATGTACTTCTGCAAACCGCCGATGTGGTGCAGGAACAGCTGGCTCATCTGCCCGTCGGCATCGACGAAGATCGGCTTGCCGGTGGTGCTGTCGACCACGCTCTGGTGCAGGTGCATGGCGCTGCCGGGCTCGTCGGCGATCGGCTTGGCCATGAAGGTCGCGGTGACGTTGTGCTTGAGCGCGGCTTCGCGCAGGGTGCGCTTGAACACGGTGATCTGGTCCGCCAGGTCGAGGGCATCGCCGTGACGGAAGTTGATTTCCATCTGCGCCGGGCCGTCTTCGTGAATCAGCGTGTCTAGGTCCAGGCCCTGGGCTTCGCACCAGTCGTAGACGTCTTCGAACAGCGGGTCGAATTCGTTGGCGGCATCGATGGAGAACGACTGCCGGCCACTTTCCGCGCGGCCCGAACGACCCAGCGGGGCCTTCAGCGGCAGGTCCGGGTCTTCGCAGCGCTGGGTCAGGTAGAACTCCATCTCCGGGGCGACGATGGGCTGCCAGCCTTTGTCGGCATACAGCTTGAGGACTTTCTTCAGGACGTTGCGCGGCGACAGCTCGATGGGGTTGCCCTGCTTGTCGAAGGTGTCGTGGATCACGATGGCGGTCGGCTCGATGGCCCACGGCACCACATACATGGCCGACGAATCCGGCCGGCAGATCATGTCGATGTCAGCGGGGTCGAGCAGGTCGTAATAGACATCGTCGTCGACGAAGTCCCCTGTTACCGTTTGCAAAAGCACACTTTCCGGCAGGCGCATGCCTCGCTCATGCAGGAACTTGTTGGTGGGTGCGATCTTGCCGCGGGCGATACCGGTCAGGTCACTGACCACGCACTCTACTTCGGTAATCTTGTGTTCTTTCAGCCACGAAGACAGCTGATCGAAAGGGGCATTCATAAAGACCTCGTTATTGGTTTTTTTCTGCGCCGGGTGATCGGTCTGCATCCCGGTCGAGCGGCGAGAGACTTCCCCTGCGGCGCATTGACGACTATCTTGGGCGAGCGATGGGGGTCCCATCTATCCACTTTATGACGGCATAAGACGCACCAAATGAGTGCGAACGGTCATCCGATGACAGACTCAACCGCCTTGCGGGTCCAAGCGTTCAACACCGCCGATGTGGCCGAGCAGATACGTGCGACGCCGGGTTGGGTGCAGCATTACCAGCAGATGTCGCCGGGGCATTTCGCCGGGCAGATTCGTTACCTGGACCTGCAAGGGGTGCAGATCTACGAGGAATGCATGAACACCCGGGTCGAGCAGAACTTCAGTGCGCCGTCGGGTGCGCTGGCTTTTTGTTTCGATCGCAGTGACAACGCCTTGTATGTGCTCAATGGCGAGAGCCGCAATATCTGGATCACCCCCGAGAACTACCAGGAAGTGGCGGTGGTGTTCGGTCCGGAGTTCGTGCAGCACCATGGCCTGGACGTGGCGCGGCTGGAGGGGTTGTTCATGGCGCCGCTCAACTCGCAACAGAACGGCTTGTTCAGTCGCTGGCTCAGCGGGACCTTGACCCGCCTGGCGCAGACCTTCGATCCGCCGAGCCGGGAAAGCCTGACGCAGCAACTGCTGGACGACTGTCTCTACATTCTCGACAACGCTGTCTGTCTGGACCCGGGTTCCTTGCAGCGCCGGGCCGAGGAGCGTTCGATCATGAAACGCATCGGCGAGTGGGCGGCCGATTCGCCTGATGAGACCCTCAACCTGCTGGAACTGTCCGGCTTCGCCGGGGTTTCATTGCGTCAGTTGCAGCACACCTTCAAGGCCTACACAGGCATGACGCCGAGCCATTGGCTGCGCTTGCGCCGGCTCAACAGCGCCCGCCATGAACTGCTCGGGCGCAACGCCCTGGACAAGACGGTGGCCGAGGTGGCGATGAATTGGTCGTTCTGGCACTTGGGGCGGTTTTCGAACAGCTATCGGGCGCTGTTCGGCGAACTGCCCAGCGAGACCCTCAAGCGCGGCCAGCGGCTGCGCTGAGACTGTGTCTCAGGCATCACGCAACAGGTCATTGGCGTTGAGCAGGGCGTAGGCGATCTGCGGATTTTTCTCCAGGCCACGGCGGATCGCCGCCGGAATCGACTGGCGGGTCTTGCGGCACAGGCCGGGGTGCTCGGCGATCTGGATGTCGATGCCGCGCATGGTACGTACTTCATTGAAACCCGGGACGACGGAGACCCGCAGGCCCAACTGCTCGTATATCCGTTGTTGCAGGTGTTCGAGGTCGGCCAGGCTTTTGAGGTTTTCCAGGCGCTCGAGCAGAACCTTTTCCTGCTGACGGGTCAGGCCCAGGATGCGCAGGTCGGCGCCTTGTATCTGCAGCAGTTGTTCCCGCTCGCAAATGCAGGCGCCGGGTGGGCAGGGCTGACGGATCGGTAGGGCTGTCATGGACTCCGATCATAGCCAACCCGACTGGCCTTTGCCTATCCGCTTACTCAACGGCCTCCAGCGCGTTCAGGATCTGGTAGGCGGCTTTTACCCTGTCCGGGTTGGGATAGTTTTTGTTGGCCAGCATCACGATGCCGATTTTCTTCGCCGGCACATAGACGACGTAAGCGCCGAAGCCACGGGTCGCCCCGGTCTTGTTGAACAGCGCGTTCTTTTGCGGTGGCTGCGCGGGGTTGAATTGAGTCGTGATCTTGTGGGCCTCGTATGCCATTTCCGAGGAGTTGCCCGTCAGCAACTGTTCAAGTTTGACCGGGTAGGGGTAGAACTCCCATCCCAGTCCCTGGGTGGTCCCCTCGACCTGGTAGTAGCCGCTTTGCGTCAGGTCGACGGCTTTGTGCAGCGGGGCTTCGAGGGTTTCCGGCTGGAGGTTGGCCTCGACAAATCGCAGCAGGTCGGTCGAAGTGGTCTTGATGCCGTAGGCTTCGGCATCCAGTGCGCCCGGGCCGACCCTGACGGATTTGTCATCCTGGGTGTAACCCTCGGCGTAATGGGCCATCTGTGCCGGCGGCACGTGGAGATAGGTGTGCTTCATGCCCAGCGCCGGCAGCAGGGTTTTTTCGATCAGTTCATCGAAGGGGGCGCCCAGGCTTTTCGCCGCCACATAACCGAAGAGTCCCAGGCTCGGGTTCGAATACTGCCGATGGCTGCCCGCGGGATAAATCGGTTTCCATTGCTTGAAGTAGTCGAGCATCTTGTCCTGGGCGTCGAACGCGTCCGGGAACTGCAACGGTAGGCCGCCCGCCGAGTAGGTGCCGAGTTGCAGCACGGTGATGTTGTCGAAAGCGCTGCCTTTCAGCTCCGGCAGGTAGTGGCTGACCCGCTCCGACGGGACGAGTTTGCCCTGGGCCTGGGCATAGCCGGCGAGGGTGGCGGCGAAGGTCTTGCTGACCGAGCCGATCTCGAACAGGGTGTCATCGGTCACCGCCTGATGGTTGCTCTTCGAGGCCATTCCGTAGTTGAAGTGATACGGCTTCCCGTTCACCAGGACGGCCACCGCCATGCCGGGAATATTCTGCTCCTGCATGATCGGAACGATGGCGGCGTCGACAATGGACTTGACGTTGTCCTGGGACGTGCCCGCGGCGAAGCTGTTGCTGGCGCCGACCAGCAGGAGGGAAGTCACCAGGACTTCCAGTTTGGCAAGGTTCTTCTTGAACATGGTTCAAAGGCTCCCATTATGTTTCATTATGTTAACCGCTCGCCCAGGAGCGGTTTTTTGTGTCGAAAATACGCCGGTGCGATTATCCGGCTGCGCTAATAAATCGGGGGAATCCCCGATTTACGTGGCTTCCCGTGAGTTTCAGCGGCCCATGCAAGTGCCAGGACGCCGAATGTAGTCAGTGGGCGGGAAATCGACAAACAATGAAATTTCGGATTAGCTATTAGAAAAATTAGGGGCTTGATCATGGTTCGACCGCACTTGCCGTTGAATGCGCTGCGCGCCTTCGAGGCGTCCGCACGGCACCTGAGTTTCACCCGGGCGGCGATTGAACTGTGCGTGACCCAGGCCGCGGTGAGTCATCAGGTCAAGAGTCTTGAACGTCAGTTGAAGGTGACGCTGTTCAAGCGCGTTGCCCGCGGGCTGATGCTGACGGCCGAAGGCGAAAGCCTGTTGCCGGTGCTCAACGAGTCCTTCGACCGGATTGCCCAGACCCTGGGGCGGTTCGAGGGCGGGCATTATCGGGAGGTGCTCACGGTGGGCGCGGTGGGGACGTTTGCGCTGGGCTGGCTGTTGCCGCGCCTGGCGGATTTTCGCGCCCGGCATCCGTTTATCGACTTGCGACTGTCGACCCACAACAACCGTGTCGACGTGGCTGCCGAGGGCCTTGATTTCGCCATCCGCTTCGGTGCCGGGGCCTGGCACGGGGCGGAGGCCATGCACTTGCTGGAAACGCCACTTTCAGTGCTGTGCACCGCGCCGATTGCCCGGCAACTCAAGGCCCCCGCCGATGTGCTGAAGCAGACGCTGCTGCGTTCTTATCGCACGGACGAGTGGCCGCGATGGTTTCAGGCCGCTGGCTTGCCGGACGAGGGGCGGGTGCCGGAGAGCATCGTCTTCGATTCCTCGCTGGCGATGATGGAGGCGGCGCTTCAGGGGGCTGGCGTGGCGCTGGTGCCGGTGATGATGTTCTCCCGGCAATTGGAGGCGGAGCTTGTTCTACAACCGTTCGATATCGCGATTGCCACCGGCAGCTACTGGCTGACGCGTTTGCAGTCGCGTCCCGAAACCTCGGCGATGGCGGCGTTCAGGAGTTGGCTGGGCGAGGCCGTGGCCACGCATTGAGTCGTGCTCAGGAGTGAAGCAGGGCAATGGCGAAGGACACGACGACGGCGCAGGCAATGGCAAAGTTGAGATTCATGGGGGCTTCGTCCGGGACTGTTGGGGGCGAGCCCATCCTGGACGGATCGCGGGAAAATAAAAAATTCTGTTTTGCGATTTGAATGATCAATCGAAATGATGATTCAAACGCCGGGTTATATGTACGGCGAAACGGGCATGGCCACCACGGGCTCCGGGCTCAGGCGGTTGTACATCCTGACCCGACGGTGGTTCTTGGCAAAACCGCCGTTGGCCGCCACCGTCCCGCTCTGGATATGGTCCAGATAACGAAACAACTGGCGCGGCGCAATGCACTCGACCCGGTAGCCCAGCTCGGTCATGCGGTCCTGCAGCTCGTAGCCGGGGTTGCCGCCGTTCATATGGAAGTGCAGCCCGTGATGTTTGATCAGCCGCGCGTTCCACAGCGTGCAAAAGCTTTTCAGGTGCTTTTCCCGGAACGGTCTCGGCGCCCTGGCATTCAGGCCCAGGGCGCGCAGGCCGCGCCGGGTGTAATGCTTGGCAAAACGTGAGGTCAGCCGCCAGGCCGAGCGGACCATGCCCCGATTCAACTGCTCCAGGCAGCCGACGGCGACGACGTCCTCCGGGGTCGAGCATTGCCGGATCATCAGGCTGAACACATCCGGGTCGTGGATAAAGGTGTCGGTGTGCAGGAGAAACAGGTATTCGGTTTCGACTTCCGCCAGGGCCAGGTCCAGGGCTCGTCCATGGGCTGCTGCTCCGCATTCAGGTGCGCCGCTTTTGCGCTCGATCAGGTTGATCCAGTCCAGGCCATTCAAGTAGTCGGTGCTCGTGTCGTTCGAATCGTTGTCCACCACGAATACCGGCACATCGGTTCCGTGCAAAGCGGTTTTCAGCAATTCCAGACAGGTCCGCGTCAGCTCATGGGTCTTATAGTTGACTAGCACAATGCTGTAATTCGCTTGCAGGGGACGCGTGCGCACCATCATGGAAAGCCTCGCTCATGGGCTGATGTGAGTGCCTGGGCGTTCAGGCGTGGGCGCATTCTGCAAGGGGCCAGGTTTCAGGCGTTTCTCCGTTGGGTAACTTTTTTGATACCTGCCTGTACCCATGCTTGCCAGGTCAAGTTCGGCAAGCGCTCGGGCCGACAGGTTCACGACCTATACTCAAGGCAGGTGATACCGGCGGCACGTCCGCGCCTGAGCCGGTTTTCGGGAGTTGCGACCTTGAGCCCGCGTGTGCTGGTTGTTGCCTTGGTGGTGCTGCTGGCCGCGTGCGCCGGCCATGAGCGCGGTCCTGGGGTAGCGGCGGCGATCGTGGTTTCGCCGCAGGTCTGGCAGCAAGTCGATGTCGATCTGATCCAGGCTTCCGAGCAAGCCACCGTGCAAGCCGACACCTGGGCGCGCGACACCATGGAGTATTGGCGTACGCTGATCTATCAGCAGACTGACGAAAAATTCATCCCCTGGTTCGACGGTTACTGGACCCAGGAGTGGTTGTCGATCAAGGTCGGTTGGTATCGGCTCAATGACCAGGGCGAGCAGAACCCGTCGGCCAAGCGCCTGGCGAGTTACCTGCAGGAGCAATATCGCGCGCGGGTGCTGGCTCCGGTGGCAGTGGAGATCGATCCCGACTCGATCATGGATCAGGCGGCGCAGTTTTATCTCGAGCAGATGGGCAAACAGCTGACGGTCATCGCCCAGCGGTATGGCGTACCGGCGGACCAGCTCGACCGGCATATCAATCAGATTCCGGCGATCTCCCTGGCCCCGCCCGCCACCCGCAACGCCTCACTCTATCAAGCGTTACATGCCGCGCCATTGAGTCAGTTGCCGGCTTATATCGCCTTGAACGCGCGTACTCACCTGGCCGGAGGCGCAAATGACGGAACATCGAGTGCGGGGATCAATTCGGTCGCCCAGCAGACCAGCGAGAAGCTTCAGTCCGAGTTCACCAGTCGCGGGGTGGCCGGCGCCGTCGCGACGGCGGTCGGGCGGGTCGCCGGGGCGATGATTTCCCTCGGGGTGGCGGGTATTCGCGCGATCGTCCACGAGCATGAGCAGCCGGATACCCGGGTGCGGATTCGCAAGATCCTGGGGGAGGCCTTCGACAAGGCATGGCTCAAGCTGGTGTCGGACCCGAGCGGTGGGGTGACGGCCACGACTCACTACCTGGCGGCCCAGATAGAGGGGTATCTGACTACGGCGGTGGAACAGCGGGTGCTGGTCGAGCCGCCGGCGAAAGTGACGCCGCATCCTTGATCAAGGCGATGAAAGCTCAACACGGGCGTCTCTATAAGGTAGAGTCGGCGAGCACGCAGATGCCATCATTCGGAACTCGACCCCTTCATGCAAAAAAATGCCCAGCCCCCGCTCTGGCGGCTTTATCTGGTTTTTCTGGCACCGATGGTGCTTTCCAACTTCCTCCAGTCGCTCGCCGGCACCCTCAACAGCATTTATATCGGCCAGATGCTCGGCACCCAGGCCCTGGCCTCGGTGGCGGGGATGTTCCCGATCATGTTCTTCTTTATTGCCCTGATTATCGGGCTGGGGGCCGGGGCCTCGGTGTTGATCGGGCAGGCCTGGGGCGCCCGTGAACTGGACGCGGTCAAGGCGGTGGCCGGTACGACGCTGGCCCTGGGCGCCCTGATCGGCGTGGTCGCGGCGTTGCTCGGCAGCGTATTTGCACGCCCGGCGCTGATCGGCCTGGGCACGCCCGCCGATGTGCTTGACGACGCCGTCGGCTATGCCCAGGTGATGATGCTGATCATGCCGCTGTTGCTGGTTTTCGTGCTTTTCACCCAGTTGCTGCGGGGCATCAGCGATACGCTGTCGCCGCTGATGGCGCTGGCGGTCTCCACCGGCACCGGCCTGTTCCTGACCCCGGCGCTGATTCGCGGCTGGCTCGGCCTGCCGCAGATCGGCATCCAGAGCGCGGCCGTGGCGGGGTTGGTGGGCACGGCGCTGGCGATGCTCTTCCTGGCCTTGCGCCTGCGGCATAAAGCCAGTGTCATGGCCCCGGACCGGGCGTTGCTGATGGCGATGCGCCTGGATTGGAGTATCTTGAGCAAAGTCCTGAAAATCGGCTTGCCCACGGGTTTGCAGATGGTGGTGTTGTCGCTGTCCGAGCTGGTGATCCTGTCCCTGGTCAACCATCACGGTTCCCAGGCGACGGCGGCGTATGGCGCGGTGACCCAGATCGTCAACTACGTGCAGTTCCCGGCGCTGTCGATTGCCATTACCGCGTCGATTCTCGGGGCCCAGGCCATTGGTGCGGGGCGCCTGGAGCGCCTGGGGCCGATCCTGCGCACGGGCCTGATGATCAACGCCTGCCTGACCGGTGCACTGATTGTCCTGGTGTATGGATTGTCCCACTGGTTGCTGGGCCTGTTCATCACCGACCCGCTGACCCGCGCCCAGGCCGAGCATCTGTTGCACATCATGCTCTGGAGTGTCCTGGTGTTCGGTTTCCAGGCGGTGGTGGGTGGCATCATGCGGGCCAGCGGTACGGTGTTGGCGCCGATGATCATCTCGATTTTCTGCATCGTCGGGGTGGAGTTGCCGATGGCTTACCTGCTCGATGTGCGTTTCGGGTTGGAAGGGGTCTGGATGGCGTTTCCGGTGGCCTACATCTGCATGCTGATTTTGCAGACCGGGTACTACAAGGTCGTATGGCGACACAAACGGATCGAGCGGTTGATTTGACAGTGCCCCCGTGCTCGCGACGCGGGGCGTTTTCGAACCGATGAACAAGGCCCCTTATGGGGCCTTGTCACTTATCAAACCAGCGCTACTTGCCCAGCCGCCGGGTGCTCGGCCCGGCCGTGCCGGCATTCAATCTGCCGCGCAACGAAACCACCCACCACAGCGCGCCCACCGCCAGGGTAATCCCGGTGGTGATCGCCCCGGTATGGCTTTCCTCCGGCACGCTCAGCGTCAGGATCACCGCCAGTGCCCACAGCCCGCCCAGCACGATCATCGGCAGCAACCAGCGCCCGAGGCTGAACACCCCGTTCGGTGCGTCCGGCATCCGACCGTTCCGGTACGCCAGGTAAGCCGCGATCAGGGTCAGCAGGTAGGTGCAGTAGTAGGTCAGCCCGACCATCGAGTAGATCGCCGTGACAAAACCGCCGCTGGCCAGGTTCAACAGTACGGCAATGGCGGTGATCAGCACGATGGAAGCCACCGGTGTGCCAAAGTGCGGGTTGATCCGTGCCAGGACCTTGGACCCCGGCAGCATATTGTCCCGCGACAGGGCGAAGGTCATGCGTGTGGCCACCGCCATATTGGCGATCAGGCAGGCCAGGATCGAAGCGAAGGCAATCACGATCATCACGCTGCCGGCGGCGTTGCCCAGTTGCAGGCGGACAATGTTGATCACCGGGTTTTCCGACTGCTTGAGCAGGTCGCCCACCGAGCCGGGTATCGCGATGCTCAGCAGGGCAAAGACCGCGAAGCCCAGCACGCTGGACACCATTACCGCGCGGATCATCGCCCTGGGCGCGGCCCGGCGTGGGTCCTTGGTCTCTTCCGAGAGGTCCGCCGCGCCTTCCCAGCCCAGCAGCACCGAGACCGGCAACAAGGTCGCCAGGGCCAGGGTGGCAAAGCTGATCTCGCCACCGCTGACCGGCGCCGCCGACGTCAGGATCGCCACGCCCTGGGTGTGCTCGAAGAAGAAAAACACCCCGAGGAACAAGGCCACCGCCAGCAGCACCGTGCCGACGATCTCGATCATCGCGCCGATATCGTTGATCCGCGTCGCCAGCCGGATACCGCAGATATTCAGCAACCCCACCACCAGCGTCGCGCCGATGCTCAGGCCCTGGATCTGCCCCTGGGTCGGGTTGGCCCAGATCTCCGGGGCGAACACCGTACCGATGGCCGCCGCGGTGGCCGCCGTCCCTGCGACAAAGGAGATGAACGCCACCCAGCCGGTAAACCAGCCGAAGTGATTGCCGGCCAGGCGGCTGGACCACTGGTAGGCGTAGCCGGTCAGCGGAATGCGCCCGGCCAGATGGCAGTAGACCATGACGATGCAGCACACCAGCGGAATCACCAGCAACCAGAGCAGGATGCCGATACCGCCGACCCGGTTGAAGGGATCGGCGAACAGCGTGACCACGCCGGTGTTGATCGAGACCATGGAAAAGGCCAGGGCAAAGGAGGTGAACGCACTCATGGTGCGGTGCATCTTCTGCTCGTAGCCGAGGTTGGCGAGGTCGGCATCGTCGCTGGACAGTCCGCTCCCGGTGGGTTCGGCAGCGCTCAGCGGACGCTTGCTTTCAAGGACTGTGCTCATGCCCCTTGCTCCTCGATGATGCCCAGGACTTCGTCCAGTACGTCGAGGGCTTTGGCCAGCAACGGGCGTTCGATGTCCAGCGGCGGCTTGACCTTGATCAGGTTGCCGAGCCCGGCGTAACGGCTTTCCCCGAACAATACGCCACGCTCCACGCCCAGGCGATAGACCTCGTGGGATTCACGGCAGGCCGGCTCCTTGGTGGTGCGGTCCTTGACCAGCTCGATCGAGGCCATCAGCCCCGGGCAGCGGACGTCGCCGATCAACGGGTGGCGCTGCTGCATCTCCAGCAGGCGTTCGGTGGTGTATTCACCGGCCAGCCGGGCCTTCTCGCACAGGCCGTCGCTGACAATCGCTTGCACCGCCGCGTAACCGGCGGCCAGCGACACCGGGAAGTGGCCGAAGGTCAGGGCTTCCTCGCCTTCGTCGAACCACTTCAGTTGATCGTTGGCCAGGATCCCCGCCAGTGGGAAACCGCCGCCCACGCCCTTGCCGAAGACGATGATGTCCGGCACCACGTCGTAGTAATCCGCCGCCCACATGGTGCCCATGCGGCCGAAACCGGTCTGCACTTCATCGAAGATCAACAGCACGCCGAGGCGGTCGCAGAGCTCACGTACGCCCTTGTAGTAAGAGCGCGGAAATTCGATATGCCCACCGTTGCCCTGGATCGGCTCCATCATCACCGCCGCTACGCCGCCGTCGACACCCTTGAGGATGGTTTCCTCCAGCAGCCCCAGGCACAGTTGCGACTCCATTTCCGGGTCCATGCCCAGGCGCGTGCGATAGGGGTTGGGATGGGGCACGCGGGTAAAGCGCGGCTGGATCGGCAGGAACGGGTTGTTCGGGTGCGGCCAGCTGGCACCGAGGGTAGCCAGAGAGCGGCCGTGGTAGCCGTCCTGCAGGACGATCAGGTTCTGCGCGCCGGGACGGTTCTTGAAGGCCAGTTTCATCGCCATCTCGCCGGCCAGGCTGCCATGCAGGGCGAAGCCCATCTGGTTCAGCGTGGCGGGGGAGACTTCACGCAACTTGGACACCAGCCGGGTATGGGCCAGGGAGCCGAAGTTGGGGCGGATATGGGTCATGTCGCGCAGTTGCGCAATGGCCGCTTCCACCACCCGCGGGTCGTTGGCCCCCAGGTTGTTGGACCAGGCCTGGGCGGTGCAGTCGATATATTCCCGGCCCTGGTCGTCCCAGACCAGGGAGCCGCGGGCCTTGACCAGGTTGATCTTGTCGGCGGGATGCGCCGCCGCTGTCGGGGAAAGGTTCTCGGGGGATTTCATCACGTCATTCATCTGCTTATCTCTTTTGTTCGGGGCAGTGTTCGTGGTTTTGCAGTGACTGGTTTTGTGGCTCGCCTGCATCGAGCTGGATCGATACTAGCGCCGGGGCCCTGGGCTTTAGAAAGACCGATGGGCCGTTGATTATTTGGCCTGGCTTATAAGTCGTGGCATGATCGACGCGGATTTCGTCGAAGAACGGGAGGGCGGCAGATGTTGATCAACGGGGTGGATATTCGCCAGTTGCGGGCTTTCGTGATGGTCGGCGAGGAGCTGAGTTTTGTCCGCGCGGCGACCCGTCTGCATGTCTCCCAGCCGGCGTTGTCCCAGACGATCCGGCAGTTCGAGGCGCTGCTGGATGTGCCGCTGTTCGAGCGCAATACCCGCAAGGTCGCCCTGACCGAAGCCGGGTTGGCGCTGTTGCCGCAGGCGCTGGAGATTCTTGCCAAGCTGGCGCAGATGGCCCAGACCGCCAGCGATCATGCGGTGGGGCTACGCGGGTCGCTCAAGGTCGGTTTCCTGATCGGTGCCGGGGTCGACCTGATGCCGCGCATTCTCAGTTCGTTCGCCAAGCGCTTTCCCCAGGTCAAGGTGCTGGTCAAGGAGTTCGATTTTTCCGAACCCCATGCCGGTATCGCCGAGGGTATGGACGTGTCCATCCTGCGTCCGCCCCTGGGGTTGCCGGGTGTCGAGCTGATCACCCTGGTGGAAGAAGATTGCGTCGCCTGCCTGCCCAGCACCCATCGGTTGGCCGGGCAGGAAACCGTCAGTATCCACGACATCCTCGATGATCCGATCGTGGCCGCGCCGGGTAGCAATGTGTGGCGCAGTTACTGGACCGCTGATGCGTATCGCGACGGTCGCAGTGCGCCGGTCATCCACGAAGCCTCGACGGTCGAGAGCGAGTTGCAGGCGGTGGCCTCGGAACGCGGGATCAGCATCACAGCGTCTTCGACGGCGCGGTTTTATGCGCGTCCCGGGCTGTCGTTTCCGATTATTCGCGATATGCCGCCGTGCACGGTGTGCGTGGCCTTGCCGGCCCAGGCCAGTGTGGCGGCGCGCAACTTTGCCGAGTTGGCGCTGGAGGTTGCTGGGCGAGCAGGATGAGTCAGCTCTGACGGCAGCTTCAAGCTTGCTGCAGTGACTCGCGATAGGCGTAGAGTCCCGGCGAGCCGCCAGTCATCACGAACAGCAGGTTGTCGCCGGGCTGGTAACGGCCGTCACGCAGATCGGCGAGCAACCCGGCCAGGGCCTTGCCGGAATACACCGGATCGACCAGCAGCCCTTCGCTGCGGGCCAGCAGGCGCACGGCTTCCAGCATGGCCTCGGTGGGCACGCCGTAAGCGGAGCCGCGTTGGCTGCCGTCGACCTGTATCGATGCGCGTTCCAATGCGTGCGGATGTCCCAGCAGGTCGAGGGTGTCGCGGGTCAACTGCCAGGTCCGCTCGGCCGAGACGGTTTCTTCGGCCAGCACCGCCCAGGACTTTACCAGCGCCGCGCCCCGGCCCAGCACCTCGAAACCGGCGGCCAGCCCGGCATGGGTACCGGCACTGCCGTTAGCGACGAAGACCCGCTCGAAGTACAGCTCCAGTTGCGCAGCCTGCTGGATGATTTCACGGGCGCAACTCACGTACCCCAGGCTGCCCAGTGCCGTGGAGCCACCGACAGGGATCACCAGGACCTTGCGTCCGGCCTCCTGCAACTGTGCGGCCCGTTGATTGGCGACAGCCAGAGAGTCGGCGCCAGCGGGCAACAGATGCAATTTGGCGCCAAACAACTCATCGAGCAGCCGATTGCCGTTGGATTCGTAGTCGAGGCCGGAAACCGCTGCCGATTGTGTCAGCACCAGTTCGCAGTCCAGTCCCAGGCGTGCGGCGGCAGCGGCGGTGAGCCGGGCATGATTGGACTGCACGCCGCCGACGGTGATGACCGTATCGATGTGCTGGTGCAGGGCCGCACCGAGGTGAAACTCGAGCTTGCGCAACTTGTTGCCGCCGCCGCCAAGGGCCATGAAATCATCGCGCTTGAGATACAGGCCGACGCCCTTGGCCGCGGCCCCCAAATGCTGCTCTAGGCGATACGCGCGCTGGATCGGAGTCGGCCCTTCAAGCAGTCGGGCGCGGGGGAAGGTGGCGAGGGTGTTGTCCAGCGAGGCGGTCATGGTCGGTCTCCCGTGAGTGTGCCGTTCAGGGTAGGGGCCGACCGGGCGAGGATAAAGGCATCCTGCGTTCGCTGATTGCTAACCTTGGGTTAATAATCAACAAGGTGTCCGCTTGATTGACTTGCGGTTGCGGCCAGGCATGATGGCGAGCGTATTTTTGCCCGGCCGAAGGTGGCAGTGATGAGCAAGCTCAGGCAAATGGAAGTGTTCGTTGCCGTGGTGGAGGCGGGGAGTTTTACCGAGGCGGCGGCGCTGCTGGGGATGTCGGCGGTGATGGTGGGACGGCATGTCCAGCAGTTGGAGCAGGTGCTCAAGGTGCGCCTGATCCAGCGCACCACCCGGCGCCAGACGGTGACCGCCGAAGGCCGGCTGTTCTATGACGAGGCCAGGTTGGCACTTGAGCAGGTTGATGCCGCCTTTGCCCGCCTGGAGTCCTCCGCTGACAAACCCGGCGGCCTGCTGCGGATAACCGCGCCGATGACGCTCGGGGTCTCCTTCGTAGCGCCACTGGTGGCGGCGTTCATGCGTGCCTTCGAGGATATCCAGGTCGAGCTGATCCTCGGCAATGAGATCATCGACCTGCAGGAGCGCGCCTTCGACCTGGCGTTTCGGGTCTCGGAGGGGGTCGATGTCAACCTGATGTCGATGGCCTTGGCTCCTTATCAAATGCTGATCTGCGCATCGCCCGATTATCTGCAACAGCACGGCACCCCGCGTGAACCCGCCGACCTCCATCGCCATCGCATCCTCACCCACACCTCCTGGCACAACCGCTTTGCCTGGCCGTTGAGCGATGGTACGGAGGAGGTCCCGTGGCCGGAAAAAGCCGTGCTGAAAAGCAATGACGGGCAGGTGTTGCTGCAATCGGCGCTGGCCGGCAACGGCATCCTGATGCAGCCGGATTTTCTGCTCGCTTCGGCGATCGCCGAGGGTCGCCTGGTCTGCTTGCTGGAGGCCTTCATCCCGGCGCCCAAGCCGGTGCATATGGTCTATCCGCGCTCCAGGACACCGGTACCCAAGCTCGAAGCGTTCGTCGGTTTTGTTGCCCGCTGGGGTCGCCAGGGTTGATTGTTCCCGGTTTCACCAAGGGTTTGCCGTGTCCCCCCGGTGGGGCGTGGTACCGGTAAAAAGTTGTGTATTGGTACTAGGTAAATACCGCGAGAGCGCCTACCTTGGTAGAGGCCTGCGCAGACAGGAGTCTGCGTTCCCAGCAAATAAAAACAAGAGAGTCGGCTTATGACGTTTGAACCCCTTGCGCGTTCGCTTCTGGCGACGGCGTTGATTCTGGCTATTTCCCCTGCTTATGCTGCTTCCCAGGCCCCGGTCGCGGGCGAAAATGGCATGGTTGTCACGGCCCAGCACCTGGCCACCCATGTCGGTGTCGACGTACTCAAGTCCGGCGGCAACGCAGTCGACGCGGCGGTCGCGGTCGCTTATGCGCTGGCGGTGGTCTACCCGGCAGCCGGCAATCTCGGTGGTGGCGGTTTCATGACCGTGCAACTGGCTGACGGTCGCAAGACCTTCCTCGATTTCCGTGAAAAAGCCCCCCTGGCCGCCACGGCCAACATGTACCTGGACAAGGACGGCAACGTCGTCCCCGACCTGAGTTCGAAAGGCCATTTGGCGGTCGGCGTACCGGGCACCGTCTCGGGCATGGAACTGGCGCTGGAAAAATACGGCACGAAAAAGCGCGCGCAGGTCATGGCCCCGGCCATCAAGCTGGCCGACGAAGGTTTTGTGCTGGAGCAGGGCGATGTCGATCTGCTGCACACCGCCACCGATGAATTCAAGAAAGATATTCACGATTCGGGCTCGATCTTCCTGAACAAGGGCGAGCCGATGCAGGTCGGTCAGAAGCTGGTGCAGAAAGACCTGGCCAAGACCCTCAAGGAAATCTCCGCCAAGGGCACCGACGGCTTCTACAAGGGGTGGGTCGGCAAGGCCATCGTCGATTCGAGCAAGGCCGGCAAGGGCATCATCACCCAGGCCGACCTCGACAAATACAAGACCCGCGAGCTGGCGCCCGTCGAGTGCGATTACCGTGGCTACCACGTCGTTTCGGCACCACCACCGAGCTCGGGCGGCGTGGTGATCTGCGAGATCATGAACATCCTCGAAGGCTATCCGATGGCTGACCTGGGTTATCACTCGGCCCAGGGGCTGCACTATCAGATCGAAGCCATGCGTCACGCCTATGTCGACCGCAACAGCTACCTGGGCGACCCCGACTTCGTCAAGAACCCGGTAGCGCACCTGCTGGACAAGGGCTACGCCGAGAAACTGCGCGCGGCCATCGACCCGCAGAAAGCCGGGATCTCCCAGGACATCAAGCCGGGTGTCGCGCCCCATGAAGGCAACAACACCACCCATTTCTCGATCGTCGACAAATGGGGCAACGCGGTGTCGGTGACCTACACCCTCAACGACTGGTTCGGTGCCGGTGTCATGGCGAGCAAGACCGGGGTCATTCTCAACGATGAGATGGATGACTTCACTTCCAAGGTCGGCGTGCCGAACATGTATGGCCTGGTGCAGGGCGAGGCGAATGCCATCGCTCCGGGCAAGACGCCGTTGTCGTCGATGAGCCCGACCATCGTCACCAAGGATGGCAAGGCGGTCATGGTGGTGGGGACGCCTGGCGGCAGTCGGATTATCACCGCGACCCTGCTGACCATGCTCAACGTCATCGACTACGGGATGAACATCCAGGAAGCGGTGGACGCGCCACGTTTCCACCAGCAGTGGATGCCGGAGACCACCAACCTGGAGAACTTCGCGGTCAGTCCGGATACCCGCAAGATCCTCGAGAGCTGGGGCCAGAAGTTCTCCGGTCCCCAGGACGCCAACCACCTGGCGGCTATCCTGGTCGGCGCACCGTCCCTCGGTGGCAAGCCGGTAGGCAACAACCGCTTCTATGGCGCGAACGATCCGCGTCGTAATACGGGGCTGTCGTTGGGTTATTGAGGCTGAAATGAACAAGGGCACCTTTCGGTGCCCTTGTTTATTGGTTAAATCCCTTTGGCCTTGGGGATATAGGCCACGCTGCCACTCTCTTTCTTCTTGGCCAGCCGTGCTCCATTGGTGAGCTCGGTGGTGACCACCTCATGATCGGCCGAGAGGTAACTCAGCGGCACCTCGTCGTGCTTGCTGTAGCTGGTAACGATCAGGGTACGCGACGGGTCCCAGCGCTGGCCGCTGGTTTTCTCCAGCCAGGCCATGAACGCCGCGCTGTCGCCGGTACGTGGGTAGTCCTGGGAGTCTTTGACATAGTAGAACGGCGTGCCCTGGTTGTTCATGTACATCGGCAGCTTGTTGTCCACCTCGATCATGACGATTTTCCATTCGTCCCAAGGCATTTGCTGGCTGGCCTTGGTGCGCACGTCGTCGGCGAACCTGGTCACGCCGCCGCCGCTGTTGGTCCACGGATAGAGCACGCCGATCACCAGCAGCAGGAGCAGCGCCGCCGCCGCGAAGCCTTTCGACCAACCCGGGCCCGCAACCTTGCCGGCCGCACGCTTCTCTTCGAGGCGTCGGGTCACCCACCAGGCCGCCAGCAACTGGGCGAACGGCACCAGGGGCAGCACGTAGTAGCTACGGCGACTGCCGCTGAGGGTGAAGAACAGGAACAGCAGTCCCAGTGCCCAGACCAGCCAGCGGGTGTTGGGCTCGATCTTCTTCCATTGGCGGATGGCAACCCACAGGCCGAGGATCCAGAACGGTGCCCAGGGCAGGGTGTAGGCCGGCAGGTAGATCAGGTAGGTGTAGATCGGCCCCATATGGTCGAAGGGGTTGAAGAAGCGAACCACGTTTTCCTTGAACACCAGCGCCAGGCCGCTCTCGCCATAGGTCGGCGAGCCATAGAAATGCGACAGCACGAACGGAATGGAGTACAGCGCGCCGGCAATCACCAGGGCGACGAACAGGCGTGGGTTGAGGTGACGTTTCCAGCGCCCGTCAGCCAGCACGTGGGGCAGCAGGATCAGGCCCGGCAGTATGAAACCGATCAGCCCCTTGAGCAGGGAAGTCAGGGCCAGGATCAGGAAAAACACCGTGTAGCGACCCAGACGGGTATCGTCCGGTCCGCGCCAGTACCACCAGATGGCCGCGACCACGCCAAACACCGTGAGGATGTCGGCGGTTGCCACCCGTGCCCAGAACACGAAATAGAAGGTGGTGGCCAGCATCCAGCCGGCGATCAGGCCGGTGCCCTTGCGCCACAGGCGTTCGCCGATCAGGTAGACCAGCCAGACCGTCAGCCAGGCGGCAATCACCGACGACAGGCGCAGCGACCAATTGCCCAGGCCGCCCATCAGGCCGGCGCTGGCGGTGATCAGCCAGTAGGAAGGCAGCGGCTTGTCATAATAAGGCGAGCCCTTGAGGTAGGGGTCGAAGTAGTTGCCCGACTGCAGCATCTGCAGGGCGATGTTGGCCCAGCGCGTTTCCGCGCCCCACAACTCCCGTTGGCCCAGGCCCACCAGTAGAAGGATGGCCGATACGATAAGCAGAAGCGTCAGTGCGCCTTTGTCAGTTTTCCAGAAACTCTGATTCATGGTTGGGTCTGCGGGAAGATCATGATGATGGTATTACCCTTTTGATAACGCTTGCCGTCCAGCGGGAGCTGCTCGACTTCGCGCATTTCGTCTACGCTTTTGACGCGTAGTACTACACCGACCGAGCCCTGTTTACGGGCTTCAGTCATCCATTGTTCGACGTTGGCGGCGTTCACCTGCCGCTCGGCGGCATCAGGATAGTCGAGACCGTACTTCAATTCACCCGCTGCGTTGAACAAATCCACCCGTGGGCGTTGCAGGCGCCAGGCCAGCGCGGACGCCGCCCCCAGCTCGTTGCTCAACAGTCGGTTGGTTTGGCGCAATTCGTTGACATGTTCTGCAATAAATTGATCCGGCATCCGGTTGTTGACGATGCTGGCCGGCATACCTGCCGGCAGCAGCGCTACCAGCAAGCCAATCCCCAGCGCCGGCATGGCCCAGAGGGTGAGCGGACGGAGTGCTTGCAGGGCATTGGCGATGATCCAGCCCATCAGCAGGATGAACACCAGCGAGAGGTTGAAGACTTCCGCATGGCTGTTGGCGTAGATCGAACGGCTGGTTTGCAGGTAGATCAGGGCCGTCATGGCCGCGACACCGAGAATCAGATTGAGCCAGCCATTGATCCGCAGCATCCGGCCTTCGGCGCGGGCCACGCGATCGATCAGCGCATTGCCCATCATCAGTGCCAGCGGCAACAGGCACGGCATGATGTAGGTCGGCAGTTTGCCTCGGCTCAGGCTGAAAAAGGCCAGGGGCAAGAGGAACCACAACCAGAGGAAACCCGTGCCGGGCTGGTGCTTTTGCTCCCAGGCCTGTTTGAGCGTTGGCAACAGCATCACCGACCACGGCAGGCAGGACACCACCAGCAGCGGCAGGTAGAACCACCACGGCCGGGCGTGTTGGGCGTTGTCGCCGGCAAAGCGCTGGATATGTTCGTGCCAGAAGAAGAAGTTCCAGTAGTCGGGTTCCTGGGCGTTGACCGCCAGCACCCAGGGCAGTGCGATGATCACCGCCACGATCACGGCCAGCGGGCCATAACGCAACAGTTCAGCGAAGCGGCGTTGCCAGATCATATAGGGCAGGGCGATCAGTACCGGCAGCAGCAGGGCGAGGAAACCCTTGGTCAGGAAGCCCATGCCACAGGCCACGCCGAGTCCGGCCCAGGCGTACAGGCGATGGCGTTGTTCCTTGCTGTCGACCGCGAACCAGAAGGCGAAGAGGCTCAGGTTCGACCACAGGGTGAATTGCGGGTCGAGGTTGGCGTAGCCGGCCTGCCCGGCGATCAGGCCGAAGCTCATGAATAGCAAGGCCGAGGCGAAACTCTTGCGCGGGTCGTTCCACAGCCGGCGTGCGATCAGGTAGGTCAGCAGCACGCTGAGGCCGGTGGCCACGGCCGAAGCCACACGCACCCCGAAAAAGTTCTCGCCAAATATGGCCTGGCCGATGGCGATCATCCAGTAGCCGGCAATGGGTTTTTCGAAATAGCGCAGACCCATGAAGTGCGGGGCGGTCCAGTTGCCGGTCAGCAGCATCTCCTGGCTGATCTGGGCGTAGCGCGGTTCGTCGGGAATCCACAAGCCGTGGCCCATCATGGGCAACAGGTAGAACACCGCGAAGGCCAGCAGCAGCACCGGCACGGACCAGCGCCTGAGCGTCGCGGCGGAAAGTGGAAACACGTGAGGGTTCATGGGTCGACCTTAGCGGTAAGCGCCGCAGCTAGGGTTTGAGCAGGGCAGGCACAATGCATGGACTTGATGGTCCGATCCAGAGTTTCGATGTTTAAAACTGTAAAGAGTAGACAAGGCCGCGTGAGGGCAGGGGGGGAATTTAGAGGGGTGCAGGTGGGAGTGAAGTGAAAGCGTTGTGAAAAAATCGGAAATATCGCCAGGAGCCCCGTATTACCTGGGTTGTATAAACATTTTGACATACTTTATTGGGCGGTCATTGAGATGGCAGGAGCGAGTGGCCTCGTTCCTGCCGTGAGCCATTCCATGGCCCGGGGAGGGCCTTACTCGCCGCGAATATATTGTTCCAGTTGCCGGATCAGGTCGGCCTGTTCGGCAATGGCTTCTTTCACCAGGTCGCCGATGGACAGCAGGCCGATCAGTTGCCCGTCCTCGACCACCGGAAGATGGCGCAGGTGTTTGTCGGTCATGATGCTCATGCAGGTTTCCACGCTCTGGCGTGAATCCACAGTGATCACCGGGGCGTTCATGATCTCGTGGACCTTGGTGGTGACCGAACTGAGCCCGTGCAGGATCACTTTGCGGGCGTAGTCGCGTTCACTGATGATGCCCACGACCTGGCCGTTTTCGAGTACCGGAAGGGCGCCGACATTTTTCGAGGCCATCAGTATCAGGGCTTCGAACACAGTATGGTCGTGGGCAATGGTATGCACGCCCTGATGCTGGCTACCCTTGAGTTTCAACAGCTCTGCGACGGTTTTCATGGACGGCTCTCTCTTGCTGTTCTTGGTGTTCTTGTTTGGGAGGGCCACACTCCATCGTGGCGCTCTTACAGAATCGTAGACGGATACCGCGAAGACGATGCGGAAAGCGGCCTGTAGAGGCTGAAAAAACGTCATTGCCCGATCTTTTGTCGCAGATGACCGCCGTTCACTGAGTCAAGCGCCTTAATCGGCCGATCGCAAGGGAATAAAGCGGTAGTGTCCTGTACCCGATTGAGTGACTGCCGCGCCATGGGCGAGCAGTGCCCGGCTGCTGTTTTCATCGGCCAGATGAAAAGCCCAGTGCTGTCCAGTGGTGCTGGGCGTCCGCTCCCCGCGAACCTCGTCGATGGCGGCCATGAACGCCTGCATGTCGGGCAGGTAAGTGGAGAAACCGTTGCCCTTGAGAGCGGTGGTGCGGATGCCGAGGCGGGCACAGATGGCGGCTTTGGCACCGATATCCTCACGGTCGGCCTGGCGCGAGCGCTCGATCAGTCCGGCCAGTTCCTGGTCGACCAGCTGTCCACCGACGATCAGGTCAGGGCCTTGCTCCCAGGATTCGGGCGGGCAGTCCTTGCGGTCCGTGCGCAACGGGATATGCGGATTGATCTCCGCCGGATAGATCCGGCAGACCAGCGGGCGCCTTTCGTAGATGCCGCAGCGGTTGTCGGCATCGAGATTGCGGCAGGGCCCGTTGTTGTAGGCGGCGAACGTGACGGCCAGCCAGGCCTGGGTTGTGCCGCTGGAGACCAGGATCGAACGGCGCCGGGCGTGTTCGAATTGTGCTTCGGCCACCCCGTGACCGTTTTCCAGGAACGCCTCCACCAGGACGATCACCGTGCCGCCGTCCGCCGCCCATTGGCGGGACTCCGCGAGAGTCAGCGGAACGTAGTGGTCATTGCAGCATTTGCCGCAGCCCACGCAGGAAAATCGTGTGTTGATCAACTCGCCACCTCATCCAGCTTTTTTTGAACCGCCGCGCGAGCGTCGGCCCCCGTGGTTGCACGGAGTTTGATCTGTGGAGAGAGGCGAGTAGCTTTTTGTTACAGATTTGAAAAAATAAACTCAGTGGTTGGGATTCAGTTGCTTCCAGGCTCTTGCCTCCGGCGCCGAAATTGCCCCGGCGGCAGGCCCTGGGTGGCCTTGAAGCGGCGTGAAAAGTAGGCCTCGTCGGCAAAACCACACAATTGTGCAATCTGGCTCACCGGCTTTTCGCTGTTGAGCAGGTGCGTTCGGGCCAGGCGCATGCGGCGCTCCAGCACCAGTTCCGAGAAGGTGCTGCCGGTTTCCTTGCGCAGCAAGTGGGTCAGGTAGTTGGGCGACAAAAAGGCCGCCTCGGCGGTGTCCTTTAGGTTCAGCGCCGGGTCGGCGATATGCTCGCGCAGATAACTCGAGACCCGCGCCAGTGCATCCCGTCGGCCACGTCGTGCCGCCTTGTTCGCTGACAAGGCCTGCAACTCGCCTGCATAAAGGCTGCAGACCTTGCCGGTCAGTTGCAGCAGACAGCCCTTGAGCGCTTGCCGGGTTCCGAGATCGCGACCCTGATCCAGCTCGCGCATTTTTTCCAGCAGGAGCAGGACTTCAGCGAAGTCGTGGTCGGCGAGGATAAAGTCCAGGTGTTCCTGATGCTGGAACGGCGACAACTCCGGCAGGTCATGAATGGACAGGTCTTCCAGGTCCAGCGGGTCGCAGTGCAGGTGCGGCAGGAAAAACGCCTGGGAAAAGTTGATCAGGACAAAGTTGCCGTCTTCCGGGTGCGGGATCAGGTGCAGGCGATGGGGCAGGATAAAGGCCAGGGCCTGGCGCGGATAAGGCCGGATGGCGCCGCCGATGTGCTGCACGGTATCGCCGCCCAGGTTGATCTGGATCTGGAAGTAGTCATGCCGGTGCGGGGTGACGATGGCGGGGCGGGCCTGCTTGTCACGGATATAGAAGTCCGGGCGGTCGCTGCGTTGCTGCATGCCATAGGTACGCACACGGGAGGAACTCGACATCGACACTGTCCTTGAACTGAACCGGATGCCGACATTCTAAGGGGCTAAGGAGGGCTTTGCGACGCCACGGGTGGATTTTGGTTGGTGCCGGTTTGTCGTTGCCGGTTCTTTTGTTTCTCTGGGACTCGGAACTTTTCCGGGTCGATGTATCTAATTGTTTCTACGTTGTCGGTTTTTAATTACAGCTGTTCGACAATGCGCTGATTAACGGCACGTTGCAGGAAGTTCTACTCTCAGGGATGTGTCGTGTTTTTCAAGCTTCGTTTGTGTGCCCGGTTGCATGCCTATGTGACCGGTCGGTCAGTTTTGAAACATTCATTGTACCCCTTCGCAATCCTCAGCCTGTCTGCCAGCCTCACGGCCATGGCGGCCGAGCCTGTGGCGCCGGAACAGCCGTTGCTGCGCCAGCAAGAGCGCGAGCGGGTCCTGCGTGAACAGCTCGAATCTTCCCCTGACGTACGCCTCAAGGCTTCCGCCGATGATGGCCGGGGTACGTTGCCAGTAAATGAAACGCCATGCTTCAGCATTCGCCATATCGTGCTCGAAGGCGAGGAGTCGGCAGCCTTCCAATGGGCCCTGCGTGCCGCCAACCCCGCGTCGGATCCCGCACTCGGCCGTTGCCTGGGGGCCGCGGGCATCAACCTGACCATGAAGCGCATACAGAACCTGATTATCGCGCGCGGGTTCGTTACCACGCGGGTGCTGGCTGCCCCCCAGGACCTGAGCCGGGGGACGCTTTCCCTGGTATTGATTCCGGGACGGATCAAACACATTCGGTTTGCCGACGGCACCTCGTCGCGAGCGACCTTGTGGAATGCCATGCCGGCCCAACCCGGCGACCTGTTGAACCTGCGGGACATCGAGCAAGCCCTGGAGAACTTCAAGCGGGTGCCCACGGCCGACGCCGACGTTCAGATCACACCGGCCACCGACGCTGACGCCAAACCGGGAGAAAGCGATGTGGTGATCCTCTGGAAGCAAGCTTCCGTGGCGCGCCTGAGCCTGTCGACGGACGACTCGGGCAGCAAGGACACCGGTCGCTACCAGGGCAACGTCGCGCTGTCTTTGGATAACCCGCTGAGTCTCAATGACCTGTTCTATGCCAGCTTCAGCCACAACCTGGGCGGTGGCAAAAGTGGTGATCGCGGTTCGCAAGGGCACACCCTGTACTATTCGATACCGTACGACTACTGGCAACTGGGACTGACTTCCAGCGAGTACGACTATCACCAGACCGTGGCTGGGAACAACCAGAGTTATGACTATCAGGGACGCAGCCGTAACAACGAGCTGAAACTCTCTCGACTGATCTACCGTGACGCCGTACGCAAGACCTCGGTCTGGGCCAGTGGTTGGACGCGGACCTCCAGCAACTATATCGACGACACTGAAATTGAAGTGCAGCGCCGGCGCATGGCGGGGTGGCAACTGGGGGTTGATCACCGCGAGTTCATTGGCAGCAATACCCTGGATCTGGGCCTGAGCTATCGACGTGGAACCGGCGCGTTCCAAGCCTTGCGCGCACCGGAAGAAGACCTCGACGAGGGCACTTCACGGTCGAAGATCATCAACGCCAGCGCTCAGCTGCAAACCCCTTTCCGGATAGGGACGCAGCAATTCCGCTACATCGGCGCCTGGCGCAGCCAATGGAATCGCTCACCGCTGGTGGCTCAGGATCGCTTTTCCATTGGTGGGCGCTATAGCGTCCGCGGGTTCGACGGCGAACAGATCTTGTCCGCCGAACGGGGCTGGACCTTGCGCAATGACCTGGGCTGGTTTGTCTTTCAGAACAGCCAGGAACTCTATCTCGGCGTCGACTATGGCGAGGTCGGCGGACACTCCACCCAGTACCTGTCCGGGAACCGACTGGCCGGTGCCGTAGTCGGCATGCGCGGTGGCTACAAGCAGGTGTCCTACGACCTGTTCCTCGGCCAACCGCTGATGAAACCCAAGCACTTCGAGACGGCCGATGTGACCGCTGGCTTTAATCTCAGCTGGTCATTTTGAGGGAGACGGGCATGCACTTCGGCACTCTTGAAATCCTTGCACCCGAGCAGTTCGACGAACCCTGGAACGAAGCCAGTGTGCTCGGTGCCGCCGTCTGGTTGTGGATGCAGTCGGCGGCCCATCGGGATGCGCCGTTGCATACCTTGTCGGCATTGCTGCTGCCGGCGATCAAGCAGCGGCAGTTCATGCTCGCCAGCGAGCAGGGCACACCGGTGTTTTTCATGTCCTGGATGAACCTCAGTGCGGAGGCCGAACAGCGCTATCTGAACAACCCTCCGGTGTTCATGCCCGAAGCCGACTGGAACAGTGGCGAGCGTCTCTGGATCAGCGACTGGGTGGCCCCTTTCGGACACACCCGGCAACTGTCGAAGCTGGTGCTTGGCCGGCTCTGGGCACAGCGCGTCGGCCGCCATCTGGGGCATCGAGGCAATGAGCGCGGCTTGAGTATCAAGACGTGGAAGGGCATTGGCGTTATGCCCGCCGAGGCGCGCGCCTGGTTTGCCGCCCACCCGCTCTCTCAGTAGTCCCCGACCCCGTTATTTCAGCGTCCGGCGTATTCGCGGCCTGGCGCCGCTCAAAAGGAATTGAACATTAACAAGCATCTGTATCGGATCATTTTCAACAAGGCTCGTGGCCTGTTGATGGTCGTGGCCGAAAATGTGAGCGGCGGCTCGAAATCAGCGGGCGGCGGCGTGACAGGCACAGTGTCTGGTTCCAGCTGCGTGGTACGCCTGACACCGTTGCGATTTGCCTTGATGGCGGGACTGGGTCTGATCACGCTGGGCGCCGCGTCGGCACAGGCGGCGGTGGTCGCCGACCCAGGCGCGCCTGCCGCGCAGCAACCGGGCATCGGGGTGACCGGCAGCGGGGTCACCCAGGTCAATATCACCGCGCCCAGCGCGGGCGGTGTGTCGCGCAATACCTATCAACAGTTCGACGTCGATCGGCGCGGCGTGATCCTCAATAACTCGGCGACCAACAGTCAGACCCAACTCGGCGGCTGGGTGGACGGCAATCCGGCGCTGGGCGCAGGCACGGCGAGGTTGATCCTCAACGAGGTCAATTCGAGCAATCCGAGCCAACTCAACGGTTATGTCGAAGTGGCCGGCTCCCGGGCGCAGGTGGTGATCGCCAACCCGTCCGGGATCAGCTGTGACGGTTGCGGTTTTATCAACGCCAACCGCGCAACCCTCACCACGGGCAAGGCGCAATTCGAGAACGGTGAACTGCGCGGCTATCAGGTCGATGGTGGCAAGGTATCCATCAAGGGGGCCGGGATGGATACCCGTGACAGCGATTACACCGAAGTCATCGCGCGCACCGTCGAGGTCAACGCCGGCATCTGGGCCAAGGACCTGAGCATCAAGGCCGGCAAGAGCGCCGCCGACAAGGGCACGACCGATGCCCCGGTGGTCGGTATCGATGTCGCGCAACTGGGCGGCATGTATGCGGGCAAGATCGTCCTGGTGGGCAATGGCGCCGGTGTCGGGGTGCGTAATGCCGGGCAGATCGGCGCCAGTGCCGGCGACGTGGTGATCCGCGCCGACGGGCGTCTGGAAAACAGCGGACAGATCAGCAGTGCCGGTTCGACGCAGGTCGAGACAGGCAGCGGAGTCCAGAACAGTGGCACGCTGTACGCCAAGGGCGACCTGACGCTCAAGACCACGGCCGATATCGACAACAGCGGTATCGTCGCCGCCCAGGGCAATACCCGGGTGACAGCCGGGAACCTGCGCAGCACTAGTGGTTCGACCCTGGCCGCCGGGGTCGACAGCAGTGGCAAGCTGGGGCAGACCGGATCATTGAGCCTGAGTGCTTCCGGCCAGCTCAGTGCCAAGGGGCAGAATATCGCCGCCGAAAGTCTGCAGGCCCAGGCGGCGACTGTCGACTTGAGCGACAGCCAGACCTCCGCGGCCCAACTGACGCTTACCAGCAGCCAGGGTGATGTCGATGTCAGCCGGGCCCGCATGGCTGCGAAGGGCGCGCTGACCGTCACCGCCGCGAACGCGTTGCGTACCGATGGCGCCAAAGTCAGTGCTGCCCAGGTACGGCTCAAGGCCCATGACCTGTCCAACGTGAAAGGCCAGGTGCTGCAGAGCGGTCCTTCAGTCACGAGCATTGAATTGCAGGGGACGCTGGATAACAGTCAAGGCGTGATCGCCAGTCAGGGCGCATTGAATATCACCACCGGTTCACTGACCAACCGCCAAGGCAGCCTCGGTTCGGTAGGTTCGAGCCTGACATTGACGGCCACCGGTGGCGTGCTGGATAACAGTGACGGCCACCTTGAAGCCCTGCAATCGATCGCACTGGTGTCGGCGCAGTTACTCAATAACGCCGGCTTCGTCGGCGCCGGGCAGAGCCTGGACATCAAGGCGCAGAGCATCGGCAATGGTGCGGGTGGGCAACTGCAGAGCGGTACCGATGCGACATTCGCCAGCGTCAGCCTTGACAATCACGGTGGGCGCATCGAGGCACTGGGCAACCTCAAGTTCGATATTGACGGCAAACTCGACAACAGCGCCGGCTTGATTCGCAGCGGTGCCGATCTGCTGATGACGGCGGCGCAGATCGACAACGCCGGCACCCAGGGCCTGGACCAAGGTATTGAAGGGCGCACCATCAGCCTCAGCGTCGATCAGTTGGGCAACCAGGTCGGCTCGATCATTGCCGATCAGGCCTTGACCGTGACCGGCAGTGGCGTGCTGGACAACCAGTCGGGGAAAATCTCGGCCGGCACCCAGTTCCTGCTCACCGACCGCAACCTGGTGGCTAAAACCCAAACCGTAAGCAACCAGGGCGGGACCTTGGTTGCGGGGCGCTCGTTGACGCTCAACAGCGCCGGCTATACCGGTAATGGCCGGGCATTGAGCCTGGGGGATCTGTCGTTCACGCTCAACGGCGATTACCTCAATACCGGCCTGTTGCAGGCCAACGGCAACTTGAGCGTGGCAACTACGGGGCTACTGGGCAACCAGGGCAGCTTGCAGGCGGGTAACCTGCTGACCTTGTCGGCACGGCAAATCGATAACACCGCTGCCGCTGAGATCAGTGGCTTGCAGGTACAACTGAGTGCCAGCGAATCGCTGGTCAACCGCGGCCTGATCGATGGCCAGTACACTCGGCTGAGCGCGCCCACCTTGACCAACCTGGGCACCGGGCGCATCTACGGTGACGAACTGGCGCTGGCGGCGGACACCCTGACCAATACCGTCGAAAATGGTACGGCGGCGGTCATCGCCGCTCGCGTGAGCCTGGATATCGGTGCGCAATACCTGAACAACAGCGAACACGGCCTGATCTTCAGCACCGGTGACATGGCCATCGGCGGGGCGCTGGATAGCGCCTACCACGCGACCGGTCAGGCGCTCGAACTCCATAACGCGAGCGCGACCATCGAGGCCCTCGGTGCCCTGACGTTGAACGCGGCCTCGGTGCGCAACACCAACGAGCACTTCTCGACCCGCGAGGTGGAGCTCTCGCGCCAGTCGCTGCAACAGTATCAACTGTCGGGTTCGGCCAATCGCTACGATCCCAATCAGATTTCGATCTATAACAACGAAGTCGACATTCTGGTGACACCGGAAGGCAGCAACGACGAGTGGAACCGCTACGACCTGACCCGCGTCGTGACCCAAACCCAGATTGCCAGCTCCGACCCCGGGCAAATACTCGCCGGCAGCAATCTGCGTATCAATGCCAACCAGGTCCTCAACGATAACAGTCGGATCATCGCCGGTGGCTTGTTGCAAACCAACGCCAACAGCCTGATCAACACTGAAGTCGCGGGACAGCAGGTCACCACGGAGAATGGCGTACTCACGCACTTCTATCGCATCCAGCGCAAAGGCCGCGACCGTCAGGGGAGCGACGCTGCCGCCTACAACCCGGCGGCCGGTGTGCAGGCCATTTCCTTGCAGCCAACGGTTTATGAGCAGAACACAGCTCCTCAAGGCAGTGGTACCCAGCTGACAAAGCTGAGCGTTGGGACCGTGGGCCCTACCGAACTGTCCAGCCGCACGATTCATGAGCCAAGCCTTACGCCGATCAGCGAGGTGCTGGCCAATTCCACGAACAATGTCGGGGGTGTGCCCGAGCGTATTCTGACCGGCGGGGTGAACAGTGCCTTGCCGGACAACGCACTGTTTCGCCCGGTCCCCGGCAGCACTTCCGGTTATCTGATCGAAACCGATCCGCGCTTCACCAGTTATGGCCAATGGTTGTCTTCGGACTACATGCTCGGCAGGCTCAACCTGGACCCGGCGACAACCCAGCAACGAATAGGCGATGGTTTCTACGAGCAGAAACTGATTCGCGAGCAGGTGGCGCAGCTGACGGGGCGCCGTTTTGTCGACGGCTATGCCAGTGACGAAACGCAGTATCGAGGCCTTATCGACAACGCCGTCACCTATGCCAGTAGCTGGAAGCTGATTCCCGGTGTGGCCTTGACCGCGCAACAAATGGCCCAGTTGACCAGCGATATCGTCTGGTTGGTGGCCAAGGATGTGACGCTGGCCAGTGGCGAGGTACGCAGTGTGCTGGTACCGCAGGTCTATGTGCGGGTACGTGACGGCGACATCAACGGCGCCGGCGGCTTGATGGCCGGACAGCAACTGAACCTGAACGTGACGGGCAATCTGGTCAACAGCGCCAGCTTGTCGGGTCGTCAGGTGGTCTCCATCAAGGCCGACACCCTCAATAACCTGGAAGGGCGTATTCAAGGCAGTACCGTCAGCCTCGATGCGACGCAGGATGTGAACAACCTCGGTGGCCAGATCAAAGCCGACAAGAGCCTGATGGTCAGTGCCGGGCGCGATCTGAATGTGCAGTCCAGCACCATCAGCACCCAGAGTGCGCAGGGCAGCCAGACCAATCTGTCGCGGGTCGCCGGCCTGTTCGTTTCCGATCCGGCGGCTACCCTGCTGGCCACTGCCGGACGGGATATCAACCTGCAGGGCGCGCAAGTGGTCAATACCGGCAGCGCTGGGGTTACCAGCCTGTCTGCCGGTCGTGACCTCAACCTGACGACGGTTGTCGAGACCCGTGAGCAGAGCAATCACTGGGACGCGGACAACTGGCGTAGCGAAACGAGCCGCAGTGAAAGTGGCAGCAGCCTGCAGACCCAGGGTGACCTGGGGCTTCGTGCCGGCAACGATCTCAACGCGCGAGCCGCCAGCCTCAGCAGCACCGCGGGTGCCGTCATTGCCCAGGCCGTGCGCGACGTCAACCTGAGCTCCGGCGAGAACATGCGCAGCGCCGATGAAGCGCACAAGGTCACCGGCAGCAATGGCTTCCTCTCCAGCAAAACCACGGCCACCCGCGACTCCGTCAATGAAACCACCGCCCAGGGCTCGCACCTCGATGCACAGCAACTGGCGGTCCAGGCTGGGCGTAACCTGGTGCTTCAAGGTAGCGAGGTGATCGCGCAGAAGGGGGCGGCGCAACTTCTGGCCGGCAACGATATTTCGATTGTTGCCGCTGTCGACAGCACGCAGACGCGCCACGACAAGGACAGCAACAGCCGCAGCCTGGGTGGATTCAAGGCCAGCAAAGTGACCGACAAGGTCAGCGAAACCCAGACCACGGCGGTCGGCAGCCTGGTCTCCGGCAACAGCGTCGATATCCAGGCCGGACAGGATGGACGGGTCCGTGGATCGTCGCTGGTGAGCACGGCGGACATGACGGTGAGCGCGGGGCGCGACCTGCAGATCGATGCCGCGCAGAACACCTTCACCCGCAACGAACTGCACAAGGAAAAGAGCCACGACTTCACCGGTGTGCTGACGGGGAACAAGCTGGGCCTCGATGACATGACCGGCAACCAGCACCTGTCCATCAGCAGCCAGAACCATACCGGCCAGTCCTCGGAAACTACCTTGACCGGCAGCACCCTCGGCTCCAGTGCCGGCAATGTGTCGCTCAATGCCGGTCGCTTGCTCAGTGTGACCGCCAGCGATCTGGTCAGTACCCAGAGCATGAGCCTGACCGGTGCCAACGTGACTATTGCCGCCGGTATGGAGAGCGCGAGTCAGAGCAGCACCGACGAGACCCGCAGCCTGGCGGTGGGTCGCGTGCTGGGCGGCACGGTGGTTGATAGCTACAACACCATTCGCAGCGCGATACAAGCCGCGAACAGCGCGGACGATCCTCGACTCAAGGCGGTGAAGTGGGCGCAGGCGGCTTTGGCCGGTTACAACCTGGGAGGGGCATCGTCGGATGCCTACGATGGTCGATCGGGCTATTCCAACAAGACGGGCAGTGCTAACAGCAATGGTTCGTTGATCAAGATCGGCACCGAGCTGGCGAGCACCCACACCACCAGCACCAGCGAGTATGACAGCCAGACGGCCAAGCAAAGCTCGCTCACGGCGGGTAAAACCTTGACGATCATCGCCGATGGCAGCGCGCCGGGAACGGCGGGCGATATTCATATCATCGGCAGTGGTATGAAAGCGGCCGATACAGTGTTGCTGGCGAAGAACAACATCACCCTGGAAAGCGCTCAGGACACCGCGAACTGGGCCAACGACAGCAATAACGACAAAACTGCTATTGGCGCCAGTTTCAATATCGGTGAGCAGAATGGTTTCACCCTCGACCTGGGGGCATCCATCGCCAAGAGCATGGGCACTGGCGGTTCGGTCACCCAGGTCAACAGCACCCTGGATACCGGTTCGCTGATCCTGCGCAGTGGCCAGGACACCACCCTGGCTGGTGCGCAGGTACGGGCGGACAGCATCAAGGCGGATATCGGCGGCAACCTCAATATCACCTCGCGCCAGGACAGTGAGACCCAGAAGAACAAGCAGGGCAGTGCCGGTTTTGGTGCGAGCATTTGCATTCCGCCGTTCTGCTTCGGCTCGACCGTGGCGGCTTCCGCCAGCCTGGCCGCTAGCAACATGAACAGCAACTACAAGGCCGTTACCGATCAGAGCGGGCTATTCGCGGGCGTGGGTGGTTACAACATTCATGTCGCTGACAAGACCACACTGCAAGGCGCGGTGATTGCCAGTGAAGCGTCCGCGGACAAGAACCTGCTCGATACGAATCGGTTGATTGTCAGCGACATCAAGAACACCAGTGACATCAAGAGTCAGTCGGCTGGCCTGTCGTTGTCCTATGGCGGCAACTCCGGGTCGACGGTGGGGGGCAGTGTTCCGCTGGCGCTCAGTGACTCGGATCACAGCAAAACCCGCAGTGCTGTCAGCGAAGGCACGATAGTTGTGCGTAGTGCCGAGGGTGCAAATGATCTGGTTGGGCTTAACCGCGATACCGCGAACGCCAATCAGAAGCTGGACAAACCTGACCAGAAGGCGATGCAGGAGCGCATCGACCTTATTCAAAGCACGGTGCAATTGTCCACCGGCATCGTAGACGCGGTCGCCAAGGCCAAGTCGGAGGCCGCGAGTAAACTGGCAGAACAGGCGAAAGCTGATACGACGCTAGAGCCAGCGGCGAACGCTGCTGCGGCAGATGCGGCCAGTTGGAACATTGGTGGCGACAAGCGAATCATGGCCGATATCGCCACGGGCCTGCTCGCTGCGGGGTTGGGCGGCACGGGTGGGGCGACGGCGGTGGGTATCGTGGCCAATACCACGGCGGCGGATACCTACAAGAAAATCGGCGATTATGCCGATCAGCAATTGGCGGACGCGACGCGCAGCAGGGACACAAGCCTGCAAGCGGTGTGGGCTGAAGGTGGTTCGGCGCGTATTTTGCTGCATAGCCTGGCCGGTGCATTGCAGGGCTTATCCAGCGGTACGGCGGCGAGTGGCGCGCTCAGTGCGGGCACATCGGCAGCCGTTATGCCGACCTTGGATCAGGTGCTGAAAAATAACGGTATCGGTCCGGAAAATCGCGATGCTCTCGGCACCTGGATCGCCGCCGGGGTGGGGGCTGCGGTGGCAGGCGGCAGCGGTTCGATTGCGCAGATGAGCGGGGCCGTTATTGCTGGCAATATCGATAAATACAACCGTCAGGCTCACCCTACAGAAGCGCGCCTGATTGAAGAGGAGGCCCCCAAAATGGCGGTCGAGCTGGGCATCAGTCCAGCCGAAGCCGAGCAGCGAATGGCGCGCGCGTTTGCTTTCTATACGGATGCTCAGTGGAAACAAACGATAGGGGCGGGCAGTCAGTTCGAAACGTCGACATTGGAGCATCTGGGGGCGGCTTTAGCACCTTTGGCGGATCGGTACGCTGTCAATCAAACAACCGGCGATGTTCCTCAACTGTCTGAGGGGCCAAGAACTTATACTCCGGCAGAAACCACGGCCTTGCTGCAAGGCTATCAAGTTAATCATGCTGTCTCATATAACGATCCTCTGGTGTATGGGGAGTACTTGATAAGCGGGAATGTATTTAACTACCGAAATTCTGAGGTGAATAGTCAAGCCGACTACTATGAGAGGAATCTAAAGTACAATGTTCCCTCTTTAGAATCTGTAGGCTCTTTAGGTTCTGGGCTGGTGGAGGGCGTGCAAGGGATAGGGAGCGGGTTTTATGGGGTGGGGAAAGGTATATATGAGCTTGGAAGTGGGCTTGTAAGCGATTTTTCCGGGACCAGTTCCCAGGTTGCAAATGGCCTTTTGGGTGTTGCTGCGGGAACCGGTTGGGATGGCTATAGAGCAAAAAGCAACGAGGGTCAGATAGTTGACTATCTTGCCAGTTTGCAAGGGTACTCTTCGGCTTATAATGAGCTAAAAGGCAAGCAGATTGCTGAAGATGCGCTTTACCTCATTCCTGCTGGTCGTATAGGAGCGTTGGGTAAGGTCGCGGATTTTGCTGAATGGACTAATAGTGCAAAAAGTGCAGGACGTATTTTGGCCTATAGCGGGGATCTCTATGCGGCCGATTTTGTTGGCCCAGTGGAATGGAAGTATTTCTATCGCGGCGATGCGACATTAAGATCGGAATTTCTGTCTTCAATGGCTCAGGAGCGGGGTGTTCCGGCAACCAATGATTTCCTGAGTGGTCGCTCATCCGCCCAACTTAACGATATCTACGCAGAACATGGGATAGGCAGCCAAGGCCTACCTACAATAGGTGTCTCGGACAATCCGTCCGTTGCGGAGTATTTCGCTCGTGGTCCCAGCCAGAACCAAAATGGCTTCGTCACTACGTTCCGTGTGGAGTCACGTGATGCTGCGAACTATGCTGTCCAGAACTACGAGAACCCGCAAGCGTTCTTCGAAATTAATCCGAGCATTGGCTTGCCTGAGCGGGAGTATTTATTCCATAATCAGATAGATTCAAGATTTATTTATCAACAAGTGCCAGTGGGTGCAAAATGAATGAGCTTAGACTTGCATGGGAACCGGTAAATATTACA
>NZ_PHSU01000027.1 GCF_002814235.1 Pseudomonas sp. QS1027 | reverse complement strand
AAGCCAGGCTTCTACAGCTCAGACGGTGTTTTCAAAACAGTATTCCTCTCTCAAGCCGAGTACATGCGATGTCCACTTCCCCCTTCTCGGGCTACGGCCTGGGCCTGCGCAAGGAGCACTATCGGGACTTCCTGGAGACCCGGGTTGCCGTCGACTTCGTCGAGGTGATCTCGGAGAATTTCATGGTCGACGGCGGTCAGCCGCGGCATATCCTGCGCCAGATCCGCGAGCGTTATCCGGTCGCGCTGCACGGTGTCTCGATGTCCGTCGGCTCGGCGGACGGGCTCGATTCCGCTTACCTGAAGCGCCTGAAGGCACTGGTCGACGAGATCGAGCCCCTGTTCGTCTCCGATCACCTGAGCTGGTCGCGCATCGACCATTTCAATTCCCATGACCTGCTGCCGGTGCCCTATACCGACGAGGCGCTGGATCTGGTCTGCGACAATATTTTCCGCGCCCAGGATGTCCTGGGCCGCACCCTGCTCCTTGAAAATCCCTCCAGCTACCTGGCCTTCGACGGCGCCTCGATGACCGAGTGGGAATTTATCGCCGCGATGTCCAGGCGCACCGGCTGTGAACTGCTGCTCGACGTCAACAACCTCTTCGTCAGTGCGAGCAACCACCGCTTCGACGCCCTGGCGTTTCTCGACGGCCTGCCGACCGACCGGGTGCGGCAGATCCACCTGGCCGGCCACAGCCAGGGCAGGGAGTTGCTGATCGATACCCATGACAGCCCGATCTGTGCCGAGGTCTGGGCGCTGTATACCCTGGCGATGACCCGCTTCGGCCCGCTGGCGACAATGATCGAGCGCGATGACCGGATCCCGCCGCTGGCCGATCTGCTCAAGGAGCTGGACATCGCCCGGACCCTCGGTGCCCTCGATGGGCGGGCCTGCTCGCGGAGTGGCGCATGAGCCTGGCGCAATGGCAGCGTGAGCTGCGCAACTGGCTGGTCAGCGCCTCGGAAGAATCGGCCGCCAAACTGGGTGCTACGGCGCAGGCCGGCTTACCCGTCTACCAGAACAACTACCGCGCGCAGTTGCTGGGGTGCCTTGAAGAGGCTTTCCCCCAGGTCCGTGCATGGATCGGCGCCGAGGCCTTTTTTACCGCCGCCGTCACCCATGTCGATCAGCATCCGCCCCATGCCTGGACCCTGGATGCCTACCCGCACGGATTCGCCGCGACCCTGGCGACGCTGTTTCCCGACAACCCCGAGGTGCATGAGCTGGCCTGGATCGAGCGGGCCCTCGACGAGTCATTCGTCGCCGCCGATGCCGAGCCGCTGCCCATGGAAGCACTGGCGAACGTGGATTGGGAGGCGGCCTGCCTGAGGCTCACGCCGTCCCTCAGAACCTGTGCCCTGACCAGCAACGCCGAGCCGATCTGGTCGGCCCTCAGCGAAGGGCTGCCGCCACCCGCGCCTGAGCGCTTGCCCGAGGCGGCTGGCCTGTTGGTGTGGCGCCGGCAGTTGTTGGTGCGCCTGCGATCCGTCGAGGCACTGGAGCACCAGGCACTGCTGTACTTGCAGGAGAGCGGCAGTTTTTCCGGGCTCTGCGAATGGCTCGTCGAACGCCTTGGCGAAACCGCCGGTATTGCCAGGGCCGGCTCGCTGCTCGCCAGTTGGCTGGGCGCTGAACTGATTGTCGGTGTCGACTGAGCTTGTGCAGGTTTCACTGGAAAACAGCCAGGGGAGTGCATGATTCTGTAGTGGGCACGCGGGTATTCTGCGCCCGTCAGCGGGTTATGATTGCCCATCGCACCTTGGAGCATTGCCATGCTGGATATCCTGAAAGACACCACCTATCGGCACCTGTTCCTCGCCCAGATCATCGCGCTGGTGGGGACCGGTCTGGCCACGGTTGCCCTCGGCCTGCTGGCCTACGACCTGGCCGGCGCGCAGGCCGGGGTCGTGCTGGGTACCGCCCTGGTGATCAAGATGACAGCCTATATCGGTATCGCCCCCGTGGCCGCGGCCTTTACCGAACGTCTTCCATGGCCTGTTCGGCGGCACCGCGGCGCAGTTTGCGCTGTCCCATGCCTGCTGGCTGATCACCTATACGCGCGCCGGCTGGTTGGGCGCGCAGGTCGGTCTCGGCGTTTCGTTCATGGTCTTGAGCGGGCTCGCCGCCTTGGCGGTCACGGTGTGTCTGGTGATCTGGCGGCCGGCCCACGAACAGGCAGCGCTCAGGCATAGCCATGACGATCTGCCCGCGGATCATCCACACCTGCAGGCCGTCGGTGGCAGGATTCACGAACACGCCTATATTATTGACGACCAGCATCGTCGCTGGCCGGCGTGAGGGTAACCCCCAGCGCCGCCGACGGCTGGTCCGGCGGGGGTTGACTTCTCTTTTTATATCAGTAACATACACGGCATTCCGCAATAGCTCAGTTGGTAGAGCAAGTGACTGTTAATCACTGGGTCCCTGGTTCGAGTCCAGGTTGTGGAGCCAGATAGAAGAAAAGCCTGCAGCGATGCAGGCTTTTTTTTGCGCGTTTTTCAGTTCTGACATCGACGGACCGGGAGCGCCAGGCTCCCGGACCGAGGGATCACCTCAGCGGCGGTCCAGCCACACCGTCTGGGCATTGCAGAACTCGCGCACCCCGAAGTGCGACAGTTCGCGACCAAAACCGCTTTTCTTCACACCGCCGAAGCTGACCCGTGGGTCGCTGGCGCTGTAGCCGTTGATGAACACTCCACCGGTTTCCAGCTCGTCGGCGAACTTGCCGGCCAGCTCCAGATCCGCGGTGTAAACGGTCGCCGTAAGCCCGAACTCGCTGTCATTGGCCAGTTCCAGCGCATGGGCGGCATCCCGTGCGGTGATGATGGAGGCCACCGGGCCGAACAGTTCCTGCTTGAACGAGGTCATCTGGTCGGTGACATCGGCCAATACCGTGGGCTCGTAGAAGTTGCCAGGTCCTTCGGCTTTTTTACCGCCGAGCAGCAAGGTCGCGCCTTGCGCCAGGGTGTCCCGGACCTGTTGATCCAGCTCGTCACGCAGATCGAAGCGAGCCATGGGGCCGATATAGGTGTCGGCGGCCAGCGGGTCGCCGATCACCAGGCGACGGGTGGCCTCGACGAACTTCTGGGTGAAGGCCTCGACGACACCTTGCTCGATGATCAGGCGCTTGGCGGCTGCGCAGACTTGCCCGGTGTTCTGGTAACGGCCGATCACGGCGGCCTTCACCGCTTCGTCGAGGTCGGCGTCATTGAGCACGATAAAGGGGTCCGAACCGCCCAGTTCCAGCACGCACTTCTTCAAGGCCGCGCCGGCCTGTGCGCCGATGGCCATGCCGGCGCGTACGCTGCCGGTGAGGGTGATCGCGGCGATGCGTGGGTCGGCAATGGCCCGGGAGACACCGTCCGGCGTGACGTTGATGACTTCGAAGACGCCTTCGGGAAAGCCGGCGCGTTTGAAGGCGTCTAACAGCAGGTAGGCGCTGCCCATGACGTTGGGCGCATGCTTGAGCACGAAGGTGTTGCCGGCCAGCAGCGTCGGCACCGCGCCGCGCAGCACTTGCCAGATGGGAAAATTCCACGGCATCACGGCCAGGATCGGACCCAGCGGGCGGTACTCGATGCGCGCCTTGCCACCTTCCACCTGGGTGGGTTCGGCACTGAGCATGGCCGGGCCGTTTTCCGCGTACCACACGCAGAGTTGTGCACATTTCTCAATTTCGCCACGGGCCTGGGCGACGGGCTTGCCCATCTCCCGGGTGATCATCTCGGCCATTTTCGTGGCGTTGTCACGTAGCGCCTGGGCCAGGGCGATCAACGCCTGTGAGCGTTGTTCCAGCGGCGTGCGCCGCCAGAGCGAGAACCCGGCCGTGGCCCGGGACAGGGCGGCATCCAGGCTCGAATCGGATTCGAAAGGGTAGTGGCCGATCTGCTCGCCATTGGCGGGGTTGATCGACAGGGCATGGGTAAGGCTGGAGATCGAAGACATGACACCGTCCTGCTGAATGGGTATGGCCTCAGAGTACGGTGGCGCTAGTTTTCTGGAAACTGAATAATGGTGAGCATATCGTTCACGATTGGAGAATGACTTGGATCTGGTCCAGTTGGAGATTTTCAAAGCCGTTGCCGAGCACGGCAGCATCAGTGCGGCCGCCCAGCAGATCCATCGGGTGCCGTCGAACCTGACCACGCGGATCAAGCAGTTGGAGCAGGATCTGGGGGTGGATCTGTTTATCCGCGAGAAAAGTCGCCTGCGGTTGTCACCGGCGGGCTGGAGTTTTCTCGACTATGCCCGGCGCATCCTCGACCTGGTCGGCGAGGCGCGGGCCACCGTGGCCGGCGAAGAACCCCAGGGCGCCTTTGCCCTGGGCTCGCTGGAGAGCACGGCGGCGGTGCGTATTCCGCAACTGCTGGCGGCCTATAACCAGCGCTATGCCAAGGTTGACCTGGACCTGTCCACCGGCCCGTCCGGGACCATGATCGATGGGGTGCTGTCCGGGCGCCTGGCGGCTGCGTTTGTCGATGGGCCGGTGCTGCATCCGGCGCTGGAAGGGGTGCCGGCCTTTGAAGAGGAGATGGTGCTGATCGCGCCGTTGCAGCATGCTCCTGTCCGGCGTGCGCAAGAGGTCAACGGCGAGAGCATCTATGCCTTTCGCGCCAACTGTTCCTACCGGCACCATTTTGAAAGCTGGTTTACCCGGGACGGCGCGGTACCCGGCAAGATCCATGAGATGGAGTCCTATCACGGCATGCTCGCCTGTGTGAGTGCCGGGGCCGGCCTGGCGCTGATGCCCCGCAGCATGCTGGAAAGCATGCCGGGCTGCAGCACCGTGAGTGTCTGGCCGTTGACCGAGTCCATGCGTTATCTGCGAACCTGGCTGGTGTGGCGCCGGGGCACGGTGTCGCAAAGCTTGAGCATGTTCGTGCGTCTGCTCGAGGAGCAGGGCGTGGTCCGCGAGGAGGCCTGAGGCGCCTGTGGACCCGCCCGAAGTGGGTTGGGAAAATGGCTGCTGGCGGCTTAGCTGACCGTCAGCAAGTAATAGCTGGATCCGAGGGTCGAGTTGTCGACGATGGCGGTGACGGTAGCCTTGGGGTTGGAGGTCGTTACCGTTTCGGTGGCGATACCGTTGATCACCGCATTGATCGAGAAGGTGTTGCTGATGTCCAGCGTCTGGGTCTGGAAACTATTGGTCACTACGACGTTTTGCAGAGGTTTGCCATTCTTGCGGATGGTGAATGTCGCTGGATTGATGCAGGTTTTCTCAAAGGCCAGTTGATCGGGGGCGACGTTTTGAAACATGACCACGTCGAAGTCATAAGTCCCCTGGGAGGCAGATTGCCGCATTTGCGCCAGAAAACCCATGCTGCCTGAAACCGTCAGCGGAGCAGACGCGTAGGTGTTGCCATCGATCAGGGTGGTGGCAATCACCTCATAGATGTCGCTCACCGGAACGGTCATCTGGCCGTTTGGTTGGACGGCGGGCACCTTCGCGATGACCTGCCGGCCTTCTTTGATGGTGTACTGAGCAGCGTATTGGGTCTGGTTGAGCAAGATAATACTCATGGACGGCTCCTGGGGCGGGGTTGTCCTTCGCCCGGACAGGTTCTCGGTGGCCGGTGCAAAAAAGCGTTCTGGAGCTTGGCTGAAATATCCAGAATGTCCAGGCTTGCCTCGATTGGGCTGGCTGCGAAGGTCTGGACAGGCGCTTACCCCCTGCTTTGACATCAGGCAGTCAAGGGATTAACGTCGCGGCTTTTTCCCGTCAGCCCAAAAGGTTGCGGGCAGTTATGGTTAAGGAAGGGCACGATGACGGAAGAAATGGTACAGCAGGACGATTTGTTTCAAACCGACAAGCGACTCTCCCTCAAGCCCGTGACGGACTTCAATGCCTTCCTGCTCCAGGCGTTTGCCGATGGGCCGTGTAAATGCATGCGTTGCGTGGAAGCGGCGGGTGTCGAAACCGGCTATGCCTTCCAGCACACCTTCGAACTGGGCAAGGTGGTCAACCGCCAGTTCGCCCGGACCACTCCAAGTGAAGTTCTCCTGGTGTTGAAGAAGGCCTGGCTGTCGTTCTTCAAGAGCGAACTGGAGGTTCCAGGTGTGCTGGATTTGTCCAGGGTGCATGAGTTCGTGAAGCCGGAACTGCATGTCCGGTTGCGTCCGCTGCTGCTGGCCTGTGGCCTGATCGTGGAGCAGGATGGCGGATGGGTGTTGCAGGCGGTTTCGGAATAGCGCGTGGGCAAGCTCCTCTGGCACGCAGATTAATGCTGACTTAACCTGCAACCGTTCAAGTAGCGTATCTTTTCCCGCAACCTTCATTTGTTGGCGTCCTCGATGTTCAGGTTTCAGCTGATCTTGACCCTGGTACTCAGCCTGATGCTGCCGATCTTCGGCAGCGTGGCCGCGGCCGCGTCTTTTTCTGAACCTTGCCCGATGCCGCTGATGAACCACGCCGGGTCGAAAATGACCGGCGCACCCTGCTGTAATGATATGGAACACGGTGCCGCCTCCAAGTCGCCCTGCAAGTCCGGCGAGGAGTGCAAGATCGGTGGCCTGGTCCAGGTCCTGACGATCAGCACCTTTACCCCTGTTCCACCGCTTCCGCTCACCCTGCAACCACCCGCCGTGCTCCAGTCTGCGCCGGCCGATCTGTGGCGCCCCCCACGTTACGTCTGATGCCTTGATCCGAACCCCCGCACGCCTGCACAAAATGGCGTAGGGGCCATCGCGACCGCGATTTGCCGCGGACGCGTCGATCCTGCATTGGAGACGAAAGCATGTTCGCTTTCCTTCCCTCACACCGCGTATTGGCCGGTGTGATCGCTGTTGTCCTGGGCGCAAGCCCCCTGGTGGTCGTCAGGGCCGAGCCGCTGAGTTTCGAGCGAGCCCAGCACCTGGCTGAAAACACCGCCCCCGAAAACCTCGCGCGCCTGGCGCAGGTCGAGTCGGCACAGTCCTCGGTCGGTCCCGCCGATGCGTTGCCCGATCCCAAGTTGATGCTGGGGATCCAGGACCTGCCGATCCAGGGTTCCGGGCGTTACTCCTTTGACGGCGACTCGATGACCGAGCGCCAGATCGGCCTGCGCCAGGAGGTGCCCAACAGTGACAAGCGCCTGGCCCGCAAGCAGCTGGCGCTGGCAAACGTGGACGTCGCCGAAGCCGAACGTCGGGCCTCGCTGCTGGAGGTCAAGCGGCAAACCGCGCTGGCCTGGCTGAATGTCTATTACGCCGAACTCAGCGTGAAAAGCTTCGATCAACTGGATCATCAGGTCGCGCTGTTGCGCAGCACCACACCGTCGCGTATCGCCGCCGGCACCGCGCAGGCGGGCGATCTGCTCCAGGCCGACCAGGAAGCCCTGGCCCTGGCCGACCGGCGTGACGAACTGGTACAGAACATCGCCATGGCCCGGGCCAAGCTGCGTCGCTGGATCGGTGCCGATGCCGATCAACCCCTGGCCGACGGGCCGCCGACCTGGGGCCCGATCCTGCCGCATAGCCAGCACACCCTGGGTCGCCATCCGGACTTGCAGGCCGCCACGGCCCGGGTCAGCGAAGCCAATGCCGAACTGGCCGATGCCATCGCCCAGAAGAAGCCTGACTGGGGCGTCGAGCTGGTCTACGGCCATCGGGACCGGCAGTTCGGCGGCGATATGGCGTCGCTGCAATTCACCTTCGACCTGCCGCTGTTCACCGGTTCCCGCCAGGGGCCGCGGATCAATGCGCGGCAGCATGAGGTCGAGCAACGGGAAGCCGAGCAGGAAGTCATGTTGCGTGAGCACAAGGCCGATCTGGAAAGCGGGCTGGCCGAACTCGAGCGCTTGAAGAAAGCCCTGGAGCGCTCGCAGCAGTCAGCGATTCCCCTGGCCGAGCGCCGTGCCGAGCTTTCATTGGCCTCCTACAAGGCCGGCAAGAGCCCGTTGAACGAAGTGATCGGTGCCCGTCGCGATCTGATCGAGGCGCAGTTGCGCAGCGTCAGCCAACAGAATCAGTTCAGCCAACTGTCCGCCAGCCTGTATTACGCCTATGTCGAGGGCCTGAAATGAAGAAGCTCACTTACTCGCTGTTGACCCTCGCGCTGGCGGGACTGGGCGTTGCCGGGGGCTACTGGCTCGGCCACGGTGGGACTGCGATGTCCGCTGCGGCCGATGGCGCAAAAAAGGAACGCCCGGCCCTGTACTGGTTCGACCCGATGTACCCGACCCAGCATTTCAATGCACCGGGTAAGTCGCCGTTCATGGATATGCAACTGGTGCCCAAGTATGTCGATGGCGTCGAGGATACCTCGTCCATCAGCGTGTCACCGCAGCTGGCCCAGAACCTCGGCATGCGCACCGCCGTGGTGGTGCGTGAACGCCTGCCCGGCGGTCTTGATGCCGTCGGTTCGTTGGGCTACAACCAGCGCGATATCGCCAATCTGCAAGCCCGTGCGGCGGGCTTTGTCGAGCGCGTCTATGACCGCGCGCCCGGCGATGTGCTGCCGGCCGGCGCGCCCCTGGTGGATCTGTTGATACCCGAGTGGTCGGCCGCGCAACTGGAGTTCGTCGCGGTCCTTGCCAGCGGCGACAGCCGTTTGATCCAGGCCTCGCGCCAACGCCTGCAACTGCTCGGCATGCCCGAGGCAGTGATCGCCCAGGTGGCGAAGACCCGCACGGTGCGTCCGGTGCTGACCCTGACCACGCCGATTGCCGGTGAGCTGCAAAGCCTGGAGGTGCGCGCGGGCATGAGCGTGTCCGCCGGGATGAGTCTGGCGCGGATCAACGGGCTGGGCAGCGTCTGGCTCGATAGCGCGATCCCCGAGGCGCAGGCGACCTTGGTCCAGGTGGGCGCCCCGGTGTCCGTGGCCTTGTCCGCTTATCCCGCACAGACCTTGACGGGAAAGGTGGTGGCGATATTACCGAGTGTCGATCCGCAGAACCGCACTCTGACGGTACGCAGCCAGTTGCCCAACCCGGACGGCAAGCTGCGTCCGGGCATGTTCGCCAGCGTGCGCCTCGCCGATCCCGATCCGACCCCGAGCCTGCTGGTACCCAGCGAAGCGGTGATCCGCACGGGCAAGCGCACCCTGGTGATGCTGGCCGGGGATCAGGGCCGCTACAAACCGCTGGAAGTCCGTATCGGCCGTGAATCCGCCGGGCGTATCGAAGTGCTCGACGGCCTGAGCGAAGGCCAGAAAGTGGTGACCTCCGGGCAGTTCCTGCTCGATTCGGAAGCCAGCCTGCAAGGCATCGTTCCAACCGATGAAGCAATGGCTCCGATGGCACGAATGGACGCGACGGACTCGATGGAGGGCATGAAATGATCACGCGCCTGATCCACTGGTCCATCGGCAATCGTTTCCTGATCCTGCTGGCGACTCTGTTTATTGTCGCCTGGGGTATCTGGTCGGTGCGCAACACGCCGCTCGATGCACTGCCGGACCTGTCCGACACCCAGGTAATCGTCCGTACCACTTTCCCCGGACAGGCGCCGCAGATCGTCGAAAACCAGATCACCTATCCGTTGGCCAGCACCTTGCTGTCGGTCCCCGGGGCGAAGACCGTGCGCGGCTACTCGTTCTTCGGCGACTCCTTTGTCTATGTGATTTTCGAGGACGGCACCGACCTGTACTGGGCTCGCTCGCGGGTGCTGGAATACCTCAACCAGGCCCAGGGTCGTTTGCCCCAGGGGGTGACCAGCACACTCGGCCCGGATGCCACCGGCGTCGGCTGGATTTATCAATACGCCCTGGTGGACCGCAGCGGCCAGCATGACCTGGCGCAACTGCGCGGGATCCAGGACTGGTTCCTCAAGTACGAGCTCAAGACTGTACCCAACGTGGCTGAAGTCGCCACCATCGGCGGCATGGTCAAGGAGTACCAGGTGCTGCTCGACCCGCAGAAGATGGTGGCCTACGGCATCACCCAGCAACAGGTGAACGAGGCGCTGAAGAGTGCCAACCAGGAGGCGGGCGGTTCGGTGTTGGAACTGGCCGAACGCGAATACATGGTGCGGGCTTCGGGGTACCTGAAGAGCCTGGAGGACTTTCGCAATATTCCGTTGAAAACCTCGGCGCAAGGCGTGCCGGTGTTGCTCGGCCAGGTGGCGACGATCCAGATCGGCCCGCAGATGCGCCGTGGCATTGCCGAGCTGGACGGCCAGGGCGAGGCGGTCGGCGGCGTGGTGATCCTGCGCTCGGGCAAGAACGCCGATGAAACCCTGAAGGCGGTGAAAGCTCGTATCGACAGCTTGCGCGGCAGCCTGCCGTCCGGAGTAGAACTGATCACCACCTACGACCGTTCGCAGCTGATCGACCGGGCGGTGCACAACCTCAGCTTCAAACTGCTGGAAGAGTTCGGTGTGGTGGCGCTGGTGTGTCTGCTGTTCCTCTGGCACTGGCGCTCGTCCCTGGTGGCGATCATCACCCTGCCGTTGGGGGTGTTGATGGCCTTTATCGTGATGCGCATCGAGGGCGTCAACGCCAATATCATGTCCCTGGGCGGTATCGCCATTGCCATCGGCGCGATGGTCGATGCGGCGGTGGTGATGATCGAGAACGCCCATAAACATATCGAGGCCTGGCAACTGCGCCATCCCGGCCAGAAGCTGCAAGGCGAGGCCCATTGGCGGGTGATCGGCGAGGCGGCGGCGGAGGTCGGACCGGCGCTGTTTTTCAGCCTGTTGATCATCACGTTGTCGTTCCTCCCGGTGTTCACCCTGGAGGCCCAGGAAGGGCGGTTGTTCGGGCCGCTGGCGTTTACCAAGTCCTATTCGATGGCCGCAGCTGCCGGGTTGTCGGTGACCCTGGTGCCGGTACTGATGGGCTACTGGATTCGCGGTCATATTCCCAGTGAGCAGCAGAACCCGCTCAATCGCTGGTTGATCGCAGCCTATCGTCCTCTGCTGGATGCGGTGCTGAAATGGCCGAAGTTGACCCTGGCACTGGCGCTGCTGATCTTCCTTTCCAGCCTCTGGCCCTTGAGCCAGTTGGGTGGGGAATTCATGCCGGCGCTGGATGAAGGTGACCTGCTGTATATGCCTTCGGCATTGCCGGGGTTGCCGGCGAGCAAGGCCAGTGAGCTGTTGCAGCAGACCAACCGGATGATCCGTACGGTGCCGGAAGTCGAGCATGTCTTCGGCAAGTCCGGACGGGCTGAAAGTGCTACCGATCCGGCGCCGTTGGAGATGTTTGAAACCACCATCAAGTTCAAACCCCGTGAGCAATGGCGCGCCGGTATGACCCCAGAGAAGTTGATCGAAGCGCTGGATCAGGCGGTCAAGGTGCCGGGTCTGTCGAACCTCTGGGTCCCGCCGATCCGCAACCGGATCGATATGCTCGCCACCGGTATCAAGAGCCCGATCGGGGTCAAGGTGGCCGGCACGTCCCTGGCCGATATCGATGAGGTCGCTCACCAGGTTGAAGCCGTTGCCAAGCAGGTGCCGGGTGTCAGTTCGGCCCTGGCGGAGCGCTTGACCGGAGGCAGTTACCTCGATATTCGGATCAATCGCCTGGCGGCGGCCCGCTACGGATTGAGCATTGCCGATGTGCAAGCGGTGGTGTCCGGTGCCGTGGGCGGCAGCACGGTGGGGGAGACGGTCGAGGGCGTCGCCCGTTATCCGATCAACCTGCGTTATCCGCGGGAATGGCGCGACAGTCCGCAGGCCTTGCAGCAATTGCCGATGCTGACCGCCAGCGGGCAGCAGATCACCCTCGGTGCGGTGGCGGATATCGGTGTGAGCGCGGGGCCGCCGATGCTGCGCAGCGAGAATGGTCGGCTGTCCGGTTGGGTCTATGTGGATGTCCGGGGCCGCGACCTCGCCTCGACCGCCCGCGACCTGCAGCAACAGGTGGCACAGCAGGTGAAGCTCAAGGCCGGGATGACGGTGTCGTATTCCGGGCAGTACGAGTTCCTGGAACGGGCCAATGCCCGGCTGATGTGGGTGGTGCCGGCCACCTTGCTGATCATTTTTGTACTGCTGTACCTGACCTTCGGGCGTTTCAGCGAAGCGGGATTGATCATGCTGACCCTGCCTTTTGCGCTGTCCGGCGGCGTCTGGTTGCTCTACCTGCTGGGCTTCAACCTGTCGGTGGCCACGGGCGTGGGGTTTATTGCCCTGGCCGGGGTGTCGGCGGAGTTTGGCGTGATCATGCTGCTGTATCTGAAGAACGCCTGGATGGCGCGTCTGGATGCCGGGCGGGAGGAGAATCGTGACTTGCTGGAGGCAATAGGCGAGGGCGCGGTGTTGCGGGTTCGGCCGAAGGTGATGACGGTGGCGGTGATTATTGCCGGTCTGCTGCCGATTCTCTGGGGCAGCGGTACCGGGTCCGAAGTGATGAAGCGGATTGCCGCGCCGATGGTTGGCGGGATGATCACCGCGCCGTTGTTGTCGATGCTGGTGCTGCCGGCGGCGTATTGGTTGATGAAGCGTCGGCGTTAGAGTGATAAGGGGGGCTGTCAGCCTCCCCAGGATTTTTGTTCCTCTTTACTGGCCTGGATCAAATTGCCGAAGTGCCGAATCCCTTAGCGTGCACCTTTCACGCTAGTCATGGACGATGCACCTATGCAAAACCTGGATCGACAACACGATATCCAACCCCTTTCCCAGGTGGACATGACCGTCCACCTCAACGGTCAACCCGTACCGGCCGCCGCCGGCGAGACCGTCCTCAGCGTGCTGCAATCGGTCGGCCTGCGACAGCTGGCGCGCAACGATCATGGCGAAGTTGCCGGGGCCTTCTGCGGCATGGGCGTTTGCCAGTGCTGCCTGGTCTCGATTGATGGCCGGCACAAGCGCCGGGCCTGCCAGACGCTGGTACGGCCCGGCATGCAGATCGAAACCGCTGTCAGCCGCTTCCCCGTGCTGGAGGTGCTATGAGCCGCCTGCCTGTGGTGATTGTCGGCGGAGGTCCGGCCGCCATGGCCGCTGCCGCCGAGCTGGCCCGGCATTCGGTGCCCAGCGTGCTGTTCGAGGAAGCCTCGCGCCTGGGCGGCGTGGTCTATCGCGGGCCGTTGCGCAAGGGGGTCGACCTCGGCTACCTGGGCACGCGCTACCGCGAGGTGCTGGAGCGCCTGCACGGTGAGTTCGCGCGCTATTCCGACCGGGTCGATGTGCGCCTGGGCACGCGGATTGTCGGTGGCGAAGGCACACGAACGCTGATGGCGCTGGATGCCGATGAGCGCCTGCAGCAGATCGAGTATTCGCAACTGTTGCTGGCGGCCGGCTGCCATGAGCGCAATGTGCCGTTTCCCGGCTGGACCTTGCCCGGGGTCATGCTGCTCGGCGGTTTGCAGTTGCAGATCAAGAGCGGTGTGGTCAAACCGTTGGGAACCACGGTCATTGCCGGCACTGGTCCCTTGCTGCCGTTGGTGGCCTGCCAGTTGCACGCGGCCGGGGTGCCGGTGGCGGGTGTCTATGAAGCCAGCGCCTTGGGCCGGATTGCCCGCGAAAGCCTGGCCTTGCTGAACAAGCCGCAGATGTTTCTCGATGGCTTGAGCATGCTCGCCTACCTGAAATTGCACGGCATCCCGTTCTACTACGGCTGGGGCGTGGTCGAAGCCCAGGGACAGGAAGAGTTGACCAGCGTGACCCTGGCGCCATATTCCAGCGATTGGCAGCCGGACCTCGCCCAGGCGCAGCGGGTCGAGGCGCGGACCCTGGCGGTTGGTTATGGCTTTGTCCCGCGCACCCAACTCAGCCAGCAGATGGGCTTGGCCCATGGCGTCGGCGAGGACGGCTGCCTGCGGCCCGAAAGCAACGTCTGGCAGCAGAGCAGCGAGCCGACCATCCATCTGGCCGGCGACATGAGCGGGATTCGTGGCGGCGAGGCGGCGATGCTGGCCGGCAGGATTGCCGCCGTGTCGATCCTGATGCAGCGCGATGTGCTCGACGCCGAGGGGGCCCTGGTCCTGCGCCAGATCTACCTGGACAAGCTGACGAAAATCCGCAAGTTCCGCGCCGGCGTCGATCGCTACACCCGACGCGGCATCCGGCAGATCGACCTGCCCCGCGCCGACACACTGATCTGCCGCTGCGAACACACGACCCGCGCCGAGATCGACCGCGCCCTGTCCCAGGGCGTCGAGGACATGGCCGCGCTGAAGATGCGTACGCGGGTCAGCATGGGCGATTGCCAGGGGCGCATGTGCGTCGGTTATTGCAGCGACCGCCTGCGGCAGGCCACCGGACGCACGGATGTCGGTTGGCTGCGCCCGCGTTTTCCCATCGAACCGATTCCCTTTTCCGCCTTCGAGAGTCTGGGCAAGGACGTCTGAACCATGAACAGAACCTATGATGTGGTGATTGCCGGTGGTGGAGTGATCGGTGCTTCCTGTGCCTACCACCTGTCCCGGCGCCAGAACCTGCGGATCGCCCTGATCGACGCCAAGCGTCCCGGCAATGCGACCCGCGCTTCGGCCGGCGGTCTGTGGGCCATCGGTGAGTCGGTTGGGCTGGGTTGTGGGGTGATCTTCTTTCGCATGATGTCGGCCCAGCGTCGCGAGGCCCATGGTGCGGCGGTGGCGGTGGATGCAAGTACCCCGCATATCCTGCCGCCGGCATTCTTCGAGTTTGCCTTGCAGTCCAACGCTCTCTATCCGCAGCTGCACCGCGAACTGATTGTACACCATGGCATGGATTTCAAGTTCGAACGCACCGGCTTGAAATACGTGATCTATGACGATGAAGACCGACTGTATGCCGAGCATATCGTTTCGCGGATTCCGCACCTGGCGGACCAGTTGCGCTGGCTGGACCGGGAAGCACTGCGCGAGGCGGAACCTGCGGTAAGCCATGAAGCGCAAGGTGCGCTGGAGTTTCTCTGCGACCACCAGGTCAGCCCGTTCCGCCTGGCCGACGCCTACACCGAGGGCGCGCGGCAGAATGGCGTGGACCTGTATTTCAATACCAACGTCACCGGCGTTCTGCGCCAGGGCGAGCGGGTCACTGGCGTGCGCACCGCCGAGCAGGGCACCTTCCACTGCGGCACCTTGATCAATGCCGCCGGGGCCTGGGCCGCCGAACTCAGCGAGCAGGCCAGCGGGATCAGGCTGCCGGTCAAGCCGGTAAAGGGGCAGATCCTCCTGACCGAGCGCATGCCCAAGCTGCTGGAGGGCTGCCTGACCACCAGCGATTGTTATATGGCGCAAAAGGACAACGGTGAAATCCTGATTGGCAGCACCACCGAGGACAAGGGCTTCGATGTCAGCACGACCTTTCCGGAAGTCGCCGGCCTGGTGCAGGGGGCCATACGCTGTGTGCCCGGACTCAAGGACATCAACCTCAAACGCTGCTGGGCCGGCCTGCGTCCGGGCTCGCCCGACGAATTGCCGATACTCGGGCCGATGGCCGGTGTCGAGGGCTATCTCAATGCCTGCGGACATTTCCGTACCGGCATCCTCACATCGGCGATCACCGGCGTGATGCTGGAGCACCTGGTCCATCAGGAACCGTTGCCCCTGGATATCACGCCGTTTCTGGCGGATCGCTTCGAGGCGGGCTTGCTCAAAGGCGTCGGATAACGGTATCTATCCAGGTGTTTCGCGGGCTCACGCATTGAGCCGCGCCCGAATGGATACCTGCATGGACTATTTCGCCGCCCTCACGGCCTTTGTCGAGGCCGCCCAGGCCAACAATTTTTCCCGGGCGGCCGAGAAGCTTTCGATCAAGGCCTCGACCGTATCGCGTTATATCAAGGACCTGGAGCAGGACCTGGGCATTGCCTTGTTCAATCGCTCCACCCGTACCCTGCGCCTGACCGAGGGCGGCGAAACCTTTCTGCATCACGCCTTGCGGGTGCTCGCCGAACTGGACCAGGCGCGGGCCGCGACCTCGGCCCTCAACCAGCAACCCCGGGGGCTGCTCAAACTCAACCTGCCACCGGCCTTTGCCCGGCACCATGTGTTGCCGCTGTTGGGCGACTTTGCCGAACGTTTTCCACAAATCCGCCTGGAGCTGACCCTGGAAGACAGTCATGTCAACCTGATCAGTGCCGGGGTCGATCTGGCGCTGCGGGTCGGGGTGCTGCCGGACTCGTCGCTCAAGGCACGCAAGCTGGCAGCCGAACACACGCTGCTGTGCGTCAGCCCCGAATATGCCCGGCAGCATTCGCCGCCACGCTCGCCGCAAGCGCTGGCGGAGAGTTCCGCGATACTGAATGGCAACCTGCCTGACGAGGTGTTTTTTGTTTCGCGGCAGGCCCCTGGCGCCCAGGCCGAGCGTGTTGCAATCAAGGGCCACCTGCGGATCAACGATCTGGATGCGCAACTGCTGGCGGTACGTCAGGGATTGGGCATGGCGTTGTTGCCGGATTGGCTGGTGGCCGATCTGCTCGGGCGAGGCGAACTGGTGCACTGGCTGCCCGACTGGCAGGCCCAGGCCACACAGATCGCCGCGTCACTCTGGTTTGTCTATCCGCCCAAGCGCACCGTCTCGTCGAAGGTGCGCAGTTTTATCGACTTCATGCTCGAACGTATCGGCACGCCACCTTATTGGCAGCCTTGATCCGCTCAACTGAAGCGAATGTCCAGGGCGCGCAGGTAGGTCTGCAGGCCGGCATCCTGGATCGGAATCAGGAAGGCTTCGCGGTCCGACTCGTTGTAGTGCGCATGCCAGTACCCCGGCGGCGTGACGAAGGCCAGCCCGGGTGCCCAGTCGACCCGGGTCGGGTTGCGGATCTGGCCGTGTTCATCGACCTCGGTGCCGACCAGGCTGTAGCAGCCGGGCGGGCAGTCGATGATGAAGTCCAGGGCGATCGACTGGTGACGGTGGGGTTTCTGCACCGAGCCCGGCGGCAGGATGCCGTACATCGCCCAGAGCACGTGGGTCACGGTGCGGGTCTGGGGGAAGTGCCGATTGCCCAGCAGGATGCTGATCCGACTGCGGTCCTGGGCGCGTGGGTCGTCGGCGGCTTCGCGCAGCTTGGCGTTGGCGGTTTGCGCCGGGTACAGGGTGGCACTGAAGCGGTCTTGCTGGCTGCTGACACCGAGATAACGCAGCAGCGGTTCGTCATGCACGTAGTAGAAGCGGCTGTCCTCGCTGGCGGCCAGTTCGATTGCCTGGCGGCCGGGCAGGGCGATAAAGCAGCCCTTGTCCCACTCGAACCGGGCCTCGCCCTGCACCAGGCGGCCGCGCCCTGCAATCACATAAAGCACCTGGGACGTGGCATTGGGTTGCAGGGTCAGCGAGTCGCCGGCATTCAAGCGGATAAAGTTCGCGCACAGCCCGGGCCCGGTGGCCGGGCCTTCGCAGCCGAGGGCCTCGCTCAGGTCCAGTGGCACCAGCCGCGACGGTCCGCTGTTGTAGAGCGAGGCGGGAAAGTCCTGGTAGGGGATGCGCGAGATCAATCCGGCGCTGATCGGGTTGGCGGCCTTGCTGTATTCGAAGTACTCGGCGTCCTGTTCACAGGCGGGCAGTTCGGTGCTGGCGATCATCGGTTGTTGACGGTTCATGCTCGGGCCTCTCGACGTTATGGTTATAGGGCGCAGAGCGCTCACTATACGAAGCCCGCCGCTGTGGATTAAGGCCTCAACGGGAACAGCAGTTATGTGCAAAAGGGCAGTGGGGCGCGGGTGCCGGGCTGCAAACTCGCTCGCCGCCTCAGGCCAGGGACGCCAGGCGCTCCACGGTTTCCGGGTACTTCTCGACCAGGCGGATCAGCGTGGTGGCCTGGGCATTGGGTTTGGCCCGGCCCTGTTCCCAGTTTTCCAGGGTCCGGGTGTTGGTGCGCAGGTACAGGGCGAACACCGCCCGCGACAGCTTCAACTGGGTACGGATCGCCACCAGTTCATCGGCGCTGATCGGTTGCAGCTTGTTCAACTGGACCTTGTGGGTGCGCAGGGTGACTTTGCCCCGACGGTCATCGGCCAGGGCATCGAAGCCCTCGACCAGTTCTGCAAAAATGTCACGCTTCATGATGGTTTCTCGCCTCTATCTCGGTGTCCAGAAGCCGCTTCAGGATTCCCTTCTGCTGCGGGCTCAAATCGTCCTGCTCGTTTTTGTCGTACAGGGTGAACAGCCAGAACTGGGAACCTGGCGGCCATTTGTAATAGATCACCCGGATGCCACCCCGTTTACCTTTTTGTCGCTTCATGTCCACGCAGCGGACCTTGCGTAATCCACCGGTGCCCTGGATGACCTCGCCGGCTTCAGGATTGCGCAGCAAGGCGAGTTGAAAACAGCGAAACGCCTCGTCGCCCAGGTAGGCTCTGCGATGACGCTCGAAGGGAGGTAGTTCGATAAACAGAGCATTCATTATTTGTACGCTACTTACGTATGGATTTGAAGGGGGAATATGTGTCTGTTCTTCACCCTAGTTGAGTCCTGACAGACTCTTTGTGGGGCTTTTCTCTCATGGATGCAGCTTTGAGCAACGGTATTTGTCAGGCGATGTTTGTCGATCGCGATTGATATTTTTCCCTTGCAACGGGTCGTTTTCCATCAATCCCGGCCCGGGAGGCTGCTCTAGATTAGGTTCCAACGCCGGCAGACGAACCGAGCGCTCAAACCTGGTCGAGGAGCACGTCCATGCAACCGATTCATATCCAGAAACAACAATCCCGGGTCGAAGGCTGGGATCAGCAGGATCCCGAAGAAGCCTTCACCTTGCCGTCGCGGTATTTCTTCGATGCGGGGCTGTTCCAGGCCGAGCGCGACAATATCTTCATGCGCGCCTGGCACGTGGCCGGGCACAAGAACGAGTTCGCCGAGCCAGGGCAGTACGTGGTCTGCGACCTGTTCGACCAGAGCATCGTGGTGGCCTGTAGTCGGGAAGGGCAGATCCATGCTTTCCATAATGTCTGTCAGCATCGCGGCAACCGTCTGCTTGAACAGCGCCGTGGCACCACCGGCGGGGTGGTGCGCTGTGCCTACCATTCCTGGTGTTATGAAATGGATGGCAGCCTGCGGGGTGCACCACGTTGCGAGCGGATGAAAAACTTCGAGTTGCAGCAGTTCAATATTCCCAAGGTACGGACCGAAGAGCTGGGCGGTTTTATCTACTTCAACCTGGACCCCGAGGCAGCGTCGTTGCGCGAGCTGTTTCCCGGGGCCGACGAGGAAATGCGCCGGGTGTTTCCCGACCTCGAGCAGATGCAATTGATCGACGAGCAGGACGTGATCGTGCCGGCCAACTGGAAGGTGATCATGGACAACTCCATCGAGGGGTATCACTTCAAGTTGTCCGGTCCGTGCCATGTCGACCTGGCCAAACTGATCGACTTCAAGGGCTACCAGTTGACCAAACGCGACAACTGGTGGACCTACGCCGCGCCGGCCAATCTCGCCGCCACCGAGGCCTATGGGGTGAAACTGCGCAGCGACCTGAACCCCGAGGAATGCTTTTTCAATATCGGCCTGTGGCCGAACAACACCTTCTATACCTTCCCGTTTTCCGAGTTCCTTGGCTCGTTCATGATGATTCCGCTGGATGCCGAGCGCTCGCTGCTGCGCTTCGGTTACTACTCCGCCAATGCCCGCACGGCCGAGATCAGCACGGCCTGTATGAAATGGATGAACGAGGACCTCGGGCCGGAAGATATCGCCCTGAATATCTCGGTGCAGAAGGGCCTTCGCTCCCTGGGTTACGACCAGGGCCGCTACATGATCGACGCCCAGCGCAGCAACGAAAGCGAGCACCTGGTGCATCACTTTCATCGGCTGGTGTTCCAGGGCATTCACGGCCACAACGACCGCTGAAACGCCTCGAGGCGAGTCGCGCCGCTGCTCGCCTGAACCTTGCGACGGAGTACGCCCGGTCATGTCCGAACACGAATTCGATTACCTGATTGTCGGTGCCGGCTCGGCCGGTTGTGTCCTGGCCCATCGCCTGGGGGAAGACCCGGACGTGCGCATCCTGCTGCTGGAAGCCGGGCCCGCCGACAGCAGCTGGACCATCGATATGCCGTCGGCGGTGGGTATCGTCGTCGGCGGCAGCCGCTACAACTGGAGCTATCTGTCCGAGCCTGAACCGGGACTCGATGGACGGCGGATCGGCACGCCGCGTGGGCGCACCCTGGGTGGCTCGTCGTCGATCAATGGCATGGTCTATATCCGTGGTCATGCCCGTGACTACGACCAGTGGGCCGCCCAGGGCTGCAGCGGCTGGAGTTACCAGGAGGTGCTGCCGTACTTTATTCGCGCCCAGGCCCATGCCGAGGGACCGGATAGCTACCGCGGTGCCCAGGGGCATTTGCACGTCACCCCGGGGAATATCGGTACGCCGTTGTGTGCCGCTTTTGTCGAAGCCGGGGTCGAGGCCGGTTATGCACCGAGCAACGACCTCAATGGCTATCGCCAGGAGGGCTTCGGTCCGGTGGATCGCACTACCCGTGGCGGCAAGCGCTGGAGTACTGCCAAAGGCTATCTGCGCGAGGCCTTGCTGCGCGGCAATGTGCAGGTGGCCACCGGTGCCCTGGCGCTGCGGATCCTGTTCAAGGACAAGCGCGCCTATGGCCTGGAGTACGAGCAGAATGGCCATGTCTGGCAGGCCCGGGCCCGGCGTGAGGTATTGCTCACGGCGGGGGCGATCAACTCGCCGCAATTGCTGCTGTTGTCTGGCATCGGCCCGGCCGCCGAGCTGCGCGATCTCGGGCTGACGGTGCGGCATGATCTGCCGGGTGTCGGCCGGCGCCTCAACGATCATCCCGACGCCGTGGTGCAGTACCTGTGCAAGAAGCCGGTATCGCTCTACCCCTGGACCACCGCGCCGGGCAAATGGTGGATCGGCGCTCGCTGGTTCGTCAGTCACGACGGCCCGGCGGCCAGCAATCACTTCGAGGCTGGAGCGTTTATCCGTTCGCGGGCCGGGGTCGAGCATCCGGACCTGCAACTGACCTTCATGCCCCTGGCGGTCAAGCCCGGCAGCGTCGACCTGGTGCCGGCCCATGCGTTCCAGGTGCATATCGACCTGATGCGCCCCAGCAGCCTGGGCCGCGTCACTCTCGGCAGCAGTGACCCACGCCAGCCGCCGCGAATCCTGTTCAACTACCTCAGTACCGAGCAGGACTGTGCCGATATGCGTGCGGGGGCGCGGCTGGTGCGGGAAATCATCGGGCAACCGGCGATGGCGGCGTTTGCGGGGGAGGAGCTGGTGCCCGGTGCCCAGGCGCAAAGCGATGCAGAGCTCGATGCCTGGGCCCGGCGTATCACCGAAACCGGCTACCATGCCAGCGGTACCTGCAAGATGGGGCCCGGCGACGATCCCGAGGCGGTGGTTGACCCGCAGTTGCGGGTCCATGGCGTGGAGGGCTTGCGGGTAGTGGATGCCTCGATCATGCCGGTGATTGTCAGCGGCAACACCAATGCGCCGACGGTGATGATCGCCGAGAAGGCCAGCGACCTGATCCGTGGGCGGACACCTTTGCCGACGGCGCAGGTGCCGGTGTGGATACATCCGCGCTGGCAAACCGAGCAACGTTGAGAGCTGCGGTCCGATATATTGAAACCACCACGGAACCTGTAGGAGCAGGGCTTGCCCGCGAAGCTTTTGGCGATCTCAAAGGCCTCTTCGCTACGATGCGGCGTCCCGACAAGCCAGGCTCCTACAGGGATCGCGTCGGGTCCCAGATTCATGTTCGGCCTTAACAACCGTAGAGCCCGTCAAAGAGGCCAGTGATGAACCCGCAAACCAGTACTCAGCCACCCGATTGGCGCCGCGCCGATGCCGCGCCCTGGCGTATCGTCGTATTGCTGTTGCCGTCGTTCTCCCATCTGGGCCTGGCGGCGGCGATCGAGCCGTTGGCGATTGCCAACTGGCTGACCCAGCGCCCGCTTTTCGAATGGACCCTGTTGTCCCTCGACGGTCAGCCGGTGCCCGCCAGCAACGGCTTGTCCACGATGGTCGCCGGCAGCCCCGACGCCGAGCAGGGTTTTGATGCCTGTCTGGTGATCGCCAGTTTCGATGTGCACAAGCACAGCCGCAATCAATCGCTGAAGAGCTGGTTGCGCAAGCAGGCGCTGTTCGGCGCGGTGTTGATGGGGGTGGAAACCGGCACCGAACTGCTGGCCGCCGCCGGCGTGCTGGACGGCTATGAAGCGGCAGTGCACTGGGACAACTGGCAGGGTTTCCAGGAAAGTTACCCACGGGTGAAAGCGCGGACCCAGCTCTATACCCTGGAGCGCCAGCGCCTGACCTGTGCCGGTGCTACCTCGACCCTGGACATGATGATCAGTTGGCTGGGACAGAGCGTGGACGGCGACCTGGCCCGCGAGATTGCCATGCACCTGCTGATGGGCCGCGTGCGCCAGCCGCTGGACAACCAGCTCGACGACGGTCTGGCGAGTACCCGGTTGTCCAGCGCCAAGATGCGCCGTGCGGTGCAGTTGATGGAGCAGGCGCTGGAGGAACCGCTGGACTGCGAGGCGATTGCCGCCAAGGTCGGCTTGTCCCAGCGCCAACTGGAGCGCCAGTTCAAGCAGCACACCGGCTTGTCGCCGCTCAAGTACTACATGAGCCTGCGTCTGGCGCGGGCCCATAACCTGTTGCAACAGACGCGCCTGAGCGTGGCCCAGGTCGCGGCCTGTTCGGGATTCGGTTCGCTGGAGCATTTCTCCCGCACCTACCGCGCGCGTTTCGGTTGCCCGCCGAGCGAGGACCGCAGCCAGGTGTTCAGTGCGCCGGTGATGCGCCAGCCACTGAGTCGCGAACTGCTTGAGGAATAACCCCGATCCACCAGACTACACGCGTTCCCCCTGTAGGAGCCGCGTTAACCAGTATCGACAACGGTTCTGCGGGCTCAAGGTCTGTGGGCTAGTGCGCAAACTCCGGCTCCTCCTCCTCGAGAATCCCCAGCAACGCCGCGAAATGCTTCTCGGCGAACCCTGGATAGTCCAGCCATTGCCGCGCGGTCTTGCGCGCCACTTCGTCGCTGGCGATACGCAATGGCCGCCCCGTCGACAACGCGGTGATATACACCTCACATGCCCGCTCGAAGTAGTACAAATCATCGAAAGCCTGGGCCACGCTGGGCGCTGCCACCAACAGGCCATGGTTGCCCATCAGCAGGATCGGCTTGTCCCCCAGCAGCCGGCTGACCCGCTCGGCCTCGTCGCCCAGGCCCATGCCATCGAACCCGTCATCGACCGCCACGCGCTCGAAAAAACGCATGGCGTTCTGGTCGATGGGCGGCAGGTTTGAATCCGCCAGGCAGGCCAGTGCGGTGGCATATTTCGAATGGGTGTGCAGGATGCAGCGGGCATGGGGCTGGTTGCGGTGCAGCGCGCTGTGCAAGGCCGAGGCGGTGATATCTGGTGCGTTCGGGCCCGCCAGGCTCGATGGATCGTCGGCATTGACCAGCAACAGGTCGCTGGCCCTGATCCGCGAGAAATGTCGGCCGTAAGGGTTGATCAGAAACTCCCGCCCATCCGCCGACAGCGCCACGCTGAAGTGGTTGGCGATCGACTCGTGCAACCCCAGCCGCGCCGCCCAGCGAAAGGCGCAGGCCAGCTCCCGGCGCAACAACGTCTGTGGGGATGACGCCTCGGTGGCGATGTTCATGCTGGACTCCTGATCCCGGCGGGTGATGTTCAGGAGTCTAGGGATGTCAGCCGCGGCCGCTTGATGGGAAGCGACACGGCTTGACGTCATTGCCTCAGTCCGCCACGAACAGTTGCACGATCAGCCAGGCGTTCGCCGCGCTGATCACCACGAACAAACCCCAGGCCAGTGCCTTGGTGTACCAGCGATTCACGAACTCACCCATCAGGCGTTCATCGCTGGTCATGCGGATCAACGGATACAACGCAAAGGGCAATTGCAGGCTCAGCACCACCTGGCTCAGCACCAGCAATTTGCCCACCGCATCTTCGCCCATCAGCCAGACCCCGACAAAGGCCGGGATCAGCGCCAGGCCACGGGTGATCAAGCGGCGCTGCCAGCAGGGAATCTTCAGGTTCAGGTAGCCTTCCATGATCACCTGGCCGGCGATGGTGCCGGTAAAGGTCGAACTCTGCCCGGACGCCAGCAGCGCGATGCCGAACAAGGTACTGGCGAACGCGCCGCCCACCAGCGGATCGAGCAGGTGATAGGCGTCCTGGATTTCCACCACGGCGGTATGCCCGTTCTGGTGGAAGGCCGCCGCGGCGAGGATCAGGATCGCCGCGTTGACCAGCAAGGCCAGGGCCAGGGAGCCGAGGGTGTCGATACGCGCCAGTTGCACGGCGTCCTGGCGGCTGGCCAGGTCCGTGCCGATCAGCCGGGTCTGCACCACCGAGGTGTGCAGGTAGAGGTTATGGGGCATCACCGTGGCCCCGAGAATACCGATGGCCAGGTACAACGGCGCGGCGTCGCTGATGGCCGAGAGGGACGGCTTGAAGCCCTGGAACACGTCCGGCCAGTAGGGTTTGATCAGCACCAGCTCGATGAAAAAACACACGCCGATGGTCGCCACCAGCACCAGCATGATTGCTTCCAGGCGCCGGAAACCGCGATTCTGCAGGGCCAGGATAAGCAGGGTATCGAAGGCCGTCAGGGCAATGCCGAAGGTCAGCGAGCAGCCCAGCAGCAGATGAAAGGCCAAGGCACAACCGAGGACTTCGGCGAGGTCGGTGGCGATGATCGAGATTTCCGCCAGCAGCCACTGGAACCTGGCCGAGCGCCGGCTGTAGCGCTCGCGACAGAGCTGCGCCAGGTCGCGGCCGGTGGCGATCCCCAGGCGTGAGCAAAGGCACTGCACCGCCATGCCGGCGAGGCTCGCCAGCAGCACCACGAACAACAGGTTGTAGCCGTAACGCGAGCCGGCCTCGATGGCCGTGGCCCAGTTGCCCGGGTCCATATAACCGATGGAAATCAGCAGGCCGGGTCCGGCGAAGCGCAGGGCGCGCTTGAAGAACGGCGCCCCGCGGTCGACGGCGATCGAACCGTTCACTTCAGAGGGACAGAAGGGGGCGGTGGCAACTTTCGGCAGGCTGAATTTCACTCGGCGTTCCAGGACAGCGGGCGGGAAATGCCAGCTTAGACGTTTGGCGCACGGGGCCCAAGCTATCGAGGTGATTGAAAAAGGCATTCAATCTGACAAGCTCCGCTCCCACACAAGTTCCGCTCCTCACAAAATCCGTGTTCAGCATGGCGCAGATAGCGGCTTCAGGGTTGCCACGGGGTGATATCGCCGCTGAGTTTGCGGTCGAGGAAACACGCGGCACTGATCAGCGCCAGGTGGGTCAGGGCTTGCGGGGTATTGCCCAGGTGCCTGGCTTGCGGATCGAACTCTTCGGCATACAACCCCAATGGGTTGGCGTAGCGCAGCAGTTGTTCGAACTCCAGGTGCGCCTGCTCAACCCGTCCGGCCCGGGCCAGGCATTCGACATACCAGAACGAGCAGGCGGCGAAAGCGCCTTCGCTGCCTGGCAAGCCGTCGATGGGGTGATCGTCGTTGCGATAGCGATAGACCATGCCGTCGCGCACCAGGCTTTTCTGGATCGCCTCCAGGGTCGCCAGCCAGCGCGGATCGGTGGCGCCGACAAAACGCACCAGTGGCATCAGCAGCATCGAGCCGTCGAGGCCGGTGCCGCCGATATGCTGGACGAAATGCCCGCGCTCGGCGTTCCAGAAGTTGCTCCAGATATCGGCGTGGATCGCCTGGCGAGTCTGGTCCCAGCGGGCGAACGGGGCCGGCAGCGAGCGCTTGGAGGCCAGGCGAATGGCGCGGTCCAGGGCGACCCAGCACATCAGTCGCGAGTGCAGGAAGTGGTGTTTCTCGCCGCGCATTTCCCAGATCCCGACGTCGCTCTGGTTCCAGGTGTCGCAGACTTGATCGACAATCTGGCCGACATGCAGCCAGCCTTCATGGGAAATCGCTTCGCCATATTTGTTTGTCAGGTACACCGCGTCCAGCAACTCGCCGAAGATATCCAGTTGGACCTGCTCGTAGGCCTGGTTGCCGATGCGCACCGGGCGGGCATTGCCATAGCCGGACAGGTGCGTCAGTTCGGTTTCCGGCAGTTCCTGGGTGCCGTCGATGGCATAGAGGATGTTCAGCTTCAACGGCTGATCGCTGCAATCGCCGACCCGTCCGCGCAACCAGCGCATAAAGTTGTTGGCTTCCTCGACATAGCCCAGGCGCATGAAGGCGTAGACGGTGAAGGAGGCGTCGCGGATCCAGGTATAGCGATAATCCCAGTTACGCTGGCCGCCGGGGCTTTCCGGCAGGCCGAAGGTCACGGCGGCGAGGATCGCGCCGTGCTTGCGGGAGGTCAGCAGCTTGAGGGCCAGGGCCGAGCGGTTGACCGCCTCGCGCCAGCGCCCGCGATAGTTCGAGCGCCCGAGCCAGTGGCGCCAGAAGGTCAGGGTGCGTTGCAGGGCCAACTCACTGGTGCCGACCTTGATGCGTGGATCGTCGGCCGCACCGAGAAGGAATTCGGCGCTTTGTTGCTGTTCCAGGGTGAAGCTGGCGACGGCGGCCTGTCGGTCCAGTTGCAGCGGTTGGTCGGAACACAGACGCAGGCTGGGCTGATCCGGTGCGTCGAAGCACACATCGTCGCCGTCGAGGCGGGCACTCGTTGCGGCTCGGGCGTAGTCATGGCGCACCGCGCAGCGCAGCTGGAACGTGGCCCGGCCGCTGATCACCCGGACCCGGCGGATCAGCATCGGCAGGTCGTTTTCGTCGTCGCTGACCGGCAGCAGGTCGGTGATTTCCACCACCGCGCTGGCGCTCAGCCAGCGGGTTTGCAGGACATTGGTGTCCGGCAGGTAGATTTGTTCGCGACGGGCATCGGGCAGGTCCGGGGCCAGTTGGAAAATCCCGGCTTCGGGGGTGTCGAGCAAGGAGCAGAAGATCGAAGGGCTGTCGAAGGCCGGCCAACAGAAAAAGTCGATGCTGCCGCGGTCGTTGATCAGCGCGGCACTGCTCATGTCGCCAATGACGCCGTGGGCCTCGATTGCGCTCTGGGGTTCGTTGGAAAGATCAGGCATGGCCGAGAAACTCCGGGTAGAGAGGCATGCGGCTGTCAGCGCAGGCCTTTGAATGCACTTACTGAGCTGACTGGCATTCCTCGGCGGAGTTCAGGCGGGCAGGTGCTTATTGCTCCGGGGTGTCGTCGGGGGCCGGGTCACCGCCGTAGTGCTGGCCCAGTTCGACGCGCTTTTCCTCGACCCAGCCGCTGAAGTCATCACCGTTCTTGGCGATGTACGTCACCTGGTCCCAGCCGTCTTCGGTGCTGGCATACACCGTGAGGCCGTCGCCGGGCACGACGAAGACTTTTTTGGTGATACAGGCGCTGTTGGGGGCGCTATGAAAGTAGGCCCGGCCCTGGCCGATAACCTTGCCTTCGACGGGGGGGCGGTAGCTGCCGGCTTCGGCGTTGGCCTTTTCATGCAGGGCATCGCAATCGACCGCCGCCTCGGCGGCAAAGGCCGAGGGCGAGAGGTTCAGCAGCAGGCAGGCAACAGGCAGCAGGCGGGCGGTGCGTTCCATGCGGGAGGTGTCCATTCAGGTGCGTGTGAAGGTGTTGATCATACTGTGTCGGCTCGCTGGTCTTCAGCCGGGAAGGGCAATCGGCGTGAGTACCGGCTTGCCGGAAAAATACGCCAGCAGGTTTTCGGCCACCAGCGCCACCGTGGCTTCGGAGGCTTCCGGCGACAGACCGGCCACATGGGGTGTCAGCACCACGTTGTCGAGGCCCTTGAGGACATCCGGCACATTCGGTTCGTCGTCGAATACATCCAGCGCCGCGCCGGCGAGACGACCTTGCTGCAGGGCGGCCACCAGGTCGGCGGTCACCACTACGCTGGCCCGTGCGATGTTGACCAGGAAACCCTGCGGGCCGAGGGCTTCAAGGGTCTGCCGGTCGATCAGGCCGTCGGTGCTGGCGCCGCCCGGAGTGGCGATGATCAGGTAGTCCGAGGCCAGCGCCAGCTCGGTGGTCGTGGCGCAATAGTGGTAATCGATATCCGTGCGCGGTCGTCGGTTGTGATAGCTCACGGTCATGCCGAAACCCAGGGCCGCGCGCTGGGCAATCGCCTGGCCCACCGCGCCCATGCCGAGGATGCCCAGGCGCTTGCCGCCCAGGGACGGACGCGTCAGCTTGCGCCATTCGCCGCGGCGCACCGAGGCATCGGCGCGGGGAATATCGCGCACCAGCGACAGCAGCAGGGCCATGGCATGGTCGGCCACGGGGGCGGCGTTGGCACCGGCGCCGTTGGTCACGACGATGCCCCGCTGCGCGGCAGCGTGCAGGTCGACCTTTTCATAGCCGGCACCGATCACGCAGATGATTTCGAGTTGGGGCAGGGCGGCCATTTCATCGGCGAACAGCCCCAGTGGGCCACGAGTGAGCACGGCGTTGATGCGTGCGCCATGCTCGGCAATGGCTTGCGCGCGCAGGGCTTGGGTCGGCGCCAGGATCAGTTCGAAGCCGTGCTTCTGGATGATTGGCAGGTAGTCGTCGACGGTTTCCACGAGTACCAGCAGCACGTTGCTCATGTGTTTCTCCGGGCCGTATCAATAAGGATGACCGGCAAGGTATCGCCCCGCCGGTGGTTGAGCTCAGGTTGCTCTGGCGCCGTAGCGACCACGGTAATCACTGGGAGAAAAACCGGTGATTTTCTTGAAGGTCGAACGGAATGCACCGGGGTCCTGGTAACCCACGGTCCAGGCGATATGGTCGACGGTGCCGTTGGTGAATTCAAGCATTTCCCGCGCCTTGCCGACTCGCAGGTGCTGGCAGTACTCCGTTGGACGCAGGCCGGTGGCGGCACGAAAGTGGCGCAGGAAGGTCCGTTCTTCCAGGCCGGCCTTGTCGGCCATGGCATTGACGCTGACCTCCAGCGCACCGCTGCTTTGCAGCCAGTGCTGGACCTTGAGGATCGCGGCGTCGCCGTGTCCCAGGATCGGCGCAAAGTTGCCGGCGCATTCACTGCTGTCACGGTGTTCGATCAGCAGGTAGCGCGCGGTACGCGTTGCGATCCCCGGCCCCAGCAGCCGTTCGACCAGGCGCATGCCCAGCTCGGCCCAGGCCATCAGCCCGGCGGTGGTGATCAGGTCGCCGTCGTCGATGATCGGCTTGTGGGTGTCGAGGCGTATCTGCGGGTAGAGCGCGGCAAAGGCCTTGGCCGAATTCCAGTGGGTGGTGGCGGGGCGCTGGTCGAGCAGCCCGGTCTGGGCCAGCACGAAGGCGCCCATGCACACAGAGCCGATGATCGCCCCGTGGCTATGTTGTTCGCGGACCCAGGCGGCACTGAGCTGCAGGGACGCGGGCGAGGGTGTATCGCCCAGCGATGGCGGAATGACCACGGCGACCGGTTGGCCGTCCGCGCCCGGCTGGCTGTCGTAGATCCGTTCGAGGGACTCGCCCGTGGCGCGGGTCGCCCAATGGCTGATGCGCAGCAGCCGGGCGGCATCGCCGTGTTCGGCGACCATGCGATTGGCCACGCTGAACAGGTCGGTCAGGCCGTGGATGGCGGCGGTCTGCGCGCCGGGATAGAGGAGCAGGCCGATCTCGGCCACGGCGCTGTCGTTGCGCCCTTCGGCGGTGGTGGCGCGGTCGATGGCGGCCGTGGGCGCGTCCATTGTCAGTTTTCCCCTCGAAAGTGTCGGTCCGGCCAATCCCCGGAGCCCGGTGGGAACTGGATACTTGATCCGGTAAAGCAAAGCAACCGAACGCTGCACCACTCAATCGAGGAAGATGATATGTCCGTACAAGCGCTGATCCTGGTGGATATCCAGAATGACTATTTCCCGGGCGGAAAATGGACCCTGAGCGGCGCCGATGCGGCGGCCGACAAGGCCGCCGCGATTCTGGCCGCCGCCCGTGAGGCGGGCGACCTGGTGGTGCATGTCCGCCACGAGTCCGCGAGCGCCGATGCGCCGTTTTTTGTCCCCGGTTCCGAAGGGGCTAAGTTGCACACCAAGGTCCTCAACCGTGCCGACGAGCAGGTGATTCTCAAGCATTTCATCAACTCGTTTCGCGACACCGAACTGGCGACGGTGCTGGAGCGCAATGGCATCAAGGAACTGGTGGTGGTCGGCAGCATGAGTCACCTGTGTGTCGACGCCATCACCCGCGCGGCGGCTGACCAGGGCTACACGGTCACGGTGATTCACGATGCCTGTGCGTCACGGGACCTGGAGTTCAATGGCCTGACGGTGCCGGCGGCCCATGTGCACGGCGCATTCATGGCCTCCCTGGCGTTCGGTTATGCCACGGTGATTTCCGCCGAGCAGTGGCTGGCGCGCTAAGCCGCGATCTCCCCGGCAGGCATCGGCCTGCCGGGGAGTCGGTTATTGAGTTCCCCCCAGAATCGATTTCGGCTCGAGGAACGCCTCCAGCCCGAAGGTTCCGTATTCCCGGCCGATGCCCGACTGCTTGAAACCGCCGAAAGGTGCCGCCGGCTCGTGGGCCAGGGTGTTGATCAGCACGCGCCCGGCCTCCAGGCGGTCGGCGACCTGGCGGGCCCGTTCGACATCGGCGGACATCACGTAGGCCTGCAGGCCATAGGGCGTGTCATTGGCGATGCGGATCGCTTCTTCCTGATCGCGATAGGTAATGATCGACAGCACCGGCCCGAAGATTTCCTCGCGGGCGATGGTCATCTCGTTGGTCACGCCACTGAACACGGTCGGGCGTACGAACCAGCCCTTGTCCACGCCCTGGGGCAGGCCTTCGCCACCCACCAGCAGACGGGCGCCATCGTCGATACCGATACGGATATAGCGTTGCACCCGCTGCCATTGTTTTTCACTGACCATCGGCCCGACGGTGGTCTGTGGATCCAGGGGATCACCGGCCTTGACCGTGTCGATGGCCTGGACCACGGCAGCTTCGACCTCATGCAGGCGTTTTTCCGGCACCAGTATCCGGGTCCCGGCGATGCACGCCTGGCCGCTGTTCATGAAACCGGCCTGCAAGGCCAGGGGAATGGCCTGGCTCAGGTCGGCATCGTCGAGGATCACCACCGGCGATTTACCGCCCAGTTCCAGGGTGACGCGCTTGAGTGTCTCGGCGGCGCTGCGCAGGATGCTTTTGCCCACCGGGGTGGAGCCGGTAAAGGAGATTTTCGCGACATCCGGATGACTGCTGATGGTCGCGCCGACGGTTTCACCGCGGCCGGTGACGATATTGAACAACCCCGGCGGCAGGTCGGCTTCGTGCAGGGCTTCGGTGACGATGCGAGTCTGGATCGCACTCATCTCGCTGGGCTTGATCACCGCAGTACAACCGGCGGCCAGGGCGGCGGCAAGCTTGCCGCAGATAAAACCGGCGTCGTTGTTCCAGGGGGTGATCAGGCCGGCCACACCGAGGGGCTGCATGATCACCTCGGCGGTTCCGGCGCGGCGCTTGAAGTCGTAGTGTTCGAGGATCTTCGCCGCTTCGAGCAAAACGCTGGCGGCATGCTGGGCCATCCAGCGCGAGCGCGAGGCGGGGGCACCGTACTCCTCGATCAGGGCGTCGCTGAGCGGGTCTTCCCGGGCGGCAATGGCGGCGTGCATACGCTGCAACATGGCCAGGCGTTCGGTCTTGGTCGTGTGGGAGAAGGCTGGAAACGCGGCCTTGGCGGCGGCAATCGCGGCGTGGGCATCCTGTTCGTCCGCCAGGCGCACCTGACCGATGACCTGGCCTGTCGCCGGGTTGAACAGGTCGAACAGTTCCTCGCCATGAGGCGTGACAAAGGCGCCATTGATATAGATATGGTCGATGCGTTGCATGGCTGCTCCGAGGTGGGTGTCTGTGGTGTGAGTCAGGATAAGCGGCTAGGATTGGCCTGATAAGCCGGATGAAGCGGCATGGGTTAATGAGTGATCTGGGATAATGCGCACATCAGGCCTGACAGAATTGGAAGCGGTGCTGGCTGTGGCCCGGCATCGGAGTTTTCGTGCGGCGGCCACTGAACTGGACGTCTCGACCTCGGCGCTGAGCCATGCGGTGTCGGCGCTGGAGGCGCGGATTGGCGCGCGCCTGTTCAATCGCACCACCCGCAGCGTGGCGTTGTCCGAGGCCGGGGCGCAATTTGTCGAGAGCATTGCGCCGGCGATGTCGACCATTCGTGAAGCGATGGAGCAGGCCGGCAACCATGGGGATATGCCGACGGGCACCTTGCGTATCAACAGCGCGGTGGGAGCGGTGAAGCAGGCGATGCCCTTGTTCCTGGAGTACATGCGGCGTTATCCGGACATGAAGGTGGATATCGTCACCGAGGGCAAGTTGATCGATATCGTCGTCGAGGGGTTTGATGCCGGGATTCGCCTGACCGAAAGCGTGCCCCAGGACATGATCGCCATTCCCCTGGGTTTACCGTTGCGGCTGCTGGTGATGGGCAGCCCGGAGTATTTTTCCCGGCATCCGGTGCCGCAGGTGCCGATGGATCTGCTGAACCACCGTTGCATCCGCCTGCGCCTGCCCAGCGGGCGGATCTACCACTGGGAGTTCGAGCGCCATGGTGAGTCCTACGAGGTCGATGTACAGGGTGTGCTGACCCTGGACGAATCGACTCTGGTGCTGGAGGCGGCGCGGGCGGGATTGGGGTTGGCGTATGCCTCGCAGTGGAACGCCACCGCCGATCTGGCGGCGGGTACCCTGGTGCCGGTGCTGGAGGAGTGGACGCCGCCTTACGGTGGCTTGTCGCTGTATTACCCGGGGCGCCGCTATGTGCCGGCGGGGTTGCGGGCGTTGATCGAGTTGATCAGGGAGCGCAGTGGTCAGTCTGTGTAGTTATGGGGTGCCTGTTTCTGCCTCTTCGCGGGCAAGCTCCGCTCCCACTTTGCACCGAGCAAGGCTGGAGAGGTGAGCGCCGTGCAGGGCAAGTCTTTGTGGAGAAATCAGGACCTGTGGGAGGGGAGCTTGTCGGATAGCCGCGAAGGGGTCAGGACAGGCACCTACGATTGAATGGACTCACACGAAATATTCAGTGTCATTGATCCACCCGCTCCCTGACCCAGCTCCTGTATTTTCAAGCTTTTCCAGCCTCAGGAGGGTCAAGGATGACTACTCGTTTCAACTCCTGCCATTTACGTAAGGGCCGTTATTCGGAATCCGGTGGTATTTATTTGCTGACGGCAGTAGTCCGGGAACGTGAACCCATCTTCAGGGATTTCAATCTTGGACGCCTGCTGGTCCGCAGCTTCAGATATGCAGAGGAAGAACAGTTGGCGCGTTCCCTGGCTTGGGTGGTGATGCCTGACCATTTCCATTGGCTCATCGAGCTTCAGGGGACCTGCCTTGGAGATTTGGTGCGCAGGACCAAGTCCCGGGCAACCAGTGCTGTCAATCGAAGACTGCAACGCACGGGCGCACTCTGGCAAAGCAGCTTTCATGATCGGGCGATACGTCGGGAAGAAGATTTGCAGTCTGTGGCACGCTACATAGTGGCCAATCCACTGCGAGCCGGCCTGGTGAAACGGGTGGGCGATTACCCGTTGTGGGACGCCATTTGGCTTTAGTTGTGTGTTGTCTGCTCCGGCCTCTTCGCGGGCAAGCTCCGCTCCCACTTTGCACCGAGTAAGGCTTGAGTGGTGCTTGCCGTGTAGATCCGACGGAAGCAGAACCAGGCTTTATGCCCAATACAGGGTCTGTGGGCAGAGTCAGGCTTTGATGCACAACACAGGACTCATGTGGGAGCGGAGCTTGCCCGCGAAGAGGCCGGCAGAATCAATGTGCTTCCCCAGCCTTGATCCCCGCCGGCAGCGCCTTGGTCAACAGCACCGCCAACATGCTGATTCCCAGCGCGATCCCGACAAAATGGAAGGCGTCGTTATAGGCCATGATCGATGCCTGCTGATGGGTGATCTCGCTCAGTTTGCCCAGCGCCGCACCGTCGCCACCCAGCTTCTCCGAAAGCATCGTCAGGCGCTCGGCCACCTGCGGGTTGCCCGGCACGATTGCCTCGCGCAAATAGTCGAAATAGACCTTGGTCCGCGCATCCAGCAAGGTCGCCAGCAGGGCGATGCCGATGGCCCCGCCGAGGTTGCGCAGGATGTTGAACAGGCTCGACGCCGACCCCGCGTCCTGGGGCAGGATATAGGCGGTGGCGATCAGCGAGATGGTCACCATGATCAGCGGCTGGCCCAGCGCCCGGATGATCTGGATCTGGTTGAACTGCGGGCCGGCAAAGTCCGGGTTGAGTACCCCGGAGGAAAAACTCGCCAGGCCGAACAAGCCGAAACCCAAGGTACACAGCAGCTTCGGCGAGATGAATTTCATCAGCTTGGGCACCAGCGGAATCAGGAACAGCTGCGGCACCCCCATCCACATGATCACTTCGCCGATCTGCAAGGCGTTGTAGTTCTGGATCTGCGCCAGGTACAGCGGCAGCAGGTAGATCGAGCCATACAGGCCCACGCCCATGCCCAGGCTGGCAATGCTGGACAGGCCGAAGTTGCGGTTCTGCAGGATGCGCAGGTTGATCAGCGGGTTGGCCTTGGACAGTTGCAGGATCACGAAGGTGATCAGGCTCAGCAGGGCGATACTGCCCAGCGTCACGATCAGGTCCGATTCCAGCCAGTCCTTGCGATGGCCTTCTTCGAGGAACACTTGCAGGCAGCCCAGGCCGATGCCGAGGCTGACGATCCCGGCGTAGTCGGTGCTCTTGAGCAGTTCCCAATGGGACTCTTTCTTTTCCAGGCCGTAGAGCAGGCCAGCGATCATGATCAGGCCGGGCGGGATATTGATGTAGAAAATGTACTGCCAGCCCCAGTTCTCCGTGAGCCAGCCGCCAATGGTCGGTCCGATGGACGGGGCGAAGGTGGCGGTCATGGCGAACATCGCCATGCCCTTGGCGCGGTGGTGGTCCGGCAGCTTGATCAGGGTCAGGGTGAACGCCAGGGGGATCAGCGCGCCACCGGTGAAACCCTGCATGGCGCGGAACACGATCATGCTTTCCAGGCTCCAGGCCATGGAGCAGAGCAGCGACGAGCCGAGGAAACCCAGCGAGACCCAGACCGCCAGCCGCCGCGCCGAGAGCAATTGCACCAGCCAGGCGGTGAGGGGAATCATGATGATTTCCGCCACCAGGTAGGAGGTGGAAATCCACGAGCCCTCTTCCAGGGTCGCCGACAGGGCACCCTGGATATCCTTGAGCGAGGAGTTGGTGATCTGGATATCGAGCACGGCCATGAAGGCACCGAGCATCACGCTCATCACCGCGATCCAGTCCCGGCGGGTCGGTTCGCCCACCGGTCGGATCAGTGGGTCACCGGCCATGCTGGGCGTCGCGCAGATCGACCTTGACGGTGACCGACATGCCCGGACGGATCTTGCCCTGCAACGGATTGTCGGCGGCAAAGGTCAGCTTGACCGGAATGCGCTGCACCACCTTGGTGAAGTTGCCGGTGGCGTTGTCCGGCGGCAGCAGGCTGAACTGCGCGCCGGAGGCGGCGAACAGGCTTTGGACCTGGCCCTGGATCGGCGTGTCCTCATAGGCATCGAAGGTCAGCGTCGCGTGCTGGCCCGGCTGCATATGGCCGATCTGGGTTTCCTTGAAGTTGGCCTGGATCCAGATGTCCCGGTCCGGGACGATCGACAGCAGGTAGGCACCGGCCTGCACATACTGGCCGTTGCGCGCCGCGCGCTGGCCGACCAGGCCGCTGATGGGCGCGTGGATCTCGCTGCGGGTCAGGTTCAGTTCGGCCTGGGCCAGGTCGGCGCGGGCATTGGCGATCTGTGCGTCGAGGCGCTTGAGCTCGGCACTCAGGGCCGTGACCTGCTGGCGCTGGCCTTGCAGGTCGGCCTGGGCCTTGACCACTTGCGAACGGGCGATATGGTTGTCGGCGGAAAGCGTGGTGACCCGTTCTTCCGAAACATAGCCGGGCTTGCGCAGGGTCTGTGCGCGGTTCAGGTGGAGCTGCGAACGGCCGAGACTGGCCTGGCTGGACGCCACCTGGGCATCGGCGGAGGCGATCAGGCTGGCTTGCTGGGTCAGCTTGCTCTGGGCCTGTACCCGTTCGGCCTCACGGGTGGCGAGGGTGGCATTGGCGCGGTCGATGGCCAACTGGAAATCAGCGCCTTCGAGTCGCACCAGCAACTGGCCCTTTTCCACATGCTGGTTGTCCGCCACCAGCACTTCGTCAATGCGCGCGCCCAGCTGGCTGGAGACCCGGGTGATTTCGCCCTGGACATAAGCGTTATCGGTGCTTTCATAAAAGCGTCCCCTGAAGAACCACTGGGCAAAAAAGCCCAGGGCGATCAACAGGACCAGGAACAGGAAAATAAACAGGCGACGCTTGAGTTGAGAGGGCATGGGCAGCAACACATCAATGTGTAAGTGAATTTTACGGTAGACGAATCTGGCACAGCAGGATTAATGGGTAAATGCCAGTAGCGGAGAAAGCCCGGTTTTCGGGGCCTGGCGCCATTTTTAGACCGAAGCTTGGCTTATATGCCCTCAGTCGGATGCCCTGTGCTGGAGCCCGGATGGTTGTGCCTGTTACCATTCGCCCTTTGTTTTATCTCCACTTCGAGACCGCCCATGACCACCGTTCGCACGCGCATCGCGCCATCGCCCACCGGCGATCCCCACGTCGGCACCGCCTACATCGCCTTGTTCAACTACTGCTTTGCCAAGCAGCACGGTGGTGAGTTCATCCTGCGGATCGAAGACACCGATCAGCTGCGTTCGACCCGCGAGTCCGAACAGCAGATTTTCGATGCCCTGAACTGGCTGGGCATCACCTGGGCCGAGGGTCCGGATGTCGGTGGCCCCCACGGTCCGTACCGGCAGAGCGAACGTAGCGAGATCTACAAGAAATACACCCAGCAACTGGTCGACATGGGCCACGCCTTCCCGTGCTTCTGCACCGCCGAAGAGCTGGACCAGATGCGTGCCGAGCAGATGGCCCGTGGCGAGACCCCGCGCTACGACGGTCGTGCGTTGTTGCTGTCGAAGGAAGAAGTGGCCCGGCGCCTGGCCGCCGGCGAGCCCCATGTGATCCGCATGAAAGTGCCGAGCGAAGGCGTCTGCGTGGTGCCGGACATGCTCCGTGGCGATGTCGAGATCCCGTGGGATCGCATGGACATGCAGGTGCTGATGAAGACCGACGGCCTGCCGACCTACTTCCTGGCCAACGTGGTCGACGACCACCTGATGGGCATCACCCACGTGCTGCGTGGCGAAGAGTGGCTGCCGTCGGCGCCCAAGCTGATCCTGCTCTACGAATACTTCGGCTGGGAACAGCCGCAGCTGTGCTACATGCCGCTGTTGCGCAACCCGGACAAGAGCAAGCTGTCCAAGCGCAAGAACCCGACTTCGGTGACCTTCTACGAGCGCATGGGCTTCATGCCTGAGGCCATGCTCAACTACCTGGGGCGCATGGGCTGGTCGATGCCCGACGAGCGCGAGAAGTTCTCCCTGGAGGAGATGGTCGAGCACTTCGACCTGTCCCGCGTCTCCCTGGGCGGGCCGATCTTCGATATCGAGAAGCTGTCCTGGCTCAATGGCCAGTGGCTGCGCGACCTGCCGGTGGAAGAATTCGCCAGCCGGGTGCAGAACTGGGCGCTGAATCCCGAGTACCTGATGAAGATCGCGCCGCTGGTCCAGGGCCGGGTCGAGACTTTCAGCCAGGTCGCGCCGCTGGCGAACTTCTTCTTCGCCGGTAGCCTGCCGCTGGACGCCAAGTTGTTCGAGCACAAGAAGCTCTCGGCCGACGACGTGCGCAAGTTGATGCAGTTGATCCTGTGGAAGCTGGAAAGCCTGCGCCAGTGGGAAAAGGACAGCATCACCGCGACCATCCAGGCGGTGGTCGACTCCCTGGAGTTGAAACTGCGCGATGCCATGCCGCTGATGTTCGCCTCGATCACCGGACAGGCCAGTTCGGTATCGGTGCTCGATGCCATGGAAATCCTCGGGCCGGACCTCACGCGTTTCCGTCTGCGCCAGGCCCTGGATTTGCTCGGTGGGGTGTCGAAGAAAGAAAACAAGGAATGGGAAAAGCTGCTGGGCGCGATTGGCTGATCAGCCACAGGGCCGCTTGCGAAGGCGGCCCTGAGGTCGGTTTTACCCCTGGTTTCACCGGGGCAGGGCGGTAAGTGGTTGTTATGCCGACAAAAAATTTTCAAAAAGTTTGAAAATAAGTTTGACAGCTCCCCGATACGCCCTTAAGATTCGCCCCGTCCTCACCGATGAGGGGCTATAGCTCAGCTGGGAGAGCGCTTGCATGGCATGCAAGAGGTCGACGGTTCGATCCCGTCTAGCTCCACCAATTTACACTTCAAGGCCTGGCCACACCGGCTTTGAAGCGATCAGCACTCAGCGCTGATCAGTTGTATAGAAGGGTTTGCGTCCCCTTCGTCTAGTGGCCTAGGACACCGCCCTTTCACGGCGGTAACAGGGGTTCGAGTCCCCTAGGGGACGCCAGTTTTACAGAAGCGATGTTGCAGGTTGATGTCGTTCCGCCTACGAGGCGATAAATCCGGGGCTATAGCTCAGCTGGGAGAGCGCTTGCATGGCATGCAAGAGGTCGACGGTTCGATCCCGTCTAGCTCCACCAATTTACACTTCAAGGTCTGGCCACACCGGCCTTGAAGCGATCAACACTCAGCGTTGATCATGTTAGAAGGGTTTGTGTCCCCTTCGTCTAGTGGCCTAGGACACCGCCCTTTCACGGCGGTAACAGGGGTTCGAGTCCCCTAGGGGACGCCACGATTGCCCGCTCTGCGGGATTTTATAAGGGTCATTCAATTATTGAATGGCCCTTTTGTTTGTCTGGCGTTTGGCCCTTTGCTCCCTGCAATCCATTTTTTAATACCCATGGCTCGGACCAGCGGTCAGAATAAAGTCTTGCGGAAAAATATTATGCGAATAATATTTCTGCGTGATGTCTGGAGGTGGCAATGAACGACAAGAAAGCTCAAACCCGCGAGCGCATTCTGCAGGCGGCGAGTAACGCCCTGATCCAGCGCGGCCCGGTCGAGCCGAGTGTCAGTGAAGTGATGGGCGCCGCCGGGTTGACCGTCGGCGGTTTCTACGCGCACTTCGAGAGCAAGGACGCGCTGATGCTGGAGGCGTTCAAGCAATTGCTCGCCCAGCGCCGGGCGAAGATGAATGAGGTCGACAGCCAGTTGCCGGGCGAAGAGCGACGTGCCCTGTTCGCGGCCTTCTATCTGTCGCGCAAGCACCGTGATGCGGTCCAGCAGGCCTGTCCGATCCCGTCGATCGTCGGGGAAATGTGCAACCTGCCGGAGTGTTTCCGCGAAGCCCTGAACGAGCATGTGGAACTGATGGTCGCGCAACTGGCGTCCAGCCCCGAGGACACCGACAAGGCCCTGGCCGATATCGCACTGATGATCGGCGGCCTGGCCGTGGCCCGGGCGCTGGGCCCTGGCGAGTTGTCCGACCGAATCCTGCGGGCGGCCAAAACGGCGGTCATCTGAGGGTTGTTCCGTTACACTGCCCGGGTCTTTGATTTGACCGGGAGCGGTACATGAGTTGGGATCTGGCGACACCCTTCATCCTCGATTTGCAGGTGGCCGACGAGGATATCGATGGTCTCGGGCACGCCAACAACGCGGTGTATGTCAGCTGGCTGGAACGCTGCGCCTGGCGTCACTCGCAGCGCCTGGGCCTGGACTTGACCGAGTATCGGCGCCTGGATCGGGCCATGGCCGTGGTCCGGCATGAAATCGACTACCTGGCCGCCGCCTACGAAGGCGACGAGTTGCAGCTGGCGACCTGGATCGTCGACTGGGACCAGCGCCTGAAAATGACCCGGCGTTTCCAGCTGGTCCGTCCCTGCGACAACCTGACCCTGCTGCGCGCGCAAACCACCTTTGTCTGCATCGAGCTGTCCAGCGGCAAGCCCAAGCGCATGCCGGCGGAATTCATCGAGGGCTACGGGCCGGCCGTGCAGTCGGTCTGAGGGCGTACCGGTTTGTGCCGGAACCCCGTAAACTGCCGCACTTTTTTTATGTTCGCTTTTTTTGATGACCGTTTTTTCCGATGAGAGTACCCATGCAAATTGCCCTGGCACCCATGGAGGGGTTGGTCGACAACATCCTGCGTGATGTGCTGACCCGCGTTGGCGGTATCGACTGGTGTGTCACCGAGTTTATCCGGATCAATGACTCGCTGTTGACGCCGGCCTACTACCACAAGTTCGCCCCCGAACTGCTGACCGACGCCCGCACGGCGGCCGGCGTACCGCTGCGGGTGCAACTGCTGGGTTCCGATCCGGTGTGCCTGGCGGAAAACGCGGCGCTGGCCTGTGAGCTGGGCTCCCAGGTGATCGACCTGAATTTCGGTTGCCCGGCCAAGACCGTGAACAAATCCCGGGGCGGGGCGGTGCTGCTCAAGGAGCCGGAGCTGCTCAACGCCATTGTCGAGCAGGTGCGGCGCGCGGTGCCGGCGCATATCCCGGTGACGGCGAAGATGCGCCTGGGTTTCGACAGCCCGGACGGGGCGCTGGTCTGCGGCACGGCCCTGGCCGAAGGGGGCGCCTCGCAGATCGTCGTGCACGCCCGGACCAAGGTCGACGGCTACAAGCCGCCGGCTCATTGGGAGTGGGTGGCGCGGGTGCAGGAAGTGGTCAAGGTGCCGGTGTTCGCCAATGGCGATATCTGGTCGGTGGACGACTGGCGACGCTGTCGCGAGATCAGCGGTGCCGAGGACATCATGCTCGGTCGCGGCCTGGTCTCGCGTCCGGACCTGGCCCGGCAGATCGCCGCGGCGCGGGCCGGCGAAGAGGTGGTGGAGATGACCTGGGCCGAGCTGCTGCCGCTGCTGCGCGACTTCTGGGCGCAAGCCGAGGCGCAGTTGACGCCGCGCCAGGCGCCGGGTCGTTTGAAGCAGTGGCTGGCGATGTTGACGCGCAATTATCCGGAGGCGGTGGAGCTGTTTACCCACCTGCGCCGCGAGACCGATTGCGAGGCGGTCGGACGCCTGTTGAACGTGCCGTTGCCTGAAGCGGCCTGAAAAATTTCACGACAATCTCTTGAAATGCGTGGGCGAGTTCCTATCTAGGGATTACGCGATGCCGAATTCGGGTCGCGGACTAAACCACTCGCTGAATTTCAGGAGATTGACATGACTACCGCATTTTCCCTGGCTCCACTGTTCCGTTCTTCCGTCGGTTTCGATCGTTTCAACGATCTGTTCGAGACCGCACTGCGCAATGAGCCGGGCAGCAGCTACCCACCCTACAACGTTGAAAAGCATGGCGACGATGAGTACCGCATCGTCGTGGCCGCCGCCGGTTTCCAGGAAGAAGACCTGGAACTGCAGGTCGAGAAGGGTGTGCTGACCGTCAGTGGCGGCAAGCGTGAGCCCACGACTGAAAACGTCAGCTACCTGCACCAGGGCATCGCCCAGCGCGCGTTCAAGTTGTCCTTCCGCCTGGCCGACCATATCGAGGTCAAGGCCGCGGGCCTGAGCAACGGTCTGTTGAATATCGACCTGCTGCGGGTCGTGCCGGAAGAGGCCAAGCCAAAGCGCATTGCCATTAATGCCGGGCAAAAGCCGGCGCTGCAGCACTGATCTGACGCTGCATCAACTGAAAAACCCCGTCTTCGAGGCGGGGTTTTTCGTTGTGGAGCAGCCTCGGGCGTTTACCCAGCCGCCTGGCTGACACCGAACCTGTAGGAGCCGGCTTGCTGGCGATGGTGGCCTCATCGTCACCCTCGCAACCCAGCCTTTCGGCTGATCGCCAGCAAGCCGGCTCCTACAGGTTGGTGGTGTGCCCGGGAGTGGGGAGTTCCGTGGGCTTTTTGGATTCGTCCCCCTGCCTGTTGGGGCCTACAGGTCGGTGGTGTGTTCGGTCGTGGGTGATTCCAGGAGCTTTTTGAACTCCTCCAGAGGCAGCGGCCGACTGTGCAGGTAACCCTGGTACAGATGGCAACCCAGCCCCTCCAGGAACACCAGTTGCTCCGGCAACTCCACCCCTTCGGCAATCACCGTCAGCCCCAGACTGCGGGCCATGGCGACAATGGCGCGGATGATTTCCGCGTCGTTGGGGTCGTGGGTCGCGTCGCGCACGAACGACTGGTCGATCTTCAAGGCGTCCACCGGCAGGCGCTTGAGGTAGGTCAGCGACGAATAACCGGTGCCGAAATCATCCATGGCAAAACTGACGCCGAGCTTGTTCAGGCGGCGCATCTTGCTGATGGTGTCCTCCAGGTTCTGGATCACGATGCCTTCGGTGATTTCCAGTTTCAGCATCGAGGACGGCACGTTGTAGCGGGTCAACGTACGCTCCACCCGTTCGACAAAGTCGGTCTGGCGGAACTGCCGCGGGCTGATGTTCACGCACAGGCTGAAGGCATGGCTGATCAGGCCTTCGCCCAGCAATATGCCGAAGGCCTCGCAGGCGTGGTCAAGAATCCAGGTACCGACTTCAAGAATCAGCCCGCTGTCTTCCAGGACCTTGATGAACTCGGTCGGCGATTGCGCGCCAAGTTCCGGATGGTGCCAGCGCACCAGGGCTTCGGCGCCGATGATGCTGTTGTCGCGGGCGTCCACCTGGGGTTGGAAATGCACACTGAATTCACCCCGGGAAAGCGCCTGGCGCAGGTCGTTTTCCATACGCAGGCGTTCGCTGGCGGCTTTCTGCATGGTGCTGTGGAACAGCTGGGTGATGTTGCGTCCGGAATCCTTGGCCCGGTACAGCGCGATATCGGCGCGCTTGAGCAGGTCGGCGGGGGTCGTGCCGTGGTCGGGGATCAGCGCCACGCCGATGCTCGGGGTCACTTGCAGGCGCTGGCCGTCGAGGAACATCGGTTCGGCCAGCAACTCACGAATGGTGTCCGCCAGCTCGCGGACCTTGTGCGTGACCTCGCTGCGTGAACCGTCCAGGCCGCTGAGCAGCACCACGAACTCGTCGCCACCAAGGCGCGCCACGGTGTCTTCGGTGCGCACGCTGGCTTCCAGGCGGGCGGTCACCACCTTGAGCACGGTGTCGCCCACCGGGTGACCGAGGGAGTCGTTGATGTGCTTGAAGTGGTCGAGGTCGAGGAACAGCAAGGCGCCGCGCAGGTTGTGGCGCTTGAGCAGGGCGATCTGCTGGCTCAGGCGGTCCATCAGCAGGGCGCGGTTGGGCAGGTTGGTCAGCGGGTCGTGATAGGCCAGGTGGCGGATCTGTGCCTGGGCATTCTTCAACTGGCTGATATCCCGGGCCGTCAGCAGCAGGCACGCGGTTTCATTGAGGATGATCGGTTCGACCGAGACCTCGACGGTGAGCACATCGCCGCGTTTGTTGCGTCCGAGCATGTCGCGGTGCGGGACATGGCCCTTTTCCTTCAGCTCCGCCAGCAGGGCGGTGCGCTGCTTGTGATCGGCCCAGACACCGATTTCATACACCGTGCGGCCGATGACTTCGCTGCTGGTGTAGCCGGTCAGCCGGCAGAAGCCGTCGTTGACCTCCAGGTAGCGCCCGCTGTCGCGTTCGGTGATGGTGATGGCGTCGGGACTGGAGTGGAAGGCCTTGGCGAATTTCTCCTCGCTGGCCTTGAGCGCCGCTTCGGCCCGCTGTTGCTGGGTGATGTCGCGCAAGGTGGTGACGATGCACGTCTGCCCTTCGACCACGATCTGCCGGCTGGCGATCACGCAGGTCAGGGCGTGGCCGCGCTTGTGGTGAACGATCACCGCGACATTGTTCAGGGCCTGGTCGCGGATCACCTGCTGGATACGCTGCAGGCGCTTGGCCGAGTCGTCCCACAGGCCGATCTGCTCGGCGCTGCGATTGCGCACTTCGTCGATGTTCCAGCCGAACACCTGGGTGAAGGCCGGGTTGATCTCGATGAACTGCCCGGTTTCTTGGCGGGTGACGCAGATCGGGTCGGGACTGGCCTGGAACAGGCTGGCGAACTTCTCTTCCGAGGCCACCAGGCGCTGTTCGCGCTCCACCTGTTCGGTGATATCCAGCAGGGTACCGGCCATGCGCAGCGGGTTGCCCTGTTCGTCGCGGTAGAGGCGGGCACGGCTTTCAAGGTACCGCGAGGCACCGTTTTCCAGCTGCACCCGATAGGTCAGCTGATAGTTGCCCTCCGGACCTTCGCGCAGGCTGCGATAGGCGTGACGCATGCTTTCGCGTTCGCTGGTGGGTACACCGTCGAAAAACGCGTCAAAGGATTCATGGAACGGCTGTGGCTCCAGGCCGTGCAACTGCGCGGCGCGTGCCGAGCCATAGAGCATGCCGCTGGGGATATGCCAGTCCCAGGTGCCCAGTTGCGCCGAGTCCAGGGCGAGGTCGAGACGGTCCTGGCTGTCCTTGAGGGCCAGCTCGGCGTTCTTGCGTTCGGTGGTGTCGAGAAAGGTGCTCAGCAAGTAGGCCTGGCCTTCCAGTTCGACCCGCTGGGCGCTGAGGATGCCGGCGTGAATCTGCCCGTTGCTGGCCCGTAGCTGCACTTCCTGGCTGACCGCTTCGCCGCGGCTGTTGATCGACTTGACCAGGCGTTCGCGTTCTTCGGGGTCGACCCAGAGTCCGATCTCCACGGTGGTCCGTCCGATCACCTGGAGCGCCGGCCAGCCGAACAGGCTTTCGAAGCACTGGTTGGCCTCGCTGATCAGGCCGTCTTCTTCACGGGTCAGCAGCACCATGTTGGGGCATAGGTGAAACAGGGTGGCGAAGCGTTTTTCCGAACTGCTGAGGGCATGCTCGCGCTGGCGCTGGTGGGTGATTTCGCGGATGACCCCGATCATTCGCGGCTTGCCGTTCTTGTCCGGCAACAGGCTGCCATTGATTTCCAGCCAGTGCAGGCTGCCGTCGGGCCAGAGGATGCGGTGATGCATCGCCTGTTCGATGGGCTCGCCCTCCAATACCGCATGAAAGGCCCGCAGGGTGCGCGCGCGGTCCTCGACCGGCAGCAGGTCGAGGTAGTCGATGTCCTTGGGCAGTGGCTGGTGCGGATCGAAGCCGAACAGCGCCTGGGTGCCACGGGACCAACTGACCTGGCCGCTTTCAATATCCCAGCACCAGGCCCCGAGGCGCGCGCCGTTGAGGGCGGCGAGCAGTTGCGAGGCGCTTTCCCAGCTCTGTTCCGACACGTGAGGGTCGAGTGCATGAATGCGTGGCAGGGGCGGAATACGGTTGGCGTGCTTGGGCATTTACAGCTGTCCTTGGGATGAAAGGAACGTTGTGCCGCAAAAAGCTGTTTGGAATAAAGCAGGCTTGTCTTATGCCGTCAATCCTGGCTTGTCACCCTGCGCATCCAATAAAGCCATGAAAGCCCGGGCGGCATTCGACAGTGTCCGTTCCGTGTGCAGGATATAGCCTAGCTGGCGAGTCAGTTGTATGCCCGGTAAAGGAATGCTCGCCACCTGATCATCGAGCATGGTTCGCGGCAGGACGCTCCAGGCCAGGCCGATGGAGACCATCATCTTGATGGTTTCCAGATAATTGGTGCTCATGGCGATGTTCGGCGTCAGGCCCTGGGCTTCGAACAGGCGCTGGACGATATGGTGGGTAAAGGTGTTGCCACCCGGGAAGACCGCCGGGTGATGGGCGATGTCCTTGAGGCTGACCGGGCCGTGGCTGACCAGCGGATGCTCGAGGGCGACGACGAAATCCAGTGGGTCGTCCCACACCGGCACGGCGCGCACCAGGCCGTGGGGTTCCGGGGCCAGGGTGATGACCGCCAGTTCGGCGCGACCGTGGAGAATTTCCTCGTAGGCAACTTCCGAATCGAGAAATTGAATATCCAGCGCCACCTGTGGGTAACGTCGGGTAAAGGCCCGCAGCAGGGGAGGCAGGCGGTGCAGGCCAATATGATGGCTGGTGGCCAGCGTCAGGCGACCGCTCACTTCGCCGGTGAGGTTGGTCAGCGCCCGGCGGGTGTCGTCCAGCACATTGAGAATCTGATAGGCGCGCGGCAGCAGGGCCCGGCCGGCCTCGGTCAGGCCGATTTCACGGCCCAGCCGGTCGAACAGGCGGACATTGAGTTGCTGCTCAAGTCCGGCGATGCGCTTGCTGATGGCCGGCTGTGTCAGGTGCAGGCGTTCGCCCGCGCCGGAGAAGCTGCCGGTCTCGGCGATGGCGATAAAGGCGTTGAGGTTGGCCAGGTCCATTCTAGTATTCCAGCTGGTTATCCAAAGCATAAAAAATATGAATTTGAGTTATTCACTCTAACCCCATAGCATCGACCTCACAAGCCAAAGGGTTATTGAGAACAGTCATCAATAAACCGGGGCATAGAAACAAGCTGATGAGGAAACGTCTGATGGCCGGCAAAACGCTTTACGACAAGCTCTGGGATTCTCACGAAGTGAAACGGCGCGACGATGGGTCGTCGCTGATCTACATCGACCGTCACATCATTCATGAAGTGACGTCGCCCCAGGCTTTCGAAGGCCTGCGCCTGGCCGGGCGCAAGCCCTGGCGTGTCGACTCGATCATCGCCACCCCGGACCACAACGTGCCGACCACCCCGGAACGCAAGGGCGGGATCGAGGCGATTGTCGACCAGGTGTCGCGTTTGCAGGTGCAGACCCTCGACGATTACTGCGATGAATATGGCATCACCGAATTCAAGATGAATGACGTGCGTCAAGGCATTGTTCACGTGATCGGCCCGGAGCAGGGTGCAACCTTGCCGGGCATGACCGTGGTCTGCGGCGATTCCCATACTTCGACCCACGGTGCCTTCGGTGCCTTGGCCCACGGTATCGGCACCTCCGAGGTCGAACACGTGTTCGCCACCCAGTGTCTGGTGGCCAAGAAGATGAAGAACATGCTGGTGCGGGTCGAAGGCACCTTGCCGTTTGGCGTGACCGCCAAGGACATCGTCCTCGCCGTGATCGGCAAGATCGGCACCGCCGGCGGTAATGGCCATGCCATCGAGTTCGCCGGCAGTGCGATTCGTGACCTGTCCGTCGAAGGCCGCATGACCATCTGCAACATGTCCATCGAAGCCGGTGCCCGCGTCGGCCTGGTGGCTGCCGATGAAAAGACGGTGGCTTACGTCAAGGGCCGTCCTTTCGCACCGAAAGGCGCGGAGTGGGACCTGGCCGTCGAAGCCTGGAAAGACCTGGTGTCCGATGCCGACGCGCAGTTCGACACCGTGGTCGAGCTGGATGCCGCGCAGATCAAGCCGCAGGTCAGTTGGGGGACCTCGCCGGAAATGGTCCTGGCGGTTGACCAGAACGTGCCGGACCCGGCCCGCGAACCGGACCTGGTCAAGCGTGGTTCCATTGAGCGTGCCTTGAAGTACATGGGGTTGACCGCCAACCAGGCGATCACCGATATCCAGTTGGACCGCGTCTTCATCGGTTCCTGCACCAACTCGCGGATCGAAGACCTGCGCGCTGCTGCCGTGATCGCCAAGGGCCGCAAGGTCGCTTCGACCATCAAGCAGGCGATTGTCGTGCCGGGTTCGGGACTGGTGAAAGCCCAGGCTGAAGCCGAAGGCCTGGACAAGATTTTCCTCGAAGCCGGTTTCGAATGGCGCGAGCCGGGTTGCTCGATGTGCCTGGCGATGAACCCGGACCGCCTGGAAAGTGGCGAGCACTGCGCCTCGACGTCCAACCGTAACTTCGAAGGCCGCCAGGGTGCCGGTGGTCGTACCCACCTGGTGAGCCCGGCCATGGCCGCCGCCGCCGCCGTGAGCGGTCGTTTTGTCGACGTTCGTGAATTGATCTGAGGAGCGCAGCATGAAAGCCTTTACCCAGCACACCGGTCTTGTCGCGCCTCTGGATCGTGCCAACGTCGACACCGACCAGATCATTCCCAAGCAGTTCCTGAAGTCGATCAAGCGCACCGGCTTCGGTCCCAACCTGTTCGACGAGTGGCGTTACCTGGACGTGGGTTATGCCTACCAGGACAACTCCAAGCGCCCGTTGAACAAGGATTTCGTGTTGAACGCCGAGCGTTACCAGGGCGCCAGTGTGTTGCTGGCCCGGGAAAACTTCGGTTGTGGTTCCAGCCGCGAGCACGCGCCGTGGGCCCTGGAGGAGTACGGCTTCCGCAGCATCATTGCGCCGAGCTACGCCGACATCTTCTTTAATAACAGCTTCAAGAACGGCCTGTTGCCGATCATCCTCAAGGACAGTGAGGTCGACGAGCTGTTCCAGCAGGTCGAAACGACCCTGGGTTATCAGTTGACGGTCGATCTGCAGGCGCAGACCGTGACTCGCCCGGACGGCAAGGTCTATCACTTCGAAGTCGATGCGTTTCGCAAGCATTGCCTGCTCAACGGCCTGGACGATATCGGCCTGACCTTGCAGGACGGCGACGCGATTGCCGCGTTTGAAGCCAAGCACCGGGCCAGCCAGCCGTGGTTGTTTCGCGACGCTTGATTTGAGGTGTTGAAGTAGGCAAGGCCGGCCTCTTCGCGGGCAAGCCCTGCTCCTACAGTTTTGCGTCGTACACAAAATTGGTGAACGACAGAGAACTGTAGGAGCAGGGCTTGTCGGACCGCCGCACCGCCGCGAAGACGGCCTGACCGGCGATACAGAACTCTCGGCTAAAGGAAAATTCCATGACCGGCAAAGCCCACACCGCAGTCGTTCAAAAGCAATTCGGCGAACAGGCCAGCGCCTACCTGAGCAGCGCCGTGCACGCCCAGGGCGCCGAATTCGCCTTGCTCCAGGCCGAGTTGGCCGGACATTCCGACGCCCGGGTCCTGGACCTGGGCTGCGGTGCCGGCCATGTGAGCTTTCACGTCGCCCCGCTGGTCAAGAAAGTGGCCGCCTACGACCTCTCGCAGCAGATGCTCGACGTGGTTGCAGCTGCCGCCACCGAGCGCGGCCTGAACAATATCGCCACGGTGTGCGGCGCGGCCGAAAGCCTGCCGTTCGCCGATGGCGAGTTCGACTTCGTCTTCAGTCGCTACTCGGCGCACCACTGGAGCGACCTGGGCCTGGCCTTGCGGGAAGTGCGTCGGGTCCTCAAGCCCGGTGGCGTGGCAGCCTTTATCGACGTCATATCCCCCGGCAGTCCGTTGTTCGACACCTACCTGCAAAGTGTCGAGGTTTTGCGCGACACCAGCCATGTCCGCGATTATTCGGCGGGTGAGTGGCTGCGCCAGGTCAACGAGGCCGGGCTGCACGTACGCAGTACCCAGCGTCAGCGCCTGCGCCTGGAGTTCGGCTCCTGGGTCGAACGCATGCGCACCCCGCAGCCGTTGCGAACCGCCATTCGCGATTTGCAGCAGGCAATGGGCGCGGAAGTGCGAGAATATTTTGAGATTGAGGCCGATGGTTCGTTCAGTACAGATGTCCTGGTGCTGTGGGCCGAGCGATAGACTTTTTCCAGCCGCGCCCGTGACCATGGGCGCGGCGACAGATGACATGAGGAAAGCATGAGCAAGCAGATTCTGATTCTCCCAGGCGACGGTATTGGTCCGGAAATCATGGCCGAAGCGGTCAAGGTGCTGGAATTGGCCAGCGAGAAGTACAGCCTCGGTTTCGAGCTGAGCCACGACGTGATCGGCGGCGCAGCCATCGACAAGCACGGCGTGCCCCTGGCCGACGAGACCCTGGAACGTGCCCGCGCCGCCGATGCCGTGCTGCTGGGCGCTGTCGGTGGGCCGAAGTGGGACAAGATCGAGCGTGATATCCGCCCTGAACGCGGCCTGCTGAAAATCCGTGCGCAACTGGGCCTGTTCGGTAACCTGCGTCCGGCGATCCTCTACCCGCAACTAGCCGACGCCTCCAGCCTGAAGCCGGAAATCGTCTCAGGCCTGGATATCCTCATCGTCCGCGAACTGACCGGCGGTATCTACTTCGGCGCGCCACGCGGCACCCGCACCCTGGAAAATGGCGAGCGCCAGTCCTACGACACCCTGCCGTACAGCGAAAGCGAGATCCGCCGCATTGCCCGGGTCGGCTTCGACATGGCGCGGGTACGCGGCAAGAAGCTCTGCTCGGTGGACAAGGCCAACGTCCTGGCCTCCAGCCAGCTGTGGCGTGAAGTGGTCGAGCAGGTTGCCCTGGATTACCCGGACATCGAGCTGAGCCACATGTATGTCGACAACGCCGCCATGCAACTGGTGCGGGCGCCGAAACAGTTCGATGTGATCGTCACCGACAATATGTTCGGCGATATCCTCTCCGACCAGGCTTCGATGCTCACCGGTTCCATCGGCATGCTGCCGTCGGCGTCCCTGGATGCCAATAACAAAGGCATGTACGAGCCGTGCCACGGCTCTGCGCCGGACATCGCCGGGCTGGGTATCGCCAACCCGCTGGCGACCATCCTGTCGGTGTCGATGCTGCTGCGTTACAGCTTCAAACTGCACGAAGCGGCGCAGGCGATCGAGACCGCGGTCAGCCATGTGCTGGACCAGGGTTTGCGCACCGGCGACATCTGGTCGGCCGGTTGCACTAAAGTCGGTACGCAGGAAATGGGCGACGCAGTAGTCGCCGCGCTGCGGAATCTGTAATCTCTCGGGCCCACCGCCTCTTCCATCCCTGGAGGCGGTGACCCACTTTTGTAAAAGGTGTAGTTGCGATGAAACGTGTAGGTCTGATCGGTTGGCGCGGCATGGTCGGTTCCGTGCTCATGCAGCGGATGCTGGAAGAGCAGGATTTCGATCTGATTGAGCCGGTGTTTTTCACCACTTCCAATGTCGGTGGCCAAGGCCCGTCCGTGGGCAAGGACATTGCTCCGCTGAAGGATGCCTACAGCATTGAAGAGCTCAAGACCCTCGACGTGATCCTGACCTGCCAGGGCGGCGACTACACCAGCGAGGTTTTCCCCAAGCTGCGCGAAGCCGGCTGGCAGGGTTACTGGATCGACGCTGCTTCCAGCCTGCGCATGCAGGATGATGCGGTGATCGTTCTCGACCCGGTCAACCGCAAGGTCATCGACCAGCAGCTGGACGCCGGGACCAGGAACTACATCGGTGGCAACTGCACCGTCAGCCTGATGCTGATGGGCCTGGGTGGCCTGTTCGAGGCCGGCCTGGTGGAATGGATGAGCGCCATGACCTATCAGGCGGCCTCCGGTGCCGGCGCGCAGAACATGCGTGAGCTGATCAAGCAGATGGGCGCGACCCACGCCGCCGTCGCCGATCAACTGGCCGACCCGGCCAGTGCCATCCTCGACATCGACCGCCGTGTCGCCGAAGCCATGCGCAGTGACGCGTACCCGACCGAAAACTTCGGCGTGCCCCTGGCTGGCAGCCTGATCCCGTGGATCGACAAGGAACTGCCGAACGGCCAGAGCCGTGAAGAGTGGAAGGCCCAGGCCGAGACCAACAAGATCCTCGGTCGCTTCAAGAGCCCGATCCCGGTGGACGGTATCTGCGTGCGCATCGGCGCCATGCGCTGCCACAGCCAGGCGCTGACCATCAAGCTGAACAAGGACGTGCCGATCGCCGATATCGAAGGGCTGATCAGCCAGCACAACCCGTGGGTCAAGCTGGTGCCGAACCAGCGTGAAATCAGCATGCAGGAACTGAGTCCGACCAAAGTCACCGGTACGCTGAATATCCCGGTGGGCCGTCTGCGCAAGCTGAACATGGGTTCGCAGTTCCTCGGTGCCTTCACCGTGGGCGACCAGTTGCTCTGGGGGGCGGCCGAGCCGCTGCGGCGCATGCTGCGTATCCTGCTGGAGCGTTGATCCGCTGAGGCTTTGAAAAACCCGCTTCTCGTCAGAGTCGCGGGTTTTTTTATACCCTGGATGTCGACAAGGCCTGCGTGCAATTGCCTGACCGCCTGGTCACGGGTAAAGTGCCGCTCCCCCCGTTTCACCTGAGGTCATCCCATGAGCCAGTCCTTTGATATTGCCGTGATCGGCGCCACCGGCACCGTCGGCGAGACCCTGGTGCAGATCCTCGAAGAACGCGATTTCCCGGTGGCCAACCTGCACCTGCTGGCCAGCAGCGAGTCGGCGGGGCACTCGGTGCCGTTTCGCGGCAAGAACGTGCGGGTGCGCGAAGTCGACGAATTCGACTTCGGTAAAGTCCAGCTGGTGTTTTTCGCCGCCGGCCCCGCAGTGACCATCAGCTTTGCCCCGCGTGCGACGGCGGCGGGTTGCACGGTGATCGACCTGTCCGGCGCCTTGCCCGCGCCCCAGGTCGTGCCGGAGGCCAATCCCGAGGTGCTGGCGACCCTCGGCAAGCCGGTGCAGGTCGGCAGCCCGAGCGCCGCCGCCACGGCGTTGGCGGTGGTGCTGGCGCCGCTCAAGGACCTGGACATCCAGCGCGTCACGCTGACCGCGGCCCTGGCGGTATCGAGCCAGGGCCGCGAGGCGGTGACCGAGCTGGCCCGACAAACGGCGGAGTTGTTGAACGTCCGCCCGCTGGAACCGCGTTTTTTCGATCGGCAGATGGCTTTCAACCTGCTGGCCCAGGTCGGCAAGCCGGACGCCGAGGGCCATGTCTCCCTGGAAAAACGCCTGGTCAGCGAGCTTCGTCAGTTGCTCTCGGCACCTTTGTTAAAAATTTCAGTGACTTGCATTCAAGCCCCGGTGTTTTTCGGCGATAGCTATAGTGTCTCTTTGCAAACCGCTGGCGAGGTTGATCTGGCCGCGGTGAACGCTACGCTGGAAGCAGCGGCGGGAATCGAGCTGGTGGAAGCCGGCGACTACCCGACCGCGGTGGGTGACGCGGTGGGTCAGGATGTGGTTTATGTCGGACGGGTGCGTCGCGGTGTGGACGACCCGTGTGAGCTGAATCTGTGGCTGACAGCCGATAATGTACGCAAAGGTGCGGCATTGAACGCTGTGCAACTGGCAGAGCTGTTGATAAAAGACCTGCTGTAAAAGATACTTGGCGGCAATTTGCAGAATGATTCTAGCCTGACGCTATGCTCAGGCTGGTTGCTGGAGGTGAACCTGTCCTCGGGCATTTGCAAGGGCGTCGGCTGAAACCGCGCGCTGCGGCGATGTTTTCAAGGGCGCGCACGCTGCCGCAAGGCGGGCGACACCACCTTCTCGCTAGCCGAGGAATGCACAAACAAAGGAAGAGGCTATGGTTCAAGTTCGCAAACTGGTGTTAGCAATAGCGGCCGCTTCGGCGCTGTCTTCCGGTATGGCACACGCGCTTGGGCTTGGGGAAGTGACCCTCAAGTCAACTCTGAACCAGCCATTGCTGGCAGAAATCGAATTGCAGGACGTCAGTGGCCTCAGCGCTTCTGACATCGTTCCGAGCCTGGCCTCGCCCCAGGCCTTCGCCGACGCCGGGGTCAGTCGCCAGGATTTCCTCAACGACCTGACGTTCACGCCGGTGATCAATCCCAACGGTCGCAGCGTGGTGCGGGTCACCTCGAGCAAACCGTTGTCCGAAGCCTATGTGCGCTTCCTGGTGCAGGTGCAGTGGCCCAATGGCCGGTTGATGCGCGACTACAGCGTGTTGCTCGATCCGTCGAAATACACCCCGCCCGCTGACGCCGCCAAACCAGCCGCTGCTGCGGCGGCGACTGCTCCGACGGCCGCGGCCGCGCCTGTCGCGCCGGTCACCGCGCCGACCAAGGCCAAGCAATACACCACGGGTCCCAAAGACACCTTGTGGGATATCGCCCTGAAGGAGAGCAATGGCGCTTCCGTGCAGCAGACCATGCTGGCGATCCAGGCGTTGAACCCGGGGGCGTTCCTCGACGGCAACATCAACCGCTTGAAGACCGGCCAGGTGCTGCGCCTGCCTGATCGCGTGGAAAGCCGCGCGCTGGCGCAACCCAAGGCCATCGCTGAAGTGGCGGCACAGAATGCCGCCTGGCGTTCGGGGCGGCGCTCGCCCCATGCTGGCAAGCAACAGATCGATGCCACCCGGCACAAAGGGACCGAGGGCGCGCCGACCAAGACTGCTGCCAAGGACAACCTGAGCCTGATCTCCGCCGAGTCCGGCAAGAAGCACGGCAAAGGCGCCGCCAGTGACAGCAAGTCCCTGAACAACAAACTGGCGGTGACCCAGGAAAGCCTGGACACCACCCGTCGCGACAATGCCGAGCTGAAGAGCCGGATGGAAGACCTGCAAAGCCAGCTGGACAAGTTGCAGCGCCTGATTCAACTGAAGAACGACCAGTTGGCCAAGTTGCAGGCTGAAGGTTCGACTGCCGCGCCAGCGGCCGCCCCTGCAGCCGGGCAACCGGCCAATGCCATGTCGGCCCAGTTGGCCGCCAAGCCGGAAGCGGCCCCGGTGGCGCCTGCGCCGATCGTTCCAGCGACAGACGTGGCCAAGCCGGCAGCGGTGGTACCGCCGATCCAGCCTGACGCCGCCGTACCGCAAGAGCGCAAGCTCGACGACCTGCTGGCCAGTCCGATCCTGATGGGGTTGTTGGCCGGTTCCGTGGTGCTGGTGTTCCTCTTGCTCCTGCTGTTCCTGGCGCGTCGTCGCAAGGCCAAGCAGGAAGCGGAAAAGCACTTGCGCATGGCTCGGGCATTAAACGAGGAAAGTGGTTTTTCCGAAGAGGTGGATCTGCCTGAAAGCAGTTTCGAGGGTCTGGAGGTCCCTCCGCCGAGCGTAAAGCTGGCACCCGCTCCGGCCCCGGTCCCGGCCGCTGAGCGTCCTACCGATGTAGTGGACCAGGCTAACCTGCATATCCAGCGCGGTCACCTGAACCAGGCGGCCGGCTTGCTCGAAGAAGCGGTGAAGTACGAACCACAGCGTACCGACGTGCGCCTGAAGCTGATGGAAGTCTACGGTCAGCAGGGCGATCGTGATGCGTTTATCGCCCAGGAGCGGCAGTTGCCTGCCGGTCAGCACGTGGCCGAGGTCGAGCAGCTCAAGAGCCGCTTCCCGTCGATGATCGCGGTTGCTGCGGTAGCGGGTCTCGGTGCGGCTGCGGTGGCGGCTGAGCTGAGCGAGGATTACGTCAAGGAGTTGCTGGCCGACGAGCCTCCAGCGCCCGTGCCGGCTCCGGTGGCAGCTCCGGCCCCGGCCCCGGTGGCAGCGGCGGATGATCTTTTTGATAGCGATTTCGACCTGAGCCTGGACGATCTCGAGGCCGCCTCGCCAGCGGTGGTTCCATCGCCTGCGGTGGATCTGGACGACCTGCAACTGGACGACGACTTGAGTTTCGAGTCGGTCCTGGAGCAGCAGACCCAGGCCAAGCCGGCCCTCGACGACCTGGCGGATTTCGATCTCGACCTGGGTGGGGAGGCGCCGCTGTCGACGTCGGCGGATGACGACTTCCTGCTGAGCCTGACCGAAGACCTGAAGGACTCCGATGCCGAGGTTCCGACCCTGGGCGCGGGCGGTCTGGATGATCTGGATCTGCCGGCGGATTTCGATCTGTCGCTGGCGGATGAACTGGAGGCGCACGCCGGTCCGAATGCGTTCACTGACGAGCTGGACGACGTCAATGCCGAGCTGGATCGCCTGTCCCAGAGCCTGGAGCAGCCACCCCTGGCGACACCCAGCCTGGCGGCTGACGAATTGCCCGAGGACGAGTCGTTCGACTTCCTTTCCGGTACTGACGAGGCGGCCACCAAGCTCGACCTGGCCCAGGCCTACATGGATATGGACGACAGCGATGGGGCGCGGGATATCCTCGCCGAAGTGCTGAACGAAGGCAGTGAAGCTCAGAAGACCGAAGCCCGGGAGATGCTCAAGCGCCTGGCTTGATCGGCGCTTTAAAAAAACGGCAGCCCTTGGGCTGCCGTTTTTGTTTGTGGGGGGAGGGATCAGGCCAGGAGGTCTTCGTAAAAGGCGCCGAATGGCCGCGTCGGATGGGCGATCTGGATTTCCAGGATCCACAGGCCGACATTCGGGCAGGCCTCGAAGTTGCCCAGGTCGCCGGCCCGGTAGATGGCATGGGGGAAATCGCTGACCCGATGGCCCTTGATCTCCAGGTTCAGCACCCAGCCCATGGCCTCGGCCTGTTCTTCGGCATACCGATACAGTTCGGGGCCGGCCACCTGGTGTTCGCGCCAGTGCGCTTCAACCCGCTCGAACAGGGTCTTGGCCGCCGCCGCGCAGGCCATCATCTCGGGATCGTTGCCGGTGGTGAAGGTGGCACCGCTGTCACCTTCCTGGCCCTTCCAGACCACGCCCAGGTCGATCAGGAAAATATCGTTCTCGCCCAGCAGCGGGTCGCCGTCGGAAGGCTGCTTGAAAGTTTTCAGGGTGTTGGCGCCGAAGCGCACTTTGGTCGGATGCCAGATCCGATCCATGCCCAGTTCCTTCATCACTTCCAGTCCCATGGCCAGGGCCTCGGATTCGCGCATGCCGGGCTTGATACGGCGGGCCATTTCCTCGACGGTCCGCCAGGTCATGTCCCGCGCGTGCAGCATGCCTTCCAGGCTATAGGCCTGGCCGACGGCTTCCTTGTGGATCGCGTTCATTCATCAGGTCTCGGTAGAGATGCGGTCGTTATTTACTTTTTTATATAGCGATAGCCGGTCAATCAGAGAATATCCGCCCGAGGGGCGAACTAAAAGTCCCTCGCGCATGGCGTCTCGGCCGGCTGGCCTTATAATGCCCGCCTTTGCGTCAACCAGCAGGCTGTGAGTTCTTGGCAAATATAGATAACCCGGCCGCCGAAATGGCGGCCGACGGCTTTTTCAGGATCGCCCTCGGCGTCGAGTACAAAGGTTCGCGCTATTGCGGCTGGCAGCGTCAGGCGTCCGGCGTGTTGACGGTGCAGCAGACCCTGGAAGAAGCCTTGTCGAAAGTGGCGGATTCGCCGGTGTCGCTGATGTGCGCCGGACGTACCGACGCCGGTGTGCATGCCTGTGGCCAGGTGGTGCACTTCGATACCCAGGCCGAACGCTCGCTGAAGGCCTGGGTCATGGGCGCCAATATCAATCTGCCCCATGACGTCAGCGTCAGTTGGGCGCAGGTGATGCCGGCGCACTTCCATGCGCGCTTCAAGGCGATCGCCCGGCGTTATCGCTACGTGATCTACAACGACCAGATCCGCCCGGCCCACTTGAACCAGGAGATCACCTGGAACCACCGGCCACTGGATGTCGAGCGCATGGCCGAGGCCGCCCGCCACCTGATCGGTACCCATGACTTCAGCGCCTTCCGTGCCGGCCAGTGCCAGGCCAAGTCGCCGATCAAGGAAGTCCATCACCTGCGGGTCACCCGTCACGGCAAGATGATTGTCATCGATATCCGCGCCGGGGCCTTCCTGCACCACATGGTGCGCAATATCGCCGGGGTGCTGATGACCATCGGTGCCGGCGAGCGGCCGGTGGAATGGGCCAGGGAAGTCCTGGAAAGTCGGGTCAGGCGTACCGGCGGCGTCACCGCGCATCCATTCGGCCTGTACCTGGTGCAGGTGGAGTATCGCGACGAGTTTGCCCTGCCGCAGCGTTACATCGGGCCGCACTTTCTCACCGGCTTCTCGGAACTTGACGGCTGACGCCCGGAAAAGCATTTGTTACCATCCGGGACTTTCTCGGAAAAGCACTCGGGGTTTTACGACATGTCCGCCGTTCGCAGCAAAATTTGCGGGATTACCCGCATTGAAGATGCGTTGGCCGCCGTCGATGCCGGGGCCGATGCCATAGGTTTTGTGTTCTACGCCAAAAGCCCGCGGGCAGTGACGTTCCAGCAGGCGCGGGCGATTATCGCCGCCTTGCCGCCGTTCGTGACCACCGTCGGCCTGTTCGTCAATGCCAGCCGTTGCGAACTGGGGGAAATCCTCGATGCGGTGCCGCTGGACCTGTTGCAGTTCCATGGCGATGAAACCCGCGAGCAGTGCGAAGGTTATCACCGTCCGTATATCAAGGCGTTGCGGGTCAAGGCCGGTGACGACATCGCCGCGGCCTGTGACGCTTACCCGAGTGCCAGCGGGATTCTTCTCGATACCTACGTGGAAGGCGTGCCCGGGGGAACCGGCGCGGCGTTCGACTGGTCCCTGATACCAGCGGGCCTGAGCAAGCCGATCATTCTCGCCGGCGGACTGACCGTCGACAACGTGGCCGAGGCCATCGCCCGGGTCAAACCCTATGCCGTGGATGTCAGTGGCGGGGTGGAGCAGGGCAAGGGCATCAAGGATCGTACAAAGATCGAAGCGTTCATACGCGCCGTACGCGGTTGCTGAGCGCCAATGTGACGGCTGGCAGCCTGCCGCCGTCCATGCATACCGCCGCAGAAAACAGGCGGGCCCGGTTGTCCGACGGGCCGAAAACGAATTGGAGAAAGACAGCATGAGCAACTGGTTAGTAGACAAACTGATCCCTTCGATCATGCGTTCCGAGGTGAAGAAAAGCTCGGTGCCTGAAGGTCTGTGGCACAAGTGCCCATCGTGCGATGCGGTGCTCTACCGTCCGGAACTGGAAAAGACCCTGGACGTCTGCCCCAAGTGCAATCACCACATGCGCATTGGCGCCCGCGCCCGCATCGATATCTTCCTCGACGCCGAAGGCCGTGTTGAGCTGGGTGCCGACCTGGAGCCGGTGGACCGTCTGAAATTCCGTGACGGCAAGAAGTACAAGGACCGCCTGACCGCGGCCCAGAAGCAGACCGGCGAAAAAGACGCGCTGGTGTCCATGAGCGGCACCCTGCTGGGCATGCCGGTGGTGGTTTCCGCCTTCGAATTCTCGTTCATGGGCGGCTCCATGGGTGCCATCGTCGGCGAGCGTTTCGTACGTGCCGCCAACTACGCCCTGGAAAACCGTTGCCCGATGATCTGCTTTGCCGCTTCCGGCGGTGCGCGGATGCAGGAAGCGCTGATTTCCCTGATGCAGATGGCCAAGACTTCGGCTGTCCTGGCGCGCTTGCGTGAAGAAGGCCTGCCGTTTATCTCGGTATTGACCGACCCTGTCTACGGCGGTGTTTCCGCCAGCCTGGCCATGCTCGGCGATGTGATCGTCGGCGAACCCAAGGCACTGATCGGCTTCGCCGGCCCGCGCGTGATCGAGCAGACCGTGCGCGAGAAGCTGCCTGAAGGCTTCCAGCGCAGCGAGTTCCTGCTGGAGCACGGCGCGATCGACATGATCATCGCCCGCCAGGAACTGCGTCCACGCCTGGGCAACCTGCTGGCGCAGATGATGGGCCTGCCGACTCCCGAATACATCGCCTTGCCTGTTGAACCTGTCATTGTCCCGCCGGTGCCTGCAAGCCTATGACCGAACGTACCCTGGGCGAGTGGCTCGCCTACCTGGAGCAATTGCACCCATCGGCCATCGACATGGGGCTGGAGCGCTCGCAAGAGGTAGCGAACCGCATGGGGCTGGGCAAGCCGGCGCCTCGGGTAGTCACCGTGACCGGCACCAACGGCAAGGGTTCGACCTGCGCCTTTGTCGCCTCGTTGCTGCAAGCGCAGGGGCTCAAGGTCGGCGTCTATAGTTCGCCGCACCTGCTGCGCTACAACGAGCGTGTGCAGATCAACGGGGTCGAGGCGACGGACGCACAGTTGTGCGAAGCCTTCGCGGCCCTCGAAGCCGGGCGTGGCGAGACCTCCCTGACCTATTTCGAGATGGGCACCCTGGCCGCGCTCTGGCTGTTCGAGCGCGCCGGCCTGGATGTCGTGGTCCTGGAAGTCGGTCTTGGCGGACGCCTGGACACGGTCAACGTGGTGGATGCCGACCTGGCGCTGGTGACCAGCATCGGTGTCGATCATGCCGAATACCTGGGTAACACCCGTGAATCGGTGGCGTTCGAAAAGGCCGGGATCTTCCGTCCGGGCGCACCGGCACTCTGTGGTGACCTGAACCCGCCGCAGCCGCTGCTGGACAAGGCTCGCGAGCTGGGCAGCCCGTTCTTCCTCCGCGGTCGGGACTTCGATCTCGGTCTCACCGAGGCGAACTGGCAGTGGCGTGGCATCGATCGTCAGGGCCAGGTGGTCGAGCTGCGTGATTTGCCGCTGCTTGGCCTGCCCATGGAAAACGCCGCCCTGGCCCTGCAGGCCTATCTGCTGATGGATCTGCCATGGCAGCCTGAGCGCATTGCCCAGGCGCTGCTGGACACCCGTATTGTCGGCCGGCTGGATCGGCGCAAGCTGACCTGGCAAGGCAAGTCCCTCAACCTGATGCTGGACGTCGGGCACAATCCCCATGCCGCCGAATACCTGGCCGAGCGCCTGGCACGCAGCCCCTTGAAAGGGCGGCGCCTGGCGGTGTTCGGGTTGTTGTCGGACAAGGACCTCGACGGTGTGATTGCACCGCTTGAGCGTCATGTCCAGCACTGGGCGGTCACGCCCTTGCAGACGCCGCGCAGTCGCCCGGCCGCTGACCTGCAAGCCGCCCTGGCCGCACGTAATGCTTCGGCAAGTGTCTATGACAGTGTCGCCGCAGCGCTGGAAGGGCAATGTGCCCAGGCTACGGCGGATGACGAGATTCTGTTGTTCGGATCGTTTTTTTGTGTTGCCGAGGCGCTGGAGTGGCTGACCCGGCGCGCCACGGAGGAGGCTGCCAATGGCAATGCTGGATAAAGCGTACAAGCAACGGATGGTCGGTGCCCTGGTGCTGGTGGCCTTGGCGGTGATCTTCCTGCCGATGCTGTTTTCCCGCCAGGACGAGCAGCGCCAGGTTCGGGTCGAGGCGCCGACCGCGCCCCAGGCCTCGGCGCTGCCCCAGGTCAAGGTCGAGCCGGTGCCGGTTCCCGAACCGCAGGCATTGCCCCCGGATTCGGTCCCGGCTGATGAGGAAGTCGAGGAAACGCCGGTGCCTGTCGCACCCGCGCCGGCACCCAAGCCCGTGGCTCCGGTCGCGGCGACCAAGCCCGCAGCCCCTGCGCCTGCCGCGAAACCGGCACCGGCACAGACGCCGGCCCAGGTGGTTGCGGTGGCGCCGGCCAAGCTCGATACCACGCAGAATCGCGTAGACACCAACGGTCTGCCGATCAGCTGGTCGGTGCAACTGGCCAGCCTGTCCAGCCGTGACAGTGCCGAAAGCCTGCAAAAGACCCTGCGCAGCCAGGGTTACAACGCCTACATCCGTTCTTCCGATGGCAAGAACCGGGTCTTTGTCGGCCCGCTGATCGAGCGTGCCGAAGCCGATCGGCTGCGTGACCTGCTGGGTCGCCAGCAGAATCTGAAGGGCTTTGTCGTGCGTTTCCAACCAGAACGCGGTTAAGCCCGCGGCTTTGTATCGAAATGCTCTGACAATCGCCTTACCAGTGGGGCGGCGCTCTGCTAAAATGCGCCGCCTTATCCGTCTGTAGGCTGCACTGTGCCATTTACCTGGGTTGACTGGGCGATTATTGCGGTAATCGTCGTTTCTGCGTTGATCAGCTTGAGCCGTGGTTTCGTCAAGGAAGCCCTGTCCCTGCTCACCTGGATCATTGCCGGCGCGGTCGCCTGGATGTTCGGTGGCTCGTTGTCCGTGTACCTGACCGACTATATCCAGACACCTTCGGCACGCGTGATCGCGGGCTGTGCAATCATGTTCGTCGCCACCCTGCTGGTGGGCGCCATGGTCAACTATCTTATCGGCGAACTGGTTCGCGTCACCGGCCTGTCCGGGACCGACCGCTTTCTGGGCATGGCCTTCGGCGCCGCGCGTGGCGCGTTGCTGGTGGTGGTGGCCGTCGGGCTGTTGAGCCTGGGGCCGGTCCAGCAGGATTCGTGGTGGCAGGGCTCCCAGCTCGTGCCAAAATTTCTATTGGTCGCCGACTGGTCCAAGAACCTCATCCTGGGGTGGAGCAGTCAGTGGCTAGCCAGCGGAATCAGCGTACCCGCTGACCTTCCGTTCAAGGAACATCTCTTGCCGGCCAAAACGCCTCAGTAAGAGCTGTTCAGTTCAGATTCATTAAGTAGGGGTTGCGTCGCATGTGTGGCATCGTCGGTATCGTCGGTAAGTCGAACGTCAATCAGGCGCTGTATGACGCGCTAACCGTGCTCCAGCACCGCGGCCAGGACGCTGCCGGTATCGTGACCAGCCATGACGGCCGGTTATTCCTGCGCAAGGACAACGGCCTGGTCCGCGATGTATTCCATCAGCGGCACATGCAGCGCCTGGTCGGACACATGGGTATCGGCCATGTGCGCTACCCGACCGCCGGCAGTTCGACCTCGGCTGAAGCCCAGCCGTTCTACGTCAACTCGCCGTACGGCATCACCCTGGCCCACAACGGTAACCTGACCAACGTCGAACAGTTGGCCAAGGAAATCTACGAGTCGGATCTGCGCCACGTCAACACCAACTCCGACTCGGAAGTGTTGCTCAACGTGTTCGCCCACGAGCTGGCCCAGCGCGGCAAGCTGCAACCGACCGAAGAAGATGTGTTCGCCGCGGTAACCGACGTGCACAACCGTTGTGTCGGCGGTTACGCGGTGGTGGCGATGGTGACCGGATACGGCATCGTCGGTTTCCGCGATCCCCACGGTATCCGTCCGATCGTGTTCGGCCAGCGTCACACCGACGAAGGCGTCGAGTACATGATCGCTTCCGAGAGCGTGTCCCTGGACGTGCTCGGTTTCACCCTGATCCGCGACCTGGCACCGGGCGAAGCGGTGTACATCACCGAAGACGGCAAGCTGCACACCCGTCAGTGCGCGACCAACCCGTCGCTGACCCCGTGCATCTTCGAACACGTCTACCTGGCGCGTCCGGACTCGATCATCGACGGCGTGTCGGTGTACAAGGCGCGTCTGCGCATGGGCGAGAAGCTGGCGGAGAAGATCCTGCGCGAGCGTCCACAGCACGACATCGACGTGGTCATCCCGATCCCGGACACCAGCCGTACCTCGGCCCTGGAGCTGGCGAACCACCTTGGCGTGAAATTCCGCGAAGGCTTTGTGAAGAACCGCTATATCGGCCGGACTTTCATCATGCCCGGCCAGGCGGCCCGCAAGAAATCCGTGCGCCAGAAGCTCAACGCCATCGAGCTGGAATTCCGCGGCAAGAACGTCATGCTGGTGGATGACTCCATCGTCCGTGGCACCACCTGCAAGCAGATCATCCAGATGGCCCGCGAAGCCGGCGCGAAGAACGTCTACTTCTGCTCGGCGGCCCCGGCGGTGCGTTACCCGAACGTCTACGGCATCGACATGCCGAGCGCCCACGAACTGATCGCCCACAACCGCACGACCCAGGACGTGGCGGATCTGATCGGCGCCGACTGGCTGATCTATCAGGACCTGCCGGACCTGATCGAGGCCGTCGGTGGTGGCAAGATCAAGATCGAAAACTTCGATTGCGCGGTGTTCGACGGCAAGTACGTCACCGGCGACATCGACGAGCACTACCTGGCCAAGATCGAGCAGGCGCGTAACGATGCGTCCAAGGTCAAGACCCAGGCGGTCAGCGCGATCATCGACCTGTACAACAACTGAGTAAAGCCGGCTCTCGGGTTTGGCCGCGGTCCTGAAAACACCGCAACCCTGTAGGAGGCGGGCTTGCCCGCGAAGCTTTTGGCGGTCTCAAGGCCCCCTTCGCGGGCAAGCCCGGCTCCTACAAGGTTTGTGCCCACCCTGCGAGCGGTTTTAATCTTCAAGAGAATCGAACAAGGAGTGGCAGCATGAGTCAGGAATGGGATGCCGGTCGGTTGGACAGCGATCTCGAGGGCGTAGCCTTCGACACCCTGGCCGTCCGTGCCGGTCAGCACCGCACGCCCGAAGGCGAGCATGGCGACCCGATGTTCTTCACCTCCAGCTACGTATTCCGCACCGCGGCCGATGCGGCGGCGCGTTTTGCCGGGGAAGTGCCGGGTAACGTCTACTCGCGCTACACCAACCCCACCGTGCGTTCCTTCGAAGAGCGCATCGCGGCCCTGGAAGGGGCTGAGCAGGCAGTTGCCACCGCCACCGGCATGGCCGCGATCATGGCGGTGGTCATGAGCCTGTGCAGCGCCGGCGACCACGTGCTGGTCTCGCGCAGTGTGTTCGGCTCCACCATCAGTCTGTTCGAAAAGTACTTCAAGCGCTTCGGCGTTGAAGTCGACTATGTGCCCCTGGCCGAGCTGTCGGGCTGGGACGCGGCGATCCGACCGAATACCAAGCTGCTGTTCGTCGAATCGCCGTCCAATCCGCTGGCCGAACTGGTGGATATCGCCGCCTTGGCCGAAATCGCCCACGCCAAGGGTGCGATGCTGGTCGTCGACAACTGCTTCTGCACGCCGGCCCTGCAACAGCCATTGAAGCTGGGCGCGGACATCGTCGTGCATTCGGCGACCAAGTTCATCGACGGCCAGGGCCGTTGCATGGGCGGTGTGGTCGCCGGACGTGGCGAGCAGATGAAGGAAGTCGTCGGTTTCCTGCGCACTGCCGGGCCGACCCTCAGCCCGTTCAACGCCTGGATCTTCCTCAAGGGCCTGGAAACCCTGAACCTGCGCATGCGCGCCCACTGCGCCACCGCCCAGGCCCTGGCCGAATGGCTGGAGCAGCAGGACGGCATCGAGAAGGTCCATTACGCCGGTCTCAAGAGCCACCCGCAACACGAACTGGCCCAGCGTCAGCAGCGCGGCTTCGGTGCGGTGGTGAGCTTCGAGGTCAAGGGCGGCAAAGAGGGCGCCTGGCGCTTTATCGACGCCACCCGACTGATCTCGATCACTGCCAACCTGGGTGACAGCAAGACCACCATCACCCACCCGAGCACCACCTCCCACGGCCGTCTGGCGCCGCAGGAACGTGAGGCTGCGGGGATTCGCGACAGCCTGATCCGTGTCGCCGTCGGCCTTGAAGACGTTGCCGACCTGCAAGCCGACCTGGCCCGCGGGTTGGCGGCCTTGTGATCGAGTGGTCCCTGGACACGGCCGTTGCCAATAACGGCCGTGTCGCCCTGGTGACGGGCGCGGCCCGTGGTATAGGCCTGGGGATTGCGGCCTGGTTGATCAGCGAAGGCTGGCAGGTGGTGCTCACCGATCTCGATCGTGGCCGTGGCGCCAAGGTGGCTCGGGTCCTGGGTGAGAATGCCTGTTTCATCGGCATGGATGTGGCCGATGAAGCCCAGGTGGCCCAGGGCGTTGCCGAGGTCTTGGGGCGTTTTGGCCGGATCGATGCCCTGGTGTGCAACGCGGCGATTGCCGATCCGCACAACATCACCCTCGAAAGCCTCGATCTGGCGCACTGGAACCGTGTGCTGGCGGTCAATCTCGGCGGGCCGATGCTGCTGGCCAAGCACTGTGCGCCTTATCTGCGTGCCCACTGCGGCGCGATCGTCAACCTGGCCTCTACCCGTGCGGCGCAGTCGGAACCCGACAGCGAGGCCTATGCGGCGAGCAAGGGTGGCCTGTTGGCCCTGACCCACGCCCTGGCGATCAGCCTCGGGCCGGAGATCCGGGTCAATGCGGTCAGCCCGGGCTGGATCGATGCGCGCGATCCCTCGGCGCGTCGGGCCGAGCCCTTGAGCGACGCCGACCATGCCCAGCATCCGGCGGGACGGGTAGGTACGGTCGAAGACGTGGCGGCCTTGGTGGCCTGGTTGCTGTCGAGGAATGCGGGGTTTGTCACCGGCCAGGAATTCGTGGTCGACGGTGGCATGAGCCGCAAGATGATCTACCGCGACTAGCCGGGTTCCGGCGGCGGCGGGGCCTTCACCGCCGCGGGCGTGACACGAATCTGTCTTTTTCTGAAAAACTTCAAGCAGGCTATTGACTTAGATCCGCTACCTGCGTAAATTTCGCGGCCTCAACGAAGCAAAGGGTGATTAGCTCAGCTGGGAGAGCATCTGCCTTACAAGCAGAGGGTCGGCGGTTCGATCCCGTCATCACCCACCATCGTTGAGTTTCTCGCAAGAGAATCGGATGTTCCGCAAGGAGCTTCCAACCGACGCGCAGCGGTAGTTCAGTCGGTTAGAATACCGGCCTGTCACGCCGGGGGTCGCGGGTTCGAGTCCCGTCCGCTGCGCCATATTTGTACAGATCGCCTCGTGCGTTCTGCGATTGAAAAGCACCGAAGCTTTTCGATCACGGGTTTCAAGATTTCAAACGGACGCAAGTCCGAGCGATACGCAGCGGTAGTTCAGTCGGTTAGAATACCGGCCTGTCACGCCGGGGGTCGCGGGTTCGAGTCCCGTCCGCTGCGCCATACACCGCTTCAAGGCCCTTGAACTCCTTGAAGCAAAGAAAATGCCCCGGCTTGCCGGGGCTTTTTTTTGCCTGTTTTTTACCCGCGACTGCCTGGGCTTCCTGCGCTGACTTGAAGTCGTCCCTCCTTGACCCTCTTGTTGCGTTTTTAAACGTTCTGCGGATGTTTAAAAAAGTGTCATGAAAGTTTCCTCTTTGCTCTTTCTTTCAATGTTGCAAACTTTCGTTGTTTATCCCCTTTGACACGGAACTTCGCGGTTATCCGATCTAGGACTATTCCTATGTTTTCGGCCCCCCCCTTTGACTAGAGTGAATCCACGCAGTGCCTGGCTTGCCGTGTGCACAAGGCGCCGGGGTTTAACGGCTTTCATTGTGGTTGAACGTGCCTGAAGGGCATTTTTCATGGGGCTGGAATATGTCGATAAAAGAACTGATTCCTTATATTAATACCCTGCCTGACAGACCCTGCGGTTCTAACTTGGAGTACCGCGCGGACTTTATTCAACTGTTACAAGAAATAGACGGCGGTAACGAAGTTCAATACGGCGATCATGTGTATCCCGCGACGCCGGTGGACTGGCAGCGCGTACGCTCGTTGTGCCTGGCGCTGCTGGAAGATGCCCTCGACCTGCGGGTGGCGGTTTGCCTGGCGCGGGCCTTGCTGGAACTGCACGGGCTGCCCGGCTTTGTCGATGGGTTGCGGCTGATCGACAGCCTGCTGCGTGAGCGCTGGGAGGATGTTCACCCGCAGCTCCTGGCCGAAGACGATCACGATCCGCTGATACGGCTCAATACCCTTGCCGAGTTGGCGGTGCCCACCAGTGTGGTCCAGGTGCTCAAGCGTCAGCCGATGGGCAACGCCATGGGCCTTGAGCCGCTGCGTCTGGCCGATCTGGCCTGCATCGCCGAGTCCGCCGAGGAGGAGGACCGGACACAAGGGCTGGCGCGCCTGGGCGCGCTGATCGAGTCCCAGGCCCGTGATGAGCTGGTCGAGAACCTGAGCCTGTTGAGGGCTCTGGTCGAACTGATCGCGCAGATCGGTGCTTGTCTGGAGGAAAAAGTCGCGGCGCCCGGTATTTCGCCGCTGGACGGCCTCGGACGGGCCCTGGACAAGTGGTGCCGGATCGCCGAAGAGCGTTGCGATGTCGTCTTGCCGACGCCAGACGATGACTTGCCACAGGCACTGGCCGCCGATGCGCCAAGTCGCGCTCCAGCCGCCTGGAGCGGTGTCTGCCAGTCCCGTGAGGACGTAGTCCGCGCCCTGGATGCCATTTGCGCCTACTACGCCCACCACGAACCCTCGAGCCCGGTGCCCTTGCTGGCGGCCAGGACGCGCCGGCTCGCCAGCATGAGTTTTCTCGAAGCGATCGCCGAACTGGTGCCAGGCAGCCTTGCCGACCTGCATGCCCTGGGCGGTATCGCCCATGACTGACCTTTCCCTCCCTGCTCAGGTTTATCTGTATGTCCAGTAACAACAGCCAGAAGTTCATTGGGCGCAACCGTGCGCCACGGGTCCAGATCGAATATGACGTCGAGTTGTACGGCGCCGAAAAGACCATCGAGATCCCCTTTGTCAACGGCGTGTTCGCCGACCTCTCGGGGGCCAACCGGGCCAACCTGCCGCCGGTGGCCGAGCGCAAATTCCTGGAAATCGATATCGACAACTTTGACGAGCGCATGGCCGCCATCGAGCCCCAGGTACGCATCAGTGTGCCCAACCAACTGACGGGGGAAGGGCAGATGGCGGTGTCGCTCGCCTTCAAGAGCATGGACGACTTCTCGCCTGGCGCCGTCGCCCGCAATGTCGAGCCGCTGCGCGAACTGCTGGAGGCGCGCAATCAGCTGGCCAACCTGCTGACCTATATGGACGGCAAGAGTGGCGCCGAGCAACTGATGGCCAAGTTGCTGGAAAACCCGGCCCTGATGCAGTCGCTGCTGGCCCACGCCAAGCCGGCGGTTACCGAGTCCGAAGACTGATGCCTTCGATGATCGCTCCCTGAAACAGGTAAATATCCGTGTCCGCCACTTCTCAGAATCAGTCCGGTATCGACCCGACGGTCGAACTCTCACCCAGTGAATTCAACGACCTGCTGCAACGCGAGTTCAAACCGCGCGGCGAGCCGGTGCGCGAAGCCATTGAAAATGCGGTGCAGACCCTGGCCCAGCAGGCGCTGCGCACGACCCACCTGATTGCCCACGACACCCTGGGCACTATCCAGGCGCTGATCGGTGAAATCGACGCGAGGCTGTCCGCCCAGGTCAACGACATCCTCCACCACCCGGACTTCCAGGCTGTCGAATCAGCCTGGCGCGGCCTTGACTACCTGGTGAGCAATACCGAGACCGACGAGAAACTCAAGATCCGTTTCCTCAACGTCGCCAAGGACGAAGTCGCCCGCGAACTGAAGAAGTTCAAGGGCGCGGCCTGGGACCAGAGCCCGCTGTTCAAGAAAATCTACGAGCATGAGTACGGCCAACTGGGCGGTGAGCCGTTCGGTGTACTGATCGCCGATTTCTATTTCGACAACAGTCCACCGGATGTCGAACTGCTGGCGTCACTGGCCAAGATCGCCGCCGCGGCCCATGCACCCCTGATCAGCGCGGCGTCGCCGGCGGTGATGTTGATGGACTCCTGGCGCGAGGTCGCCAACCCCCGCGACCTGAGCAAGTTGTTCCTCACTCCCGAGCACGCCGCCTGGCGCAATCTGCGGCGCTCCGAGGATTCGCGTTATATCGGCCTGACCATGCCGCGTTTCCTCGGGCGTATTCCCTACGGCGCGCGCACCGCGCCGGTGGAGGAGTTCGCCTTCGAGGAGGTCACCGAAGGCCAGGCGCAGAACTACCTGTGGGCCAATGCGGCCTATGCCATGGGGATCAATATCAACCGCTCCTTCAAGGAGTACGGCTGGTGCTCGCGGATTCGCGGCATCGAGTCCGGCGGCGCCATCAGCGGGCTGCCGGTCCACACCTATCCGACCGAGGAGGGCGGCGTCGACATGACCTGTCCGACCGAGGTCGCCATCAGTGACCGGCGCGAAGTGGAGTTGGCCAAGAACGGCTTCATGCCCCTGGTGCATTGCAAGAACAGCTCGCTGGCGGCGTTTATCGGCGCGCAGTCCTTGCATTGTCCCCAGGAATACGACGACCCCGACGCCACCGCCAATGCGCAGTTGGCGGCGCGGTTGCCGTATCTGTTCGCCACCTGCCGTTTTGCCCATTACCTCAAGTGCATCGTGCGCGACAAGATCGGCTCCTTCAGTGAGCGCGAAGACATGGAGATCTGGCTCAACAATTGGATTGTCAAGTACGTCGAGCATAACCCGGCGACCGCCAGCGACGCCGACAAGGCGCGCAAGCCGCTGGCGGGTGCCGAAGTGGTGGTGCAGGAAGTGGAGGGCAGCCCGGGCTTTTACCAGGCCAAGTTCTTCCTGCGTCCCCACTATCAATTGGAAGGCCTGAGCGTATCGCTGCGACTGGTCTCCCAACTGCCCTCGGTCAAAGGCTGAGGGGTTCATGCCCGACCGGGGCCTGGTCCCGGGAAAGGTACTTAACCATTCAAATAAACAGATGTTGGAGTCCACATGATTGTATTGAAATTCAAGACCGAGATTAAGGGGAACTGCCAGGAGAAGGATCACAAGGACTGGATCGTCATCGACACCTGGGGGTTCGGCGGTTTTCGCTCCGTCTCCGTTGGCAATGACCGCGAGCCAAGCGTCGGGAATGTCACCGAGCTCACCTTGACCAAGAGCACCGACATCGCCTCGCCCAACCTGTTTATCGAGTCGGTTACCGGCAAGTCCCTGGACGAGGCGACCTTGCGCATCATCCAGACCAGCGGCAGTTCGACGGGCAAGAACGAACCCTACATCGAGCTCACGCTGGAGGCCCCGATGATCAGCAGCTACAGCGTCAGCGGTAACGGCGATAGCCGCCCGACCGAGACCTTCCAGATCAGCTTCACCAAGATCCGATACAAGTACACGCACTTCATTGACGGTAAAGCTGGCGCGCCTACTGACAAGACTTACAACATGCTGAGCCATACCACCGAGTAATCAAGTGCCGCCGGGTTCCGTACCACGTTGCGGAATCTGGCGGTGCCCGGGGTTTTTTGGGGAAGATTTTCATGAGCACTTCCATGACACCGCTGCTCGAACGTCTGCTGCGTCCCGCCAATCCTGGCGACGAGATGACCCGGCGCCGGACGGGGGCGGGTGCGCAGCAAGAGCTGGAACACCTGTGCCGGGATCTCACGCTGCTGTTCAATGCCACTGGCCTCGGGGCGATCTACCCGCTGGGCAGGCAGCCCCATGTCACCCGCTCGGTGCTCAACTACGGCCTGGGCAACCTGGCTGGGGTGGTGCTGTCGAGCATCGATACGCAGAAGCTCGAGAGCCGCATCCGTGAAATCGTCCTGGATTTCGAACCGCGTATTTTGCGTTACAGCGTCGCGGTGCAACTGCTGCCGGTGACGTCCTGCAGTGCCAGCCTGAATTTTCTGATCGAGGGCGAGATCCGCGGCCTCGATGCGTTGCACGCCTTTCGCCTGGAGTCGGCCTGGAACACCGAGAGTGGTGAGGTGCGGGTGCGGCCCTATGGTCGTCCGTCGGCCCATGGATGAGCGGCTGCTGCGGCATTACGAGCGTGAACTGAGTTTCCTGCGTGAAGCCGGTGCCGAGTTTGCCGAGGACTACCCGAAAATCGCCGCCACCCTGGGGTTGCGCCCCGATGAGGTGACCGACCCGTCGGTGGAGCGTTTGCTGGAAGGGCTGAGTTTTCTCACCGCCCGCGTGCAACTGCAAATGGAAGCCGAGTTCCCGCGTTTCACCGAGAGCCTGCTGGAACTGGTACAGCCGCAGCAGTTGCTGCCGGTGCCGTCCATGGCGGTATTACAGCTTTCCCCGGACTTGCAGGAGGGCTCGCTGGCCTCGGGGTTCACCTTGCCGGCCGATAGCGTGGTGCGTTCGCTGGGCGAGGCGGGCGGGCAAGACCCGCGTTGCGAGTTCCGCAGCTTGCGCCCGGTGACGCTCTGGCCCCTGGCCCTGGAGTCGGCCGATTACCTGCCCAGCGCCGGGCTGCTCAAGGGCTTGCCCGCCAGCGTGCTCAAGCAGGACGGTGGCGCCTTGCGCCTGCGCCTGCGGACCACCGCCGGGCTGTCCTTCGATCAATTGGCGCTGCAGGAGTTGACGCTGTTCCTGCGCGGCGACGGTTCGCTGCCGCTGGCGGTCCAGGAGGCCCTGTTGACCCGGGCTGAAGGTCTGTTCGTGCGTTGTGGCGAAGGCGAGGGTACGTGGAGCACGTGGATCGACCCCGAGCATATCTGCCAACCGTCGCCGCATCCGGCTTCCAGCCAGTATGCCCGGTCGTTGAACAGTGACGCGGTGTGCGCGCAGCTCAAGACCTTTCTCGCCTTCGCCGAGGGTGAGCGCTTTGTCAGCCTGGGTGGCCTGGGACCGGCGTTGCGCAACTGTCCGGCGCATAGCGTGGAGTTGGTGGTGGTGTTCGCACCCCTCTCACAACCCTTGTCGGCGCTGCTCAATGCCAGCCACTTCGGTTTGTTCTGCGTGCCGGTAATCAACCTGTTCAGCAAGCGGGTCGAGCGTATCGTCGTCGACCCTTATCGGCATGACTTGCCATTGGTGGTCGACAAGGCCCGGCCACTCGCCTACGAGATCCACGAGGTGCTGGCGGTCCATGGCTATGCCGCCGGCTCCAAGGAACGCCAGGTCATCCTGCCGTTGTATGCCCCGCAACGGCTGGATGGAGACGAACGTCGCCTGGCGGGTTTCTACCAGATGCAGCGCACGCTCAGCCGCGCTCCACAGCGTTTTGTCGACGGCCAGCGGCGTTATCGCGGCTGTGACGCCAGTCTGGTCGTTGCGCTGGAGGCGGACGCCGAGTTGCAGCGCCTGGCGGTGGACGTGCTGTGTTCCAACCGCGATCTGCCGTTGCGTCTGCCCCTGGGGGCGGGCAACACCGACTTTGTCCTTGACCTGGCTGCTCCGGTGTTGGCGATCCGCTGCGTGGCCGGGCCTTCACGACCGCTACCCGCGCCGTCCCAGGGCGACCGGCAATGGCAGGTGGTGCGGCAGTTGTCGCGCAACTACCTGCCCCTGGCTCACCACGACGGGGCGGCCGGGGCCCGGGCCTTGCGCGAGTTGCTGGCGCATTACCTGCCCGAGGGCGACAGCAGCGGGCACAAGTTGCTGCAAGGCATCGTCTCGTTGCGCGCGCAGGCCGTCACCCGGCGTTTGCCCGGGGCCGGGCCGGTGGCGTTCGGTCGCGGCCTGACCCTGACCCTGGTCCTCGATGACGCCGCCTGCGAAGGCACCGGAACCTATCTGTTCGGCGCCGCGCTGGAGCGTTTTTTTGTTCGTTATGCCGCGCTCAATGCCTTTATGCAGACTGAGTTGCACAGTGTGAGCCGAGGTCATATCAAGACCTGGCGGGCGAGGGCGGGTCAATGCATGATCTGGTAGCGCCACCGCCGGAATTGGTCGCACAGCCTTGGCGTTATGATTTTTTCGCCGCGATGCGTTTGCTCGAACGCACCTACCCTGATGCGCCGCGCTGGGGGACGGCGCAGCGCCTGGGCGACGATCCGTTGCGCCTGGCGCAGCACGTCTCGCTGGCGTTCGAGCCGGCGATGATCGCCCGACTGCGCTTGCGCGAGGGGCGTGCCGCGCTGCTGGCGGTGAACTTCTTCGGCCTGACGGGGGCGAACGGGCCGATGCCCCTGCATTTCAGCGAGGATGTGCTGTCGCGCCAGATCAACCATGGCGACAGTACCCTGGCGCATTTTCTCGATGTGTTTCACCACCGTCTGCTGAGCCTGCTTTATCGGAGCTGGGCGCGGGTGCGGCCGGTGGTCTGGGCCGATCGCCCGGCCGACGACCGTTTTGCCGACTATGTGTCGGCGTTCTCGCCGGGCGAGTCCCGTGCATTGCCCAGCGCCCCGCGCTTCTACGCGCCGCAATTCATCGATCAACGTCGCAGTGCCGCCGGTTTGCTGGCCCTGGTCCGGGATCTGCTGCGCCTGCCGGTCGCGGTGAGCACCCTGGGTCGGCATCGGACCGTTCTGGCATCCGATGAGCGCTTGCAACTGGGCCGGCGGCGCGAGTCGGCGCGGCTGGGCGGGGCCGCGTTGCTGGGGCGTCGGCTGTGGAATGTCCAGCACAGTTTCTGCCTGCACCTGGGGCCGTTGTCCTGGGCGGACTATCAGCGCCTGCTGCCCGGAGGGTGCTACTTCGAACCCTTGGGCCAACTGGTCGAATGTTATGTCGGTCCGACTTTGCAATGGGATCTTGATCTGCGCCTGCAAGCGGCACAGCGGCCAAGCCTGCAATTGGGTGCGCCGCAAGGCCTGGGGCGCGCCTGCTGGTTGGGGCACAAGTGCGCGTCGGCACCGGGGTGGCGCTTCGAACCCGCGCGTTTTCAGCGGCCCGCACCGACCCGCGTCGGCTGATTTAGGAGTTATCCGATACCCCGCAGGGCACCCTTCACTGACACTGCGCGGGCTTTCCACGGATGTCTGTCTGGAGCACGCATGAATCAGCAAGTTGTAATGGGTGCCTTGCTCTCCTGTTCGTTTGGCGCCGCACCGGCCCGCCTGAATGTCCTGCCGCTGGGGCGGGTCACGGTCGAAGGTCAGCCGGCGGCGAACATTCTCGATCATAAACCCATGGTCAATATTCCGGCCTTCGGCCTCTGCCGCAGCCCGGCCAACCCCCAGGTCGCGGCGGCGACGGCCGCCGCCATGGGTGTGCTGACGCCGATGCCCTGCGTGCCTGTCACGCTCACGCCCTGGCAGCCCGGTGCGATGCGAGCACGGATTGCCAGGCTGCCGGCGCTGGACCACTGCTGTACCTGCCAGTGCAACTGGGGTGGTCAGATCAGCGTCAACGCCAGCGCCACCCTCAAGACCACGATTGCCTGAGCGAGCCCTTGTCACCATGTCCGAAAACACCTACCACCGTGTCCAGGTGCCTGGCGTCGATGCCAAGCTGTCGCTGCTCGAACTCAGCGGTCGCGAGGGGTTGAGCCAGCTCGTTGAATACGAGCTGACCTTCTCCAGCAGCGACGACGAGTTGCAGGTCGATGATCTACTGGGGCAACCATTGGCGTTGAGTCTCGGTGTCGTGGGTGAACGGGCACGCTCCATTCACGGCTATATCACCGCCTTCAGTGCCATCGGCCGCGCCAGCGACCGCCAGGCGTGCTACCGGCTTTCGCTCAGACCCTGGCTGTGGTTTCTGACGCAGTCCCGGCGCCAGCGGATTTTCCAGAACCTGACCCTCAAGCAAGTGCTTGATGAGGTCTTCAGCGACTACCCCGCGAGCATCGACTGGCAGGCCGAATGCCCGGAGTCGATGGAGTATTGCGTGCAGTTCGGCGAAAGCGACTTTGCCTTTTTCAGCCGCTTGCTGGAGGACGCGGGACTCTACTATTTCTTCGTTCATCAACCCGACGATCATCTGCTGGTGATCGCCGATTCGATGAGCGCACACAAGCCGGTGCAGCACCTGCGGGAAATGACCTACCGGCCCAACCAGGACAGGGTCCCGGGTAGCATGCTGAGCTGGGAGTCCCACGGCGAACTGCGGCCCGGGGCGTTCAGCCTGGTGGATTTCGATTTCACCAAGGCCAGCAACCGCGAGGCCAGCGTCCTTTCGGCGAGCCATGGGGCGGCGGCGACAGCGCGCCACGGCAACTATCGACAAGAAGATTTTCCGGGGCGATTCAGCCGTCGCGAGTCTGGCGAAACTCTGGCGCGAATCCAGCTTGAAGCGGCGCACGCCCGCCAGCAGTGGCGCCGGGGCGTCAGCCAGTCGCCGTACCTGGCGGCCGGGCAGTGCTTCACGCTGGTCGATCACCCGCGAGCCGAGCAGAACAGCGATTATCTGATCGTGGCCGCGACCTTGCAGTTCGAGGCCTCGACCGAGTTGCGCTGCGAGGTTGAGGCGATCCCGACCACCCAGGTGTTTCGTGCGCCCATACAGACCGCGCGGCCGCTGATCGCCGGACCACAGACGGCCTTTGTGGTCGGCAAGGAAGGCGATCCGATCTGGGTCGATGAGTACGGCCGGATCAAGGTGCAGTTTCACTGGGACAGCAGCGGGCGGCGCAACGAGGCGTGTTCCTGCTGGGTCCGGGTCGCCCAGCCGATGGCCGGCAAGCGCTGGGGCGCGCTGTTCTTGCCGAGGGTCGGGCAGGAGGTGGTGGTGGAATTCCTCGGCGGCGACCCCGACCGGCCCCTGGTCACCGCCGGGCTCTATAACGCCGGCCAGCGGCCACCCTGGGAGCTGCCGGTGCAGGCGGCCCGCAGTGGTCTCAAATCGCAGTCGCTGGGCGAGCCGGATGTCTACAACGAGTTGCGCTTCGACGACAAGAAGGGCCGCGAGCAATTGCTGATCCATGCCGGACGCAACCAGGATCTGACGGTGCGCAACGATGCGTTCGCCAGCATTGGCAACGACTGGCACCTGACGGTCGGTGCCAACCAGTTTCTCAAGGTCGAGGATGACCTTCATGAGTCTGTGGGCGGCCAGCGCAACACTCGGGTCGACGCCGATCAATCGCTGGATATCGGTGGCGACAGCCATTGCAGGATTGCTGGCCAATGGCTGTCAACCGCCGCCGACATGGACTTCAAGGCCAACGGCAAGCTTGTGCTGGAAGCGGGCAAGAGCCTGACCCTCAAGGTCGGTTCCAGCACCCTGGTGCTCAGCGCCGCGGGTGTGGCGATCAACGGCAAGACCGTGACCCTCGATGGCTCCGCCTCGGTCGACATCAATGGCGGTGCCGCGGCTGCCAGCACCTCGGCCAAGGCGGCTGCACCTGCGAAGGCCAAGCCGCCCAAGGAGGCCGATGATGGTCGCGATTAAGCGGATATTTCGACGCGCCCTGTGCCTGCTGCTGGTGCTGGCGTTCCCGGGCTGTACCTGGTTCTGGTCGGACGAACCGCCACCTGAACCGCGTATCGCGTTGTCCCTCGAGGCGGCACTGGACAGCAATCCCGACCTGCATGGGCGGCCGTCGCCGGTGATCGTCAGGCTCCTGCAACTGGCGGACAGCAAGCGTCTGGAGCAGGTCGAGCTGTTCCAGTCCGAAGCCGCGGCCGAACAGGCGCTGGGGCGCGATCTGCTGCGCCAGGAGTCGTTGCTGCTGCGCCCGGGCCAGCAGCAGGAGCAGAACTTTCTTCCCGTGCCCGGCACCCGCTTTATCGCGCTGGTGGTCGAGTACCGCAATATCGACCATGCCCAGTGGTGGGCCTGGGCCGAAATCGACCCGACGCGTCCCTCGCGGCTGACGGCCCAGATCGCTCGCCAGCGCGTGGCGTTGACGTCGGCGCAGGAGAAGGCCGATGAGTAGCCATGACGGCGTTGTCTGGTCCGAAGGCATGTTTCTGTTGCCGCAGCACTTCCAGCAACAGGAGCGCCATCATCGGGCCCGGCTGGCGCAGGTCCTGCGCGCGGTGCAACCCCATGGCTGGGGCTTTGCCGCGCTGAGAATCGATGCCGCGCAGTTGGCGCTGGGCAGCGTGGCCTTGAGCGCCTGCGAAGGGATCATGCCCGATGGCAGCCCCTTCGCCCTGACGGACGAGGAACTGGCCCGGCTGCGTTATCCGGTGGCCGACAGTGAGCGTGACGTGCAATTGGTGTTGGCCCTGGCGCTCAATCGCCCTGGGGCGGCGGACACCGAAAGCGCCCCCGGGGACGACAGCCTGGCCCGTTACCGGATCAGCGAAGTCCTGGTCGCCGACGCCAATAGCGAGGGCGACGAGCCGGCCTGTTTGCAGGTCCGTCGTCTGAACCTGAAGCTGGCGCGGGAGGCGGACGTGGCCGCCTCCCATGTCTTTTTGCGGGTGGCGCGGGTGGTGGAGCGCACGGCCGCCGGTCTGGTGGTGCTCGACCGGCAACAGGTGGCACCGTTGCTGGCCTGGCGTTGTTCGCCGGTGTTGGCGCGTTCCGTCGACGAACTGATCGCCCGCGCCCGCCAGCGCGGTGTGGCCCTGGCCGGTGGGCTGGGCCAGGGCGGGCTCGGCGGGATGACGGAGATCCAGCAGTACGTGATGCTGCAAAGCGTCAATCGCGCCGAAAGCTTGCTGATGCACCTGGCCAGCCAGCCGGCGCTGCACCCCGAACTGCTGTACCGCGAGTTGGTGCGGCTGGCCGGCGAGCTGGCGATTTTCGGCCAGGAACGCAAGCGCCCCAGGGCCTATCCGCCGTACCGCCATGACCGCCTGGGCGAGAGTTTTGTGCCGTTGATCCAGGACCTGTTGCAGGCGTTGAGTGCGGTGGCCAGTGCCGACGTGGTGGCCCTGGCGCTCAAGAGCGGTGCCTTTGGTTTTCGTTTTGCCCAGGTGGCGGATATCAACCTGTACCAATCGGCGCGCTTCATTCTCGCGGTGCGTGCGCAGGTGCCTGACGAGGAGCTGCGCAAAAATTTCCCCAGCCGCTTGAAGATCGGTCCGGCCGAGCGCCTGCATGACCTGGTGAATCTGCAATTGCCGGGGCTGGCGATCCAGGTGCTGCCGACGGCGCCCAGGGAGCTGCCTTACTATCCCGGTTTCAGCTATTTCCAGCTGTCGAACGACCATCCCTTGTGGGCCGATCTGGTGGACACCAGTGGTTTCGGTTTGCATGTGGCCGGTTCGTTTCCGGGGTTGCAATTGGCGTTCTGGGCCATCAGGGAGGCGTGATGGCGTTTGCCCGGAGGGCCTTCGGATCACGCAAACACGCCCGCGAGCGTGTCCGGGCCGGGCCGGCGGCTGCCGACGAAAACCTCTGTGCGCTGGCGGACGACCTGCTGCATGAGGTGGTGGTGTTCCAGCGCCTGAAGCGCCAGCCCGACTTGCCAGCCCTGCGTTTGCGCCTGATCGCCCGGGTGCGGACCTTCCAGCAGCAGGCCCTGGCTTGCGGTATCGAGACACATATCGTGTTGCGCGCCCGTTATGCCCTGTGCACTTTGCTCGATGAAATCATCGCCAGCAGCGAATGGGCCCGGGGCGCCTGGTCACGGCATAGCCTGCTGATGACCTTTCACCAGGAGGCCGAGGGCGGCGAAGGCTTCTTCGCCTATCTGGACGCGGCGCAGCTCAAACCGGTGGAGCATCTGGCGCTGTTAGAACTGATGTACCTGTGCCTGGCGCTGGGCCTGGAGGGGCGTTATCGAATCCAGCGCGAAGGCCGTTCGATCCTGGTCCTCAAGCGTGCCCAGCTCTACGAAACCCTGCGGGTGCACCGCGAGCGTTATCCGCGTGCGTCGCCGAAAACCGCGCCGCCGGGCCGGTGGCCACGGCGGGCGCTGCACTGGAGCTTGGGCGGTCTGCTGGTCTTGTTGATCGGCCTCGCGGTCGCGGCTGCCTACGACTTGCAGGTGCGTTCCGCCCAGCAGGGGCTTGGATTGTCGCGGCTGTCGTCCGTCGGGGCAGTGCCCCCTTCCGTGCAGGCGGCCTTGCCTACCCTGGCTGAGCGTCTGGCCGAGGATATCCAGGCCGGGCGCCTGACGTTGCACGATGAGGCCGGCGTCGTACGACTGTTGCTGGGTACCACGCAGTTGTTTGCCCCTGGCGGCAGCGTGATCGAGCCGGAGAGTCGCGCGACCTTGCAGCGTACCGCCACGGTGCTGGCGGATTGGCCGGGGCGTATCCGGATCGTCGGACACAGTGATGACACTCCGGTCGGCAAGGGCCTGGTCTCCAACCAGCAGCTCTCGCTGCGGCGCGCCCGCGCGGTGTTGTTCGAGATGTTTGGCGCGGCGGCCGACTCCGGGCGTGCCCAGGCCCTGGGGCGTGGCGCCAGTGAGCCACGGGTGCCGAATGACAGCGCGGACAACCGGGCGCGCAATCGTCGGGTGGAGATTGTGCTCGAACCGCTGTGACCGCCATTGCCCTGCCATGGGCGCTTGACCTATTTGCCCTCGCCGGATGACTGCCGCCATGCTCCTGAGATTGCTGAAAAACCTGTTGCGGGCTTTGCCGCTGGTGGTGGGACTTTATCTGTTGACCTGGCTGGTCCGCGATCATGGTCCGCGCTTGTCCGTCGACGGTGTTGCGCCACTGGCGCATGACTGGCAGCAGTGGCTGTTGCTGGTCCCCTTGTACCTGGGAGGGCTGATCTTTTTCGGGTGGGCGCGGCGGCGGCGCAAGCGCCGGGAGTTGCTCGGCGTCGAGGCGGCGCAGTCGGCGTTGCAGGAGCTGAATCCGCCTTGTACCCGGGAACGGCGCTTGCGCGAGCGGCTGGAGCGTTGGCGTCTGGAAAGCCAGGCCAACGCCAGCGGTCCGGTGTTCCTGCTGTTGGGCGCGACGGGCGCCGGCAAGCGCGGTCTGATGGGAGAGAAGGGCCGTCGCGCACGCCCGGGCGACGAGTCGCCGCCCGATGATTTGTACCTGGGGCGTATCGGCGCTTTTTCCGTCATGACGGTGAGCGCTGCGTTGCTGACCCAGGCCGACCCCGGCTGCACGGGGTTATGGCGTTGCCTGCTCGATGAACTGAAACGCTCGCGCCGCCACGGCTTGGGGGTTGCCGGGGCAGTGCTGGTGCTCAATGCGGTGCATCTGCTGCGCCTGGCGCCCGCTGCCCGCGATGCCCAGGCCCTGATCCTGCGGGCGCGCCTGGAAGAACTGGCCGCCGAGTTCGGTCAGGGCCTGCCGGTGCAGGTGATGGTCACCCACTGTGATCGCCTGCCAGGATTCGAAGCGTCGCTGCAGGCGTTGCCGGTCGAGGCGCGAGACCTGGCGCTGGGCTTTGTCCAGGGACGCAACCGGCAGAACCTGGCGGGGTTGGCCGGGCGCCTTGTCGGCCTCTTCGCGACAGTGCAAGACGGACTCCCCGAGCGTTTGCAGAGGGAAGCGCAGACCTCGGCGCGGGTTCAACTCTACGGTTTCCCGCGCTTGTGGCGACAGTTCGGCGAGGTCTTGCAGCCCTATCTGCAAACGGCGTTTTTCGAACAGCCACGGGTTGCGCAGGTCCATCTGCAATCGCTGCGTTGCAGCGGCCACTTGCGGGTCGAACCGGGTATCCGGGCCGCCAGCCAGCGACTGGTCCGCTGCCTGCAACAGAGTCGACGTCACGCACGCTGGCGGGGATTCTTGCCGTCTGTTGCGGGCGGGGGGCGCTGGTTGCCGGCACTCGGCGCGGGGACCTTGGTCATTCTGCTGGCAACGCTGTTCGGCAACAGTTACTGGCAGCAGACCCGGCAGTTGCAGTGGCTGGCCGAGCAACAAGTGTTGCTCGAGCAGGTGCCCGCCAGCGCTACCGGAACGAGTGTGACATCAGCGCTACTCGAACGCCTGGAGCGCTTCAGGAACCTGGCCTATCCACCCTCGGGCGGTGGGTGGGTGCCCGGATTCTGGCTGAGCGAGTATCGCCGCTTGCTGGACCAGACCCGTAGCCTTTACCAGCGGACATTGCTCGATGAGTTGCTGCCCGGCGTTGTGCAAACTTTGCAGCGCTCTGTACCGGATGAGCCGCACAGCGAGCGCCAGGAGCGCTTGCGGTTCTACCTGATGTTGGGCGGTCAGGGCCGCTTCGAATCGGCCGCCTTTGAGGACTGGCTGTCGGCCCGGGTGCGGGGCGATCTCGGTCAGTCGCTGGCCCCGGAGCAACGCGAGCAGTTGCAGGTTCATGTCCATGCATTGATACCGCTGCTGGCGACGGGGCCGGTATTGAGTGTCGATCCGCAGTGGGTCGAGCAGGTGCGTCGAGAACTGCGCCGCGAACCGCAACAGCAGCGTCTGTACGCTCGACTGAGCGCGATGTTGGCCAGTGCTGACGCTGAGGATTTCAGCGTCGTCGCGGTCAGCGGCAGCGAGGGGCTGCTGAGTCTTGCACGCCGTAGTGGCGAGCCCCTGAACCGAGGCGTGCCAGCCCGCTTCAGCCCCAAGGGGCATGAACAACTGCGGGTCCGCCTGCCGTTACTGGTGGCCGAGGTGCTCAAGGAGGAAGAGTGGGTCATGGGTGAGGGGCTGCGACTGGACGCGTTGACCTTGCACGACGAAGTGTCGGCGCTTTATGCACAGGACTATATCCGCTACTGGGAGAGCTTCTTCGCCGACCTGCAACTGGTCGGCCTCGACCAGCCCGAGTCCCTGGCCCTCAGGCTCGAGCGGCTGTCGCGGGCCGACTCGGCGCTGTTCAGCCTGCTGCGCGCGGCCGGGCGTGAAACCCGCCTGGATATCCCCCAGGTCCCCCAGCGTCTGGTCGACAGGGCGCGTCAGCAAGTGTCGTCACTGGCCTCCGGTTTCTCCTCGGATCTGGCCAAGGCACTCCCCGCCACGCTTGCTGCCGAAGAGCACCCGGTCAACCGGCATTTTGTGGCGCTGCAACAGTTGAGCGAAGGCAGCGCCGCCGCGCTCGAGGCATTGCGCGAAGCCCTGGCCCAGGCGGCGGTTTACCTCAAGGCCCGGGAGCAAGCCCTGGCGATGGGGTTGCCTAGCCCGCCGGTGGACGCCCTGGAGCAGTTGAAGCGGCAGATCGACAGCCTGCCGCCGATGCTGCATCCGCTGTTCGCCGATATCGTCAGTGTCGGCCGGCAACACCTGCAGCAGAAGACGGTGGCGACGGTCGGCGCCCACCTGAACCTGCAACTGGGCCCCGAATGCTCGCGGCTGCTCGCCCAGCGCTATCCCTTTGACCGGCAGGCCCGCGAGCAGCTGTCGCTGGCCGACTTCAACCGCTTGTTCGCGCCTGCCGGGCTGCTGCAGGATTTCCGGCGCAGCCACCCGGACGTCACGCTGCTGGAGGGTGCGGTGGCGGCACAGTTCCGGCGTGCGGAGCAGATTCGCCGGGCGTTTTTCCCTGCCGCGTCCGACGTCGCACGGGTCGATTTCGAGCTCAGCCCTGTGTCCATGGACGAACGCATCGCCCAGGTGCGCCTGACCCTGGACGAGCTGCAGCTCAACTATGCCCACGGCCCGATCCGTCCCAGCCTGTTCACCTGGCCGACCCGGGCCCTGGGCAGTCAGTTGAGGATGGTGGTCACCCTGATCGACGGTCGGACCCTGGTGCGCTCGGCCGAAGGGCCCTGGGCCTGGTTCCGCTTTATGGAGCAGGGCCGCCTGGTGCCAGCCCCGAACGGGGAGGGCTATTGGCTGACCCTGGGCTTCGAGGACGTCGAGGTGGTGCTGCAATTGCGCAGCGCCAGCCTTGACCATCCCTTCGGCCGCAAGATCCTCAGCGATTTCCGATGCCCCTCGACGTAGCGACTGTAGGTATTTGGCTTGTCCCGCAAGATGAAGGTCGGTTTCGTAGTTGGCTTGTGGAAATGTCCTATGTCGGATGCGCCGACGACTGTTTAGCATGACCACCCATAGCCCACACCTGCGGCGCCGATCGCCATTGTGGCGCGGCTGGCCAGGTGGGGATCCGGCGCAGGGAGAGGGGCCCTGCGGATCAGGGGATATATCGGTTGGGCAGGATGCCATGGTGAAGGGGTGGCGGTCCGCACAACGATTTTGCGTCGGTCGGACCTGACCACTGCCGAGTCAGTTTTTCATTGGCAGCAGTGCAGGAGAGTTCATGCTCGAGAAAAAGCCTACCCGCCTCATGATTCTGGACGACCACAGCCTGGTCCTGTGCGGCATGGAGATCAAGATCCAGGCCGAGGCCGATCTCCTGTTGCTGGGCAGTTTCAGCCGTGGCTCGGCGCTGATGGCCGCCTTGCGCGAGCAGGAAGTCGACCTGGTGGTGATGGACTATTCGTTGCGTTCGGGCGAAGTCGACGGGCTGAACCTGATTCGTACCTTGAAGATCCGCTTTCCGAAGCTGCGGCTGCTGATCATCTCGTCCCTGTATGTGCCGGCGACGGTGGCCCTGGCGCTGCGCTGCGGGGCCAGCGGCTTTATTGGCAAGGAGTTGAACTCCGACGAGTTCGTCCTGGCGATCCGCCAGGTGGCGGCCGGCAAGGTCTACCTGCACCCGGACATGCTCGAGGCGTTGCAGGTGCACGAGGTGTCGCGGCTCGATATCGCCACGCCGGCTTCGGAGTCCGAGGTCGCCAGCCTCGACGTGCTGGCCAGGACCTCCGAACTGACGGTACGCGAACACGAGGTGCTGCGCTGCTGCCTGGACGGCTTGTCGGTGAGCCATATTGCGCGCAAGTTCTCGCGCAGTATCAAGACCATCAGTACCCAGAAGCAGGCGGCCTTCCGCAAGCTGGGGCTGCGTGGCGATAACGAGTTGTACAAGGTGCGTTATCAGATGGAGGGGCGCTGATAGGCATTTTCCTGAAAATTCGCTGTCACAACCTGTTCAGTGTGCGCTCAGCGATGTCGAACTGATGCACAATACGCCCCGGACCGTTTTTCCTCAGGATTCTCAATGTCGACATCATTCCACTTGCGTGCCGTTGCATTGGCACTGATGCTGGCGGGCGCCGCGGGCTGCTCGTCGACCACCAAGACCGCCGTTTACGAACGGGAAAATTTCGACGACGCCGGCACGTTCTCACGCAATTACGGTGTGAGCGACGCGGCGTCCTGTGAAGCGGCCCGGCGTGCCTTGCTCAGCCAGGGCTATATCATCACCAGCAGCGACCCGAAGCTGATCAGCGGCAACAAGAGCTTCCAGCAGACCGGCGATACCCATATGCAGATCAGCTTCAGCGTGGTCTGTGCGGCGGACGGCACGGCCAACCATCGCTCGACCATGTTCGCCAACGCCCTGCAGGACCGCTATGCCCTGAAGAAGGTCAACAACTCCGCGAGCCTCGGCGTGGGCGTGCTGGGTTCGGTGTCGATGCCGATCGGTTCGACGGATGACTCGATGGTCAAGGTGGCCAGCGAGACCGTGTCCTCGGCGACCTTCTATGACCGTTTCTTCACCCTGGTGGAGCTGTTCCTGCCGCCTGAGGTGAAAAAAGAGAAACATACCGACGAGAAACCCAAGGCCGAACTGGGAATGCCCGAAGTGGTGCCGGCCAAGGCCCAGGCGGACAAACCGGCGGAACCGAAGGCGGCAGACACCAAGCCTGCGGAACCGACGCCGGCAGCGAAGGCCGCGGACCCCGTGCATAGCGCTCCAGCAGCGCCTGTCACTCCGGCGGCTCCTGCCACGTCCGAACCGGTCGCGGCGCCAGCCGAAGCCGCGCCGGTCACGCCGCTCGAGAAGGCTCCGGCCACTCCAACCGCCCCGGCCACCCCTGCCGAGCCGACGCCTGCCCCGACGCCAGCGGCCAGCGAGCCGGCCGCTCCGGCGACCCCGGCCCAGTAAGCCCGACACCAGGTGACGGGTTCGGGTTTGTCGACCTCGATCCCGTGACCTTGTGATAGGGGACGCCAGCTGCAAAATAAAAGTGGGTAAATTCTGACCGTTCTGCTAGTTTTTTATTTCAGGCTCCTCTTCAGGTGCCTGGGCAGACGGGGTGCTTCATTTTTCCTTCACATGGGACCCCTATGCTGGATCCAGCCCGCTCCACGGGAGCGGTGAGCAAGACAGCGGTTTACCCACGAGCGAAAAAGGAGTTTTACGATGGATGACTATCAAGAAGAGCTGTTGGAGTTCAGTGCTTTCGAGTTGGACCCGGTTGAGCCGGCTGAAGACGCGACCGAGCTGTAAGCGGTCGCTTTTCGGCTCAGGCCGAATGCCGCTGACTGCGGCGGAACTCGCCGGGGGTCTGGCCGTTCCAGCGTTTGAAAGCCCGTTGAAAGGCCTCGGCTGAGGCAAACCCGAGCAGGTAGGCGATTTCGCCAAAAGCCAGTTCGGTGTCGCGAATATAGGTCATCGCCAGGTCACGGCGAGTGTCATTGAGAATGGCGCGAAATTGCGTGCCTTCCTCGGCCAGTTTACGACGCAGTGTCCAGGTCGGCAGCTTCAGGCGTGCCGCCACTTCTTCCAGGTCGGGTTCCCGGCCGCCATTGAGCAAAGGACCCAGCAACTGAGTGATACGTTCACGCAGACTGCGGGTGCGCGTCAGTTGTTCCAGTTCCCGTTCGCACAGTTGCAGCAGGTGCCGCCAGGTTGCGGGGCAATGGTTCGGGTTGCGCAGCCCCAGGCTGGCCTGGCCCAGGCGCAGCTGATTGTGCTCGGCGGCAAAATGCACCTGGCAGTCGCCCAGACCCTTGTAGGCCGCGGCATAGCCCGGTTCGGCGAATTCGATGTCGATGCGCTCGGCGTGCAGTGTTTCGCCGCCGACGCTGGACAGCTGTTGCAGCCAGCCGGCAATGATCGAGTCCACCACGAAGCGGTTGTAGGCGTTGTACGGGCTGATGGAGTAGAAACGCAGCCAGGCGCCGTTGGCGTCTTCATGAAAACTCGACTGCCCGCGATAGTTGGAACCGTAAAGCGCCTCGAAGCGGGTCAGGGTTCGCGCCGCTTCGCGCACCGTCGGCGCCTGGGCGGCGGTGACACCGGCAAGGCCCGCCTGGCTGAGCCGGCTGAGGCGGCCCATGCGCAAGCCCAGGGCCGGGTCGCCGGTCAACTGGATCGCCGCGTGCCCCAGGCGCATATAACGCGGAATCGACAGCCGGGCGCCGGGTTCGGCCAGGCGCGCCGGGTCCAGCCCATATTGTTCCAACAGCGCCTCAGCGTCCTGGCCGTGGCTGGTCACCGCATCGGCGAGGCTGTGGACGAAGCTCACGGACAGATCGCCCAGGCGCATCGATACCGGCTTCATGGCAACCACAGATTCAGCAGGCGGGCGCCGCGATCACTGCCGTCCTGCCCGTCGATGGAGCGTCCGTCCTGGCTGATAAAGCTCTGCCCCGAATAACGCTGGTTCCAGAATTGGCCACGCAGGAACACGGTCATGCCGGCCGTGGACTGGCTGCTGGGGACGCGGCTGATCAACGTCAGGCGATGCCAGGCTTCGCCCTCGCCGAGTTCGCCGGGCCGCAGGCTGATCTCCGCCGGCGTGGCCGCGTTCTTGAAGCCGCGCCAGGGTTGTTCCCAGCTGTTCTTGCCGGGCAGCGAGGCGCTCACGGCGATCAGTGATACGCCGAGCTCGTCAAACCGGCGGTAGTTGTCCGGGTACCAGCTATCACTGCCGATCAGCACGCCGAGGCGGCCGGCCGGGGTCTCTACGGCATTCAGCTCCTGGCGTCCGCCGCCCTTGATATAACCGCGTTCGTCGAAGGTCGGGTAGAGCTTGCGCTGGGGCTGGCCGAGGGGGCGCCCATCGGCGGCGAAGACCAGGCTGACGTTGTACAGCGCGCCCTTGCCGATTTTCAGGGTGCCTTGCTCGACGCTGGGGTCCGGCAGGACGATGGAGCCGGCCACCAGGGTGACGCCGAACTCTTTCGCCAGGCCGCCGAACACCGCCTGGTAATCCTGGGCCATGTTTTTGGCCTTCATGCGCAGGCGGGCGTCTTCGAGGAAACTGCGGCCCTTGGCATTGAACAGGGCGCCGAGCAGCTTCAGCGGGTTGCCGAGCATCAGCCAGTTCATTGCCTCCTGCTGGTCGAGGGCCTGGTAGAGGTCGTCCTTTTCCCCGCGCAGCAGCAGCCAGGTGCCGATGTGTTCCGGCAGTACCACAATGGTCTTGTCGTTCAGTAGCCCCAGGCCGCGGGCCTGTTGCAGATAGGCCGCCAGCTTGCGGTGCAGGCGTGCCGGGTTCTGGTAGTCGTTGGGAAACAGCTCCGGTTGCAGGCCCAGCAGGTTGCCGTGGTTGCCCGCCACGCCCTGGTTCACGGACAGGCGGATACGCAGGTCCGAGAGGTAGTGGCCGCTGCTGCGTTGCTGGGTCCACACGGCATAACCGGCGACGGCGGCGAGCAGCAGGACCAATAAGGAGAAGAGCAGGAATTTACGCATGGGAGCGGATAACGAACGACCGTGTGCGGGAGTCGTCGACTAGGGTAGGGCCCGCGGGCGTGCTTGCCAAGAGGCGCTGCACATTTGGATCAATAAGTTGTCAGTTTCGGTCATTGAGCCGGGACCGGGGCGTCTTTAATGTGCCAGTCATACAACTGACGGGGGCCGAAGAGCTTCCCGCATTCCGTGATCTTGCTCGTTGTGGAGTTTCTATGACCGCCGCCCAATACCCGCACCTGCTGGCCCCGCTCGACCTGGGTTTCACCACGTTGCGCAACCGCACCCTGATGGGCTCGATGCACACCGGCCTTGAGGAAAAGCCCGGCGGTTTCGAGCGCATGGCGGCCTACTTTGCCGAGCGCGCCCGTGGCGGCGTCGGTTTGATGGTGACCGGCGGTATCGCGCCAAACGACGAGGGCGGGGTGTATTCCGGCGCGGCCAAGCTGACCACCCAGGCCGAAGCCGACCAGCATCGTATCGTCACCCACGCGGTGCATGAGGCCGGCGGCAAGATCTGTCTGCAGATCCTCCATGCCGGGCGTTATGCCTACAGTCCGAAACAAGTGGCGCCGAGTGCGATCCAGGCCCCGATCAACCCGTTCAAGCCCAAGGAGCTGGATGAGGAAGGCATCGAGAAACAGATCGCCGACTTCGTGACCTGTTCGGCCCTGGCCCAGAATGCCGAGTACGACGGCGTCGAAATCATGGGTTCGGAAGGTTACTTCATCAACCAGTTCCTCGCGGCCCATACCAACCACCGTACCGACCGCTGGGGCGGTAGCTACGAGAACCGCATGCGCCTGCCGGTGGAGATCGTGCGGCGTGTGCGTGAGGCGGTGGGTTCGGACTTCATCATCATCTTCCGCCTGTCGATGCTCGACCTGGTGGAAGGCGGCAGCACCTGGGACGAAATCGTCCTGTTGGCCAAGGCCATCGAACAGGCCGGCGCGACCATCATCAACACCGGTATCGGCTGGCACGAAGCGCGGATTCCGACCATCGCCACCAAGGTGCCGCGCGCGGCGTTCAGCAAGGTCACGGCCAAGTTGCGCGGCTCGGTGGGTATTCCGCTGATCACCACCAACCGGATCAACACCCCGGAAGTGGCCGAGCAGATCCTCGCCGAGGGCGATGCCGACATGGTTTCCATGGCCCGGCCGTTCCTCGCCGACCCGGATTTCGTCAACAAGGCGGCGCAAGGGTGTGCCGACGAAATCAATACCTGCATTGGCTGCAACCAGGCCTGCCTGGACCATACCTTCGGCGGCAAGCTGACGTCCTGCCTGGTCAACCCGCGGGCCTGCCACGAGACCGAGCTGAATTACCTGCCGGTCACCCAGGTGAAGAAAATCGCCGTGGTCGGCGCCGGGCCGGCCGGTCTGTCGGCGGCCACCGTGGCGGCCGAGCGCGGGCACCAGGTGACGCTGTTCGATTCGGCCAGTGAGATCGGTGGCCAGTTCAACGTCGCCAAGCGCGTGCCGGGCAAGGAAGAGTTCTTCGAGACCCTGCGTTACTTCAAGCGCAAGCTGCAGACCACTCATGTCGAGGTTTGCTTGAATACGCGGGTGGATGTGGCGCAACTGGTGGCTGGCGGGTACGACGAGATCATCCTCGCCACGGGCATCGCGCCACGGCTGCCGGCGATTCCCGGGATAGACAACCCCAAGGTCCTGAGCTACCTGGATGTGTTGCTGGAGCGCAAGCCGGTGGGTCACAAGGTGGCGGTGATCGGGGCTGGTGGTATTGGCTTCGACGTCTCGGAATTTTTGGTGCATGAAGGTGTGGCCACCAGCCTGGATCGCGAGGCGTTCTGGAAGGAGTGGGGCATCGACACCCATCTTGAGGCGCGCGGCGGGGTGGCCGGGATCAAGGCCGAGCCCCATGCACCGGCCCGTGAGGTGTTCCTGTTGCAGCGCAAGGCCTCCAAGGTCGGCGATGGCCTGGGCAAGACCACCGGCTGGATTCACCGCACCGGGTTGAAGAACAAGCGGGTGCAGATGCTCAACAGCGTCGAGTACCTGAAGATCGACGAGGCCGGCCTGCACATCAGCATCGGCGATGGCGAGCCGCAGTTGCTGGCGGTGGACAACGTGGTGATCTGCGCCGGGCAGGACCCGTTGCGCGAATTGCAGGACGGGCTGGTGGCGGCCGGGCAGAATGTGCACCTGATCGGTGGCGCGGACGTGGCGGCGGAGCTGGATGCCAAGCGGGCGATCAACCAGGGTTCGCGGTTGGCGGCTGAGTTGTAAGCTTACGAGGCTGAACGCGGTCTTCCCTTGTAGGAGCCAGCTTGCTGGCGATAGCGGCGGATAGTCGATGCAAGGCTTGCAGGCCTCATCGCCAGCAAGCCGGCTCCTACAGGTTTCGTGGTGTGTTCAAGCTCTCCGTTTCGGGGTCTTGAAAACACCACAAGACTTGAACTGTTAAACTGCCGGCCTCCCCCCGCCGGACCTCTGCGCAATGCTCCCCCCTGCCGACTGGCACCCCCACGCCCCCCTCGAACCATTGCACCTGGACTGGCTGAGCCAAGCCGGGGTCGAGGTCGCCGTACTGCGCCTCGACCTGATCGATCCGCTGATCAGCGGCAACAAGTGGTTCAAGCTTACCGAGCATTTGGCGGCGGCCCGGCAAGCAGGCGCCGAAGGCCTGATCAGCCTGGGCGGCGCGCATTCCAATCATCTTCACGCCCTGGCGGCGGCGGGCAAGCGTTTCGGTTTCCCCTCCGTCGGCCTGTTGCGCGGGAATCCTGTGCAAACCCCCACCGTCGTCGATCTCCAGGCCTTCGGCATGGAACTGCACTGGCTCGGCTACGGCGGTTATCGGGCGCGGCATGCGCCGGACTTCTGGGAGCCGTGGCAGCAACGTTATCCACATCTGCACGGCGTGCCGGAGGGCGGTGGCGGCTTGATGGGCGCGCGTGGCTGCGGGGTCTTGCTGGACCAGGTCCACGAGCAATTACCGGCACTCGGCTGGGATGACTATCACGGCTGGTGGCTGGCCGCCGGAACCGGCACCACCCTGGCCGGACTGGTGCTGGCCGAAGCCGGGCGCCGACCGGTGTACGGCGCCCTGGCAGTGCCTGCCGACCATGGCGTGGCGCCTTTGGTCGAGGCGATCCTGGAGGAGGACGGGGCGATAAGCCCGGTTTTTGAACTGATCGACGCCTGCCGTGGCGGTTTTGCCAAGGTCGATCCGGCGTTGCTGGACTTTATCGCGCAAAGCGAGCAGCAGAGTGGCGTGCCGCTGGAGCCGCTGTATACCGGCAAGGCGTTACTGGCGCTTCAGGAGCAAGTGCGTACCGGACGCTTGACGCCAGGCACGCGCCTGGTCTTCGTGCATACCGGCGGCTTGCAGGGCCGCCGGGGTTTTGCCCTGTAAACCCAGCGGCTCAGGTCCTGCGCCTGGGCAGTATGCGCAGCAGGGTGTTGTCCCGCACGAAGTAGTGATGAAACAACCCGGCCAGGGCATGCAGGCCGATCAGCCAGTAGCCGGTGTTGGCCAGCAGCTCATGCCAACCCTTGATCTCCTTGGCGAAACCCAGGTCCTCAGCCGTCAACGCCGGCAGCTCGACGCCGTAGAACAGCACCGAATGCCCTTGCGCACTGACGACCAGCCAACCCAGGACCGGCGTAACGATCATGAACAGGTACAAGGCCCAGTGCATCAGCTTGGAGATCAGCATCTGCCAGACCGGTGGTGCGGGAACGATCTTCGGGGCCACGCCCAGGGCGCGCGCCAGCAAGCGAAGCCAGACCAGCAGGAACACCGTCAGGCCGAACATGTAGTGGGCCTCGACGATCAGCGTGCGGCCGCCACTGCCTTTGGGGAAATATCCGCGCAACTCAATACAGGCGTAGACCACCGCCAGCAGCACCAGCATCAGCCAGTGCAATGCAATCGACAGGCTGCTGTAGCGGCTGTCGGTATTTTTCCAGGGCATACGGTGTTCCTCGGATCATCAGGGCGGAAACCTCCGTTCTTGAGCGACGGAGTCCCTACACTTTAATAGGTTTAGCAGCATTTTGCCCAAGGCAACTCAGCACGTGGCCAGCATTACCCGTAACTGGGATTTGCTTTTATATATGTTTTTTCATATATTCGAAAAAACATATATGTCGGATTGCCCGTGATGTCCTGCTTTACCTCCCCCGTGGAACTCTTCAAATGCCTGGCTGACGAAACCCGTAGCCGGATCGTGCTGCTGGTGGCTCGTGAAGGTGAACTCTGCGTGTGTGAATTGACCGCTGCCCTGGAGTTGAGCCAACCGAAAATCTCCCGGCATCTGGCGCAATTGCGCCAAGGCGGGCTGCTGGCCGATCGGCGTCAGGGGCAGTGGGTGTTTTACCGTCTGCACCCCGAGTTGCCCCAATGGGTCTCGGCCTTGTTACAAGGCACCCTGCAGGCCAGCGAGCAGTGGCTGAGCGTGGATATCCAGCGGTTGCAGACCATGAACGACCGGCCGCTGCGTTGCTGCTGAGCCTTTGCTGTCCCTCTTGCTAACCTTGAAGGTTGTTGTGCATGTTGATTGCCGCGTTGATTTTCCTGCTGACCATTACCCTGGTGATCTGGCAGCCCAGAGGCCTGGGCGTCGGCTGGAGCGCCTGCCTCGGCGCGCTGCTGGCCTTGTTCTGTGGCGTGGTCCATCTCGCTGATATTCCGCTGGTCTGGCAGATCATCTGGAATGCCACCGGCACCTTTATCGCCCTGATCATCATCAGCCTGTTGCTTGATGAAGCCGGCTTCTTTGCCTGGGCGGCGCTGCATGTGGCGCGCTGGGGGCGGGGCAGCGGACGCAAGCTGTTCGCCGCCTTCGTGCTGCTGGGGGCGCTGGTCTCGGCGTTGTTCGCCAACGACGGCGCGGCGCTGATCCTCACGCCGATTGTGATTGCCATGCTCCTGGCCCTGCGCTTTTCCAAGGCGGCGACCCTGGCGTTCGTCATGGCCGCCGGCTTTATCGCCGACACCGCGAGCCTGCCGCTGGTGGTGTCGAACCTGGTGAATATCGTTTCGGCGGACTATTTCAAGATCGGCTTCAATGCCTATGCCTCGGTGATGCTGCCGGTGAACCTGGTCAGCGTGGCGGCGACCCTGCTGGTGTTGCTGTGGTTCTTCCGACGCGACATTCCCCGCGACTACGACCCCCAGCAACTGGAACTGCCCGCCAGCGCGATCCATGACAAGGCGACCTTTATCGCCGGTTGGTGGGTGTTGATCATCCTGCTGGTGGGCTGTTTTGCCCTGGAGCCGTTGGGGATTCCCATCAGCGCGATTTCGGCGGTGTGCGCGGCCTTGCTGTTGGGGATCGCCGCACGGGGTCACAAGATCTCGACCCGCAAGGTGTTGAAAGAAGCACCGTGGCAGATCGTGATTTTCTCCCTGGGCATGTATCTGGTGGTCTACGGCCTGCGCAATGCCGGGCTGACCACTTACCTCGCCGGCTGGCTGGATCACTTCGCGAACTACGGGATCTGGGGCGCGGCGATGGGCACCGGGCTGTTGAGCGCCTTCCTGTCCTCGGTCATGAACAACCTGCCGACGGTGCTGATCGGCGCCTTGTCCATCGATGCCAGCCAGGCCAGTGGCGTGGTGAAGGAGGCGATGATCTACGCCAACGTCATCGGCAGCGACCTGGGGCCGAAAATCACCCCCATTGGCAGCCTGGCGACATTGCTCTGGCTGCATGTGCTGGAGCGCAAGGATATCCGTATCGGCTGGGGGTATTACTTCAAGGTCGGGATTGTCCTGACCCTGCCGGTGCTGCTGGTGACCCTGGCGGCCCTGGCCTTGCGTTTGTCGCTGGTTTGACGGGTGGTGACGTGCTTTGGCGATCAGCCGGTACCCGGCACATTCGGCCAGAGATCGGCCACCAGGAACAAGCGCTCGGCCTCTTCCCAGTCGCCTTGCGCATTCTGGGTCAGGCGCACCAGCAACTGCGCTGGCGCGTGCGGGTCGAGCTCCTCCAGCCACCGGGCCAGGTGCTCCCGCGACCAGGCGTCTGCCTCGGCATAGTGCGCCGGCGCCAGCCAGGCATGGCGGGGCAGGGGTTGCCAGCGGCCCACCGGGCTGCGCTTGATAAAGTCCGGCCAATCGCGCTGATGCAGCCAGTGCCCATGCAGATGTTGCGGATGCGCGCCCCGGGGCGGACGCGCCGTCCCCGGCCACGGATACAGCAGGTAGCCTCCCAGCCACAACTGCGCACTGAACTGGTGGATATCCAGCGCCGCCAAGGCCTCGCGGCTTTCCGGCCGGGCGGAAATCGGCAACTGGTGCTCGCTCAGATGCGCCAGCTTGCGGTCCAGCCGGTCATGGCAACCCGGGCCGAGCCAGCGCGCCGGGTTTTCGCCGCCGCCCTGCTGCGGACCCAGGTACAGCTTGATCGCCAACTCCAGGTGATGCACGCCATCGCGATCACGCAACAGCAAATCCAACTCACCCAGGGTGTGGCCCTCGCGGCGGATCGGCAGGTTGGCGCCGATCAACTCGATCCCCGGCGCCTGCTGCACCGCGAACTGCCACAACCGCTCGTAATACAGCCCCAATCGCCGGGTCGCTCCGCGAAGCAGCCAACCCTGCAACTCGACGGGATCGCGATCCAGCCTGTGCAACCACTGCTCCAACTGGTCCGGCGCCTGTACCCAGTCGCTGCCGGCCAACGGGTGGCGTTGCGGCCACGGGGTGTCTTCCAGCATTGGCGGCGCCAGGATGACCCAGGCCAGGTCGCGCACTTCGGGATGGCGCAACTGTCGGGGCAGGTTGAGCAAGTCGGGGAAGAGGATCATCCTGCGAGCATAGCTGAAAGGGTTTTGTCTCGGGCCGGCTTTCGCCCATAATCTCCCCTTTGCCCGTCCCAGACCCCGCAGGAGCCCCATGGAGCAATTTCGCAATATCGGCATCATTGGCCGCCTGGGCAGTTCGCAGGTGCTGGATACCGTTCGCCGGCTGAAGAAATTCCTCCTGGCGCGGCACCTGCACGTGATCCTCGAGGACACCATCGCCGAGGTCCTGCCGGGCCATGGCCTGCAAACCTCGTCGCGCAAGATGCTCGGCGAAGTCTGTGACATGGTCATCGTCGTCGGCGGCGACGGCAGCCTGCTCGGCGCCGCCCGCGCGCTGGCCCGGCACAATATCCCGGTGCTGGGGATCAACCGTGGCAACCTGGGCTTTCTCACCGATATCCGCCCGGATGACCTGGAAGTCGAAGTGGCCAAGGTCCTCGACGGCCACTACCTGGTGGAAAACCGCTTCCTGCTGCAGGCCGAAGTGCGCCGCCATGCCGAAGCCATCGGCCAGGGCGATGCACTCAACGACGTGGTCCTGCACCCCGGCAAGTCGACGCGGATGATCGAGTTCGAGCTGTACATCGACGGCCAGTTCGTCTGCAGCCAGAAAGCCGACGGCCTGATCGTCGCCACGCCCACCGGTTCCACGGCCTATGCGCTGTCCGCCGGCGGTCCGATCATGCATCCCAAGCTCGATGCCATTGTGATCGTGCCCATGTACCCCCATACCTTGTCCAGCCGCCCCATTGTGGTCGACGGCAACAGCGAGTTGAAAATCGTGGTGTCCAAGGACATGCAGATCTACCCGCAGGTTTCCTGCGACGGGCAGAACCATTTCACCTGTGCCCCCGGCGATACGGTGACCATCAGCAAGAAACCGCAGAAGCTGCGGCTGATTCACCCGCTGGATCACAACTATTACGAAGTCTGCCGCACCAAGCTCGGCTGGGGCAGTCGGCTGGGTGGTGGAGGCGACTGATGCTCGATCCCGCGCGTGGCTACGATCTGATCGGTGATGTGCACGGTTGCGCCCATACCCTCGAACATCTGCTGGACATGCTCGGCTACCAGAAGCTGGGGGGCATCTGGCGTCATCCGTCGCGCATGGCGGTGTTCCTCGGCGATATCATCGACCGCGGCCCGCGCATCCGCGAAGCCCTGCATATCGTCCATGACATGGTCGAGGCCGGGCAGGCGCTGTGCATCATGGGCAACCATGAGTTCAACGCCCTGGGCTGGAGCACGCCGGCAGCGGCAGGCAGCGGCAAGCAGTTCGTCCGCGAGCACACGCCACGGCATGCCCGGCTGCTCAATGAAACCCTGACCCAGTTCGAACAGCACCCGGCGGACTGGCATGACTTCCTCGCCTGGTTCTACGAGCTGCCGCTGTTCATCGATGCCGGACGTTTCCGCGTGGTGCATGCCTGCTGGGATGGCGGCTTGATCGCGCCTTTGCGGGCGCAGCACCCCGATGGCCGGATCGACGAAGCCTTCCTCAAGGATTCGGCGCTGCCCGGCAGTTTTGCCGCGACGGTGTTCGACCGCCTGCTGCGTGGTACCGACATGCGCCTGCCGGACGGTCTGACGCTGACCGGCGGCGACGGCCTGACCCGGGCGTTCTTCCGCACCAAGTTCTGGGAAGACGACCCGCAGACCTACGGCGATATCGTCTTCCAGCCCGATGCCTTGCCTGAGGTGGTGGCGAGCAAAGCGCTGTCCTCCACCGAAAAGAATGCCTTGCTGCGTTATGGCCTCGAAGAACCGATGCTGTTCGTCGGGCACTACTGGCGCAGCGGCAAGCCCGCGCCGATCCGTCCCAACCTGGCCTGCCTGGATTACAGCGCCGTGCTCTACGGCAAACTGGCGGCTTACCGGCTGGACCAGGAAACCTCCCTCGACCCGCAGAAATTCGTCTGGGTCGACGTCGAACGTCCCGAGGCTTTGCGATGAGTGCCACTGCTGTCTTACGCCTGCCGTTGACCACCGATTTGAGTGGCTTCGTCAAACTGCTGGAGCGCATGCAGGTGCCGCACCGGGTCAACGAGGAATCCGGCGAACAGGTACTGTGGGTGCCCGAGTCGATCAGTGCCGATGTGCTGTCGCTGTACCAGCGTTTCCCCGCCGGCGATCCGGATAACCACCTGGAAGTCCCGGACAAGCCGGCGGCCATGACCCGGCCGAACTTTCTCACCCAGATACGCCAGAGCCCGGCCACCGCCAGCATCCTCTTGCTCTGCCTGATCGTCGCCGGCGTGACCCTGCTCGGTGACAACCTCCAGACGATGCACTGGTTGACCTTCCTCGACTTCCGGGTGAACGGCAACTACGTCCAGTTCACGCCCCTGGCCGATGGCCTGGCGGCGGGGCAGTGGTGGCGGTTGGTGACGCCGATGCTGATCCACTTCGGCATCCTGCACATCGCCATGAACGGCATGTGGTACTGGGAGCTGGGCCGGCGCATCGAGTTGCGCCAGGGCAGCATCAACCTGCTGGGGCTGACGTTGCTGTTCAGCCTGGTGTCCAATTATGCGCAGTATTACGCCAGCGGCCCGACCCTGTTCGGCGGCCTGTCCGGGGTGCTCTACGGTTTGCTCGGGTATTGCTGGATCTACCAATGGGTGTCGCCGAACCCGGTCTATCGTTTGCCACGCGGTGTGCTGGTGATGATGCTGGTCTGGCTGCTGTTGTGCCTGTCGGGCCTGGTCTCGATGATCGGCTTCGGCGAAATCGCCAACGGTGCCCATGTCGGTGGACTGCTCATCGGATGTTTCAGCGGTTTGTTGGGCGGCCTCTGGTCTCGTCGTAAACTGGCCATCTAGTCGAATTTTTTCAAGCGTGGAGAGCGCATGTCCTCTTTTATCGAAATGATTGAAAACATCACCCCCGACATCTACGAGAGCCTGAAACTGGCGGTGGAAATCGGCAAATGGTCTGACGGGCGCAAGCTCAGCGCCGAACAGCGCGAGCTGTCGTTGCAGGCGATGATCGCCTGGGAAACCCAGAACCTGCCGGAAGACCAGCGCACCGGCTACATGGGCGCGCAGGAATGCGCCTCGAAGTCGGCGCCGGTGCCGAACATCCTGTTCAAGTCGGATGCCATCCATTGATCGAGCTTGGCCGCGGTGCAATCAGCAAGATGTCGACGCGCCTTGAAGGCGCGGACGTGCAGTACGCCTTTCGCCTGGGTGACAGCGAGGTGCCGGTCAACCCGTTGATCGGCCAGAAGCTGCGCCTGGAATTTCTCGGGGCGATTCATTGCACCCATTGTGGACGCAAGACCAAGACCAGCTTCAGCCAGGGTTATTGCTACCCGTGCATGACCAAGCTGGCCCAGTGCGACACCTGCATCATGAGTCCCGAGCGCTGCCATTACGACGCCGGCACCTGCCGCGAGCCGTCCTGGGGTGAAAAATTCTGCATGACCGACCATGTGGTCTACCTGGCCAATTCGTCGGGGATCAAGGTCGGCATCACCCGCGCCACCCAGTTGCCGACCCGCTGGCTCGACCAGGGCGCCAGCCAGGCGCTGCCGATCGTCCGTGTGGCGACCCGTCAGCAGTCCGGCTTCGTCGAGGACCTGTTTCGCAGCCAGGTGGCCGACAAGACCAACTGGCGCGCCTTGCTCAAGGGCGATGCGCCGGCGGTGGACCTCAAGGCGGTGCGCGAGCAACTGTTCGAGTCCTGTGCCGAGGGCTTTACCGCCTTGCAAACGCGTTTCGGCCTGCAGGCGATCCAGCCGGTGCGCGATATCGAACCGCTGGAAATCCGTTACCCGATCGAGCACTACCCGACCAAGGTGGTCAGCTTCAACCTGGACAAAGACCCGATTGCCGAAGGCACGTTGATGGGGATCAAGGGCCAGTACCTGATCTTTGACACCGGCGTGATCAATATCCGTAAATACACGGCCTACCAGCTCGCCGTGCATCAGTAAAAGGACGCCCTCATGCGCACCGAACAACCGAAGATGATCTATCTGAAGGACTATCAGGCACCGGACTACCTGATCGACGAGACGCACCTGACCTTCGAGTTGTTCGAGGACCATACCCTGGTCCATGCGCAGCTGGTGATGCGCCGCAACCCGGCTGCCGGTGCGGGCCTGCCGCCGCTGGTGCTGGATGGCCAGTTGCTGGAACTGCTCTCGGTGCAACTCGACGACCGCTTGTTGTCGAGCAACGACTACCAGATCGACGACAGCCACCTGACCCTGCACCCGGGCAGCGAGCGCTTCAGCATCGACACCAGCGTGAAGATCCACCCGGAAACCAACACCGCCCTGGAAGGCCTGTACAAGTCCGGTGCGATGTTCTGCACCCAGTGCGAGGCCGAAGGCTTCCGCAAGATCACCTATTACCTCGACCGCCCGGACGTGATGAGCAAGTTCACCACCACGGTGATCGCCGAGCAGCATCGTTATCCGGTGCTGTTGTCCAACGGCAACCCGGTGGGCAACGGTCCCCAGGACGACGGCCGGCACTGGGCGACCTGGGAAGACCCGTTCATGAAACCGGCCTACCTGTTCGCCCTGGTGGCGGGTGACCTGTGGTGTGTCGAAGACAGCTTCGCGACCATGAGCGGCCGTGACGTCGCGCTGCGCATCTATGTCGAGCCGGAAAATATCGACAAGTGCCAGCACGCCATGAACAGCCTGAAGAAGTCCATGCGCTGGGACGAGGAAGTCTATGGTCGCGAGTACGACCTGGACATCTTCATGATCGTCGCGGTCAATGACTTCAACATGGGCGCCATGGAGAACAAGGGCCTCAATATCTTCAACTCCAGCGCCGTGCTGGCCCGTGCCGAAACCGCCACCGACGCCGCGCACCAGCGGGTCGAGGCCATCGTCGCCCACGAATACTTCCACAACTGGTCGGGCAACCGCGTGACCTGCCGCGACTGGTTCCAGCTGTCGCTCAAGGAAGGCTTCACGGTGTTCCGCGATGCCGGCTTCTCCGCCGACATGAACTCGCGCACCGTCAAGCGGATCCAGGACGTGGCCTACCTGCGGACCCACCAGTTCGCCGAAGATGCCGGCCCCATGGCCCACGCCGTGCGCCCGGACAGCTTTATCGAGATTTCCAACTTCTACACCCTGACCGTCTACGAGAAGGGCTCGGAAGTGGTCGGCATGATCCACACCCTGCTCGGTGCCGAAGGTTTCCGTAAAGGCAGCGACCTGTACTTCCAGCGCCATGACGGCCAGGCCGTGACCTGCGACGATTTCGTCAAGGCCATGGAAGATGCCAATGGCGTCGACTTCACTCAGTTCAAACGCTGGTACAGCCAGGCCGGTACGCCGCGTCTTGCCGTCAGCGAAAGCTACGATGCGAGCGCCAGGACCTACAGCCTGACCTTCCGCCAGAGCTGCCCGCAGACCCCGGACAAGCAGGAAAAACTGCCGTTCGTGATTCCGGTGGAGATCGGCCTGCTGGATGCCCAGGGTGCTGAAATCGCCTTGCAACTGAGCGGTGAAGCGGCCGCCGGCGCTACCAGCCGCGTGCTCTCGGTGACCGAAGCCGAACAGACCTTCACCTTCGTCGGTCTCGACGCCAAGCCGTTGCCGTCCTTGCTGCGGGGCTTCTCGGCACCGGTGAAGCTGAGCTTCCCGTATGACCGCGACCAGTTGATGTTCCTGATGCAGCACGACAGCGACGGCTTCAACCGTTGGGACGCCGGCCAGCAATTGTCGGTGCAGGTGTTGCAGGAACTGATCGGCCAGCATCAGAAGGGCGAAGCGCTGGTGCTCGATCCGCGTCTGGTCACGGCCTTGCGCAGTGTGTTGGGCAACGAGCAACTTGATCAGGCGATGGTTGCTGAAATGCTCTCGCTGCCGGGCGAGGCCTACCTCACCGAGATCAGCGAAGTGGCGGATGTCGAGGCGATCCATACCGCTCGCGAATTCGTTCGCCGGCAGTTGGCCGAGCAGTTGTTCGACGGTTTGTGGCAGCGTTACCAGGCCAACCGTGCGCTGTCGAAAGTCACGCCTTATGTGGCCGAGAACGAGCACTTTGCCCGGCGTGCCCTGCAGAACATCGCGCTGTCGTACCTGATGCTCAGTGGCAAGCCTGAAGTGCTGGCGGCGACCCTGGAGCAGTTCGAAAGCGCCGACAACATGACCGAGCGCCTGACCGCCCTGGCGGTGCTGGTGAACTCGCCGTTCGAAGCCGAGAAGGCGCTGGCGCTGGCCAGTTTCGCCGAGCACTTCAAGGACAATCCGCTGGTCATGGACCAGTGGTTCAGCGTCCAGGCCGGCAGCACGTTGCCCGGCGGCTTGCAGCGGGTCAAGGCGTTGATGGAGCACCCGGCGTTCACCATCAAGAACCCGAACAAGGTGCGGGCGCTGATCGGTGCCTTTGCCGGGCAGAACCTGATCAACTTCCATGCGGCGGACGGTTCGGGTTATCGCTTCCTGGCGGATATCGTGATCCAGCTCAATGCGCTGAACCCGCAGATTGCTTCCCGGCAGTTGGCACCGCTGACCCGCTGGCGCAAGTATGACGACGCCCGCCAGGCGCTGATGAAGGCCGAGCTGGAGCGCATTCGCGGTTCCGGTGAGTTGTCGGCCGACGTGTACGAGGTTGTCAGCAAAAGCCTGGCCTGACTTGGCAGGATCGCGGGCCTCCTTGTGGCGAGGGGGCTTGCCCCCGTTGGAGCGCGAAGCGCTCCCAAAACCGGCGGCCACGATGGGTCAGTTAAACCGAGTGCTCTGGTTTTACGACTGCTTCGCAGCCGAGCGTGGGCAAGCCCGCTCGCCACATGGCCTTTGTTCATCACCTCACCTGATGTCCCATCATTCAGGCTCCCCCTCAACGCCCCAGGTTAACAAAAGATAACGTGGCGTCGATTGTCAGACGATTCCAAAGCCCGATAGGATAGCTCCAGCTTTAGAAGGGGCTCTAGATTGCCGGTTTCAGACGAACCGGCCGTCATGAAAACGCCCTAGAAGGCGCCCTGATAGGTTGGATGACCTGACAATAATAATGGGGAGAAAGGTCTATGAATGAGCCTGTGAGGCCTACGGGTTCTGGCTGTCCGCCGACATGGCGCGGTACGGCATTGCTGGTGGCGGCGCTTTCGCTGTCGGGACTGGCGGCACTGCCGGCCAGCGCATACGCGGCAGCGTCCACCACTGCCGACACCGTCTACTCCATCGAATCCTCCAAGGCCATCAAGAGCCTGCTGCTCGACGTGGTGCATGCCGGCAAGCGGCTGGTGGCCGTCGGCGATCGCGGGCATATCCTCTTCTCCGACGACCAGGGCGGCCACTGGACCCAGGCCAGGGTCCCGACCCGGCAGATGCTCACCGCGGTCTATTTCGTCGACGACCAGCACGGCTGGGCCGTCGGTCACGATGCACAGATCCTCGCCAGCACGGACGGCGGCGCCACCTGGACCCGCCAGTTCGAAGACCTCAAGCGCGAAGCGCCATTGCTCGACCTCTGGTTCAAGGACGCCAGCACCGGCTTTGCCGTGGGCGCCTACGGAGCCCTGCTGGAAACCACCGACGGCGGCCAGCACTGGGAAAACGTCAGCGAGCGCATCGACAACCCCGACCAGTTCCACCTCAACGCCATCGCTGCGGTCAAGGATGCCGGGCTGTTCGTCGTCGGCGAGCAGGGCAGCATGTTCCGCTCCGCCGACTGGGGCCAGACCTGGGAACACGTCGACGGCCCTTACCAGGGCTCGCTGTTCGGCGTGATCGGCACCGCCCAGCCCTCCACGTTGCTGGCCTACGGCTTGCGCGGCAACCTCTACCGCTCCACTGACTTCGGCAGCAGCTGGGAACCGGTGGAACTCAAGGCCGCCCGTGGCGCCCTGGAGTTCGGCCTGTCCGGCGCGACCTTGCTGGATGACGGTTCGCTGGTGATCGTCGGCAACGGCGGCAGCGTGATCCGCAGCACCGATGACGGCGTGACCTTCAGTGTGTTCAACCGTCCCGACCGGATTTCCCTGTCGGCGGTGACGGCGGCCGGCAACGGCAACCTGATCCTCGTCGGCCAGGGCGGCGCCCACACCACCACGCCCACGGGCGCTGAGCTGGGCCAATAACAAGAAAGGCGGGAATGTATGAGCAGTCAGCAAAGTCATCATCAAGACAAGGCGACGTTTCTCGAGCGCCTGATTTTCAACAACCGCCCGGCAGTGATCGTTATCTGCCTGCTGGTCAGCCTCTTCCTGTTCTGGCAGGCCACGCTGATCCGGCCGTCCACCAGCTTCGAGAAAATGATTCCGCTCAAGCATCCGTTCATTGAAAAGATGATGGAGCACCGCAACGACCTCGCCAACCTGGGCAACACCGTGCGGATTTCGGTGGAGGCCAAGGACGGCGATATCTTCACCAAGGAGTACATGGAGACCCTGCGTCAGGTCAACGACGAGGTGTTCTACATTCCCGGTGTCGATCGCTCGGGTCTCAAGTCCCTGTGGAGCCCCAGTGTGCGCTGGACCGAGGTGACGGAGGAGGGCTTTGCCGGTGGCGAAGTGATCCCGCAGAGCTACAACGGCTCGGCCGACAGCCTCGAAAAACTGCGCAACAACGTGCTCAAGTCCGGCCAGGTCGGGCGCCTGGTGGCCAACGACTTCAAGTCGAGCATCGTCGATATCCCGTTGCTGGAGTCCTACCCGGACCCGCAGGACCAGGGCAAGTTGCTGGCGCTGGACTACCAGAAATTCTCCCACCAGCTCGAAGAGAAGATCCGCGACAAGTTCGAAGCGCAGAACCCCAATGTGAAGGTGCATATCGTCGGCTTCGCCAAGAAGGTCGGTGACCTGATCGATGGCCTGGTCATGGTGGTGCTGTTCTTTGGCGTCGCCTTCGTCATCACCCTGGTGCTGCTGTACTGGTTCACCAGGTGCATCCGCAGCACCATTGCCGTACTGATCACTACCCTGGTGGCGGTGGTCTGGCAACTGGGGCTGATGCACGCGTTCGGCTTCGGCCTGGACCCGTACTCGATGCTGGTGCCGTTCCTGATCTTCGCCATCGGGATCTCCCATGGCGTGCAGAAGATCAACGGCATCGCCTTGCAGTCCAGCGACGCCGACAATGCCCTGACGGCGGCGCGCCGGACCTTCCGGCAACTGTTCCTGCCGGGGATGATCGCGATCCTCGCCGACGCCGTGGGTTTTATCACCCTGCTGATCATCGACATCGGCGTGATCCGCGAACTGGCCATTGGCGCCTCCATCGGCGTGGCGGTGATCGTGTTCACCAACCTGATCCTGCTGCCGGTGGCCATCTCCTATGTCGGCATCAGCAAGCGGGCGGTCGAGCGCAGCAAGAAGGACGCGACCCGCGAGCACCCGTTCTGGCGCCTGCTGGCAAACTTTGCCAGCCCCAGGGTCGCGCCGGTGTCCATCGTCCTGGCCTTGCTGGCCCTGGGCGGCGGCCTCTGGTACGGACAGAACCTGAAGATCGGCGACCTCGACCAGGGTGCGCCGGAGCTGCGTCCCGACTCGCGCTACAACAAGGACAACCGCTTTATCATCAACAACTACTCCACCAGCTCCGACGTGCTGGTGGTGATGGTCAAGACCCCGCCCGAAGGCTGTTCGCACTATGAGGCCATGGCGCCCATCGACGAACTGATGTGGAAGATGCAGAACACCGAGGGCGTGCAGTCGGCGATTTCCCTGGTGACCGTGTCCAAGCAGATGATCAAGGGCATGAACGAGGGCAACCTGAAATGGGAAACCCTGTCGCGCAACCCCGATGTGCTGAACAACTCCATCTCCCGGGCCGATGGCCTGTACAACAACAATTGTTCGCTGGCGCCGGTGCTGGTGTTCCTCAACGACCACAAGGCCGCGACCCTCGACCGTGCCGTGCATGCGGTGCAGGACTTTGCCAGGGAGAACAACAAGGACGGCCTGGAATTCCTCCTTGCCGCCGGTAACGCCGGGATCGAGGCGGCCACCAATGAAGTGATCAAGGAGTCGGAACTGACCATCCTGATCCTGGTGTATATCTGCGTGGCGACCATGTGCATGATCACCTTCCGTTCCTGGGCGGCAACCTTGTGCATCGTCCTGCCGCTGGTGCTGACCTCGGTGCTGGGTAACGCGCTGATGGCGTTCATGGGTATCGGCGTGAAGGTCGCGACCTTGCCGGTGGTGGCGCTGGGTGTGGGGATTGGCGTGGACTACGGGATTTACATCTACAGTCGCCTGGAAAGCTTCCTGCGTGCGGGGCTGCCGTTGCAGGAGGCCTATTACCAGACGCTGAAATCCACTGGCAAGGCGGTGCTGTTCACCGGTCTGTGCCTGGCGATCGGGGTCTGCACCTGGATCTTCTCGGCGATCAAGTTCCAGGCCGACATGGGCCTGATGCTGACCTTCATGCTGCTCTGGAACATGTTCGGCGCGCTGTGGCTGTTGCCGGCGCTGGCACGGTTCCTGATCAAGCCCGAGAAGCTGGCGGGGAAGGTGGGCGGGTCGTTGTTTTCCCATTGAGGGGGCGGATGGCCGGGTGATCGTGATAAACGATCACCCGCCCCCAGGGCAATATCGCCTATCATGAGCACTTCCCCAAACACGATAGAACACCATGACCGTTGCAACCGACACCCTGCTCAACGCCCTCGAAACCTGCAACATGCTTGAAGTCGACGGCCTCCACGCCTTCGATTTCACCCTCGACGACAGCCGCCTGCTGATCGAATGCATGGATGGCCGGGCCGAAAAGCGCTGGAGTTTCACCCGCGCCCAACTCGAAGCAGCAATCTTCGACGAAGCCCTGCAAAGCTGGACCCTGAGCGACGACTCCAGCGAGCACCGCCTGGTCTGCATGAGCGCCTTCACCGGGCGTGACGAAGAAGAGTAAGGCGTTTGCTGCATCGGTTCACCTCGTCGTTCGAGGTGCGCGCGCTGCGACAATAGACCGCAGACCCTGATGAATCAGGCACTTGCGCTTCTATTAATGACGCTGATATCCGCTACTGCTGCAATGAATTTCAACGATGTCCACCCTCGGATGTACTTTTGACTCACGGCCTGAAAGGGCAAGCAAGCCAACTGACATCGAGGGTTACCATCATGAACTTCAATCTTTTCTCCATCATCGCCGCTTCCGCTGTTTCCGCCACCGTGGCCCTGCCTGCCAGCGCCAGCGTGGAAATCAACAGCCCTAAAAGCCACACCCAGAGCTACACCCAGAAATACCTGCAACAGAGCGCCAACTTCTACGCCGCCCTGGATCACAAAACCCAGCACTGAGCACTCAAGCCTGGACACATACCTTGTGGGAGTTGGACCGCCGCGAAGAGGCCCTTGAGGCCACCAAAAGCTTCGCTGGCAAGCACCGCTCCCACACCACTCCCACAAGGTATGTGTCCAGGTTCAAGTCAGGTTATGCGTTTCAGATTGGATGCTTTCAAGTGAGCAAGCTCACATCAGGGCTTGGCCATGACCGAGTTGAACAGTTCCGAAGTCAGGAACCGCTCCAGCCAGGCCTTTAGACGTTTGTACGGCGCTTGCGCAAACCACACCTGATCCACATGGGCAAATTGACGCACGAAAGGTGCGACTGCAATGTCCGCCAGGCTCAGGTGTTCGGCCAACAGATGGCCGTTACGCGCAAGCAGACCGTCCAGTTTCAAGAGAAATTGCCCGCCCTGTTCCCGATAGTGCTCCATGGGAAACTCCGGGTAGCGTACCGCGTACTTGTAGCGGTCCAGCCACCGTTTGAAAACCGTGTCGTTCTCCTCGATCAGCAGCGCAGCGGCCTGTGCCGCCCCAGGATCTCGGCTGAGCAGCCAATCCTGCGGATCATGCTGGGCCAGCGCCCAATGCATGATCTCCAGGCTCTGTTCGATCACCTGCCCATCGGCACACGCCAGCACCGGCACCGTGCCCTTGCTCGACAACGCCAGCATCTGCGCCGGCTTGTCCTTGAGGCTGACCTCCTCGATCTTCACCGCCACCCCCGAATACCGTAGCGCCATGCGTGCGCGCATGGCGTAAGGGCAGCGGCGGAACGAATACAGCGTGGCCGGCGTCATTTCACCTCCAGGGTGCTCAGCCCGTTGCCTTGGCGGCGGACCTGAATCTGCACCGGTATCCGCTCATGCATTTCCTGTACGTGGGAAATCACCGCGACCTTGCGACCCTGGGCCTGCAAACCGTCCAGCGCATCCATCGCCAGTTGCAGGGATTCCGGGTCGAGACTGCCGAAGCCTTCGTCGATAAACAGCGATTCGATCTTCAGCGTGCTCGAGGCCATCGATGCCAGGCCCAGTGCCAGGGCCAGCGAGACCAGGAAGGTCTCGCCGCCGGACAACGAATGCACCGAGCGCAGCTCGTCGCCCATCTCCGTGTCCATCACCAGCAACCCGAGCATGCTGCCGCCGCGCTTGAGGCGATAACGCCGCACCAGCTGGCGCAATTGCGCGTTGGCGTGGTGCACCAGCAGGTCGAGGTTGTAGGCCTGGGCCAGTTTGCGGAAGCGGTCGCCGGTGGCCGAGCCGATCAGTGCATCCAGGCGCGCCCAGCGCTGATACTCGCTGTTGGCCTCGGCGATCCGCTGTTGCAGTTCCTGGTTGGCGTCCTGGCGGCGCTGGTCTTCGGTCTGTTGCGCGCGCAGCTCCGCACAGTGGTGTTCACTGGCAATCAGCTGGGTTTGCAGATCGCCCAGGGCGGCATCCAGTGTCGGCGCGTCGAGGTTGCCATTGTGCTGGGCCTGATGCTGCTGAAGGTGTTTCTCCCGCTCCTGCACCAATACCCTGGCCTGCTCGACGGCTTTTTCGCTGACCTGTAATTGCTGGCGCAACTGGCTGACATGTTCATCGTCGCAGGCCAGCAGTTGCTCAAGTCCGGCGTCGTCCAGCTCCGGGTGCAGACCTCGCCAGTGCGCGACCTGCTGCGCCAGTTCCAGGCTTTCCTGTTCCAGGGCCTGTTGGCGTTCCTGGCGGGCCTTGAGGTCGGCGCCAAGCTGGATCAGTTGGCTGCCGAGCGCCTGCAACTGCTGGTTGGCCGAAGCATCGGCTTGCCGCGCATGCTCCACCGCCTGGTCCATCTGCTGTTGCCAGGCTTCGACGCTGGCGTGTTCGCCGATCAGGCCGACCAGCTTGAGCTGGCTGGCCTGCTGCTGTTCAAGGAGGGTGGCGCAACGTTGTCTCAGCTCTGCGTATTGCTGTTCGCGGGTCTGCTGGCGGACCTGCTCCAGTTCGATTTTTTCCTGGCGCTCGCGCTGTTCCTGTTGCTCTTCGCGCTGCTGTTCCAACTGGCCGAGGCGCTGCGCCACTTGTTGGTCGAGCTGCATGAAGGTCGCCGCCGGATCATTGCGCAGGCCTTGCAGGGTCTCGTCCGGCAACAGGCTGGCGAAGGCGCCCAGTTCCTGTTCCAGTCGTTCCTGATCGGTGCCCATCTGGCGTTGCTGATCGAGCAACTGCTGGTGCGCGGCCTGGCTGGCGTCGGTGGCCGCGTGCAGTTGTTGCTGGAGCCGCGCGGCATCCTGTTGCAGGGTGAGCAGGGCGGTTTGCCGTTGCTCGTCCTGGCCGATGTTCTGCTGCAACTGGTGCAACTGCTGGTTGAGCCAGGCCTCGCGGCGAGCGTCATCCTGTTCCAGTAGCGCGCTGTGCAGCGGATGGGCTTGCAGGCTCGGCGCCAGTTCCTCGTGCTGCCGGGCCAACTGTTCCTGCTGGTTGAGCAGTTCTTTCTGCTGGGCAATCAGCCCGCCGACCTTTTCCCGAAGCTGGTTGAGCTTTTCCGTCAGCGTGTCGACCGCCTGCCGTGCCGCGGCTTCTTCGTTCTCATCGTGACGACCGAGGCTTTGCAACAGCGCCTCGGGTTGATGGTAGGGATGTTCATGGCTGCCACACACCGGGCAGGGCTGGTCGTCCTGCAACTGCCCGCGCAGCTCTTCGACGCTGGCGCTGCGGGCCAGGCGCTGACGCTCGAGCAACTGCCGGGTAATCGTCAGGGCCTGTTCGGCGACCTTGAGTTCATCCCGTGCCTGCAGGCCTTCGCGGTTGAGTTCGTCACGTTGCTGCTGGGCGCTCTGTTGCCGCTCCTGCAACTGCTGTGCGCGTTGGTCCAGCTCGCGCTGGCGATTCCACAGCCGTTGCAGTTCTTCGAAGGCACGCAGTTGCTTGCGATTGTCCTGCAGCAGGCTGCCGAGAATCTGGATCTGTTCGCCGACGGCGGCTGGCTCTGCCCCGGCCTCGCTGTACAGCACTTCAAGGGCGCCATGCTGCTCCGCAAGCTGTTGGTCGGTGTGAACCACCCGTGCCTGCAACTGCACCAGCTCGCGTTGGCCCTGGTTCAGTCGATTGCCGATCAGCATCAGTTGCTGCAAGCGATCGCGATAGGCATTCCAGGCCTCGCTCAACGGGGCGAGGGCGGCGCTGTGCTGCAACTGTCCGGCGATCTGCTCCAGGCGCGTGGCGACCTGCTGCTGTTGCTCCAGCAGTGAGGCGAGCTGCGCGCGACCTTCGGTGCTGGCCTGTCCGGCGACCTGTTTCTGCCGTTCGGCATCGCCCAGGTCCTTGCCCAGGTGGGTCAGCGTGGTCTGTTCATCAAAGGCCTGGCGCAGTCGCGGGGCGCTTTCGCTTTGTCGGGCCAGGGCCTCGGTCAACTGGGCGTGGGCATTCGAGCGGCTCTGTTCAAGCTGCTGCTGACGGGCCTGCAAGTCGGCTTGCTGGTCAATATGCTGCTGGATCTGTACGGCCAGTGGCGCAAGCTGTTCGTTCAACTGGAGCTGACGGGCGAACTGATGCCGCTGCGGCGCCAGTTGTTCCAGGCGGGCGAGTTGCTGACGCTCGGCGCCACGGGCCTGCCAATCCTGTTCGGCCCCGTGCAGTTGCTCGACGGCGGCCTGGTGTTGCTCCTGCCATTGCAGCAACTCCTTGAGCCAGGTGTGCTGTAGCTCAAGCTGCTTGAGTTGGGCTTGCTGGGTCTTGAGTTGCTGTTGGGCCTCGCTGAACTGTCCATCCAGTTCGGCGCGTGCTTCTGGTGCCATGGGCGCGACGCCACCGGCCTGGTCCAGCAACAGCTTGTGGGCTTCGCGGGCCTGCTTGGACTTGTCGAAGGCGCGCCGGCCAAGGCGGGTGTAGAGCGCGGTGTCGGTGAGCTTTTCCAGCAGTTCGCTGCGCTCGTTGTCGTCGGCCTTGAGGAAGGCGCTGAACTCGCTCTGGGCCAGCAACACGGCGCGGGTGAACTGTTCGAAGTTCAGGCCCAGGCGGCTTTCGAGCAGGGTCTTGTATTCGCCTTTCTGGCTGGCCAGCAGTTGATCGCTGTCGAGGTCACGCAGGCTCTGGCGGCTGGCCTGCAACTTGCCGCCGGCCTTGTCCCGGGCGCGGTTGGCTTCCCAGCGGGCGCGGTAGCGGCGGCCGTCGATACCGACAAAATCCACTTCGGCATAACCGGCACCGGTACCGCGGCGCAGCAGGGTGCGCGGGTCGCCGGTGCCGATCTCGCCGTCGGCGTCCGGCACCTTGGCATCGCGCGAGGCGTTGTTCAGTCGGGGGACGGCGCCGAACAAGGCCAGGCACAAGGCATCGAGCAGGGTGCTTTTACCGGCGCCGGTGGGGCCGGTAATGGCAAACAGGCCGGCACTGGCCAGGGGCTCGGCGGTGAAATCCAGCTCGAAGGGGCCGGCCAGGGAGGCCAGGTTTTTCAGGCGGATGGCGAGGATCTTCATAGCTGTTCGCCCTCCAGCTGGACTTCCTGCAACAGCAGGGCGAAATCGTTGAGGGTCGCTTCATCCACCGGATTGCCATAGCTGTCCTGCCAGGCACGACTGAACAGTTCCTGCGGGCTGAGCTGGTCGAGATTGATCAGTCGCTCGTTATCCGTTTCGCCTTCACCCCCGTTTGAGCCGGCGTACTCGGCGGCGATCCGCACCAGGCGTACGGCCTTGCCTTGCAGGGCGGTTTCCACTTGCTGGCGCAGGTCCGGCTGCGGTTCATCCAGGCGTACCCGCACCTCCAGCCAGGGTTGGCGTTGCAGATCGGCCAGCAGGTCGACATCCGGCAGTTGCGCCAGCTGTTCGAGGATCTCGGCAAATGGCGCCGGGCCCAGGCGTTGCAGGTTCACGGCACGGGGGATCAGGCGGCTGTCGACGCTGACCAGGGTTTCGCCCTCGAGGACGATATCGAGGATCTGGTGCTGATAGGCGATTTCCGAGAACGACAGTGGAATCGGCGAGCCGCAGTAGCGGATACGTTCTTCGCCGTTGACCTTCTGCGGTTTGTGCAGATGGCCGAGGGCGACATAGCTGACACTGGCGTCGAACAGGCTCGCGGGCAGGGCTTCGGCACTGCCGATGATCAGGCTGCGTTCCGAATCTTCGGAGACCGAGCCGCCGGCCATATGCGCGTGGCTGATGGCGACCAGGGCCTGGCCCGGCTGGCGCTTGGCGTTGGCTGCGGCGATCAGTCGGCGATGCACCTCGCCGATACCCTTCAGGTAGTCGTCACCGAGCTGCGTGCCAGTGACTTCGGCAGGACGCAGAAAGGGCAGCGCCAGGCACCAGGCGGCGACTTCGCCATCCTTGGCGGGCAACGGCAGCAGCAGTCGATCGCTGTCCAGCTCGCCATCGTCGAGCCACAGCACCCGGCCCACGGCGTAGGTGCGCAGACGGCGCATCAGCGGCGCGGGCAGTTCGATACGGGAACCGGAGTCGTGGTTGCCGGCAATCATCACGATGGTCAGCAGCGGCTGTTGTTCGTGGGCGCTGACGATAAAGTCGTAGAGGCGTTCCTGGGCTTTGACCGGCGGGTTGACGGTGTCGAAGATATCGCCGGCGATCAGCAGCACATCGGGCTGCTGTTGCCCGAGTTGGGCCAGCAGCCAGGTGAGGAAACAAGCGTGTTCGAAATCCCGCTCCTGGCCATGAAGGTTCTGGCCGAGGTGCCAGTCGGAGGTGTGAAACAGGCGCAAGGCAAACTCCAACTTATCGATTATTTGGGGTAGAGCGGCGGCAGGCTGCTGTCGCTTACCGGGTCCTGGACGCGCTCGGCGACCGGGATCGCGCGGATCGCGCGCCACAGTTCCTCACCTTGCCAGTACTGGCCGCTTTCGCTGTAGAGCGCGCCATTGAGGCCGTCCAGCGCATCGGACAGGGTGACAAAACGCGCGGCCATGTCGGCCAGGGTTTCCGGCTGTTGCCGGGCCCAGGCATCCAGGGCCTGGCGGGTGGCCTGGGGATCGTTGGCCAGGCAGGTACGTTTGAGGTCGTCGAGCAGCGTCCGTGGGCTCGGGCCGGTCTGGGCGGCGCGGTGCACCGCCGGTTGCGAGCGGGCTCGCCACCACAGGGCGAAGCCGAGCAGGGTGGTGCAGGCGAGGATCAGCGTGCTGAGCTTCCAGGCCCATAGCAGCGGCGGCTGGGGCGGCGCGTTGTTGGCCGCGCTGCTCACCGGCGTGTCCACCGCCATGCCCGGGTTGTTCGCCACCTGCAGGGTCCGCGCCGGCAGCGTGCTGCGCTCCATATGCTCTTCATGGGTGTTCCACCAGACCACTTCCACCGCTGGCAGGTCAAAGCTGCCGCTGTGGGTCGGGACCAGCGCCTCACGTTCCTCACGGGTGCCGATCAGGCCGCGTTCGGTGTTCTGGTTGCTCAGCTGCGCCTGGTCCGGGTAGCGCCGCAAGCCATTGATCGTGGTTGCCGGCAGCGGCGGCAGTTGCCCGCTGGAGAGCCCTTCGGCCTTGAGGGTCAGGCTGCGGGTCAGGGAGTCGCCGACCTGGCTGTGGTCCGGTTCCGGGCTCCAGCTTTCACTCAGGCTCAGGCTGCGGGCCGGCAGCCACGGCACGTCGGCCGGCCAGGTATCGGGCTGCGGCTTGACCTGCAAGAGCATCTGCGCGGAGCTGACGCGCATCAACTTGCCGGGCTTGGCGCCCTGGGGCACCTGGCCCTGGTTTTGATTCGGCTGGGCGTCCACCAGGGTCGCGGTAAACACCTGCGCGGGGATCGTCAGTTCGCCGCTGTGTTGCGGGTAGATCGCATAACGCCACTCGATCACGCCATGGCGCACGCCATTGATCAGCTTTTCGTAAGTGCGCGACTCACCCAACTGCTCGATACGGGCGTCGGGGATTTGCAAGGGGGTCAGGCTGCTGTCGTCATACAGCGACACCGAGTGATAGATGCGCAGGGTCAGCACGGCCTGGGCCTGGACGTAGACGCTGTCCTGGTCGAGGCTGGCGTCGATGAACACCGGCGCCAGGTTGTTGACCGCCGCCTGGTCCTCGCCTTGCACCACCTGCAGGGTGATCGGTTCGCTGCTGAGTTCGCCCAGGTGCAATTGCGGAATCACCACGCTGCCGTTTTCCTTTGGCGTCAGGGTGACGATCCAGCGCGTGGTGGCCTGGCTCTCGCCGCCCAGGGTGGTCAACTGGTTGACCTGGCGGGTGCCGCGCACTTCGAACTGCGGGTCCAGCGGCGCCAGGTCGGGTTTGCCGAACTGGGTGACATCCTTCGATTCGAGGGTCAGCTCCACCGACTCGCCGGAGTTCAGGCGCGTGCGGTCGACGCTGGCCAGCAAGCCCTCGGCATGGGCCGACAGGTTGGCGCAGAGCAGCAGCGTAAGGAACAGGGAGAAGCGCAGGGTCATCGGGTCTTGTCCTGATGGAGCTGTTGTTCGTACCAGAATTTGCGCCGCAGCAGCTCTCCCGGATCATCGGGGATCTGTCGCAGCCATTGTTCCAACGCCTGATGGCGTTCACCGTCGATGATATCGGCGGCGGCCCGCAAGGGCGGGTGGGTGGTCTGTTCGTCGCCCAGCTCGCTGCCCGGTACCTCGTTGCCGCCGGGCTGATTGCCCGCCTGGCTGGCCTGGGCGTCCGGCGGCTGATTGCCGGTCGGTGGGTGCTGCTCCTGGGGTGTGGACTGCGCCGTGGCGTTGCTGGACGAGTTCGTCCCGGCCGGGGCCGATTGCGCGGCGTTCTGTTCGTTGCCGGTCTCGGCGGAATCGGCGGGTTTGCTCGGCTCAACCGGCTTCGCGGCCTGCTTTTCCCTGAGCAACTCTTCCACCAGTGTCCGGTTCTGCAAGGCCGGCCGCAAGTCCGGCTGACGTTCCAGGGCCTGTTCGTAGGCGTCCAGCGCTGCCTCCAGCTCGCCACTGCGGGCCAGGGCGTTGCCCCGATTGTAGTGGGCGTTGGCATCGTCGCCTTCGGCAAACTTCTTCGCGGCGGCGGCGTAGTCGCCGGCTTCATAGAGGGCGAGGCCTTGCCATTGCGGGTCCTCGAAATGCCCGGCGGCTTCGAGCGGGCGCTTTTGCTCAAGCAACTGCTGGCCCTGTTGGTCCGGCCGCAACCACAGATCCTTCAGCTCAAAGGCCTGGCTCGGCTGTGGGAATACAAAGAACAGCGGCAGGCAGAACAGCCAGCCACGCCGTCCGGCACAAGCGGCCAGCAGCAGGAGCGGCAGCAGCAGCCAGTAACCCTGGTCGGCCCAGCTGTCGAGCTGCACGGTCTGGCCGTCCTTGCGCAGGTGGCGCGGGCCATCCAGCAGGCCGAGGCCTCGCAGGTCGCTGTCATCGAGACGGGCCTGGCGGTAGCGGCCGCCGATTTCGCCGGCGAAGTCCTTCAGGCTCTGGCTGTCGAGATGCGGCACCAGGATCGTGCCCTGGGCGTCCTTGAGGAAACCGCCGTTCTCCTGGGCCACCGGCGCCCCATCGCGGGTGCCGATCCCGAGGATCAGCAGGTCGTGGGGCTTGCCGTCCAGGGCCTGGCGGATACCTTGGCGCTCCTGTTCGCTGAGGGACGAGCCGATCAGCAGCAGCCGGCCTTCGCCGAGGGCGCCGCGTTCGAGCAGGGTCAGGGCCCTTTTCACCGCGAGGTCGGCGCGATGGCCTTCCTCGGGCATGATCGAGGGCTTGATGGCGTCCAGCAGATTGCGGCTGGTGCCCAGGTCATCGGACAGCGGCACCAGCGTGTGGGCGCTGCCGGCGTAGACGATGATCGCCGTCTGCGAGTCGCTGCGGGCGCGCAACAGGTCGAAGAGTTTGCGCCGGGCCTGTTCCAGGCGATTCGGCGGCGTGTCGGTGGCGAGCATGTCCGGGGTCAGTTCGAGCAGCACCACCAGCGGGTCCAACGGTTTCTGGGTGGACTCTTCGACCCGTTGCCAGCTCGGGCCGAACAGGGCCAGGGCGGCCAGGGTCCAGCCCAGGCCGAGGGCGATCAGGTGCAGTTTGCTGCTGTTGCGGCTGCCGCCATTGAGCAGGACCCGATGGAATGCCGTCGGCAGGATCATCTGCCAGCGGCCGGCGCGTTTCTGCCGGTGCCAGAGTTGCCACAGCAGCCAGCCCAGCAGTGGCAGGACCAACAGCCAGAGGGGGCGGAACCAGTGCGGCCAGAGGACTTCGATCATCGACGCCTCCGCAAACGCAGGCGTTCCAGGCGCTGGCGCCATTCCGGGCGCTGCGGCAGGAACTGTCGGCGTGCCAGCCAGCGTTGCAACAGATTGTCCGGCCAGCGTTCGCGGATCACCAGCAACACGCTGACCAACAGGGCCAGGCTCAGGGGCCAGTGATACAGCGCCCGGGCGGGGCGGGCCTGGGTCGGCTGCTGGGCGACAGGTTCAAGCTGGTCGAGGGTTTCCTTGATGGTTTTCAGCTCCTGGCCGTCGCGGGCACGAAAATAGCGCCCGCCGGTGATGCTGGAGATCTCCTTCAGCGCCGGTTCGTCGAGGTCCATGCTCGGGTTCAGGCCGAGCATGCTCAGGGTCCCGGTTTGTTGCGGATCGGCACCCATGCCGATGGTGTAGATCTTCACGCTTTCTTCGGCGGCCAGGTGCGCGGCGGTGATCGGATCGATTTCGCCAGCGTTGTTGGCGCCGTCGGTGACCAGGATCAGCACCCGGCTTTGCGCCGGCCGCTGGCGCAGGCGCTTGATGGCCAGGCCAATGGCGTCGCCGATGGCGGTGTTCTTGCCGGCGATGCCGATTTTCGCTTCGTCCAGCCAGATGCGCACGGTGCGTCGATCGAAGGTCAGCGGTGCCTGCACATAGGCCTTGCTGCCGAACAGGATCAGGCCCACGCGATCACCTTCGCGGTGTTCGAGAAAATCGCCGAGCAGGTGCTGGACGAGGCCCAGGCGACTGATGTCTTCGTCCTCCCAGCGCATGTCGGGGTATTCCATGGAGCCGGACAGGTCCACCGCCACCAGCAGGTCGCGACCGCTGGCAGCCACCGGCAAGGGTTCGCCCAGCCATTGCGGCCGTGCGGCGGCGGATAACAGCAGCAGCCAGAGCAGGACGTAGGGCAATTGCTGGCGCCAGCTCGGCAGGCTGACCCGGGCGCGGCGTCGGGCCAGGCTTTCCAGGTCGGCGAGAAAACTGATCTTCAGCGATGCTTCGCCGCTGTCGGCCACGGGCAGCAGGATGCGCATCAGCCAGGGCAGCGGCAACAGGGCAAAGAGCCAGGGCCAGGCGAACTCAAACATGTTTGCGGATCCAGGTGTCGATCGCCTGGCTCAACCCGGCGATGGCCTTGTCGTCGAGCTTGCATTCGGGCTTGTAGGCGCCTTCCACCAGCACCATCCAGCGGGTCAGGCCGGCGGCCGGACAGCGGTTGTCGAGGAACGCCAGCCATTTGCGGCCATTGAGGGTGTGGCTCTGGCTGTAGGGGTAATGGTTGCGGCACAGGCGCTTGAGCAAACCGTTGAGTTGTTGCAACCAGGCCCCGGCCGGTGCGCCGTCATAGGGTTTGGGCAACTGCGCGAGCTCCGCCAGGGCGGCCAGGCGTACCGGGTCCAGCGGCTGCTCGGCGCGGGCGACGGGGCGCTTGGCCGGGAGGAAACGGCGCAGGTACCAGAGCCCGACGCCCAGCAGCGGAATCAGTGCCAGCAGCAGCCACCAGCCCGGTGCCGGCGGCCAGAAACCCTGGATCGGCGGGGTGATCAGCGGTTGCAGTTGCTCCAGGCTGCTCATGGCTGTTTCCCCGGTCGCTGCGGGTTCAGGTATTCGCGCAACTGCTCGACCATTTCGCTCTGGGTGCTCAAGGGCATCAGCAGCACCCGCAGTTTCTGCGCCAGCAGCTCCCAGCGGGCAATCCGTGCTTCGCCCTGGGCGCGATAGGCCTGGCGCAGTTCCAGGTTGAGGGTATCGAGTTCCAGTTGCGCGCCGCGTTCGGCAAAGCGCAACAGGCCGGCGGCGGGGAGGGCGTGGTCGAGGGGATCGGAGACCGGCAGCATCAGCAGGTCGCAATGGCGCGAGAGCAGGTTGAGCTGTTGTTCGGCGGCGTCGGTCAGGGCTCGCTCGTCACAGATCACGATCACCAGGCTGCCGGGGCGCAGTACTTTGCGCGCGCGGATCAGCGCCAGGCCCAGGGCATTGGGATCGGCGGCGGTTTCGGTATGCAGCGAGTGGTTGACCCGCACCAGGCGGTTGAGCAGTTGCAACAGGCTTTGCTTGCTGCGCCGGGGCTTGATTTCGTAGTGCTCGTTGTCGCCGTAGACCAGCCCGCCGACCCGGTCGTTGTGGCCCAGGGCGGCCCATCCGATCAGGCTGGCGGCCTGGGCGGCGAGCACCGACTTGAAGGTCAGGCCCGAGCCGAAGAACAACTGGCGGCTCTGTTCCACCAGAATGAAGATCGGCCGTTCGCGCTCTTCGTGAAACAGCTTGGTATGGGGTTCCTGGGTCCGGGCGGTGACGCGCCAGTCGATGGTGCGCACATCGTCGCCGGCCTGGTAGACCCGCACCTGGTCGAAGTCGACCCCACGCCCACGCAACTTCGAGTGGTGCAACCCGATCAGCGGGCTGCGCTGGCTCGGCGTCGAGAACAGTTGCACTTCGCGCACGCGATGGCGCATCTCGATCAGTTCGGCGAGGGTGGTGCGGATGCCGGGTTCGGCGGGCAGGGGCGCGATCATGGTCCGGGTCAGGCGACGGCGACGACATCGAGGATGCGCTGCACCACCCGATCCTGGTCGATCCCGGCGGCTTCGGCCTCGAACGACAGGATGATGCGATGGCGCAGCACGTCGAACAGCACCGCCTGGATATCCTCGGGGCTGACGAAGTCGCGACCGGCCAGCCAGGCATGGGCCCGCGCGCAGCGATCCAGGGCGATGGAGCCGCGAGGGCTGGCGCCGTAGGCGATCCACTCGGCCATTTCCGGGTCGAACTTGGCCGGCGTACGGGTCGCCATCACCAGTTGCACCAGGTACTCCTCCACCGCATCGGCCATGTACAAACCGAGGATTTCCTTGCGCGCGGCGAAGATCGCCTGCTGGCTGACCCGGCGCTCGGGCTTGGTTTCGCCGTTCAGGGCTTCGCCCCGGGCCTGTTGCAGGATGCGCCGTTCGACCGCGGCATCGGGGAAACCGATCTTGACGTGCATCAGGAAACGGTCGAGCTGGGCTTCGGGCAGCGGGTAGGTGCCTTCCTGCTCGATCGGGTTCTGGGTCGCCATCACCAGGAACAGCGGCGACAGGTCGTAGGTGCTGCGCCCGACGCTGACCTGGCGCTCGGCCATGGCTTCGAGCAGGGCCGACTGGACCTTGGCCGGCGCGCGGTTGATTTCATCCGCCAGCACCAGGTTGTGGAAGATCGGGCCTTGCTGGAACACGAAGCTGCCGGTTTCCGGGCGATAGATCTCGGTGCCGGTGATGTCGGCGGGCAGCAGGTCGGGGGTGAACTGGATGCGATGGAACTGCGCTTCGATGCCTTCGGCCAACTCCTTGATGGCCTTGGTCTTGGCCAGGCCCGGGGCGCCTTCGACCAGCATGTGACCGTCGGCCAGCAGGGCGATCAACAGGCGCTCGACGAGTTTTTCCTGGCCGAGGATCTGCGCTGAGAGAAAGGTTCGCAGCGCAAGCAGCGCTTCACGATGTTCCATCGATGAGTGTTCCTGGAGAGGGTCGCCGACGGCATTCGAATGAATGTCACGGCTGGGGGCGTTACTTTAATGCATCGGGGGCGGTGGCGACTAACGGCTATGGGGATTTTTATGGATTTTGAGGAAAAGTCTTACCTTGTTGGGAATCATCTCCTGCAAGTAGCCCCACCCGGGCGATTTTCCACTGGGCGGGGCGAGGTCGCGCTACGGGTTATTGGGCCAGTGCACAGCCATAGTCCTGGATCTCACCGGCGGAGCCGCGGCTGAAATCCCTCAGGCTCAAACGGTTGGCCAGCAACAGCAAGTCACCGCCGGGTGCCACCACCAGGGCCAGGCCGTAGTGGGACAGGCTGTCGCCCTGTTGGCGGGCGTACTCACCCAGCACCCTGAACGGGTTTTCCTGTTTCAGGTCCTGGCTGTCCAGGCGTTTCGCCAGGTACTCATGGCCGTTCAGCCTGACCGCCAGTGGCTGCCACGCCTGGGTCACCCGTGGGGCTTGTTCGACCAGTTGCTGGTAGACCTCGGGGCGCAGGCAGGCCAGATGGATATGCAACTGGCCCTGGGAGCGACCGTATGGCGAGTTGATCGCTAGGGAAAGGAACTCATCCTTGATCGGTTTGCCGGCTTCGGCGGACAGGCGCCCACGTTGCTGCCAGGCACTGGCGAAAAAGGCGTAGGCATTGTCCTCAAGTAGCAGCGGACTCTCGATGCCGGTGACCCGGTCCGTTGGAATGGTCAGGTCATGCAACGGCCCCTGGCGATCCTTGAGCAAGGCAACGTGCTGTTGCAGATCCACCCTCAGGCATGGCGCGGGGTTCTGGGCGTCCTGCTGATGGGGTACGCATTGCTGGCTGACAATCTGCCAAAGCGCATTGCCTTTACCGAGCCCCCAGATCAGCCAGGACCCCGCTGCCAGTACTGCGACCACCAACACCAGCGCAAAAACCTTCAGCCACTTGCTCATGCCACTTTCCCGATCAGAAGTAAAAAACCGCCACACTCTAAACCACAGCTTCGTACTTTTTTGTGTCGGTTCTGATCGCAGATGTTTCAGGACAATCCGCTGTCAGCCCAGCTCGCTGACATAGGTGCCGGTGCCGGCGAGAATATTTTTCAGGGTTTGTTCGACTTCGGCCAGGTCGGCCGCGGCGGTCTGGTGCTGGATCTCGAGATGATCGTCACCATTGAGGGCGTCGGCATCGGCGGCGGCGATTTCGATCAGCAGGCGCGTGGCGCTCAGGGTGACCTTGATCCCGTCCAGGGTCGACGGTTCGCCATCGAGGGTGATCTCCAGCTCGTCCTCGTCGGGGTAGCGGGTCATCAGGAACATTTCGCCCTTGTCGCTATGGCAGCAGAGCATCGCCATGTTGTCTTCTTCATCGTCGCAGGGGTTGGCGATAAGGTGGGCGGTGCTGAGCTGCATGGGGGCGTCCTGTCTGGGTGGGGGGAGCGCTATTTTGCCTGTATCCAGGATATTTTTCAGGGCTGAATGACTGGAATGCTCAAGGGTTATAAGCAGCCTCCCGATGCGGTTTAACTATTTTCATCGTCAGGAGCACTCGTACAGACCTGTCATTTCTGACAGTAGACGCTAGCGACGGAAGTCTTGATACTCACCCTCAAGCCGAGTTCCAGCGTTTGTCGTCCGGTTGAAGATTTTTCATAAAAATCTTTTTGCGGAGGACGAGGCCTTGAAAGTCTCAATCTTGATGTGTACCTATAACGGTCAGCGTTTTCTGGCCGAACAGATCAATTCCTTTGAGCGTCAAAGCCATTTCAATTGGAGCCTGGCAATATCCGACGACGGCTCTACGGATAAAACCCTGGAAGTCGTCCGCAGTTGTGCCAGTGATTGGCCGCGAGAGCGCCTGAAAATATTTTCCGGGCCGAAGAAGGGCTTTGCGGCCAACTTTCTCTCGTTGACCTGTCGTGCTGAAGTTCAGGCGGACTTTTACGCCTGGTCCGATCAGGACGATATCTGGAACGAAGACAAACTCGAAACGGCGTTGATGTGGCTGCAAAGTGTGCCTGAGCAGGTCCCGGCACTTTATTGTGGTCGCACCCAATTGATCAGTGAGTTGGGCATCGCCGCCGGCCAGTCGCCAAAGTTTTCCCAACCACCGAAGTTTGCCAATGCCTTGGTACAGTGTATCGGCGGTGGCAATACGATGGTGTTCAATCATGCCGCCCGGGAGCTTCTGCGCGAAGCGGGCCCGCATATCGCCATTGTTTCCCATGACTGGTGGGCTTACCAACTGGTGTCTGGGGCCAAGGGCGGCGTGGTCTTTTACGATCCCCATGCCAAGACCCTCTATCGTCAGCACAAGAGCAATCTGGTGGGCAGCAATGCCGGTTGGTATGCGCGTCTTTATCGGCTGTGGATGGTGCTCCATGGGCGATTTAATGAGTGGAACAGAAAAAATATCCGAGCGCTGGAAGTGATGAGCCACCGCTTGGACCAGCAGAGTGTTGAAACCCTTTCAAACTTTAAAGCGGCTCGCGATCAACCACTGTTTCCTCGGCTCGCCGGTATTCGCCGTTCCGGCGTCTATCGACAGACAATCGGCGGCAATCTGGGGCTGCTGTTTGCCGCCTTGATTAGAAGGATTTGAACGCTTTTTGCGATTGGCTGTTTGTTTGGTTCGGCTGAGAAGTCGTCGTTTTTTTTGTTTTTCAGAGGCATTGACCGCATGGATGAATTCACCAGCAGGTCGAAGGAGATGTCGAGGGGCGTGTGGCATCACCGAGGCGTCTCTCTAATGTTGTTGCTGGCCAGTCAATGGGAGGCGGGGCTCGGGTGGGATTTTTTCCAGAGCGGCCGTGGGGGGATTACCCATGTCCTCTGATATTGCTATCTCCGCTGAGGGGCTCAGCAAGTGTTATCCAATTTACAACAAAGCCAGTGATCGGCTCTTTCAAGTGCTGTCGCCGAGGCGAAAGAGTCATTATCGGGAGCTCTGGGCGCTGAAGGATGTCTCGTTCGAGATAAAAAGGGGCGAAGCCATTGGTCTCATTGGTCAAAAGGGTTCTGGCAAGTCGACCCTGCTGCAACTGATTTACGGAACCTTGAGCCCCACTTCCGGAACTCTCCGCGTTCAGGGACGTGTTGCGGCGTTTTTGGAGTTGGGAGCAGGTTTCAATGCCGAGTTAACCGGGCGTGAAAACGTCTATATGGCGGCATCGCTGTATGGACTGAGCCTTGAGGAAATCAATCTGCGCTTTTCCGCGATCGCGGCCTTTGCGGATATCGGCGGATTCATGGAGCAACCGCTCATGGCCTACTCGAGCGAAATGTACATCCGCCTGGCTTTTGCGGTTATCGCCCACGTAGACGCCGATATCCTGGTGATCGATGAAGCCCTTTCCATGGGCGATGCCTGTTTTCTCCAGAAATGCATGCGGTTTCTTCGCAAGTTCAAGGAGGAGCATTCGCTGATTGTGGTCAGCCACGACACGACGGCGATTATCGATCTGTGTGATCGGGTGATCTGGCTGGACCAAGGGGAAGAAAAGCAGATGGGACCAGCCAAGGTGGTCTGCGAGTCGTACCAGAATCATTTGTTTCGTTCTATGAATGACGAGTTGGCAGAGTCAGTGGTTGTTCATGGCGATGGGCATGAAAGCATGACCAAGTGCCACTGCCATGATGGCCTGGCGCGGCGAGATCCGCGCGCTGACAGGGTCAATTCGAATGACCTGGAGGTTTTTCGGTTCGACCCGCAGGCGCCTGGCGTCGATGCATTTGGTGGGGATGATGCGCGCATTCTCGACGTCAGGCTCAACGACTCTTCGGGGGCTGGATTGACATGGGTGCTGGGGGGGGAGCGTGTCACGCTCAACATCGAGGCGCAGACCTTTGTTTTGCTGGAAGGCCCCATTATCGAGTTTTTTCTCAAGGATCGCTTGGGGCAGACGCTGTTTGGCGACAACACCTATATCAGGCAGATCGGAAAGGATCTTAGCGCCCAGGCAGGCTCGCTGTTATCGGCGGAGTTCGAGTTCTTCATGCCTTGGCTGGCCAAGGGCGACTATGTGATTCAGGTCGTGATCGCCGACGGCGAGCAACATGACCACAGGCCACTGCACTGGTGTCACGAGGCCCTGTTGATCAGGGCGCATCATGATCCTGCGTCGAGGTAGATGAATGAACCCGCATTCGCGAGCGCCCATCTCCCCTTGGGCATTGATCAAAAACCTGTGGCTGCAAAGAAGCCTGGTTTTACAAATGACCCGCCGGGAAGTGACGGGGCGTTACAAGGGGTCAGTGATGGGACTCTTGTGGTCGTTCCTCAACCCGCTCTTCATGCTGGCGGTTTATACGTTCGTCTTTTCGGTCATTTTCAAGGCGCGCTGGACCAACTCGCCACAGGAAAGCAAAGGTGACTTCGCCATCCTGCTCTTTGCCGGCATGATCGTTCACGGGCTATTCGCTGAAGTACTGAATAAAGCCCCCGGCTTGATCCTGGGCAACGTCAACTACGTCAAGAAAGTAGTCTTCCCCCTGGAGATACTGCCGGTCATTTCCATGTGTGCCGCTCTCTTTCACAGTGGTGTCAGCCTCCTCGTGCTGATCTGTGTAATCGTGCTGATGGATGGCACCTTGCATCCGACCCTTTTGTTCCTTCCCCTGATTGTCCTGCCATTCATCATTTTTACCCAAGGACTGGCCTGGATCCTCGCTTCGCTGGGGGTCTACTTGCGCGACGTGGGGCAGACCATCGGCATCATCACCACGATCATGCTGTTCTTGTCTCCGGTCTTTTTTCCGGTGAGCTCTCTGCCCGAAAACATGCGCCCGTTGATGATGGCCAACCCGCTGACTTTCATCATTGAACAAGTTCGTGCCGTGTTGATCTGGGGGAATACACCTGACTGGAGCGGATTGGTTCTGTATTCAATCATGGCTCTGCTCACTGCATGGGCAGGTTACGCGTGGTTCCAAGGCACTAGAAAAGGCTTCGCCGATGTCCTATGAATCCCTACGCCAAGATGAGCCAGCCATCGTTGTAGATGCTGTCGCCAAATGCTTCCACATCTATGATCGGCCGCTGGACCGCTTGAAACAGTCGATCATGTCGCGCATCGGGCGCATGTTCGGCGCCCAGGCAAAATCTTATGGCCGAGAGTTCTGGGCACTGACAGATGTCTCGTTCACCCTGGAAAAGGGTGAAACACTTGGCATCATCGGGCGTAACGGTTCAGGTAAGTCAACGTTACTGCAACTGATCTGCGGCACCCTCAGCCCCAGCCACGGACAAGTGCAGACATTCGGCAAAGTGGCTGCTCTGCTGGAACTGGGTGCCGGTTTCAACCCCGAGTTCACGGGCCGGGAGAACGTCTACCTCAGTGCGGCCTTCTATGGCTTGAATCGAACAGAGATCGACGCCAGGTTTGACAACATCGTCAAATTCTCGGAGATCAAGGATTTCATCGACCAGCCGGTCAAGACCTATTCCAGCGGCATGTTCGTCCGGCTGGCGTTTGCCACTATCGCTCATGTGGATGCTGACATACTGATCATCGACGAAGCACTGGCGGTCGGCGATGCGGTCTTTACCCAGAAATGCATGCGTTTCCTGCGTCACTTCAAAAAAGACAAGACGCTTTTGTTTGTCAGCCATGACAGCAACTCGGTGATCGCCCTCTGCGATAAGGCCCTTTGGCTTTCAGAGGGGAAGATGAAGGAGTTGGGCGAGGCCAAGAAGACCTGCGAAAACTACCTGACGCATATCTTGGGGACTGGCAACAAAGAGCTGAAGGCGCAAACCGACGAGGCCGGAGAAGCCGCCCTGGCCGCGGGAAAAATCAGAGAAGTCTGGGCCAACGAGAAGCACTACGAGTCCAATGGCGCAGGTGCTCTGTTTCAGCTCAACATCAGCGACTCCGCACAGATGGGGCCATACGGCGCCGAAATCAGACACGTGCGCATTAAAGCTGAAGACGGCAGCGAAGTCAGGACCTTGAAAGGTGGAGAAATCATTACGCTCTCCATCCACGCCCTGGCTCACAGCACGTTGCAAAGCCCCATTATCGGATTTTTTGTAAAAGATCGGCTCGGTCAATTTCTGTTTGGCAGCAACACCTTGAATATCAAAGACAGCCTCTCGCGGCGCGTTGAGGCCGGGCAGGCGCTCACCGCCAACTTTACCTTCGCCATGCCCTGGCTCGCTCAAGGCGACTACTCCGTTCAGGTCGCGCTTGCCGATGGCGACCAACGAGATCACACGCAACATCATTGGATTCATGATGCCGTGATTTTTCATTCCAGCAACGATCCGTCCGCGTCCGGGCTGATCGGTATTCCCATGCTGAAAATCCAGTTGAATATTAATAGTTGAGGCTGGTATTCACATGCATCCTTCAGCACTGAATTATGGTCGCCTGTTCTTTGAAACCTATCGTGCCAACTTGCCTGTCCGCGCAAAAGTCGTAGACATCGGTTCCCAGAACGTAAATGGCTCCATCCGCGACGTCTGCCCCGATGGCTATGAATACATCGGCGTGGACTTCGTGGCTGGCAACGGCGTCGATATCATTCTCGATGACCCGTGCTTACTGCCTTTTGAAAACGAGAGCATTGACGTCGTGGTGTGCAGTTCGTGCTTTGAACACTCGGAAATGTTCTGGCTGGTCTTTAACGAAATTCTGAGAGTCCTCAAGCCTGTCGGCCTGCTCTACGTGAATGCCCCCAGCAATGGTTACATACACCGCTACCCGGTCGACTGCTGGCGCTTTTACCCGGATGCCGGGCATGCACTGGTTACCTGGGCCAAACGCAATGGCTACAACCCGGTGCTGCTGGAGTCCTTTGTCGGCCCCAAATCATCTGAAGCCGCGGAGGGCGCCTGGAACGACTTCATCTCGATCTTCGCCAAGGACCAAGCGCTGGAGCAGCAGTTCAAGCGCAAGATCATCGACTCGCTGGAACACTTCGACAACGGTCAAATACCCGGCTCCAATGAGCTGATCAACTTCAATGCGGCCCCTGAAGATTTCAGGCTGATTGAACAGTTACGCCTTGACCGCAACACGCTGGCCGCACAAAAACTGGACCTGGAAGTACAAGTCGAAGACGCCAGCCAGCAGATTGTCAGACTCGAGTCCCTCAACAAGAGTAGCGCCGAAGAAGTCAACAGTATCCGTAAGGAATTGCAAAGCCTGCGCCTGCAGCTTATGCAGGCCGTCGAACATAACAATGAGAGGTCCGCTCAACTCGAGACGACCATCCGTAGTATTCACCAATCTACCAGCTGGAAGGTGACGGCTCCCCTACGGCTCGCCTCTCGTGCCATTCGGGGCGAACATCCACTGGTCGCGGGAGGGCTGCGCGCACGCGCGCTCAGTAAAGTGAAATCCCTCTACTGGACGATTCCACCTAAATACCGCACAAAAATCTTGCATTGGGGCTACCGGAATCTCGATATCGTTTTCCGTGGCAGTGCCCACTATGAACAGTGGAAGCATGGCAGCCAACACCATGCCAGTATTGCCCACAATAGCGACAACACCTTGATCATGATGGACACTGTATCGCCCATCGGTCAATTTGAAGGGCGTATCGCTATTCATCTGCATATGTATTATCACGACCTGGCTGTGGAATTCGCCGGTTACCTGAGCAACATGCCGTTCGTCTACGACCTTTATGTGTCGGTTAAAGACAGTGAAGGCGAGAAGGTTTGTCGCACCCTGTTTACCAACCTGGAGCACTGTAACGCGATCACCGTCGAAATCGTTCAAAACCGCGGCCGAGACATCGCACCGATGTTTTGCGCTTTTGGCGAGTCGCTGAAAACATACGATTATGTCGCACACTTGCACAGCAAAAAGTCCCTGTACAACGCCGGTGCTACCGAAGGCTGGCGGCAATATCTGCTCAGCAACCTGTTGGGCAGTCCGACCACCATTCGAAAAATTTTCAATCTGCTGTGGAATGGTCGAGGAATTGTCTATCCACAGAACTACAAGCGCTTGCCTTATCAAGCGAACACCTGGCTTGCAAACAAGGCAATGGGCGCTGCCTGGTGCGCTCGACTCGGCATAACACCGGTCCCACGAGGCTATTTCGACTTTCCTGCGGGCTCGATGTTCTGGGCCAGGGGCGATGCCTTGCAGCCGCTATTTGGTGCCCACATCACCCTCGGTGATTTTGCCGAGGAAACCGGCCAGACAGACGGAACATTTGCGCATTGTTTAGAACGACTACTGGTCTTGTCCGTAAAAAAACAAGGCCTGCAACCGGCTATTATCAAAGATTTGGAAAGCCCTGCGTGGTCACCCTGGAGACTGGACCAATACACCAATCGCTCTTTTGCAAGCATGGTGGAGCAATTCTCCAATCCGAATATAAAATACATTGCATTTGATATTTTCGATACGTTGGTGGTTCGACCATTAATTGATACGGAATCGATAAAGGCCATCGTCTCGGCTAATCTCTCCACGCCGCTGGCGCAGCTGTACTCCAGCTACAGGAGTATTGCCGAAGCCGAGGCACGGCAACAGAAAGGGAAAGATGTTGGCCTGGAAGAAATATACGCCAGGTTCCAACAGCTGACACGCTTACCCGCAGAAGATGTCAGCAATATCCGCACAGTTGAAGAGCGCACCGAGTATGAATCGCTTTCGGCACGTAGCGGCGGGGTGGAGCTCTTCAACAAGGCCAGAGCGACGGGCAAGCCGGTCATCCTGATGTCCGATATGTTCCTGCCAAAATCACTGATTGTGAAGGCGCTCAGGACTCATGGCATTGATGGCTGGTCGGAGTTCTTTCTCTCTAACGAGGTGGGCCTGCGTAAAGACAGTGGCCAACTTTATGATCACCTGCTGAAGACATACGATCTTCGGCCAAATGAATTGCTGATGGTCGGAGACAATGAACGCTCCGACTTTCAAATCCCTTGTGACAAAGGCATTGTTGGCCTGCACGTACTGCGTGCGACTGAACTCGCCAGGAGTCTGCCAAGATTGCACACGTTTGTCGAAACCTATGAGTTTGCTCACGACCTGAATGCAGAGCTGACACTGGGGCTCCTGTTTTCGAAAAATTTCTCGGCCGTCTCCTACCCCAACATCAACCCCAGCTCCTTGTTTGATGCCACGCCTTACAACCTGGGTTACAGCCTGGTCGGTCCGATGCTGACCAGCATGGCCCAATGGTTGGTCGATACCGCGGCCAATGATGATGTCGAGCGGCTGTACTTCCTGGCGCGCGAAGGCCAGTTGATGAAGTCGGTGTATGACGTCTGGGCGAAAGATCTTACCGATGTCCCTGTCGCGGACTACCTGGTGGTATCTCGACGCACCTGCAGCGTACCGCTGCTAAAGCAGATTGAAGACATTCATCGGATTGCGAAGAGTGACTACCACCTGAACACCGCCGCCAACTTCCTGATTGAGCGCTTCGGGCTGGAACTGAGCGACGCGGAATGGGAAGAGGTGTTTAAAGATACCGGCATCGGGAGAACGACGTTTATCGAGGTCCACCACGGGCACCTTGATGCCGTACAGCCCCTATTGCTTAAGATTGCGGACGATATCCTGACGCAAGCCGCCACCGAACATCAGGCACTGGCGCTTTACCTGAAGTCCATGAACCTGATGAGCGATCAGAAATCGGCGGTGGTAGACATCGGTTACGGTGGCACCATCCAGGGCTACCTGTGCCAGCTCACCGGCAAGAAAATCGACGGTTACTACCTGGTGACCGATGTTCGCTCGGTTGACGTTGCAAAAGCCAATGATGTGACGATCCGCGGCTGCCTGCTGGAAAACGTGGCACGCAATCAGACCGCACCCATGCTGTACCTGCGCAGCTTTGAACTGGAAAAATTGTTGAGTTCGAGCAATGCGCAAATCATGAAGTACACATCCGCCGATGGTATTACCGTCCAGGCCCACCGCCGTGAGCTGTCAGAGCAGGAAATAAGCTGTGTCGCCTTCCGCGAAGATCTGCAAAAGGGCGTCATTCAATTCGCGGAGGATGCAGCCCATATCAGGAAGACCCTGCTGAAAAGCTACGCACCACCGGTTGAAATCAGCAAGGCACTCGTCAACGAGTTTTTCTCCAGGCACTCGAGCGATGAGTCGGAGTTATTGGCTCAAGTGGTATTGGATGATCACTACTGCGGTCGTGGGGTTGTGTAAAAAAGGGCGGTCATGCTCAGGTGATCGCTCTTTTTTCATTGGATCGCCAGCCCTCGGTGCTTGAGGCTGTAGACCAAGGCTTTGGCGATGGTGGTACCCGACGTGAGCAACCGCCCTGCGGTGGGAATGTGTCTGATTTTGCCCGCACTACCAGCCAATGTCCGAATATGTCGCAGCGCCGCAAGCAGCGGCGTTCGCGCACTCGTTAAGCTGCGCAACGGAGAGTCGCCCTCGAAATGACAGCCTGTGCACCCGGCCGTTGCCGTCGTGTGCGACTATCTTGAACGTGAATGTGACCCCTGGGTCGCGGCCAGCTTCATCAACCTGTCACTCTGTACTGCCCAGCTTTACCCTGCAGAGTGATGCAGGTCCCCTTTTCCGGGGAAGAAAACGCGACGCTTCTCTCTATATAACAAGCCCAAGCGGAGTACCACAGATGGCGTTCTTCACCGCAGCCAGCAAAGCCGACTTCCAGCACCAACTGCAGGCGGCACTGGCGCAGCACATCAACGAACAGGCACTGCCACAAGTGGCGCTGTTCGCTGAGCAGTTCTTCGGCATCATTTCCCTGGACGAGCTGACCCAGCGCCGGCTCTCCGATCTCGCCGGCTGCACCCTTTCGGCCTGGCGTCTGCTGGAGCGTTTTGACCACACCCAGGCACAGGTTCGCGCCTACAACCCGGATTATGAACGCCATGGCTGGCAGTCGACCCACACCGCCGTCGAGGTCCTGCACCCCGACCTGCCGTTCCTGGTCGACTCGGTCCGCACCGAACTGAACCGCCGCGGTTACAGCATCCACACCCTGCAAACCACCGTGCTGAGCGTGCGTCGCGGCAGCAAGGGCGAGTTGCTTGAAGTCCTGCCCAAGGGCACCCAGGGCGAGGGGATCGACAAAGAATCCCTGATGTACCTGGAAATCGATCGCTGCGCCAACGCCGCCGAGCTGAGCGTGCTGTCCAAGGAGCTGGAACAGGTCCTGACGGAAGTGCGTATCGCCGTCGCCGACTTCGAACCGATGAAGACCAAGGTCCAGGAGCTGCTGGCCGGTATCGACGCCAGCCAGTTCGCCATCGACCCGGAAGAAAAAACCGAGATCAAGACCTTCCTGCAGTGGCTGGTGGACAACCACTTCACCTTCCTCGGCTACGAAGAGTTCGTGGTCCGTGACGAGCAGGACGGCGGTCATATCGAATATGACGCCAACTCCTTCCTCGGCCTGACCAAATTGCTCCGCGCCGGCCTGACCCCCGACGACACCCGCATCGAAGACTACGCCGTCAACTACCTGCGCGAACCGACGCCGCTGTCGTTCGCCAAGGCCGCGCACCCGAGCCGTGTGCACCGCAACGCCTACCCGGACTATGTCTCGATCCGCGAGATCGACGCCGACGGCAAGGTCATCAAGGAATGCCGCTTCATGGGCCTCTACACCTCTTCGGTGTACGGCGAAAGCGTGCGGGTCATTCCTTACATCAGCCGCAAGGTGGCTGAAGTCGAGCGCCGTTCGGGCTTCCAGGCCAAGGCCCACCTGGGCAAGGAGCTGGCCCAGGTGCTCGAAGTGCTGCCCCGCGACGATCTGTTCCAGACGCCGGTGGACGAGCTGTTCAACACCGTGATGTCGATCGTGCAGATCCAGGAACGCAACAAGATCCGCGTGTTCCTGCGCAAAGACCCGTACGGCCGCTTCTGCTACTGCCTGGCCTACGTGCCGCGTGACGTCTACTCCACCGAAGTGCGACAGAAGATCCAGCAAGTGCTGATGGATCGCCTGAAAGCCACCGACTGCGAGTTCTGGACCTTCTTCTCCGAGTCCGTGCTGGCCCGTGTGCAACTGATCCTGCGGGTCGATCCGAAGAACCGTCTCGACATCGACCCGCTGCAACTGGAAAACGAAGTGATCCAGGCCTGCCGCAGCTGGCAGGACGACTACAAGAGCCTGGTGGTCGAAGGCTTCGGCGAGGCCCAGGGCACCAACGTGCTGACGGACTTCCCGAAAGGCTTCCCGGCCGGCTACCGCGAGCGCTTCGCCGCGCACTCGGCCGTGGTCGACATGCAGCACCTGCTGAGCCTGAGCGAGAGCAATCCGCTGGTGATGAGCTTCTACCAGCCGCTGGGCCAGGTCTCCGGCCAGCGCGAGCTGCATTGCAAGCTGTATCACGCCGACACACCGCTGGCCCTGTCCGATGTCCTGCCGATCCTGGAAAACCTCGGCCTGCGCGTGCTCGGCGAGTTCCCGTATCGCCTGCGTCACAACAACGGTCGCGAGTTCTGGATCCATGACTTCGCCTTCACCGCCGCCGAAGGCCTGGACCTGGATATCCAGCAGCTCAACGACACGCTGCAGGACGCCTTCGTCCACATCGTCCGTGGCGATGCCGAGAACGACGCGTTCAACCGCCTGGTGCTGACCGCCGGCCTGCCATGGCGCGACGTGGCACTGCTGCGGGCCTACGCCCGGTACCTGAAACAGATCCGCCTGGGCTTCGACCTGGGTTACATCGCCAGCACCCTGAACAACCACACCGACATCGCCCGCGAGTTGACCCGGTTGTTCAAGACCCGTTTCTACCTGGCCCGCAAGCTCAGCGTCGAAGACCTCGACGACAAGCAACTGCGCCTGGAACAAGCGATCCTGACCGCCCTGGACGACGTCCAGGTGCTGAACGAAGACCGCATCCTGCGTCGCTACCTTGACCTGATCAAGGCGACCCTGCGGACCAACTTCTACCAGACCGACGCCAACGGCCAGAACAAGTCGTACTTCAGCTTCAAGTTCAACCCCCACGCGATTCCCGAGTTGCCCAAGCCGGTACCGAAGTTCGAAATCTTCGTCTACTCGCCACGGGTCGAGGGTGTGCACCTGCGTTTCGGCAACGTCGCCCGCGGCGGCCTGCGCTGGTCGGACCGCGAGGAAGACTACCGCACCGAAGTCCTGGGCCTGGTAAAAGCCCAGCAAGTGAAGAACTCGGTGATCGTGCCGGTGGGCGCGAAGGGCGGCTTCCTGCCGCGTCGCCTGCCACTGGGCGGCAGCCGTGACGAGATCGCGGCCGAGGGCATCGCCTGCTACCGCATCTTCATCTCGGGCCTGTTGGACATCACCGACAACCTGAAAGACGGCGCCCTGGTGCCGCCGGTCAACGTCGTGCGTCATGACGACGACGACCCCTACCTGGTGGTGGCGGCGGACAAGGGCACCGCGACCTTCTCCGACATCGCCAACGGCATTGCCATCGACTACGGCTTCTGGCTCGGCGACGCCTTCGCCTCCGGCGGCTCGGCCGGCTACGACCACAAGAAGATGGGCATCACCGCCAAGGGCGCGTGGGTCGGCGTACAGCGCCACTTCCGCGAGCGCGGCATCAATGTCCAGGAAGACAGCATCACCGTGGTGGGCGTCGGCGATATGGCCGGCGACGTGTTCGGCAACGGCCTGTTGATGTCCGACAAGCTCAAGCTGGTCGCGGCCTTCAACCACCTGCACATCTTCATCGACCCTAACCCGGAGCCGGCCAGCAGCTTCGCCGAGCGCCAGCGCCTGTTCGACCTGCCGCGTTCGGCCTGGTCGGATTACGACGTCAGCCTGATGTCCGAAGGCGGCGGCATCTTCTCGCGCAGCGCGAAGAGCATCGCGATTTCCCCGCAGATGAAAGAGCGCTTCGACATCCATGCCGACAAGCTGACCCCGACCGAACTGCTGAATGCCTTGCTCAAGGCGCCGGTGGACCTGTTGTGGAACGGCGGCATCGGTACCTACGTCAAGGCCAGCAGCGAAAGCCACGCCGATGTCGGCGACAAGGCCAACGATGCACTGCGCGTGAACGGTAACGAACTGCGCTGCAAGGTGGTGGGCGAGGGCGGCAACCTGGGCATGACCCAGCTCGGTCGCGTCGAGTTCGGCCTCAATGGCGGCGGTTCCAACACCGACTTCATCGACAACGCCGGTGGCGTGGACTGCTCCGACCACGAAGTGAATATCAAGATCCTGCTCAACGAAGTGGTGCAGGCCGGCGATATGACCGAGAAGCAGCGTAACCAGCTGCTGGGCAGCATGACCGACGAAGTCGGCGGCCTGGTCCTCGGCAACAACTACAAGCAGACCCAGGCCCTGTCCCTGGCGGCCCGTCGCGCAGTCGAGCGGATCGCCGAGTACAAGCGCCTGATGAGCGATCTGGAAGCCCGTGGCAAGCTGGACCGTGCCATCGAGTTCCTGCCGTCGGAAGAGCAACTGGTCGAGCGCGTCGCGGCAGGCCAGGGCCTGACCCTTGCCGAGCTGTCGGTGCTGATCTCCTACAGCAAGATCGACCTCAAGGCGGCATTGCTCGAGTCCAAGGTTCCGGACGACGAGTACCTGACCCGTGACATGGAAACCGCGTTCCCACCGATGCTGGTGAGCAAGTTCGCCGACGCCATGCGCCGTCACCGCCTCAAGCGCGAGATCGTCAGCACCCAGATCGCCAACGACCTGGTCAACCACATGGGCATCACCTTCGTGCAGCGCCTGAAGGAGTCCACCGGCATGAGCCCGGCGAACGTGGCCGGTGCCTATGTGATCGTGCGTGACATCTTCCACCTCCCGCACTGGTTCCGTCAGATCGAGGCCCTGGATTACAAGGTGTCGGCCGAGACGCAACTGGAGCTGATGGATGAACTGATGCGCCTGGGCCGTCGTGCCACGCGCTGGTTCCTGCGCAGCCGTCGCAACGAGCAGGATGCTGCCCGTGATGTCGCGCACTTCGGTCCGCACCTGGCGGCGTTGGGCCTCAAGCTCGACGAACTGCTGGAAGGCCCGACCCGTGAAGTCTGGCAGGCCCGTTACCAGGCCTACGTCCAGGCCGGTGTGCCGGAGTTGCTGGCGCGTATGGTGGCGGGTACCACGCACCTGTACACCCTGTTGCCGATCATCGAAGCCGCCGACGTTTCCGGCCACGATGCCGCCGAAGTGGCCAAGGCCTACTTCGCGGTGGGCAGTGAGCTGGACCTGACCTGGTACTCCCAACAGATCAGCGACCTGCGCGTGAGCAACAACTGGCAGGCCCAGGCTCGCGAAACCTTCCGCGACGATGTGGACTGGCAGCAACGTGCGATCACCATCTCGGTGCTGAAACTGGCCGACGCGCCGCAAGACATGGAAGCCCGCGTGGCGCTGTGGCTTGAGCGCAACGCGAGCATGGCCGAGCGCTGGCGTTCGATGCTGGTGGAAATCCGTGCCGCCAGCGGCACCGACTACGCCATGTACGCGGTAGCCAACCGTGAGCTGATGGACCTGGCATTGAGCGGCCAACCGGTGCTTTGATAGCCTGAAGCAAGTGGTAACCAAAAGCCCCGGCTCGTGAGAGTCGGGGCTTTTTTGTGGGGGCGATATAAGAATGTTTGCGGTTTTATAAGCGTGCTGTGATCAACCGAAAAACCGTTCACGGGTTGAACTGTTGAAGGGCGTTAATAGATATGTCATGGGTAAGTAATGTAGATTGGAAAGTAGAGGAAGCGATTGATTATTTGAACTTTTTATCGCGTGGATGAAGATTAGTATAAGGGTGTTTAAGTTATTTAAGGTTTTTTGGAAATGGCTGTTTCCGCGCTTGAAACATCGGATGTTGCAGTGGCTGTTGAGGGGGAAGAATATTTCACCCTGGTGAAAAGCCGACTGCCGGACTGGCTGAAGGACGCGCCCTTCGAACCCCGTAGTTCCTATGTGGACAACATGCGCCGCAATCAGGCGAACAAAGCCGATTTGAGCGCTTATCTGGAGGGCTTGCAGAGCCCGGAGGACTTTGCCGCACCGCGCTTGCAACGTGCCCTGGACAATGAGTTCGGCACGGGTCTGGATGTGTATGAAGACCAGCTCAGGCATGTGCATATCCTGGCGGCACAAACACCCTCCACGCCGTATCAGCAAACGCTCACGCAACAGACGCTGTTACAGGCGGCCTTGCAGAACTTCGAAGAAAGTGAAACGACTTACTTTGGCTTCGATCGAGGTTCGCAGATACTTCGCAAAGGGCAAGGTGTCTTGCTGAAGGCCTTTACGCCACGGGCGTTCGCGCGGTTATGCCGTGAGCTGGATCTGGGCGGGAAATATAAAGAACATATTGAGTCTTTTCTGTTGCGCAAGAGTGCTTCCGGGCAACGCGACGATGAGTTTCGTCGATTGTTCGTGGCTCACGAGGTCTCCGAATTGGCGCTCCAGGCCGATATCGCCGTGATGAAAGGGCATATCGACGACTCGGCTTACCGGATGCTCAAGCAATGGGTTGGCGGAAGTTCAAGCCCTCTCTGGAGCCTGCACGCCGTGCAGTTTCATGAGCTCAAGATGCTCGATGTACGTATTCCCGAAAGCGGCTATCGAGGCGCCTTGCTCAAGGGCGTGCTGCTGATCCGTTTCGATGTCGCGGCCGCCCGCGAGTCTTGTCCTTGTGTGGTGTACCTGTCCGGCGATTCCGAGCAGGCGCTCAAGCAGTATTCCAGCCTGGCGGCCTTCGAGGATGACCTCAGGCGCAGGTTGCGCGACCAGGGTTATCTGCAGGAGTTTCGACGCTACCTCCATTTGCGCACGCAACCGGTGTTTTTCACCGCGTTGAACGAGCGCCTGAATCCCTTGAGTACCGAGACGCGCCGGCGTGCGCCCGATGAGCAGGCGCGCCTGCAACTCCAGCTCGCGCAAATAACCGGAGATCCCTTCTTCGAGCTTTATGTGCAGCACACCGACAAGATGCTCGATGATGCCCGGATGCTGGCGGTATCGACGGACGCGGAAGACAAGAAGGCCCGTAGCGCTCGCTGGCATGCCTTTCTGGACTGGGGTGTCAATCTGCTGTTTTTCGTGCCCGGACTCGGTGAGGCGATGCTGACGGTGGCCGGTGCCCAGATGATGGTCCAGCTTTACGAGGGGATCGAAGAATGGGAACACAGCGACAAGAAGCAGGCCGTGCTGGTGTTTCTCGGTGTGGTGCTGAACCTGGAGCTCGGTGCCTTCATGCAGGTCTTGGCGCGCGACGACGAAGCGGCGGCTTTTATTGACTCCCTCAAGCGGGTCAAGCTGCCGGATGGGGGAGACCGGTTATGGAAAGCCGACTTGGCGCCCTATCGACATCAGCCGGCCTTGCCCGAGGGACTCAAGCCTGACGAATCAGGACTGCACCTGCGCAATGGCAATACTTTCCTGGATCTGGACGGCGACTACTACAAGCTCAAGCCCAGTCGCGTCAGCCATGAGTTTCGCGCCGAGCATCCCACCCGGGCGACCTATTCGCCGTTGTTCAGCCATAACGGTTCAGGCGCCTGGACCCATGAGTTGGAGGAGCCGTTGCGCTGGGACGCATTCACGCTGTTCAAACGCCTGGGGCCTGACCTGGCGGACTTTTCCCCGGAGCAGGCGACTCGCATCATGACCATCAGCGGCGTGGAGGCCGATCAGTTGCGTCCGATCTACCTGGACCAGACAAGCCGGCCGGCGCTGCTGAGCGATACGGTGGAGCGCTTCAGGGTCGATGCGGATATCCAGCGGTTTATCGAGACTGGTACCACCAATGGCGGCGTTGTCGATTGGCGTATCCAGGAACAGTTGCTGGAGGCCTTGTGGCCGCCGACCAAGGTCTTGCGCTTCGTCAATCGCGAGGGGCGGGTGTTGAAGGAATATGGCCCGGTGGCTAACGCGGGGTTGCCGGTGGTGATCGTCAGCGAAGCCCAGATACGTGACGCCGAACTGCTGAACGTGGTGTTGCAGGGGCTTGACCCTGACGACGTCAATATCCTGCTCGGGCGTCGGCCGGGTGAGGCGCGGTTGAGCCGCGCGGAACAGCTGTCGGCGTTGAACCGGCGGCTTGCCGCCGAGGCGCAGAACCAGCGCAGTGCGCTGTTCGAGGCCTATTACGAGTTTCGTACCCGCTCGCGAAATGCCTTTGTCGCCTTGTTCAAGCAAGACAGGTCCATCTTGCCGACGGTAATTGCCGATGAGTTGGTCAGCGCGGCCAACGGCTATGAAGTCGCGTCGCTGGAAGCGGGGAGGGTGCCGCTGCGCTTGGCTGAGGAGAGTCGCTGGTATGCGCAACAGGTCCGTATCGCGCGGGCCTATGAAGGGCTTTTCATCGAGTCATCGGTCAGCCTGGACAGTGACCGGTTGTTCCTGCATTCACTGGAAAACCTGCCGGGCTGGTCGAACGGCCTGCGCATCGAGCTGTATGAGCCTTCCGCACTGGCCCCGGGTGGGCGACGCCTGGTCGACAGCCTGGGGACGACCTCATCCGAAGCCCCCCTGGCGTTGGTGCGCAAGTCGGGGGGGTATGAGATTGAAGGGCAGGACCGGCCTGGCAACCTCCAGGTGGCGTTATTGCAGGCTCTGCCGGATAACGAACTGCGGGCACTCGGTTTTTCGCGCAGCACCCGCCCGCAGTTGTTCAAACAGGCGGTGGTGAGCCGCCTGATGCTGTCGCGCGCGCGCGTTCGTGCGTTGCTGAACATACAAGCGATCAAGCCCGGATTCAGCTCGCCCATGCGTTTGAGCGACGGGCGATTCGGTTATCCGCTCGGTGGGGTGAAGAGTACGCAGGCCGTATCGCCGAGCCATTTGCGGCTGCTGGTGGACAAGCTTTATCCCGGCAAGGACCTGGAGACGGTTCGCCGGTTCCTGTCCCTTGAAGGGCTGGATGACAAGGCGTTCCTGAAGGTCCTCAAGAAGCAGCAGGTCGAGTACCACAAACTGAAACTGATGCTCGAATACTGGCGCATCGACAGTGAGTATGAGCATGGCAGTGGCGGAGTCGGTAATTGGCTGGTCGGCAGGGCTTCCAAGGCACGGGTAGTGGAGCGGATAAAAAAGTGCTGGCGCCGAGAGTCAGAGCTTGTGCTCGATGCCAACGGCCAACCGCTGGGGTATGAGCTTGACCTGTCGAGGGAGCACCTGCTGAAGCTGCCTGAACTGGAAGAGGGCAGTTTCGAGCATGTGGTCTCATTGAAGCTGGCGGTGGTCGGACGTCGGGAGCGCCGTGACTTCGATGCCTTTCTCAAGCGGTTTCCCAAGCTGCGTGAGTTGCAGATCACCGGGGGCAGGCTGACGCAGTTGCCTTCAAGCCTTGGTGGGATGGGGGAGCTGCGCAGGTTGCAGCTCAACGACAACCGGATCGTCTGGACCCCGTTGCTGGGGCAGCAATTGCGCAGTATGACGCGCCTGAGGCGCCTGAACCTGGACGGCAACCCCCTGGGGCTGTTCAGCGCCAGGGGCATGCTCCAGCTGCAAGGGCTCCAGTTGCAGCGTACCGGCTTGTCCGCCTGGCCGACCGGGGCGCTGGAACTGCTCGACCTGGCGGTGCTGGATTTGCAGGGAAACCAATTGACCTCCATCCCCTGGAGCTTTTTCAGCCTGAGCAGTCGCAGGATGCGAACGGTATTGCTTTACGGTAATCCGTTTGATGACACGACACGCTATATGATTGCCCGGTTCATTGATCGACCCTCGATACGTTTCGCCTTGCCGGGGGACATCGACGCCCCGGAACAGGGGGTGCCGAAGCTGACGCCTTTCGTGGAGAACTGGCTGGACAGCAGTTTTTCGATTGAGGAGCAGGAGCGCAAAAGGGCGTTGTGGGACATGGTGGCCCAGGAGCCTGGGAGCGGAACCTTCCTCGAGTCGATTGCCGCACTGCGTTCCTCGGCGGACTATCGCATCGAATACCGGGGGCAGTTGAGCCGGCGCGTCTGGCGAATGATCGAGGCGGCGACTGCCAGCACCCGCTTGCGCCAGATCCTGTTCGACTGGACGACCGACCTGGACACCTGTGCCGATGGGTTTACCGAGGTGTTCAGCCGGTTGGGCGGCGAGGTATTGCTCTACGAGGCGGATCAACTGGTGGGCGATGCCAGGGAAGCGGCGTACCTGGCCTTGGCCCGGGGACGCTCGCGGTTGGCGCAACTGAACGATATCTCCAAAGTCGAAACCTCCAGCCAGGAGATTGCCAGGGCCGCCCGCATCGAGGATGCCAGGGCGCAGGCCATGGCCGCGGCGCGTGAGCGTCACCAGAGCGAGGCCGACATCGAGGCCGCAGGGCGTGTGGCCGCCGAGGCCGCCGATGAACGCTGGCCCCATGTCGATGAAGTCGAGATCTACCTGGCCTACCGTGTCGATCTCGCTGTGCGCCTGATGCTCCCTTGGCAACCTTTGTCCATGCTGTATCGGGGGAGCAGCAACGTCACCCGGGAGATGACCCGGGAAGCGGGTGATCGGATCCTGGCGGCCGAGACAGTGCCGGGCAGACAGGTCGAGCTGCTGCTTGAACAACCGGTCTGGAAGGATTACCTGAAGACCCTGCCCGAGACGCAGCGCCACGGGGCTGTTGCACAGGAGCAGTTGCAAACCCTGGAAGAACTGCGTGAGGCGCTGGAGGAGCTGGCACGGCAGCCGCAAGCCTCGCCGCCGGAAATCGCCACTTGGACCGCGACGGTGTGGCAGGGGGCAAGTGTCTTGGGTATCGCCGCGGCGGACATTCCCATCGGCCGGGAAATGGACGATACGGTGTATGAACGGGCGCTCGAAGAGATCGATCGTCAGCGAAAAGCCGGGGAGGTACGGATTACCCAGCGAGCGCTGGACCGTTCTCAGATGCCCGAGAGTTCAGACCTGTGAAACCCGCCCCAGGAAAACAGTTTCGGCTGTCTCGCAGGGGACGGGTTGGTGCGTAGCCCTGTTCAGATACCGATATTGCCCAGGGTTTGCACGATACTGCGCAAGGTCACGGCGATGGCCGGGTGTTCGAGCTCGAAGCGCTCCACGGCGAGGTTGACGCCATCCGCCAGGTTGGCGTCCTGGGTGGAGGTTTCCAGTTTGATTTGTGCGTCGATCTGCTGCATCAGCACGTGCAGGTGTTCACGCTCTTCCGGTGAGAGAGGTGGATTCTGCTCCAGTTGCTCGCGCAGGGTATTGAGTTGGTCTTGCAGTTCGCGGGCAGGCATTGTGGTGCTTCCTCTTTGGATAATCTCTGGCACATAGACCGCCATGTGGCGATAAAGGTCTGTACCTGATGTCAGAGTAATCCACTCGCGCGCGGCCTGCATGACCTTGATCAAGATCGCCGTGTCAGGGCTTCTCGCCCTTGAGCCGGCGCAGGGCGATATCGTCCAGGCAGGTCGACAGTTCGCCCAGGTGATCGATCACCGAGTGCACGCCCAGGCCGAACAGCTCGACGGTGGCCTTGCCGCGTTTGCGCTCCCGTTCCTTTTGCGGCAGCGCCTGCCATTCCACGGGCGACAGGCCGCACAAGGGCCCGCAGGAAGCCAGGCCGATGGTCCAGAGCCCGGCATTCAGGCCCGATTGCAGCAGGCGGGGTTCGCCGCTGACCAGCACGCAGCCGTCCAGTTGGCCCACGCCGAGGGTCATCAGCGCATGCCAGCAGGCGTTGGGCGCCGGCCATTGGGCGCAATTGGCGGGGGTGAGGGAGGCCTTGACCCAACTCGGCAGGGTTGCGGCGAGGGGTTGGCTGATCGTGTGGGGCAATTCATCCAGCCAGACACAAGGTACACCGCGTTGCTGTAGGCCTTGGAGGACGTCCAGTGCACCCGGTGTCGCGTGGTTGTGCTCGCCCGGGTCCAGGTGAGGGCGGGCGCGGGCGCCGAAATCCACCAGGCAACCGGTCAAGCCGAAGAGCAGGGCGGTGGGCGCGGGCAGCGGTACGGCAGCGGGTAATGGCATGGCAACGTCCCTGAAATGACTCCGCAGGTTAAGACACCGCCATGACAGTTGGATGACGGGGACCCCGCGCCCTGAATCTGTAAATCTTTGTAGGACTTGTCTCGACCAGACTGCCTAATCGAAGTTATCCGCTTTATACTGGCCGCTTTTCGAGGGCCCGGTTGCTCAGCCCCGTTTTATCCAAGGAGTTCTTTTTATGCGCTGGATCAATCGTCTAGCTCAACTGTCCCTGTGTGCCAGCGTTGCGCTGGTGCCATTTGCCGCACAGGCGGCAGACGAAGATCCGTGGGAGAGCGTCAACCGCCCTATCTTCAAGTTCAACGATGTGCTCGACACCTACGCACTGAAACCACTGGCCCAGGGTTACCAGGCGGTGACGCCGCAGTTCGTGGTCGACGGCATCCACAACATGTTCCGCAACCTGGGCGACGTGAAAAACCTCGCCAACGACGTGTTGCAGCTCAAGCCGCACGCGGCGGGCGTGGACACCTCGCGGATCTTCTTCAACACCATCTTCGGGGTTGCGGGTTTCTTCGATGTCGGCACCAAAATGGGGCTGCAGCGTAACGACGAAGACTTCGGCCAGACCCTGGGACACTGGGGCGTGGGCAGCGGTCCGTACGTGGTCATCCCGTTCTTCGGCCCGAGCACCTTGCGTGACGCGCCTTCGCTGTACATCGACACCTACACCGAACCCTATCGCTACATGAACGACATTCCGGCGCGTAACATCGCGTTTGGCGCGGACATCATCGACGTGCGCACCAGCCTGTTGTCGAGCGAGAAGCTGATCACCGGCGACAAATACATCTTCATCCGCAACGCCTACCTGCAGAACCGCGAGTTCAAGGTCAAGGACGGCAAGGTTGTAGACGATTTCTAGTTTTCACCGGGTAAATGAAAAAGGCGACCTCAAGGGGTCGCCTTTTTCGTATCCGCCGGTCCTCAATTCATCTTGAGTATCTGCAACCCCAGCCGCTGGCCGCCGCCCTCGTCATGGACCCAGACCACCTCCGTCTCGGCCTCCAGGCCCTTGAGCGCCGGGTGATCGGAGTCAATACGCACCAGCAACTGGTCGCCGGCCTTGAAGGCCCGTGGCGCGGCGATCTGCATGCCGCTGCTCGAGAGGTCCAGGCAGGTGGCGGAAATCTCCAGTCCGGCGTGGATCAACGTGACGTCGGCGTCGACGCGCATGCGGATGTAATCACGCTTTTCACTATAGTCCTGATCGGTTCGGCTCATAACTTCAGTCCTTCGATTCCGTTGTGGTTTGCACTGTTCTTATAACTCCCGGTGATTTGAGGTGTAAAGACGTCAAGCGACCATCGGCATGAGCTTGAAACGCCCGGCGGATGGGAGTACCGTCTGCGCCTTAGAAGGGCACCTCTGATACCGATGCACCGGACGTGATCGTCCGACCCGATTCGGGACAGAGAGGCTAGAAAGCGAATCCAGTAGTACGAGTCGGGCACGTTGCCTTGCTGTCTACGCCAACCTAATTCTGGCGCCGTTTGCCCACATGCAAAAAACCAGTGCCACGCTGCTGATAATTGATGACGACGAAGTAGTGCGTGCAAGCCTTGCGGCCTACTTGGAAGACAGCGGATTCAGCGTCCTGCAGGCCGGTAATGGCTTACAGGGTCTTGAGGTATTCGAGCAGTCCAAGCCTGATCTGGTGATCTGCGACCTGCGCATGCCCCAGATGGGCGGCCTCGAGCTGATTCGTCAGGTGACCGACCTGTCGCCGCAGACGCCCGTTATCGTGGTGTCCGGCGCGGGCGTCATGAACGACGCTGTCGAAGCGTTGCGCCTGGGCGCTGCCGACTACCTGATCAAGCCCCTTGAGGACCTCGCCGTCCTGGAGCACTCCGTGCGCCGGGCGCTGGATCGTGCGCGCCTGCTGCTGGAGAACCAGCGCTACCGCGAGAAGCTGGAAACCGCCAACCGCGAGCTCGAAGCCAGCCTGCACCTGCTCCAGGAAGACCAGAACGCCGGTCGCCAGGTGCAGATGAACATGCTGCCGACCAGCCCGTGGAGCATCGACGACTTCCAGTTCGCGCACCAGATCATTCCGTCGTTGTACCTGTCGGGCGATTTCGTCGACTACTTCCGCGTCGATGAGCGCCGCGTGGCGTTCTACCTGGCGGACGTGTCCGGCCATGGCGCGTCGTCGGCGTTTGTCACCGTGCTGCTGAAATTCATGACCACGCGCCTGCTGTTCGAATCCAAGCGCAACGGCACCTTGCCGGAGTTCACCCCGTCGCAAGTGCTGGGTCATATCAACCGCGGCCTGATCAACTGCAAGCTGGGCAAGCACGTGACCATGGTCGGCGGCGTGATCGATGAAGAAACCGGCTTGCTGACCTACAGCATTGGCGGGCATTTGCCGTTGCCGGTGCTCTACACCCCGGACAGCGTTCGTTACCTGGAAGGGCGTGGTTTGCCGGTGGGCTTGTTCAACGAGGCCACCTATGAAGATCACATCCTGGAGTTGCCGCCGGCGTTCAGCTTGACGCTGATGTCTGATGGCATTCTGGACCTTTTGAAGCAAGATACACTCAAAGAGAAAGAGGCTGCTTTACCTGAACTGGTAAAAACAGCCGGGGGCAGCCTGGATGGCTTGCGCCAGGTCTTTGGATTGGCCACGCTAGGGGAGATGCCGGATGATATCGCCCTGTTAGTGTTGAGCAGGAACATTTGATGAGTACCGGTAGAATCCAGTTCGCCGAGCAGGATGGCACCTTCGTTCTGAAGTTTGTCGGTGAAGTTCGCCTGACCCTCTGTTCAGCGTTGGATGCAACAATTGAAAGGATCTTCACGGCGCTGAACTTCTCGGCGATCGTGATCGACCTGACGGAAACCCGCAGCATCGACAGCACCACGCTGGGTTTGCTGGCCAAACTGTCGATCCTGTCGCGGCAGAAGGTGGGCTTGTTGCCGACCGTGGTCACCACCCACGACGACATCACCCGGTTGTTGCAGTCCATGGGTTTCGACCAGGTCTTCAACATCGTCAACCATCCGATCCCGTGCACGGATTGCCTGACCGACCTGCCATCGCAGGACCAGTCGGAAGAGGTGGTGCGGGTCAAGGTGCTGGAAGCGCACAAGATCCTGATGGGCCTGAACGACTCGAACCGCGAAGCCTTTCACGACCTGGTGAATGCGCTGGAGCGTTCCTGACCGATTGACGCCACGCGCGTACAAAAAAGGGCGACACCTTCCCAGGTGCCGCCCTTTTTGCGCTTATCTCGAACCTAGAGCCGGCTTGAACCGGCGATAAACGACAATACGGTCCTACGCGGTCCCCTGTGGGAGCGGAGCTTGCCCGCGAAGAACGATAACGCGGTCCCTAGCCGATCGCGTTACCGCCCCTCCAACAACTCCCCAGCCTGATCCAGCAATGCCAGCGGATCCTTGGCCTTGTGAATATCCACCGACAACAACTGCCGAAACCGCCGCGCTCCCGGAAAGCCGGTACCCAGCCCCAGCACATGCCGGGTGATATGGTGCATCGCACCACCATCCGCAATATGCGCCGCCACATAAGGCCGCAACTGCACCAGCGCCTCAGCCCGTGAAATCACCGGCGCCTCACTGCCAAACAACTGCCGATCCACCTCAGCCAGCAGATACGGGTTGTGATACGCCTCACGGCCCAGCATCACCCCATCAAACGTCTGCAAATGCTCGTGGCACTGCTCCAGTGTCTTGATCCCACCGTTGAGGATGATTTCCAGCGCCGGGAAGTCCTGCTTCAACTGGGCGGCCACGTCATACCGCAGTGGCGGAATATCCCGATTCTCCTTCGGCGACAGGCCTTCCAGAATCGCGATTCGCGCATGCACGGTGAAACTGTGGCAACCGGCTTCCTGCACCTTGCCGACGAAATCGCAGAGTTCGGCGTAGCTGTCACGGCCGTTGATACCGATACGGTGTTTGACTGTGACTGGAATCGACACTGCGTCGCGCATGGCTTTCACGCAATCAGCTACCAGCTCGGGATGCCCCATCAGGCAGGCACCGATCATATTGTTCTGCACGCGGTCGCTGGGGCAGCCGACGTTGAGGTTCACTTCGTCGTAACCGGCGTCCTGGGCCATACGGGCGCAGGCGGCCAGGTCGGCAGGGACGCTGCCGCCCAGTTGCAGGGCCAGTGGGTGCTCGGCTTCGTTGTGACGCAGGAACCGCTCATGGTCGCCATGAAGGATGGCGCCGGTGGTGACCATTTCGGTGTAGAGCAGGGTGTGCTTGGAGAGCAGGCGTAGGAAGAATCGGCAATGTCTGTCAGTCCAATCCATCATCGGGGCGACGCTAAAGCGTCGAGATGGCTCGGAGCGGGAAGGTGTAGCGTCGTTCAAAGGCATGGAAGGTCTGTCGCTGTAGGCGCAGCCGGCGCGGATGGGGCAGGGCGCGGGCTTGAGTGGCGTGAGGCTGAATGGGGCGGAGTTTATCAGGAAATGGGTTTGATCGCCGGGGCTGGCAAGGGCAGCAGGCGTTTGAAATGTTTCGCTTCAAATGCTGGCTTGAGCGCTTCGAGTGCTCCACTACCCTTATTGTTGCTGCCCATTCTCCCTTCTGCTGTATTGCGCGAAAGCACTCTCCTTGGGTGCCGCGCTGGAAGCAGTTGAAGAGCGCGACGCTGAGGCCGGTAAACTCAGCTGCTCGCATCGCGACATTTGGCGCTATGATTGTGCCAAATGTCGTAGGGAGGTCACCGCTATGTCCGCAGCGAAGCCAGCTAACAAGCCAACCGTTAAATCCACAGGAAAAACAGAGAGGGTGCCCGGGACAGCGAGCGTCACCAGAAAACCTACTGAGGTGCTATTACACGGCCGCAAAGGTGATGAGCGCATGCTGATCATCCGGTACACGCAGGAAGGCTTTGACCTGAGTGACGTCAGGGACATGCTTTCAACATCCGCTCTGTACATGGAGCACGGCCTGGTTCAGCGCATTACAGGGAAGTCTGTCAGGACCGTCCAGCGTTTGGCGAAAGAGACCAAGCCAGTACGCCTGAACCAGCAACAAAGTACGGTTGCGTTTCAGTATGCCCAGACCTTGGAGCACGCCACCAACGTGTTTGGCAGCCAGCAGTTGGCTGAGGATTGGCTGAAGAAACCCTGCAAGTACCTGGACGGTAACGTCCCGCTGGAACTGATCGAAAACTCGCTTGGCTTCCAGGTGGTGGAGGATTACCTGACCCGGATTGAACACGGGGTCTACCAATGAATCCATTGCCCTGGGACGGGCGGTGGCACGCTTGGCGCCTTGATCGCGAGATTTACAAGGACACGTGGGACAGTGGCATTGGTGCGCAACGATCCGGTGGCCGATGGAACCCACCCGGCCGCCGGGTGATTTATGCGTCGTCGGACCCGTCCACGGCTATTCTGGAAGTTGCGGCCCACTTGGGATTTGATGCACTGGATAGGGTGCCCCATGTGCTGACGTGCTTTGAGGTGCTGGATTCGTCGCTTATCAAGGTTGTGCAGCCAGAAGATGTGCCGAACCCGAATTGGCTTGTCCCTTCGTTACCCTCGCCCAATCAGCGACAGTTTGCTGATGAGTTGTTGGCGCAGCATCCCTTCGTGCTGATCCCTTCGGCGGTGACTCGGCATTCCTGGAATTTGCTGGTGAGCTGCGATTTGGCGGCTGAGCAGTTCAGACTTGTGTCGCAGGAGCGGTTTGGGCTGGATACTCGGTTGCTTAAGTAAGCGGTGATTGGCCAGTAGGGACTCAAACCAGTGCTTATCTATGAGACATAGCGGAAAGGCTTGGCTTTTTATGGGCATGTTATCTCTCACTTTACTCTAGGTGCTGAGCGATTGTTGCTGAAGGTTGCTGCTTCGCTATTTCTGGTTGCCTGGTCCCTCCCAAGCGTCTTATGGTTGGCCTTCGCGGCAAATCCCGCGACGACCTTGGCCGGTCGGAATGGCAACAGCTCTTCGCAATCAACGGGAGCTTCACTCAATGGACTACACCCCTCTCGATTCATCCAAACCCACCGAACACACCATCCTCTTCATTGACAGACAAGCCCCACTGCATGATCTGCTGGCCTGTGCGGCCCAACGCATTACGTCTGCGCGGGATATGTTGGACAGCGTGTCGTGCATGAGCACTCATCATTCGGACGGCATCGATTTGATGCGCATTTCTGGCGTGGCCGCGCTGTTGCTACAAGATGGTTGTGATGTGCTGCGGGTCGTTGAGCAGCGCTTAATGGCCTGACCCTGTATCGGGTGGCGTGTCGCTCAACGAAATGATCAGGTGTTATCTGATGGCGATCGAGCAGGCACGCCCCCTTGGAAAACTGTCCTCTTTTCAGAGTTCCGGTTCATAGATCATCAAGGGAGATCTTTATGGTTGGCGCGCTCTCACGTTCATGGCAGATAGCGACCAGTTCCATGTCCTCCAAGAACTCCATCATAGCCTCATACTCTGTATCGGGAACGCAGTAGAGTGCCGGCTCGTTGCGATTGATGGGGGACACAGGGAAGTTGCCATCAGCCGTCACGGAGTCAATTGGAATTTTCTTCAGGCTGGAGATTCTTGCGACCGTTTGTGACAGAAAAATATGAGTCACGAAAGAGCTCCTTGCGGATATTAACGGAGGATTGGCTACCATTCTTGGCAGCCTACGGGAGCTTAACTTTTCTAGTGTGTAGGATGTTTCTGGTGGTCGGCTAAGAACTGTCTCAAACAGCGGTATCGCTCTTCTTTTGGTGTTTATCTGCCTTTATATCTAGCGCCATTTTTCATACATCAAGGATGTGAAACATGGCTCACGGATTCATCAATGAAAAGACCACTCATTACCCCAGTCTAAAAAGCCAGCTGCTGATACAGCGCGGCTCACATGCGCTCACCAAGTTCGACACGACCAATAGTCACCTGCGCCGCTCGATGGTGACCCCAGGGCAACTGGTGATCGTGCCCGACGACAGCACGGCCTCCTGCACCTTTGAAGAGGCCTGGTTGATGACACGGGCCCGGGAAGTCGATCTGGCTCTGAGTCTCGACCCCAGAGCGGGTGTCGAGATCCTGAACAACTATGATTTGTTGCAAGGCTTGCTGGGCTACAGCTCGATTGGCATCGGCAGTTCCACTGCGGCCTGGGGACGGCATTTGACCGGGGTTGAGGACACCTTGAAGCAAATCGAAAAGCTGCATCAGCAGCATCTGAAAGGTGGCGCTTCGGCCAGGGCCGAGTTCATCGCCAAGCGCCAGGCATTGTTCCAGAAGCTGGACATGCAACTCCAGGGCGTCGGTCATTACGGCACCAGCCTGCGGCACAACAAGTCGATCAAGAAGATGCTCGGCATTTCCACCCGGAGCTACCTGCATCGCCAGGAAATCGACGGGTATGCACAACGGATCAACAAGATTGCCAGCACCTCCCGTTTCCTGGGCAAAGGTGGCTATGTGGGCATGGCGCTGGACGTGGGCGCTGCTGGATTGGAAATTCAGGAGGCATGTTCGACGGGGCGGGAGGATCAGTGCAGGAAGGCGCGGTATGTGGAGGGAGGTAAAGCGGCGACAGGGATTATAGGGTCTCACTTCGGAGGAAGGCTTGGAGCCCATGCCGTGGGAGTTGTATGCGTCTTTGGACTCGGTGTCGTCTCGGGAGGATGGGGCGCTTTGAGTTGCGGGATTATTGGTGGCGCTGCCGGTGGCTATACCGGCGGGATCATCGGTGGAGGACTGGGAGAACGTTTCGGTAATTTTATTTATGAAAGGGCGTACTGATGGAGACGTTGAGGTTCGTGGCTGATGTTCTATTCTTGTTTTCTACCTTCTTTGGTACGGGACTTTTAGCCTATCTCGCCAAAACCAAACTGGATGTGGCCGAAGCATATTTTAAGGATAACGCGACGATGATCGGTCATCACCGCTGGTGGGGTGGTAACTCCTATGACAGTCGAATCATGCGAGTGTACTTTGTCGGCTCATTCTTCATGTTTCCAAAGCTTTACATACGACGAGGATTACTCACCGAACAGGAGCTTGAACCTGTTCCGATAGCCCTGCGGCGCTGGTTCAAACTTCCCCAGTATTTTGGAATATTGTTTATTTTGCTCTGTGTCTTTCATCTGGTGGTGCCCGTATTCGATGAATAACGCAGGCTCCAAGAAATCCTGATATTGCTTCCTCTCCAACCATCTCTGGAGCAGCGTAAAGCAAATTGGCGAGATGTGTACTACACTGCTCGCTGGCGCGGGTTATGTAGCCATTAGCTCGTATTTGTCGAGAATCTTATACATCTTCAACGTCAGGGGGTGGTATGCCTTCAACCGTTTCGCAGCCTCGATACCAAGAGCAAGTGAATCTAATAGATGGAATTTTGGTGGATAATGAAGTGTTCACCAAACTGATGAGTGATGCAAAAAAATGGGTCAGGACAAATGTAGGCAGGACAGTGTTTCCCGAAGAGGCGGGAAAGGTGTGTGTATATTTGTTGGAAAATCAGTCGGAGTTGATAAAGAACTTTAATATTCTTCGATTCTGGAAGTACGGGTTTGCAGATGAGCCGTACACAGATAAGGATAATGAAAAAATATCGATGCTTGCTGCTAGGTTGCGGCGTGCGACGAATTTGGTTTTCCATATGGCAAATGAAGCACAATGGAATACGAATCAACTAAAGAAAGGTGGCTACGTAGAAAAAGATATGAAGACGCCACTACTCCAATGGGCTGAGAGGCTGAGAACGCTTGTCGCGGTCGCTGACACTTGGCAGGAAAGCATAAAGTGGGCCGCCAGCCTCACGCCTGGGAACGTTGTGGATGTTAGTCTGGATTCCGACTAGATGTGTGGATGCTATGAGCCTCTCGTTAGGTTCAAGTCCCCAGGTAATATTGGGGCGAGGGGGAGACTTAATAAGCTGATAGCTAGTAAAAAAGTGACAGATCCTTCTTGCAGGCGCAAGCGAGGCCAGCCCCGATGTTTGGAAAAAGACACCGGGGCCATCCCCCTACGACTGTTGCTCGTTCCAGGCCGTGCCCTGCACCGGCTTGCCTTTGAAGGTCCCGCTGGCCTTGGCCACGCCTTCATAGGTATCACTGGGCTTGCTGCCAGGAAGCGTGGGGAAGGGAAAGTCTTGCGCATCCACCAGGCTGACGACATGGAGCACGGCATCGAACGATGGAATCTCTACCTTGAACTCCATGAAGAACACCACACCGGTCGGACCGGTCCAGGTCTTTCCGGTCGGCGTCATCGTGCAATCGGTCTGGAAGTAGGTGGTCCCGTCGGGGAACTCGATCGTTGCCTTGCTCGGCACCGGCACATCGAGCTTTGGCGCAGGAGCACCCTTGCTGAAGGTCGTGTAGTGCGAGATGTGCACTCCGTTGTCCAACTGCATGGTCTGCAGGAACCACAGGGCCGGGTGGGCAGCGTCTCCGAAGTTGCCATACTCGTGGTCCATCCACGTAAGCCCCTCTACTGCAAACACATCGTCGCCGACGGTCAGTGTCCCCTCCGTGTGTATCCGCGTCAGCGAGTAGTAGTAGTTGTTCTGCTTCAGGCCGCCCGGTTTTTCCGGGTAGTCCAGCACACCATGGCCCCATACAAACAGCGGGCGCCCTTCCTGTGACATCTTCAACGAAAACTTCACGACCGTCTTGGTGTCCGTGTCCACCATCACGGCTTCTATCTGCATGTTTTTTGTCGGATCAGCCTGTGGTGCTTTCATCGTCACATACGACACGCCGTCAAGGCCTGTCTGCTTCACCCACCAGTCCTTGCTCGGGTCGCTTTCCGCCCAATCCTTGATACCCGGAATCAAGGACGTCAGTTGATAGTGCTTCTGGTTCTCTACATCCGTCAGCATCACCTGGAAGAAGCCCAGCGGGTAGAACGCCGCCGTGTTGATCTCAAAGCCGAAGACACGCCCGCCCGCCTTGAGCGTGCCGGTATGCCACCACCATTCGGTGGGTGCGCCGATGTGCAGGTACTGGTCCTTGGGAAGATGGAGGACCACTTCGGATGGGGGAACGGGGACAGGAACAGGAGTATGCGCAAGCTGCGATGACTTCATGATGTCGCCTCTCTCTATGGAAACCAGGTTGTGGGTGTCGACCGCGCCTGTACCTGCGCACTGCTGTGCGCTTGTGCGGGCGAAAGAGATCTACTGTCAGCGAAGGCTGGGGAAGGGCTGTCAGGGCGAAGAAGGGGTGTCGCACACTCGAGGTGACACCTGGGCTGGTCATGTCTTCTTCCATGAAAGAGGAGCAGCGTGAGTGGCCGGTTATCGGGACTGTGAGCTTCAAGCGTCCTGGCCGATAAGGCTAGCTGATAATTCTGAAGCAGCAATATCAATTTGATGTCATTGGTTGTTCAGGACTGGACGCCGAAAGGACATTGTCGGTATGCCCCCCCCCCCCAAGGGTGAGTGCTACTCCGACCCGGCTTGCTGCACGGGTGGCAATCATGCTTTCCTGCCATATCCGTGGGATCGGTGGCCTGCACACGCAATGTGCAATCAAACTTCTGAATACCAGCATGGGGCCTGTTTATGTCGAATGAAGTGAAGCTGGTTGTTTTGATTTCCACGCAGGTAGGGCGAGGGCAGGCGCAAATTGATGCATTTGAAAAACTTGCCCCACTGGTCAGAAATGAAGAGGGATGCCTGCAATACGATCTTCATCGGGTTGCTGGCAATGACGACCAGTTTGTTTTGATTGAGCGATGGGCATCGACATCAGCGCTGGAGGCTCATGACCTTGCGCCTCATATGATTGCGGCGGGTACACACAACCCTACCTTCAGGGCTGGTCCCGCAACCGTTTTGCACCTTGGTCCAACGATTCCGGCCTAGCTGACTCTGTATTGGTGTCAGCGGAAAGCTCTATGTAACGCCTCGAAACGAAAGGCTCCAACCCATCTAGTTCTCAGACGTTATTCTGGCGGCAATCAGCATTGTCCCGTTGGTTTTGCATGTCTAAAAATCGTGGAAATGGATACCGCTACCAGATCCTTCGATCGGAAGCTCGGAAGGCCGCCCAACAGTGGGCTCGGGAAAATCAGAACTTGATCTCCAGAGGGATAGATACGTCGAAGATCAGCTATGAGCCTATTACTCATGCTGCCGTGGAAGCATCAGGTCTCTGGGGTGATGAAGATACTTTGTATCCTTGGCATGAAGTACATGATTGGAAGCAAGGCGATACGAGAGGCTTCGACGTATCCCTATGGTTCGATCAAGAGCTTTGCGGCTTGTGCTACGCGTCTCCCTGAAAGAGCAAGCTGTGCATCAAAATTGTTATTCTCGAAGGGAAACCTGACCGGACCCACCCTTTGCGGGGCGCTGTCGCGGCCCCGGCTCTGACGGCGCTTGAAAACTATGCTGTGATGATCGGCTGCACTTACATTGAGGTGCAAGAACCAGCCGTTGGTGCGGTGCGTGTCTACGAAAGCCTCGGTTTTGCATTCGATCCGACCGGCCGCCCTGTTATTGCCGTTGAGCAGTAATACTATTCCATCAAATCTCAAGGCCCGTGAGGTGTCTATGAAAAAGCCTAAGCATGAACCCAAGCCGATGATGGCCGCTCGCTTCCAGGCTGAGGCCCGTGCCGCATTGACCAAGCGCTCTGACAAGCGCAGCCGTTTCCTTGACGTTGCCCTTGCTCAGGGTGCCGAATTCGAGCCTGTCGGCCGCCTTGCCGGCTGAAGTGCCTCTGAATCAGCAAAAGCTGCCCTAATCGGCGGCTTTTTTTGTGTCTTGCGATTTACACCCTGACATAGGAACGCCAATGCTTCGGGGACACCACAGATCTCCGAGGGTCGGGCCTTGGTGTTCAGTCTCGGAGAGTCATGGAGGCAGGGGCTGATAAACATGATGATCATGTTTCCCAAGATGTTTATCTGGCGTGGGATTTTGACCCAACAAGAGGTCGATGCCATTATTTTGAAAATCCTTTTTTCTTGCTGCTATCGTCTTCTGTATATGGGAGCAGTTTCAATAAGCTCGTTACTTATAAGTTTGTATCCGATTGTAGTCATTCCTGACACATTTCTTCATGTTCCCTGATGTTGGTTTGTGTATGCCAGAACAACTTCCGTAAGCTTCTTCCGAGTGGCTGAACGTTCCTTTCGTCCGCACGGAAAGTTTCATGTTCGGACGCTTGAGCTGTTTCAGCGCATCAGCGAATATCACCGGCTAAGCTATACCCACGTATTGGGTCCTCAGACTCAACAGCCAAGATCCCGGACTAACGCCCCATGCCGGGACGTGACTTTCAATTCGCAGAAGAGGTTTCGCGTCTATGCAAGACAGCCATATCACCGTCAGGCCGCTGTCGGAGATTGACGCGCAACCGTATAGAGAAATCCGCCTTCGTGCGATTGTCGATTCCCCCGCCACCATGTGGCCAACCGTTGAGGAAGAACTGGCGTGGCCCGTGGCGCAAACCGAGGATCTGCTTCATGCCACGGTGCACAAGATTGTGTTCGGGGCCTTTGCCGGAAAAGATCTGGTTGGGGTCACCAGCCTGCACCGTGAGCCTGTTCGACAGGCCGAGCACACCGGCTTTGTATGGGGGGTCTTTGTTGATCCGGCTTACCGTCGACAAGGAACGGCCCGAAAACTCTTCGAAGCCGTCGTCGCGCAGGCCAAGGCGACTGGGGTCATTCAGCTCCATCTGTGCGTCAATACCGAGAACTTCGCCGCCAGCAGCTTCTATCGCTCACTCGGCTTCGAGTCCTTCGGCATCAAGCCACGGGTGCTGTGGATCGGCGGACGCTTTTATGATGAAGAGCAGATGGGGCTACGCCTCGATGACTAACGGCTAGGTGTCGGGATCCTGGGCAACCCTGATGGGCAGCAAGAGTGCCGAGTAAAGACCACTTTGTCGGCACGGCGCCAATCTAGGTTCTATCGGGAATGTCCGCTTCTTCCACCATCACGCAGTTCCGGCCATTCTGCTTGGCCCGATACAGCAGCTTGTCCGCCTTGTCGAATACCGCGGCGATGGCCCCCCTCTCTGGCGTCCAGAGGGCAACGCCGAATGAAACCGTGATATGTCCGACGGTATCGATGGATTCGCTTTCGATCGAGGCCCGAAGCCGTTCGGCCACTTCGGCCGCCGTCTTGAGTGAGCTGTCCGGCAGTAGCAGTACAAATTCCTCACCACCCACCCGACAGGGCAAGTCGTTCGCCCGTGAGTTCTGTTTCATCAGGCCGGCGACGACGCGCAGGGTTTCATCGCCCGCACCATGACCGAAGGTGTCGTTTACCCGCTTGAAGTAATCGATGTCCAGAGACACAACCGCGAATGAATGACCGGTTTCCTCCCAGAGCGTCAGCGCATCCTGCATGGCCCGGCGATTGGCCAGCCCGGTGAGTGCATCGCTCTGGGCCTGCCGGTTCAGCCGGCCGATCTTTTCCTGGAGCAACCCGACGCTGAACAGCAGGGCGCGACGGATCTGCCAGGCCTCGTTGAAAAAAGCTGAAACCGCGCTGATGCGCTTATAGCTGTCAGGAGCATCCAGGCGTTTCGCATACCTGGCCAGTAGAGAAAGGGGGCTGGCTATCTTCGTCCCCGACCACCAGATGAGAACGAGGCCGAGCAGTCCCAGCGGCGCTATTCCCTTGCCGACCTTGGCCATCAGGTGATTCAGTGTGGCGAGGGTATTGTTAAGCGGCTGTTGTGAAACGACGCCCCAGCCGCTGCTGGGAACGGTTTCGAAACCGGCAAGCATCTCGATGCCGCTGGCATCGTGCGACTGGACGCTACCGCTCTTTTTTTGCAAGACGGCATCCACGATGGGGTCATTTCCCACGATGACGCCGATGTTGTCGGGTCGAGGGTGATAGAGCACGCGACGTGTTTTGTCGACCAGATAAACATAGGCCCCGTCATGACGGATATGTTGATCGACCAGGGTGTGCAAGGCGTTTTCCTGGTCGAGCCGGACGGTCCCGCCGATAAGGCCCAGGTATTCTCCCCTGGCGCCGAATACGGGATAAGAGATGAAGATCACGAGATTGCCGGCGATGGACTTGAATGAGTTGCTGATCTGCGGCTCGCGGCTTTGCAGTGGCTCTGTGTTGCGCAGCGCCTGGCCATTGATGTTCAGACCTTCTGGCGCCGACGCCACGACCGTGCCGGAGGCGTTGGCTATCAGGATGGAATTGAAACTGCTGTCCTGCTTCAGCAATCGCAGGGCTTCGCCACCCAGGCGTCCCTGGTCATTAAAACCCTTGCCGATAACACTGGCGCTGTATTTGAGCTTGTCGATGTCGGAGCTGAGGACTTGCTCGATGCCGGCGGCGATTCTTGAGGCGTAGTCCTTGTTGTTATCGAGTGCGTGGGTGATCAGTTCCTGTTTCTGAACCTTGTAGATAACCCAGAAACTGTTGGCCAGGGTGGTGACTGCGGAGAGTAGTGCAATCATCAGGATGAGAGTGCGCAGGTTAAGCGTTGGCTTTGGCCGGGTGGGCATTTGATGAGATCCGGATAGACATGGAAATATCTGTGGCGTTGGTGAAACACGGGCGGCGATGGGCGCGCGGGGCTTACGCTGTCCTATCGCCTCCGGGTTTGCTATTGCTGGGTGGACCTTCAACCGCGGCGTGTCAGCCCCGTTAGTGTATCGGCAATTGTCCTGGTCCGCCGCGAGGTCCCTTCGGTCATCTGGCCGGAGTCTTCCAGGGCGTCGAGCAAGCTGCGCAGGGTGCCCGACGACGAGGAGTGGGTTCGGTTGGGCAAAGGAGAGAGATTCATCAAGGACTACCTCGGGGTAAACCGCGGATTGTTATTGTGGATAACAGCGGTCCATTGCCGTAGGGGCGCTTGCAGGGCTTGGCGATGCTGATTTGAGCGTTGCCTCGGCGTAACCCGTGCTGTTCAGCGTGATATCTATATGATTTTAGATGTTGATTTTGGTCAATGAAACCACTCAGGGGGCCGGGCTTTTGCGGGGCACCTTCGCGGAGATGGTCGTGGGATTGAGGAAGACAGCGAAAGGCCAAGGTTGGTAGCATTCGGCCACTGTTGACTCTTTGATCGTATAGAGATGTGAATTGATGAAAAAGAAGCTACTGGCAGGCCTGTTCTTGGGTATGGGGATGGCGGCCTGTTCGTTGAATGCCGCAGCCAGCGACAACCTCTTCAAAAGTTACGCGTACGGAACGCCAATGGCCGATTACAAAACGGCTGATGGTTACTACGATTGCTCTGCCGAGATTGGGGCGACAGCGCTTTGTCTTGATAATGTCGATTTCATTGAACACAAGTTTATGGCGGCGTTGGTGTTTTCCGGCGCCAAGTTGATTATGGTTTCCCTGGTCAGCCCGTTTGATCAGGACTTGTATGCCAGTGCTGCAGGGACACTGGGCAAGACGTTTAAGCTGTCTGCCCTGTCGGATGGCAAGTCCCAGTTGGATGTGATTCAGCTTGCCGCGACCTCCCCAAGTCGAGAGGTGTTCGCGTCCAAGCTTCAAAACTACGAGTCTGGCGGGCTGAGTGGTGGCACGTTGAGCTATACCTTTATTGAAGGTGTGGACCGCGACAAGAAATTTACAGATATTGCCGCGCAGTTGGCTGCGTTGCCAGACAACGTACGTTCGGCAGAACTTATGTTGACAGGTGAAGGCTCTGACTCGGCGCTGATTATCAGGTTCGGCTTCCCAAAGCTTGAAGCGAATAAAGTGGCTGAGGCGGCCAAAAAGCCAGCCGAATCCTTCTAGGTACAAGAGGGAAGGGAATACCCAAAGCCCCACAGGCTAAACCGAGAGGAGCTGTCCATGGTCCGAGATATCCTGGTTCTGATCGAGCTGGCTCCCGAGGGCCTTGCTCATCTGGAAGCTGCCGGCTTCAAAGCCCATGTGGCGCTGTCAGCCGAAGCGAAGGTCAGCACGCTCAAGACCCTGGGCCCTCAGGTTCAAGCGGTTCTGACAAACGGGTCTACAGGGCTCTCGGCCGATGAAATGGCCTCTCTACCTCAACTGAAAATCATCTGTGCCCAGGGCGCGGGTTACGAAAAGGTCGATCTGGTTGCGGCTCGTGTGCGTGATATCGTCGTAACCCATGGCCCTGGCACCAACGATGCTTCGGTCGCCGACCATGCGATCGCACTGCTGATGGCGATTGTCAGAGGTATCCCGCAGGCTGACGCCGCCGTCCGTCAAGGCCAATGGTCTCGATCCAGGCAGCCGCGTCCCATGCTCTCGAAAAAGAACCTGGGGATTCTGGGGTTGGGGAATATCGGACAGCAGATTGCCCGGCGCGGTGCCGGTGGGTTCGAGATGTCGGTGGGGTACCACAGTCGTCATCCACGATACGACTCGCCTTTCACCTATTTCGATACGCCGGTGGCCTTGGCCAGCTGGGCCGATTTCCTGATCGTGGCCACGCCCGGTGGTGCGGGGACATTTCATCTGGTCGACGCCACGGTCCTGAAGGCCCTCGGCCCCGACGGCTACCTGGTCAATATCTCCCGAGGCAGTGTGGTGGATACCGCTGCACTGATCTCGGCACTGACCAACAGGGAAATCGCCGGGGCGGCACTGGATGTCGTGGAAGGCGAACCCGATGTGCCAGTGGAGTTTGCCAATCTGAACAACCTGATCCTGACGCCGCATATAGCGGGGCGCTCACCGGAGGCGGTCACCGCCACGCTGCAACTGGTCATTGAAAACCTGACGGCGTATTTCTCAGGGCGCCCCGTCCTGACACCGGTGCCATTGGCTTAGTCACGATTTCATGGTTGTTCATGATCGACTGGTCGCCGCCCTCAGCCCCTTAAAGCTTGAACTGTGCGACCAGGACATTGAAGGCGACGGCCAGGCGTGACAGGTCCTGGCTGGAGGCGTTGGTCTGGTTGGCGCCAGCCGCGGTCTGGGTCGAAAGGTCCTGGATGTTCAGCAGATTACGGTCGACCTCGCGGGCTACCTGGGCCTGTTCTTCGGACGCCGAAGCGATCACCAGATTGCGCTCACTGATGCTGACGACCCTGTCGCTGATCTTCTCCAGCGCCGCCCCGGCGCTCTGGGCCAGTTCGTGGGTGCTGGTGGCCAGCGACAGACTCTTGCCCATGGCCGTGACGGCTCCATTGGCACCCGATTGCACGCTACTGATCATGCCTTCGATTTCTACGGTTGAGGTTTGGGTGCGGTGTGCGAGCGCTCGCACTTCATCGGCCACCACCGCAAACCCGCGCCCCTGTTCGCCAGCACGGGCGGCTTCGATGGCCGCATTGAGCGCCAGCAGGTTGGTCTGTTCGGCGATGCTGCGGATGACGTCCAGTACTTTGCTGACGCTCTGAATATTCCCGGCCAGTTCGATCACCGTCTCGGTGGACTCGGTGATCTCTTCCACCATGGTGCTGATGCCGGTGAGCGTATGGTTGACCTGGCTGCGGCCATGAGCGGCGTCGTCGGTTGCGGCTTTGGAGGCCTCGGAGGTCGACACGGCATTGCGCGCCACTTCCTCGACTGCCGCCGTCATCTGATTGATGGCGGTGGCCGCTTGCTGGATTTCATCATTCTGCCGCGTCAGGCCATGGGTGCTTTCCTCGGTCACTGCGCTCAGCTCCTCGGCTGCCGAGGCCAACTGATCCGAGGCACTGGCGATCTGCTGGAGGGTGTGCCTCAGGCCGTCTTGCATGTCCGCCAAGGCATTGAGCAATTGCCCCGCTTCATCGCCACGGGTCGTGGAAATGCTCTGGGTCAGATCGCCACGGGCAATGCGTTGCGCATGCTCGACCGCTACCGCCAGTGGGCGGGTGATCATGCGTGTAATCAAGATGCCAAGAGCGGCGGCCACAAAAAAGGCGATCACAATCCCGATCAACAACATCAGTGTGGAGCTGGTTTTGAGTTCCTGCGCGCCCTCGGCACCTTCTTTGACCTGCCGATTGTTCGAATCGATCATGATTCGCAGGTCATCGCGGGCGTTGTTGAACACGTCAAGTGACAGGGTGTTCAAGCGAGTGCGTGCCTGGGCAAGATCGTTGGCGTCCATCAGCTCAATGACCCTCTGGGCACCTGCCACATAACTGGGCCACCGCGCTGCGTACTGGTCTCCCGCCGCCCGCTCATCAGCTTCCAGGGGCGTGGCACGGTAGGTCGTGAAAGCCTTTTCCGCACGAGCCAGATACGTTGCCAGGGACTGGCGAATACGCGTCTTGTCCGCTTCGGACACGCCGCCGTCCTGAGCGTCGAGCAACCGGTAGAGCTCGCGGTTGTGAGCGATCAGGCTGGACAGCGTCTCGTTGACGTTGCCTACCGAAACCAGGTTGTTGGAAAAGGTGAATGACAGCGCAGCGGCCAGGCGGTTGATCCCCGCCATGCCTAATCCACCCACGGCGAGGGTGATCAGGGCGCAGATAGCAAATGAGGACAAAAGCTTGGTCGAGAATTTGGATTGATTCAGAATGTTCAAGTGGCAAGCTCGGTGGATTAGAGGTGATTATCTCGGAGCTTAAACGATTCTTCACGACCTGATCCGAGTGATGTCAAAATAACATCATTCTCTTGGCGGTGCTCGCCGATCCTGACACCGGCAGGTCGGTGCAGCGGGTGTTTCCTGCCACCTTTTGAGGCTTGGTGCATGTCACGCTGCGCTATATTCATGGGCCCCGGCGGGCCGCACAGATAGTGCGGCAGTTGTCGGGGGCTTGCAGTCCTGATTCGAGACCCGCTGATGGGTGTCCCCGCTTTTCGGGTCAAGGGCGCCCCTTCAGTCCATCTCCAGCAGCAGCTGTCGCGCCGATGGCTCCCACTGCTCGGCGTAGCCGGGAACGATGGCGTCATTGCGCGTAATAACGATGGGGAATGCCTGAATGTCGTAGACGGTGAAACGTTGCGGATCAAGTGTCATGGGTTTTCTCCAGGGATGGGTATTGAAAGGACGCAGGCGACCACGGTTCATGCCTTGGCCCTCGGGATGAAAGGCGGCTTGGCAAACCACACCAGCGCAATGGCCAGCAGAAACGCCGCACCCAGGACGAGCGCGACATCGTTGAAGGCGATCTGTGAAGCCTGGACATCGACCATGCGGTTCAACAACTCATGGCCGAGCGTCGGGTTGCCATGCCCCAGGGTCGAGACCGCCTGCCGGGTGGTGGCGTCATAGGCACTCAGCGACTCACCCAGCCGTGCGTGGTGTTCCGTGGTGCGCCGGTCCCACAGCAGCGACGTGATAGAGACCGACAAGCTCGCGCCCAATGTGCGCAGGAAGGTCGACAGCCCGGAGCCGGCGGCGATCTGCTCGGGTTTCAGGTCGGACAGCAGGATGACGTTGATCGGCATGATGAACAGCGCCAGGCCAAGGCCCTGCAACAGCTGGATCAGGGCGATGTACGGGAAGTCGATCTCGACCACGAAGCCCGCCCGCAGGAATGACGCACTCGCCAGCAGCACAAAGGCGCCGCACACCAGCAGGCGCATATTGAAGCGCGCCGCATACTTGCCCATGAACGGGGTCAGCAGCACCGGCATGATGCCCATCGGCGCCAGTGCCAGGCCGGCCCAGATCGGCGTGTATCCGAGCGTGCGTTGCAGCCACAGCGGCATGATCACGTTGACCGCGTAGAACGCCGAGTAGGCGAACACCAGGGCCAGCGCGCCGGCCGCGAAGTTGCGATGGTGCAATAGCCGCAGATTGACGATGGGTTCACGCTCGGTCAGTTCCCAGATCAGGAAAAAGATCAGTCCGATCACCGCGACGATGGACAGCACAACGATCAGCGGCGAGTTGAACCAGTCCGCTTCATTGCCCCTGTCCAGCACGATCTGCAACGCGCCGACGCCAGCGATCAACGCCACCAACCCGATCACATCCACCTTGACCCGCTCGGTTGCCTCCGGCCGGCCACGCAGTTGGCTGGCCACCAGGCTGCAGGCGAAGAGGCCGACCGGAATGTTGACCAGAAAGGCCCAGCGCCACGAATAGCTGTCGGTGATCCAGCCTCCCAGCAGCGGTCCGGCGATCGGCGCCACCACGGTGACCATGGCGATCGTCGACAGGGCGAAGCCACGCCGCTCGGGCGGGTAGATCGACAGCATCAGGGCCTGGGTGGTCGGGATCATCGGCCCGGCCACCGCCCCTTGCAGGGCGCGACACAGGATCAGCAGGCCCATGCTTGGGGCCAGGCCGCAGAGGAGCGAGGCCAGGGTGAACAGTCCGGTCGACCAGAGGAACAGCCGCAGTTGGCCGATGCGGCGTACGAGAAAACCGGTCAGTGGCAGGGCAATGGCATTGCTGACCGCAAAGCTGGTGATGACCCAGGCGCTCTGGCTGCTGCTGACCCCCAGGTTACCGGCGATGGTGGGCAACGAGACATTGGCGATGGTGCCGTCCAGTACTTGCATAAATACCGCCAGCGCCAGGCCGACGCTGGTCCAGCCGACACTGGCCGGACGAAAGCTCCCGAGCGGAGCGGGGCGGCTCATGAGCGATCCGGCGTGGGTTCGCCGGTAGTGTGGTGGGCCTGGTTGCTGTTGGTTCGGATGATGCGTTCGATCAGTGCATCGGCCTGGGCCAGTTGGTCGCGGTAGACCCGGGTGTCGAGCACCGGCTGGGTGGGTGATTGCTGTGACAGGAGGGCGCCGCGAGTGTCGTGCAAATCGACGCTGACGCTCGTGGACAGGCCGATGCGCAGCGGGTGGCTGTCCAATTGCTCGGGCCGGGTCAGGACGATACGCACCGGCACGCGTTGCACGATCTTGATCCAGTTACCGGTCGCGTTCTGCGCCGGCAGCAGGGCAAAGGCGCTGCCGGTGCCGATGCCCAGGCTCTCTATCCGGCCGTCATAGTGCACCGCATTGCCATAGACATCGGCGTGGATGTCGACCGTCTGGCCGATGCGCATGTCGGTCAACTGCATTTCCGTGAAGTTGGCTTCGATCCACACCTGGTGCAGCGGCACCACCGCCATCAGCGGCTCCCCGGGCTGGACCCGTTGACCGAGCTGGGCGCTGCGTTTGGCGACGTAGCCGCTGACCGGCGCCATTACCGTGGCCCGCGCTTGCCCGAGGAAAGCCGTGCGTAGCGTGGTGACCGCTGCCTGTACCTCGGGGTGCGAGATCAGCACCGTGTCATCGACCAGGGATTTGCTGGCCTGGTAACGCTGGCGCGCCGCCTGCCTCGCGCTTTGTGCCATCAGCAGGCTGTCGCGGGCATGGGCCAGTTCTTCGGCGGGGATCGCCCCTGAGGTCGCCAGCATCTTGCGCCGCTCGTAGTCGGCCCGCGCCTTGTCCACCGCGACGCCGAGGGCAACCCAGTCGGCTTCTGCGCCATCGACGCTGCTGTACAGGCCGCGGACCTTGCGCACGATAGTCGCCAGGTTGGCTTCGGCACTCGCCAGGGCGAGTTGGCCGTCGCTCGGGTCCAACTGCACCAGCACGGCACCCGCCTGGACGAAGTCGCCATCGTCGGCGCCGATCGACACCACGGTGCCGGGGATCTGTGGCGTGATCTGCACGACATTGCCTTGGGCATAGGCGTTGTCGGTGGTCGCGTACCAACGTCCGTACAGGCCGTACCAGCTTCCCCAGGCGATGGCGCCGAGCACGACGGTGGCCCCGAGCAGGCGCAGTAGCCAGGGGCGTTTACTTTTGGCAGGTGCTGCAGGTGGCGCGCTACTCCCGCTGGTGGGTGCCGTAGCGGGTGGGGAGAGGGGCTGGGTGTCGCTCATGGGAAGGCCTTGGCAAGTTCGTCTGAAGTGGGTGGACGGCGTTGAAGCCACGAAGACAGTGTTGGACGACTTCATCAAAGGCAGATAACGTTGTTTTATCTAAAAATACTGAATTTGAATCATGCCGCTAGCAAGCGAGATCCCCACGATTCCAGCGCTGGATCACAGTGAGCGCAGCGACGGCCCCGCGTTGATCGCCTTGAGGGGAGAGGACGCGCCGGACAACGAGTTTCGACTGGGGACCCGCGAATACGACTGGCACCATCACTTGCGTGGCCAGTTGTTCTGCGTCGAGAGCGGTCTGGTCCATGTCCGAACGGTGCAGGGTTCCTGGCTGCTGCCGCCCAACCGCGCGGGTTGGATACCCGGCAATGAAGCGCACAAGGTCAGTATCAGCGGCGCCATGAGCGGCTGGACGGTCCTGATCACTCCGCAGGCTTCCCGCGAGCTGCCGGATCAGCCTTGTGTCATTGGCATCAGTGAGTTGATGAACGCCCTGGTACGCCGGGCAGTGTCCTGGTCGGCACAAGAGGTGTTGGACGCCTCGCAGGAGCGGATGATTGCGGTGCTTCTGGACGAGATCCGGCAGGCGCCCCATGAACCGTTGCATCTGCCCATGCCCAGTGATCGGCGTTTGTTGCGCATTGCCCACGCGGTGCTGGAGCAGCCGCAAGACACCCGCACCCTGCAGGCCTGGGCATCCTGGGCGGGACTGTCGCCCAGCACGTTGTCACGCCTGTTCCTGGCCGAAACGGGAAACAGCTTTGCCCAGTGGCGCCAGCAGGCGCGCTTGACCCATGCATTGGAAATGCTCGCCAAGGGTGTTTCTGTCGCCGAGGTGGCGGACGCGCTGGGATACGCCACCCCCAGCAACTTCATTGCGATGTTCCGGCGCTGCTTCGGCGATTCTCCGGCGCACTATTTTTCGAAAAGATCGCGCTGAGGCCAGTGCGGGAATTGCCGGGGGAGGCTCACACCTCTTTAGGTGCCAGGTACGCGCAGACCAGGTGGAGCAACTCTTCTTTCAGCTCGGGGGATTGCAAGGTTCCTCTTCGGGCCGCGCTATGGATGACTCCTTCAACGGCGGCGGAGAGGACTTGCGCCACCATCGGACTTCGTGACCCAGGGTAGGCCGCCACAACGGCGGCATAGCGCGCCAGGTATTCCGTTTCGAAGACGCTTTGATCGGATACCGAGTTTGCGTACGGCGAGGTTTCTTCAAGCAGCACCCGATGCAGTTCCGGGTGAACGCTGTGTGCCGCGATCATGCCGCCGACCAGGTCCTCCACCAGTTGCCTGGCGGACTTTTCACCGACCCGCACCGCACGAATGACTGCCAGCACCTCATTGAGGTGACGTTGCCGAATGGCTTCGATCAACGCCTGCTTGTCCGGAAAGTATTGGTAGAGCGAGCCAATGCTGACGCCGGCCACCTCGGCGACCTCGTTGGTATTGAAACCGGCCCAGCCTCGCTCGCTCAAAACGCGAGCACCCGCTTGGACAATGGAATCGACCGTGGCCCGGGAGCGCGCCTGGCGTGGTTCCTTGCGCATCGGGGAGGGCGGCGATGGAATACGAGTAGTCAAAAAATACCCCTGGGAATCAAAATATAAACATATTACTCACATTCCATAACGTCAAAAGGGATCACTGATCATGAGCTCGTTACCCTTGCTCCGCAGGCTGTTCAGCTATCAGGAATGGGCCAACGGCGAGCTGTTGAAAAAGATGGAAGGCTTTGATCCCGAACGCCACAAAGACGAACGCCACAGCGCCTTGCGCCTGATCAATCACTCCCTTGTCGTCAGCCAGATATTTGTTGCACATCTCGTTGGCAAGAAGCACGAATTTTCCACCGACAACACAGCGGATACGCCGTCGCTGGCGCAGCTGCGCGTCGCGGTAGTCGCCTCCGATCGTTGGTACCTCGAGTATCTGGACACGGTGACCCCGGCATTGCTGGCCGAATCCGTGCCTTTCGTTTTTACCGATGGCGATCGCGGGTATATGTCACGCGAGGAAATGCTGGCCCACGTCGTCACGCATGGCGGCTACCACCGCGGTGAAGTGGGGCAAATCATGAAGCAGCTGTCCATTGAACTGCCCTGGGACACCTTCGCGGTGTACCTGCATCGCACAGAACCTTCACGTCGGTTGACCGTATCGTGACGCAAGCCCCCACCTTCCATCAGGAAATCACCATGTTTTCGCTACCCCTGACCTCTCGTGAAATCAAACTCGTGCGGCGTCCCGATCACACACCAGGCCCCGAACATTTCGAGATCGTCGAGTCGCCGATGCCGCATCCTGCCGCCCACGAGGTGCTGGTGCGCAATCGGTGGTTCCGCATCTCGATTTCCGCGCGTCTGATGATGAGCATCGGTGCACAGGACATCAAAGGCATCCCGTTTGCGCCGATCAATCCGGGAGACACGCTGGCCGACGGGGCGATTGGTGAGGTGGTATCGGCACCGCCCGAGAGCGGCTTGCAGCCTGGCGATCTGGTTTCACACCATTGCGGCTGGCGCGAGTACGCGGCCGTCGCCCTGGACCAATGTGTACCGCTGCGCTCAGGGCCCGTCGATCCGGTGTCCCATCTTGGTCATGGTTGGACCGCCTATGCCGCGCTGACTCGCGGTGTCGAGGTTCGGCAAGGGGATACGGTTTTCGTTTCCAGCGGCGCGGGTGCCATCGGCTCGATGGCGGGGCAGATTGCCCGCCGGCTCGGGGCAGGGCGTGTCATCGGCAGCACCAGTTCCCATGACAAGGCCGCGTGGATGAAATCCGAACTCGGCTACGACGAGGTTATCGTCACCGGTAGCACGCCGATGGTTGAACTGTTGGCCGCTGCTGCGCCAGAGGGGATCGATGTCTATGTGGACATCGTCGGCGGCGAGCAATTGCGTGCCGCGGTGGAGGTCGCCCGGCAAGGGGCGCGCTTCGTGCTGCTCGGTGCCTTGAGCGCAGAGCTGGCGGCCAAGGGCGCGACAACAGTCGCACCGGTGGAGCTCGATTCGTTTCAGCTCATCCTCAAGGGCATGACGCTACGTGGCTACAGTGCCGACAACGATCCCGACGCGTTCAACGAATGGATCGAGCGCCTCGCCGTATGGCAACGCGATGGCGGTCTCCATCTGCTGTCCTCGAAGTTCAGCGGGATCGAGAGTGCGCCGCAAGCCTTGCATGACGCCTGTATCGGACGGCTCAAGGGATTGGTGTATGTGGAGTTGTAGACATGGATCAAACAGGTGACTCCATGCCCGATAATCCGCTCGCCTCTGTTTTATTCGTAATTAATATTCAGGGCGCTGTACGCCACAATAGCCGCCTCTCCGGCGGCATCGGAAGTCTGGTTGTAATTGCCGGCTTTGAAATACAGGTTCACGCCGTCCCAGCCTGATTTCGGAAAGGTGAACGTCTGGGTTGATGTTTGCCCCTGCGCTGTCACTTTAACCAGCACGGTCATTTCGCTGGCAGAACCTTTGGCTTCTATCGTGTAATCTATTTTGTCGTTAAGGCGGATGCCTGATAACAAGGTTGATCGGCTCTCTTTGTCGCCATAGTGTGTTTTGGTTCCGGCGATAATGGCACCGTCTTTCCAACGGAGTTTGAGCAACTCCGATCCCCCGGGTTTATCGCCATGAATCTGCGCGAAGATAATGGATTTGGTTTGTGGGTTCTGGACGATATAGGCTTCACCGGATTGGCTGGCATTCAACGGGCCGCCGATGGCGAATTCTCGTTTGCCCCTTAGCTCAACGCGGGGGTAGTCGCTGTGGGCCGTGGCTTTGAGCCCTGAAGGCGTGTTGAAGATGATGGCGCCTTCAGGCACGCCTTTGTGGCAATTGTTTGCGGTATAGCAGTTTGTGTAGAAGTAGGCATTTTGCAGATTGTCAGTGATCGATACTTCCTCCGGCAGATTGGCGCCATTGAAATCCTGGAGAAGGTACGAACTGGTCAGAATGGGAAAGTTGTGGCCCGGTGCTTTGCTCGCATCGAGTGAAAAGGCAGAGGTGCAACTGAGTGTCATGGCGATGGCGGCGATGGAGTTGATAATGGATTTGGTGTTGAACAGTTTGTAGGGGCTCACAATCATCTCGTGCTGCTCCAGGTATTGATTTTGATTAGGTCACTTTAAAAGATCGGGACCTTAGTGTTCCACGATAGCGTGCCGGGTTCCGCTCGCCAAATGAAACATGAGCAATCATCGTTTCTGGTCTGAAAGCTATTCGTTTATGATCAAGCCAACTTTTACGTTTTCCAGAGGATTGGCGATGGCGGAACTCTTGGCTGTGATCTCCATTACCCTATTGGCTGTCATCAGCCCTGGCCCCGATTTTGCCATGGTGACGCGTAACAGCCTGATGTTGTCCCGCCGAGCGGGCGTGCTTACGGCACTGGGCATCGGGCTGGGCGTGCTGGTCCACGTCAGCTACACCCTGATTGGCCTGGGGCTGCTGATCCAGCAGTCGCTGTGGCTGTTCAACACCATCAAGCTGGCAGGGGCTGCATACCTGATCTGGCTGGGCCTGAAGATGCTGCGGACCCAGCCCAGTGGAACGCTGGCCGAGAGCGCTGTTGCACCGCTGTCGGATTTTGCCGCGCTGCGCACGGGTTTCCTGACCAATGTCCTGAACCCGAAGACGACGATCTTCATCATCAGCCTGTTCATGCAGGTGGTTCGTCCCGATACGCCGATGGCTGTGCAGATCGGTTACGGGGCTTTTATCTCGGGGGCGCATATGGCCTGGTTCAGTGTGGTTGCCTTGTGCTTTTCGGCGAGCGCCGTGCGTGAACGGTTGCTGGCGGTGCGGCATTGGATCGACCGGGCGTTCGGCGGGTTGCTGGTGGGCTTTGGTGTTTTGCTGGCGGTTGCCAGAGGGGTGCGCTGACGGTGCATGGGTTGCAAGATGCATTCAAGATCGTAAAGGAACTGTCTTGATTGCAATCAATGCTTAAAATGCGTTCATTGATGAACGGTAGGATGTGCCAAGACTAGCATGACGATTCGTAATGTTGATGAACAGCTAAAAGCGCGCTTGCGAGTGCAGGCGGCGCTACATGGTCGCTCCATGGAGGAGGACGCCAGCTATATTCTGCGTCCGGCATTGCCTGTAGTGTCCGAGCGCTCCGGCTCGCTGGTCGATGCCATTCGGGCACGGATCGAACCTTTAGGCGGTGTGGATTTGGACATCGTGCCACGCGAGGTAATGCGTGAACCTCCGGATTTCGATGCGTGATCATTCTGGAGTATTAATGTACTGTCCGAAATAATGCGACCTGATAAAGAAACTCCAAATCCATGAGCACTCGTGGACTCCAGGCGTCATTTCCCCGCCCCTAGGCACAAACCTTGGCAATCTGCTCACGCAGCCAGGTGTTGGCACTGTTTTGCTCGGCTTTCCTGTCCCACAGCATGTCGATTGTGAAACTGGGCAAACCCGATGGCGGCTTGCAAAAAGCGAACTTTGTTTCATCACAGATCCGCCTCTGGAGACGGCGAGGCAACATCAGAACCAGATCGGTTCCACTGATCATTTCAAGTGCCGCCACATAACTATTGGCGCGGGCGACAATCTGCCGGGTATAGCCTTGTTTGCCGAGCCAGCCATCCACCATATTGGTGTCTGAGGTCCAGGGCGTCGGAAAGATATGCTGACGTGCGACAAAGGTGTCCAGATTGAACTTGTTCTCTGGCGGCGTGAAATGCTTGTCGACCACGCACACCAGGTCATCGTCCAGCAATATCTTTGATTTGAAGGGCTTGGCGTCACGGTGAAAATTCGGACCGGCACAAATAACCAGGTCAATGCGACCGTCTACCAGTTGTTCGACCGGAACATCCTTATGGAATTTGTGGGTGTTCACGATGATTGGCAGATGACTCTTGATAAAGCTTTTCAACAGGTCGGGAAGGATCAGGAGTTCGAAGTACTCCGGTGCGCAGATATTAAAAATGATCTCTTTTTCGGTTGGGTCAAATACGTTTATTCCGGAATGACACAGGTTGATTTTTTTTATGATGTTGACCACATGGCTGTACATGCTGGTGGCCTTGCTGGTCGGCCACATGGCATTACGGGTGTGGATGAACAGCTCGTCCTCGAAGCTGGTCCGCAGCTTTTTCAGGCAGTAGCTCACGGTGGACTGGCTGACGCAAAGGGTTTCGGAAACCTCGGTGACGCTGCTCTGCTCATAGACTGCGACGAATACCATCAGGTCCTGCATGTCCAGCTTTCTGAGCAAATTGCTATTGAGCATAAAATCCGTCTCGGTCAGGTTCCATAGGCGTTACTTTTGCTCATATTTTTAGCCAAGCAGCCGATTTATATATTAGGGGATGGAATTTGTTTTTTAAATAGCGTGTGGGCGACCCCTTCACTATAAAGGTCTGGCTCTCGCGTTATCCTTGCCAAGAAGAAAATCGCCATGATTCATGATTGTGTCTCCCTCGTTGTGGTCGTTAGCGACGCCTCGGTCCTTCAGGCTCACGAGGGATGAGCATGAATATTGCCAACTGGCTGGACGCCGCCGGCCAGCGTTGCCCGGAGCGGCCGGCCTTGTTCGAAGGGCAGCGGCAAGTCGCCAACTATGGCGCCTTTGCCGCCCTGGTCCGCTACCGCGCTGCGTACCTGATCGACGAACACGGGATTGTCCCTGGCGACCGTGTTGCCCTGTTCATGGAGAACTGTTGCGAATATCTCGAGCTGCTCTACGCCATCTGGTGGGCCGGGGCGGTAGCGGTGCCGATCAACTGTAAGCTGCACCCCGTCGAAGCCGGCTGGATCGTCGGTAACACCGAGGCCCGGCTGATTTTCACCGATGGCGGCCAGGTGTTCTCGCCCGAGAGACTGCCCCTGGGTTGTCTGGAGTTGGATCGAGAGGATATGGGCGCGCTTGTTTCGACCGCTGCGCCCCCCGACAGGCCTTGTCCGCGTCAGGCCGATGACCTGGCCTGGTTGTTCTACTCCACCGGCACCACCGGCGACGCCAAGGGCGTGATGCTCAGCCACGGCGACCTGACGGCCATGTCACTGCGCTATCCGGCCGATACCGATCCGCTCGGCGCGGATGATGCGGTGGTGTATGCCGCGCCGATGTCTCACTGCGCGGGCCTTTACCACTTGATCCATGTGCGCCGCGCCGCCCGCCATGTCGTTCCCGAGTCTCGTGGTTTCAAGGCTGACGAGTTGTTTGAGCTGGCGGGCACGCTGGGCAATATCAGGTTGTTCGTGACCCCGGCCATGTTCAGGCAGATTGTCGAACGGGGCCGTCAGCAGGGTTACGGCGGTGAGGGTATCAAGACCATCGTCTATGACGGTGCGCCCATGTACCTCTCGGATCTGGCGGGTACGACGCAGCTGCACCCGTGGTTGAAGGTGAGTGCAAACGATACTTTCGTTCCTTGAATAGATTTTCACGGATGCCCGGCCATCTCCGTCTTTGCCTCCAGAAGGTTTCCTCACGGGCTGATCAGCCCATGTGGAAACCTTGAAAGGACCTTCGATGACTATTGGATGTGCCGTGCGTAATGCTTCGGGTTGAAGCGCAAGACCATCACGATCATCACGGCCATCACCGCCGTCAGCGACCACCAGGCCCACTCGAAGCTGCCCAACTGGTCACGAATCACCCCGGCAATCAGCGGCGAGAGCCCGGCGATCAGATAGCCGATGCCTTGCACGAACGCGGTCAGGCCGCCGGCACGACGCGGGTTGTCCAGGTGGTCGAGGGAGACGATCAGGCTCATCGGGAACAATCCGCCGATACCCAGGCCCAGCAAGCATGGCCAGAGCAGGGTGAAGTGTTGCGGGCTGAGGCTCAGGCCGCAGAAGCCGGCGATGATCAAGAGCAGCAATACCGCCAGCACCAGGCGGCGGTCCTGGCTGCGGTTGGCAATGGCCGGGGTGACCAGGCCGGACACCACTTCCATGGCGGTCAGCAGGCCCAGCAGCAAGCCGGCGCTTTGTTCGCTCCAGCCTTTTTCCACGTAATAGGGCGCCAGCCAGGCCAGCACGCAGGTGTAGGACGCCGTGCCGAGGCCGAAGAAGATCGCCAGCAGCCAGGCCCTTGAGTTACCGAAGAACGACTCCTGTTGGGTGCTCGTCGAAGTCTGCGGCAAGTGCGGGACCGCCGAGCGCTGGGCGAACCAGACCACCAGGCCGACCAGCGCCAGCAGCGCCCAGATGGCCAGGCTGATCCGCCAGCTTCCGGTTTGCGCCAGGACGAACGGCGAGAACGACGCTGCGAGCGCGGCACCGCCCATGATCGAGGTCACGTAGCCCCCCATGAACAGCGAGACGTTATTGCTGAAGCGCGACTTGATCAGCGCCGGCATCACCGCTTGGATCAGGGCGATGCCGAGGCCTGCCAGCACCGCACTGAGGATCAGCTCGACGGTGCTGTCCAGGTAGAGTCGCGAAGCCGTCGCCAGGCCGATGATCAGCAAGGACAGGACAATGGTGCGGTGTTCGCCGAAGCGCTGGGCAAAACGCATCCCGAGGAACATCGCCAACCCCATCGCCATGACCGGCAGCATGGTCAGCAGCGAGGCCGCGCTGAAACTCAAGGGGATATCGCCGCGAATCGCCGATAGCAAGGGCCCGACCGCGGCCATGGAAGGCCTCAGATTGAGGGCGACCAACACCACACTGACCATCAACCATGCGGCGTGGGTGCTTGAAGCTCGTACATTTTCCATTGGTGAGCCTTAGTTAACAAAGCTCTGATTAGGTCATCGCAGGTGGGCAGGTGCAATTTGATAAATAGGGTGGGGGTATCGAGAAATTAGGATTCGGTCTTTTCCAGGGCCGAAAGGTGCCCGTGCGCTGTCAGATGGAGTTGACGGTAGGCGGCCACCAGTTGATCAAGGCTGAACGCACGATTGCGCCCACTGGGATTGGGCAGGACCCAGACCGCGGCATTGCCGAAGGTCTGTGGCTGAAGGCCCCAGGCCACGTCCCGTTGGCCGGACAATCCGCAGTACGCCGCCTTGCCGAGAAAGGCCACGAAACGGGGCGCGTAGCGGGCGATCTTGTGTTCAAAGTCCTGGGCGATGGCGGTGAACTCAGCAGGGGACAGCTGATCCGCGCGCGCCGTGGGCCGTTCAACCACGGCGGTCAATCCACACCCATGCTGCAAGATCGTCCGATCGTTTTCCGGGTGGATTTCCTCGGGGGTAAATCCGGCCAGATGCAGCGTGCGCCAGAAGCGATTGTTTCGGCCCGCAAAGTGATGCCCCTGGGCGGCTGCCAGCAGTCCCGGATTGATGCCGCAGAAAATCACCGCAAGGCCTTCATCAAGAATGTCTTCGAGTCTTTCAGCCACACCACACCTCACAAGCCCGGCGGGTGCCGAGCAGTCCATTCGATCTCACCCGCAGATCACCTTGACCGCATTGCCTGCCAGCTCCGTCAGCTCCGCTCGGGACTTGCCCGCCCGGGCCCGTATCGAAAGGCTGTGCAGCAGGGAGGAGGCGAGTACGGCAAGGGCGGCCGGGTCGGCATCGGCTTTCAATTCGCCGGCGTCGACGGCCAGGCGCAGGCGTGCTTCGAGATCGGCATCGAGCTGGCTCAGGCGATCCGCAAGCAGGTCGCGTATTTCACGGTCTTCGGCGGCCTCGGTGGTGGCCGTGCCGATCACAAAGCAACCCCGTGGCTGACCGTCACCCGAGAAATAGATCGACAACTGCCCCTCGTAGAAACCCAGCAACGCCTCGCGCAAGGTCAGCCTGCTGTCCGTCAGTGCCTCGTGCACGGCGGCCGAGGCCTGCGCCCAATACTGCTCGAATGCCTTGATATAGAGGGCGTGTTTGTCGCCGAACGCCGCATACAGGCTGGGACGGTTCATCCCGGCCGCCGTGGCGATGCTGTCCAGCGACGCGCCGGCATACCCGGTACTCCAGAAAACCCCAAGCGCCTGCTGCAGGGCTGTCTGCGGGTCATACGCACGAGGTCGGCCACGGCCTTTGGCCTCGGTAATTTTATTTTGTGCCATGTTGTATAAAAATCCTTGAGTGAAGGCTTGCGTGGGGATATTCTTACACCATCGCACAAAATTAAGGAACCAGAAGTTCCTGAATCTCAGGTTTGTTGTGGCGGAGCTCGAAGCGGGTGGTGCTGCGATGAAACAGGTGCGGTGGAGCAACCCTCCAGACCGCGCATGGACTGCTTTCTCACAGCAACGATTGATCTCGGGACCGCAGGTGATTTCGCGGTTTCGATTTCCCGGTTAAAGGTGCATTCGATCATGACCCAACAGTTCGACATCCCCGCTTCGCAGAGCTTCGAGCACCCCGGGCCGAACCCGGCTGGCACGTTTGTCCGCAAACCCATCAAAGAGCGGTTGCGGCCACTGCTGATGGTCGGTGTCCCGGTACTTTTCGCGGCGGTCGGGTATGCCCGCTATCTGGCCGGCGAGCCCTATGTCTCGACCGACAACGCCTACGCCCGGGTGGCGAAGGCCTCGGTCAACGCTCGGGTTTCCGGGCAGGTGGTGGAAATCGCCGTTGAGGACAACCAGTGGGTGCGCAAGGGCCAGGTGCTGTTTCGGATCAATCCGGAGCCGTTCCAGATCGCGGTCAACCGCGCCGAAGCCCAGTTGAGCGTGGTGCGGCTGCGCATCCAGGGGCTCAAGGCCAGCTACCGCCAGCAACAGGCTGAACTGCAATCGGCCAAGGAGTCGGCCGGCTTCGATCAAAAGGAGCTCACCCGCAAGCAGGCGTTGGTGGCGACCGAGTTCGTCTCGCGTTCTGTCTACGAGCGTGCGGACACCGACCTTAAAATGGCACGGCAGCACGTGGCGTCTATCGAACAACAGATCGCCAGCACGGTGGTTGCGTTGAACGGTAATCCGGATATCGAAGTCGATAGCCACCCGGCGATCCGTGAAGCCAAGGCGCAACTCGACGAAGCGCAGCTCTACCTCTCGTACGCCACGGTTTATGCGCCGGACGATGGCATCGTCGCCAAGGTCGATGATCTGCAGGTCGGCAACTATGTCAGCAACGGTGCGCCGGCTTTTGCCCTGTTGTCCCGGCGGGTTTGGGTCGAGGCCAACTTCCGTGAAACGGAGTTGACCCATATGCACCCGGGCCAGGCCGCGACCATCCGTATCGATACCTATCCGGGGCACGCCTTCAAGGCCCACGTGATCAGCATGAGCCCGGGGGCCGGCGCGGACTTCGCCCTGTTGCCGCCGGAAAATGCCACCGGCAACTGGGTCAAGGTGGTCCAGCGGGTTCCGGTTCGACTCGAACTCGATCAAGCCGATCCGGATCTGCCGCTGTTCTCCGGTACCAGTGCCACGGTCAAGGTCGACACCGGCTATCGCTCGTCCTGGTGGCAGCCGCTCGCGGCGCTGTTGAGCGCGGGGACTGACCAATGAACGCCAAGCCCGGAGGGGAGGGCGCGCGTACCCTCAGGTTTGCCGCGCTGTTCGTGACCTATATGCAGTCCGCCAGCCTGCCGCTGCCGAATGCGGTGCTGCGGTTTATCCAGGGCGCCCTGTCGATGAGCGACGACCAGGCGGGTTGGGTCTTCACTTCGTACCTGGCGGCGAGCGCGATCACCCTGCCGCTGGCGCAGTGGCTCGCCGGTCGCTACGGCTTGAAGGTGGTCTATCAAGCCGCGATAGCGTTCTTCATCCTTGGCCTGCTGCTCGCGACCCAGGCAACCACTGCGCTGGAGTTCGTCGGTGCACGGATTGTCCAGGGCGCCGCAAGTGGTGTGCTGGCACCGCTGTCGATGGCCATCGCCATGGAGACTTTGCCGCCTGCACGGCGTGGGACATTTGGCCCTAGGTGGACGGCCATTGTGCTGCTGGGCATCGTCAGCGGCCCGAGTCTCGGTGGCTGGCTCGGCGAGCTTTACGGCTGGCGCTCGATCTTCTACATCAGCGTTCCGTTGTCGGCGTTCATCTTCCTTGTGGTGACCCTTTTGCTCCAGGAGAAAAAGGCCGAGCAACGCCCACCCTTTGATTTTTTCGGCTTCGGCAGCTTCACGCTGGGCATGATCGGCCTGCAAATGTTGCTCGACCGTGGCGAGCGCCTGGAGTGGTTCGCTTCACTGGAGATCTGGCTGGAAGCTGTGGCCTGTGCGTTGGGGCTCTACCTGTTCGTGGTGCATGTGTTGACCGCCAAGGTGCATTTCCTCAGCAAGGGCTTGTTCCGGGACCGCAACTTCGTGCTGTCCACCGTGATGTTTTTCGCCCTCGGTTTTGTGCTGCTGTCGACCATGGCGCTGACCTCGCCGATGTTGGATGAACTGCTCGGCTTTCCGCCTGACACCACGGGCTATCTGACGATACCGCGCGGTGTCGGGTTGGTCGGTGCCTTCCTGTTGATGGGGCGCGTTCCCGAACGTCTCGACCGTCGTCCCTTCGTGGCCGGGGGCATCGCCGTGGTGATCTATGCCAACTGGCTGATGCTCGGTTATTCGCCGTTGATGGATGGGTGGCCAGTGGCGGTTGCGGGTGCGCTCCAGGGCGCCGGTCTCGGGGTATTGATGCCGGCGCTGAGCAAGGTGGCGTTCAGCACCCTGGACCCGAAGCTGCGCCCGGAAGGGACGGGCTTTTTCAATCTGGCCCGGGTCTACGGCAGCACGATCGGCGTGGCGGTGGTGCAGGCCTGCTTCTTCAACAACACGCAGGCGATGCACCAGGCGCTGGCCAGCCATCTGACCGCGTATCGCGTGGCGGCCTCGACGTCGTTGCCGACACTGGGTGGGCTCAACGAACTGATCACCGGCCAGGCGGCTTTTATCGCCATCGTCGACCAATTCAAGATTTTGATGTGGGCGATGCTGCTGGTGAGTCCGCTGGTCCTGTTGCTTCGCAAACCCGTTCCGACCAACTAGTTTTCGTGGAGTCTGGCAAATGAAACCCCATGCGTTCGTTCTCAACAGACAGCGGTTCCCTGTGACGGTCGGTGCGGTGTCGGCGGCTTTTTTCCTGTCTGCCTGTACCGTCGGCCCTGACTACAAGGCTCCACCGGAAAGCCTGTCGCAGCACTATGACCAACAGGCCGAGCAGGGGCTGGGTCAGAGCGGCAGGATTGACCTGGGCAAGAAGGCCAGTGGTGACTGGTGGTCGGCCTTTCAATCACCCAAGCTCGATCAGGTTGTCCGTCGGGCAATCGATGGCAATCTTGAGCTGGTGGCGGCTGACGCGACGCTCCGGCAGGCGGCTTCGTCCGTGCTTGCTGCGCAGGGCGCGCTCTATCCGCAGGTCGACTTTGCCGCCCAGGCCGGTCGCCAACGGGTCCATACCGCCGCCGACCCATCGGTGGCCAATTTCTACAGCATCGGGCCGCAGGTCAGCTTCGACCTGGATGCGTTCGGCGGTAACAAGCGGCGGGTTGAACAACAAGCCGCCCTTGTCGATCTTCAGACGCATCGCTACGAAGCGGCCTATCTGACCCTGACTGGCAACGTCGCCAGCCAGGCGCTGCTGCTGGCCTCTGCCAACGCGCAGAGGGTGGCGGTCGAGACACTGCTGGCCAATGACAGCAGGAATCTTGAGCTGGTGCGCATGGCCCACCTCAACGGCAGCACCACGCAGATCGATGTTGCACTGGCCGAGACGCGCTTGGCGCAGGATCGCACGCTGTTACCGCCCCTGGCCCAGCAGCGGGATGCGGCACGCCATGCGCTGTCGATTCTGACCGGGAAGGGGCCGGCTGACTGGATCGCGCCGGACTTCGATCTGGCCGAGTTTGTCTTGCCCTCCGGCGTGCCGGTCAGTGTGCCTTCGGAAATGGCCCACGACCGACCCGATGTCCGGCAAGCCGAAGCTGACTTGCACATGGCCAGTGCCGCCGTGGGTATCGCCACCGCGAACCTGTATCCGCACGTCGAGCTTTCCGCGTCCTTGGCGCAGGCCGCTTCCGGCAATGGCGGCGCGGCGCTCTGGGGTTTCGCGGCGGGGCTGGCGGGGCCGATCTTCGATGGCGGAACGCTCAAGGCTGAACGCCAGGCGGCAGTTGACGGCTACAAGGCGTCTCTCGCCGGCTACCAGCAAACGGTCATCCAGTCGTTCGGCCAGGTCGCCGACACGTTGCAGGCGATCAACCATGACGAGCAGGAAAACCTCGCCCAAGGGGACGCGCTGCGCGCCGCCGAAACCAGTTTGCGCTTGAACCAACAGGCCTACGCGCAAGGCGAGAACAGTGTGCTTCAAGTGCTGGAGGCCGAGCGTGCGTACCAGCAGGCGCTACTGGGACAGATCCGTGTGAAGACCGCCCGGTATCTCGACACGGTGCGGCTGTTCGTGGCGCTCGGCGGTAACTCTGTCGGTGTTCTTGAGCAAAAAGTGGCGGGTCGCTAACAGCGGCAACGCCCGAACCCCTGGCCAAGCCATGTATTAGCGGACCTTCTTCGCGTACTGGCCGGCATCCCCAAGTTTTATGAACGGTCACTGCCGTGGTTGCGGTTGTGGCCCCAGGCAATGGAGTAAAGGCATGACTTATCACGATGCGCTTCGCGACACCAGATTCCCTATTGCTCACGGAACCGGTGAGATGCCTGCCGTTGGTTTTGGCACGCTGTTTCGAGACCTCTCGGTGACCACGCAAGCGGTCAAGGCAGCGTTGGAAACGGGCTTTCGTCATTTCGATTGTGCGGAGCGCTATCGCAACGAGGAAAGTGTCGGTGTAGCCCTACAGGAGGTTTTGCAGACCGGTAAGGTTCGGCGAGAAGAGCTGTTCATCACCACGAAGCTGTGGAATACCAACCATCGTCCCGAACGCGTCGAGCCGGCGTTTGCCGCCAGCTGCCGCCGACTTCAGGTGGATTACATCGATTGCTACCTGATCCATACGCCCTTTGCCTTCCAGCCCGGCGATGACCAGGACCCGAGGGATTTTCAGGGGCATGTCATCTACGATTCGGGCGTCACCTTGATCGAGACCTGGAGGGCGCTTGAGCGCCTGGTGGATGAAGGTCGGTGCAAGTCCATCGGCCTGTCTGATATCACCCTGGAAGCGTTGAAAGCGCTGGTGGCCGTGGCGCGGATAAAACCTGCCGTCGTACAGGTTGAATCCCACCCTTACCTGCCTGAATGGGAACTGCTCGAGTTCTGCCAGGAGCACGGCATTATCCTCCTGGCGTTTGCGCCGCTTGGACATGGCATGGAGCCCAATGTGCTGGAGGAACCGGTGATGACCGCAATCGCCCAGCGCTTGCAGAAAACCCCGGCGCAAGTCGCATTGGCCTGGGCAGTACAGCGGGGAAGCGCTTTTCTGACCACCTCGGCGACACCAAGCCATATCCAGGAAAACTTTGATATTGCCACCTTGCCGCACCGGGCCATGGCTGAAATCCGCGAAGAAATCACCACCCGGATACGCTTCAACTCGGTGGTGGAAACCGGCGTGCCCGGGTTTATTGCGCGCAAGAAATAACCCGTAAGCAGGGGCGGCTGTTGTAGGGCCGCCCCTTTTTTACGAGCCATTCTCCAGGCTGGGCTATGGTAGTTTTGCCAATTTCCCGAGGTGGAAACGATGGATGTATTTCAGACCATGCGTTTTTTCACGGTGGTCGCTCAAAGCGGCAGCTTTACCGGGGCCGCCGAGATCCTGAACAGCACCACCGCCAACGTCTCCAAAGCCATCTCCAGCCTTGAGGCCAGGCTGCAAACCCGCCTGATCAACCGGACGACCCGGCGCCTGGCACTCACCGAAGCCGGTGTGCGTTATTTGCAGCGCTGCGAGAAAATCCTCGATGAGGTGCGTGAAGCGGAAGAGGAGGCCGGTACGGCTCAGGTCATGCCGGCTGGCCGGCTGAAGATTCACGCCATGTCGGCCATCGGCAATCACTATGTGATCCAGGCCATCGCCAAGTATCGAGAGACCCATCCCTCGGTGATGTTTGATCTGGTCCTGACCAATCGGCTGCCCGACTTGCTGGAGGAGGGCTACGACATGTCGATTGTGCTGGCGCGGGATCTGCCCGATTCAGGCTTTGTCGCGCAGCGGCTCGGCAGCACCTACAGCATTCTCTGCGCTTCGCCTGCCTACCTGGAAAAACGCGGGCACCCCGAGTCTCCGGGAGATCTTTGTTCACACGATTGCCTGAGAATCGTGAACACGGTCATGCCGGCTGAAAACTGGATATTCGAAGGGCCCGAAGGCATGGAGAGCGTCACGACGCCATTGTCTCCCTTGCACATCAATACCGCCGATGGCATGACCGTCGCGATAAAAAGCGGAATGGGGATCGGGATACAGCCTATTGCGTCTGCTGTCGAGGGACTGAGGAGCGGAACATTGGTGCGGGTACTGCCCAACCATCATCTTGAGGAGTTGAATTTGTTTGCAATCTACCCTTCGCGAAAGTTTGTCGATGCCAAGATAAAAACCTGGGTAGAGTTTCTCAAAGGTGCGATTCCGGAGTTGTTGGCGGTCAATAAGGAAGTGGTCGGTTTGCAACAACGATAGTGGCTTTTTTATCTGGCCGTGCGGGGAAGGAGTGTCGACCCTCCATCGTCCACAAAAGCACTCAGCCGTTTGAGCAGCCCGTGCCCATCACTTGATATTGCAGGATGTGGCGCTGGCCATGGGAGTCCTCATAGGTCATTTGCACGGGCACCGGCGCGCATTGGTCGGCGGCCTCGGTGATGGCAATGATTTTTTCAATATCGGGTTTTGCTTCGGATGTGTAAGTTTCTACAGGCAGCTTGCTGGTGGCGGCGGTTGAATAGCTGTCGTCGGCAAATGCTTGCGTAGCTGCACTGCCAAGAACAAGGATAAGTGCGATTTTCGAGAAGTTCATGATGTTCACCGTATCGTCTGGGATTTCGAGTGTTTACCGCGTGAGTGGTGAATGCTTATTGCATTGGCTCACTGGGTAGTGACGATACTAGGTGCTTGTTATTCCCTCACATAGTGGCTCGCTGGACAAACACTGTTGCCAGATTCCACATCAATGACCGACTGGAAAAGACAACGGCCCCAAATCAGGGGCCGTTGTCGTTTTGCGAGGCAATGGTGCCGAGCTGCCTTATTCGGTGGTTCGCTCATGGTGGCTGGAGACGAATTGCTTGAAGCGTTCGGTGGGCAAACCCTCGAACAGTTCCGTCGGCGTGCCCTGGACGTCGATCAGGCCGCCGTGCATGAACACCACGCGGTTTGACACGTGGCGGGCAAAGCCCATTTCGTGGGTGACCACCAGCATGGTGCGGCCTTCTTCGGCCAGGGAGCGCATCACCCGCAGCACTTCGCCCACCAACTCAGGGTCAAGGGCCGAAGTCGGTTCGTCGAACAACATCACCTGCGGGTTCATCGCCAGTGCACGGGCAATCGCCACGCGCTGCTGCTGGCCACCGGACAGGTGCGCCGGGTAATAGTCGCGGCGGTCGTACAGGCCGACCTTGTGCAACAGGGCCTCGGCTTCCTCGACGCACTCGGCACGGGAACGCTTGAGCACCCGCATCGGGCCTTCAATGACGTTTTGCAGCACGGTCATGTGTGACCACAGGTTGAAGCTCTGGAACACCATGCCCAGGCAGCTGCGCATGCGCTCGACCTGGCGGGCGTTGCTCGGGGTCTGGCGGCCGTCGGCGTGCTGCTTCATTTCGATCATTTCACCATTGACGGTGATGATGCCCTGGTCGGGGGTTTCCAGCAGGTTGATACAGCGCAGGAAGGTACTTTTACCGGACCCACTGGCGCCGAGGATCGAGATCACGTCGCCCTTGTGGGCGTCCAGGGAAATGCCCTTGAGGACATGGGCGCTGCCGAAGGACTTCTGAATATTAGTCACCGACAGGGCAGAGGCGGACTGAGTGCTCATGGCAGGCTCCGTATCAAATCAGGAATGGGTAGGCAGCGAAGGGCTGGCTTTTTTGATGGCGTCGACTGGCCGTTCACGCAAGTGCGGCGAGAGACGATACTCGAGCCAGGCGACTGCACGAACGACCAGGAAATTCAGCACCAGGTAGATCAACGCTGCGCAAATGAACACTTCCATCGTGCGATAGGTGCGCTGGATGATCTGTTGCGCGACGCCCGTGACGTCCCACACCGTCACCAGGCTGGCCAGCGCCGTGGACTTGACCAGCAGAATGGCTTCGGTGGAGTAGGCCGGCAGGGCCTGGCGCAGGGTGACCGGCGCAATGATCCGGCGCAGCAGTTCCCACGGCGACATACCCACGGCCTTGCCGGCCTCGATCTGCCCCTGGGGCACGCTGAGCAGCCCGCCACGAATGATCTCGGCGGTATAACCGGCGGTGCACAAAGCCAGTGAAACCACCGCGCAGCCATAGGGCGACTTGAGCAGGACCCAGGCGAAGCTGTCGCGGATGGCCGGGAACTGGCCCAGCCCGTAGTAGATCAGGAACATCTGGATCAGCAGCGGCGTGCCGCGAAACAGCATGATGTAGAAACGCGCCGGGTAGCTGAAGAACCACCAGCGGCTGACCCGCAGGCTGACAATGCCGACGGAAAGGGTAAGGCCGATCACCAATGAGCAGAAAAACAGCGTCAGCGTAGTGGGCAACGCGGCCAACAGCTTGAGCATGGTGTCAGCAAGGAACGGAAAATCGATCATAAGTAGTCCTTCCGACTCTGACTAGACTGGGCTGCGCTGCTGCGTGCGACGCACGCGAGCCTCGGCCATGTTGAAAAGCCGACCGGACAGGCCAGTGAGAACCAGGTACACGATGCCCCCGATGATGTAGAACGTGAAATATTGCCGGGTCGATCCGGCCGCGACCTGACTGGCCCGCATCAATTCCACCAGGCCGATCACGGAAATCAGCGCGGAGTCCTTCAGGCTCATTTGCCAGACGTTGCCCAGCCCGGGCAGTGCAAAGCGCAGTACCTGGGGGATCAGGATCCGTTTGAAACGCATGGCCCGGCTCATGCCGATGGCCAGCCCGGCTTCCAGTTCGCCCTTGGATACGGCGAGAAAGGCGCCACGGTAGACTTCGGCCTGATAGGAGCCGGAAATCAGCCCGACCGCCAATGCACCCACCAGGAAAGGCGGCACGTCGATATAGCCTTCGCCGCCGAACCAGTGGCCAACCGCGGTGACCACACTGGCGCCGCCGAAGTAGAACAGGTAGATCACCAGCAGCTCAGGGATGCCCCTGAACAGAATCGAATACAGGTCTCCGAGCCAGCGCAGGGTGCGCCGACGGGATAGCTTGGCCGCAGCGACCAGGCTGCCAAATACCGCACCCACCAGCAGCGCCGCCAGGGTCAATATCACGGTCATGCCTGCTGCCTTGAGCAGCGCCATTCCCCAGCCTGAGTCACCAAAACTGAGTAGCTGCAAGAGGTTCATAGAAGGTCCCACTTATGATGAAGGTTCAAGCAACCCGGCAACCGTTACGTTGCCGGGCCATTCAGAATCACTGCTTAGGGGTAAGGTCTGCCTTGAACCACTTCTCGCTCAGTTTCTTGATCGTGCCGTCAGCCATGGCTTCCTTGAGGGCTGCGTCGAACTTGGCTTTGAGCTCCGGGTCTTTCTGACGGAAGCCCAGCGCTTCGCCTTCACCCCAGATCGGGCCTTTGATGACCGGGCCGGTAAAGACCAGCGGCTTGTTCTCTGGCTTGTCCATGACCGAATTGAAGAAGGTTACGTCGTCGAAGGCGACGTCGATACGACCGGCCAGCAGGTCGAGGATGGCTTCGGCCGAGCTGCCGTACTCGCGAATGGTCGCGACATCCTTGAAGTTTTCATCAATGAACGGGGTGTAGATGGTGCCGGAGGCGATACCGATGGTCTTGCCTTTGAGGGCCTTGCGCAGGTCTTCAACGCCGGCGCGGACTTCCTTGGCATCGGTGCCCAGGGTGATGGCGGCGGCGTCACCGGTTTTGCCCGGCAGCAGATCGGCTTTCAGCGAGACGAAGCTGGCCGGGGTCTGGGCATAAGGCGTCGAGAAGGCCATGACCTTCTGGCGTTCGTCGTTGATGACGATGGCGTCCATCAGCACGTCGAATTTGCCGGCATTGAGGCTGGCGATCATCCCGTCCCAGTTCTGCACCACGACGTTGCACTTGAGCTTCATGCGCGGGCAGATGATATCCATCAGCTCGGGTTCGAAGCCGCCGATCTTTCCACCTGGGAGCGTCAGGTTCCAGGGCTCATAGGCGCCTTCGGTGGCGATATTCACCGAGGTCCACTCTTTGGCCTGCAGTGCCGGGGCACAGGCCAGAACCATTGCACTGAGCGCTACAGAACCCAACCAGCTTGATTTCTTCGACATCTTGATAACTTCCTGCCTAATCAATGGAGTGTTGCGAACTGATCCGGCTCAGGCCGAATCTCCAATGCTTGCCTGCGCAACGGTTCGTGTGCAGACAAGACAAAACCATAAACAGCCAACCTGCCAGTCAAGCGGGTTAATTCGCACCCCTGATGGTTTCAGCCTGGCTGGCTGCCCCCTCTCCATGTGCCCCTGATCGATCGATCAAGCCGTGATCATCGGCAGGTTTGTGACCTTGCTCCCAAGCGTAAACAGGTGCTGCGCATGGACCTTGCTACCAACTTATACGCACACACATTTACTTGTACATACAAGCATATGCAATCAAGCGGCCAACTTGAGGGGGCGCCGCTCAATAAAACCTGGGATTTGGCTGTAGGGCTTGCAGGACAAGGGCTTGCTGAGGGGAGTTTTTTTTGGGGGAGTTTTGCCGAGGGGATAAGTATTGTTACCTAGGCTGGGAATTGCGCTACGTTGGGGCGCTCGGTGACAGTTTGAGAGATCTTAGTGCGCGTTGGGGAACGCTGGGTGTGGGGGCTTGTGTGACGGAAAAAGCCGTCCTCCAGTCGTCGAGAGGCAGCGAAACGCCTGCCTTGACGGCCAAAGGACGGCCTTGGGGTTCAACCGGTTTACTTGAGGTTTTTCTGCACCGTGGCCAGCACCTCACCACTGCGCACCTGTTCGGTAACACTCACCATGTCCACATAGAAGGCACGATCATGGTCGGCGACCGGCACGCGACTGCGTACCAGGTCATAAACCGCCTTGGTCACGCTGGACGCCTTGTGCACGTCATGGAAGTCCAGCGCCTGGCAACCCACCAGCAGCTCGATCGCCAGCACCGATTCGAGCTTTTCGGACACTTTATAGGCCTTGATAGCGGCGTTGTACGCCAGGCTGACCAGATCCTCCTGGTTGGCACAGGTCGAGAAGCTGTCGACCGTGGAGGGGAACGACAGTGCCTTCATTTCCGCATACAGGCCCGCCGCAGTGTATTGCAGAATCATATAGCCGCTGTTGAGGCCCGGGTTGCGCACCAGGAAGGCCGGCATTTCGCTGAAGTGCGAGTTGACCATGCGGTCGATACGGCGCTCGGAAATCTTCGCCAGGCTGGCCAGCGCCACGCACAGCGAATCCGCCGACATGCCGATATAGCTGCCGTCGAAGTTGGCGCCGGAGATGGCAATGCCGTCGCCGTCTTCAAGCGGGTAGATGATCGGGTTGTCGCCCGAGGAGTGGATTTCGTTCTCGATGTTTTCCCGGGCGTGATCGATAAAGCGTTTCGACGCGCCGTGCACCTGGGGAATGGCCCGCAGGCTGTAGGCGTCCTGTAACCGGTAGTCGATGTTTTCGGCGATCAACTGGCTGTCGTGCAGCATCGCCTTGATATCCCTGGCGGTTTGCGCCTGCTCCTTGTGAGCCTTGATCGAGTGATAACGCGGGTCGAAGGCCCGAATCGTGCCCTTCAGCGCTTCCAGGGAAAGGGCGGCGACGACGTCGGCCAGGGCCGCGCTCTGCATGGAATTGTAGAGGGCCAGGATGGCGATGGCGGTCACCGACATGGTGCCATTGAGCATGGCCAGGCCTTCCTTGCACTGCAGGTCCGTCGGTTGCAGGCCGACCTGCTCCAGTGCGGTGGCGCCATCGACCCATTCGCCGCCATTGACCCGGGCCTTGCCCTCACCAAGCAGGACCAGGGCCAGGTGCCCTTCGACAGCGAGGTAACCCACCGAACCCTCGCCGGGCGCAAACGGCACGACGTCATGGTTGAGCAGCCCGGCAATCAGTTCCAGCAACTCCAGGCGCACCCCGGAAAACCCTTTGCCGAGGCTGATCAACACCATCAACTGGATGGCCCGAACCTGTTCACGCTTGAGCGGCTCGCCGACGGCGACGGCGTGGGAACGCACGATATTGACCTGAAGCTCCTTGGCATTCTGCGGCGAAATCACATGCCGGACGTTGTCGCCGAAGCCGGTGGTCACCCCATAGACCAGTCGATTCTCATCGAGGAAACGCTCGACCAGACCCCGGGATCTGTTCACGCGGTTCTTGTAGGTCTCGGAAAACGACACCTTGGCGGAGTAACGGGCTACCGCGACGAACTCTTCGATGGAAGGTTCCCTGTCGCCAAGAACGACCTGAGTGATCTGCTGAGGATGAGCTGTCATTGCGAACTCCCGAGAAACGAAATGATTGAGGGGCCGGACCGGCTGAGTCATCGCTCGATTGAGCGTGGGAGAAGGCTAAAGCGATTTATCGATGAAGAAAATATGGCAATTTCTGTCAGTTTTAATAGAATTTCTAAACTTAAAATGCCTTCGAGAGCTTTTTACTGCCATGAGCCGTCTACCGCCTTTGCGAGCCCTCCAGGTGTTTGAAACCGTCGGTCACTGCGGTGGCATCTCCCAGGCGGCCAAGCGCCTGAACCTCTCCGTGGGCGCGGTGAGCCAGCAGATGAAGTTGCTGGAAGAGGCCCTGGGCATGAGCCTGACGGTCAAGGAGGGACAGCGCCTGCGGCTGAACGCCATTGGCCTGCGTTTTCATGCGCGATGTTCTGGCGCCTTTGAAGAGTTGAGAGCCGCGGTTTCCGAAGTCGAGCGTTCGAAAAATCCCAACAACCTGTATGTCAGTGGCCTGCCTTCACTCATGACCAAGTGGTTGGGGCCCCTGACCTACGAATGGCAGCATGAGCATGGGGACCTCGACATCTATCTGGATAGCACCCTGGCGGATACCTCGGAGGAGGAAAACGCCGATTTTCGGATCGGTTATGGCGAACCAGGCCAATATGCCGAGCACAGCGTCGTGCTGTTTCGCGATTGTGTGGTGCCGGCCTGCTCACCGACGCTGTTGGGCCTTCCAGGCTATCCAGGCCAGGTGGAGCAGGCCGCTGACCTGCTCCAATACCCGCTGATCCGTATCGATTCGCGGCCTAAATTCGACTCGCCACCCTCATGGGCCGAATGGTTCGAGCACGAAGGTGTCACCGTCGAACAGGCGATTGTCATCCGTCGCAGTTTTTCTTCGTCGAGCATGGCGATCCAGGCCGCCATCGATCACCAGGGCGTGGTGCTGGCGCAGTTTTCGATGATTTCCCGCGATATTGATGAAGGGCGCCTGGTCATTCCCTGGGGCCGCGCCATGCCGCTGCCTTCGCCGTATTACCTGAGTTGGCATCCCAACACCCTGCAGAAATCCCAATGCCGGGCCTTTCAGCGCTGGTTGATTGGCCGGGGCAGGGCACAAGAAGAAATCACCGCCGGCTTGATCGTCGCCCTCTGAGCGAGCCAAAACCAAGTATCGTGAATGTTGCGCGGGGTTTTGGTAGATTCCCCGCGCTTACAGCCTGCCTCGCACGGCAGCTTCAGAGACTGAGCTTCAGATTCGGAAAGGTTCATGGCCAAGAAACCCGCGGCGTCCTCCACTGACACTTCGATCAACGCTTCCAAGAAGGGCGCCAGCCTGACCTTGATTGATGTGGCAAAGGTGGCCGGCGTTTCGCCGATGACGGTTTCCAGGGCCTTGCATCGACCGGAACTGGTGACCGAGGAGACCCGGGAAAAGGTCCGTGAGGCGGTGCGCAAGACCGGCTATGTTTCGAATATGCTGGCCGGCGGCCTGGCGAGCAACAAAAGCCGTCTGGTGGCGATTTTCCTTCCGACCATTGCCAACTCCATTTTTGCCGACACCGTGCAATCACTGATGGATCGCCTGACCCAGGCGGGCTATCAAACCTTGCTGGGGCTGACCGGCTACTCCGCCGAGCAGGAAGAAAAACTGCTGGAAGCGGTCCTCGGCCGCCGCCCGGACGGTATTGTCCTGACGGGCACGCTGCACACCGAATCCAGTCGTCTGCGACTCGCCCAGGCGGGTATCCCGGTGGTTGAGTCCTGGGACTTGAGCGAAGATCCCCTGGATATGCTGGTGGGCTTCTCCCATGAAAAGGTCGGGGAGGAGACCGCCCGGCATTTGCTGAAAAAGGGCTACAAGCGTTTCTCGGTGGTGACCATCAGCGACCCCCGTGGCCTGCGCCGCTGCAACAGCCTGATTGCCGAGCTTAAGCGCCAGGGCATCGAAGAGGTGCCGATGGAGATCCTGGCGCCACCGGCCACCCTTGAAGTGGGCAGGGAAGGGCTGCGCCGCCTGCTTGAACAGCCCGTGCCGCCGGACATTGTGGTGTGCAGCTCCGACACTGTGGCTCAGGGCGTCCTGGCCGAAGCCGCCAGTCGCGGGATGAATGTACCGTCGGACCTGGCAGTCATGGGCTTCGGCGATCTGAGCAGCGCGGCCCAGGTTCACCCGGCCTTGTCGACCGTCAGCGTCGATGGCAAGAACATTGGCCTGCAAGTGGCCCAGGCGCTGCTGGAGCGCTTCGAGTATCCCGCCGGCAGTCATCATCCCGTGCGGATCGACACCGGTTTCACCCTGATCGACCGCGCCAGTACCTGATCCTCAAAACAGCTTTTCCCGATAACCACAGGGTTGAATGATTGCGCAATCAGTGTAGTATCGGCGCAAAGGTCATCTGCCCTGCCGGGCGGGACCTTTTTTTGAATCTCTCGATGATTGCGCAATCATTTGCCGATCATGCTGCTATCAGGAGCCGTAAGGGCCACATGGATTCGCCGCTGTACTCACAATAAGGAAAATAATAGTGATCACGCCTACGCCATCGGTCGCGAAGACCAACGTCCGCTATCTCATCCTCGTGATGATCTTCATCGTCACCGTATTCAACTACGTTGACCGCGCCACGTTGTCCATTGCCGCACCGAGCATGCGCAGCGACCTTGGTTTCGATGCCATGACCATGGGCATTGCCTTCTCGGCCTTCGGCTGGGCCTACACCTGGATGCAACTGCCCGGCGGCATCGTCCTCGACCGCTTCGGCTCGCGTCTGGTGCTCGGCATGAGCCTGATCATCTGGTCGGTGTTTACCTTCCTGCAGGGTTACGTCGACCTGTTCAGTTCGGCCTTTCTGGCGCTGTTTGTCCTGCGCTTCATGATGGGGGTGGCCGAAGCACCGGCGTTTCCAGCCAACAACCGCCTGACGGTGATGTGGTTCCCGCGGCATGAACGGGGCCTGGCCACGGCGGTGTTCCAGTCCGCGCAGTATTTTGCCCTGGCGGCGTTCACCCCGGTGATGGTCTGGCTGGTCAGCACCTGGGGCTGGCAGCACGTGTTCTGGGTCACCGGTGTGGCAGGCATCCTGATCGGCCTGCTGTGGTTTCGCATGGTGCAGGAACCGCGCAAGGACAAGCGCACCAACCAGGCTGAAATCGACTACATCGAAGCGGGCGGGGGCCTGCCCACCATCGGCGACGTGAAGACGCCTTTCAGCTGGAAAAGAATGAAGGCCATCGGTGGCAATCGCATGATGCTGGGGATCTACCTGGGTCAGTTCTGCCTGACCTCGATCACCTGGTTCTTCCTGACCTGGTTCCCCACCTACCTGATCGAAGCCAAGGGCATGACCCTGTTGAAGGTCGGGCTGGTGGCCGCCATTCCCCCCATCGCCGGTTGCCTGGGCGGCATGATCGGCGGTGTCTGGTCGGACTGGATGCTGCGCAAGAATTTCAGCCTGACCGCGGCCCGCAAGACGCCGATCATCTGTGGCCTGTTGCTGTCGAGCAGCATCATGGTCGCCAACTACACCCAGTCGATCCCCCTGGTGATCCTGGTGATGTCCATTGCCTTCTTCGCCAAAGGGGTCGGCAACCTGGGCTGGTGCATCGTCGGTGACGTTTCGCCGGCCCGGGCCATGGGCGTCAGCGGGGCGATGTTCAACTTCTGCGGCAACCTCGCGAGCATCGTCACTCCCATCGCCATCGGCGTGATGATCAACCAGTTGGGCTCTTTCGACGTCGCGTTGATCTACGTGGCCGGCATGGGGCTGCTGGGGGCGTTTTCCTATCTGTTTATCGTCGGGCCGCTCAAGCGCCTGGAGCTCGATGATTTCGAGGATCCACCGGCCAAGCCTGCCGACGAGGCTGCACTGAGCAGCGAACTGACACCACAGCGTACCTGATCCTTTTCAAGACCTCATCACCGTTCAAGGAGAGCCCCATGCTCGCAGCACAACACGCCATCAAATCCTCCGACGACGACCGTATTGCCTGGGTGCGTGTGTTTTCGGTGATCCTGCCGCTGGCCAACCCGATCAGCGATGCCAAGGTGCTCACCGGACGGCAGAAGCCGATGACCGAAATCGTCATCCTGTTCGCTGAAATCGAAACCATCGACGGTCATCGTGGGCTCGGCTTCAGCTATTCGAAGCGGGCCGGTGGGCCGGGGCAATTCGCCCATGCCCAGGAAATCGCCCCGGCGTTGATCGGCGAAAACCCGAGTGACATTGCCAAGCTGTGGACCAAGCTGTGCTGGGCTGGCGCTTCGGTGGGACGGAGCGGCCTGTCGACCCAGGCCATCGGTGCCTTCGACGTGGCCTTGTGGGACTTGAAAGCCAAGCGCGCCAATCTTTCCCTGGCGCGCCTGCTCGGTGCCCAACGTGATTCCGTGCGTTGCTACAACACCTCCGGTGGTTTTCTGCACACGCCGCTGGATCAACTGATGAAGAACACCGACCTGTCCCGTGAAAAGGGCATTGGCGGTATCAAGCTGAAGGTCGGCCAGCCGGATTGCGCCATCGATATCCAGCGTGTCAGCACGGTTCGCAGGCACCTGGGGGACGACTTCCCCTTGATGGTGGATGCCAATCAGCAATGGGATCGCCCGACGGCCCAACGCATGTGCCGCCAGTTTGAGCAATACAACCTGATCTGGATCGAAGAGCCGCTGGACTGCTACGACGCCGAGGGCCACGCCGCCCTGGCCCTGCAATTCGATACGCCGATTGCCACCGGCGAAATGCTCACCAGCGTTGCCGAGCACGCCGAGTTCATCAAGCTGCGTGGCGCCGATTTCCTGATGCCCGACGCACCGCGGGTGGGCGGGATTACGCCTTACCTGAAGGTCGCGGCCATGGCCGAACACGCGGGCCTGATGCTGGCGCCGCACTTCGCCATGGAACTGCATGTTCACCTGGCGGCGGCTTACCCGACGGAGCCTTGGGTCGAGCATTTCGAATGGCTTGAGCCGCTGTTCAACGAGCGCCTGGAAACCCGTGACGGTCGCATGCTCGTGCCCACTCGTCCCGGTCTGGGCCTGACGCTCAGCGCGCAGGTCAAAGCCTGGACTGCACAAGTCGCCGAGGTGGGTATTCGTCCATAAGCCCCTGTTCGAGAAGGTGCGTGAAGCCGATGAGCACCTCACCAGAGGTGCCTTTGGCAAAGTCGTTATCAAGGTCGCTGGAGCCTGATCTGTTTCAACGACCGATTGATACGCACACAATCAAAAGTCGTCGGATCAAAGCCGTTATCGCCGAACCACTCCAGCACGCTCTCATGCTCGGGGTGGTCGGCGTCATTCAGGGCCGTCAGGAACTCGTCGTAGCCCAGCATGCCGCCGATATCTTCCGGCGGCCGGGCGTTGGCGCCGTCGATGCAGTAGGGCAGCTGCGGGCAAACGTCAGCGGGGATGATTTTTTCCAGCCTGATCACGTGTTCCCAACCATCCCTGAAATCGTAGACATAGCGGAAAGTCCGATTCCCCCGCAGGGCGCCGATCAACGTCTTGCGTTTCTCCGCAACGATCGGCGGTTTCCAGCCGGTGCTGGAGTCGGAAACGCCGTAGCTGTCACCGGAAATTTCAAATTCATGCAGGTGCGTGTCCGTCCAGCCCATCGTCGTCTGAATAACCTGGTGCAGGTTGCCCAAGGTGATGCTTTCGGGGACCGCCACCTGGCGCCAGATTGTGGGTGTTATCCACTTCAGCTCAATACGTAAAATCAGCACACGGTCGGTTTGGGGTGTCGGCAGTTGGGCAATCTGGGTCATGAGTCAGGCAGCCTCTCGAAGGTCAATGGGCAAGGAGCGAGGTCAGGGATCGCTCTGGGCTTCATCAGTCATCCACTTCAAGTGTTCTGTCTCTGGAGTATCTGTTGTAGGAGCTTGATGGGTGGACGCCATACTCCGATGGTAGCGACGTTGTTCATCGGCGAAAATCAGACTGCAAGGACAAGTTTGGTATGAATTGACCTACAGAAACAGGGCTGTATTTAAACGTATCGAACTGGGAGGAACCATTTACTCTTGTCGGGCTGTTAGCGTTTCGAGTGTTTTTTGGAGCGTGTTGATATCCATCGGCTTTTGTATGCATTCATTGAATAGGGAGGCCTGGCATTTTCTTCGCACCTCCTCCGGCGGGTTGGCGGTGATGGCTATAATGGGCATGCTCTGCGGATCAAACCCTTGCTGGCGAATCTTCATGGCGGTTTCAATGCCGTCCATTCCGGGCATTTGAATATCCATCAGGATGGCATCGTAGGATTTGCACAACATACCCAGGGCTTCATAGCCATTGCTGGCCATGTTGACGCTGCAATTAAGGCTTTTCAAGATATTGCAGTGAAACTCACGTACTCGCTCATCATCGTCAACGATCAAGATGGAGAGCCAAGTGCTCGGCTTGGATGGGGTGTCGGTAGGGCTGGTTTCCTTTAGCTGCCGATTAGGGGATTGCTGGCTGGTCGGGAGCCTGATGCGGTTCGGGTGGGTGTTTTGGCACATAGAAGATCCCTCTGTTCCCTGGGACGATTTGCTTTGTGATTCGCTTTGAAATTTATAAAACGAATGGGCTTGTCGTTCAAGAGGGCGGTATATCGTTGGTTGCTGGTGTTTCTGTAGGTCAAATCTTGTTGATGTGTAGGGCGCAAGATCATTTTGTGCGACCAGGTTGATTTCTTGGTGTGTCCATTGCCAAGTTAGGCAAAGTGTGCAGAAATTGATTGAATCAAGGACTGAAGGCCCAACTCATGCAGATTGATAAGACATGGCATCTGGCTGCCACTGATAGTGAAGTGGATTGGACTGAGTTCGAGCTGCAGCTTTGGAGGGTATTCAATGCCTTCAAGCGTTGGCAGTTGGAGTGCGAAAAAATGGCCAACGATAATAAAATGTCAATTGATGAGCTTGCGGTACTTCACGTTATTCGGATGAATGATCGCCCTAAAACCATTGCGGAGGTGGGGCAACTGTTGAATCGCTCGGATTATTTTAATATTAATTACAGTGTGACAAAGCTCAGCGAGCGAGGGTTGATCAAAAAATATCAGCCGTTCAAGAACCGGCCGGTGCAACTCAGCGTTACCGAGGAAGGTCGCAAGAACACGGAAAAATACACAGAGGCACGCAAAAATATACTGTTTGGGGAGTTCTCGCGCGAAATCGGTGGTATCAATCTCCAGGAGGTCGTTCTCGGACTCAGGCAAATCAAGGGTGTGTATGAAGAGGCTCATCGAGCGGCTTCGACTTACAAGCCTGTCAAGGCGGAGTCTGGTTGAGTTCAGTAGTATCCCTTCATGGAGCATGGTCGGTATGGCAATTCTGCGCTAGTTTTGACGACCTCAAACCCCTGAGGTCCTCATGATCACTATCCGTCTACTCGATGCTCAGGATGCACAGCGTTTCACCCAGCTACGCCTCCAGGCTATTGAAACCTCGCCCACTGCCATATGGCCTACCTGGCAGGAAGAGCTGTCCCGTTCGACCGAGCAGACGGTTGCACGGATTCAATCGACCTCCACCCAGGCCGTGTTTGGAGCCTTTCTCGGTGACCTGTTGGTCGGCTTGACGGGCGTACGCCGCGAGCCGCTTTCGCAAGTGGCGCACAAGGCGACGATCTGGGGTGTGTTCGTTGATCCTGCTCAACGGGGCAAGGGGATTGCTCAGCTCGCTCCTTCGGCACGCGCAACCTCGCCGCGCAGGGCATTGGCCAGCTCTTCGCAGCAGCGGTAATAGGTTCGCTCGGCGATCTTGACGGCTTTGAACCCTTCTTCCAGTGTGTCTTGGGGCGACTTGCTCAAGGCGGCGACCGTTGTGCGCCATGCCATGCGGGCGTTGTCTGCTTCGGTCAGGTAGGGTTTCAAGAGATCTGCGTCAATCATCGTCATAGAGGGCGATTCCTGTCTCTGGTTTTTCTGTGGCAGGCCTGCTGTCGGACTGGATATCCGTCGCCGCTGTTTTTTCTTCGTTCAGCTTAGGGGGCGGCGGATGAACTGTCGACTGTTCGTACGTGTGCCTGAAGCCCCGCTTGTCGTCCTGTCGATACCGGGCTTTGTCGACGATGAGGCATACTCTGCGCCGCCGAGATGAAAAGGATCAAACCATGTTGTTGAGTAAACGCGAGCAGGCGCAAATCGAGCGCCGCCTGGTTGCGACCCTGACCGAGGCCTGCGAGACGGCCAAGGCCCGAATCGTCGGGTTTGTCTGGCTGACCCACGAAGTGGACTTCGCGCACTTTCCTTCCAGCCTGCGGGTGACCTGGGTTTTCGATACCCGGGCCAACCGCGATCAGGCGCTGGCTGGCGAGTCCGCCCAGATGCTCGAACTGACCGCCGAGGCCTTGCGCGAAGCAGACGTTGAGGTCAAGCAGGTCGCTGCCCATCTGGCGTTCGACAGCGAGGAACATTGCCAGCAAGTGAGCGCCGGCAACTGGCAACAGCACCTTGCTCGCAGTCCGCGGCCGGGGCGCCACTGAACCATGGCCAAGGATATCGACAATCCCTGTATTTCCGTGTGCCAGCTCAACAGCGAGATGTGCCTGAGCTGTGGGCGCTCCAAGGAAGAGATCAAGCAGTGGAAGCGCATGAAGCGCCCGGAAAAAATGGCCGCGGTGCAACGCGCGGCCCTGCGCCTGAAAAGCCTGCAGAAAAAGAAGCGTTAATCCGCGTCAAAGTCCGTGGAGCGGGTCAGCGCCTCCCAGGCGTCGAGTTCCGCAGCATAGCTGGCGAGCTTTTCCCGAACCAGTGTGAGCGCATCGCTGCCCAGTAGCAGATGAGCCGGCGGCTGCTCGCTGGCGATCAGGGTGAGCATGGCCCTGGCCGCCTTGGCGGGATCGCCCAGTTGTTTGCCGCTCTTGGCTTCGCGGGCCGCTCGGATGGGTTCGAACAAGGCGTCGTAGTCGGCGATGCTGCGGGGCGAACGAACCATGGAACGGCCCGCCCAGTCGGTACGAAAGGATCCCGGGGCAACGGCGGTGACCGCGATGTTGAACGGCCTGAGTTCCTTGCCCAATGCCTCGGAGATCCCTTCCAGTGCGAACTTGCTGCCACAGTAGTCGGCGACCCCGGGGAAGGTGATGAACCCGCCCATGGAGGTGATGTTGATGATATGGCCGCGACGACGCTGACGCAGGTAAGGCAGCAGCGCCTTGGTCACCGCCACGGCGCCAAAGACATTGACCTCGAACTGTTGGCGTATCTCTTCGAGCGATGACTCTTCGAAGATCCCCTCGTGACCATAACCGGCGTTGTTGACCAGGACATCGATCGGTCCCACGGTGGACTCCATCTCGGCAATCGCTGCATCGATCCGCCCGAAATCGGTGACATCGAGCAAGCGCCCGAAGGCTTGGGAAGGGCCCAGGGCTTCAAAGGCTTGCCTGGCCGACTCGTTGCGCACCGTACCGATCACGCGATGGCCGGCGGCAATCGCCTCGATGGCGAGGGCTCGCCCGAAGCCGCTGCTGACGCCGGTGACAAGCAGGGTTTTGACTGAGGACATGCTGATTTCTCTCATGGCAAAGGAATGGGTTCGGCAACGGGAGGCCCCGCTGTACGAATGCCTCAACTTTAGTCCCCATGCGTCGCGAGGGAGAGCTCGCTTCCTCTGAATGTCTAGCCTATTCCTATGAGCGGTCTGTTATTCCGGGCCAGCCTTGAGCACAATCGATGACAAGGCCAGTGAGGACGGGAAACCAGGTGAACGCCGAGACGTGGGACGGGAGTGACGTGCGCAAGCGCATGATTGCACTGATGGACAAGCTGACACCCGAGGAAGGTTACAACCTCACGGTGCTGCCGCAGGTGCGTTTCCTGCGTTCCAATCGGCCGTTGAGCCTGACCCCGGTGTTTTACCAGCCCGGTATCGTCATTGTCTGCCAGGGTAGCAAACGCGGTTTCTTCGGCGACCAGGTCTACCTCTACGATGAGCAGCATTACCTGGCCGTTTCAGTGCCGGTGCCGTTCACCATGCAAACCCAGGCCAGCGAGCAGGCGCCGTTGCTCGCCATCTACCTGTACCTGGATTTCAATGTCGTCGCGGATCTGATCCTGCAAATCGACCAGCAGGGCGGCGTTGCTGCGTCCAAACCCCAGGGCATGCTCTCGACCCCCATGGACCGGGCGATGAGCGAGTCGGTCCTGCGTTTTGTCGAGGCCATGGGGCGGCCCCTGGAGGCGGAAATCCTCGGCCCTTCACTGGTCCGTGAAATCTACTTTCGGGCGTTGACGGGGGAGCAGGGCGGCGCCATGCGCGCGGCGCTGACCCTGCAAGGTCAGTTCGGCAAGATAGCCAAGGCCATTCGCCGAATTCACGGGGCCTTCAGCCTGCCACTCAGTGTGGAGCAACTGGCGGCTGAAGCGGGCATGAGCGTTCCTTCGTTCCACAGTCATTTCAAGTCGGTCACCCAGACCTCACCGCTGCAATACCTCAAGTCGATCCGGCTGCACCAGGCACGGCTGCTGATGGTCCGCAACGATGTAAGCGCCGCCAGCGCCGCTTTGGAAGTGGGCTACGAAAGCGCTTCGCAATTCGGCCGTGAGTTCAAGCGGTTGTTCGGCAACAGCCCGATTGAAGAGGTCAAGCGCATGAAGGCCAGTTTCGTGGTGCCGCCGCCGGGATGGCCTGCCAGCGCCAGCCCGATACCGTCCTTCGCACGCCCGGCAATGATCCTGCCATAAAACCCGCCTGTCGCCCCACGCGGGCCGTTCTGCAAGACGCCTTGAGCTGAACTATGTTGTTAACAACCACGCCTGCATTTTGCGGCCTGGGGGACGAGTGACTCTTGGCGTTCAAGCAATCTGCGGCGTCAGTTCGAGGCGACCGATGGTCTCAGTGATTGCCCGGTTACACCGATAGTCTTGGAATAACACGGCAAAAGGGATTCTTGCAGTCATGTTCAATACTCATCTGAAGAAGAGATTAGAGAGCAAAGAAGAAGAGCTTTTCAAGTTGCACCAGTTGTTCCACGGCATGACGGCAGAAATGGTCTCACTGGTGCTCGACCCGCAGTTCCGCATCATCGACTTCAATCAACGTTTTCTCGACCTGCTGGGGTATAACGCCGAGCAGGTGCGGGATCGGCCGTTGGACCAGATGGTTCCTGCCTATGTCAAAACCCTGGACTGCTACCGTAACCTCCAGGCGGCGGTGGCCAAGGGCGAGTCGGTCAGCGACAATTACCGTTTCCTGCGCGCCGATGGCAGCCTGGCCTGGTTGCAGGGCTGTTGGCAGCCGGTCCGGAACGAGAAGGGCGAGTTGTTGCATATCCAGTGTTTCGCTCGCGATGTCAGTCAGACCGTTGAGACCATGAAGGAGAACGAGGCTTTTATTCGCGCGCTGCTGCGTTCCACGGCGGTGATCGAGTTCAATCTCAAGGGCGAAGTGATCACCGCCAATGACCAGTTCCTGCGAGCCATGGGCTACTCGCTGGCGCAGATCGTCGGTAAACATCACCGCATTTTCTGTTCTCCCGAAGAAGCGGCGTCCAGTCAGTACCAGGCCTTTTGGGCGACCCTCAATCGTGGGGAGTTCGTCGCGGATCGGTTCAGGCGCGTCGACAGCCAGGGGCGCGATGTCTGGCTGGAGGCCACTTATAACCCGGTCCATGATGCCCAGGGTCAACTCTACAAAGTGGTCAAGTTCGCCAGCCTGGTGACCGACCAGGTGGAGCGCGAGAAAGAGGTCAGCGAGGCGGCGGGCATTGCCTACGACATCTCGTTGCAGACCGACACGACCGCACAGCGCGGGGCCACGGTGGTCAAGGACACGGTGCTGACCATGCAGGCTATTTCCGAGGAAATGCAGTCGGCGTCGGAGGGCATCGAAGCGCTGGGCAAGCAGTCGATGTTGATTACTTCGATGGTCCAGACCATCGGCGGCATTGCCGCGCAAACCAACCTGCTGGCGCTCAATGCCGCCATCGAGGCGGCCCGGGCCGGGGAGCAGGGCCGTGGTTTCGCGGTGGTGGCCGACGAGGTCCGGCAACTGGCGGGACGCACCAGCGCCGCCACCGAGGAAATCGTCACTGTGGTCCAACAGAACCAGAAGCTGGTGGACGAGGCGGTGCGGGACATGTCCACCAGCCGGCACAAGGCCGAGCAGGGCGTGTCCCTGGCCAATCAGGCCGGCGAGGTGATCATCGAGATCCAGGATGGCGCCAAGCAGGTGGTAGGCGCGGTGGGGCGGTTTGCCAATCAGCTGAAGTGAACGACAAGGGGCGTCTGATACTCAGGCGCCCCTCGTTTTAGAACACCGCCCGCAGCGCCAATATCGCCAGGTAGATCAGGGCCACTCCGCACAGGCCATGGCTGAGCCGCTGCCAGCCCGGGGACGCGGCTTTCCTGAGGACGTTGACCAGGGCCGCGATGACAAAGCAGCAGGCCACCGAAGCGAACATGAAGCCGGCAAAGAACATCAGGGTTTGCCCGTGGCTCGGGGTCTGGCCGACGATACCGGAGAGGGCGCTGCCCAGCGCGCCCCAGTAGACGACATTTTTCGGGTTGGCGATGGAGATGGTCGCGCCGACCATCAGGGCGTTTGTCCCCGGCCGTTCGGTCGCGCTTTCGGCCTCGGGCAATTGCCAGGCGTCCCTCAGGCTGCGGATACCCAGCCACGCCAGATAGGCCGCGCAGGCGCTCGTGAGCGGAATCCGTACCTGCTCGTGTTCCAGCAGCAGCGAAAGCCCCGTCAGCCCGATCACCGCCCAGAGCGCGTCGCCCACCAACGAGCCGATTTGCACCAGCAGCGCCGGCTTGAAACCATGAAGCAAGCCGCGGCGCAAGGTTTCCGCCAGGACAGCCCCCGGCGACAGGCAGAACACCACGCCGAAGATCAGCGCGCAGAAGAAGATCGTGAGCATGCAAGCCTCCAATAACCGTTTGGCGGCATTGTCGACGCAGACCTGAAAGCGATCTTGTACCGGATTGCGCTTTTCAGCGTTTCACGGCGCTTTGATAACGGCCGGGCGTCAGCCCATAGGCCGCCTTGAAATGCCGGTTCAGATGGCTCTGGTCGGTAAACCCCAGGGTGTAGGCAATGTCGCCAGGCGCTGCGCCGTTGCGCAACAGTCCCTGGGCACGCCGGGTCCGCAGTTGCATGGCCCACTGTCGCGGGCTGAGTCCGGTTTCGCGCTGGAAGGCTCGCAGGAGGTGGAATTTCGACAGGCCGAACTCGTCGCTCAACTCTTCCAGGCTTTGCGGAGCCTGCAAGCGCTCGGCGATGATGTCCTGGGTCCGGTTCACCAGGCCGCGCCCCACTGCGGCGGTGCCCGGCAGGCGCAACCCGCTCAACGTCACGATCTCCCCCAGCAGCACGACCAGGGTCTCCTCGGCGATGGCCCGGAGCAATGGGTCTGGCAGCAACGACTGTTCCACCGCCCGCGCGAATTTTTCCGCGAGCTGCGGCTGATAGCAGAGCGCCCGGCCAAACTCCAGATGCTCCAGCCCCAGGTCCGTCGCCAGTTGCCCGGCACTGACATAGAGGCTCACGAAACGCCAGGGCGTATCGGGCGCGGCACCTCCGCCCTGGATCTGGCCGGGATTGTAGAGGGTGATGTTGCCGGCGCCAGCGCTGAAGGTCCGCCGGTCCAGCCAGACCTTTTCCTCGCCCAGCAGATTGACCCCGATCACGCATTCATCGTGGCTGTGCCTGGCGAAGTTCAGGCCTGTGCAGGCAGTGCTGGAAATCTCGTACTTGTCCAACCAGGCATAACGTATGGAGTTCAAAGGGAGGGCCCGCCATTGCACTGTGGCGCTCAGGATACCCAGCCTTTGGGGGGTGATCCATGGGTGTTTAAAAATATCTTGTTACGTTTTATGGGTGTTTGTGGATAATTTTTTCATGAGCGGTATGACCAGGGTTTATTGCGAATAGGGCATGTAATCTATTCGCCGTGTTGTGCGTAAGTCTTGTCGTTTATTTTTTAAAAATTCAATTTATTCAGAGGGTTATAAATTAACGATTAAGTTCAGTGTTTTGGCATTAGATGGACATTCTTGTTGTTTGAGCTAGGTTGAAAGTTCTCCCTGAGTTGGAGAGATTTCTATCAAAGGAGTGAGAAGAATGAACAAGCCTTTATCCAAACCTGAACTTAAACATGGTCGTGTCGTTTCGCCGTCCAGCCGTGGATCGGTGGCTGTGGAACTGGGGCTGCTCGGTACCTGGCAGGTCAATGAAATGGAGGGTGGGAAGAATTTTCCGGCGCTCACCGCCGGGCCGTTCCCCAAGCCGTTTGAAACCGATGACCAGAGCGTCGTCCCACCCGCTGACGGTTACATCCTCAGTGGCGGGAAAAACGATGCCCGTGACTGCATCAATTTCACCGACGAGGAGTTGAGCAAGAAGCTCAACCGCCCTTATGCCTGGCCACTGTTGAACGTCAATCCGGGGCAGGCCTTCCATGTGCAGTGGGAATACACCGCCGCCCACGTCACCCGGGGCTATCGCTGGTTCATCACCAAGGACGGCTGGGACCCGAAACAACGCATCAGCCGTGCGCAACTGGAAGCCAAGCCGTTTTACGAGGATTTCTACACCCAGGTGCCGTACTACCAGCACAGCGATGAGTTGAAGGCCAAGGTGGAGCACGAGGTGAAACTGCCGGCGGGCAAGAAGGGCCGGCACGTCATCGTCCTGTTGTGGATCGTCGCCAATACCGGCAACGCCTTCTACCAGGCGTTTGACGTGGATTTCAAATGACCTTGCCGCTGGGCAATCGATCTCATGCAAATTTCTAAAGGACTGGAATGTGACCACAATCGATTTTTCACTGCTCAAATCCAAGGCCAGCGATGCGGCGTCGGCGATGCCGAGCCTGGCCGGCAAGAAAATCCTCATGGGTTTCTGGCACAACTGGGCCGCGGGGCCGAGCGATGGCTACCAGGGCGGGAAGTTCGCCAACCTGGCGCTGACGGATGTGCCCACGGAGTACAACGTAGTGGCGGTGGCCTTCATGAAAGGCAACGGCATCCCGTCGTTCAAGCCGTATAACCTGTCCGATGCGGAGTTCCGCCGCCAGGTCGGTGTGCTCAACGGTCAGGGCCGTGCGGTGCTGATTTCACTGGGCGGTGCCGATGCCCATATCGAACTGCACAAGGGCTCCGAGCAGCCGCTGGCCAACGAAATCATCCGCCTGGTGGAAACCTACGGTTTCGATGGGCTGGATATCGACCTGGAGCAGAGTGCCATCGACTATGCCGACAACAAGACGGTGTTGCCCGCCGCCCTGAAACTGGTGCGCAACCATTACAAGGCCGAGGGCAAGCACTTCATCATCAGCATGGCCCCCGAGTTCCCCTATCTCACCACCAACGGCAAGTACATCGATTACATCACCGCGCTCGACGGCTACTACGACTTCATTGCGCCGCAGTATTACAACCAGGGCGGTGACGGCGTCTGGGTGCCGGAGGCCAATGGTGGCAGCGGGGCCTGGATCGCGCAGAACAATGATGCGATGAAGGAGGATTTCCTCTACTACCTGACCGATAGCCTGGTCACGGGGACGCGGGGCTTTACCCGGATTGCGCCGGACAAGTTCGTCATTGGCCTGCCGACCAATAACGATGCGGCGGCGACGGGTTACGTGATCGACCCGGCGGCGGTGGTCAATGCGTTCAAGCGACTGGATGCCGCCGGCCATTCGATCAAGGGGCTGATGACCTGGTCCATCAACTGGGACCAGGGGCTGAGCCGGCAGCAGGTGCCTTACAACTGGGAGTTCCGCAATCGCTATGCGCCGCTGATTCATGGCGCGTTGTCGGCGGCTGAAGTGCCAGCGGGCAAGCGGCAGGCCTGAGCTGAAAAACAAAACCCGGCGCTTGCGCCGGGTTTTGTCTTATTTCTGTCTAAGCCTTAGCGCCAATGCCCAGGCACCCAGAGCCACTGATTACCACCCCAGCGATAATGTCCGGCGACCCAGTGATAACCAGGCCCAGGCATGACCGGTACGACTTCGACAATCGGCGGCGGTCGACGCGGATGCACGGGCTCGACAATACAACCGGCCAGTGAGGCGGCCATCAGGGTGGCAACAAGCGTGGTCTTGAATATTCGCAACATTGCGTAACTCCTTGCTGGGCATTTAGTCGTCGCCTTGTTGGCGGGCTTCATGAGTTAAACGTTGCTACACGCCAAATCCGTCGCGGCTACAGGTTTTTCTGCATGGCCTTGCCTTTGCCCTGCGCGCGGAAATACAGCGAGTCGACCAGCTTGCGCCGCTCCTCCTGGGGCAGGGTGCCGGCGAATTCCGCCAGGGTGTTGTCCACCAGCGAGCGGAGTGCGACATCCGCCTCACGGGCCTTGCCCAGATCCGCCAGCAAGGCCGGCCGGTCCAGTGTCGGTGCCTCAAGCTGCTTGATCACATCCTGACGAGCCTGGCGGCCTGCCATGATCAGCGGCTGGCTGTCGGCTCGATTGCGGCGTAGCAGTTGGCGCAACTCATGCTGTCGCGCCTCGGGCAACTGCACCATGGCCTGGCGCAAGCCGTGCTGGTTGACGGCGGCCATGGCCGGTTTCGCATTGACCAACCAGTGGTAGACACCACCACCGATGCCACAGATCAGGAAGACATTGAGCATCAACGACATCAGGAGGAAGTTCTTGATGGTCTTGGACGGTTGACTCATTGCTCGCTTTCCTCGGCGTTTACGGTGAAGACGATATCGGCATCGCCCTGGTCGAAGACGCTCGGCAGCGCTTCGGATGCAGTGGACAATGGCAGGCTCAGCGAGACCACCAGGATGCCGGTGGCAATCCCCGCCAGGCCCACGCCGACGAAGCCGACACTGGACAGCCAGTCGGCATAACGGCTCCAGAACGACACCGGCTTGGTCATGACCGCTGAAGCGGCGATACGCCGGACCAGGGCCGGGTCGGGAGGCGCCAGTTGATAGCTGTCGAGCAGGCTGTCGAGCTGCCGGGCCTGTTGCAGCACCTGGAGCGACGTGACATCGCCACGCTCGAGCAAGCCCAGGGCGGCGCCGCGCTCGGCGACCGGCCAGCGTTGCAGGTCAGCGCCGTAGGCGTCGGCCAGGTAAGCAAATCGTTCGGGCGTCATCGTCTTCCCCTTCCTAGGCTATCTGGGCCGTGCGTTTCGGCGAGGTAGCTGCGCAGGTTGCGCCTGGCCCGCGATAGCAGGCTTTCCAGTGCATCGACGCTGATGTTCATCAGCGCCGCCGCTTCGATGTTCGACAGCTCCTGGTAGTACTGCAACACGATGGCCTCGCGTTGACGATCGGGCAACGCGGCCAGGGCCGCGGCCATCTGTTCACTGCGCGCGGTCGCCTCCAACTCTTCATCGGGGCGGGGGGCGCTATCGACCAACTCGTTGCCGGGTTCGTCGTCCTCCAGCGGGCGCTCCTTGCGCTTGCGCAGGCGGTCGTGACAGAGGTTCAGCACCACCCGGTGCAGCCAGGTGTCGAAACGCGCCTCGCCACTGCGCCAGTTCGCCGCCTGTCTCCAGATGCGCAGAAAGCTTTCTTGCGCCACATCCTTGGCCTCATCGGCATCGCCCAGTATCCGGCTGGCGAGGGCGAGCAAACGGGGCAGCTTGCGCGACACCATCTCGTTGACGGCGGCCGGCTCCTTGTTGCCAATACGGGCCAGCAGCTCAACGTCCGGATCAATTTCTTTCAATCGGGCAAGTCTCGGTCCGGTGATGGGTTCGGGTAGGACAAGGCCGGACGGCGCAGAGGTGCCGTCCGGCCCGCAGGTCAGCGGATCCAGTGTCCTTCGACCCAGCGCCAGTTAGGTCCACGGGGTTCCCAGTGGCCCGGCTCCCAGCGCGCATTACGCATCACTGGCTGCCAGTGGCCCGGGAACCAGACGTAACCCCGGCCTTCCCAGCGCCAGTGGCCGCGGTCCCAGACGTAGCCGGGACGCCCCATGGGTTCGGCCTCGACGCGCATCGGTGGTGGCGCTTCACGGATGATGACTTCGGTTTCGGCAAAAGTCGGCATGCTGGTCAGCGCGGCGAACGCCAGCGGGATCAGCAGGAGGGCATGGCGCAATTTGGCCAGGGGTCGTGTAGGTCTCATGACAACTCCTTCAGGCTGCGTACGAAAGTGAACGCTGCTGATGAGTTGAACGATAGGTGCCAGGAAAATCCGTCGCGAGAAAAAATCATTTTTTTATCGATACATTCCGAGGAAGGTGCAAGGGCAGTATTGCGTAGGGAAGGCGGGCACTTGATGAAATTGTTCGGGGCAGCGACGGATTGTTCGCTGTGGTGACGTTCAACTGGTAACCGTAGCAATCGGCAGGTGCCTTGGCCCTGTGCATTGAGCGGCTTTGCCTACTGAACTTCCTGAGGAAACCATCATGTCACGTCGCCTTTCGCTGTTGGGTGCAGCTGTGTTGCTGCTGAGTCTGAGCGGTTGTGTGATCTTGCCAGGCCATCGGGATCATTGCTGCTGGCGGTATGGGTATGTGGCGCCGGTCACTGCGACCACGGCGGCGACCGTTTAAGCAGCGGCGCCCCGAACACACACATACCCTGTAGGAGCCGGCTTGCTGGCGATTCAGGCGACGCGGTTTTGACCGGACACCGCGTCGATACCATCGCCAGCAAGCCGGCTCCTACGGGGGGCTCTATTGGCTTGTCATAAAATGAAGTAATTCCCAGCTTGTGTTTTGCGCCTCGTTGAGACTGGAAAATCATAAAAAACAGGCCCATCATTCCCGTTGCTGTCTAAGCTTCACAGGTCTGCGCCGCGCCTCTTGGAGAGCGGTGGGAAATTAGCCTTCTTCCGGGAAATTATTTTGTCTAACGTCTGCTCCAGCGGCCTCGATATTGGCTTCGCTTCGCTGAATTATCTGCAAATCGGCATTCTGGGTATCATCCAGGGCATCACGGAATTGCTGCCTATCTCGTCCACGGCGCATATGCGCGTCGTGCCGGCGGTACTCGGCTGGCAGGATCCGGGCTCGGCTTTTTCGGCCGCGATGCAATTGGCCGCGCTGGCGGCAGTGGTCAGTTATTTCTGGCGTGATGTGCGCGATGTGGTCGGCGGCAGTATCGGCGCCGTGCGCCAGGGCGACTACAACAGCCCGTGGTTCAAGCTGGCGGTGGCGATCATCCTGGCGACCATCCCCATCGGGATCGCCGGCCTGGCCTTGTCCTCGACACTCAATGCCTGCGACTCGCCCCTGCGCGGGCTGACGGTGATCGGCATTTCCTGCCTGGTGATGGCGGTGTTGATGGCGGTGTCCGAGTTCAGTGCCCGCCACCAGCGGGTGGTGGGCGAGATGCGCCTGCGCGATGCGCTGATCGTCGGTATCGCCCAGGTCGGCGCGCTGATCCCGGGTGTTTCCCGTTCCGGCTCGACGCTGACCGCGGCCCTGTTCCTCAACTTCAAGCGTGAAGAGGCCGCCCGGTTCTCCTTCCTGCTGGGCTTGCCGGCGATCGCGCTGGCCGGGCTCAAGGAGTTGCTGACGTTACACCATGCGCAGATCCCGGCGGAGGCCTGGAGCCATCTGCTGTTCGGCTTGGTGGTCGCGAGCGTCTCGGCGTTCTGTGCGATCTGGGGCCTGATGCGTTTTCTGGAACGCTTCTCCACCTGGCCTTTCGTGATCTATCGCGCAGCACTGGGGATTTTCCTCCTCGTCGGGGTCAGCACCGGCTTTCTGTCGTAAGCGACACGCCCGAGCGTAGCCTGCGGGCTACGCTCTTTTTGCCGTCCCCAGCGCGTAGCGACGGCAATGCTCCAGATACCCCTGCTCATGGTTGCCCACCAATTGCACGACGCTGGTCCACAACCAGGACGGTGCATCGAGGGTTTTCGAGCGATTGAGCTGCAGCTCGTCCCGCCAGCTTTTACGCGTGGCTTCATCCATCTGCCGGGCATGGGCGATGCCGATCACCCGGGCCAGATAACCCGCCGCGTGCATGGCGTCGGTTTCATTGAGGGTGTCCAGTTCCAGCTTGAGGTCCTGGGGCAGCAGCTCACGAATGAACATCCCGTGGTCGAGAAAACGCGTGGCGATCATCCGCTCTCCCAGGCCGGGGGAAAGATGGCGTGCCCCTTCAACCACCCGCCGCGCATTGTCCCGTGGCATATGCACGTGGGCACCACGGGGAGCGGCTGCGGCGACGGCTTCCTTGACGTCGATCAGGCAATAATCCTGCTCGTCATGACCACCGACGCCCAGGAGCACGGCGTAACGCAGCAGCCCCAGCGAACTGCACCCCTTGACCCAATAGGCGCAGTCGAGCAGTTCGACACTGGCATCATTGGGACGCCCCTTGAGCGAGGTCACCAGGGCCTGGATCTCTTTCCCGGCACACAAGGCCTTGATCTCGGCTTTTTCGCTGCGGGACATCGGCCAGAAATGCCGTCCGATCGGCAGGGTCGGTTTGGTGTTCTCCATGCGCTCCCGGGCCAGGTTCTTCCAGGTGCGCTTGACCGCGTCCCGCAGGCCGGCCTTGACCTGGGACGGGCGCTCGGGCGTACGGTCGGTCTCGTCCATCAGGGCCTGTTCGTAGCCCACCATCATTTCCTCGAGCATCCGCGCGGTGGTCACGCCGGGCAGGTCCGAGCCGCGGGCGGCGGTCGCCAGGGACAGGGCCAGGCGCACCAGGTCATGGGTGGGGTTGCCGATCACGGTCTGGTCGAGGTCGCGGATATGGATGTCGATACCGCCGTGCCTGTCCCCCGTGGGGCCCAGGTTGCCGGCGTGACAGTCGCCGCAGATCCACACATTGGGGCCATGGGGCAGGCGTCTGCCGCGCTGGCTGTGCAACCACTCATAGAACTGGACCGTACTGCCGCGGACATAGGCGTGGGCCGAACGGGCCATTTTCTCATTGCGCAGGTTGGCGAGGATGGCGTTGCGGTCGGCGGGACGAGGTGGTTTCAAGGGCGGGCTCTTCGATCGGGTGAGAAGGTGATACACATTTCGTATAGAGCCTAGACCGCGGTGTGGATGCGTTCGATCCCTGTCCCGATGATTTTCTGCGATTTTCAGACAAAAAAAGGCCCGCAAAGACTGCGGGCCAATAAGAGGTTTCACCAAAGAAGCAGGTAGAAATATAAACACCCCGGCTCTCGGTCACAGTGAAAGAAGTTTTATTCGTTAAGAAATAAAATCTAATATTTTCAATGGCTTGTATATGAATGGCGGACTGTTTTTCCGGTCGCCCCTGAAGATTTTTTCATTATCGCCCTGGGCTCCATGGACGGCCGCGAAGGCGCTACCGGTGCAGGTTCTTTTCCAGTCCCAGGCGAACATCGGGCCACTCTTCATCGATGATGCTGAAGCGTACGGAATTGCGCTTGCGTCCGTCCGGCATGATCCGCTCGTTGCGCACGATACCTTCCTGCTTGGCGCCCAGGCGCAGGATCGCCGCGCGGGATTTTTCGTTGATCTCATCGGTGGTGAACTGCACGCGCACGCAATCGAGCACTTCGAAGGCGTGGCGTAGCATCAGGTACTTGGCTTCGGTATTGACGAAGCTTTTCTGCCAGCGGGTCGAGATCCAGGAACTGCCGATTTCCAGCTTGCGGTACTGGCGATCGATCTTCCAGAAGCGCGTCGAGCCGATCACTTCGCCGGTGGCCTTGATCACGATGACAAACGGCATCACCGCCCCGGCCTCCCGACCCGTGAGGGCCTTGTGCAGGTAGGACTCGACCGTATCGGGCCCCGGTACGACGGTAAAGGGCAGGTTCCACAGTTCGCCGTCCCGGGCAGCCGCCACCAGTGCGTCGGCATCGTCGGCCTGGAGTGGGCGCAGCAGCAAGCGCTCGCCTTCAAGGGATTGCAGCAATTGCAGGTTTTTCACGGGGCAGGCGCTCGCATTGCGGGTTTCAGCGAGCATTACAAAGTAGCCGGGATCGGGTTTGCAAGGGCCATTCAAGGTTAAAACGGCCAGGCCAATGCTGCCATGGGATCAGGCCTGGCTCACATCGAGCAACTGCGGCTTGGCAATCGCCAGGTAATCCTGGGTGTCGAGCACCATGGACGCATCCAGCCGGCCGGCATTGAAGGCGATTTCGCCGTAGCGGCTGGTCAGGGCCGGATCGACGATCAATTGAATCCGCTCATCGAAGACGAAAGGCGGAATGGCGCCGATCCGGCAGCCGGTCAGTTCCATGGCGGTTTCGGCCTTTACCAGTTCGGCTTTTTTCCCGCCCAGGGCCGCACCGACTTTCTTCATGTCGAGCTTCTGGTCCCCCGGCAATATCACCAGGGCATAGGGTTCGGCCTGGCCCTTGAGGGAGCAGAGCATGGCCTTGGCCCCCTGGCCCGGCTCGGTGCCACGGATTTCGGCGACCCGCGCCGACTGGCCCTCGGCATCGTGCATCAACACCCGGTAGGAGGCGGCGCGGGCGTCGAGCAGCGCCACCAGGCGATCGAACATCGGATACATGGAATTTTCCTCGGGGTTACAGGATCAGGTTTGCAGGATCAGGTCGTAGGACAGTTTGCTGATCAGGATCACCAGCAACACCAGGAACAGCGCCCGGACAAAGGGTACGCCTTTGTGCACCGCCAGCCAGGTGCCGGTCAGCGCACCGAGGATGTTGAAGACGGCCATGGGGATGGCGATCAGGTAGAGCACGTTGCCGGTTGGAATGAAGAAGATCAGTGCCGCGACGTTGGTCGCGATGTTCACCACCTTGGCCGACGCCGAGGCGTGCAGGAAGTCGAAGGCGAAGCAGCGGATAAACAGGAAGATCAGGAAACTGCCGGTGCCGGGGCCGAACAGCCCGTCGTAGAAGCCGATGGCCCCGCCGATCACGATCGCCAGCAGTTTTTCCTTGGTGCCGATGCGCATGGGTTTGTGCAGGGCGCCGAAGTCCTTCTTCCAGAAGGTGTAGATGGCCATCAATACGATCAGCACCAGCACCGCCGGACGGATCACCGACTGGGGCACGGAGGACACCGTGGCCGCGCCGAAGAAGGCCATGGCAAAGGCCGCGCAGGCGGCCGGGACCACCAGGCTCCAGTCGATTACCACCTTGCGTACGAAGGACCGGGCCGCGAACGCGGTGCCGCAGGCGGCCGCGACCTTGTTGGTACCCAGCAACGCTGCCGGTGATGCCGTGGGCAGCACGTTGAACAGCGCGGGTATCTGGATCAGTCCGCCGCCGCCCACCGCCGCATCGATCAGACCGGCGGAGAAGGCGAAAACGCAAAGGATGACAATATCGACCATGAAATCAGGCTCTGACGATGAAAGGTTGGTGAGGGTCCAGCGGCACCACGCGTGCCGGGTCGTTGACCCCGAAGACGCGCAGCATCCAGCGGTCGCGGCCGTCGTAGCGGGGGGTGAAGCCGTCCCGGGCATGCAGGGTTTGCTGGTTCTTGAAGATCAGCATGTCCCCCGGTTGCAACAGAATCTGGTGCACGACATCGGGATGATTGGCGGCGGCGGCGAACAGTTGCAGGGCAAACTGCGCGTTGGCGCAGGTCGCGGCGACACTGGCCTTGTTGTAGCGGCAATACAGGCCACCGCTGGCGTTTCTGTACAGCAGGGGGACGTTTTCCAGCACATTACCCTGTTTGCCGAAGGAGGCCGGTCGGCGGATGGCGAAGTGCGGCCGCGACAATTCTTCTTCGACCGAAGCTGGCAGCATGGCCAGCACGTCGGCAATGGCGACGATGCTTGTCGGCACGCCGAGCTCGCAGCGCAGACCGGTCAGGGACAGGTACTCCGGGCAGGCCGACAAGCGCGCGAGGGGTTCGCAGGTCAGGGGCAGGTGCGGGTTGTCGACATGCATGCCCAGGTCCATGCGCGAGCCATAGGAGCTTTTTTCACTCTCGCGCTGTTGCTTGGGCGAGACATGGCGGAACACCGTGTCGTCGCTTTCGCCTTCGTACGCCACCGGGCGGGTTTGCAGGGTTTGCAGCACGGACAGGATCGCCCCGGCCATCACCGGCAGGTGCTCGATACCCGGCGTCATGTCGTAGGGGGTGGGCGGTAGCTGCAGGTCCACCGGCAGCCCGCGGACGATCATCGCCACCTCAGGGGACTGGGGAAAGTCGCGCAGTTGCCGGACTTTCTCGGTGCCCAGGGTGCTCTCCAGCAACTGGCCCAGGGCCGGCATGCAGCGGATGCCCGAAGCGCTGTCGGTCACCGCCAGCGACGCCAGGCCGGCGTGCAGGCCACGTTGTTCTTCGAACGATACATGAACCTGCGGTATCCCCTGTCGGGTTGAGGTCGCGGACTTTTTCCCCAGCCATTCGCGAATTTCTTCACCGATAAGCGCCGCAGATTTCCCGACTATTTCATCCAGCTTTGACACGTCCGTTTGCTCCTGTTTGCCTACGTCCCTGTGGGTTGAACGGGAAGGCTAACGGAAGGGCTTTTTTTGTGTTGCAATGCCGCATTGTGAAAAGTGCAATGAGGTGGGGAATGGCCCTGGATATGTTGGGGGAGCTGGAAGCCTTCGCGACGGTGGCGCGCAAGCGTAGCTTCGTTGCCGCGGCGCGTACCCTGGGACGCTCTCCCAGCTCGCTGACCCGAGCTGTGCAGGCCTTGGAGGAAAGTGCCGGGGTCAAGTTGTTCAATCGTTCGTCGAATGCCGTGAGCCTGACAGAGGCAGGTGAACGTTTCCTACCTCATGCTTACAAAATGCTGGATCTGCAACGTGAGGCGGATGAAGACCTGGCCGGTCTCAGCGGCCTGGCCCACGGCTGGATTCGCTTTTCCGCCCCCGAGTTTCTCGGGCACGGGGTCTTGCCCCGGCTGATCGCGCAGTACTGCGAGCATTATCCGGACGTGAACGTCGATGTGATTTTCACCGATGAGACCATCGATCCGGCCAAGAGCAAGCTGGACTTTTCGATTCGTGGTGCGTTTCCGCAATCGAGTGACCTGATCGGTTTTCCGCTGTGGAGTTATTCACGTTACCTGTATGCCAGCCCCGGCTATCTGGAGCGGCGCGGCATGCCGGATTCCATCGAGGCGCTGGAGGCGCATTCGCTGATCCTGCATACCGCGCCGCGGATCCTCAAGGAGTGGAATTTTCGCAGCGAGGAGCAGGCCATCAGCTTTCGGGTGCATCCGAAGTTTCGTTTCAGCTCCGGTGCGGCGGTGTTCCACGCGGCCCTGGCGGGTGTCGGCATTGCCCGCCTGGCGGATTGGCTGGCGGAACCCGAGGTGGAGGCGGGGCGCCTGGTCCGGGTCTGCCCCGAATACAAGCTCACCTCCAGCAGTGGCGAGAGTCCGCAGATGCACGCCGTGTACCCGGCGGGGAGTCTGCCACTGCGGGTGAAGTCGCTGCTGGAGGTGATTCGCGGCTTTGGCGAAAGCCTGGATCGCAAGCATTCACTGACGTTCTAGCGCGCGGTTTGCCTGAGTGATTCAGGGATTTTCAAGAGACCGGGTCGGGTCCAGGCCTTGCCGAATCAAGGCCACGAAGCGCGTCGCGGCGGGGGACAGGGGCTGGCCGCTGCGGCTGATCAGGCCGATCTCGCGGCTGACGCCGGGGTGTTCCACGGGGCGTTTTTGCAGGCCGCTGAGGCCGTCATCCGCCGATTCCGGCAACAGCGCCATGCCCAGCCCCTGGCGCACCAACGCCAGGACCGTGGACATGTAGTTGGCTTCCAGCCCCGGCACCAGCGTCAGGCCTTGTTCGTCGAACAGTTGCTCGACCCGTTCGCGCACGCTGCTGTCACGTCCGGTCAGGATCATCGGCTGGCCACTCAGGTCCGGCAAGTTGACCGTGGTCTTGCGCGCCAGTGGGTGTTCGTCGGGCAGGAACAGGCACAAGCGGTCGACCATGACCACTTCGAAATCCAGGCCATGATTGAGCCGGGCCCGTACCCCCAGCCCGAAGTCCACTTCATTCTCCCGTACCAGGCTGTCGATACGTTGGGCGACCACGTCCCGCAGGCGGATTTCGATACCGGGATAGGCCTGGCGAAACAGCTTCAAGACCGGTGGCAGGGCGCCGGAGCAGATCGACGGCAAGGCGGCCAGGGTTACCACGCCCCGTTGCAGACTGGCCAGGTCGCGGGAGCCGCTGACGATATTGTCCAGGTCCAGCAACAGTTTCTCCATGGGCCCACGGGCCTGTTGGCCGGCGCCGGTCAGGCTGACCTGGCGCGGGCTGCGCTCCAGCAGGGTGACGCCGAGCCACTCTTCCAGTTGCTGGACCTGTACCGTCAGCGCCGAGGGCGAAAGGTGCAGCACGGCGGCGGCGCGGGCGAAGTTGCCGGTCTGGGCGACCGTCAGGAAGGCGCGGATATGCTGGACGGCGTTCTTCATTCTGTTTTTCCGAATGCATGGGAGTGAACATTCCAATTTACAAAGCTTAACCGCGTTCCAATACTCCGGGGAAAACAATAACTGTCCGCCGTCGAGCGGCCCCGGAGTCTTCCCATGCTCGCCACGCTGGGTGTCATCACCATCGTCTGTCTGCTTGCGGCTGTCATGAGCAAGCGTCTCTCGCCCCTGGTCGCGCTGATCGCCTTGCCGATCATTGCCGCGCTGCTCGGTGGTTTCGGTCTGCAAACCAGTGCCTTTATCGTCACCGGCATCAAGAATGTGGCCCCGGTGGTCGGCATGTTCGTGTTCGCCATCCTGTTTTTCGGGGTGATGACGGATGCCGGCATGCTCGACCCGATCATCGACCGCATCCTGCGCACGGTGGGCACGCGGCCTACGCGGATTGTCATGGGCACGGCCTTGCTGGCGTTGCTGGTGCACCTCGACGGTTCCGGGGCGGTGACCTTTCTGGTGACCATCCCGGCGATGTTGCCGCTGTATACGCGGCTGGGCATCGACCGGCGCATTCTGGCCTGTGTCGCGGCGATGGCCGCCGGGGTGAATTTCCTGCCCTGGACCGGCCCTGTGCTGCGTTCGTCGGCAGCGTTGCACGTGCCGGTGGCGGACCTGTTCCAGCCGTTGATTCCGGTGCAGATCGTCGGTCTGCTGTTTGTCTTCGCCTGTGCCTGGTGGTTGGGCCGGCGTGAAGAGCAGCGTCTGGGCCTGGGCGCTGGCCTGGCCACGGGCAGCGTGCCGAGCCGGGTGATCAGCGCGGATGAAGAAGCCCTGCGCCGTCCACGGCTGTTCTGGGCCAACCTGCTGCTGACGGTGCTGGTGATGGCGGTGATGATCGCTGGCTGGGTCGACCCGGTGGTGATGTTCATGCTCGGCACCGTGGTCGCGCTGTGCCTCAACTATCCGAATGTCGACGCCCAGCGTGCCCGCATCGATGCCCATGCCAAGACCGCCCTGACCATGGCCAGCATTCTCCTGGCCGCCGGGGTCTTTACCGGCATCATGCAGGGCACCGGCATGCTCAAGGCCATGGCCGAAGTGGCGGTGGCGCAGATCCCGGCCGGCCACGGCAAGCTGATTCCGGCGGTGGTGGGTTTCCTGTCGATGCCGCTGAGCCTGTTGTTCGATCCGGACTCGTTTTATTTCGGCGTGATGCCGGTGATCGCCGAGGTCGGCAAGGCCTTGGGCGTGGAGCCGTTGCAGGTGGCCCAGGCGTCCTTGCTGGGTGTGCACACCACCGGTTTCCCGGTCAGCCCGCTGACCCCCGCGACCTTTCTGCTGGTGGGCCTGTGCAAGATCGAACTGGCCGATCACCAGCGTTTCACCATTCCTTTCCTGCTCGCCGCCTCGGTGCTGATGACCCTGACGGCGTTGCTTCTGGGCATCTTTTGAAATGAGGGACCTTGCGATGAAAACCTTGCGTATCGGCTCCGGTGCCGGCTATTCGGGCGACCGCATTGAACCGGCGGTGGAACTGGCGGCCAAGGGCGAGCTGGATTACCTGGTGTTCGAATGTCTGGCCGAGCGGACCATTGCCCTGGCGCAGCAGGCCCGGCTCAGCGATCCCGAGGCGGGTTATGACCCTTTGCTGCGTGAGCGGATGGAGCGCGTGCTGCCGTTCGTGGCCGGTGCCGGGCGACGTCTGCGGATCATCACCAATATGGGCGCGGCCAATCCCCTGGCCGCCGCGCGGGAGGTCCGGCGGATCGCCGCCGAGCTGGGCTTGCACGGACTCAGGATTGCCGCCGTGACCGGTGACGATGTGCTTGAGGTGCTGCGTGCCGAGCCGAGCCGTTTGCTGGACAACGGCTTGCGGGTCGAGCAGTTGGGCGACCGGCTGGTCTCCGCCAATGCCTATCTGGGGGCTGAAGGCATTATCCAGGCCCTGGCGGCCGATGCCGATGTGGTGATTACCGGCCGGGTGGCCGATCCATCGCTGTTCCTCGCACCGCAGTGCTTCGAGTTCGGCTGGGCGGCTGACGATTGGCCGCGCCTGGGCCGTGGCACGCTGATCGGCCATCTGCTGGAGTGCGCTGGGCAGATCACCGGCGGTTATTTTTCCGACCCGGGCGTCAAGGAGGTGCCGGACCTGGCGCACCTGGGCTTTCCCCTGGCCGAGGTGGATGCCGGGGGCCGGGCGACCATTACCAAGGTCGTCGGCAGCGGCGGTCGGGTGGACGCGGCGACCTGCACGGAGCAGTTGCTCTATGAAGTGCATGACCCGGCGGCCTATCTGACGCCGGATGTCACGGCGGACTTCCAGGGTGTGAGTTTTGTCGAGGAGGGCGTGAACCGGGTCGGCGTGCAGGGCGCGAGCGGGCGCCAGCGTCCGGAAACCCTGAAGGTCTCGGTAGGTTACCTGGACGGTTGGATCGGTGAGGGACAGATGTCCTACGGTGGTCCGGGTGCCCTGGCCCGGGCTCGACTGGCGCGGGAAATTGTCTTGCAGCGCCTGGAAATCATCGGCGTAAAAACCGAGGAAGTCCGTGCGGAACTGATTGGCGTGGATGCCTTGTATGGCGAAGCGCTGAGTGCACGAGGGCAGGGCGAACCCTGGGAAGTGCGTTTGCGGGTGGCGGCGCGTTGCGTTGAGCGGGCCGATGCGTTGCGCGTCGGCAATGAAGTGGAGACGCTGTACACCAACGGCCCGTCGGGCGGCGGCGGTGCGAGCAAGAGTGTGCGGCAGGTGGTGGCGGTGGCGTCGCTGCTGTTGCCACGGGAAAACCTGACGGCAACGGTTCATCTGGAGGAGCGGTCATGAGCGGTCTGGAATTGCGCGCCTTTGCCCATTCGCGCACGGGCGACAAAGGCGACACCTCGAATATCTCGGTGATCACCTATCGGGTCGAGGACTACCCCAGGTTATGCGAATGGCTGACGGCCGAGCGGGTGGCGGACTACTTTGCGCCGCTGCTCGATCCGGCAGCCGGACCGGTACGCCGTTATGCGATACCGGGCGTGCGGGCCTTGAACTTCGTCTTGCCGGGCATCCTTCGGGGCGGGGTGACCCGTTCCCTGGCGCTGGATGCCCACGGCAAGAGCCTGGGCTCGGCATTGCTGGATATGCAGTGGGAGCGCGATTAACCCACTTGTTTCAAACGCTGGGCAACACGCTCGGTGATCAGGCCGCGCTGCTTTTGCGGCTCCGCCACCCGTTGCAGGGCAATCGCCAGCACGTCCGCGGGCGCCGTCTCCGGGCTGCCGGCGTTGAACGGCGGCGCCGGGGCGTATTCCAGCTGCAACTGGATCGCCTGGGCCTCTTGCGCCCCTACCAGTTCAGCGACCAGGGCCAGGGCAAAATCGATCCCGGCGGTGATGCCGCCGCCGGTCAACAGGTTGCCGTCACGTACTACACGATCTTTCACGGGGATTGCACCGAGAGGCGCCAGCAGGTGGTGATAGGCCCAGTGAGTGGTGGCCTTGCGGCCTTGCAGCAGCCCGGCGGCGCCCAGCACCAGGGAGCCGGTGCAGACCGAGGTGACATACCGCGCCTGGGCGGCCTGGCGGACGATGAACGAGAGGGTCTCGGCATCTTCCATCAACGCTCCAACGCCGGCACCGCCCGGAATGCAGATCACGTCCAGGGGCGGGCAGTCTTCGAAGGTCGTCGTCGGCGTAAAGACCAGGCCGGTGCTGGAGGTGATGGGAGCCAGGTCCTTCCAGATCAGGTGGATCCGCGCATCCGGCAACGAGGCCAGGACGTCATAGGGGCCGGTGAGGTCGAGCTGTTGGACTTTGGGGAACAACAGAAAGCCGATATGCAGCGTCATGTAATAGCTCCTTGGAAGTAAATAAGCGGGTCCTGCAAGGCTGGACGGCTTCACTGTAGTTCCGTAGGCTTTGGCGTATCCGCCATTGACCCCACGTTTCACGCCAACTCCCATGAGCACACCCAGAACGATCCGCATCCTGGCTTTCCCCAATGTGCAGGTGCTCGATGTCACGGGGCCGCTGCAGGTCTTTGCCTCGGCCAACGATCTGGCCCGTGCCGAAGGCCTGCCGCTGCCTTATGCCGTGAGTGTGATTGCCGACCAGCGCGAGCCGGTGATGAGTTCGGCGGGGCTGGCCCTGGTGGCCAACCCTTTGCCGGCGACGGGCGTGCCTTGCGACACCCTGATCATCTCCGGTGGCTGGGGCACCTATGCGGCGGCCGAGGACCCGGCCCTGGTGGCCTGGGTGCGCCAGCAGGCCAGTTGCGCGCGCCGGGTCGCTTCAGTCTGCACCGGGGCGTTCCTGCTGGCGGCCAGCGGTTGGCTGGACGGGCGGCGGGTGGCGACCCACTGGACCCGCTGCGAACAACTGGCGGCGCAGTACCCGCGGGTGCGGGTCGAGCCCAATCCGATTTTTATCAATGACGGTCCGGTCTGGACCTCGGCGGGGGTGACGGCGGGTATCGACCTGTCCCTGGCCCTGGTTGAAGCGGACCTGGGGCGTCCGGTGGCGCTGGAGGTCGCGCGGCATCTGGTGGTGTTCCTGAAACGCCCCGGCGGGCAGTCGCAATTCAGTGCCACCTTGTCCTTGCAGAAGGCCGGCAGCCGCTTCGGCGATTTGCAGGCCTGGATCGCCGAACATCTGGCGCAGGACCTGTCGATCCCGATCCTGGCGCAGCAGGCGGGCATGAGCGAGCGCAGTTTCGTCCGTCATTACCGCGCCGAAACCGGGCAGACACCGGCTCGGGCCATCGAGCAGATCCGCGTGGAAACCGCCCGGCGCCTGCTGGGCGATACCGCGCTGCCGATCAAACGGATCGCCACCCGCTGCGGTTTCGGCAGCGAGGAAACCCTGCGCCGCAGCTTTCTGCGGGCCATGAGCATCACGCCGCAGGCCTATCGCGAGCGCTTTTCGCTGCGTCCATAAGATGCCCGCCGAGTGACACCGTCGATCCACTTCGTTGACCTAAGCCATCCCCTGAGGTCCGATTGCGCCTAAGCTGCTGGAATATCGGACGTAGTTCTCAATAAAACCTGTACGTTGAGCATGTTTTGTAAAAGTTATGGCATCATGCCATTAATGCTTTCCCTGATACCCCAATAAGATGAGCACCGGTCTGTGTCAGTGATTCCCCTACTTGTGTGTGATGACTCCAACATGGCCCGTAAGCAGGTTTTACGGGCGCTGCCGGCAGACTGGCAGGTCTCGATTACCCAGGCCAGCGATGGTCGACAGGGGATGGATGCCATCCGCAAGGGGTTGGGGCAAGTGGTGCTGCTCGACCTGACCATGCCGGAAATGGATGGCTACCAGGTGCTTTCGGCGATCCGTGCCGAAGGTTTGCAGGCACAGGTGATCGTGATCTCCGGTGACGTCCAGGAAGAGGCCGTACGCCGGGTGCACGAGTTGGGTGCGCTGGCGTTCCTGAAAAAACCCTTCGACCAGGACGAACTGCGCGAGACCCTCGACCGGCTGGGGCTGCTGAATGCCCCCGGCCAGGCGCAGTTGGCTGCTCGCCCTGAACCAACGGCTGAAATCAGCTTTCGCGATGCCTTTCGCGAAACGGTCAACGTCGCCATCGGTCGTGCGGCGGCACTGATTGCCAAGGTGTTGGGCGTGTTCGTGCACTTGCCGGTGCCGAACGTGAATATCCTCGAAGTGGGCGAGTTGCACATGGCGCTGATGGATGCCGGCAACGGCAACCAGCTCACCGCCATTTGCCAGGGCTTTATCGGCAGCGGGATTGCCGGTGAAGCCTTGCTGATGTTCCATGACTCGGAAATCGCCGACATGGCGCAGTTGATGCAGCGCCAGGGCACCGAGTATTCGGACCTGGAAATGTTGCTGGACCTCTCCAGCGTGCTGATCGGCGCGTGCCTGAGCAGTATTGCCGAGCAGATCGACGTGGTGTTTTCCCAGGGCCACCCGCAGATTCTCGGGCAACACGCGGCCATCGACGAACTGATCCGGGTCAACCAGCAGCGCTGGAAAAAGACCCTGGCGGTAGAAATCAGCTACAGCCTGGAAGGGCACGATATTCATTTCGACTTGCTGTTGTTGTTCACGGAAGACTCCATCCAGCGGTTGACCGACAAACTCGCCTACCTGATGAGCTGAGCCATGAACGACACTCTCGATCTGAACGAGTTTCACTGGTTGCTGGCGATTGTCCAGAGCATCGACGTCGGCGTGGTGGTGCTGGACCGCGACTACTGCGTGCAGGTCTGGAACACCTTTATGGAAAACCGTTCCGGGGTGCAGCCCAAGGACGCCAACAGCCAGTCTTTCTTCAGCCTGTTTCCCGAAGTCGATCGCGAGTGGTTCAGCCGCAAGGTGGAGAGTGTCGCGACCCTGGGCACGCCGGCGTTCACCATCTGGGAGCAGCGGCCTTACCTGGTGCGGTTCAAGAACTACCAGCCGATCACCGGCCAGGAAGACTTCATGTACCAGAACACCACGTTGCTGCCGTTGCGCTCCACCAACAGCACCATCACCCATATCTGCCTGGTGATCTATGACGTCACCGACGTGGCCACCAACCGCCACCAGCTCCAGGCGGCGAATGCCAAGTTGCAGAAACTCTCCAGCACCGACCGCCTGACGGGCCTGTACAACCGTGGGCATTGGGAAGAAAGCCTGAAGGCCGCCTATGCCCGCAACCAGCGCTATGGCAATGCCACGAGCCTGGTGATGTTCGACATCGACCACTTCAAGCGGGTCAACGACACCTATGGCCACCAGGCGGGGGACAAGGTGATCGAGCACGTGGCCGATCTGGTCCGCGAGCATGTGCGCGACAGCGACGTGGCCGGGCGTTATGGCGGCGAGGAGTTTGGCGTGGTGCTGTCGGACACCGACAAGGCCGGCGCACGCTTTTTTGCCGAGCGCTTGCGCAAGGCCATCGAAGACCTGGAAGTCGTGCATGAAGGGCAGAGTATCCGCTTCACCATCAGCCTGGGGGTGGCCGACCTGAGCCTGCCTTCAATCAGTCACGCCGACCTGATCGCCTGGGCGGACCAGGCCTTGTATGCGTCGAAGAAGAACGGGCGCAATCGGGTGACGGTTTACGAGTAAACCGACCCGATCGGCCACGCCATTCCTCAGAGTGTGAATCTTCCTACCAGCGTCTGCAGGTGAGCCCCGAGCCGGGCGAGTTCGACGCTGGACGCCGCGGTTTGCTCGCTGGAGGCTGCGGTCTGTTCGGAGATCTCACGGACACTGGTCACGCTTCGGTTGATCTCTTCCGCCACCGCGCTTTGCTGCTCGGCAGCCGTGGCGATCTGGTGGTTCATCGACTCGATGGCCTGGACCGACTGGGTGATACCGTCCAGTGAGGCGCCGGCCCGGCGAGTGAATTCGACGCTGCTTTGTGCCAGTGTGCGGCTGCTCTCGAGGCTGCTGGCGACCTTTTCGGTGCCGCTGTGCAGCCCGCTGATCAGTTGTTCGATTTCTTCGGTCGAGGTCTGGGTGCGTTGTGCCAGGCTGCGCACCTCATCGGCCACTACCGCAAAGCCGCGCCCGGCTTCCCCGGCCCGCGCTGCTTCGATCGCGGCGTTCAATGCCAGTAGATTGGTCTGCTGCGCGACGGACTTGATGACATCGAGGACACTGCCGATCTTGTCGCTTTCCTGTTTGAGGTCGCCCATGGCCGTGGTCGAGTGATTGACCTCATGGGCCAGTTTGTCGATCTGGTTCATGGCCTGGCCGAGCACCTCGCCACCTTCGCGGGCTTCACGGGTTGCGCTGACGGCGGCGCTGGAGGCCTGTTCGGCGTTGCGCGCAACCTCCTGGACCGTTGCGGCCATTTCGTTCATGGCGGTGGCGACCTGATCGGTTTCCTGGCGCTGGTTGTTTACTCCGGCACTGGTTTGCTCAGTGACCGCTGATAGTTCCTCGGCGGCGCTGGCAATCTGTACGACGCCTTCACGCAGGCCACCGATCAGTTCACGCAGATTGAGCGTCATGCGCTGCATGCTCAGTTGCAGCGCGCCGAGTTCGTCGCGACGGGACACCGTAACGTCACCGCTCAGGTTGCCGGCGGCCACGCGTTCGGCCCGACGCAGGGTTTCCGCCAGCGGGCCGACGATCAGGCGGGTGATGGTCCAGGCCGCGATGATGCTGAGCAGCAAGGTCGCCAGAAAGGCACCTGCCAGCCAATTGCGGGCGTTGAGGACGTCAGCGAGGCGCTGTTCGGCCTGGTTCTGCGCCAACTGCTTGCTCGCTGCAAAGAGAATGGCGATGTCATCGTTGAGCAGCGCTTGGATTTTCTCCGCCCTGATCTGGGCTTCGGCGAACTGGCCGACGGTGGCGCGATAGCCAGCCATCGATTGTTGCAGGCGCTGTAGGCTTTCAGGCTGGGCCGATGGCAGCAACTCGTTGAGGGTCTTTATATAAGCGCCGGCCTGGTCGATGGCCTCTTTGGCCGGTTGTTCAAGCTCGGCTTTCAGGCTGTAGCTGTAGCCCCTGAGCTGAAACCGCGCTTGCTGGACCAGCATCTGCGCGGTGACGACTGCGTCGATCTGGGCCTGATTGCCGCTCGCCGATGCAGCGCCGTCCTTGAGCTTTTGCAGTTCGGCCACGGCGGCGTCGGCATGATTGCCAAACACGGCGCGCGTAGCATCGCGGGCCTGGATGGCCTGGCTGAAATCGTTGAAGTGTGTGCGATAACGTTTGACCGAATCGTTGGCGGATTCGATCTGCGCAAGATCTCGCGGGGCTACGAAGGTCGAGCGGTTCTCGGCAAGGTGACTGTCGAGACTGTCCAGGAGCTTGACCACGTTCGCGGCATGCTGTGGGTCGGCGGTCAGTGTGTAGGACAGGCGCCCGATACGTACGTCCTTGGCCAGATCGTTCAGCTTGGCGATATCCAGGATTCGGTCACTGCGGTTGCTCAGTGACTGGATCCCCAGCCAACCGGTCATTGCAATCAACAGGGTCAGCAGTATGACCACGCCGAATCCTATGGCGAGCTTGGTCCTGACGCTGATGTTTTCCAGCATCCTGTTGATGGGTGCAAGCATTGAGCAATCTCCTCCATATCAAACCGCAAGATCAAACCGCAAGTATGAGGGCTTTTCCGCCCTCTGACAGGTTAGATCGGCCGGAACACTCAAAGCTTGATGTGTGGAGACGGGGCGCACTGGTGAGTCATCACCACGGGACGGTACCGTCGTGCCCCCATACGTTCATACGATTGGCGCGGCGATTAGTGAACGGATAAGCACAGTGCGGATCATCGCAGCAGTTCTCGCAGCGGCTAATGCCAGTCAGCCAAGCTGACTGGCATTAGCCATCAAGAGCCGGTTCTTGAAATCCCCGTCTGTCGACGAAGTGGCTGGCCGTCTCCGTCCTTCACGGCACCTGGAGCGCTTGCGGTCAGGTCGGCCAGATCGTGGCTCGGGTCGGCTGGCTGTCGAGAGGGTATTTGTAGTCCTTGGTGTCCGAGGCCTCGATCTTGAAGTGCTTCAATGCATCGGCCACCCATACGGCAGAGAGGTCGTGATTGGCATATTTCTCTTTGCTGCAGTAGGTAATGCGGGTCGATTTCTGCAGAAACGACTGGTATCCCTTAGGCATTTCAATGTTCCTTTTCAAATAGGGGGGCGGAGCAAACAGGGGTCAGAGCACACGACTGACTTCACTTGGCGACCAGCGCAGCTCTGTGTCCTCGCTCCGGTACGACGCCACTTTCACGCGCCGATCTTCAAAGGCACGCAGGTCCCAGCTCGGCTGGTAAGACAGGCACAAAATAAAGGGGTAGCGCAGGTCCCACAGGTTGATGTCGAGATTGGGGGCGAAGGGGCGCAGCACGGCTTCCGCCTTTTCGGCCGCTCCGCCACTGTCCCATTGCAGAACGCCGCAGGTCTGGGCGTTGATCAAGTAGAAAGGGTGCATGCCGTATTTTGGCCCTGCCGGCTGCGCGTACCACAGTGCCTGGCTGGCATCACCCGCACTATCGTTTTCCAATATGATGCGCTCCGGGACATGAGGGTCGACGGCGATCTGCCAGGTGCTCCAATGTTGGCTGCGGAACTTCAGGAAACGGATCGCTTCCCCCTGGAAGATATCGTTGCAAGTGACCTTCGCCGTACCGTCTTCATGGGTATGGAGGTCAGCGGAAATCTGAAGCTCCAGCCGCAGCGTTTCCCCCGGATTGCCGAAGCCGATCACGTAGGCATCCCCACCCTTGTCCTGGAAGGTGCCGCTGCCGTAGCCGATCAGCCCATAGCTGACGCCGGCATAGGGGCATGGCACGCAGCGAAGGGAATCATCGCGCCAGCGATGCAGTGTCGCCTCCGAGCCGCCGCATTTATGCCTGAGGAAAGCGATGATGTGATCCGGCGGGCTGTAGCGGCTTTCCCGTGGCCAGAATTCCGTCGCCAGCAGTACGATGGCGCGCTCGAGTCCCATGGATTCGACACCGGACTTGAACGTATTCCAGAACTGGTTGATGTCGGACACGGCGCTACCGATAGCGGGGGCCGCGAAATACTCTTCCCGTCCCTCCAGCGTCTTGCGGTCGATCACGCGTACCTTGATACCGGGCCTGCCGACGGCACCGGCGGCCGATTCTTGCCGTGTCATGTTGCCGACGGTAAGGCTACTGTAAGCCCAGGTCGAATGGACGTTCAGGTTGCGGCCCAGATAGTGGTCCAAGGCCGTCTGTGCCGCGATGCGTCGCTTGTCGTCGGCAATGAAAGCGTAGACCGGCTTGAATTCCCGTCCGACGACGACCGGTTTTTCCCCGACGGAAGTCACCCAATCGTTCGTCTTGTCGGCATACCTCACCGGCTTCGTGAAGATGGCGTCGGAGAAGATGTTGTTGTTGCCGCCCTCAGTGGTGACTGAGGCTTCACGGCTCTCCATGTACTGCTTGCGCTCGACCGTATCATCGATCGAACCGTCAGCCTTGAAGAAGCTGCCGTACTCGGCCTCCAGCTCGACCTTGATCTTTTCGAGCTCCGTCACTTTGGATTTCTGCACCAGGACCTGGAAGTACAGATTGCCGCCCAGAGAGATCGAGGTCACCACGTCGGTCCCGAACATGTCGAAGAACCTGTAGAATTTATGCGCTTCTTCGTGGTTGAACAGCGTAGGCAGGCGGTCGACTTCTGCGCTGAACTTGGACGAAAGCACCGCGGCCGAGACCGCGTCGAGCTTCGCGCCGCCGAAGACCAGGCGCAGGGTCCGCACGGCGGCCGTGTTGTCTTGATGGGAGGTGTATTTACTTTCAAAGTTGAAGTGAAATTCGGCGGAAAATTTGCCATAGCTGGCAGTCGTATTGAATTCGAGCTTTGTTTCGCGACGATAATCCAGAATCGATTTGTAGAACGATGAGTAATCTTCGCGACGTGTGTCTGTGTGCCGCTGGATGCCTGCGCTGGATGCCGGATCAAATACGCGTTCTCTCGGTGGCTGGGCTGCGCTGAGGCGGTTTCGACCATGGCCGAGATCGCCGTTGAGCTTCTTGTAATCCGCAGTTTTGATGACTTTGGCTGTGTCTATTTCGCCATTCATGGCTTGCTCCTGCCCAGTGGTTGGTTAATTGATCATTGCGTCATTGAGTTGGGTCTTGGCCTTATCGGGGCGAGTCAATATGGGGGCGGTGGCACTCATGGCGCCAGGCCATGGCGGGATCACTTCGGTATCAGTTCGGTATCAGACGCAACGATGAGAAATGAGTGAGCCGCCGCCCTGCGCCGATGGGGCGAGGGCTGGGCTTCGCCAGAGGACCTTATCCAGGCGCAATGGCTAAGCGTTCAGGGGCAGGAGTGCTTACACAGCCGCTTCTGCTCTGGCTGCGATGTGCGAGACGATGTGCTGATCAGCGACTTTGATTGAATGAGCACGGTTCCAGCTATGGCCCGGCCGTCTGTGCGTTGAATCAATGGTCGCTGGAAGACATGGTGTCGGCCTATCACCTGTCGAAAGCCGAGTGCATCAAGCACCTGCTGGTACTGGAGCGGATGGGCCTGGCTGACCTGAAGCCGGGAAACCGAATCAGGCTGCTGGTCGCACGGGATTTTGACTGGCTGCCGGACGGACCTATCCGGCACTTCTTTGTACAGCGGGGGCTACCCGATTTTATGGCAAGCCGCTTCGACGTTGCCGACGAGACCCTGGACTTTGCCCATGGCATGTTGACGAAGGCCGCGTACGCCCAGTTGCAGGTCGAAATGCACAGGTTGCGCGGCAAACTGGCAGCGCTTCATAGCGAATCCCTGAGCGCACCCTTGTCCGAGAAACGCGGCACGGCGCTGCTGCTGGCCATGCGTGTCCGGGAGCCACAGGCGTTCAGAAAGCTCAAACGGACGGTGGCCGACCGAGGTCAAGAATAAGTAGCTGTTTTTAAAACAAATTTGTTCGCCTTGGGACTTCCCAGACGCTGCGAAAGTTGATAAATTTCCGCGCACTCCTGCAGTGACCCTTCTCGGGTTCGCAAGCTGCAAGATCAACAAGCGAGTGTTCAGCACTCGTCGCAACAGCTACAGGGGCGTCGCCAAGCGGTAAGGCAGCAGGTTTTGATCCTGCCATGCGTTGGTTCGAATCCAGCCGCCCCTGCCATTTTCCTTCTCGTACCTCAGATCATCCCAGCCGCTGACGCATCTGCTCACTGGCCGCCGGCCCGGCCTGCACTGTGCTGCGGTTCAACGGTACCGCACGCCCATCGGCGATATCCGCCATCATCAATTGCAACGGTCGTCCGCTCTCGCGTTCGACGATCTGCACGCTTTCGCCTTCCGGCGCGTAATGGCGATTGCCCCATTCGACAAACGCCATCAGCACCACGCGAAAATCCTCGCCCTTGGCGGTCGGCACATATTCATGGCGCAGCGGACGCTGGCTGTAGGGCACGCGTTCGAGCAGGCCCGCCTCCACCAGTGCATTCAGGCGCCGGGTCAGCATGTTAGGGGCAATTTCCAGGCTGCGGGAGAATTCGTCGAAGCGCTTCAGACCATGCAGGGCGTCGCGCATGATCAGGATATTCCACCACTCGCCTACCCGCTCAAGGCTGCGGGCAACCGGGCATTCGGCATGGCTCAGGGTTTTGCGTTGCATGGTGGCTCCTGTCGGGGCGCTCGGATATTTGTGAGGCAGGTATGTTACTTTCATGATGATAGTAGCGTCCACAAGCCATTACCTCACTCAAGAAACGGAAGGAGTTGGATCGTCATGAGTAAACGCATCGTCGTCACCGGCATGGGCGCACTGACCCCGTTGGGCTGTGGAGTCGAACAGGTCTGGCAGCGCCTGCTGGCCGGACAGTCCGGTATCCGACAGTTGCCGGCGGAGTTGATCGGCGACCTGTCGATCAGTATCGGCGGCCAGGTCCAGGACCGTGCCCAGGACCCGGAAGCCGGCTTCGATCCGGATCAACTGCTGTCCGCCAAGGAGCAGCGCAAGATGGACCGCTTCATCCTGTTCGCCCTGGCGGCGGCGGATGAAGCCTTGGCCCAGGCCGGCTGGGCTCCTGACTCTCCGCAGGCGCAGGAACGCACGGCAACCATCATTGCCTCGGGTGTCGGTGGTTTTCCCGCCATTGCCGAAGCGGTGCGCACCACGGACAGCAAGGGACCGAAGCGTCTGTCGCCGTTCACCATTCCTTCGTTTCTCAGCAATATGGCGGCCGGTCACGTCTCGATCCGCTACGGTCTCAAGGGGCCACTGGGTTCTCCGGTGACCGCCTGTGCCGCCGGCGTCCAGGCCATCGGCGATGCGGCCCGGATGATCCGTGCGGGGGAGATCGATGTGGCGGTCTGCGGTGGCGCGGAAGCGTGTATCCACCGGGTCAGTCTGGCCGGGTTCGCGGCGGCCCGGGCACTTTCAAGTGATTACAACGAGACGCCGCAGCTCGCCTCCCGACCCTTCGATCAGGCTCGCGATGGTTTTGTCATGGGAGAGGGCGCCGGCCTGTTGGTGATCGAGGAGTTGGAGCATGCCCTGGCGCGCGGTGCCAAACCGCTCGCCGAGTTGGTGGGTTATGGCACCAGTTCCGACGCCTACCACATGACGGCCGGCCCGGAAGATGGCGATGGTGCTCGTCGCGCCATGCAGCAGGCACTGCGCCAGGCCGGTATCGAGCCGTCCCAGGTCCAGCACCTGAATGCGCACGCGACCTCGACGCCGGTGGGCGACAAGGGTGAGTTGGCGGCGATCAAGGCGGTGTTCGGGACAGCGGGCGGTCCGGCCATCAGTTCGACCAAATCCGCCACCGGGCATCTGTTGGGTGCTGCGGGAGGGATCGAGGCGATCTTCACGATTCTGGCATTGCGTGATCAGGTGGCGCCGGCGACGCTCAATCTGGATAACCCCGATGAGCTCGCCGAAGGTCTTGATCTGATTCGTGGTCAGGCCCGGCCGTTGCCCATGGAGTATGCGCTCTCCAATGGCTTCGGTTTTGGTGGGGTCAATGCCAGCGTGCTGTTCAAGCGCTGGGGGTAGGGCGATAGCCTGGCCTACCTTGAGCATTTCCTTGCGCCGGCCACGCAGAGGATCACGGCCACCGTGACCCCCAGCATGCCCAGGCTGACGTGCTCGTGCAGTAAAGTCGCCGCCAGGGCCAGGCCGAAAAACGGCTGCAAAAGCTGCAACTGGCCCACGGCGGCAATGCCGCCCTGGGCCAGTCCGCGATACCAGAAAACAAAACCGATCAGCATGCTGAACAGCGAGACATACGCCAGGCTCAACCAGGCCGGTGTGCTGATCCCCGTGAACGAGGCGGGTGCCAGCAACCCCGTCAGCACGAGCATCACCGGTAGCGACAGGACCAGCGCCCAGGAAATCACCTGCCAACCTCCCAGCGTCCGGGAGAGTTTCGCCCCTTCGGCATAACCCAGGCCGCAGACCAGCACCGCCAGCAGCATCAGGAGATCGCCCCGGGGCGAGGCGCTCAGCCCCTGGGACACGGCGAACCCCACCACCAGCAGACTGCCCAGCACGGAAAAGAACCAGAACACCGGCCGCGGCCGTTCGCCACCGCGCAGGACACCGAAGACGGCGGTCGCCAGCGGCAACAAACCGAGGAAAACAATCGAGTGCGCCGAGGTCACGTACTGCAAGGCCAGCGCTGTCAACAATGGAAAGCCGAGCACCACGCCGATGGCCACCACCACCAGGGAAAGCAGTTGGCTGCGGGCAGGGCGCTTTTCCCTGAACAGCAACAGCAGGCATAGCGCCAGCACCCCGGCAATGCTCGCCCGAGCGACGGTCAGAAACACCGGGTTGAACTCCAGGACCGCCACCCGTGTCGCGGGCAGCGAGCCGCTGAAGATCAATACACCGATAAATCCATTGAGCCAGCCACGGGCGCTGCTGGCGATCGCCGGGGTGTTCAGGGGCGAGGCTCGTTCCATTTTCTCTTCACGCTCAAGGTTCGGGTTGCTTGAGGCGCATGCTATGACTGAGTATTGATACAATCAAAATATTGTCATGGATACATCTGCCCCATGCCTCGTTCCCGGTACAAATCACTGGTTGACGTTTTTGCTGCCGATATCCGCTCGGGCCGCTTGCCGCCTGGCGCTCGCTTGCCCACCCATCGCCAGTTGGCCGCCACCCATGGTCTGGCCCTGGTGACGGCCAGCCGGGTCTATGGGGAGCTTGAAGCCATGGGCCTGGTCAGCGGGGAAACGGGGCGCGGCACCTTTGTCCGGGAGACGTCGCTGCCCTCCGGCCTGGGTATCGACCAGCCCGACGTTGCCCGGGGGATGGTCGATCTCAATTTCAACTATCCCTCGTCGCCGGGACAGGCCGAGCAGTTGCGCACGGCCTTGCGCCAGTTGGCGTTGTCCGGCGACCTGGAGTCCTTGCTGCGCTATCACCCCCATGCCGGGCGTCTGCACGAACGGGCAGCGGTCGCCCGTCACCTGGCGGCGCGGGGGCTGAGGGTGTCGGCCGAGCAGGTGCTGATTGTCAGCGGTGCCCAGCATGGTTTGACGGTGATCCTGATGGCGTTCCTGCAACCCGGCGATGTGATCGCCGCGGATGCCTTGACCTACCCGGGATTCAAGGTGTTGGCGCAGGCGCTGCACCTTGAAATAGTGCCGATTCCCGTTACCGACCAGGGGCCGGATCTCGATGCCCTGGAACAGCTCTGCCGCAGCCGCCCGGTGCGTGCCGTCTACAGCATGCCGACCCTGCACAACCCGATGGGCTGGGTGATGGCAGCCGATCAGCGTGAAAAACTGGTATCGATTGCACGTCAGCATGATCTGTTGATTATCGAGGATGCGGCCTACGCGTACCTGGCGGAGAAAGCGCCGCCGCCGTTAGCCGAACTGGCGCCGGAGCGGACCCTCTACGTTTCCGGCCTGTCCAAAAGCGTGGCCGCAGGCTTGCGGGTGGGATTTGTCGCGGCGCCGCTTCCACGGGTGGCGGCTCTGGAGCGCACCATCCGGGCGACCACCTGGAACACCCCGGGGGTGTTGACGGCGATTGCCACCGCCTGGATCGAGGATGGCACCGTCGCCAGGCTCGAGGTGCAAAAGCGCAAGGACGCCCAGGCCAGGCAGGCCCTGGCCGACGAGTTGCTGGCCGGCCTGCGCAGCGTTCGCTATCCGTCTTCGTTCTTTCTCTGGTTGCCCCTGCCGGAAGAGGTACGGGCCGATCAGATCGCCATGGCGCTGATGCGCGAGCAGATTTCAGTGTCCACCGCCGAGCCTTTCGCGACCTCCGTACATGTGCCCCATGCGATCCGCCTGGCGTTGGGTTCCGTGGACATGGAGACCCTTCGGGTTGCACTGGTGAAAGTGCAACGGCTGCTCGGGCCGTTGTTCTGATCCGTATTTTTCATCGTCATCTGCCTCTGTAATGTATTCGGCCCACGACCGACAATGAACCTACGGATCAGCCTTCTGCAGATGCCCGGGGCTACAGCCTGTGATGCCGGGCCACGGACCTCTGTTTGCTCTGCTCCGTAAACTCATTACGCAATCCGCGTTATGCGCTGACCTTATAGTTGAGGAGGCCTTATGGCCAAGATGGCGATGTTCCTGGGTGGATTTCTCATACTGACAATTGCGATTGGCCTCCTGGCCACGATTTCTCCGACATAGGCGGCGCTAGGGGCGTGTCGCACAATCGGTTGAAAAGGCCAGGTCCTTTTGTGCTCCTACAGGGGCGCGGCGCTTTCCGGGTCAGACCAGGTAGCGCCGAAACCATCCCAGGGTCCGGTCCCAGGCCAGCTTGGCGGCCGCCTCGTCATACCTCGGTGTGGAGTCGTTGTGGAATCCGTGGTTAACCCCGGCGTAGATATGCGCTTCATAGACTTTGCCGGCGGCTTTCAGGGCCTGCTCATAGGCGGGCCAACCGTCGGTGATGGCCTTGTCCAGTTCGGCGTAGTGCAGCAGCAAGGGCGCCTTGATTCGTACCACCTCTTCGGCCTTTGGCTGACGGCCATAGAAGGGCACGGCGGCGCTGAGTTCCGGATAGGCCACGGCGGCGGCATTGGCGACTCCGCCGCCATAGCAGAAGCCGGTGATGCCGACTTTGCCGGTGGTGCTGTCGTGTTGCATCAACCATTCGATGGCGGCGAAAAAGTCATTCATGAGCTTTTCCGGGTCAACGGTCAGTTGCAGCTCCCGGCCTTTTTCGTCATTGCCGGGATAGCCGCCGACCGATGACAGGCCATCCGGGGCCAGGGCGATAAATCCGGCCTTGGCCACGCGCCGGGCCACGTCTTCGATGTAGGGATTGAGGCCGCGGTTTTCATGCACGACCACCACTGCCGGCACCTTGCCACTGGCCTTGGCCGGACGCACCTGATAGGCACGTACTTGCCCGTTGCCTTTGGGGGAAGGGTAGGTGATGTATTCGGCGATGATATCCGGGTCGGTAAACGGCACCTGCTCGGCCAGCGCATAATTCGGGCTCAGAGCCGCCAGCAGGCTGCTGGCGGCCAGGCCACCGAGGGTGAACTTTGCCGCACGATCGAGAAACTCCCGGCGGTTGATCTTGCCGTGGACATAGTAGTCGTACAGCTCAAGCAGTTCAGGGGCAAAGTCTTTCGCGGTGAGACGTTCCATCGGGGCGCTACCTTTCGAGTGGTCCGGGTTCGGGCTTATTGTAGAGCCTAAACCCGGGCACCCAGGTATTGCTGCAACCAGCGAATGCCTTTCCAGTACAGCCAGGCCGTCAGCATCAGCCAGCAGGCCCCGCCCAACGTCGGCAGCAGCAGGAATGACCAGCCGGGTTGCGTCATGAAGACGATGACCGGATTGCCCCCCGCTGGAGGGTGAACGGTACGCGTCACCACCATCAACACCGTCGCCAGGGCACCGGCGAAGGCCATGGGCAGCAGGCCCGGACCGAAGACCTGCAAACACGTCAGGGCCACCAGCGAGGTCAGAAAATGTCCGCCGATCACGTTGCGGACCTGGGAAAAGGGTCCTTCCGGATAGGCGAACAGCAGGACGCCGCTGGCACCGAAGGAGCCGATCAGCAGGGGTTGCCCGCTGCTGGCGGTGATAGCGCCGAGCCCTGCCAGTCCGATAAAAGCCCCGAGCCCGATCCACAGCAGGGAAAGGGCCCGCAGGCGCCGAATGGGGCCAGGTTTCTGGCCCGCTTCTGTCGAGGTCGACGTCATTTCCTGAAGCGTTCTGCTTCTTCGGAACCCTTGGTGGCGTTGCCCGCGCTGTACGAGTGCGCACCGACGCCAGCCAACTCGCCGCCCTGGACGATCAGGTACTCGTCGCGAATCGGGCGGTTCTCGAAATAACATTCGAGAATTTCCCGTGTGCCGGCGGCATAACGGGTCTGGGCCGACAGGCTGGTGCCGGAGATATGCGGGGTCATGCCGTGGTGGGGCATGGTGCGCCAAGGGTGATCTTCGGGGGCCGGTTGCGGGAACCAGACGTCACCGGCGTAACCGGCCAACTGACCGCTTTCCAGCGCCGCCGCGATGGCATCCCGATCACAGAGCTTGCCGCGAGCGGTGTTGATCAGATAGGCGCCGCGCTTGAAGTGCTTCAGCGACTCGGCGTTGATCATGTGCTCGGTTTCAGGGTGCAGCGGGCAGTTGAGAGTGACCACGTCACAGGCTTTGGCCAGGCTTTCCAGGGTCGAGTGGTAAGTCAGGTTCAGCTCTTTTTCCACGGCCTCGGGCAGGCGATGGCGATCCATGTAGTGCAGGTGCATGTCGAACGGCTTGAGCAGGCGCAGGACGCGTAAACCGATACGGCCGGCGGCGACCGTGCCCACGTGCATGCCTTCGACATCGTAGGAGCGGGCGACGCAATCGGCGATGTTCCAGCCGCCCTTGAGCACCCATTGGTGCGAAGGCAGGTAGTTACGCACCAGCGCCAGTACGCTCATCACCACGTGTTCGGCGACGCTGTTGCTGTTGCAGTAAGTCACTTCGGCCACGGTGATCCCGCGGTCCATGGCGCCTTGCAGGTCGGTGTGATCGGAGCCGATACCGGCGGTGACGATCATCTTCAGCTTCGGTGCCTTGTCCATCCGTTCGGCGGTCATGTAGGCCGGCCAGAACGGTTGCGAAATCACGATTTCGGCATCGTGCAGTTCGCGGTCGAGGACGCTGTCGGCGCCGTCCTTGCTGGACGTGACCACGAGGGTGTGGCCATTGGACTCGAGGTATTGACGCAGTCCCAGTTCGCCGGAAACGCTGCCGAGCAGTGTGCCCGGTTCAAAGTCGATGGCTTTCGGGGTGGGCAGGGTTTGACCGTCAGGGTAGCGCTCGAGAGTGGGCAGGCCGTCTCGGGCATAAGTCTCGGGTTGTCCGGTGATGGGGTCGTCGTAGAGCACGCATACAATCTTCGCCATGGGGGACCTTCCTCTTATTGGAATAGGTCAGCACGGATCACCGCGCTGGTTCGAGCAGTTCGTGCTGCTCGATCGGCATAGTCCGGCAGGGGAGGCGGCCCTGGCTAATCGCTTGGACTGATCTATAGATCAGCGTGGGTTATCAGCCGTGCAGGAAGGCGTCGACGCGGGTTTGCAGGTCCAGGGTGCTGAAGATCGCCAGGGCCGATGCCAGCAGCAATGGCTGCGGATCGCGCTGCAGCATCACCAGGCCGATTTCCCGTTGCAGTTGCGGGACGATCGGAATGGCGGTGATTTCCTGGCGCATTTCAATCAGCGACAAGGCGCTGTGGGGGACGACGCTGCACAGCCCGGAACAGCGGACATGGGCATACAGGACCATCATCGAATCGGTTTCCACCCGGGGTGAAACCTCGACACCGGCTTCGGCAAACGCCGCGTCGATGCCCTGGCGGCATTGCATGTTCGCGGTGAGCAGGCACAACGGCAGGCGCGCGACGTCACTCCAGGACAGTTCGCTGGCACCTTGCAGGTCGCTGTCATCGCGGGTGATCAGAACATAACGCTCCTTGAACAGTGGCAGGGTCTGGAATTCGCGCAGGCGCCCGTCGCAGAGATAGGTCATGCCCAGGTCCAGTTCGAAGTTGGAGATTTTTTGCAGCATCTGCGAGTTGGCCAGGGTGTAGACCTCATGGCGCATGTCCGGATAGGGCCGCAGGCAGAAGTCGGTAAGCAGGGGCACCATCGACAGGGTGGTGGGAATGGCACCGAACCTCAGGATGCCGCTGGGGTTGAGTTCCCCGGTGCCGACTTCCTGGCGCATCGAGCCGCAATCGGAAAGGATCCGCCGTGCCCAGACCAGCACCCGTTCGCCATCCGCGGTAAAGCCTTCGAAGCGGCGGCTGCGCTGCACCACCGAGACCCCCAGTTCCTGTTCGAGACTGCGGATTGCGCCGGAAAGCGCCGGTTGCGAGACATTGCATTTTTCCGCCGCGCGCCCGAAGTGTCGCTCCTGGGCCAGTGTCACGAGGTAGGTCAGTTGACGAAGGAGCATGGGCCGTTCGCGCTCGCTGGTGGGAAGGCTCGACGATGAGCTGCACGCTAAAGCTACGCAATTAGGCGCTATGTAGTAAAGGATATAGCGTGTGGCGAGCTTCTCGGGTTTACCTGGATCTGAAGGGGGTTCACTTGGATTATGATCATGAGTAGAATTTGTGATCATCTGGATTAAAATGAGTTTGTCTCAGTATGTCCTGAGTGTCGACAATGGCTCCCATCAAACACATTGGAGTTTTTTGTCATGGCACTGGCCCATACCCTAGGATTTCCGCGCATTGGCCGCGACCGCGAACTGAAGAAAGCACAGGAGGCTTTCTGGAAGGGTGAGCTGAACGAAGCGGGCCTGCGTGCCGTGGGCAGCGAGCTGCGCAAGGCGCACTGGGACCTGCAGCAGAAAGCCGGCATCGAGCTGCTGCCGGTCGGCGACTTCGCCTGGTACGACCAGGTTCTGACCCACTCGCTGATGTTCGGTGTGATCCCGGAGCGTTTCCGTCCGCACGACGGCAAGACCTCCCTGCAAACCCTGTTCGGCATGGCCCGTGGCGTCAGCGATAGCTGCTGCGGCGGTGCGCACGCACAGGAAATGACCAAGTGGTTTGATACCAACTACCACTACCTGGTGCCGGAATTCAGCGCCGACCAGCAGTTCCAGCTCGGCTGGGACCAGTTGTTCGAAGAAGTCGAGGAAGCGCGCGCCCTGGGTCACAACGTCAAGCCGGTGGTGATCGGTCCGTTGACCTACCTGTGGCTGGGCAAGGCCAAAGGCGGCGATTTCGACAAGCTCGATCTGCTCGACCGCCTGCTGCCGCTGTACGGTCAGATCTTCCAGCGTCTGGCTGCCCAGGGCGTTGAGTGGGTACAGATCGACGAGCCGATCCTGGTCCTGGACCTGCCGCAGGAATGGAAAAACGCTTTCGAGCGCGCCTACAACCTGATCCAGCGCGATCCACTGAAGAAGCTGGTGGCCACCTACTTCGGCGGCCTGGAAGAGAACCTCGGCCTGGCGGCCAACCTGCCGGTCGACGGTCTGCACATCGACCTGGTTCGTGCTCCTGAGCAATATCCGACCATCCTCGATCGCCTGCCTGCTTACAAGGTGCTGTCGCTGGGGCTGGTCAACGGCCGTAACGTCTGGGGTTGCGACCTGGAAAAAGCCCTGGCGGTCTTGCAACACGCCAATGAGCGCCTGGGCGATCGCCTATGGGTCGCACCTTCCTGCTCGTTGCTGCACAGCCCGGTCGACCTGGGGCGTGAAGACAAGCTGGACGCCGAACTCAAGAGCTGGCTGGCCTTTGCCGTGCAGAAGTGTGAAGAGGTCGCGATCCTGGCCCGTGCCATCAACGAACCAGAAGCGGCTCCAGTCCTGGAAGCGCTGGCCAGGAGCCGTGCGGTTCAAGCCAGCCGTGCCGCCTCGCCGCGCATCCACAAACCGGCTGTGCAGGCCCGCGTTGCTGCGATTACCGCCAAGGACAGCCAGCGCCACTCGTTGTTCGCCACCCGTATCGAGAAGCAGCGTGCCGGCCTGAATCTGCCGCTGTTCCCGACCACGACCATCGGTTCGTTCCCGCAAACGGCGGCCATCCGCCTGGCGCGCCAGTCGTTCAAGCAGGGCAAGTTGAGCGAAGCCGAATACACCGAAGCGATGCAGAGCGAGATTCGCCATGCGGTCGAGTTCCAGGAGCGCCTGGGCCTGGACGTGTTGGTGCACGGTGAAGCCGAGCGTAACGACATGGTCGAGTACTTCGCCGAGCAACTCGACGGTTATGTCTTCAGCCGCTTTGGCTGGGTCCAGAGCTACGGTTCCCGTTGTGTAAAACCGGCGGTGATCTTCGGCGACCTGAGCCGTCCGAAAGCCATGACCGTGGAGTGGATCCGCTACGCCCAGGGCCTCACCGACAAAGTGATGAAGGGCATGCTGACCGGTCCCGTGACCATGCTGATGTGGTCCTTCCCCCGTGAAGACGTGACCCGTGAAGTGCAGGCCCGTCAACTGGCCCTGGCCATTCGTGACGAAGTGGTGGACCTGGAGGCCGCCGGCATCAAGGTCGTGCAGATCGACGAAGCGGCGTTCCGCGAAGGTCTGCCGCTGCGCCGGGCGCAATGGCAGCATTACCTGGACTGGGCCACCGAGGTCTTCCGTCTGTGCGCTTGCGGTGTGCGTGACGAAACCCAGATCCACACCCACATGTGCTACAGCGAGTTCAACGATGTGATCGAGTCCATTGCGGCAATGGATGCCGACGTCATCACCATTGAAACCTCGCGTTCGGACATGGAACTGCTGGAGGCGTTCGAAGCCTTTGCTTACCCGAATGAAATCGGGCCGGGGGTCTACGACATCCACTCGCCACGGGTTCCGGATGCTTCGGAAATGGCCAACCTGCTGCGCAAGGCCGCCCAGCGTATTCCCGCCGAGCGTCTGTGGGTCAACCCGGATTGCGGTCTGAAAACCCGCGGCTGGCCGGAAACCGAGGCTGCCCTGGTGCATATGGTCAGCGCCGCCCGCCAACTGCGTGCAGAACTGGCGTAATGCGCTAAGCCCTGTGCCTGAAGTACCCGCCGGAGTCTGTCCGCGTGCTCCGGCTTTTTTATGGCTGCTGTCAGCCTGAGTGCGTACACTGCCGGGGTTCTATCGCTTTTTCACTAGAGCGTTTTACAACTCGTTCAGAAACAGGAAGCCGGTTGAAATCCGGCGCGGTCGCGCCACTGTATTCGTCTGTTTATCAGCCGTAAGCCAGACCCTGTTTCTTCAATCCGTAATCCGTACTGGGACGCGTCTTCCCTGGAGGTTCATATGGCTTATAGCGCTGTTACGCAGACCGATGTTTCCCTGCCCACCATTCCGTTGGGCGAAATTCTTCCCTGGGCCATTTTTGGCGGCCTGCTGTTGATGCTGGCGATTTATTTCGTCGGTGCGGAGCAGGGTGCGACGGCCTTGTTCAAGGGTATGTATGTCCACGAATTCGTGCACGACGGACGCCACCTGCTTGGTTTCCCCTGCCACTGATTCAAGGAACATGACATGACCGGTCAATTATTGATTCGCGGCATGCTGGTGGGCTTGCTCGCCGGCATTCTCGCCTTTGGCTTTGCCAAGGTGTTTGGTGAGCCGCAAATCGACAAGGCGATTGCCTTCGAAGAACACATGGCGCACATGCACGGTGATGCTCCGGAAGAAGAGGAGCTGGTGAGCCGCGAGGTGCAGAGCACTTTCGGTTTGTTCACGGGGGTTGTGGTGTACAGCGTTTCGCTGGGTGGGATTTTCGCCCTGGTGTTTGCCTACTCCCTCGGGCGTGTCGGCAAGATCGGGCCGCGTGGCCTGGCCGCGCTGTTGGCCTTGGCGGCCTTTGTCACGCTGATCCTGGTGCCAGGTCTGAAATACCCGCCCAATCCACCGTCGATTGGCGATCCGGAAACCATCGCGCAGCGCACCAAGCTGTTCTTCCTGATGCTGCTGGTGTCGGTGATTGCCGCGGTGATTGCGATCAACGCCGCGCGTAAACTGATCCCGGCCATCGGTACCTGGGGCGGCTCGATCCTGGCGGTGGCGCTGTACATTGTGATCATGGCGGTTGCCGGTTCCCTGTTCCCGGTCATCAATGAAGTGCCGCAAGCTTTCTCGGCGGTCCTGTTGTGGAAGTTCCGCGTGGCCTCCCTGGGCATCCAGCTGGTGCTCTGGACCACCGTAGGCCTGACGTTTGGCTGGTTGGCCGAGCGCAAGCTGAATCTGCCCGGGTTCTCCACCCGCGCCTGAAGTTGAAGAGCGGTGCCGTGCAAACGGCACTGCTTGAACCCTGTCATCCCTCTGTTCCGCCCCTTTCAGAGCCTTGCCAGCCACTGCGCGAGCGGCTTTTGATTGCCTGGAATCAATTGTGTCGAAAATGAAATAAGTTGCAACAATTCGTTGACGTCATGGTTTTGCCTGTCTAGCATCGCGACATTATTTTGATATCAAGTTCTGCTTCGAGGGATCGAACATGTCTCAACTCGTCTTCGGGACGAGGCTGTGTCTTGCGTTGTTGTGCATTTGTGCCCTGAATACCGCTCACGCTGCCCCCCTTACACCCGGTGATACGGACCTGATCCGTGATCGCCAGGACCGCCTGCTCGAAGAGCAGCGTCGCCGTCTCGAAGAACTCAAGGAACTGCCCGGTAAAGCGGCGGCTCCCGTAGCGCCAACGGCCCCGGCCGATACCCGCTGTTTCCCGATCAAGAGCGTTGACCTGCAAGGTGCCGACTCCCTGTCCGCGGGCGAGCGCGAACGCCTGCTCAAGCCTTACATTGGCCAATGCCTGGGCGTGCCGCAGCTCAATGAGCTGCTCAAGGTCATCACCGATCGCTACATCGAAAAAGGCCTGGTCACCAGTCGCGCCTATCTGCCACAGCAGGACCTGTCCACGGGCAACCTGAAGGTGCTGGTGGTCGAGGGCAAACTCGAAGGCTTGACGGGCGCTGATGGCAGCGGCCTGTCCGATCGCGAACTGGCGATGAGTTTTCCGGGCAAGCAGGGCGAGTTGCTCAACCTGCGCGAGATCGAGCAGATGGTCGATCAACTGAACCGCCTGCCATCGAACCAGGCACAGATGGAACTGGCGCCGGGCAAGGCAGTCGGTGGCAGCGAGGTGCTGGTCAAGAACACTCCGCAGAAGCCTTGGCGCGCCGGGCTGTCGCGCAGCAACGACGGACAGAAAACCACCGGTGAGCAGCAGGTTGGGGCGACCTTCGATTGGGACAGTCCGTTGGGGCTGGCCGATCAGTTTTCCCTGCGCGGTGGTCATGACATCGTCAGTGACCAGGAAAAGAATTCGCGCAACGCCATGCTCTATTACAACCTGCCATTCGGCTGGTGGAACCTGAGCTACACCTACAGCGAAAGCGATTACCGCTCCCAGCAGCAGGCCAGCGGTTTCAACTTCGAGTCGACCGGCGACAGCCAGAACCACCAGGTGAAGCTGGAGCGGGTGATCTACCGCGACGCCGTGAGCAAGACCTCGCTCAACACCGGCGTGACCTACCTGCGCACCAACAACTATATCGAGAAGAGCAAGCTGGCCGACAGCAGCAACCGCCTGAGCGAAGCGCAGTTCGGCATCACCCACGGCCGACGAATCGGCAGCGCCTTCGTCAACCTGGACCTGGGGATGCAGGACGGCATCAGTGCTTTCGATGCCCAGGACAATGTGGCGAATTTCAGGCAGGGCCTGCCCGACGCCCGTTATCGCAAATACACCGCCACGCTCAGCTACCTGCAACCGTTCAAACTGTGGGGCGAGTCGTTCAGTTTCAGCAGCCTGATGACCGGCCAGCGCACCAATGATGTGTTGTTCAGCTCGCAGCGCATGAGCCTGGGCGGGCAGTCCTCCATTCGTGGTTATAAAGATCAGACGCTGTCGGGCGACAGCGGCGGCTACTGGCGCAATGATCTGCGCTGGAGCCGGCCGGTGACCTGGGGCTGGTTGCAGCCCGTGCTCTCCGAGTACGGCACCAGCCTTGGTTATGACCAGGGCGTGATTCGTAACGGCCGCTACAGCGCCGAACAGCATGGGCGCATGACCAGCGACTCGATTGAGCTGTTTGCCCGGGGCAAGTATCTCGCCGCGACCGTGACCTTTGCGCATTCGCTGGAGCGACCGGATCCGATTACCGAGCGCGAAGCGCCGATCTATTTCCGGATGGACTTCTTCCTTTAATTCAACTTACCGCACTCGTTGCATTGAGAGATCGACATGGACGTTCGTCAGTTTGCCTTCCTCGCGGGTCAGCCTTCTGCTGCCCTGAAAAACCGTGAGCATTGCCTGGGGCTACCCAAGCGTGGCTTGGCAATTATTCTGGCGAACGCGATGTTCTGGCAGCCGTTGCTGGTGCAGGCGGATGGGATTGCTGTCAGCGGGGGCGGCACGACGTTGGGTCAGGCGGGTAATGGCGTTCCCATCGTCAATATCGCCGCGCCGAATGCCCAGGGGCTGTCCCACAACCAGTTCACCGATTACAACGTCGGGGCCAACGGGGTCATCCTCAACAACGCCACGGCGCGGACCCAGTCGACGCAACTGGGCGGGATCATTCTCGGTAACCAGAACCTCAATGGCACGGCGGCCAATATCATCCTCAACGAGGTGAACGGCGCGAGCCCGAGCCAGTTGCGCGGTTATACCGAAGTGGCGGGGCAGTCGGCCCATGTGATCGTGGCCAACCCGTATGGGATCAGTTGCAACGGTTGCGGCTTTATCAACACGCCGCAGGCGACGTTGACCACGGGCAAGCCGGTGATTACCAACGGTCAGCTCACGGGGTATCAGGTTGATCGGGGCAGCGTGTCCATCGACGGTGCAGGCCTGAACGCCAGCAATATCGACCAGTTCGAAATCATCACCCGCTCGGCCAAGCTCAATGCCGAGATCAATGCGAAGAAGCTGGCAATTATTGCCGGTGCCAACGATGTGGATGCCAAGACACTCAAGGCCACGGCTCGTGCGGCGAATCCTGCCGATGCGCCGCAACTGGCGATTGACTCGTCGGCGTTGGGCGGTATGTATGCCGGTGCTATCCGGTTGGTCGGTACTGAAGCCGGTGTCGGGGTAAAACTCGACGGCAAGATGGTCGCCAGCGGTGGCGATATCCAACTCGATGCCAATGGTCATCTGAGCATGGTCGAGACCGGGGCGAGCGGGGCGATCAATGTCAACGCCGCCAGCCTTGAAGCCAAAGGTCCGATGTACGCCGGTACGACCCTGGATGTGAAAACCCAGGGCGATCTGACCAGCCAGAACAATCTGGTGGCCAAGGACCGCATCACGCTGAACAGCGGGGGGCAACTGACCAACAACGGCATTATCGAAGCCGGGGTCAATGCCGACAAAACCCGTAATGCGCTCGCTGATGTCAGCATCACTGCGCAGAACGTGACCAACAACGGCCAGAGCATCATCGCCAGCCGTGACTTGAGTGTCACGGCCACGCAAACCCTGAGCAACCAAGGCGGCACCCTGAGTGGCCAGCGGAAAACCACGGTTGTGGCTTCCACACTGGATAACCAGAACCAGGGCCGGGTCATCAGCGCCGACACCCTGAATCTGACCGCGGACACCGCGCTCAACGCCCAGGGCGGCTTGATCAAAGGCCAGAATGCCTTGATCGCCACCCTCGGTCATCTGAACAACAACGCCGGTGAAGTCTCCAGCCAAGGCAACACCACGTTGATCCTCGGCTCCATGGACAACCTCACCGGCCTGGTCATGGCCAATAACGTCCTGGACATTACCGCCAGCGGTGCAGTGAACAACCAGAACGGTCGCCTGGGTTCGAACAATAGCTTCACCTTCAAGGGCCAGTCGCTCGACAACACCCAGAAGGGCCGCATTACCGCGCAGCAAAGCCTTGATCTGACCGCCACTCACCTCGATAACACCGGCGGCTCGGTCATCACCAATGGCCCGCTGAACCTGACCGCCGACACCGTGGACAACGCCACGGGCCGTATCTCCAGCCAGGGCGACCTGACTGCCAACGTCTCCACCTTCAATCAGCAGGATGGCGCGCTGGTCACTGACGGTAACCTGACCCTGACCGGTAGCACCCTGGACAACCGCAACGCGGCGCTGATCTCCGCTAAAAAGCTGCTGACCCTGAACGTCGGCAATATCGACAATCGTGCCGGTGAAATCTCCAGCGTGCAGGCGGTCAACCTCAACGGTCAGTCCCTGAATAACAGCGAAGGCGGCAAGGTCCTTTCCGAAACCGCGTTGGGCCTCAAGGTCGCGCAAGTGATCAACCAGAGCCTGGGCCAGTTGGTCAGCCAGGGCAGCACCACGCTGATCGGCAGCAGCCTGGATAACAGCGGCGGTAAACTGAGCGCCCAGTCGGGCCTGGTGATCACCCTCGACGGCGCGCTGACCAACCAGCTCTCCGGCTTGATCAGCAGCGAAGGCACCCTGACGGCTCATGCCGCCAGCCTGGATAACTCGGGCGGCAGTTTCTCCAGTGCCGGCCAATTGAGCCTCACCAGCGATGGTGCATTGATCAACCAGGGTGGTCGACTGGTGACTGACGGCGGTATCGACCTGCACAGCGCCAGTCTCGACAACCGTCAGAAGGGCACGATCAGCGGCCAGGGCCCGGTGTCGATCACTACTGGTGCCTTCGACAATAGCCACAGCGGTTTCCTCAGCAGCGGCAATCGCCTTGATCTGACCACCGCCCAACTGACCAACCAGGACGGTGGCCGTATCGGCGCCAAGGACCTGACCGCCAGCGTCACCGGTCTGGACCAGCAAGGCGGTTCGCTGAAAGGCGATGCGTCGCTGACCCTGGACCTCAATCACGGTCAACTGAACAACCAGGGCGGCCTGATCAACGCGCCGTTGCTGGCGTTGAACAACCTCAAGGGCGTGAACAACCAGGGCGGCGAAATCTCCAGCGCCCAGGCCTTTACCCTCGCCGCCGCTAGCCTGAACAACGACAGCGGCAAGTTGTTGAGCAACCAGGCCCTGACCCTGCGTATCGACCAGGCCCTGAGTAATATCAAGGGCATGATCGCGGCGGCTTCGGTTGATGCGCATGCCGGTAGCCTCGACAACAGCGGCGGCACCCTGACCAGTCGTACCGACCTGGGCCTGACCGTCGACGGTCAGTTGACCAACCAGAACCTGGGCCTGATCAACGCCACCAATAACCTGACCCTCAACAGCGCCGGCCTCAACAACCAGGGCGGCAGCCTGCTGGGCAGCGCCATTGCTCTCGATTTTGGTGCGGCAACGGGTGATCTGAACAACGCTGCTGGCCATATCACCACCGCCGGCAACCTGACCCTCAACCACCTGCGCGACCTGAACAACCAGGGCGGCACACTGACCAGCGAACAAAGCCTCAACCTGAGCGGGCGCGCCCTGGATAACAGTAACGGCGGCAAGCTGATCAGCAACAACCAGTTGACCCTGACCGCTGACAATCTGATCAACCAGAACGCAGGTCTGCTATCGGGTTGGCAGGGTGTGGCGATCAACGCCGGTTCGCTCGATAACCGCAACAGCGGCACGGTTTCCAGCCGCAGTGGCAATGTCGATGTGACCCTCAGCGGTGCGTTGCTCAACAACAACGCGGGCGCACTGGCCAGCCAGCAGGCCTTGACCATCAAGGCGGGCAGTCTCGATAACAGCGCCGGGACCCTCTCCAGCGCGGGCGCTCAAAGCCTGACTGTCACCGGCCTGTTGAACAACGCCCAAGGTGGTTTGATCGACGCCGGCACGCTGCTGACGCTGAACGCCATGGCCCTGAGCAACAGCGGCACGGTCCAGGCGCAACAGGCGCTGACCTTCGCCGGTACTGATCTCGACAACAGCAACGGCACCCTGAGTGGCGGTGCCGGCGTCACCCTCGACCTGCTCGGCACACTGACCAACACCCACGGCAAACTCTCCGGTGTCGGTCCGTTGCTGGTACAACGCAGCAACCAGATCAACAACCAGGGCGGCGAACTCTACAGCCAGGGTCTGATGACCTTGCTCACCGGCGGCCTGGACAGCAGCAATGGCGGCCTTGTCAGTGCCAATGACAAGCTGCTGATCACCTCGACCGGCGCGGTACAGAACGGCAATGGCGGCTTGATCGCCAGCCGCAATGGCGACCTGCAACTGAGCGCCGCCAGCCTCGGCAACGGTAAAGGCTCGCTGCAAGGGAAGGGCGCGGTCAGCCTCGACGTCAGCGGTGATATCGACAACCAGAGCGGCAAGGTGATTGCCCAGGATGGCACCCTGCTGGTCAAGGCCGCCAACCTCGACAACCGTGGCGGCGTGCTTTCCAGTGTCAGAAATTCGCTGGAAACCCGCGTCGTCGGTGTGCTGAAAAACGGTTATGACCTGAACAACAATCGCCAGGCTGGCAGCATCCAGGGCCAGAGCCTGAACCTCAACGCACTCGGCGGTTTCGACAACGATGGTGGCCGTATCGCCGCTCGCGCCGGCGATGTGATGCTGAACACCGGCAATATCGACAACCGTAACGGCGGCCTTTATGCCAGCGGCCAGGTCACGGTCAATAGCGGTAACTTCGATAACAGTGGCGACCTGGGCGGCCAGATCGCCGGCAGCCAGATCAACCTGAACCTCGCGGGTGCCCTGAACAACCGCAAAGGCATCATTGAAAGCGACAACGCCCTTTCGATCACCGCCGCGAGCCTGGATAACCAGACCGGCCAGTTGCATGCACTGGGCAGCAGCGGCAAGACCCTGTTCCAGATCGGTGGGCTGTTCGACAACCGCAGCGGTAATCTGGAAATCGCCAGCAACGATCTGACCCTGGGGGCCGGCAGCTTCCTGAATCAGGGCGGCAGCCTGTTGCACATCGGTACAGGCACCTTTGATATCGCCACCGCCAACGTCCTCAACGCCGGCGGCAGCCTCGTGACCCGCGGCGGTCTGACCCTCACCGCCGACAATTGGACCAACAGCAGCGTGATCCAGGCCGGGCGCCTGACTCTGAATATCGGCACCCTCAATCAGCTCGCCGGCGCCCAGTTGCTGGCGTCCACCAGCCTGACAGGCAGTGGCGGCAACTGGAACAACGATGGTCTGATCGCCAGTGACGGCAGCGTCAACCTGGGCCTGGGTGGCAGCTATACCGGCAATGGTCGGCTGAGCAGCCTGGGCACCTTGGGCTTGAGCGCGGCGCAACTGAGCCTGGGTGGTAGCGGCAGCATCGCCGGGGGGGGCAATACCACGATCAATGTCGGTGGTGTGCTGAACAACTATGGTCGCCTGACTTCAGCGGCGAACATGAGCGTCAACGCCGGTGGCATCAACAACTACGGGACCTTGGGCAGCGCGCAGATCCTGACCGCGACCACCGGGGCATTGCTCAACGATCACGGGCTGATCTTCAGTGGCAGCGATATGGGCCTGCGTGTCGATTCGTTGAACAACAGCTACGGCACTATCTACAGCCTGGGCAACCTGGCCATAGACCGCGACGGTCTGGGTGGTTTGGCCAGCAGCATCGTCAACAGCTCCGGCTCGCTGCAGAGCGACGGCAGCATGAGCCTGGCGGCGAGCACGATCCAGAACGTGCGCGCGGTGCTGACCACCAACAATCAGGGCATCTACACCGCCTCGATCAATGAAGTCCAATGTATCGAAGGCTATAACGCCGGTGACTGCAGCGGTAAGCAGAACCACGTCTGGCAGATCATCCAGCGTGACAAGTTCGAAGTGACACAAGCCAGTGCGGCCTCGAGCATCACCGCCGGCGCCAATCTGAATGTTCAAGGTGGGGATCTGCTCAACAAGAGCAGCACCATCGCCGCCGGCGGCAGCTTCGTCGCCCGGGTCAACAACCTGATCAACAGCGGCCTGGAAACAGGGGAGACCGAAACGTCACGCACCTTCATGTCTGAGCGGACCAAGGACGCGGGGGGCTGGTACAACGCGGCCAGCGCCTTTAACAATCAATATTCGGTTCAAGGTGCAGGCTACAACCCCAATAACCTGGGCGGCCTCGAGGGCGCAATGAGTGCCTTTATCGGCATGACCGAGACCGAGCTGGGGCAGTTCCGCACCGTCCGTAAACTGGCCGCCAGTGATCAGAGCTACGCCGCGGTGATCCAGGCCGGCGGTGCGGTCTATGTCCAGGCGCAAAACGGCATCGACAACAGTGTCGTGCGCCCGGGCTACACCTATGTCGGCGCCGGCCCGCGTACCGACACCCAGTCCTCGGGGAGCAACTTCTCCACGCGGATCACCGTCAACTCGCAACTGCCGCCGAACCTGGCGCAGCAGCAGGTCAACCCGATCACCTTGCCCGGCTTCAGCCTGCCGACCGGCCAGAATGGCCTGTTCCATCTGAGCGGGGAGGGCAGCGGTGCACCGACTGTCACTGCGCCGCAGAGCTGGACCCTGGGTGGCGCCAGCATTGGCGCGGCGCAGCGCCAGCCGACACCGGGTGACCTTGCCACACCAAGCGGCCTGGCCGCTGGCACAGCAGACAGCGCCCAGGGTAGCCAGACCACCAGCATTACCCGGGTGCAGGGTTTGCCCGACACTTCGGGTCGGTCCAATCCGCAGAAGTACCTGATTGAAACCAATCCGGTGCTGACCGACCTCAAGCAGTTCATGAGCTCGGACTACCTGCTGTCCAACCTGGGCTACGACCCGGACGCCAGCGCCAAGCGCCTGGGTGACGGTTTCTACGAGCAGAAGCTGATCCAGCAGGCCGTGGTCGCCCGTACGGGGCAACGTTTCATCGATGGTCAGACCTCCGATGACAGCATGTTCAAGTACCTGATGAACAACGCCATTGCCAGCAAGCAGGCACTCAATCTGCAACTGGGTGTGAGCCTGACTTCCGAGCAGGTTGCGGCGCTGACCCACGATATCGTCTGGATGGAAAACGCGACGGTGAACGGCGAGCAGGTGTTGGTGCCAGTGCTGTACCTGGCCAATGCCAATAACCGCCTGGCCGCCAACGGTGCGCTGATCCAGGGCAGTGATGTGACCCTGATTGCCGGTAAGGACTTGAACAACGCCGGGACCTTGCGGGCCAGTAACAATCTGTTGGCCGCGGCGGGCAACGACCAGGTCAACAGCGGGCTGCTCGAGGCCGGTCAGCGCCTTGATGCGCTGGCGAACAACAACCTGACCAACAAGGCCGGTGGGATTATCGCCGGACGGGATGTCAGCCTGGCCGCCCTCAACGGCGATGTGACCAACGAACGCACCATCACCACACACGAGAGCGGCACCGGTTACAAGACCGAGCAACGCGGGTTTGCCGACAATGCCGCGCGGATCGAAGCGGCCAACAACCTCACCGTCAGCGCCGGGCGCGATATCAACAACACCGGCGGTGTGTTGCAGAGTGCAACGGACACAGCCCTCAGGGCGGGACGCGACGTCAATATCACCTCTGCCCAGCAGTTGAACAGCAATACCCTGGGCGATCATCATAATGATCAGACCATTACCCAGAACGGTTCCACTGTCGCCGCCGGCCGTGATCTGTTGGTCAGCGCCGGGCGTGACTTGAGCGTTGTGGCCAGCCAGATCGACGCCAAGCGTGATGTTGCGCTTTCCGCGGTGGACAACCTGACCCTGTCTTCGGCGGCGGATGAGCAGCACTCCTATGGCCATACCAAGAAAGTCACCAGCCAGGAAGATCACACCCAACAGGTGTCCTCGAGTGTGACTGGCGGTGGCAATGTCTTGCTGACGGCCGGCAAGGACCTGGGGCTGGTGGCGAGCACGGTGACCGCCGGCAACGAGGCGTATCTGAACGCCGGGGCCAACCTGACGTTGCAAACCGCGACCAATGACGACTACAGCTTCTACACCAAGACCAAGAAAAACTCCTCGGGCAGCAAGAGCCGCCTGGATGAAACGTCGAGCAGCACCAATATCGCCAGTGCTGTCACCAGTGGCAGCCACACCTCGCTGGTGGCGGGCAACGATATTGTGGTCAAAGGCAGCGCGGTGACGACTGAAAAAGGCGGCACCCAGTTGAGCGCTGGCAACGACGTGCAGATTCTGGCCGTTACCGATTCCGAGAGTGCGCGTCATGAAAGCAGCAAAAGTAAAAGCAGCTGGGGTGGCTTGAAGTCGAGCAAGGTCAAGGACAAGGTGGCTGAAACCCAGACCACGGCAGTCGGCAGCCTTGTCGCCGGTGACACCGTGGACGTGGTCGCCAAGCGGGATGCAACGATCACGGGCTCGGGCCTGGCCAGCGCCGGCGACCTGACCGTACAGGCGGGGCGCGACCTGACAATCAATGCCGCGGAAAACACCTTTAGCCGAAATGAAATGCACAAGGAAAAAGGTCACGACCTGACCGGTATTCTGACAGCCAACAAGCTGGGTATCGATGACATCACCGGTAACCAGCACCTGAACATGAGCAGCTCCAGCCATAACGGCCAGGCGACTCAAACCACCCTGACCGGCAGCACCATCGGTTCGAGCCAGGGCAATGTCAACCTGGTCGCGGGGCGCAATCTGGGCGTTGTCGCCAGTGAGTTGGTCAGCACCCGGAACATGAACCTGACCGGGTCCAATGTGACCATTGCGGCCGGGATGGAAAGTGCCAGTCAGAACAGCACCGACAAATCCTCCAGCCTGGGCGTCGGTCGGGTGTTGGGCGGCACTGTGATCGGTACGCTGGATACCATTTATAACCTGCGTGAGACCGTCAAGACGACCAAGGCGATTGACGATCCGCGGCTCAGGGCGGTGAAAGAGGCGCAACTGGCGATGTCGCTCGGCGGGATCGATCCGGTGGACATGGCCTCGGACGTCAAGGGCGCGGCTTCCAACTATCTGCAAGGGAAAGGCAGTTCGGGCTCGCTGATCAAGATCGGTACCGAGCTGGCAAGCACTCATAGTAAAAAAACCGAGGAAGCAGAGAGCCAGACGGCCAAACAAAGCAAGGTCACCGCCGGTGGGGGGCTGGCGATTGTCGCCACGGGCAACGCAGCGGGGACAGCAGGTGATATCCATGTGATTGGCAGCCAGCTCAAAGGCGCCAGTACGGTGTTGGATGCGAAGAACAATATCCTTCTCGAAAGTGCCCAGAACACGACGGATAAATCCAGTAATAGCAGCAACAGCAAAACTGCCATTGGTGCCAGCTTCAACCTCGGCGAGCAGAACGGTTTCACCCTCGACCTGGGGGCGCAGATCAGCAAGGGCATGGGCGATGGCCATTCGGTGACCCAGGTCAACAGCACCCTGGACACCGGTTCCCTGGTGCTGCACAGCGGCAAGGACACCACGCTGGCGGGCGCCCAGGTCAAGGCGGATAGCATCAACGCGGTCATCGGCGGCAACCTCGACATTGTTTCGCGCCAGGACACCGAGAGCGAAAAGAGCAAGCAGGGCAGCGCCGGCTTCGGTGCCAGTATCTGCATCCCACCGTTCTGCTATGGCTCGACGGTCACCGCTTCGGCCAACCTGTCCGCGGGTAATACGAACAGTGACTACAAGGCAGTGACCGATCAGAGTGGCCTGTTTGCGGGCAAGGGCGGCTACAACATCAACGTGGGCCAGACCACCACCCTGCAGGGGGCGGTGATCGCCAGCGAGGCGAGTGCCGACAAGAACCAACTCAGCACTGATCGGCTGGTGGTCAGCGATATCAAGAACAAGAGCGAGGCGAGCAGTCAATCGGCGGGTATCTCTCTCTCTTACGGTAAGGACGGCCTGGGCTTTGGCGGCAGTATGCCGTTGGCGCTCAGTGAGTCGGGCGAGAGCAAAACCCGTAGTGCGGTGAGCGAAGGTACGATCATCGTGCGGAATGCCGAAGGGGCCAATGACCTGGTCGGTCTCAATCGCGATACGGCCAATGCCAATCCGAAGCTGGACAAGCCGGACGTGGGTGCCTTGAAGACGCGCATGGATCTGATTCAGAGCTCGATAGCGCTGACCCAGAGTGTCGTGGGGCTGGTGTCTTCCGCTGAGAAGAAGGATGCGGAAGCGAAAGTGAAAGCCGCCAAGGACTCCGGGAACGTCAAGGACTTGAGAGACGCTGAGCTCAATCTCAAGGCCGTCAACGATAGTTGGGCTGCCGGTGGAGACAAGAAGATATTCGTCGATATCGCCAGCGGCCTGATTGGTGCGTCCATGGGCGGCGCCGGCGCGGCAACGACCCTGGGTATTGTCGCCAATACCACGGCGGCCGATACGTACAAGCGCATTGGTGACTACGCCAACCAACAGCTTGCAGACGCCAAGGACCCGGCTACCAAAGCGGCCTGGGAAGAGGGCGGCTCTGCTCGGGTGCTCATGCACACCCTGGCGGCAGCAGTCCAGGGACTTTCGGGTAACACCGTGGGCGCCAATGCACTGGGCGCCGGCGCGGCGGGACTGACGGCACCGCTGGTAGCGGAAAAGGTCGCGCAGATGGACCTGCCCCTGGACGTGAAGAAATCCCTGATCTTGGGTGCTTCCGGATTGGCGGCCGCGGGTGTTGGTGGGATTACCGGCGCTCAGTCCGGGATGGAAGAGGTCAAGAACAACTACCTCAAGCATGAGGACATTGAGCTGTTGTCCAAGCAGTTGGCGGTGTGTGCGGCGGATAACACGGCTTGCCGCATGCGTGTGCAACTCGAGGCCAAAAAATTGAGCGACGCCAATGATGCTGAACTCCTGGCGTGCACGGACCAGAAATGCCTGGACAAGCACATTGCGCAGATCGTCGACGGGGCCAAGAGCTTCGGCGATTTGTACGCGGCCGACAAGGCGGTCAACTCGAAGGATAAAGACACCTTCGGCGCAATCAGCGATATCGAAACCAACAGCCTGCTGGTCGCGGCCAACATGGCGGCCGGGCTGCCGGGCTTCAAGGTATGGGCTTCGAATAACTGTGAATCGATGGGGATGTCGGCCTGTCAGCTCAAGTTTGCCGACGTGGTGAAAAGCGGTACGTTCATCAATAGCAAAGGTCAGGTGGGCGGTGAAATTCCCAAGGGCTTCGAAACGTGGGAAGCCGTGGCGGGCAGCACCAAGCAGCCTCATGAATACAGTGATATCTCGTCGGGATGCATGGTGACCTTGGGTGGCTGCGGTACCCTGGAAAATGAATACGAGGCGCTGAAACGCAACGCTGGCCCTGGTGGCGATGGGACGACGGCGGTCAAAAGCGGAGGCGTGAGTGAGTTGTATCTGATGAAGCTCAAGCTCGGGTATGTGGCTCACCTGACGGACGACAGCAGCAAGAGTGTGATCAACATTACCTTGCCGGGCATGCACGCCCTGGATCCCGGTTTTGTCGTGCGCTCCGTGGTGCCTACTACCTCGGGTGGCTTCAATATCGAAACCCACGGTTGGGGCACCGGCAGCAGTCCGCTCTTCAACGTCAATGACTGGGGCGCCGGTGGGGTCTGGGGCGGCAATAGCGCCTGGATTGCCGGGCAGGAGTTGTTAAAGAACAGCCCGGTCTTCAACTGGGGCACCGATAGCAAACAAGGCGGGACCAATTGAGGCCCAACGGCGAACTCCGATTGTTCGCCGTGCCTTTGTGCGGTGGCGTTGTCTATGCCATCGCGAAGGGAATGCTGATCGGCTGGAGTGAGTCGGTGCTGTTTTCCGGATTTCTTTTCGGTAGCGTGATTTCCATTGTCCTGGGCATTCCCTTGCTGCTGCTGGGCGATCGCCGTTTTGGCGGGTTCGGGGCGCGCCATATGATGAGCAGCCTGATCCAGAGCCTGGTGGCCTGCCTGCTGGTTGGCGCCTGGGGCTGGCCTTTGTTGGTGATGACGGTGTTGGGCGGATTGGCGCTGTGGGGGTTGTACAGCGTTGTCGCCAGCGGCATAGACCGGCTGCCGGCCAGCGCCGATGGGTCTCTTTGCTCAGGGTGGGGACGGGTTGTTTGCGTTCCGCTCTCGGGTGGGGTGACGCTGGGCGTGGCGGCGGTGCTGTTTCTCGCGGATGGAGCGGCTTTTATCCTGTTTTTCCTGATCGGGGTGTTGCTTGGCATGCTGGTTGGCTGGCCAGTGCTCTGGGGGGTAGAGCGTTTTCTGACAGCGCATTCACGTTACGTCATCGCCGGTCTGTTGAGCAGTTTGCTGATCTGGCTGGCGGCCGCCGCACCGGCTTTCTTCACCTATGCTACCGCGTCATCGAAAGATGACGCGGTGTGGCCGATGCTGTTTGGGCAAGGACTCATCGTCTTCTTGTCCATCGGCTTGCTCTCAGGGGGTGTTTGCACGCTCTTCAATTGGCTGTACGAGCGCTACCGTAATACCCCTCACGTCCACCAGTAGCGCACCAGATGAAAGAAGATCGGCGCGGCAAAGCACACCGAGTCCAGCCGGTCGAGCATGCCGCCATGGCCTTCGATCATATGGCCCCAGTCCTTGACCCCACGGTCGCGCTTGATCGCCGACATGACGATGCCGCCGGCAAAGCCCAGCAGGTTGATCAACAACGCGATCAGCGCCGCTTGCCAGGGATTGAAAGGGGTAATCCAGAACAGCGCGCCGCCGATCAACGAGGCCAGGGTAATGCCGCCGACAAAACCTTCGACGGTTTTCGACGGTGACAGGTTGGGCGCGATCTTGCGTTTGCCGAACAGCTTGCCGCAGACGTACTGGAGCACGTCGGACAGTTGCACCACGATCACCAGGTAGGCGATCAGCAGCAGGTTGCGGCCTTCATAACCGGCAATCTCCAGGGTCAGCAGCGCCGGCACGAACGACACGCAGAACACCGCGATCATCAGGCCCCACTGGACCTTCGAGGCCCGCTCCAGGAAGTGCGTGCTGTCACCGCCCAGGGAGGCGAGGATCGGCAGCAGCAGGAACACATAGACCGGGATGAAGATCGAAAACAGTCCGTACCAGTCGCTGTAGATCAGCAGATATTGCAACGGCAGGGCCAGGTAGAACGCCGCTACCAGCGCCGGGTAGTCGCTGCGCCGGGTCGGCGTCAGGGTCAGGAACTCGCGCAGGGCGTAGAAGGACACCGCATAGAACAGCAGGATCACCGCGCCGGTACCCAGCCAGAAGGCGATACCGATCACCAGCACCATCACCCACCAGGCGTTGATCCGGGCGTTGAGGTTATCGATGACCGCATTCGGCGTGCCTCGGGTACGCCACTTGAGGACAAAGCCGATCAGCGAAGCCAGCACCAGGATCATGCCGATCCCGGCGAACAACATCAGGGTCTGCCTATCCATTTCAGTGTTGCTCCGGTGCCAGGGCCAGCAGCGCGTCGCGGCTGCGTTGCAGGAAGTGTTCTTTGCTTTCGTCGTCTTCGAGTCGCAGCGGTGCGCCGAAACTGGTGGTGCACAACAGGGGCAGGGGCAATACCCGACCCTTGGGCATGACCCGGTTGAGGTTGGCGATCCACACTGGAATCAGCTGTGCCTGCGGGTAGCTCCGGGTCAGGTGGAAGATCCCGCTCTTGAACGGCAGCAGGCCGTCCTCCTGGTTACGGGTGCCCTCGGGAAAGATGATCAGTGAGTGACCTTGCTCGAGTGCGTCGAGCATCGGTTGCAGCGGATTGTCTCCCGGCTCCTTGCGTTCGCGATCGATCAGCACGCCGTTGAAGACCCGCTTGATGATATAGCGGCGCAGGGCGCTTTTATTCCAGTAGTCGGCGCCGGCGACCGGCCGGGTGAGTTTGCGCAGTGCCGGTGGCAGCGAGGCCCAGAGCAGCACGAAGTCACCGTGGCTGCTGTGGTTGGCGAAGTAGATGCGCTGCTCCGGATTGGGCCCGCAGCCGATCCACAGGCTGCGGGCACCGGTGATCAGGCGGGCGCCGGAGGTGATGAGGGTGGCAACCACGGGTTCGAACATGACGATTCCTTATCCGGCGAAGGGCAGCCAGGGGCTGGCCAGAATGACGATCAGTGGCAGGGAAATTTGTACCAGCACCAGCAACGCCTGACGCTTGAGCAGGCCCAGCGCGCCACGGCCGCGCTCGGCCCAGGGGCGGTTTGTGGATTGTCGCGGTTGCAGGCCGAGGTCTTGCAGTGCCTGGTCCAGCGCCTCGGTGCGATCGCTCAGGTTGCTTGGGTCGTGTGCCATCAACTGGAACAGATCGGCGTCGAAAGCGACGCGAAAGGCCCAGTACTTTTGCAACAGGCCCGACAGTACCAGCCAGGCACTGGCCACCAGGCACCACAGGCTGATGGTGCTGAAGAGCAAGGGCGCCAGACCCAGCAGAACACCCAGTACGGTCAATCCCATGGAAAGATGGTCGAGCGCGCGGCCACGCCGCAGCAGGCTGGCGACCACGTGCAGTTGCATGTCAGCGGGCATCGGCGATCCTCGTTTGGGCGGCCGCTTCGCCAGGTACGAGCTGGACCATGGCTTCCAGCGCCTGGCGATGCTGCGGATGCAGGACCACGCCGGGACGTGCAGCACGTATCAGCGCCAGGGCTTCATCGATCGTCGTCGCTCGGCCACTGTGCAGCAACCAGGCGGCGAGCGCCGTGGCACTGCGCGAATAGCCCAGGGCGCAGCAGACCAGCAGCGGTCCGTGCTGACGCAGTTCATCGATACTCAGGGCGGCTTCGCGAGATTGCTCCGCTGACGGTGCGATCAGGTCCAGCACGGGAATGCTGCGATAGGTCCGGCCTTGAGGAGCCAAGGACAGTTCGGCACACAGGTCGACGATGGCCGCGAACGGGCCGGCCTGAAGTTCGCGCCGGCTTGGTAGTCGCCCAAGCCAAACGTCGTCTACAACGTGATCGGGTTGTGGATGGGATTTTGTCCAGAGCCGCGAATTGATCCAGGCACCTGCCCGGTAAGGTGCAAACAGCCAGCGTGCCGCCGGGCTCAAGCTGCCGTCGGCGCGTTTCTGGAAACCCTGGGCGCCGAACAGTGCGTAATTGAGCGCCACCAGCGCCAGGGCCGACGCCGGCCAGAGCAACCACAACGCGACACCGGCGAAACCGAAGCCGGCGATGGCCAGCAGCGCCGCCCCCAGCCCGTAGCGAGCGGCCAGGACAAGGCGTTTGCCATCGCCTGCCAGACGCGCGATGGCTAACGGGTTGGCACGGTCATCCGGCCACAGCCAGACGCACAACCAGCCGGCCAGGGCGCCGGTGGGGAGGTCGATAAAGTGGTGTTGATAGGTGGTCAGCACCGACACGCCAATCAGCGCGAACCAGCCATGCACCAGCCAGCGGCCGGCACCGTTGAAATGCCGGCGGTACATGACCCACAGAATCACCAGCAACGCGATATGCAGCGAAGGCGCCTGGTTGAAGGGCTTGTCGAAGCCCGCCAGTACCGCGAACAGCCAGCCGAACACGCCGTCCAGTGGCGGTCGGGGGAAGGTGAAGGTCAGCGGCCAGAGCAGGAAGCAGGAGACGGCGATTGCCTGGGCCGTCAGCAGGCGCAGGGCGTGTCGATCGAGCTCGCGCTTGCTTCTGGGCAGCAGCAGCGACAAACCGTAAAGCAGGTCGATGGACCAGTAGGGCACGATGGTCCAGGCCCAGAACGGCATATGGCTTTCCCAGCCGAACACGTAGCTGCCGACATCGCTGCGCCGGGCGGTGTACCAGGTGGCGAAGCCGTAGCTGGCGAAGAACAACGGCGCCAGCAGAACCAGCCAGAGCACGGCGCGTTTCAGCAGGCCGGCTTCGCGGGGTGTGCTGTTCATCCTTGCACGCGTTGCGCCAGGGACACGCTGAAGATCCCCCATTCATCGACCCGTTGAGTGATCTTGCGAAACCCGGCGGCTTCCACCAACTGGTCCATTTCCGCCTGGCTGCGCCGGCGCATGACCCAGGCCTGGCCTTGACGGTGACTGGTCAGGGCGCGGGCAATCAGTTCCAACTGCGGGTGCCAGGGTTGTCCGGTGTAGACCAGATAAGCGCCCGGTTCACAGGCCTCGGCCAAACCCGCGAGGGAGTTGCCGACCAGGGTGTTATCGGCGAACAGTTCATACAGGCCCGACACCACAGCGAGGCTTGGCTTGGGGTCCAGCGCGGCGAGATCGGCGCGGTCAAAGGCGTCGCCCTTGACGAATTGGGCGATCTCGCCCAGGCCTTTTTCGACGATCAGCGCGTTGCCGTCACGCACGTTGATATCGCTGTAGTCGCGCAACAGGATCGACTCCGGCAGTGGCGTCACTCCGTGCAGGGCTTCCAGGATATAGCGCCCGTGGCCGGCGGCGATATCCACGATCCGTACCTCGCGACCTTGCTCGCGCAGTTGGGCCATGGCCAGGCGCAGCAGCTCCTCGACATGCAACTTGCGCTGGCGGATGCCGCGCCAGCCGATGGAGTTCAGGTAATTCTGGTCGATCATCCGGCCCAGCGGGGTATGCCCGGTGGGTGCGTTGCGGTAGACATAGTCCAGGGTGCTGCCGGAGTCGAAACCGGTGTCGAAGCCGAGCTTGACCCCGGCCGACAGCTTGCTGCCCAGGCCCATGCTGGCGCGGGTCAGGCGCCAGTAGAGATCTCGCGGCGAGTTGTGCGGCAAGGGCGCTGCCAGCGACTCGGATTCGGCGCAGGTCTCGCCGATACGATCGGCGTCGAGCAGGGCAGGGCGGCTGACCGGTGAGAGGAAATTCTGTTGGATAAAGCGTTTGGCACGGCTGACGGCCAAGTGCCGGTCGCGCTCGCCGAGGGTGTCGTGAAAGAAGCCGGGGAGTACATGCCGTTCTTTTTTCAGGCTGCCCAGGCGCTGGAAAAATTGCTCCTGGGGTTTGCGATGGACCACGAAGTCCGCGCCGGAAATCAGCAACTGGGTCGGCACCTGGATCGCATTGGCATCGGCGACCACACGGTCGGCGGCCTCGTAGAGCCCGAGCAGGACGTTCACCGAAATGGCCTTGGTGATCAGCGGATCGCTGTCATAGGAGGCAATGCGTTCCGGGTCGTGGCTGAGGAACTTGGCCTTGACGTAGCTGTTGACGAAAAAGTTGCCGCGAAAGCGTCGCATCAGGGCCAGTCCCGGGCGGGCGAAAGGCACGTAGAGCTTGACCTTGAAGGCCGGGGAGGCGAGCACCAGGGCGCGGATCTTTGGCGCGTAATCGTGAACCCAGGTGGTGACGATCACCGCGCCGACGCTCTGGGCGATCACCGCGATATTTTCTTCGGCGATAGCGAAGGTGGCGCCGAGGTGATCGCAGAAGGTTTGCACATCCCGCACGCTGGTGGCGAAGCTCGGGCTGTCGCCCCGCGCGCCCGGCGACTGGCCGTGGCCACGGGCGTCCCAGGCGAAGAAGTCGAAGTCCGGCAGGTCGAGTTCATCCACCAGGTGGGCAATCCGCCCGGAATGCTCATGCCCCCGGTGGAACAGCAGGATGGCCTTGCGCGGCTCGCCGGCGGCCGGCGTTGTGGCCGGCCAGTGGCGATAAAACAGTTCGACACCATCGTGGGTACTGAAGGTCTGGGTTTGCTCGTCGCGCATTGCAATGTCCTTTTGCCGGATCTTGGAGTGGGAGCTTGAGGCCAATCTCTGGGGGAGCGGTTTTGCGATTCGGGTGTTATTGGGCCGGTGGCTCTGCTGTGGTTGCGGCTTCTTTCAAGCCTTGTCGTACCCGATTGACCAACGTGACCAGCAGGAGTGCCGCCATCAGTACAAATAACCCATTTATCCATTGGGCATTGATCAGGCCGAAGGCCACGCCGGCGGCGATAACACCCAGGGCAAATGCACGATCGCTTTTGCCCATGGGGCCGTCGTAGCGCCGTGAGGCACCGATCATTGTTCCCAAGACACCGGCGTATTCGCTGAACAACGCCAGCAGGGTCACCAGCAGCACTGCCAGCAGGCTGACATCGGGCAACAAGGCAAACGGCAGGATCAGCGCGCTGTCGGCGACGATGTCGCAGAGTTCGTTCAAGTAGGCGCCGAGCTTCGATTGCTGACCGAATTCCCGGGCGAGCATGCCGTCGATGGCATTCAAGGCCATGCGCAGGATCATCCACAGCGGGATGAGCACGAATACCCAGGCGTGCCCGGCAAAGGTGGCGACTACGGCGCCCACCAGCAAGGAAATCACGGCGGCGCTCAGGGTGACCTGGTTGGCGCTGGTGCCATTGTCGAAGAGGCGCTGGACCACTGGACGCAGCAGGTTCTGGAAGCGGGGTTTGAGCTGGTAGATCGAAGGCATGATGGCGACGGTCCTTGTCCGGGGGCGTTGAGCGGCGGGGCCTGGGGACTCCTGAGGGCAGGAGAGACCGCTGACTGGCGAAGCAGATGGATTATTGTCAGAAATGACCGGGGCTGACATTAGGTTCCGGATAAAAATGTGTGCCGCCGGGCATATTCGGGAAACAAACCGGTTTTTATGAAAGGTTGGTTTCCACGACTTTCAGCCAAGGCCAGCGAGCCTGATAACTTTTCGCCTTCTGCTCGAACAAGTCGGGCTCGCGATAAGCTGGATTGATCCGAAGCAGGCCTTGCTCGATATCGGTCAGGCCATAGGGTGCATAGATTTCGCCCGTGGCAACATCCAGTCCAATGCAGGTGCCGGCAATGAGGTAGCGATCAATACCTTCTTTTGCCGACTCCAGCCGAGCATAGGCTCTTCCGAACCGCTGGGCGTACCAAAGATGGACGCGAGCCTGGTTCTTGATATCGATGTTGACGCCAAGGTCCTGGAAGAGCAGGTGAGTGGCCTGGATAACCTCGTCTTCGGCTTCCCAGGAGAGGTCGTTGTCGAAGTAGAAAACATCGTAATCCTTGACGCCCCACTCGGGTGGCAGGTCCGAGTACTGATTCCAGACGGCCTGGAACAGACAGCCCGCCGTGAGCATGCATTGACTCAAGCCGAGGGAAGGCAGGCGTGAGGCGATTTCAGCGTTTACCGGGTTAGCCATGGCCAGGCTGAGCAGGCGTTCGGCAGTCAATGTCATCTTCATTCCTTTGGCGTAGATCGAGTCCAGGCCGTCGAGGATAGCTCAAAGGTTATGAAGTTTTGTGATAGGGAACGTTCATCCTGTTCAGGCGAACAGGATGAAATTTGGCGGGGACCAGACGGATAGATCAGGATTTTGCTGACGTGTGTTCATGGTCGAGAAAATCGGTCTGTAACTCTGGTTTACAGGCCATTCTTGGAAAGACTTGCTTCGAGTGCCTCGGTTACCAGGGAAATCAAAATGGGGCCTGAACTCGACTGCATTTCTTTTCCGATTGCGGATTGTCGCTCTATCACTTTACCGGCGTATTTTGAGTCTCGACCTTTGGCCGCGAGGGATGATAACTCTTCTGCGGAGAATGACTTCTCATAAGCGGCAGCAAGGTTCTGATCCCATTTCGGCTGGTACTGCGGGAGTAGCGCATTGATTTCGCTCGACACGGCAGTGTCTGCCCCGACAGCCCCGAGCTTTGCAACGAGTGTCCCATAGGTTTGCGTGCGCTTGGCGGCCGACAGCGCAATGGCGGCGAGATCTTCGCCCGCATGGGATTGGGTAATGAAGCTGCGGGCGGCTTCATTGGCCGTCTCAGCAGACGCTGTATTAGAGAGCGCGAGGAGCAATGTGAAGGCGAGGGTGACGCAAAAGGGTTTCGTCATTGTCTGGCTCCTGAAAGGTGTTCGAATAAGCGCTTCGTCCTTTGGACGCTCTCTACAACCAAGCCATCACACCTCCATGCCGCGAGCAGGTCCCCCGTCGGTGCTGGCTGAAACTGTAAGTGTTGTCGCGACACTTGGCCGTGGCACCCTCGGGAGCCCGATCGGACTTGGTATGGGCAGGACTGTGTACTGTGTTCCCGTCTTTGTTCGTATACGAGCCGTGCTCGATCAGTTGCGACTCATCGGGGGTGACGGCTTGGCGATCCGTATCGGTTCTGGCAAAAGCAGGCTGGAAAATCAAACAGGCGGCAAGCGCCAAGTAGGCGAGTTTCATTGGCTGACCAATCCTTGGTGTAGAGGGAGGAACTCATACAGGTGTGGTTACCATACGGTCCTTTTTATCAGGATGGTAGCAATTTGGAATCGCTCTGTCTTTTACCTCAAGGGCTCTTGTTTACAGGGAGCGTTAGTCGTTGATTTCGACTTCTGTGATCGCTCCTGGGCATAGGCGCAGGAGCGATGGGAGTCGCTTGTCAGCCGGTTTTGGCCAGCTTTATATCAAGCAGCGAATCCATATGTTGTTGCGCCATATCGATCAGGTGCACCGCGCCCAAGGCAAGTTTGCGATTCGAGCCTTGGAGGTTGTCCGCGCATTCGTAGGCGTTGGCTGAGGCGCATTGGAGAATTTCGTAAATGTGAACCAGCGTTTCTTCCAAGTTGCGCGGGGGGCTTGGGGTGGGTTTGGCGGCAGGTGGCAGTTCGTAGTGGGCGAAAGCGCGCTCTGCGGCGAGCTGGAAGGCCGGTGATACGAGGTCGTCAGTGGCGGGTGGATTAGGTGTGATCTTGAACATGGTGTCGCTCCTGTGTTGAAGGAGCTACCACTCCCTGCTGTCAAACAGGATTGGGTGGCAGCTGTACGTAGGTTGACAGACCGGACACAGGATACCCGGCGCACCCGAAGATGCCCTGCGCACAGCCGCCATAACACACAACGACAGGCATGAAAAAAGCGCCTACGTGGTGCTGGGGCGCTGTTGGCGCCTGTGAGTTTCGGTCTGTCAAAACCGGTCACTGAATATGCAGTGACGGTATGCAGACTAGTCATCGATTCTGGCAGGCGCAACGGGTTGGGATTTTCTAGGAAATGTCCGTCAAACGAAAGAGAACTTTCGTCAGGCGCCTAGCAAGCGAATCAGTGCCCTTGGGCATAGCATCAAAAATAGTGGAAAAATAAATGGCTACCCCTTTGTACTGGAAGTGTCTCTGGCGCAAGACCCAACCTTGCCTTTGGTGGGCCAAGTCTGCCGGATGCACTGTTCTGCTCCCCAGCGTCTGAATCGCAGTGGTTGCCTGAAGGTCCCTCAACGGTATTCCTGGGTCTGTCGAAGCTCGTCGATCACCCCCATGAACGCCTCGACCAGCAGACTGCGTCCTTGCGCGCGGGTCAGTACCAGCAGAGGCGCACAGGCGTCGGGGTCCGCCAGGGGGCGGTAGGTCACGCCTTTTTTCGCCAGGGTCCGGGTGCAGTGAGGCACCAGTGCAACGCCTTGACCGGCGGCCACGAGGGCGATGATTGAGGTGATCTGTCGCCCGGCAGGCCCCGGTTGCAAGGGCAGGTCGTGGCGTTGGTAGAGCTGCTCGATAAGCGTGTTGAGCCCTGAGCCGTAATCAACCGGATAACGTATCAATGGACGCGCACTGAGTTGCGCCAGGGTCACCTGGGTTTGCTCGGCCAGCGGATCGTCGCTGGAGAGGGCGGCCACTAGCTGCTCCTCGCCCAGGGACAGTGACTGGACCTCGGTTTGCCCGTCGGACGGCGACAGGCGGCTCATGCCGATATCGATACGCCCGTCGACGATCTGCGCCACCAGGGCACCTGATGCGCTTTCCACCAATGTCAGTTGAACCTCCGGAAAACGCTGGGCGAACGCCCGAATGGTCAGGCTGAAAATATCTGACAGGGCAATCGAGCTGGCATAACCGAGGACAAGCTGACCGGCAGTGCCAGCCGCCAACTTGTCGGCGATGACTTTGGCCAGGTCGACTTGCTCCAGCACCGAGCGGGCGTAAGGCAGAAAGGCACGACCTTGGGGCGTAAGCAATACGCTGCGGCTGGTGCGGTCGAAAAGGCGAAATCCCAGCTCGACTTCCAAGGCGGAAATCTGCCTGGTCAAGGGCGGTTGGGCGAGGTGCAGGCGCAGTGCTGCGCGGCCAAAGTGCAGCTCCTCGGCAACGGTCAAGAAGTAACGCAACCTGCGTAGATCGAGCATCCTGGTCCTTGGGTATTGATCGGTTCGAATTTGGTATTGGTCTTCGCCAGCCCACGTATTCTATAAAGCCTGTTCGTCATAAAACGAGAGGCTCTGTGAGTAAATACGATGACTGATTTGAAAAGCCCACTCACATTGAGCGAGTCACCACCTGCCGAGGCCTCTTTGCGTCGCCGGTCCCTGTTGGCGGCCTGTAGCGCCCACGCGGTGCATGACGGCCTGACCGATGTGATCTATGTGTTACTGCCGATCTGGCAGGCTCAGTTCGGCATGAGTTACGCGCAGGTGGGGCTGTTGCGCGGAGCCTATTCCGGGATGATGGCCGGTTTCCAGCTGTTGGCGAGCCGGGCCGCCAGGCGCTGGGGACGAGAGCGTTTGCTGGTGGGCGGCACGGCACTGGCCGCTCTGGCGTACCTGCTCGTCGGCCAGGCCGGCGGGTTGACGGTGCTGCTGTTGGCGCTGTTGCTGGGTGGGTTGGGCGCCAGCACCCAGCACCCGCTGGCGTCTTCGCTGATCACCGATACCCATGAGGCGGGTGGCGGGGTCAAGGAGGCGCTGTCGCAATACAATTTTTCCGGCGATATCGGCAAGACGTTGCTCCCGGGACTGGTAGGCCTGTTGCTGACGGTCGTCAGTTGGCGTGCCAGTGTCACGCTGATAGGCGTGCTCGGCCTGGCTGCTGCCGTGCTGCTGTGGTGGCTGGTCCCGACACAGGCGGCAACGTCGCTCGGGCCTCGGAAAGCCTCTGCGGCACTGGCGGGGAAGGGCTCCGCCAATGGGCTGCGTGCGCTGTTGCTGACGGGCACGCTGGACAGTGCGGTGCGCATGGGTTTTCTCACCTTCCTGCCTTTCCTGTTGAGCAGCAAGGGGGCCGGGACGGCGGGCATCGGCCTGGCGTTGATGCTGCTGTTCGTGGGCGGTGCGTTCGGCAAATTGTTCTGCGGTTACCTGGGCGCGCGTATCGGCATGATGAAGACTGTATGGCTGACGGAATCGGCTACCTCGGTGCTGATCGTGCTGGCGGTGTATCTGCCGCTGTCCGGCATGATGGCGATGCTGCCGTTGCTGGGGCTGGTTCTGAACGGAACATCGTCGGTGCTCTATGGCGTGGTGCCGGAGTTGTCGGAGGCGGGCAAGCGCGAGCAGGCATTCGCGCTGTTCTATACCGGAACCATCGGCGGTGGGGCGCTGGCGCCGGTGTTGTTCGGGGGACTCGGTGATGTGACCGGAATCCCGGTCGCGGTGATGGCTCTGGCAGCGACGGTGCTGCTGACGCTGCCATTGTCATGGTGTGTACAAAGGGCCCTGGACCGCTGAAACCACGGTATTCCCGCGGGGAATGCGCGCATGAAAATCATGCATTTCATTTATGGCGGCCAATCCCGTAGCGTGTCCCTTCCCACCTATGGATATGGAGATGTGTCGTGAGTGATCCCCGCCTGCAACTGTACGTCGATGCTCAATTCACCAGCCCTTATGCCATGTCGGATTTTGTCGTGCTGCGGGAAAAGGGTATCGACTTCGAACTGATCCCGCTGGACCTCGACACCCTGGAAAACCAGGCTGAAGGCTACGCCAGCCTGTCGCTGACCCAGCGGGTGCCGACCCTGGTGCATGGCGACTTTGCCTTGTCCGAGTCGTCGGCGATTGCCGAGTATCTGGAAGAGACATTCCCGCAGGTGCCGGTTTATCCGCAGGACCTTCAACAACGTGCACAGGCTCGGCAGATCCAGGCCTGGCTGCGCAGTGACCTGATGCCGATCCGGCAGGAGCGCTCCACCGTGGTGGTGTTCTATGGCATCAAGTCGGGGCCCTTGTCGCCGGCGGCCGAGGCGGCGACGCGCAAGCTGTTCGCGGCGGCCCAGGCGCTGCTGGCGGATGGCCGTGAGCACCTGTTCGGTGAGTGGTCGATTGCCGATACTGACCTGGCGCTGATGCTCAATCGGCTGGTGCTCAACGGTGATGTCGTACCGCCGGTTCTGGCGGAATACGCGCAGCGCCAATGGCAGCGGCCGGCCGTGCAGGAGTGGGGCGGGTTCCAACGTCCTGCGTTGTAGTGGGCAGCATTGCGTAGCGTTATCGTTTCTTGACGACCAGAGCAACGGCCAGTGCGACGACAACCAGCGCCAGTGCCGTGGCAAAGGTCGTCCGCATGCCGCTGGCGACGGCTTCGGGGGATGCGCTGCTGATGTCGGCGGCCTTTGACGCGAACACAAACACCGCACCCAACGCCGATGCTCCAGTGATCAGCCCGAGATTGCGCGACAGATTGAGCAGGCCGGAGACGACGCCGCGCTGCTGCGTGCCGACCTCGCTCATGACGGCGCTGTTGTTGGACGCCTGGAACAACGCATAGCCGACAGTGACAACGACCAACGGGCTGATGTAACCGCCCAGGCCAAAAGTCTGCGGCAGCAGCGACAACGCGAGGCAGCCAAGCGACATGGCCATCAACCCGACCATGCTCATGCGCTGTGCGCCGAATCGGTCCGCCAGGCGACCTGCCGGCACCCCGGTCAGCGCCGAGACACAAGGCCCGGCCGAGAGTGCCAAGCCGACCCCGGCTGCGTCCAGACCGAGCCCTCGTGCCAGATAGAACGGACCGACCACCAGCGTCGCCATCATCACCGTCGAGACGAGCCCGCTCATGAGCAGGCTCCCGCTCAGCCTGAGGTCGCGGAACATCGCCAGGCGAATCAGCGGCGAGGCGACCTTTGCCTCGGTCAACACGAACAGGCCAAGGCCGAGGACTGCCATGGCCAGCAGGCTGATATTGAGCAGGCCGAAGTGGCCGCGTCCCAGGGTCATGGCCAGTGCATAGGCCGCCAGTGTCAGCGCCAGCAGCAGTGTACCCAGAGGGTCGAAACCGCTTCGCTCGTGCTGAGTCCTTTGACGATCCGCGGGCAGATGGCGGTGGCTGAGGAAAAACGCCAGCAGACCCAGCGGCACGCTGATGAGAAAGAGCGCGCGCCAGCCCGGCCCGGCAATCAGGAAACCGCCCAACGATGGACCCAGGGCAGTGCCGATGGCGGACATGGTGCCCAGCAAACCCATGGCGCTGCCGGTGCGGGCCTTGGTCACCGTTTCGCTGACAAATGCCAGGGTCAGGGCCATCATGATCGCCGCGCCGACGCCTTGCAGCGCCCGGGCGCCGATCAGCAGACCCAGCGTGGGGGCGAAACCACAGAGCGTCGAGGCCAGGGTGAAGAGGGCAATGCCGGTCAGGAGCAGGCGTCGCCGACCGGTGAGATCACCCAGTCTGCCAACGCTGACGATCAGGGTGGTGATCGTCAGCAGGTAGGCGAGGACGATCCATTGCACGTTCTGGAAGGAGGCGTTGAACACCTGTGCCAAGGTGGGCAAGCCGACATTGGCGATGCTGGTGCCGAGGGATGACAGCAGCATCGACAGCGACAGGCCGGCCAGTGCCCAGCGTACCGACGGTGTCTGTGGCTCGGCATCCGTCGCGAGCTTTTCTGGTCCTGCAATGATCGGTTTCATCCGGCTTCTCTTTTCGGCCACTCCCAACGTGGAGCTGTCAGAAATCTACGCCGGCGCCTAACATGGCGGAAGGTGCACCATTTGCACTGTACTCGTGCGTTTGACGCGCTATCCGATCAGGCCATGCCGAGGACGATCCATGTCCACACCCGATCTCAATCTACTGGTCACCCTGGATGTGCTGCTGGCCGAAGGCAGTGTGGCGCGCGCGGCCCGGCGACTGCACCTCAGCCCCTCGGCGATGAGTCGGGCGCTGGCGCGTCTGCGGGAAACCACCGGTGATCCGTTGCTGGTCCGGGCCGGGCGCGGCCTGGTGCCCACGCCCCGGGCGCTGGAATTACGCGAGCGGGTCGCGCAGTTGGTGCAGGACGCTGAAGCGGTTCTGCGCCCTGTCGGGCAGTTGGACCTCAAGCAACTGGTGCGCACCTTCACGTTGCGCACCCGTGACGGTTTTGTGGAGAGCTTCGGTCCTGCGCTGCTGGCCCGGATCGCTGAAGAGGCGCCCGGGGTGCGCCTACGGTTCCTGCAGAAGCCGGACAAGGACAGTGCGCCACTGCGCGACGGCAGTGTCGATCTGGAAACCGGGGTGGTGGGCAGCAGCCAAGGTCCGGAGTTGTTGACCCAGGCGCTGTTTCGCGATCGTTTTATTGGCGTGGTGCGCCGGGAGCATCCACTGAGTCAGGGTGAAATGACTTCGGCACGCTATGCGGCCGGCCAGCACATCGGTGTTGCGCGGCGAGTGCTCGACAAGGGCGCTGTCGATGAGGTGCTGGAGCGGCTTGGGCTTGCTCGTGAGGTGGCTACGTTCGTTGCTGGATTTTCGACTGCGCTGTCGCTGGCCCGGTCCACGGATTTGATCGCCACCGTGCCCGAACGTCACACCGGCAATCTGCGTACCCGTATGCACAGCTTTGAACTTCCGTTCTCGCTGCCGATGTTCACGGTGGCCATGCTCTGGCATCCGCGGCTGGATGCCGATCCTGCGCATCGCTGGTTGCGCGGGTGCCTTCGGCAAGTTTGTGCGTCGCCGGAGTGACTCAGTTCAAGGTGAACTTGATCAGCATGTCGTAAGCCAGTTTGAGCAGGGGAATGGTGATGCAGACGAGCAGGATGCTGAGCTGCCAGCGCAGGATCTTGTTCTGTGAGTCCATTTCAGCAACAGATACCTGGAACTTTGCCCCCTGTTCTGTAATGGCGGATTGCAGTTCTGCGCCTTGTTTTGTCATGGCTTCCCGCAGTTCTGCGCTTTGCTTCGTCATGGACTCTCGCAACTCCGCGCCTTGCTTCGTCATGGCCTCTCGTAGTTCTGCGCCTTGTTTCGTCATGGACTCCCGCAGCTCCGCGCCTTGCTCCTTGATGGAGGCTCGTAGTTCTACCCCTTGTTCATTGATCAGTGCGCGCAGTTCGGTGCCCAGTGAGCGAACTTCCGAGCCCAACTCCGTAATCGACGCTTGCAACTGGGTCTCGGTGCGGAACAGATCAGACTTTGTCGCGAATTTTTCCATATCCGACTCCCAGGCATTTACAACCGCCTTGGCCTTGTTCGGAGGGACGCTGATGCTCGTCAGCGCGTCGTATAAGTTCATCGATAGCTTCATCGTATCTCCTGCAAAGGACAAGTGACCAGAAGGCACCGCCTGACGGCAGGCTCCCGTCAAAAGCGAGGGCTGGGCAGGCGCTGTCGAGGGCAGCGGTCCAGATTCAGATAATCGATGTAAAGCTAAGGAGTGGAAAGTCGGACATTTCCTGCGGGGTAGCAGGACCATGCCTGGCTTTTTGCACGCAAATCAACGTGGCTGCCGGGGAGGCAGCCGGTCAACGATCTGCGGTTGAGATTAGTCGCGCAGCATGCTGGTGCCGTAGTCACGGAAGCTGCTGCCCAGGTTCGACCCGCCAAAACTCTGGGTGACGGGTGTGCTGTTGTAGTGTTGATTACAGCTTTCGGTATAGCAGGCGCTGTTACTGGTCATTGTGCTCGTGCCGGAGCAGGCGCCCAACAGCAGGGCGCTCAACACTAGCGCGACTTTGACGAGGTTCGGCTTCATGGTTCGGTTTCCCCTGGCTGGATGCGATGCACAAATAACACCTTGTTCATCTTACGCCGCTTGAACGCTTTGCTGGATGAAACATTTCGCCAGTGGGGCAAAAGGCTGTACAGGGGAGTTTTCTTCAATACCGCTACCCGTGCCCATGGATACCTTCAGCCCAGACATCCACTCACGCAGAAGGTAGACGATGAGTATCCTTGTTTCCATGGCGGCCTTTGCGCTGGCCTCTTCCATCACCCCCGGTCCGGTCAATATCGTGGCCCTGAGTGCCGGTGCCCAGTTCGGCTGGCGCGCCAGCCTGCGGCACGTGACCGGCGCGACCCTGGGCTTCACCCTGTTGCTGGTCCTGATCGGCCTTGGCCTGAATGAGCTGCTGTTGTTCGTGCCGAGCCTGACCCGGGTGATCCAGCTGGCCGGGGTGGCATTCCTGTTGTACATGGCCTGGAAGCTGGCGCTCGACGATGGCAGCCTGAATACCCGCCAGCCTGGCAAACAGCCGACGATGACGGTCGGTGCGGTGATGCAGTGGCTCAACCCCAAGGCCTGGCTGGCCTGTGTGGCGGGGATGGGGGCTTTTGCGGCCAATAGCGAGCCGCGCTTGGTGTGGCAGTTCGCGGCGGTGTACTTCGTGATCTGCTACGGCTCGATTGCCTGCTGGGGATTTGCCGGGACCTTTCTGCGGCACTATCTGGACAACCCCAAGGGCATGCGCCTGTTCAACCGGCTGATGGCTTTGCTACTGGCGCTCAGCGCGATCTACCTGTTGCTGCCTTGAGGCGGATCAGCCGCGATACTGCCCCGGTGTCGCGGCCAGGTGTTGTTTGAACGCCCGCTGGAAGTGCGCCTGGTCGGCGAACCCGGCCTCCAGGGCAACGTCGGCGATCAGGCCGCCACGGCGCAGTCGATTGCGTGCGTACTGGATGCGCCGGTTGACCAGGAAAGCGTGGGGCGTCATGCCGTAATGCTGTTTGAAGGCGCGGGTCAGGTACGACGCCGACAACTGCGCGGCCTGGCAGATGTCTTCCAGCTTCAGGGCTTCGGTGCAGTGTTTGTGAATGTAGGCCGCGGCTCGTTCCAGCTTCTGGTTGATCTCTCTCACCGGCCGTGGCGCCGGGTTCAAGCGGTGCTGCAGCAGGGTGAAGAACTCGACCAGGGCACACTGTTTTTCCAGGAGCGCGGGCTCGTTGTCCACCAGGGTCTCGTACAGGTTGTTCAAACCCTCGTAGAGTGCCGGGTCGCTGGTGTGAGGCGTGGAAAATGCCCGGAAATCCAGATCCGGGCTGAACCCCAGTTCATGTTGCAGCGACGTCAGCCAGGCTATTTCGACATAGAACATGCGATAGGCCCAGGGCTGGTCTTCGATGGGGTTGCAGGCATGCACCTCACCCGGATTCATCAGCACCACGGTGCCGGCAGCGACCCGCCACTGGTTCTGCTCGTTGATATAGGTGCTCTGGCCGTGGGTGATCGCACCGATCGAGAAGTGTTCGTGGGAATGCCGGGAATAGCAGACCTTGCGGCCGTCCTGGATCGAGCGGGCCTCGATGAACGGCAGGCGTTCGTCCCGCCAGAAGTAGGGGGCCTTGTCATCGGGGAGGGCGGGGGAGGCTTTACTCATGAGCGGGTCCGGTGCGGGATGATTCGGTTCGGTGACGGGGCTGTAGCATAGCTTGCTCTTGCAGAAGCCGAAGCGGTTCCGGTCGCTCCAGGGTTTGCCAGGCCCGGGCATGAGTCGCCTCGGTTGCGCTCAGCCAGAGGTCTGTCTGTGGCTGCAAGGGTTCGGACGGCCACTCCAGTATCTCTTTCAAGACGATCTTCACACGAGTGCCCGGGTCGGAGCCATCCCTCTGGTCCCAGTCCGCTTCGAACTGGCGCACGTGCAGGGTGTCGGCGGTAAAGTCGATGAACTGCGGTCGGTTGCCCAGCCAGCCAGGGGCGGTGCGCAAGGTGCGTGCCTCGACGTCCAGCAGCAGGAGTTTCCAGGCGCGGCGGGTGTAGCTGTCGGCGAAGTCGCGGTGGTCGAGATAGAGTCGGGTCAGCGCCAGGTAACGTCCCTTCGGCGACCAGGCCATGGAGGGCGCCAGGTCCGACAGGGCGCAGCCGGAAGCGGTCAGCAGGTGTCCGCCCAGGCGAGCGATATGCCCGCGCCCCAGATCGTCGCCGTATTCGGTGCTGGTGCCGAACAGCCAGGCGGCGTCCAGACCGGTCGGGGACGGTTGGATAAACTCGCCTTCGGCGGTGGCGATCTGTGGCTGCTCAGCCAAACGCCAGGCGGGCAAGCCTTGCAGGCTGTCGGCACTCAATTGCAGTCTGCGCAGCTCGTGGTAGAGGCGCGAGTCTTCACGGTATTGGCAGAACTCCGCCGCCTGTGAAGCGTCAAGGGCGGCTTCGGTAAAACGTTGCAATGGCGTGCTGGCGACGTCCCGCGGCAGGCGCCCGACAATCACCGCTACGCTCAGCGTCATGGCCCTGAAATCCACCAGCGCGGCGACCCGCATCGTTGGGCTGTCGATCAGTCGGCGTTGGCGGGGATCGGCCACCACCACGCGGTCCGGTACTGCCGGATGCGGGGCAAACGGCACCAGCGCCAGGTAGCGGGAACAGTCGCTCACTCGATGATCCAGGCGCCAGAGGCCGGGCAGTGTCCAGTCGCCGATCTGGCATTGGTAGCCGGCTGAGTCGTCCTGGTCGACCTGGACCTGGCTGAAGCATGCGCGGATGCCATGCGCCAGCGGCTCTGACTCGATGGCCACGCTGGCCATGCTCCCGTCGCTGTCCAGCGGCAGGGCCAGGCGGATACGGGGCCTGTTCCATTCGGCAGTTTGCTCGCGGCCCAGAGGGTCGTGGCCGACCAGGATTTGCGAGTCGCTGTGGATACTGTGCAACTGGTAGCCGAAATGTCCATTGTCAGGTTGTGACAACGGCAGCTCGGTCCCCAACCAGACCTGCTGCTCGTCCAGCGCCAGCGGGTCGCTCCAGTATCCGCTGGGGTTGCGGTTGTCGCTGCTCCAGGGGCTGCGCAGCGGCCGCCAGCCCCGATCCTGCTGCCAGAGCCATAGCGGCCGGTACGGCTCTGACGAGTCGAGTGTGCGGGCGCGACAGACCAGGCTGCGGCTGTCGGCGTTCCAGGCAATCGGCGTCTGGGCCATGATCAGCAAGGGCGACGGGACGCCATCGAGGCTGAGCCGGTAATCGGGATGGAGGATCGGTCGGGTCGGCTGGTCCAGTTCCCGCAGGCTCACGGGCAGGTTCAACTGGCCGTGCAGCCGATGTCGACCATTGGGGGAGTGATATTCGATCTGTTGCTGGGCCAGGGCTTGCTGCCAGTTGCCCGGTTCCAGCCAGAGGTCGCTGACTGGGAGCAGGTCGATGGCTTGGGCGTCTTGCAATAACTCTTCAAGGGCATGCAGGTGGGAACCGTTGTCGACCAACGGACTGTAACGTCCACCCAGGCCTTGCTCGTTGAAGGTGTCCAGTTCCCAGAACTGATCCGCCTGGCAGCGATAGAGGCGGCGCAATGAGCGATCGAGGATCACCAGGCCCCAGCTGCCCCGTGACGGAATGGGCGCAGCGAAGTAGCGGGCATCGCTGGAAAAACGCGCCGAGGCCCCCAGCCCTTCGAGCAGGACGCCGTCGGGAAACAGGTAGTCGCACATTACCGGACCGCCCATGGCGATTTCGCCGTGGTTGAACACCCGGATCGGCTCGCCTTCGGGTGTCAGTGTCGGCTCCTGGCCACCCCAGGCACTGGCACCGTTGCCGGCGGGTGGGTTTTGCGTGGTGGGCTTTACCAGGCCCAGGCGCCGTTCCCAAATGCTCACGCAAGCCAGCCCGGGGAAAATCGCCAGGCAGGCGGCCGCGATATCCCAGTAATCGGGCAGTGCCCGCCCGAGGCTGAAGCCCAGGCCGAAGACCGCCGAGATCATCAGCCGGGCAAAGGCCCGTCCGCCCTTGGGCCAGCCGAGTTTCACACAGACCCACATCGCACTGGCGCAGGCGAGGACCACGGTCAGGGCGAGAAGGGGTGGGAGGATCGTTACGAAGAACATCGGCACCAGCAGCACCAGGAGCAGCCACAGCAATTCGAGCAACAGGCGGCCGATGTTTTTGTTCTCGGGGATGGGGTTGCGGGCGGCACTCACGGATGACGTCCTGTACGACGGAGGCGGAGCGCGATTATGCCGGTTTGGGTGCGCTGCGGCACCTCTGGGTTTACGGCGACGGGTTGGATTCCGCTTGCGGCGGATCGAGCGAGACCGTTGAAGTCACATCACTGCCCGCGAGGCAGACTGACGGACCCAGCTCTTCCAGGTGATAGGCGCGCAGGAACAGGCACCCGAGCACGACAGCGCGTGGCCCGAAGAATCGGGCCACGGTATCAGGGCTTACTTTGACGCTTGGGTACGGCTCTTGAGGTTCTTGTCGCTCTTGTAGCGCAGGGCCACATCCGGTACGCCACCGCTCTTGCCGGTTTCGATCCAGTTGCGGATCCGGCTGGCATCGGCGAAATGGGTGTACTTGCCGAACGCATCGAGAATCACCAGGGCTACCGGGCGACCGCCCATGTTGGTGACGAGTACCAGGCAGTGACCGGCCTGGTTGGTGAAGCCGGTCTTGGTGATCTTGATGTCCCAGTTGTCTTTATTGACCAGATGGTCGGTGTTGTGAAAGCCCAGGGTGTAGTTGGGCTTGCGGAACGCCACGGTCTTTTCCTTGGTGGTGCTCAGTTCGCTCAACATCGGATAGTGACGTGCTGCCATCAGCAACTTGCTGAGGTCACGGGCGGTGGAAACGTTATGGACCGAGAGGCCGGTGGGCTCCACGTAGTGGGTGTTGATCATGCCCAGGGACCTGGCCTTGGCGTTCATCGCCGCGATAAAGGCCGCATAACCGCCCGGGTAGTGGTGGGCGAGACTGGCCGCCGCACGGTTCTCCGAAGACATCAGGGCGATCAGCATCATTTCCTTGCGCGGCAGCTCGCTGTTGAGCTTGACCCGGGAGAACACCCCTTTCATTTCCGGGGTATCGGCGATGTTCACCGAGATGTACTGGTCCATCGGCAGCTTGGCGTCCAGTACCACCATGGCGGTCATCAGCTTGGTCACCGAGGCGATCGGCACGATCACGTCCGGGTTGCTGGAGTAAAGGGTCTTGTTGGTTTGCAGATCGACAACCAGGGCGCTGCCGGAAGCGACTTGCAGATGACTGGTATCACGGGGGGCGGAGACGGTTTCGCGGGCTTCTACGCCAGGGGTGATGACGGCGCCTGCCAGGACAAAAACCAGGCCGAAAATGGAATGACGAATGTTCACGCGGATGGACTCGCAAAAAATAATGGGTAAACCGTTGGTAACGGGTCGTTCTGAAAAAAAGCGTTACATTTTATGAATATAGTTCAGGAAGTTGCCATACCTCTGTAGATATTGGGCTTAACTGACACAAAATTTACTTTTGTACCAATTTTGTACCAATTCTCTCTTCGAGTTTCCCGATCTCGGTCCAATCCGTGGTTGAGCTAAGCCAGCGTGCATAGGTCGATAAGAGGACCTGAACGCTGTGTCCTAACTGGCCTGCGATGAACGCCGGATTCATGCTGGCCATAAGACACATAGTAGCGTACGTATGGCGGCAGTTGTATGGATTGCGGCCCCTTATTTTAAGGGCCTCCAGGGCCTTGGCGAAGTGACTGGCCGGGGTCGCGACGCGCCTGATGTATTCGGAGCTTCCCGATGGCTGGAACACGTATTGAGACGACTTTCGGACGCGCCGAAGGTCATCATCGCGCTCCCCAGCTATGCCCTTTGCATTGGCCAGGGCGCCCAAGGCGCGACTGTTCAGCATCACCTTCCTCGCGTACTTGGTTTTAGTGCGCTCCTCAACCTCCCCGCCAACGACGATACGGCAAACATGGGCAGTTCGCGCCGCCATATCGATCTCATCCCAGCGGAGAGCCATCAGCTCTCCGGTCCTCATTCCCGAGTAGAACGCAAACTCGAAGTAGGCGGCATAAATCCGTACCGCTTTGGGCATGGGGATTCCTCGCCCGCTCGGCGGTCGACGGGCTGGAGTTGGGAGGGAGTCAGGGCTGGGCGTTACGAGAAAGCGCGTGCGCCAGATGGCGCGCATAAGTAGAGACGGCTCGGCATCAAGCTGAAGTGGGGCATCCCGCAGGAACTGAGTACCGCCGACCTGCAGCGCACGGAGATCTGGTACAGCCAGACCAACGTCATCGGCACGGCCGTGAAGTTCGGCGACTATGCAAACCCGCAAACCGACCTGACGATCATGGGCCTGGCCGCCGGCGTGCGGTTCTTCTTCTGGGCGCGCCTGGTAGACCGGATCGGCAACGAGGGTGCTTTCTACGGCCCGGTCAACGGTCAGTCATCAGCCGACGCCGGGCCGATTCTGGACTACCTCAACGACCAGATCACGGAGACGCAACTCAGCCAGCACCTGCTGGAGAAGATCGATTCCGGCGGTGGCGCGCAGATTGAAATCGACGCGCTCAAGACCGAGCTCGCCGCGATGTACAGCATCAAGACCCAGCTCACCGTGGACGGGAAGCCGTATCTGGCCGGGATCGGCGTCGGCGTTGAGAACAACGAAGGGATCATCACGAGCCAAGTTCTGATTGCTGCCAGTCGCTTTGCAATCATTGATCCGAATACGACTGACGTCTTCTATCCATTCGTTGTTCAGAATAATGCGGCCTACATAAAGTCTGCATTTATTCAGGATGGGTCAATAACGAATGCGAAGATCGGAAACTATATTCAGTCAAATAACTACGTCCCTAACTCTACTGGCTGGAAGCTGTTTTTTGACGGAACATTTGAGATAAATGGCGCGCTAGGCGGCAAAGCCAGGCAGGTTATTAATAACTTCGGCGGCAAAGTTTATGATGAAAACGGCATTAAGCGATATCAGTGGGGAGATTTAAACGCATGAGTTATGGGATCAGAACCTGGGGGGCAGATGGATCCCTACAGCTGGACGAAAACTCTTTTACGATGCGAGTGGTGTTATCGACACTTGTTTTCGAAACTGGGGGATTCACGGACTTTCCAGTGCCCGGATGTACTCCGCAAAATTGCAGTGCTGTGGTCGTGCCGCTCGGCCCGCTTTCGAACCCAGCCACCCAGGACCCCTATGCTATTCAATTTGAGCCGGAGGTCCTGAATGGGGTAGTGCGGGTTTGGAAGGGTCATCGCACCGCAGTACAGGGGATCTTCGCACGTGGCACCCAGCGATTAATAGTTATGAGGTTCAAGTAATGAGCTACGGAATGCAGTTTGTTAATTCCGGAAATGTTACTACCCTAGACTCGGAATTTTCGCGATTGTCTATTATGTCGTCAGGCCGATTCACGCCGGGCGCAGACGGTTTTAATTCCTATACGAATTTTGTGAGACCAGTAACTACTCAAGAGCCGCCTCTGGTCTTCGTTAAAATGGATCGCGTGTCCGGCTCAATGGGGTTTGGGTGGGCGCAAGTCCAAGGTGCGGCGGGTAATTGGACTGGGTTCTCAATGATCCGATATAGCATCAATACCGCGCCTTTAAGTGGGGAATATTTTGCAGCCGCGTTTCAAGCCGCCCCCGTGGCCCGGTACGGTTTCAGGCTATGGGATGCTTCAGCAAAACTGATCGCAGATAGCGGAACCCCAAGTGCCTTGTTTACTAGTGGCTCTGCCGCATGGTATTACGTCACTGCTAGTAAAAACTCGCAAGGGCAAGATGTCATAACCTTTGCTACCCCCTACAGTTTTTCTACTAGCGATTTTTTGTTATTAAATAACTTCGGGATGGATGTGGCAGGCGCCCGGCTTCGCTCGGCAAAGCTCTATTGCCTTTGGAACTTCAGTACGGGGCAATTAAACGCAGTTACAATAGGCACAACAAACGTTGTGACGCTATACATTCCAGCTATTTTTGCGAGGCTATCAAACAATTGAGTAAATAACGGGCCGGGTTAACCAGTCCGATATACAAATTTCACAGAGGCCCGCCAAGCGCGGGTTTTTTATTACCTGGAGAAAACCATGCCCGTCACCCAGCAGCAGTTGCTACAGATCCTCCCGAACGCCGGCGTCAAAGCCGGCGTTTTTGCACCCGTGCTCAACGCGGCAATGCAGAAGTACCAGATTGTCGGCACGCTGCGCACTGCTGCCTTCATTGCCCAGGTCGGCCACGAATCGGGCCAGTTACGCTGGGTCCGCGAGATCTGGGGGCCTACCGTTGCCCAGGCCGGCTACGAGGGTCGAAAAGACCTCGGAAATACCGTGCCTGGCGATGGCTCCAAGTACCGTGGGCGCGGCCTGATCCAGATCACCGGGCGCGCAAACTACAAGGCGTGCGGTGATGCCCTGGGCCTGGATCTGGTGAATCAGCCTGAGCTGCTCGAGCAGCCGCAGTATGCGTGCCTGTCCGCCGCATGGTTCTGGGCGAGCAGGGGCCTGAACACCCTGGCCGACGCCGGCGACTTCACGAAGATTACGAGCAGGATCAGCGGTGGCCAGAATGGCGCCGCAGATCGCCAGGCGCTGTATGACCTGGCGCTGAAGGTGTTGCCATGAACGAAATCAAAACCATTGGGCGAGCTCTGGGGCAGGCGGCCGACGGCTCGTTGATGTTCTTCTGCAATGGGTGCGACGAGCCGCACAGGATTCAAGTCGGCGATGGTCCTGGCCCGCGCTGGGGCTACAACGGCAATCCTAATGCGCCGACGTTCACACCATCGGTGCTTGCGAAGGGCGTCCAACAAGTGACCGACGAAGAGCACGCGACCCTCATGGCCGGTGGTCATGTTGAGCCCAGGCCATTCGTCTGTCACTCGTTCATCACCGATGGCCGTATCCAGTTCCTGGGCGACAGCAGCAATCATCTGGCCGGCCAGACTGTCGATCTGCCGGACTGGGAGGAATCATGGAATCGTTGGTAGGACGAATTGCCCCATACCTGACCGTCTTGCTGCTGGTCCTGGTGGCCAGTGGCTCGGCGGCACTGGCTTGGCGGGTTCAGGCCTGGCGCTATGGCCTGCAGTTGGAAAGCCAGGCCCTGCTGCACCAGCAGGATCTGGCAGAAATCAGCAATGCCGCGGCTGCCCAGCAGCGTGCCGAACAGGACAAACGACTGGTGCTCGAGCAGCGCCTGGCCGCGTCCGACCAAACCCACCAGCAGGAGATGACAAATGCTCAGAAAGACCAGGCTCGCTTGCGCGATCGTCTTGCTACCGCTGACCTACGGCTGTCAGTCCTCGTCGCCCCGGGTTCAGCCGGTGTCGGCGACCTGCCTGCCGCCGCCACCGCCGGCGGCATGGTTCATGGAGCCACGCGAGCCAGACTTGACCCGCAGGCTGCTCAACGAATTGTCGGAATCACCGGCGACGGTGACCAAGGACTGATCGCCCTGGCGGCATGCCAGGACTACGTCAAAGAAGTGTATTCGCCCAAGTAAAAGGAGCGACCTGCCTGGGTAGGCCGAGCCTGCTGAGCGCAACCGCTATTTCTTGTCATTGTCCGGTGGCTCCGCAGAGCCATGAAGAGCAATGATGGCCTCTGCTTGCGCCTTGGCGATGATGCGTAAAGCCTCGGCAGGCCTCTCCCTGGAGAACTGGGTTAGCCAGTTTTCGAGCTCGGTCTGCTCGAATTTCATTTCCACCAAAAACGACCCCGAGAGGGATGCCTTCTCGATCTTGCCGTATGCGGAGAGAGCGTCATGCCAGAAAACTGGACCCGAAGATAGCGGCCTGTAACCCTTCGCTTCGTTCGCAACAGGCTTCAGGGTGTGGTGATGCTGGGTCATCTCTCGTCCCCAGCCCCTCAGTGTAAGCTTCATAGTTACATCCATGTCTTTGTGATGCCAGGATGCTACTAGCGATTCCGTGGTCGAGCAACGGTGTCGGCGTGGGCTGCCGCCGGACTGCGCCAAGCCGATAGCCTGGAGGTGAAGGTGCGCGCGCTGCTGGCCGAGCGCAGGCAGCGGATGGGGTACGAGGGGGGGGTGGTCGCTTCGGTCTCGGCTTGCCGGTGACCTGCGGGTTTACGTTACGAGCGTGTGCCAGTTAGCGCGAAAGCCTGGAGCTCGAGGTTGTTCTTCATTCGCTGCATAGAGCAGCCATTGCGGCCAGGAAATTCCGGATATCAAAAAGCCCGCACGTGCGGGCCTAAGTCGAGCATCAAGGGGGGAGTATTAGCTCGACTCAGTAAGTATAGATAAGGAAAAAATATCGGAGAACAGCATGCAAAGAAAAGCCCGCGATGGGGGAGCGGGCTTAAGGGGTGTTCACTAGGAGCAGGGATAAACATAGGCGCTCGACTGTGAAAGGGATGTGAAAGGCCAGCGTAACCCATACCTACAACCTATTCTCGGTACATCAACAGTCGGTGCTGGAGTCTATGGTCACCTATCGAATAGAGAAAACCAGCAAGGGGTGGGCGATGTTCAGAGCCCGTAAATTTCGACCTGTAATCGAGGCTGAGACGAAGGAGGAGTTGGTGAAGCTAGCCGCCCAAGCATTGGCAGGCAGCCGAGTGGCGGTGCGTATTCAGAACAAAAACGGCACTTTCCAGGAACTGAGGTTCTAGGGCCCCCTACGCGTACTTCTGCGTCGATGGTGTGTGGTACCGGGCGAGTATGAACAAAATTTTGAGTCGAGCTCAAGAGCGCTGAGCTATGGAGTGTCACTCGGGTGAGTTGAGCACTGCCAGGCTCATGCTGATGAACTCGAGGTTGTTGTCCAGTGGCCAGAGTGCGGCGCGGATGTTGTCGGCCACCTCGACAGAACCGCGCTGCTCGACCCAGTTGGACAATTCTTCGATCGCTGCTCCCAAGGCGAGCTGGTTCTCGTTGAGCTTGGTGAGCAGGGCTGGTAGCAGGTCTGTATTTGGCATGGTTGGGCCTCCTTGATGGAGATAGCGTAGCAGGAGTGGATTGGGGATTCTGTTCGTTCGGCAGGACGCCGGAGGTGGGGTTAGGCTTGTACCAATTCTCGTACCACTGCGTGCGTTTTGCAGGTTTTCGATGAGTGGTCGAGCGTGTTAAGCCTCAATAAACGCTGGGGCTTAACACGCTGCGTCACGTACTGAAACGCGAAAATCATTTTATGAATATAGTTCAGGAACTGTCGATTGTTCTTCGAGTGGCGGCAAAAAACCCTTAAAAAGTAAGAAGAATTTAAGGTTTTTCCTGAGTGATGGCTATTTAATTGTGTATCCAGCCTGATACGTGGTGGTGCGGGCCTCACGCACCGATTAGCATCGGCCCTTGCGGCGTAATCAGCGCGATCCAATGACTCAGGAGTCCGGCAATGCCGAAGGGTTTGATCAGCAGGGATTACCTGCCCATGGTGGTCTGGGCGGGGATGGTGGCGGTGCTGTTGCTGGGCTTTGCTTTCTTTCCGAAATCGGCGGACTGGTATGGCTGGATCCAGGCCGTGGGCCTTGTGGTCGGCTTGATGGTGGCGATCAGTGTGCCGGCGATCCAGCGCAAGCAGGAATTCCAGGAACAGCGCAAGCAGCGTCGTGAACGTGACGTGGGTTATGCGCGGCGGTTGCACTATTTCGGCATCGAACTGCTGGATCTGCTGGGGCGTATCAGTGCCAATCTGGCGCACCTGCGGGCGTCGGATCGGCATCGCTGTCAGCGCACCCTCGAGGATTTCCTGCACCGTCTGTTCGAGTCGCATAAGGATGACCTGAACGACGACCGGATCGTCATCAGCCATGAACTGCGCCAGGTGACCCAGGCGCTGATCGACGAGTTGGAAAGTGGTCGCAGCGACCGCGTGGTGATGATCGAGCTGGAGAAGCGTTTGCAAAAGCTCACCCATCGTGCCCAGGTCAATGCCGCCTTGGCCGAGCGCGGCTGATCGGCACAGTCCCATAAAAAAGCCCGCAACGAATGCGGGCAAAGGGGTGTGCGGAGCAACGCACGTTTTCGGGAATCCTGGGCCGGTCAGGCGTTCAGCGCAGACAGGTTCATGCTTTGCGACGAAGTCTTGGCGGCCATCAGTGAGGTGAACGGTCCGCTGATCGGTACACCGTCTCGAACCAGATACCAGCAGGCGAGCAGGCCCAGCTCTCTGAGCGAGGGGGGAACGGCGCTGCCGATTACGGACATGATTTGTACCTTGGCCATGAGGACCTCCATCAATCTATGGAGCTACCTTAAGGCCCGGCCCGATCAGAGGAAAATCATCGCGCTCGATAGTGGACATCGACGAGATCGACAGGCGGCAATAGAGTGCGTCAGTCGACGACCTGATCCAGCATCTTCAGCACTTCCTGCTCATTCAGCAGCCCCTTGCGGACCAGGTTCTCGGCCAGCAACGAGAGAAATTTGGCCGTGCGGTGGCCTTCGAGCTGCTTGAGCTCGGTCAGGGCGCTGTAGACCTTGCTGGACGTGCAGAGGCCAGCGGTGCGATGTGGGTTCTGTGTCGGCATGGTTCGTCCTTGTTCTTATCATTTAGCCTGATCTTGCTGATCGGGCATGGCATAAATATGACAGTCGTATTAAGGCCCATCCTGGGCGACGACAGGTCATATGATGCCTTTTATTGCCGGTGGATGGTTGTCTTGCCTGCGACCTTTGCTGGCGCAATTCAGACATCGACGTCCGGATATCGCAAAAAAAAGCCCCGCTCTTGCGAGCAGGGCCTGGTGTGCTGCCTGTCGATTACCAGCGTGGGCCGCCGTAGTAATGCGGGTGGCCGTAGTAAACAGGACGGCCATAGTAACCACCCTGGACATAGACAGGGGCTGGTTGGACATAGACCGGTTGCTGGACATAGACCGGAGGCGGCTGCTGTACATAGACAGGGGCCGGTTGCACATACACAGGCTGTTGAACGTAAGCCGGGCGGCTGTTCGACATCACCGAACCGACGATGGCTCCGCCGATCACGCCACCCAACAAGGCAGGGCCGACCCAGTTGCCACCGTGGGCAGAGGCCTGGCCTGCGACAGCGAGTGCACCAACGAGCAAGGCTATCTTGGGGATTGTACGAATCATGATTATTCCTCGGGTTCCAACCCCAGCGCTTGTTGTCTGCAATAGACTCAAGGACTGTCGCGGGGATACTTCTATGACAACGACTTTCTGAAAAATTGCGAAGCCGTTGAGTAAATTTTTTGTAAGGTTCCTGGCGTCGTTTCTTTGACGGGTATCCGAAGCTTGAGCCAGAGCCTTGCAGCGAGAGTCCATGATCGACGAAAGTAGGATAAATGCCTAATCCCTTTTGTCCGAAAACACCCTTCAGGAGATGAAACATGCAGATGAACCCCAACAAAGACACCCAATTGTGCATGTCGTTGTCGGGGCGCCCCGGGAATTTCGGTTTGCGTTTCCACAACCATCTTTATGAGCAACTCGGCCTGAATTTTTACTATAAGGCGTTCAGCAGCCAGGACCTGACCGGCGCGGTCGGCGGGATTCGGGCCCTGGGCATTCGGGGTTGCGGAGTGTCGATGCCGTTCAAGGAGGCGTGCATCGCCCTGGTGGATGAGCTGGATGCATCCGCCGCGGCGATTCAGTCCATCAATACCATCGTCAACACGGCAGGCCATCTGAAGGCCTATAACACCGACTACATCGCCATCGCGCAGTTGCTCCAGACCCATTCGGTGCCCAAGGACATCAGCTTTGCGCTACGTGGCAGTGGCGGCATGGCCAAGGCCGTGGCGTCGGCCCTGCGTGATGGCGGTTACCGTAATGGCGTGATCGTGGCCCGCAACGAAGCCGCGGGCCGGGCGCTGGCGCAGAGTTGCGGTTATGAGTGGCAGGCGGAGCTGGGGACGCTGCGTCCGCGGATGCTGGTCAATGTCACGCCGATCGGCATGAGCGGCGGCCCGGAGGCGGATCAACTGGCCTTCGAGGCCGCGGCGGTGGCGGCGGCCGACACGCTGTTCGATGTGGTCGCGGTGCCCTCGGAAACCCCGTTGATTCTAAGCGGCAGGGCCCAGGGCAAGCAGGTGATCACCGGGCTCGAAGTGATTGCTATCCAGGCGCTGGAACAGTTCGTGCTGTACACCGGTGTGCGGCCCAGCGAAGAACAGTTCCAGAAAGCGGTGGCCTTTGCGCGCAGTTGAATGACGAGGCTGGCGGGGTTACTCCAATCGCGCCAGACGTTCTTCAAGCGCGGCGATCCGAGCTTCGAGCTCTTCGATACGCTCCACGGACACCGCACCGGCCGCACTGCGCTCCGGTCCCTGCTGACGGGCCGCGAGGATCGCCTCGATATCCGCCGGGTCGCCCAGGGCGTGGGTATAGCGGTCTTCCCGCTGCCCGGCCTGTTTGGGAATCAGCAGGGCCAGGCCACGGGCAATCAGGCGTTCCAGCTGATGCACGACCTGCTCGCTGTCTTCGAAGTCATGCATCCGGCCACTGCGGGTCAGCAGTTCGTTGACCGTCTGCGGGCCACGCAAAAACAGCAGGCCGATCAATACCACCTGGGCCGGCACCAGTTCCAGGGCTTTTTCGACCCGATGTTCCCAGCGGTCGGCACGGCTGCCCATCACCAGGCGGGTGAAGCCGCGGCCTTCAAGGGCGCGCAGGCTCTGGCCGACCTGGCCCGGGTTGAGGTTCGTCACCGGTTCGCGGCTGGTTTTCTGGTTGCAGGCCAGCACCAGGGCATTGAGGGTCAGGGGATAGGTTTCCGGGCTGGTGGCCTGCTTTTCGATCAAGGAGCCCAGGATGCGAATTTCCGTGCTGTTCAATTGTGGTTGATCGACGGAAGTCTCTTGCTCGCTGCCCATTGTGCGTTTCCCTGTGCGTTGAAAGGTCGTAAGCGTAGGGCCTTCAACCGTAAAAAGACAAGCCGCGATGCGCTTCAGCCTGGCTATAATCGCCCAGCTTCACTCCTGCCATTTTCACTGCGAGATCCTCATGACCATTTCCCTGTACGCAGCTTCCATTCCGGTTTTCAAGCAAATGCTCAATGCCTTGAGCGACGTTCTGAACAAGGCCGAAGCCCATGCGGTGGCAAAGAACATCGAGCCGAGCGTTTTCGTACAAGCCCGTCTGGCCCCTGACATGTTCGCGTTGAACCGTCAGGTGCAGATCGCGGTCGATTTCGCCAAGGGCGTTTCTTCGCGTCTGGCCGAGATCGACGTGCCGTCCTACCCGGACAGCGAAACCACCTTCGCCGAATTGCAGGCACTGATCACTAAGGTGCTGGCTCACCTGGACAGCATCACCCCTGACCAGATCGACGGCAAGGAAGGCATCGAGATCGTGACCCGTCCGGGCACCCCGAAAGAGAAGCGCTTCACTGGCCAGGCTTACCTGCTGACTTACGGCCTGCCACAGTTCTTCTTCCACGTGACCACTGCCTACGCGATCCTGCGCCACAACGGCGTGGAAATCGGTAAGCGTGACTACATGGGCGCGTTCTGATTTCCCACGGATTGATACCGGTTCAAATCTGACTGACCGGTGAGATCTTGTGGTGAGCGGGCTTGCTCGCTCACCACACACCTTCTGTTATACTGGTCACTTCCCCTCTGTTCTCATCTCTTATTCAGCGGGCCCTCGGGCTATCGCTGGCGTTGTCGTTTCCGGAGTGATTCATGTTGTTGCCCATTCTGCTGTTGTCAGCCGCCGGATTTACCGTGCTGACGACGGAGTTCGTGATTGTCGGCCTGTTGCCGGCAATTTCCCGCGACCTTGACGTCAGCATTCCCCAGGCGGGTCTGCTGGTGACCTTGTTCGCGTTCACCGTCGCCGCATTCGGGCCTTTCCTGACCGCGTACTTTTCGCGTTTCGAGCGCCGGCGCCTGTTTATCAGCATCCTGGTGATGTTCGGCCTGGCCAACACCGTGGCGGCATTGGCGCCGAATATCGGGGTCATGGCCATCGCCCGCTTGCTGCCGGCATTGGGGCTGCCGGTATTCTGGGCCCTGGCCAGCGAAACGGCGGTGGACATCGTCGGTCCCGACTATGCCGGGCGGGCGATCGAAAAAATCGGCTTCGGCATTGTCTGTGCGACGGTGTTCGGCATTCCCGTCGGCACCTTGATCTCCGACGCCTGGGGTTGGCGCAGCGCCTTTGGGATCCTGGCGGTGGTGGCCCTGGTCAAGGCCTTGTTGCTCTGGCGTTACCTGCCGGCCACGCGCCTGCACCTGGAGCAAGTGTCCTTGCGCTCGCAGTTCGGCATCCTGCGTCGTCCGCTGATGATCGGCCATGTGCTGTTGTCGATCCTGGTGTTCTGCGGCATGTTCACCGCCTACACCTACCTGGCGGATATCCTCGAACGCCTGGCCGGTTTCAACGGTACGGTGGTCGGCTGGTGCCTGATGGGCTTCGGTGCCGTAGGACTGATCGGCAACTCCCTGGGCGGGCGCATGGTCGATCGCCATCCGCTGATCGCATCGATGGTGTTCTGCGCCTTCATGATCGGCGGCATGGTTGCCCTGGTGCCGAGCATTCACTCCACCCTTGGCCTGGCGGCGGCCATGGGCGTCTGGGGCGTGACCCAGGCGGCCCTGTTCCTGGTCAGCCATGTCCGTCTGATGAAGGTCGCGCCCCATGCGCCGGCCTTCGCCGCGTCGCTGAACATCGCCGGGGCCAACCTGGGGATCGGCCTGGGGGCGCTGGTGGGTGGTCGGGTGATCGATAACCTGGGCCTGGGCAGCCTGGGGTTTGCCGCCGCCGGTTTTATCCTGCTGTCGATTTTGTTGGCGCTGGCGCTGATGAGCGCCAAATCCCGGACGGTCAGCGCTTAGTCTTCCTGGGTGGTGAAGAGCTCGCGTCGAGCCCCCTCGGTAATGGCAACAATGCCAGGGTGCTTGACCTTGCGTTCCACCGAGATCGCGTAGAACGATTCGCTTACCGCATCGGTCTGGCCGATCAGCTCGACGCCGTACTGCCGGCACACCTCCTCGGCGATCACGCTCGGGGCAATGAAAATCCCGCTGCCGGATTGGCCGAATGCCTGCATCAGCGCACTGTCGTCGAACTCGCCGACGATCCTCGGGTGCAGGTGTTGTTCGGCGAACCAGCGCAAGAGCCGGCTGCGCACCACGCTTTCCTGTCCGGGAATCAGCAGCGGTGCGCCATGCAGGCAACGTGGAAAATCCTCGTCATGGCGCGCTGCCAGTGCCGACGTGGCAAAAAAGCTGATCCCGCATTCCCCCAGCTTCTGGCTATAGCCCTTGATGTCCAGATGGCTGGGCATGGGGCTGTCGGAAATCACCAGGTCCAGGCGCTGGATCGCCAGGTCGGCGAGCAGGCGTTCGAGCTTGTCTTCGCGGCAGGTGATACGGATCGGCTCATCCAGCTCCATGGTCGGCGCGATCAGGCGGTAGACGATGGATTTGGGGACCACGTCCGCGACCCCGACCCGCAGCAGTCGCTGCTGCTCGTTCGGCTGGGTGCGCAGCATGGCTTCCAGTTCATTGCCCAGTTGAAACATCTGCTCGGCATAGGGCAGGGTCCGACGCCCGGCTTCGGTCAGTTCCAACTGTCGTCCGGCCTTGCGGAACAGCTCGACGCCAAAGGTCTGTTCCAGCAGGCTGATCTGGCCGCTGATGGTTTGCGGCGTCAGGTTCAACTGCTCGCAGGCCCTGACGATACTGCCGGTCCTGGCCACGACCCAGAAATAGTGCAACTGGCGATAATTGAGCATCGGGTTCTGTTCAGTTCGTTAAAACCGAAGTATAGCGTTTAAAAATACGAATTTTCCTGAAGTGTCTGTTTCCCTAGAATGCTGCGCTATCGGTGGGCCAGGACGTGGCCGCCTTACTCCCGAATCAGGACTGAACCATGGAATACCTGTTGCAACTCGCCGTCAGCCCCACCGCCTGGATTGCCCTGGCGACGCTGATCGTCATGGAAATCGTGCTGGGCATCGACAACCTGATCTTCATCTCGATCCTGACCAACAAGCTGCCGGCGCAGTTTCGCACCAAGGCCCGACGTATCGGTATCGGCATGGCCCTGATCCTGCGCCTGGGCTTGCTGGGCACCATCGCCTACATCGTCAAGCTCACCGCACCGGTGATCGAGGTGTTTGGCCAGGCGTTCTCCTGGAAGGACATGATCCTGATTGCCGGTGGCCTGTTCCTGGTGTGGAAGGCCACCACCGAGATTCACCACAGCATGGACCCCGAGGCCAAGGAGGCCGAAGACAGCAGCGCCGGTATCTCCCTGGGCTTTGCGGCGGCGATCGGCCAGATCCTGATGCTCGACATGGTCTTTTCCATCGACAGCATCATCACCGCCGTGGGCATGACCGAGCATCTGCCGATCATGGTGATCGCGGTGGTGGTGGCGGTGCTGGTGATGCTGCTGGCGTCCGAGCCGCTGGCGAAGTTCATCAACGACAACCCGACGGTGGTGATGCTGGCCCTGGGCTTCCTGATCATGATCGGCATGACGTTGATCGCCGAAGGCTTCGGCGCCCATGTGCCCAAGGGTTATGTCTACGCGGCGATGACCTTCTCCGCAGTGATCGAAGGTTTGAACATGCTGGCCCGCCGTGCCCGGCACAAGCGTCAGGTAGCAGAAAACTGATAGCGGTTGCGTGTCTAGTCCTGAAATAGGTT
>NZ_PHSU01000026.1 GCF_002814235.1 Pseudomonas sp. QS1027 | reverse complement strand
CCTTATTCAGGACGGGACAGCAGGCATAAAAAAGCCCCGACGAGTCGGGGCTTTTTCTATTGCGCGTACAGCTTAGGCTTGAACGACCGGAATCTTGGCGTTCGCCGCGGCTTCACGGAACTCGGCGATCTGGTCGAAGCTGAGGTAGCGGTAAACGTCGGCAGCCATGCTGTCGATCTTACCGGCGTACTCCATGTATTCCTCGACGGTCGGCAGGCGACCCAGGATCGAAGCCACGGACGCCAGCTCGGCCGAAGCCAGGTAGACGTTCGCGCCGTCGCCCAGACGGTTCGGGAAGTTACGGGTCGAAGTCGAGACCACGGTGGAGTTCGGTTCTACCCGTGCCTGGTTACCCATGCACAGCGAGCAGCCCGGCATTTCCATACGTGCGCCAGCTTTGCCGTAGATGCCGTAGTAGCCTTCTTCGGTCAGCTGGTGAGCGTCCATCTTGGTCGGCGGCGACAGCCACAGACGGGTTGGCAACTGGCCTTTGACCTGTTCCAGCAACTTGCCCGCAGCGCGGAAGTGGCCGATGTTGGTCATGCAGGAACCGATGAACACTTCGTCGATCTTCTCGCCAGCAACGCTGGAGAGCAGACGGGCGTCGTCCGGGTCGTTCGGCGCGCAGAGCACAGGCTCCTTGACGTCGGCCAGGTCGATTTCGATGATTTCCGCGTACTCGGCGTCCTTGTCGGCTTCCAGCAGCTCTGGATTGGCAACCCAGGCTTCCATCGCCTGAGCACGACGCTCCAGGGTGCGGGCATCGCCGTAGCCTTCGCCGATCATCCAGCGCAGCAGGGTGATGTTCGACTTCAGGTACTCGGCGATCGACTCTTTCGACAGCTTGATGGTGCAACCGGCGGCGGAACGTTCGGCCGAGGCGTCGGACAGTTCGAAAGCCTGTTCGACGGTCAGGGTTTCCAGGCCTTCGATTTCCAGGATGCGGCCGGAGAAGGCGTTTTTCTTGCCTTTCTTCTCAACGGTCAGCAGGCCTTTCTGGATGGCGTAGTAAGGGATGGCATGAACCAGGTCACGCAGGGTGACGCCCGGTTGCAGCTTGCCCTTGAAGCGCACCAGGATCGATTCCGGCATGTCCAGTGGCATAACGCCAGTGGCGGCGGCGAAAGCCACCAGGCCGGAACCGGCCGGGAACGAGATACCGATCGGGAAACGGGTGTGGGAGTCACCACCGGTACCGACGGTGTCCGGCAGCAGCATGCGGTTCAGCCAGCTGTGGATGATGCCGTCGCCCGGACGCAGGGAAACACCGCCACGGGTCATGATGAAGTCGGGCAGGGTGTGGTGCGTGGTGACGTCGATCGGCTTTGGATAGGCCGCGGTGTGGCAGAACGACTGCATGACCAGGTCGGTGGAGAAACCCAGGCAGGCCAGGTCTTTCAGCTCGTCGCGGGTCATCGGGCCAGTGGTGTCCTGGGAACCGACGGTGGTCATCTTCGGCTCGCAGTAGGTGCCAGGACGAACGCCTGTCACGCCGCAGGCCTTGCCGACCATTTTCTGCGCCAGGGTGTAACCCTTGGTGCTTTCAGCTGGAGCTTCCGGCAGCTTGAACAGGGTCGAAGGTGGCAGGCCCAGTTCGGTGCGCGCCTTCTCGGTCAGGCCACGGCCGATGATCAGCGGGATACGACCGCCGGCACGGACTTCGTCGAGCAGGACCGGGGTCTTCATTTCGAAGGTGGTCAGGACTTCATCGCTGTTGTGCTTGGTGACTTTGCCAGCATGGGGGTACAGGTCGATCACGTCGCCCATGTTCATGTTGGTCACGTCGAACTCGATCGGCAGTGCGCCGGCATCTTCCATGGTGTTGTAGAAGATCGGAGCGATCTTGCTGCCGAAGCAGAAGCCGCCGGCGCGCTTGTTCGGCACGTAGGGGACGTCGTCGCCGAAGAACCACAGCACCGAGTTGGTGGCCGATTTACGCGACGAACCGGTACCGACCACGTCACCGACGTAGGCGATCGGGAAGCCGTCGTTGCGCATCTGCTCGATCTGTTTCATCGGGCCGATGGCGCCTTGCTGGTCAGGCACGATGCCGTCACGGGCCATTTTCAGCATGGCCAGGGCGTGCAGCGGGATGTCAGGGCGCGACCAGGCGTCCGGAGCCGGCGACAGGTCGTCGGTGTTGGTTTCGCCGGTGACCTTGAATACTCGCAGGCTGATCTTGTCGGCCAGCACCGGGCGGTTCTTGAACCACTCGCCGTCAGCCCAGGACTGGATCACTTCCTTGGCGTGAGCGTTGCCGTTCCGGGCTTTTTCCGCGACGTCGTGGAAGGCATCGAACATCAGCAGGGTGTGCTTGAGTTGCGCGGCGGCAACGGCTGCCAGCTCGGCGTCGTCCAGCAGCTCGACCAGGGTCACGATGTTGTAGCCGCCCTGCATGGTGCCGAGCAGTTCTACCGCGCGCTTCTTGTCGATCAGGGGGGAGTTGACTTCACCCTTGGCCAGGGCGGAAAGGAAACCGGCCTTGACGTAGGCCGCTTCGTCCACGCCAGGCGGAACACGGTTGGTGATCAAGTCAACGAGGAAAGCTTCTTCGCCAGCCGGGGGATTCTTCAGCAGCTCGACCAGGCCTGCGGTTTGTTCGGCGTTAAGCGGCTGGGGCACGATACCCAGGGCTGCACGCTCTTCGATATGTTTGCGGTAGGCTTCAAGCACAGTTATTACCCTCATCAGTGGTCCCAAATGGGTGTCCGGGACGCTCATCCAGAAATGCACGGCACTCATGCGCTGCGGGGCTTTTTGAGCCGCTTAGCCAGAGTTTCCACGATTTCCAACAGAAGCTGTTTTCAAAGTTTTACGCCTGCGGAACGGGAGCTGATGAGGGTCGGCGCAGGTGCTTCCGGGGGGAAATTCCTGCGCCAACGCCGTTCTCTAGGATGAACTGTGCTCGTGACGCTTTGAAAACAGCTTCCAACGGACATTGGCGCCTAAAAAGGCAGGCCGATTCTACGGCATATTACGAAGAAAGGTAAGTTAAGCCCTACAGGTTCGGGGGTGACCCTTGTTAGACAAAGGGCTAACATGCGGACCTGTTTTGCTTTTCCGCGTGACCCCTGCCCATGTCCAATCAGACCATCAAGACCCCCTGCGTCGGCCTTTGCTCCACTGTTTACGGTGATCTGGTGTGCCGTGGCTGCAAGCGCTTCCACCATGAAGTCATCCATTGGAACGGCTACAACGAGGAAGAAAAGCGCGCGGTGTGGTTGCGCCTGGAGCAATTGCTGGTCCAGGTCATGGTGGCCAAGATCGAAGTGTTCGATCCAGCCAAGCTGCGCCAGCAACTGGAGGCCCGCAAGATTCGCTTCGTGCCCCATCAGTCGGAATATTGCTGGGCGTACCAGCTGATTGCCCGTGGCGCGCGGGTGATCAGCCAGTTGGAGGCCTACGGCATGGTGTTGCTGCCGGAGTTTCGCGACTGGGGCCTGCCCGAACTGCGCGATGCCATCGACCGGGAGTTCTTCCTGCTGTCCGAGGCGCATTACCAGCGTTATATCGCCCCGGGCTTCCTCAAGGATGCCATGGGCGGTTGATCAGGGCCGTGGCGCCGTCTCCACCAGATGATCGATGATGTCCTGGGGCTTGAGCACCAGGACATCGCTTTCCAGTGCATCGAGCACCACTTCCGCGGTATTGCCGATCAGCGCCCCTGAAATCCCGGTGCGTGCCACGGTGCCTATCACCGTCACCGCCGCCCCGAGCGTATGGGCCATATAGGGAATCAGCACGTCGGCGGGTCCTTCCTTGATATGCAGGTGCTCGTCATCCACATCGAATTGCGCCTGGAAGTCCCGGCACTGGTCGCGATAACGGCCTTCGATGCTTTCCCGGAGCTGGTACACCGGGTCGGCGGCCGACAGCATGGGTGAGGGGTGGGCACTGACCACGTGCAAGCTGCCCTTGGCCAGGCTGGCGATGTCATAGCCGTGATCAATGATACTGGCGTGCAGGTGCCGGTGTTCGTCATCGGCATTGCCCACGTCCACCGCCGCGAGAATGACCCCGCCTGACCAGGGCGTCTCGGTCTTGACCATCAGTACCGCGGATGGGCAGTAGCGCAGCAGTTTCCAGTCGGAAGGGGTCAGCAGGGCTTTCTTCAGCGGGCTGTCGGGGCGGTGCTGCTTGATCACCAGGCCGCAGCCTTCGGCCTGTTGCACGCCGATGATGGTCTCGTGCATGGTCTTGTCCCAGGCCTGTTCGGCCGTGGCGCTGTAGCCGTCGTCATGCAACTGGCTCTTGAGCAGGCTGAGCAGGGCGCTGTGGTCGTGCTTGGGATCACACATCAGCAGGTGCAAGTGCGCATCCGTGACGCCGGCGATCAGCTTGGCGCGGTTGAGGGCCAGGCTGTGGGCGTGGTCGGGGTCGAGTATCACCAGGATGCTGCGGATGGCTTGCATGGTCGGGGTGCTCCGGGGAGGGCTGAAGGCGACTTGATACAACTATAGTTGCAGTCCACCGACTGCGATCTTGATGCATATCAAGCAGGGCGGCTGGCGATCTGCCCCGGCCCCCGTATAATCGGCGACCTTGTTCCGCCTGATCCCCCGGTTTCTGTGAGCCCCATGTCGACTACTCCCGCGTTGCGCCCTTGCCAAGCCTCTCCTGTGACGGGAGCTTTCCTGTGAATCTGCCGGAAATCCACGAATTCCTCGGTTGCCCGACCCCGCAAGGCTGGGTGCAGGCGGCACTGGCGGATCAGGAAACGCTGCTGATCGATCACAAGAACTGCGAGTTCAAGGCGGCCAGTACCGCCTTGAGCCTGATTGCCAAGTACCATTCCCATGTCGATCTGATCAACCTGATGTCGCGCCTGGCCCGGGAAGAGCTGGTGCACCACGAACAGGTCATGCGGCTGATGAAGCGGCGCAAGATCGAGTTGCGGCAGTTGTCCGCCGGTCGTTATGCCTCAGGGCTGCGCAAGGCGGTCCGTAGCCACGAACCGGTCAAGCTGGTGGACACCCTGGTGGTCGGCGCCTTTATCGAAGCGCGCAGTTGCGAGCGCTTCGAAGCCTTGGTGCCGCACCTGGACGAAGAGTTGGGCAAGTTCTACTTCGGCCTGCTCAAGAGCGAGGCCCGGCATTTCCAGGGTTACCTGAAGCTTGCCTACCAATACGGCGACGCCGAGGACATCGGCCGGGTCATCGAGCGGGTGCGCGCGGTCGAGCAGGAACTGATCGAGTCGCCCGACAGCGAGTTCCGCTTCCACAGCGGTGTCCCGGCCGCTGCTGGCGTTTAAGTACGCACCAGCTTTTCCAGCGCGGCGTCCGCGAGGAACGATGAGCGACTCTTGATCCGGTGGTCGCGTACGTAGCGGTCGATGCGCTGGATCACAAAGCCGGGAAGGGTCACGTTGACCTTCTCGGTCTTGCCCAGATAGGGCGAGATATCGATTTCCAGCATGCCCCAGCCCATGTCCGCGAACTCGGGATTCTTCCGATGGGTGAAGGAGGGCGATGGTGTCGGCACGTGCTGGCCGTTCGAAACGATCTCCTCGAGCATGATATGGGCGATTTCCAGGGCGGCGTTATACGCTTCCTCGAAGGTGTCGCCGGCGGTCACGGCCCCCGGAATATCCGGAATCTGGATGCCGATGGCGGTGTGTTCATCACCCCATTCGATAGCGATGGGATATTGCATGATGGTCTCCTGACTGAACGGGGTCATAACAAGCCCGCCCGTTTTCTGATGCTTCTGATGGTCCCGAGCGGCAGATCCTTCTTTGGATGCGGCACGGGGATCGAGTGGGGGCTGCTGGGGTGGACAAAAACATGATGACTGCCCCTTATTCGTTGCAGCATCCAGCCAGCGGCTTCCAGTTCGGCGATCAAATCCCTGCTTTTCACCTGTGACTCCTTGTCAGGTATGTCAGGGAAGCCTAGCTGTATCGTTATCAGACATCGAATTCAAAGGTGTGTCTAGAGTTATCTATTCATTCCTCGGCCTTTTATCGGGTAAATAAAAAGCCTGCTAACTAATGCTTTGATATTAGCTGCCTAAGCAGTAATATCTCACCAACTCTCTGCCTAAGCAGCTTTTGGTGGCCCCATGAAGCATTTCACCCCGGACGACTTTCACAACTGCCATCTCGGCCTGCTCCTGGGTCGTGCCGCGTTGCTCAAGGACCGGATCATCGATACCCATATGGTGCCGTACGGCATCACCGCGGCGCAGTTCAAGGTGCTGATCATCATGGCTCAGTATGGTGTCGATACCCCGGCCGAGCTGTGCCGCCATCTGTCCCTGGACAGCGGTTCGATGACCCGCATGCTCGATCGCCTGGAGCAGAAAGATCTGCTCGCCCGTCGACGCTCGGAAGGTGATCGGCGCCAGGTGCAACTGGTGCTCACGGCGCAGGGGCAGATCCTTGCCGACCGTTTGCCGGAAATCGGCGCCGATGCGATGAACGAGCTGGCGGGGGCGGTCACCCAGCAAGAGCTGCGGACCCTGGAAGAGATTCTGAAGAAAATTTTGCTGGCGGCCGGGGACTCGATCACCGTGCTGCGGGTGGGTGAAAAGAATGAGCAGTAAAACCCTGCGTACCGGCTTCAGCCTGGTGTTCCTGTCGATGGTCCTGGCCGGTTGCGCCAGCTACAGCGGCCTGAACACCGAAGGCGTGAGCCTCGAGGCGAAAAACCTCAAGGCCGCACAATCCCTCAAGGGCGTGACCCTGTCGCCGGCGGCCTGGCCGAAAAGCGACTGGTGGAAAAGCCTTGGCGATCCGCAACTCGATGACCTGATCCGCGAAGCCTTGCACGACAGCCCCGATATGCAGGTCGCCAGCGCGCGGGCGCACCAGGCCAGCGCAGCCGCCGATGCCGCCGATGCGGCGCGGACGCCGACCCTCGATGCCAGTGGCGGTATCACCCGTGCACGCCTGCCGCGGGACCAGGACCCCACCGGCCGCGGCGGCCTCTACGAGACCGTGCGCAAGGTGGGTGTCACCTTCAACTACAGCTTCGACCTCTGGGGCGGCCAGCGTGATGCCTGGGAAGCTGCGCTGGGCCAGGCGCGTGCCGCCGAAGTCGACCGCCAGGCCGCGCAATTGACCCTCGCCGCCGACGTGGCACGGGCCTACAGCAACCTGGGGCAGGCGCATATCGTCTATGACCTGGCCAACGATGACCTGCAGCGTACCCACAAGCTGCTGGACCTGGGCAAGCGCCGGCTGAGCTCCGGCATCGACAGCCACTACCAGTACCAGCAGACCGAAAGCCTGGCCGCTACGGCTGAAGAGCAGGTGATCGACGCCGGGAAAAAGCTGCAAAGCGCCAAGGTTGCCCTGGCCGTGCTGCTGGGCAAGGGCCCGGATCGCGGTAATGAGATCGCCCGGCCGAAGATTCTCCAGCCGAGCGCCGTGGCTTTGCCTTCGGTGCTGCCGGCGGAACTGCTGGGACGGCGTCCGGACCTGGTGGCCGCGCGCTGGCGTGTCGAGGCCGCGAGCAAGGATATTGCCGCCGGCAAGACGCGTTTCTACCCCAACCTCAACCTGAGTGCCGCCGCCGGTGGCGAATCCTTGCTGGGCGACGCGATGTTCGGTTCCCCCAGTCGCTTCTTCAGCATTGCGCCGACCGTCTCGCTGCCGATCTTCGATGGCGGTCGCCTGCGCGCCGGCCTCGATGCCAAGGACGCCGACTACGACCTGGCGGTGGCGCAGTACAACAAGAGTCTGGTCCAGGCCCTGGGCGATGTCAGCGACACCCTCCAGCAACTGCGCGCCCTCGGCCAGCAGATCGTGGCCCAGCAGCATGCGGCGGATATCGCCCAGGACTCCTATAACACGGTGTTGCAGCGCTACGGCGCCGGTATCGGCAACTACCTGGACGTGCTCACCATCGAGCAGACCCTGTTGCAGGCCCAGCGTCAGCTGGCGGACCTGAATGCCCAGCAGATCGATTTCTCCATCCAGCTGATGCAGGCCCTGGGCGGCGGCTTCCAGGCTGACAACGTCGCCACGAACGCCACCCGCCCCTCGGCTCAGACTTATTAATTCAAGGTACCTGCCATGGCCACTGAAACGAACACGACTGAAACAACCCAGGACGCTGGCAATTCCCGCAAGCGCAAGGTCATGCTGACCGGTCTCACCCTGCTGGTGATCCTCGGCGGCCTCGGTGTCTGGGGCTGGCATGAAGTCTACGGGCGCTGGAATGAAAGCACCGACGACGCCTACGTCAACGGCAACGTGGTGGAAGTCACTCCGCTGGCGACCGGCACCGTGGTCAGCATCGGCGCCGACGACGGCGACCTGGTACACGCCGGCCAGGTGCTGGTGAACTTCGATCCGAGCGACGCCAAGATCGGCCTGCAAAGCGCCGAGGCCAACCTGGCCAAGGCCGTGCGCCAGGTCCGTGGCCTGTACAGCAATGTCGATGGCATGCGTGCCCAGGTCGCCGAACAGAAGGCGGCGGTGCAGAAGGCCCAGGAAAACTTTACCCGACGCAAGAATCTGGCGGCCGGTGGCGCGATTTCCCAGGAAGAGCTGTCCCACGCCCGTGACGACCTGACCTCCGCCCAGAGCGCACTGAACAACGTCCAGCATCAACTCAACAGCAGCAACGCTCTGGTGGATGACACCGTGGTGTCCAATCACCCGGATGTCAAAGCCGCGGCCGCGCAACTGCGCCAGGCTTATCTGGCCAATGCGCGGACCACCCTAATTGCCCCGGTCACCGGTTACGTTGCCAAGCGTACCGTGCAATTGGGCCAGCGGGTTCAGCCGGGTACCGCGCTGATGGCGGTGATTCCCCTGGATCAACTGTGGATCGACGCCAACTTCAAGGAAACCCAGCTGCGTGACATGCGCATCGGCCAGCCCGTGGATATCGAAGCCGACCTGTATGGCAGCTCGGTGAAATTCAGCGGCACCATCGACAGCCTCGGCGCCGGTACCGGCAGCGCCTTTGCCCTGCTGCCGGCGCAGAACGCCACCGGCAACTGGATCAAGATCGTCCAGCGGGTGCCGGTGCGCATTCACATCAACGCCGAAGAGCTGGCCAAGCACCCGTTGCGGGTCGGCCTGTCGACCCAGGTCGAGGTCAACCTGCATGACCAGAGCGGTCCGGTACTGGCCCAGCAGCCGCCGCAGAAAGCCTCGTTCAGCACTGATGTGTACGGGCAGCAACTGGCCGATGCCGATGCCGAGATTACCCGCCTGATCCATGAAAACAGCGCCACCGCGACGAAAACCGCGCAACGCTGAGTCGCCAATCCAGCCGCGACCCGAGCGTCGCGGCACCTGCCTCGTTTCCAAGGATTCGCGATGAGCTCGAACGCATCTTTTACTCCGCCAAGCCTGTTGCTCAGTACCATCGGCCTGTCGCTGGCGACCTTCATGCAGGTGCTCGATACCACCATCGCCAACGTGGCCTTGCCGACCATCTCCGGCAACCTGGGGGTGAGTTCGGAGCAGGGCACCTGGGTCATCACCTCCTTTGCCGTGAGCAACGCCATCGCCTTGCCGCTGACCGGCTGGCTGAGCCGGCGCTTTGGCGAGGTGAAGCTGTTTATCTGGGCAACGATTCTTTTTGTCATGGCGTCGTTCCTCTGCGGTATTTCCACCTCGATGCCTGAACTGGTGGGCTTTCGCGTGCTGCAAGGGCTGGTCGCCGGGCCGCTGTACCCGATGACCCAGACGCTGCTGATTGCGGTCTATCCACCGGCCAAGCGCGGCATGGCCCTGGCGCTATTGGCGATGGTCACGGTGGTCGCGCCGATTGCCGGGCCGATTCTCGGCGGTTGGATTACCGACAGCTACAGCTGGCCGTGGATCTTCTTTATCAACGTGCCCATCGGCGTATTCGCCGCCATGGTGGTCCGCCAGCAACTCAAGGCCCGCCCGGTGGAGATCAGTCGCCAGCCGATGGACTATGTCGGTTTGCTGACCTTGATCATTGGCGTGGGTGCCTTGCAGGTGATCCTCGACAAGGGCAATGACCTGGACTGGTTCGAATCGAACTTCATCGTCATCGGTGCGGTGATCTCGGCGATTGCCCTGTCGGTGTTCGTGATCTGGGAGATGACGGACAAGCATCCGGTGGTCAATCTGCGCCTGTTCGCCTACCGCAACTTCCGCATCGGGACCATTGTGCTGATCCTCGGCTACGCCGGGTTCTTCGGTATCAACCTGATCCTGCCGCAGTGGCTGCAGACCCAGATGGGCTATACCGCGACCTGGGCTGGCCTCGCGGTGGCGCCGATCGGGATCCTGCCGGTACTGATGTCGCCTTTCGTCGGTAAATACGCCAACAAGGTCGACCTGCGCCTGCTTGCCGGCCTGGCGTTCCTGGCAATCGGCCTGAGCTGCTTCATGCGCGCCGGTTTCACCAACGAGGTGGACTTCGGGCATATCGCCATGGTGCAACTGTTCATGGGGATCGGTGTGGCGCTGTTCTTCATGCCGACCTTGAGCATCCTGATGTCGGACCTGCCGCCGAGCCAGATCGCCGACGGCGCCGGGCTGGCGACCTTCCTGCGTACGCTGGGGGGCAGTTTTGCCGCGTCGCTGACCACCTGGATCTGGATTCGCCGGGCGGACCAGCACCATGCCTATCTGAGTGAAAGCATCACCACCTTCGATCCGGCGACGCGCGACACCCTGAGCAATCTCGGTGGGGCGAGCACCCGGGCTTATGCCCAGTTGGATCAGGTGCTCACCAGCCAGGCGTACATGCTCTCGACCGTGGATTACTTCACGCTGCTGGGTTGGGGCTTCATGGGCTTGATGCTGTTGGTGTGGCTGGCCAAGCCGCCGTTCGGGGCGAAGGCCGGGCCGGCGGCGGCCGGACATTGATCGACCCCACCTGTACGGGTGGGGTTGGCATCAAGCCTGGGGCAGTGCTGGCGGCGGCTTGAAATCAAACGCCGCCAGCTGGAAACCCTGCTCGTCCACCTGCAAGGCCCAGCCTTGACGATCCCAGTCACCCAGCACAATCCGTTTCGCCGCCTGCGCGCCGAGTTGCAACTTGTGAATGGCCGGTCGATGGGTGTGGCCGTGGATCAGGGTCTGCACGCCATGCTGCTGCATGACCTGCACCACCTCATCCGGCGTCACATCCACAATGTCATTGGCTTTCATCCGCGTCTGCGCCCGGCTCTCGCTGCGCAGTTTGCGCGCCAGCTTGTGGCGGGTGCGCAGCGGCAGGTGACGAAGGATGAACAAGGTGATGGGGTTACGCAGATACCGACGCAGGCGCATATAGGCCTCGTCCCGTGTGCACAGGCTGTCGCCGTGCATCAACAGCACCGGCTCGTCGTTCATCCGCACCACGCTCGGGTCCTTGAGCAGGGTCGCACCGGCCGCTTTGCAAAAGGCCTTGCCCAGCAGGAAGTCGCGGTTGCCGTGCATCAGGAAAACCTGCGTGCCACTGTCGCTCAATGCGCGCAAGGCTGCGCAGATCGAGCGCTGAAAGGGGGGCATGGCATCGTCGCCGATCCAGACTTCGAAAAAATCGCCCAGGATGTACAGCGCTTGTGCCGAACGGGCGCGTCCGGCGAGGAAATCCAGAAACGCCCGGGTGATGTCCGGGCGCTCCTCTTCCAGATGCAAATCTGAAATCAGCAGTATCACTCAACGATCTCGGCTTTCTCGATGATCACGTCTTCTGCGGGTACGTCCTGGTGGCCGGCCTTCATGGTGGTGGCCACACCTTTGATCTTGTCGACTACTTCAGTGCCGGAAACCACTTTGGCGAATACCGCGTAGCCCCAGCCCTGGACGGTCTTGGCGCTGTGGTTCAGGAAGCTGTTGTCGGCGACGTTGATGAAGAACTGCGCGGAGGCCGAATGCGGCTCCATGGTACGGGCCATGGCGACGCTGTACTTCTCGTTCGGCAGGCCGTTGTCGGCTTCGTTCTGGATGCTCGGGCGCTTGTCTTTCTTTTCTTTCATGCCTGGCTCGAAACCGCCGCCCTGGATCATGAAGTTGCCGATCACACGGTGGAAAACGGTGTTTTCGTAGTGGCCGGCGTTGACGTACTCGATGAAGTTGGCCACGGTGATCGGGGCTTTCTCGGCGTTCAGTTCCAGGACGATTTCGCCGTGGTTGGTGGTCAGTTTGACTTGGGTCATCTTGGCTACTCTTTGAAGGAATTCGTGGGTTTCGGCATGCGGATACCGCTCGCGGGGCCGAACCGGTCTGGCATAAATCCGCCAGGTTGCGCAGTTTAGCGTGAGGCGCGGGAATTTCGAGGCGGTTTTTTCATCCCTGCACTATTAATAGCCGCCGTTTTCGGCGCGCCACTGTCAGCTGCCTGATTGCATCGGCTATGATACCCGTTTTGATTGATCAGGCCGCCCCCGGCCGCGCAACCGCAAGCCCAAGGATCCTATGAGCAAGCCCACTGTCGACCCTACCTCGAACGTCAAGACCGGACCGGCTGTCCCGGTCAACTTCCTGCGCCCGATCATTCAGGCCGACCTGGACTCGGGCAAGCACACTCAGATCGTGACGCGCTTCCCGCCTGAACCCAACGGCTACCTGCACATCGGTCACGCCAAGTCGATCTGCGTGAACTTCGGCCTGGCCCAGGAGTTCGGCGGCGTCACGCACCTGCGTTTCGACGACACCAACCCGGCCAAGGAAGACCAGGAATACATCGACGCCATCGAAAGCGACGTCAAGTGGCTGGGCTTCGAATGGTCCGGTGAAGTGCGCTATGCCTCGCAGTATTTCGACCAGTTGCACGACTGGGCGGTGGAACTGATCAAGGCCGGCAAGGCCTACGTCGACGACCTGACCCCCGAGCAAGCCAAGGAATACCGTGGCAGCCTGACCGAGCCGGGCAAGAACAGCCCGTTCCGCGAGCGTTCGGTGGAAGAGAACCTCGACTGGTTCGCCCGTATGCGCGCCGGTGAATTCCCGGACGGCGCCCGCGTGCTGCGGGCCAAGATCGACATGGCTTCGCCGAACATGAACCTGCGCGACCCGATCATGTATCGCATCCGCCACGCTCATCACCACCAGACCGGTGACAAGTGGTGCATCTACCCGAACTACGACTTCACCCACGGTCAGTCGGATGCCATCGAAGGCATCACCCACTCGATCTGCACCCTGGAGTTCGAAAGCCACCGTCCGTTGTACGAGTGGTTCCTGGACAGCCTGCCCGTGCCGGCGCACCCGCGTCAGTATGAGTTCAGCCGCCTGAACCTGAACTACACCATCACCAGCAAGCGCAAGCTCAAGCAACTGGTGGACGAGAAGCACGTCAACGGCTGGGACGACCCGCGCATGTCGACGCTCTCGGGCTTCCGTCGCCGTGGCTACACGCCTAAATCCATTCGCAACTTCTGCGAAATGGTCGGCACCAACCGTTCCGACGGCGTGGTGGACTTCGGCATGCTGGAATTCAGCATCCGTGACGACCTCGACCACAGCGCGCCGCGGGCCATGTGCGTGCTGCGTCCGCTGAAAGTCGTGATCACCAACTACCCGGAAGGCCAGGTCGAGAACCTCGAACTGCCGCGCCACCCGAAAGAAGACATGGGCGTGCGCGCATTGCCGTTCGCCCGTGAGATCTACATTGATCGCGAAGACTTCATGGAAGAGCCGCCCAAGGGCTACAAGCGCCTGGAGCCGACCGGTGAAGTGCGCCTGCGCGGCAGCTACGTGATCCGTGCCGACGAAGCGATCAAGGACGCCGACGGCAATATCGTCGAGCTGCGCTGCTCCTACGATCCGGAAACCCTGGGCAAGAACCCCGAAGGCCGCAAGGTCAAGGGCGTGATCCACTGGGTGCCGGCGGCGGCGAGCGTCGAATGCGAAGTGCGCCTGTACGATCGCCTGTTCCGCTCGGCCAACCCCGAAAAGGCCGAAGACAGCGCCAGTTTCCTGGACAACATCAACCCTGACTCGCTGCAAGTTCTCACTGGTTGTCGTGCTGAACCCTCGCTGGGCAATGCACAGCCGGAAGACCGTTTCCAGTTCGAGCGCGAAGGTTACTTCTGCGCGGATATCAAGGACTCGAAACCCGGTGCTCCGGTCTTCAACCGTACCGTGACCTTGCGTGATTCGTGGGGCCAGTGATTCTTTAAGGAAGCCGTTGTGCTAACGATCTACAACACGCTCAGCAAGAGCAAAGAAGTTTTCAAGCCCCTGGATGGCAACAAGGTGCGTATGTATGTCTGCGGGATGACCGTGTATGACTACTGCCACCTGGGCCATGGCCGCAGCATGGTGGCCTTCGACCTGGTGACCCGCTGGTTGCGTTTCAGCGGGTATGACCTGACGTACGTGCGCAATATCACCGACATCGACGACAAGATCATCAATCGGGCCAACGAAAACGGCGAGTCGTTCGACGCGCTGACCGAGCGCATGATCACCGCGATGCATGAGGACGAGGCGCGCCTCAACATCCTCAAGCCGGACATGGAACCACGCGCCACGGATCATATTCCGGGCATGCTGACCATGATCCAGACCCTGATCGACAAGGGTTACGCCTACGCCCCTGGTAATGGCGACGTGTACTACCGCGTCGCCAAGTTCATGGGCTACGGCAAGCTGTCGCGCAAGAAAATCGAAGACCTGCGCATCGGTGCGCGGATCGAAGTCGACGAAGCCAAGCAAGATCCACTGGATTTCGTCCTGTGGAAAGGCACCAAGCCCGGTGAGCCTAGCTGGGAGTCGCCGTGGGGCGCCGGGCGTCCTGGCTGGCATATCGAGTGTTCGGTGATGTCCACCTGCTGCCTGGGTGAGACCTTCGATATTCATGGCGGCGGCAGCGACCTGGAGTTTCCGCACCATGAAAACGAAATCGCCCAGAGCGAGGCGGCCACCGGCAAGACCTACGCCAATGCCTGGATGCACTGCGGCATGATCCGCATCAATGGCGAGAAGATGTCCAAGTCCTTGAACAACTTCTTCACCATTCGCGACGTGCTGGACAAGTATCACCCGGAAGTCGTGCGTTACCTGCTGGTGTCGAGCCACTACCGCAGCGCCATCAACTATTCGGAAGACAACCTCAAGGATGCCAAGGGCGCCCTGGAGCGTTTCTACCATGCGTTGAAAGGCCTGCCGAATGTGCCGGCAGCCGGTGGCGAGGCGTTCGTCGAGCGTTTCACCCGGGTGATGAACGACGACTTCGGCACGCCGGAAGCCTGTGCGGTGCTGTTCGAGATGGTGCGTGAGATCAACCGTCTGCGCGAGAGCGATCTGGCGGCGGCGGCCGGTCTGGCGGCACGTCTGAAAGAGCTGGCCAGCGTGCTCGGTGTCCTGCAACTGGAGGCCGATGACTTCCTGCAGGCGGGCGCCGAAGGGCGGGTCGATGGAGCTGAAGTCGAAGCGCTGATCCAGGCGCGCCTGGCGGCGCGGGCCAACAAGGACTGGGCGGAATCCGACCGCATCCGCGACCAGATCACCGCCATGGGCGTGGTGCTGGAAGACGGCAAGGGCGGGACGACCTGGCGCCTGGCTGACTGAGCCGGAGTCCTGATCCTGTGAAAACAAAAAACCGCCAATTTGGCGGTTTTTTGTTGGAGGCATTTCAGCGCCATGGTGGCGCTGAAAGTTTCCTGGCTTCAGGCATGCAGCGTTTCAGCGGCATACAGGGTGTTTTCCAGCAGGCAGGCGCGAGTCATCGGGCCAACGCCGCCCGGAACCGGAGTGATCCAGCCGGCGCGGGGCAGGGCGGTCTCGTAGACCACGTCACCCACCAGCTTGCCGTCTTCCTGGCGGTTGATGCCGACGTCGATGACGATGGCGCCTTCCTTGATCCACTCGCCCTTGACCAGGCCCGGCTTGCCGGCGGCCACCACCACCAGGTCGGCGCGGCCGACATGGCCGGCCAGGTCCCGGGTGAAGCGGTGGGTAACGGTCACGGTGCAGCCGGCCAGCAGCAACTCCATGGCCATCGGTCGACCGACGATATTGGAGGCGCCGACAATCACCGCATCCATCCCGTACAGGTCGACCCCGGTGCTTTCCAGCAGGGCCATGATGCCTTTCGGGGTGCACGGACGCAGTAGCGGGATGCGCTGGGCCAGGCGACCGACGTTATAAGGATGGAAGCCGTCGACGTCCTTGTCCGGGCGAATGCGTTCCAGCAGTCTGGAGGCATCCAGATGTTCGGGCAGCGGCAGTTGCAGCAGCACGCCGTCGATCTGCGGATCGTCATTGAGGCGATCGATCAGGTCGGTGAGCGCCTGTTGGGTGGTGTCGCTGGGCAAGTCATAGGCTTGTGAAATGAAGCCGACCTCTTCGCAGTCTTTACGCTTGTGCGAAACATAAACCTGAGAGGCAGGATCGCTGCCGACCAGAATCACCGCGAGGCCCGGAGTACGCAGGCCCTGCTGGCGACGCTCGGCGACACGTTGGGCGATCTGCTGACGCAGACGGGCGGCGATCGCTTTGCCGTCGATTAGTTGTGCAGTCATGACGCGTGATTAACCATCGAAAGGGGTTGAAAAAGAGCGCGCATTCTCGCATGTCGTGGCGCGAGGGCAAAGGCGCTTGGTCCGGATATTCCCCTAAGCCCTTTATATATCTGAATTTTTTTCAGAAAAGAGTTGACGACCTTTCGGCTCGTCTATAACATTTGTCGCGCTTGTCGGGCATAGCCTAGCACTGGTTGAGAAGGTCGAGCAGAGTTGATGTCTGGCTCAGCAAGATTGAAGCACTTAGTTTGTAGTCGTCACTGAGTACAGATTAACAAGGCGCCCGTAGCTCAGCTGGATAGAGCATCCGCCTTCTAAGCGGATGGTCGCAGGTTCGAGTCCTGCCGGGTGCGCCATTAGGCAGCTTTGGCACAAGTAACGCAATATGGTGGGCGTAGCTCAGTTGGTAGAGCACAGGATTGTGACTCCTGTTGTCGTGGGTTCGATCCCCATCGTCCACCCCATATTTCGAAAAGCGCTAGATTAACAGTCTGGCGTTTTTGCTTTAAAGGCTTCATGCGCGGATGTGGTGGAATTGGTAGACACACTGGATTTAGGTTCCAGCGCCGCGAGGCGTAAGAGTTCGAGTCTCTTCATCCGCACCAAATAAAGTTTCATCGGGGTCGTTTGGCTTTGGTGAGACTGAACAAAAAGATCGATCTGATCGGTTTTTTTGAACAGGCAATATGGTGGGCGTAGCTCAGTTGGTAGAGCACAGGATTGTGACTCCTGTTGTCGTGGGTTCGATCCCCATCGTCCACCCCATATTAGAAAAAGCGCCAGACTCATCGTCTGGCGTTTTTTTTGCATCTAAAAACGTAGAACTCGCAGGTCGGGGTTCTGTCGGGTGCTTGCCATGACCCCCGGGTCGCCGCGGATGCCAAGAAAAAACAAGCATTCTCAATGTCTTGGCGTTAGAATCCCCGCCGGTTTTGAATGCGTAGAACTGATCCGGCAGGTATCGGATGAGTGCCGCTATTGAATAGCAGTTAACGGCGCAGCACCTGAAAAGGGCTGTGCCGTTTTCGTTCAAGTGGTTTGAGTTTTCAGCGCAGCCGCATGTCCGGGGCTGCAGGGCGGGTCGTTTCGTCGTATTTGTGTTGCTCGATGATGCCGCGGTGCCCGCCGCTTCTGTTCGCGAGATCGGTTGTCGGGGCGATGATCGGCCGTCTCTTCTATAGATAGAAGGGGCGGCGCAGAGCTCTGGCGTGATGGGCTGTATTTGCTACAGGGGCGAGGTGCAATTGTGCATCCGCTTCTATAAATTGCCTGCTGTTTTTTTACCCGTTTTCAGTAGGGTGACTTCTTGAGTTTGACCCACTAGAATGCATGCCCTTGATTCTGGGGTCGGAAACGGCCAGCTAACGTCTGTGCAACGAGGAATATCCATGCAAGTTTCTGTTGAAAATACATCGGCTCTTGAGCGCCGCATGAGCATCACCGTGCCAGCTGAGCGCATCGAGACCCAGGTCAACAAGCGTCTGCAGCAGACTGCCCAAAAGGCCAAGATTGCAGGCTTCCGCCCTGGCAAGGTGCCAATGAGCGTGATTCGCCAGCGTTACGAGGCGGATGCCCGTCAGGAAGCCGTGGGCGATGTGATCCAGGCCTCCTTCTATGAAGCCGTGGTTGAGCAGAAGCTGAACCCGGCCGGTCAACCTTCTGTCGAGCCGAAAGTGCTGGAGAAGGGCAAGGACCTGGAATACGTTGCTACATTCGAAGTCTTCCCTGAGTTCACCGTTGCCGGTTTCGACTCCATCGCTGTCGAGCGCCTGAGCGCCGACGTGGCGGACTCGGACCTGGACAACATGCTGGAAATCCTACGCAAGCAGAACACCCGTTTCGAAGTGGCCGATCGTGCTGCCCAGAACGAAGACCAGCTGAATATCGATTTCGTCGGCAAGGTCGACGGTGAAGTCTTCGCCGGTGGTTCCGCCAAGGGCACCCAGCTGGTGCTGGGCTCCAACCGCATGATCCCGGGCTTCGAAGATGGCCTGGTAGGTGCTAAAGCCGGTGAAGAACGCGTTCTGAACCTGACTTTCCCTGCTGACTACCAGAACCTGGACCTGGCTGGCAAAACCGCCGAGTTCACCGTAACCGTCAACACCGTGTCCGCACCGACCCTGCCTGAGCTGAACGAAGCCTTCTTCGCCCAGTTCGGCATCAAGGAAAGCGGCATCGACGGCTTCCGCACCGAAGTTCGCAAGAACATGGAGCGTGAGCTGCGTCAGGCGATCAAATCCAAGGTCAAGAACCAGGTCATGGACGGTCTGCTGGCCGCCAACCCGATCGAAGTGCCGAAGGCCCTGCTGTCCAACGAAGTGGATCGTCTGCGCGTGCAGGCCGTTCAGCAGTTCGGCGGCAACATCAAGCCTGACCAACTGCCGGCCGAGCTGTTCGAAGAACAAGCCAAGCGCCGCGTCGTGCTGGGCCTGATCGTGGCTGAAGTGGTCAAGCAGTTCGACCTCAAGCCAGACGAAACCCGCGTGCGTGAACTGATCCAGGAAATGGCCTCGGCCTACCAGGAGCCAGAGCAGGTTGTGTCGTGGTACTACAAGAACGACCAGCAACTGAACGAAGTCCGTTCGGTTGTGCTGGAAGAACAAGTTGTGGATACTGTTCTGCAGAAGGCGAATGTGACCGATAAATCGGTCTCCTACGAAGAAGCAGTCAAGCCGGTGGAAGCTCCACAAGCCGACTGATTTTCTGACTCGTTGGAAATACACACCATAAGCCAGCCTCGTGCTGGCTTATGCGTATTCAAGACATGACTATTTGGGAGTGACTGCAGAGCATGTTCCGTAATTCTTATATTCAGCAGAACTCTGATATCCAGGCCGCAGGCGGTCTGGTCCCGATGGTTGTCGAGCAGTCCGCTCGTGGCGAACGCGCCTATGACATCTATTCGCGCCTTCTCAAGGAGCGAGTGATTTTTCTGGTGGGCCCGGTAGAGGACTACATGGCCAACCTGATCTGTGCGCAGCTGCTGTTCCTTGAAGCGGAAAACCCGGACAAGGACATCCATCTCTATATCAACTCCCCGGGCGGTTCGGTGACGGCGGGCATGTCGATCTACGACACCATGCAGTTCATCAAGCCAAACGTGTCGACCACCTGTATCGGTCAGGCGTGCAGCATGGGCGCGTTCCTGCTGACGGCCGGTGCCCACGGCAAGCGTTTCTGCCTGCCGAACTCGCGTGTGATGATTCACCAGCCACTGGGCGGTTTCCAGGGCCAGGCGTCGGATATCGAAATCCATGCCAAGGAAATCCTCTTCATTCGTGAGCGTCTCAACACGCTGATGGCCAAGCATAGCGGGCGCACCCTTGAAGAAATCGAGCGCGATACCAACCGTGACAACTTCATGAGCGCAGAAGCCGCGCGTGACTACGGGTTGATCGACGAAGTGATCGACAAGCGCCCCGCTTAACATTAAGCAGCGCAAAATAGGGCTGGTCGGCTGTTCCGATCACCAGCGGGCTTGAAAAAGCCCGCAATAGCCTTCATCTTGTGTTGCAAGCCTATCGGATTTGGATCGAACGAATGACTGACACCCGCAACGGCGAGGACAACGGCAAGCTGCTCTATTGCTCCTTCTGCGGCAAAAGCCAGCATGAAGTACGCAAGTTGATCGCCGGCCCCTCGGTCTTTATCTGCGACGAGTGCGTCGACCTGTGCAATGACATCATCCGTGAGGAGGTGCAGGAAGCACAGGCCGAAAGCAGCGCGCATAAATTGCCTTCGCCTAAAGAAATCAGCGGCATCCTTGATCAGTATGTGATTGGTCAGGAGCGTGCGAAAAAGGTTCTGGCGGTAGCGGTCTACAACCACTACAAGCGTCTGAACCAGCGTGACAAGAAAAGTGACGACGTCGAGCTCGGCAAGAGCAACATCCTGCTGATCGGTCCGACCGGCTCGGGTAAGACCTTGCTGGCTGAAACCCTCGCTCGCCTGCTGAATGTGCCGTTCACCATCGCCGACGCAACCACCCTCACCGAGGCGGGTTATGTGGGTGAAGACGTGGAAAACATTATTCAGAAACTGTTGCAGAAGTGCGACTACGATGTGGAAAAGGCCCAGATGGGCATTGTCTACATCGACGAAATCGACAAGATTTCCCGCAAGTCCGATAACCCGTCGATTACCCGGGACGTTTCCGGTGAAGGCGTGCAACAGGCCTTGCTGAAGTTGATCGAAGGCACGGTGGCCTCCGTTCCGCCCCAAGGCGGTCGCAAGCACCCACAGCAGGAATTCCTGCAGGTGGACACCCGCAACATCCTGTTTATCTGTGGTGGTGCGTTCTCCGGTCTGGAAAAGGTCATTCAAAACCGTTCCACCCGCGGCGGCATCGGCTTCAGCGCCGAAGTGCGCAGCAAGGAAGAAGGCAAGAAGGTCGGTGAGTCCCTGCGTGAAGTCGAACCTGACGATCTGGTCAAGTTTGGTCTGATCCCGGAATTCGTGGGTCGTCTGCCGGTCCTGGCCACGCTCGACGAGCTGGATGAGGCTGCGTTGATGCAGATCCTCACCGAGCCGAAGAACGCGTTGACCAAGCAGTACGCCAAGCTGTTCGAAATGGAAGGGGTTGACCTGGAATTCCGTGCCGACGCACTGAAATCCGTCGCCAAGCGTGCCCTGGAGCGTAAAACCGGTGCCCGTGGCCTTCGTTCGATCCTCGAAGGCGTTCTGCTCGACACCATGTATGAAATCCCCTCGCAGTCCGAGGTGAGCAAAGTGGTGATCGATGAAAGCGTGATCGAGGGTAAATCCAAGCCGCTGTACATCTATGAGAACAGCGAGCCGCAGGCAAAGGCCGCGCCTGACGCCTGAGTGCGACAGACTGTGACCTGACAAGGGGCCTTCGGGCCCCTTTTCTTTTGGCGCTTGTTTTTTTCCGAACAAGCCCCCATCTTGGTTTCAAGCTTATCCATCTGTTTCCGGCCGTACGGCCGCCGTAGAGGCGAAATCATGAAGACAACCATCGAATTGCCTCTCCTGCCATTGCGTGATGTCGTGGTGTATCCGCACATGGTGATCCCGCTGTTCGTGGGGCGCGAGAAATCTATCGAAGCCCTTGAGGCAGCGATGACGGGCGACAAGCAGATCCTGCTGCTGGCCCAACGTAATCCTGCCGATGATGACCCGGGCGAAGATGCGCTGTATCGCGTAGGTACAGTCGCCACCGTATTGCAATTGCTGAAGTTGCCTGATGGCACCGTCAAGGTACTGGTCGAGGGTGAGCAGCGCGGCACCGTCGAGCGTTTCAGCGAGGTCGACGGCTACTGCCGCGCCGAAGTGGCGCTGATCGAAGAGGCCGATGCCCCGGACCGTGAGTCCGAAGTCTTTGTCCGCAGCCTGCTGGCACAGTTCGAGCAATATGTGCAACTGGGCAAGAAAGTCCCGGCTGAAGTGCTGTCGTCGTTGAACAGCATCGACGAGCCGAGCCGCCTGGTCGATACCATGGCTGCGCACATGGCCCTGAAGATCGAGCAGAAGCAGGAAATTCTCGAAATCGTCGACCTGTCGGCCCGTGTCGAACACGTGCTGGCCCTGCTTGACGCCGAAATCGACCTGTTGCAGGTCGAGAAGCGTATCCGTGGTCGCGTCAAGAAGCAGATGGAGCGCAGTCAGCGCGAGTACTACCTGAATGAGCAAATGAAAGCCATTCAGAAGGAACTGGGCGACAGCGACGAAGGCCATAACGAAGTCGAAGAACTGAAAAAACGCATCGACGCCGCTGGTCTGCCGAAAGACGCCATGACCAAGGCCCTGGCCGAGTTGAACAAGCTCAAGCAGATGTCGCCGATGTCCGCCGAAGCGACCGTGGTGCGCTCCTACCTCGACTGGTTGGTGCAGGTGCCGTGGAAGGCTCAGAGCAAGGTGCGTCTGGACCTGGCGCGGGCCGAAGATATTCTCGACGCGGACCATTATGGCCTGGACGAAGTCAAGGAACGGATCCTCGAATACCTCGCCGTGCAGAAGCGCGTGAAGAAGATTCGTGGTCCGGTACTGTGCCTGGTCGGCCCTCCTGGTGTGGGTAAAACTTCCCTGGCTGAGTCGATTGCTCACGCGACCAACCGAAAATTCGTACGCATGGCCCTCGGCGGCGTGCGTGACGAAGCGGAAATTCGTGGTCATCGGCGGACTTATATCGGTTCGATGCCAGGAAGATTGATACAAAAGATGACAAAGGTTGGCGTGCGCAACCCGCTGTTCCTGCTCGATGAAATCGACAAGATGGGCAGCGACATGCGTGGCGATCCGGCCTCGGCCCTGCTCGAGGTGCTGGACCCGGAACAGAACCACAATTTCAACGACCACTATCTGGAAGTTGACTACGACCTGTCCGATGTCATGTTCCTCTGCACCTCCAACTCGATGAATATCCCGCCGGCGCTGCTCGACCGGATGGAAGTGATCCGCCTGCCGGGTTACACCGAGGATGAGAAGATCAACATCGCCACCAAGTACCTGTCGCCCAAGCAGATCCAGGCCAATGGCCTGAAGAAGGGCGAGCTGGAGTTCGATGTCGAGTCGATTCGCGACATCATTCGCTACTACACCCGCGAAGCCGGTGTGCGTGGGCTGGAGCGGCAAATCGCCAAGGTCTGCCGCAAGGCGGTGAAAGAGCATTCCCTGGAAAAACGCTTCTCGGTCAAGGTCACCTCCGACCTGCTGGAGCACTTCCTCGGTGTGCGTAAATTCCGTTACGGCCTGGCCGAGCAACAGGATCAGATCGGTCAGGTCACGGGCCTGGCCTGGACCCAGGTCGGTGGCGAGCTGTTGACCATCGAAGCCGCCGTGGTCCCGGGCAAGGGCCAGTTGATCAAGACCGGTTCCCTGGGCGATGTCATGGTCGAGTCCATCACCGCCGCACTGACCGTGGTGCGCAGCCGCGCCAAGAGCCTGGGGATCCCCCCGGACTTCCACGAGAAGCGCGACACCCATATCCATATGCCGGAAGGGGCGACGCCGAAAGACGGCCCTAGCGCTGGTGTAGGAATGTGTACGGCCCTGGTGTCAGCCTTGACTGGGATTCCTGTGCGTGCCGATGTGGCCATGACCGGTGAAATTACCTTGCGCGGTCAGGTGCTGGCCATTGGTGGTTTGAAGGAAAAACTGCTCGCGGCACATCGCGGCGGGATCAAGACCGTCATCATTCCAGAAGAGAATGTGCGCGATCTGAAGGAAATTCCTGACAATATCAAGCAGGATCTTCAGATTAAACCGGTTAAATGGATTGACGAGGTCCTGCAAATTGCGCTGCAATACGCGCCGGAGCCCTTGCCAGATGTGGTTCCGGAGATCGTCGCGAAAGATGAGAAGCGCGACTCCGATTCTAAGGAAAGAATCAGCACGCATTAAGTACGGATCAAGCCTGGGTGGCTTCCTTGACAGCTTTTTAGAGCCCTTGTTATAAAGCGGCTCTTAAGTGTCTGTAGGCCATTCAGCACAGGTTTAGCTTTCACCCAAAAACTTAGAAATATACTCAATAGATATAAGGGGACTTAGAGTGAACAAGTCGGAACTGATTGATGCTATCGCTGCATCCGCTGATATCCCGAAAGCTGCTGCTGGCCGTGCGCTGGATGCAGTTATCGAATCCGTCACTGGCGCTCTGAAGGCTGGCGACTCCGTTGTACTGGTAGGTTTCGGCACCTTCTCCGTGACCGACCGTCCTGCTCGCATCGGTCGCAACCCTCAGACCGGTAAGACGCTGGAAATCGCTGCTGCCAAAAAGCCAGGTTTCAAAGCCGGCAAAGCACTGAAAGAAGCTGTCAACTGACATTCGTTCAAGCCTTTGCCTATCCGGGTCGGGTTCTTGCCTGATCTGGCCGCGGAGCGGTGAAGCGGTCGGCCAGGGTCCTTTTTCAGGGCCGGCCTGACACGCCGAGGGACGCGTATCGAGCCCTCATCCGCTCTGCCAGTTACGAGAAGGCGCATCCTCGGATGCGCCTTTCTTCTATCCGGATTCTACCCACGCTCCACGGTTGCCCACATTGAAGTTCAACCGTTTCTGGGGGACGCATGCTGCAAAATATCAGGGACAATTCACAAGGCTGGATTGCCAAGACCATCATCGGGGTCATCGTCGCATTGATGGCGCTGACCGGTTTCGATGCCATTTTCAGGGCCACCTCCACCAGCCAGGACGCGGCCAAGGTCAACGGTGACGAGATCACCCAGACCGAGCTGAGCCAGGCGGTCGACATGCAACGTCGCCAACTCATGCAACAGCTGGGCAAGGATTTCGATGCCTCGTTGCTGGATGAGAAAATGCTGCGCGAATCCGCCCTCAAGGGGCTGATCGACCGCAAGCTGCTGCTTCAGGGCGCCGAGAAGTCGAAGTTCGCTTTCTCCGAGGGTGCGCTGGACCAGGTCATCCTGCAAACGCCTGAATTCCAGGTGGACGGCAAGTTCAGCTCCGATCGTTTCGACCAGGTGATTCGTCAACTGGGCTACGGTCGTATGCAATTCCGCCAGATGCTGGCTCAGGAAATGCTGATCGGCCAGATCCGTGCGGGTCTGGCGGGCAGCGGTTTCGTCACTGATGCCCAGGTGCTGGCGTTTGCCCGTCTGGAAAAACAGACCCGCGATTTCGCTTCGCTGAACGTCCCGGTCGATCTGTCGGCGGTCAAGCTGACCGATGACGAGGTCAAGGCCTACTACGACAAGCACGCCAAGGAGTTCATGACGCCGGATCAGGTGGTCGTCGATTACCTGGAACTGAAGAAGTCCTCGTTCTTCGACCAGGTCACCGTCAAGGACGAAGACCTGCAGGCGCAGTATCAGAAAGAAACCGCGAACCTCGCCGAGCAGCGTCGTGCCGCGCACATTCTGATCGAAGTGAACGACAAGGTGAACGACGCCCAGGCCAAGGCGAAGATCGAAGAGATCCAGCAGCGCCTGGCCAAGGGTGAGCATTTCGATGCCCTGGCCAAGGAGTTCTCCCAGGACCCGGGTTCGGCCAGCCATGGCGGTGACCTCGGTTTCGCCGGCCCTGGTGTCTATGACCCGGCCTTTGAAAAGGCGCTGTATGCCTTGACCAAGGATCAGGTATCGGGCCCGGTGCGCAGCGAGTTCGGTTATCACCTGATCAAGCTGTTGGGCGTCGAGGCACCGCAAGTGCCGACCTTCGCCAGCCTGAAGGACAAGCTGACCCGCGAGCTGAAAACCCAGCTAGTGGAGCAGCGTTTCGTCGAGGCGACCAAGCAGCTTGAAGATGCCTCGTTCGAAGCTTCCGACCTGGCCCAGCCGGCCCAGGACCTGAACCTGAAGGTGCACACCTCGGCGCCGTTCGGCCGTGAAGGTGGTGAAGGTGTGGCGGCCAACCGTGCTGTCGTGACGGCGGCGTTCAGTCCGGAAGTGCTGGATGAGGGTGCCAACAGCAGCGCCATCGAGCTGGACCCGGACACCGTGGTCGTATTGCGTGCCAAGGAACACCACAAGCCTGAGCAACTGCCTCTGGCCAGCGTGGATGGGCCGATTCGCAAGCAGTTGACCAAGGAGCACGCCACGGCGGCGGCCAAGGTCAAGGCGGACGAACTGATCGCCAGCCTGCGTGAAGGCAAGCCACTGCCGGCCGGCCAGACCTGGAAAACCCAGGAAGCCGTCACTCGCTCTCAGGAAGGGGTTGATCCGGCGGTGCTGCAAGCACTGTTCCGCATGCCCAAGCCTGAAGGCAAGGACAAGCCGACCTTCAGCACCGTGACCCTGGCCGATGGTAGCCTGGTGCTTGTGCGTCTGAACGGCGTGAACGAAGGCGCGGCGCCAAGCGAAGAAGAGAAGGCGTCCTATCGTCGCTTCCTCGCCTCCCGTGCCGGCCAGCAGGACTTCGCGGCGTACCGCAAGCAGCTGGAAGGCCAGGCGGACATCAAGCGCTTCTAAGGCACTTGATCCAGCCAACGCCCGCTGTATAAAAAAGACCGCTCATTGAGCGGTCTTTTTTTATGGCCGGGAATCAAGCAGGCGCCTTCGCCCGACGTGCCTACAGCGGGCTCGTCCCGGGCACCAGGAACGCCGCTTCCAGCAACTGTTTTGTATAAGGATGTTGCGGCGCGGCAAAGATATCCTTCGCGTCGCCTTGCTCGACCGCCTTGCCATGCTTGACCACCATCAGTTGGTGGCTCAGCGCCTTGACCACCGCCAGGTCGTGGCTGATGAACAGGTAGGTCAGGTTGTACTTGATCTGCAGCGAGCGCAGCAGTTCGACGACCTGGCGCTGCACCGTGCGGTCGAGGGCCGAGGTTGGCTCATCCAGCAGGATCAGTGCCGGCTTGAGCACCAGCGCCCGAGCGATGGCGATGCGCTGGCGTTGTCCGCCGGAAAACTCGTGGGGATAGCGGTTGCGGGTCTCCGGGTCCAGGCCGACTTCTTTCAGGGCGGCAATGATCGCTGCTTCCTGCTCCTGCTCGTTGCCGATCTTATGGATACGCAAGCCTTCGCCGACAATCTGGCTGACGCACATGCGCGGGCTGAGGCTGCCGAACGGGTCCTGGAACACCACCTGCATTTCCCGACGTAACGGCCGCACCTGTTTCTGCGACAGGCGGCTCAACAACTGGCCTTCGAAGCGGATATCGCCCTGGCTGCCGATCAGTCGCAGGATCGCCAGGCCGAGGGTGGATTTGCCCGAGCCGCTTTCGCCGACGATGCCCAGGGTCTGGCCCCGGGGCAGGCTGAAGTGGATGCCGTCCACGGCCTTCACGTGGTCCACGGTGCTGCGCAGCAGGCCTTTCTTGATGGGGAACCAGACCTTGAGGTCGTCGACCTCCAGCAGCGGCTCGCCGACCTCGGTCGCGGCGGGTTCGCCACGGGGCTCGGCGCTGAGCAATTCACAGGTGTAGGGATGTTGCGGGGCCTGGAACAAGGCTTCGCAGTCGGCCTGCTCGACGATCCGGCCACGTTGCATGACGCACACCCGGTGGGCGATCCGGCGCACCAGGTTGAGATCATGGCTGATCAGCAGCAGGGCCATGCCCAGGCGTGCCTGCAGCTCCTTGAGCAATTCGAGGATTTTCAGCTGCACCGTCACATCGAGGGCGGTGGTCGGTTCGTCGGCGATCAGCAGCTCCGGCTCATTGGCCAGGGCCATGGCGATCATCACACGCTGGCGCTGACCGCCTGAGAGCTCGTGTGGGAGGGCTTTGAGGCGCTTGTGTGGCTCGGGGATGCCCACCAGCTCCAGCAGCTCCAGGGTGCGTTTGGTGGCCACCTTGCCGGTCAGGCCCTTGTGAATGCCGAGCACTTCGTTGATCTGCTTCTCGATGGAGTGCAGCGGGTTCAGCGAGGTCATCGGCTCCTGGAAGATCATCGCGATGCGGTTGCCGCGGATGTGGCGGATGGTCTTCTCTTTCAGGGTCAGCAGGTCCTGCCCGGAATACTGGATCGTACCGCTGGGGTGGTGGGCCAGGGGGTAGGGCAGCAGGCGCAGGATCGAGTGCGCGGTGACCGACTTGCCCGAGCCGCTTTCGCCCACCAGGGCCAGGGTTTCGCCGCGGCGGATATCGAAGCTGAGGTTTTCCACCACCCGCTGGCGCTGCTCACCGACCACGAACTCCACCGAGAGGTCGCGCACTTCGATCAGATTGTCCTGATTCATCTTACTTCCTCGGGTCGAAGGCATCGCGAGCGGACTCGCCGATAAACACCAGCAGGCTGAGCATCAAGGCCAGCACGGCGAACGCGCTCATGCCCAGCCAGGGCGCCTGCAGATTGGATTTGCCCTGGGCCACCAGTTCGCCCAGGGACGGTGAGCCGGCGGGCAGGCCGAAGCCGAGGAAATCCAGGGCAGTCAGGGTGCCGATGGCGCCGGTGAGGATGAACGGCATGAAGGTCATGGTCGAGACCATGGCGTTGGGCAGGATATGGCGGAACATGATCGCGCCGTTCTGCATGCCCAGGGCTCGGGCCGCGCGGACATATTCCAGGTTGCGCCCGCGGAGGAACTCGGCGCGCACCACGTCCACCAGGCTCATCCAGGAAAACAGCAGCATGATCCCCAGCAGCCACCAGAAGTTCGGCTGGACGAAGCTGGCGAGGATGATCAGCAGGTAGAGCACCGGCAGCCCGGACCAGATTTCCAGGAAGCGCTGTCCGGCCAGGTCGACCCAGCCGCCATAGAAACCCTGCAAGGCGCCGGCGATCACGCCGATGATGGAGCTGAGCACGGTCAGGGTCAGGGCGAACAGCACCGAAATACGGAAGCCGTAGATCACCCGGGCGAGCACGTCGCGGCCCTGGTCATCGGTGCCCAGCAGGTTGTCCGCTGAAGGCGGGGCCGGGGCCGGGACGCGCAGGTCGTAATTGATGCTCTGATAGCTGAACGGGATCGGCGCCCACAGGATCCAGGCATCCTTGGCCTTGAGCAGTTCGCGGATGTACGGGCTCTTGTAGTTGGCCTCCAGGGGGAACTCGCCACCGAAGGTGGTTTCCGGATAACGCTTGAGGGCCGGGAAATACCAGCCGTCGTCGTAGTGCACCAGCAGTGGCTTGTCATTGGCGATCAGTTCGGCGCCGAGGCTCAGGACGAACAGTACCAGGAACAGCCACAGCGACCACCAGCCGCGCTTGTTGGCCTTGAACCGTTCGAAACGTCGGCGATTGAGGGGGGATAACTGCATCTCAATGCTCCCGATGTTCGAAGTCGATCCGTGGATCGACCAGGGTGTAGGTAATGTCGCCGATCAGTTTCACCACCAGCCCCAGCAGGGTGAAGATGAACAGGGTGCCGAAGACGATCGGGTAGTCGCGGTTGATTGCCGCTTCGAAGCTCATCAGGCCCAGGCCGTCGAGGGAGAAGATCACTTCCACCAGCAGGGAGCCGGTGAAGAAGATGCCCATGAAGGCCGAGGGGAAACCGGCGATGACCAGCAGCATGGCGTTGCGGAACACGTGGCCATAGAGCACGCGGCGTTGGGTCAGGCCCTTGGCCTTGGCGGTGACCACGTACTGCTTGTTGATTTCATCGAGGAAGCTGTTCTTGGTCAGCAGGGTCATGGTGGCGAAGTTGCCGATGACCAGGGCGGTGACCGGCAGCGCCAGGTGCCAGAAGTAGTCGAGGACCTTGCCGCCGAGGCTCAGCTGATCGAAGTTGTTCGAGGTCAGGCCACGCAAGGGGAACCAGTTCAGGTAGCTGCCGCCGGCGAACACCACGATCAGCAGGATCGCGAACAGGAACGCCGGGATCGCATAACCGACGATGATCGCCGAACTGGTCCAGACATCGAAATGACTGCCGTGGCGGGTGGCCTTGGCAATGCCCAGGGGGATGGAGACCAGGTACATGATCAGGGTGCTCCAGAGCCCGAGGGAAATCGACACCGGCATTTTTTCCTTGATCAGGTCGACGACCTTGGCATCGCGGAAGAAGCTGTTGCCGAAGTCCAGGGTCGCGTAGTTCTTGATCATGATCCACAAGCGTTCCGGCGCCGACTTGTCGAAGCCGTACATGTGCTCGATTTCCTTGATCAGGGCCGGGTCCAGGCCCTGGGCGCCGCGATAGCTGGAGCCGGCCACCGAGACTTCGGCGCCGCCGCCGGCGATCCGGCTGGTGGCGCCTTCGAAGCCTTCGAGCTTGGCGATCATCTGCTCCACCGGCCCCCCCGGGGCGGCCTGGATGATCACGAAGTTGATCAGCAGGATGCCGAACAGGGTCGGGATGATCAGTAGCAGTCGGCGAAAAATATAGGCCAGCATCTTATTATTGCTCCGCACTCGTGCTGTCGGTTTGCAGCGTTACCGCCGGCTTGGCATCCGGCTTGATCCACCAGGTGTAGAGGCCGACATCGTAGGCCGGCGAGACTTTCGGGTGACCGATATGGTCCCAGTAGGCCACGCGCCAGGTCTTGATATGCCAGTTGGGGATCACGTAGAAGCCCCATTGCAGCACCCGGTCCAGGGCGCGGGCATGTTCCACCAGGCTCTGCCGGGAGTCGGAATCGATCAGCGCTTCCACCAGTTCATCCACCGCCGGGTCCTTGAGGCCCATGAGGTTGCGGCTACCGGGCTTGTCGGCGCTGGAAGACTTCCAGAATTCCCGTTGCTCGTTGCCCGGCGAGTTGGACTGCGGGAAGCTGCCGACGACCATGTCGAAGTCCCGCGAGCGCAGGCGGTTGATGTACTGGGAAACATCGACCCGGCGAATCACCAGGTCGATGCCGATATCGGCAAGGTTGCGCTTGAACGGCAGCAGCACCCGCTCGAATTCGGTCTGGGCCAGCAGGAACTCGATGCTCACCGGCTTGCCCTGGGTGTCGACCATCTTGTCGTCGACGATGCGCCAGCCGGCCTCCTGCAACAGTTGGTAGGCGCGGCGTTGCTGCGGGCGAATCATGCCGCTGGCGTCGCATACCGAGGGTTCGAAGGCCTGGGTGAAGACCTGTTCGGGAATCTTGCCCCGCAGCGGCTCGAGGATGGCCAACTGTGCGGCATCCGGCAGGCCGGTGGCGGCCATTTCCGAGTTTTCGAAGTAACTGCGGGTGCGGTGATAGGCGCCGTTGAACAACTGCTTGTTGGTCCACTCGAAGTCGAACAGCAGGCTCAGGGCCTCGCGTACGCGGATATCCTGGAACATCGGTTTGCGCAGGTTGTAGATAAAACCCTGCATGCCAGTCGGATTGCGATTGGGGATCTGCTCCTTGATCAGCCGACCCTGTGCGACCGCCGGGGTGTTGTAGGCGTTGGCCCAGTTCTTCGCGCTGACCTCCAGCCAGAAGTCGAACTGCCCGGCCTTGAGGGCTTCCAGGGCCACCGTGTTGTCACGGTAGTAATCCATGGCCATGACATCGAAGTTGTAGAAGCCGCGATTGATCGGCAGGTCCTTGGCCCAGTAGTCCTTGACCCGCTCATAACGTACCGAACGGCCGGCCTTGACCTCGGCAAGCTTGTACGGCCCGCTGCCGAGGGGGAATTCCAGATTGCCCTTGTTGAAGTCGCGGTCGGCCCACCAGTGCTTGGGCAGTACCGGCAACTGGCCGAGTATCAGCGGCAATTCACGGTTGGTGGTGCGCTTGAACTTGAACAGCACCCGCAACGGGTCTTCGGCGATGACTTCGTCGACGTCGGCGTAGTAGGTCCGGTACAGCGGGGCGCCATCCTTCATCAGGGTCTGGAAGCTGAACACCACGTCTTCGGCGCGCATCGGGTGGCCGTCGTGGAAGCGCGCTTCAGGGCGCAGGTAAAAGCGCACCCAGCTGTTGTCCGGGGCCTTTTCGATTTTTTCCGCCACCAACCCGTATTCGGTGAAGGGTTCATCCAGGCCCTGGCGCATCAGCGTGTCGTAGATCAGGTCGAGGCCGTCGGCCGGCACGCCCTTGGTGATAAACGGGTTGAGGCTGTCGAAACCGCCCATGGCCGACTGGCGGAAGGTGCCGCCCTTGGGCGCGTCGGGATTGACGTAGTCGACATGCTGGAAATCGGCCGGGTATTTCGGCGCTTCGTTGTACAGCGTCAGGGCATGTTGCGGAGCGGCGACGGCGAGGCCGGCCAGGGCGCTGAACAGCAGGCCGCTGACGGGCAGGAAGAGGACGCGCGAAAACATCATTGGGCTTTCTCCGAAGCTTTCATCCACCAGGCGCTCAGGCCCAGGGTGTACGGCGGCGTGGTGATGAAGGCGAACCGGTTGCGGTAGGCCAGGCGATGATAGTCAAGGTACCAGTTGGGAATCATGATGTGTTGCCAGAGCAGGACCCGGTCCAGGGCGCGACCGGCGGCCAGTTGCTCGTCGCGGGTGTGGGCCGCCAGCAGGGCTTCGAGCAGGTGGTCGACCACGGGGCTCGCGACCCCCGCGTAATTCTTGCTGCCCTTGACGCCGGCCTGGCTGGAATGGAAGTACTGCCACTGCTCGAGTCCCGGGCTGAGGTTCTGGTCCAGGGTCATCAGGATCATGTCGAAATCGAACTGGTCGAGACGTTGTTTGTACTGGGCACGATCCACTGTTCGCAGGCGGGCGTCTACACCTATGCTCGCGAGGTTTTCGACGTAGGGCTGGAGGATCCGTTCCAGGTTCGGGTTGACCAGCAGTATTTCAAAACGCAGGGGGTGGCCGTTCTTGTCCAGCAGGCGCTGGCCGTCGAGTTTCCAGCCGGCGTCGCCGAGCAGGGCGAGGGTGCGGCGCAGGGTCTCACGAGGGATACCGCGACCGTCGGTCTGCGGCAAGCTGAAGGGTTCGCTGAACAGGCGCGCCGGCAGTTGTTCGCGGTAAGGCGCCAGCAGCAACCATTCCTGCCCGGCCGGAACCCCGCTGGCGGAAAACTCGCTGTTGGGATAGAAACTCATGGCCCGCTGGTAGGCGCCGCCGAACAGGGTGCGGTTGGTCCATTCGAAGTCGAACATCAGGCCGAGGGCTTCGCGCACCTTGTCCTGGGCAAAGCTGGCACGGCGGCTGTTCATGAACAGGCCCTGGGTCTGGGTCGGGATCCGGTGGGGGATCTGGGTCTGGATCACCTCACCTCGATCAACGGCGGGGAAGTGGTAGCCGTTGGCCCAGTTCTTGGCCTGGTGTTCGATATAGATATCGAACTCACCGGCCTTGAAGGCTTCGAAGGCGACGTCGCTGTCGCGATAGAATTCCACCTCGACGCGGTCGAAATTGTATTTGCCGCGATTGACCGGAAGGTTTTCGCCCCACCAGTTTTTCACCCGTTCAAAGACCAGCTGGCGCCCCGGTTGCACCTTGCTGATGCGATAGGGACCGCTGCCCAGTGGCGGCTCGAAGGTGGTGGCGGTGAAGTCGCGACCTTGCCAATAGTGTTGCGCCAGCACCGGCAGTTCACCGAGGCGCAGGATCAGCAGCGGATTGCCCGAGCGCTTGAAAACGAAGCGGATCCGCTGGGGCGTGAGCACGTCGACCCGTGCGACTTCCTGCAGGCTGGTGCGGTATTGCGGATGGCCTTCCTTGAGCAGCAGGCGATAGGAGAAGGCTACGTCGTAGGCGGTAATCGGCGTGCCGTCGTGGAACCGCGCTTCGGGCCGCAGGTTGAACACCACCCAACTGCGGTCCTCGCTGTACTCCACCGATTGGGCGATCAGCCCGTAGCTGGCGTTCGGCTCATCCCCCGAGGGTGCGTACTGGCCGGTGCCGGCCATCAGGGTGGCGTTGAGCTCGTTGACACCGTACTGCAGGAAGTTGGGCGTGCTGACCGGGCTGGTGCCCTTGAAGGTGTAGGGGTTGAGGGTGTCGAAGGTGCCGAACGCCATCACCCGCAAGGTGCCGCCTTTGGGCGCGTCGGGGTTGACCCAGTCGAAGTGGGTGAACCTGGCGGGGTACTTGAGCGTGCCGAACTGCGCATAACCGTGGCTTTCGCTGATCGTCGCGCTTGCGGGAGAGCTCAATGCCAGGCTGATGAACAGCAGGAGGAGGGGACGCGTCAAGGCAGAGATCCGATCCAGGCGGCTTGGGCTGCAGGACCAGTACCTTAACAGCTTGTATCGGGTGGAAAAAGGCGCGCCGGAAGAGGCGCAATCCCCTTGTGAATGTCAGGTTGGAAATCTGGGCTTGCAGGCGACGCCGAACCTGTAGGAGCAGGGCTTGCCCGCGAAGCTTCTGGCGGTTTCAAGGCCGCCTTCGCGGGCAAGCCCTGCTCCTACAGGTGCGTGATGTTTTCGCGGTCGTTGGCGGTTAGCGCGGCTGGGAAACCGTAAGGATCTGCCCTGGCTTCAGGGCCTGGCCGGTGCGCGGGTTGAGGCGCTTGAGGTGCTGCATCTCGACGTTGAAACGCTTGGCGACGATATACAGCGAATCGCCTTTCTGCACCTTGTAGGTGGTGGCGGCCTTCTTGCTCGCCACGGCCTTGACGTTGTCCTGCATGACCAGGGTCTGGCCGACCTTGAGATGGTGCCCGGAAAGCTTGTTCCAGTGTTGCAGGTCCTTGACGTCGACCCGGTTGGCCTTGGCGATCGAGGTCAGGTTGTCGCCGGTCTTCACCTTGTAGCGGCGGGTCAGGCGCGCCGGTGGATTACCGGCGAGGGATTCGAAGACCGGCTTCCTCGGCCTCAGGCTGATCAGCTCTTCGGGTTTCATCCGCGACAGGCTGGCGGTCAGCAGTTGCGCCTTGGAACTGGGCACCAGCAGGTGCTGCGGGCCGTCCATCGTGGCTTTCTGCTTGAACGCCGGGTTGAGCTGGATCATCTCGTCTTCGTCGATCTCGGCCAGGGCCGCGACCCGGCTGAGGTCCATGGGCTGGTTGATTTCGACGGTGGCGAAATACGGTTCGTTGGCAATCGGACTCAGGTTCACGCCGTAGGCTTCGGGGGCCAGGACCACCTGCGACAGGGCCAGCAGCTTGGGCACGTAGTCGCGGGTTTCCTGAGGCAGCGGCAAGTTCCAGTAGTCGGTGGGCAGGCCGAGCTTTTCATTGCGCTCGATGGCCCGGCTGACCGTGCCTTCGCCGGCATTGTAGGCTGCCAGGGCCAGCAGCCAGTCGCCGTTGAACATGTCGTGCAGGCGGGTCAGGTAGTTCATCGCCGCGATGGTCGAGGCGGTGATGTCCTTGCGCCCGTCGTAGAAACGGTCCTGGCGCAGGTTGAAATAACGCCCGGTGGATGGAATGAACTGCCACAGGCCGACGGCATCGGCACGGGAGTAGGCCATCGGGTTGTAGGCGCTTTCGATCACCGGCAGGAGTGCCAGCTCCAGCGGCATGTTGCGTTCTTCCAGGCGCTCGACGATGTAATGAATGTAGAGGCTGCCGCGCGAGCTGGCGTTTTCCAGGAACTCCGGGTTACTGGCGAACCACAGGCGCTGTTGTTCGATGCGCGGGTTCACACCCAGGCCGTCCTGCAACTGGAAGCCCTGGCGCATGCGTTCCCAGACGTCCTGGGGCGGCGTGTGCTTGGCCTTTTCGCTGAGCCAGATCGGTTTCTGCTTGATCCGGGCGCTGAGATTCGGGGTCGGTTCGGTGTTGCTGTCCACGGGGGTATGGAGGCTCGAACAGCCCGCCAGGGCGGCGGACACAGCCACGGCAACAGCTTGAGCTAATCGCGTCAATGCGTCTGAATGGGTGGGTTTTCGGTTGGATGACGACATTGGCTGGAAGTGAGTTCCGGGCGAAAATGTCGGGCGATTCTAGAAAGCGCTCAGGGTGCGGTCAACCATTCAGATTTTTAGTGTTGACCGCACCTCGATCAGAAGCTGTCTTTCCAGCGGCGCAGAGCCGCAAAAACCTCACTCGGCGAGCCGTTGTCGAGGCCGTTCCGTTCGTCTGCTTTTTCTTTAACAGATGTTTCGCCGACCCGCAGAAATGGGTTGGTCTTCAATTCCAGGGCCAGATTCGATGGCAGGCTGATACGTCCCTCGGACCGCCATTGGCTGACCTGCGCCATCCGTTCGGCAATGTCCGGATTCTGTGGCTCCACCGCCTGGGCAAAACGCAGGTTGCTCAGGGTGTACTCGTGGGTGCAGTACACGCCGGTAGTCGCCGGCAGGGCCGCCAGCCGGCTGAGGGAGTGGTGCATCTGTTCCGGCGTGCCTTCGAACAGGCGGCCACAGCCGGCGGCGAACAGCGTGTCGCCGCAGAACAGCAATGGGCGCGCGGCATCGTCATGGTAGAAAGCGATATGCCCCAGGGTATGACCGGGCACGGCGAACACCTGGAACTCGAGGCCGAGTACCGTCACGCTGTCGTTGTCGTTCAGCGCCAGGTCGCGGGCCGGGATGTTTTCGCTGGCCGGCCCGAGTACGCGGGCACCGCTGGCCTGTTTCAGGCGTTCGACACCGCCGACATGGTCGTGATGGTGATGGGTGACCAGGATGTCCTCGAGTTGCCAGCCCGGATGCTGCTCCAGCCAGGCCAGCACCGGCCCGGCATCGCCCGGGTCGACCACGGCGCAGCGGCGGCGGGCGGTATCCTGTAACAACCAGATGTAGTTGTCGGTGAAGGCGGGCAGCGCGTCGATCTGTATCATGGTGCAATTCCCAAGCGCAAAACAATGGCGCATCTTAGTGCTTGTAAAGCACTTGTGGCGAGTTGGAGAAGGCAATGACCGATAAAGCGTTCGCTCAGGCTGATCCTGACTGGCTGGCACTGATCAGCGCGGCCCGTGACTGGCTGTCCGGCCCCCTCGGGCAACTGCTGCTCAACGAGGAACGGCAGATGCTCGAGGACGAGCTGGGGCGGTATTTCGGCGGTTACCTGGTGCATTACGGCCCCTCGGCCGAAGCCCCGCCGCAGGCCGGCCAGGTGCGCCGCAATGTGCGCCTCGGCGCGCCGCTGCCGGGGGTGGAGATCGTCTGCGAGGAGCAGGCCTGGCCGCTGAGCGAACATGCCGCCGATGTGGTGGTATTGCAGCACGGCCTGGATTTCTGCCTGTCGCCCCATGGCCTGCTGCGCGAGGCCGCCGCCGCCGTACGTCCCGGCGGGCACTTGCTGATCCTCGGCATCAACCCCTGGAGCGCCTGGGGACTGCGCCATGTATTCGCCCATGACGCGCTGCGCCAGGCCCGCTGCATTTCGCCCTCGCGGGTGGCCGACTGGCTCAACCTGCTGGGCTTCGCGCTGGAGAAACGCCGCTTCGGATGCTATCGTCCGCCGCTGGCGTCGGCCGCCTGGCAAGCGCGGCTGGCGGGCTGGGAGCGGGTCGCCGGTGGCTGGCAGCTGTCGGGCGGCGGCTTCTATCTGCTGGTCGCGCGCAAGATCGTGGTCGGCCTGCGACCCGTGCGCCAGGTACGCCGCGAACCGGTCGGCAAGCTGGTACCGCTGCCGATGGCCAAGGTCAACCGGCGCCAAAGCGAAGAGTAAGCATTTTTTTCCTTGAGGGTCGAGCGTGCTCGGCCCGGGATGCGTCGGTCAGTTACCGGCGCGCCACGGGGTCATTTTCGATGGAAAGGTTGTAATGAGCGATACAGTTGAACTCTTCACCGACGGTGCCTGCAAGGGCAATCCCGGCCCTGGCGGCTGGGGCGCGTTGCTGGTCTGCAAGGGCATCGAGAAAGAACTCTGGGGCGGCGAAGCCAACACCACCAACAACCGCATGGAGCTGATGGGGGCGATTCGTGGCCTCGAAGAACTCAAGCGTCCCTGCGAAGTGTTGCTGGTGACCGACTCGCAGTACGTGATGAAAGGCATCACCGAGTGGATGGTCAACTGGAAGAAACGCGGTTGGAAGACCGCGGCCAAGGAACCGGTGAAGAACGCCGACCTGTGGCAGTTGCTCGACGAGCAGGTCAGCCGGCACACGGTGAAATGGAAGTGGGTCCGCGGGCATATCGGCCATCATGGCAACGAACGTGCCGACCAGTTGGCCAACCGTGGCGTGGATGAAATACGGGGGATCAAACATGCGTAGCGTGGTGCTCGATACCGAAACCACCGGTATGCCGGTCACCGACGGCCACCGGATCGTCGAGATCGGTTGTGTCGAACTGATCGGCCGCCGCCTCACCGGCCGGCATTTTCACGTTTACCTGCAACCGGACCGCGAAAGTGATGAAGGCGCCATTGGCGTCCACGGCATCACCAACGAATTCCTGGTGGGCAAGCCGCGTTTTGCCGAGGTGGCCGAGGAGTTCTTCGAATTCATCCAGGGCGCCCAGCTGATCATCCACAACGCGGCGTTCGACGTGGGCTTCATCAACAACGAATTCGCCTTGATCGGTCAGCAGGACCGCGCGGACATCACCCGCCACTGCAGCATCCTCGATACCCTGATGATGGCCCGGGAACGGCACCCGGGGCAGCGCAACAGCCTTGATGCCCTGTGCAAGCGCTACGGCGTCGACAACTCCGGCCGCGAACTGCACGGCGCCTTGCTCGACTCGGAGATTCTCGCCGACGTCTACCTGACCATGACCGGTGGCCAGACCAGCCTGTCCCTGGCCGGCAACGCCACCGATGGCAACGGTTCCGGTGAGGGCTCGGGCAACCAGGCCAGCGAAATCCGCCGCCTGCCGGCCGATCGCCAGCCGGCGCGGATCATTCGTGCCAGTGAAAGCGACCTGGCCGAACACCTGGCGCGTCTCGAGGCCATTGCCAAGTCCGCCGGCGCCCCGGCGCTCTGGACCCAACTGGCCGAGGCCGACGCGCAACGCCACTGAGACTTGCGGATGATCTTTTGTGCAGCGGCGATTGACCTTCTAAGCTGAAGGGGCCGGTGCAGCGAGGCTCACTGTCCGGGGATTGGATGTCCCCGGACAGGAGCTCGACGTTTCTCCTCCCGATCGTGCACCGTGACATCAAGGCTTGAGGATGGTTGGCCCAATGCATTTAGTCACGAACCCGAAGTATCCCGAGGTATCGGTCCGTGTGGCTGACGCTGGTTTCTCCGAGTACATCTGGGGCAGCGATTTCAGCTTTCAGGTCAAGGCCCATGGCTTGGCCGAGATCGGCAAGCGGGTCGATCAATGGCCACTGGTCCCGGTGGCGCCTTATCGCAAGTGTTATGGCATCGATCCCGAGGAGTTCGCCAGCTACCGCGCGGCGGTGGACAGCGAAATCTTCATGGCCTATCTGGACGGCCGCGCGGTCGGTCATGTGGTGGTCAGCACCAACTGGAACGGCTTTGCCCATGTCGACGAGCTGGCGGTCGACGCCTCGGCGCGACGCCATGGGGTGGCCCGGGCGCTGCTGGATGTGGTGCGTTTCTGGAGCCACAAGAAGAACCTGCCGGGGATCATGCTGGAAACCCAGAACAACAACCTGGGCGCCTGCCGCCTGTACGAACGCTGCGGTTATGTCCTGGGCGGGATCGATCATCTGCGTTATCGCGGGATCGATGCGCAGACCGCGGAGGTGGCGGTCTTCTGGTACCTGTTGTTTGCCGGACAGCCCTGACGGGGCGGTGGCTCAGAGCAGCATCGCGGTGGCTTTCTCGCCGACGATTTCCAGCAGGGCCTTCAAGGCGGCGCCCGGTTCGCGCTCCTTGAGGGTCAGGGCGTACAGGGTGACGCCGATGGCCGGTGACACCGGGCAGACATCCAGGCCGCCAGCCCTGGCCCCGACGGCCGTGAACGGGTCGACAATCGCCAAACCTTCGCCGGCTTCGACCATGCTGCGCATCATCTGGTAGGTCTGTACCCGCGTCTGCACCTGGGGCGCCGGTCTCAGGGCCTGCAGCTTGCTGTCGAGCATCAGGCTCAGGGTGTCCTGCTCTTCCAGGCCGACCATCGATTGCCCGGCCAACTCCTGCAGGGCGATGTATTTCTGTTTGGGTTGCAGCCAGCCATGGGGCGCGAGCAATTGCAGCTTGCCCTCGGCCAGGGCCTGGGCGTGGATCTGTGGATGATCGGGGTTGTGCAGGCTCAGGCCCAGTTCGACCTCCCTGAGCAGCAGATCGCGGACGATCTCGCGGGTGTGCTGGCTGGCGAGGGTGCAGGGGGTTTCGCGAAAGCGTCGGCGCAAGGCCGCCAGGCTCTGGGGCAGCAGTTGCTGGGCCAGGGTCGGTGTGCAGACCACCCGCAAGGCGGGGTCCTGATGCTGACGCAGGCTGCCGGCCAGTCGCCGTAGCGGTTCCACTTCCGCGTACAGGCGGTGCAGCAGGGGTTGCAGCTCGCGGGTCTCACGGGTCGCCTGCATCCGCCCGCGCACGCTGGCGAACAGCAGGAAACCCAGCTGCTGCTCGGCATCCTGCAGAGTAGCGCTGACGGTGGCCGCTGGCAGCTGCAGCAACTCGGCGGCGGTGCCGAGATTGCCGGTCTGCAGGAGGGCCTGGATTACTTCGATATGGCGTAAACGCATGCTTGAAGTCCGTGTCCAGCCGGGAGGGAATCAGTGGGCTGATCCTAACTCAAGTCTGCGCACATGACTTCAGGTGGCTGCTGCGCCTGTTGTCCCAGGTCAGGAAGCGGTCGATGTCTCGGGTTCACGGGTGAGCGTGATCCCGGATTGAACCAGCTGGAATGAATTGTGGTCGATTTTGTTAACGCGATCGCCAATGGCCAGTTTATAGGTGGTGACAGGCTCCGTGCCGGCCAGGCCTTCGGCTGAAGGCGTGGATTCCTGGAATTCATGCACGGAATAGACGCGACCTTCCGCATCCCTGGCATGAAATTGTCCGACGAGTACTGCGGCCATCTGTTTAGAACCTCTGGAAATGAACACCCGATTTGCGGCTCAGTAGACCGTGGTTTGGCGGGGGAAGTTTTGCGTGGTGGAAAATATAGTCGCTCTACTCTACAGGCTCCGGGGCATCGATGGGGAAAGCAGTGGACTGACGGGAGAAAAACGTCGGGACAATGGCGCCCGATCATCTATAACTACTGTTCCTTCGCACAGATAGTCGAGAGTTCTCATGAGCAACGTCTACAAGGTCGCTGTCCTGGTTGGCAGCTTGAGAAAACAATCCATCAACCGCAAGGTGGCCCTGGCCCTGGCCGAGCTGGCGCCGGCGAACCTGAAGCTGGTGATTATCGAGATCGGCGATCTGCCGCTTTACAGCGAGGACATCGATACCGACGCGCCGCCGGCGGCCTACAAGGCTTTTCGCGAAAAGGTCCGGGCCACCGACGCGGTGCTGTTTGTCACCCCGGAATACAACCGCTCGGTGCCCGGCGTCCTGAAAAACGCTATCGACGTCGGTTCCCGGCCTTATGGCAAAAGTGTCTGGAGCGGCAAGCCGGGGGCGGTGATCAGTGCCTCGCCGGGAGCGATCGGTGGCTTTGGCGCCAATCACCATCTGCGCCAGTCCCTGGTGTTCCTCGATGTGCCGTGCATGCAACAGCCGGAAGCTTATCTGAGCGGTGCGGGCAGTGCGTTCGACGAGGCGGGCCACCTGTCCGAGTCGGTCAAACCCTTCCTGCAGGGCTTTATCAATGCCTATGGGCACTGGGTTGAGCGCAACAAAAAGGTCTAGAGCGGATTTTCCAGGCGCTGACGGATCAGCCCCTGGGTTTCCCGCAGCCAGGCCTCAATCTGTGCCGCCGACAATTGCGCGGTGATGCAGTAACGCCGCCCACCCCAGACCAGCACCAGCCAGGCATCGATGGCCTCGTCCGAAGGTCTGGAGGCGAGGTCGGTGCAGGCGTCGAAGGCCTCCCGCCATTTCTGTGACAGTTCCTGGAATACCCGTTGATGGTGCTTGGGCTCGGCGATCTGATGTTCGAGCATCAGCAGCGGGTAGTCGAACAGCGGCTGTTCAGGGCTTGCCGGATGACCGCTGAGCTGTACCAGTCGTTCGACCCGTGCCTGCCAACCCAGGCCTGCGGCGCGGATCACCTGATCATCGAGCTGGCACAGCAAACGCTCGACGCTATGGCGAACATAACCGGAGAGCAGCGCGGCCTTGCTCGGGAAATAGTCGTACAGCGTACCGATGGCCACCCCGGCTTCCAGGGCGACCGCGCGGGTGGTCAGGACCGGCCAGCCGCTGCGTTGCCAAATCCGAACAAAGGCTTCGTAAATGGCCTCGACGGTGAATATCGCCCGGGCCTGGCTGGGCCGCTTGAGCGGCTTGGCGCGGGGCTTGAGGCTGTTTGCGGCCGGCTTGCCGGCGTTTCCGAACCCGTTCTTCATGGTCTGCCATTAAGCTGGTTCCATCCCGCAATCGTCGCAGAGAGGAGTCTGATTATGCCAAGTGCCAGCACGGTAACACGACTGATTACCCGCAAGAACGACCTCGACCAGAGCCGGATCGAAACGCAGGAGCGTGCCCTGGTGGCGGGTCCCGGCGAGGCGATCCTCAAGGTCGAACGTTGCTCCCTGACGACCAACAACATTACCTACGCCGCCTATGGCGACTCGATGAACTACTGGGGTTTTTTTCCTACCGGGGAGGCGGAGTGGGGGCATATACCGGTATGGGGCTTTGCCGATGTGCTGGTGTCGAATGTAGACGGGGTAGCGGTGGGTGAGCGCTTCTACGGTTACTTTCCGATGGCCAGCCATCTGTGGATGAAGCCGGAACGGGTGACCGAGCGGGGTTTTTATGACGCCGCCGAGCACCGCAAGGACCTGACCTCGGCCTACAACCAGTACACCCGTTGCAGCTGGGACCCTTACTACAGCGCGGACACCGAGGATTTGCAGATCCTGCTCAAGCCGCTGTTCCTGACTTCGGCGATGCTTGCCGACTTCCTCCAGGACAACCAGTTCTTCGGCGCCACGCGCCTGGTGTTTTCCAGTGCGTCGAGCAAGACCGCCTTTGGTACTGCGGTGTGTCTGGAGGGGCGGCCCGAGTTGACCCGTGTGGCGTTGACGTCGTCGGCCAACCGGGCGTTTGTCGCCGAGTTGGGCTGTTATGAACAGACCCTGGCCTACGATGAACTGGGCTCGTTGGACACTGATCAGCCGACGCTGTATGTGGACTTTTCCGGTGATCTGGCGCTGCGTGATCGAGTGCATCAGCGCCTGGGCCGGCGGTTGCTCTACAGCTGCTTCGCCGGCTCCGCGCAAACCACGGACGAGGCCCGGCTCACGGCGATCGAAGGGCCGCAGCCGGTGTTCTTCTTTGCACCGATCCAGATCCGCAAACGTAACGCCGAATGGGGGCCGGAACGGGTCAGCCAGTACATCGGCGAGGGCCTGCAGCGGTTCTACCGGACGGTGAGCGAAGGGCCGGCGCCGCTGCTGGAGGTGGTCGTGGATGAAGGCTACGAGGCCGCCCGGCAGTTGGTCTCACGCCTCTATCACGGGCAGGTGCCGCCGACCCAGGGCAATATCATCAAGCTCTGAAGCCCCGTATCAGTTGCCCTGCGGCATTTCACCCTTCGCCAGGCGCTTGTTGATATCGACGATCACCTGCGGCAGGTCATTGAGGGTGTCGATCAGGTAGTGTGGCCGGGAGCCGGCGAACAGTGCGTGGATGCGCTGGCGCTCGGCGTCCAGGGTCGCCCGGTCGAGGTCGCGGTACTGCTCGTAGGTCAGCCCCAGCGCATTGCCCGAACACACCAGGGCGACGGTCCACATGCCGGCCCGGCGGCCTTCGAGGATCCCCGGCACCGTGTCGTCGACCTTGACGCAGGCGGCGACATCGTCGATGCCCAGGGCGATCACGTTGGCCAGGGCCTGGGCCGGCCACGGGCGACCGTTCGGCACCTCGTCGGTGGCCACTACATGGTCGGCGACATAACCGTTGCGGGCGGCCAGGGCCACGACCTTCTCCATGACCCGGGCCGGATAACCCGAGCACGAACCGATCTTCAGGCCCTGCTGGCGTAGTGCGGTGATGGTTTCCAGGGCACCGGGAATCAGCGCCGAGTGTTCGGCGATCTTCTCGATCTGCAGGGGCATGAAGCGCTCGTAGATGGCGGTGACGTCCTCGTCGCTCGGCGCGCGGCCGAAGGCCTTGCGGTAGCGTTCGGTGATTGCCGGTTGATCGCACAGCGTGCGGATATGGTCCCATTTGCCCATGCCCATGGGGCCACGGGCTTCTTCGATGGAAACTTGCACGTCGAACTCGGCGAAGGCCTCGACAAAGATCTGGGTCGGGGCGAACGAACCGAAATCGACGACGGTGCCGGCCCAGTCGAGAATCGCGGCTTGCAGTTGGGTGGGGTTGCGGTAGTTCATGTCGATCAGCCTTGAATACGATGAGATAGAAAAGAGAGGCGCGCTTTTGCGTTTCTAGATATCCAGCACTTCCATTTCCCGCAGGACCTCTGCGATAGCGGCAACCGCCGCCTGCATATCGCTGCGCCCGACCTGGCCGATACAGCCCACGCGAAAGGTCTCGACCCGGGTCAGCTTGCCCGGATAAAGAATGAAACCCTTGGCCTTGACCCGTTCGTAGAACGCCTTGAACTGGTAGCGCGGATCTTTCGGTGCATGGAAGGTCACGATGATCGGCGCCTGGATCGCCGCAGGCAGGAAACTGCGCAAGCCGAGCCCGGCCATTTCTTCCAGCAGCACCTGGCAGTTGTCGGCATAACGGCCGAGACGGGCGGGCAGGCCACCTTCTTCGTGGTACTGCACCAGCGCCTCGTGCAGCGCCGCGACCACATGGGTCGGCGGGGTGAAACGCCATTGGCCGGTCTTGGCCATATAGGCGTGCTGATCGTGCAAATCCATCGCCAGCGAATGGGAGTTGCCGGCGGCCGCGGCCAGCGTTTCCTTGCGGGCCAAGACAAAACCCATCCCGGGCACGCCCTCCAGGCATTTGCCCGAGGCGGCGATCAGCGCATCGAACGGCACCTGGCGAGCGTCGATGGGTAGGGCGCCGAACGAGCTCATGGCGTCGATGATCAGGCGTTTGCCGTGACGCGCGACCACCTCGGCGATGTCCGCCAGCGGATTGAGGATGCCGGTGCTGGTCTCGCAATGAATCAGCGCGACATGACTGACGGTCGGATCGGCCAGCAGCAAGTGCTCGACATCAATGGCGGTGGTCGGCTGGTCCTCGGCGGTTTCGAAGGTGCTGAACGAACGGCCGAGCACTGCGCAGATCTTCGCCAGGCGCTGGCCGTAGGCGCCGTTGATCAGCACCAGGACTTTCCCGTCCCGTGGCACCAGTGTGCCGATGGCCGCCTCCACGGCAAAGGTGCCGCTGCCTTGCAAGGGCACGCAATAGTGGCTGTCGGCACCGTTGACGATTGCCAGCAGTTGCTCGCAAAGGCTCGCCGTCAGCTGGTTGAAGCCCTCATCCCAGGAGCCCCAGTCCTGGCTCATCGCCTGACGGGTGCGGGCTGAGGTGGTCAGTGGACCCGGGGTGAGCAGGAGGGGAGCGGCAGTACGCATGCTGGTTTCTCGCGGCGGGGATCGTTGACGGGATACAGGGCATAAATTGCAGTTTGGCTTGTCATCAATCAAATTGTTTGTTGTTATGCGAGCTATCAGTGAGGCCGATAGCCATGAACCTGTTCCAACTGCGCGCATTCGATGCCGTGGCCCGCGAGGGTAGTTTTACCCGTGCCGCGGCCCGGTTGTTCATCAGCCAGCCAGCCGTGACCGGACATATCAAGGCCCTGGAAGAGCACTACCAGGTCACCTTGCTCAGGCGCACCGCGCGACGGGTGGAGCTGACCGCCGAGGGCACCCGGCTGGCGGCGATTACCCGGGCCATGTTCGGCCTGGTCGAGGAAGCCCAGGCCATGCTCGAAGCCAATCGACAGCTGTTGACCGGACGTCTGGAGATTGCCGCCGACGGGCCGCATATGGTCATGCCGATGCTCGCCCGGCTGCGGGCGCGCTACCCGGGGATTACCGTCAACCTGAGGTTGGGCAATGCCCAGGAAACCCTGGCGGCGCTGTTGTCCGAGCATGCCGATGTGGCGGTGCTGACCGAGGTCGAGCCACGCAAGGGCCTGTACCTGCAACCGCTGAGCGAGTCACGGATCTGTGCGCTGGTGCCCCAGGGGCATCCGTGGCTGGCCGAACCGCAGGGCATTGCCCTGGAGCAACTGGACCAGGTGATCATGGTGCTGCGTGAGCCGAGCTCGATCACCCGGCGCACCTTCGACCAGGCCTGTGCCCAGGCTGCCGTGAATCCGCGGGTACTGCTGGAGCTGGACAGCCGCGAGGCGGTGACCGAAGCGGTGGCCGCGAAGCTGGGGGTGGGCATCGTCTCGTCGTTGGAAGTCAGTCCTGACCCCCGGGTACGGGCGTTGCCGATCAATGGTGACGGCCTCGGCAACCGGCACCAGATCGGTTGCCTGGAGCGCCGCAAGGAACTGCGGCTGATTCAGGCATTCCTTGGGCTGGTGCCGGAAACGCTGGAGGCATTCAAGCCATCCTGAAGAAAGGCCTGGCGCTGGCGCAGGCTCCAGTGCTGCTGGATGTACGCATGCAGGGCCACGCATTGTCCGGGGTAGAGCAGCCACAGCTGTTCCGGCGTGGCCGCCAACTCCAGGGCCAGTCGCCGTCTGCCGGCGGAACTCAGCAGGGCGGCGCCACGGCTGTCACTGCGGCCTTCCAGCAGGATGTCATCGCGGCTCAGGCGCGCCAGTTCCTTGAGCCCGGGCCGGGGCATTCGCACGACGTACCAGATGTTTTCGCATAGGCAGCGGGCGGCGGCTATCGGTGGTTCACAGGGTTGCTCATACAGATAGAACTCCCCGGGGTCATCGTCCGGCGCCCCGCCGCTGTCCTGCCCCTCCCACGGCGCAGCGGCACCGGGAGGTTTGTCGGCCAGGGGCGGCGGGTCAAAGGCGGCGTACAGGTCCCGATCGGTGAGAAAACCACAGATCACCGGTTGGTCCGGCTCGTTCTCGACAAAGTCGATCAGTACCTGGCTGCCGACCCGTGGGGGCTGGCTTTGCACGACCCCGGGCGATACCCAACAGCCCGGCGCGCAGTCCGCGGGCTGGACGCTGTTCGGCAATTGCACCCGCAGGCGTCCCTGGGCATCCGGCCGGGCGGTGCCGGCATGTGTACCCAGGACCGTGCCGATCTGATAACCCGGCGCCGTCGGGCGTTTTTCCCGCAAGGAGGGGCGAAACGGCGTGGCCCAGGGGATGGCCCTGAAGTGATTGCTGTAGCCGTCGCTGAAACACTCGTCATGCGGGCCGTCATCCTCCTCGATACTGAAGGCATCGACGGGATATCGGTCCAGGCACTGTTCGCCCAGATGCTGCACCTCGGTGATCAGCCATTGATCGTTGAGTGCCTGCCGTGGATGGCCGCCGATCCGCCGGACTTCGCCGCTGCGCAGGCTGTCCAGGTTGCTGTAGCCCCGGATCTGGCGTTGTTCGCAGCGCAGCCGCTCGAGGGTGCGCTGGCTGCGTTGCTGCTCGTGGCGCTGGCGCTCGGTGGGGCTGGTGGTGTGCAGGCCGTAGGCGTTGGTCTGGTTGGCGGCGCCGTCGTCGGGCGCTTGCAGCGGCCACGCGCAAGCATGCCCGGGCAGTCGGCTGTCATGGCTGGCGAGCATCTGGTGACGCTCGTAGAGTTGGCTGATAAAGGCCTGTTCCAGTCCCGCGGCACTGTCGTGACAAGGCACGACACCGGCCCGTTCGGGAAAGCTTTGCGGGTCTTCGGCGAATACCAGGACATGTCGGTGCGGCGCCTGTTCGAAGTGATAGTGGATGCCTTCTTCCTCGCAGAGCCGGTTCAGCAACTGCAGGTCGTTTTCATCCTGTTGCAGGCACAGGGCCCGGCGCGGGTACAGGCCACGCTCGAGCTCGAAGCGGTAATCGGCGGCCTCCAGGTCGTGGGCTTCAAGCAGCCGCAGGAGAATCGCCGGTACGCTCAGGTCGCAGAAGGCCCGGCGTCGTGGGCAACGTGCCAGGGCTTGCAGGCGGGGCATCAACACCACCTGGTAATGACAGAGTCGTGGCTCCAGGTAGCGGCTGCTGATCTCCTCAATGATCCCGTGCCAGCTGGCCTGCCCGTGGCCCAGACTCAACAGGGCCGGGCGATGCAGCAGGGGCTCGAGGTCCAGGGCGGTGTCGCCCAGCAGTTCCATTTCGAAGCGAAAGGGTTCGTTCAAGGCCTCGCGGCCCTTGAAGCGGATGACCGGCAAGGGGTCAGGGAGCAGGCCGATGCTCAGTGAGATCTGTCGTTCCTTGTCCTGAGGCATTTCGTCTCTTCTCCACGGATTTGCGGCAGAGGGTACGAAAAGCCGTGGGCGCATGGACACCGCAAAACGATGTTTGGGAAATTGCCTACGAACATCAGGGTAGAGTCGTAATCTTCGTCAGGTTTTGGTCGATTGGCGGGGACTGGCCGTATAAACTGGGCGGCAAAGCGTCGGCCAATAAATGTCACGACGCCTCTGATCGAGAGAGTGAGTAATGGGCGCACAGTGGAAGGTTAAACACAAAGAAGCGGCGGCCAACGCCAAGGGCAAGATTTTTGGCAAGCTGGTCAAGGAAATCACCATCGCCGCGCGCAACGGTGCGGACGTTTCCACCAACGCACACCTGCGTCTGGTGGTCGAGCAGGCGAAAAAGGCCTCGATGCCCCGCGAGACCCTGGAACGCGCCATCAAGAAAGGCTCGGGCCAACTGGGCGAAACCGTTCAGTATCACCGCGTGACCTACGAAGGCTTCGCCCCGCACCAGGTGCCGTTGATCGTTGAATGCGTCACCGACAACATCAACCGCACCGTCGCGGAAATCCGCGTGGCGTTCCGCAAGGGCCAACTGGGTGCGTCGGGCTCGGTGTCCTGGGACTTCAACCATGTCGGCCTGATCGAAGCCTCTCCGGACAGCCCGGATGCGGACCCGGAAATGGCGGCGATCGAAGCCGGCGCCCAGGATTTCGAGCCGGGTGAAGAGGGCGCGACCCTGTTCCTCACCGAGCCGACCGATCTCGATGCGGTGCAGAAAGCCCTGCCGGAGCAAGGTTTCACCGTGTTGTCGGCCAAGCTGGGTTACCAGGCGAAGAACCCGGTCAGCGGCCTGAGCGACGAGCAGATGGCTGAAGTCGAAGCCTTCCTCGAAGGCCTGGACAACCACGACGACGTGCAAGACATGTTTGTCGGCCTGGCGGGCTGATCCCAGCGTACCGCAGGAGCCGGCTTCGAGGGCCTCATCGCCAGCAAGCCGGCTCCTGCAAGTCCGTGTTTCACCGCAAGCTATCGCCGAGCCCGGCCCTGTAGGAGCCGGCTTGCTGGCGATGGCGGCCTGAGCGGCGCTGCCAGTCTCCAGAGATTGTTCGCTGTTACTACAGCAAATCCGCGCAGATCGCCTCGAACCCCGGGCGAGCCAGCACATCCGGCTGGATGCAGCGCAGCTGCAGGTCCTTGAGCGATTCAAGCACGCGCGGCTCCATCTCCCCGTCGATCCGCTCCAGCAACTCGCCGAGCAGAATCCCGAATGCACGCACCTCGATCCGTTGCAGCGCGCGGGTTTCCAGGCTGTCGGTCGGTGCATGGAATGACGCGGCGCCAAAATCCCCGAGCAGGCAGTCTCCGGCTTCGTTGTAGAGAATATTGTGTGCGTACAGGTCGCCATGGCAGAGCCCCAGGCGATGCAGGTGCGCGCCCACCGAGGCGATCCCGCGCGCCATGCGCAAGGCTTGTCCGGGGCTGAAGCGGGTCTCGTCCTGGTACACATCCCGGCTGCACGAGTCGAGACTCGGCAGCGCGGCAAGATTGGCGAACTGCGGATCGATCAGTTCCATCACCAGGCCGGCCTGGGCATCGGGATGGCCGGCGATGCGCCCTTCGACCTTGATCAGGTTCGGATGCAGGCCCGCCGCGATGCAGGCATTCATTTCATTCAGGGGCGAACCGTCGCTGGTCATGCTGCCCTTGTACAGCTTGACCGCCACCGGCAAGGCCGGCGCCTCGGCACGGTTCCAGCGGGCCTGGCTGATCACTCCCGAGGCGCCTTCGCCCAGGCGCTGGGCCAGTTGCAGCTGGCTCCAGTCGATGCTCGGCGTGGTGTCGCCGACCAGCACTTCACCGGTGTGATCGAGCTTCGGGTTACCGGCATAGGCGATCCAGGCCAGGCTCGGCAGGGTCAGCAGCCACTCGGGCAGCTCGTCCAGCTGGTTGGCGGCGATGCGGATCAGCTCCAGCCGGTGACAGTCCGCCAGGCTGGCGGGCAAGGTACGCAGGCGATTGCCCGCCAGCATGAGCTTCTGCAGCAGGGGCCGGCGCCCCAACTCCTCCGGCAACTCGGTGATGCGATTGTCGGTCAGGATCAGCCAGCGCAGCAGGGGCGGCAGGGCGGCGGCCGGCACCTGCTCGATACGGTTGGCCTTGAAGGCGACCATGCTCAATTTGGCACACTGGCCCAGGCACACCGGCAACTCGGTGAACTGGTTGTCCGAGCAGAACAGGATGCGCAGGTGTGGCAGCCGATGCAGGTCGTCCGGCAGGCTGCTCAGGGCGTTGCCGCTCAGGTTGAGGATTTCCAGGGAGTCGGCCAGCTGGAAAATTTCCCGGGGGAACTCGGTCAGCCCGCAGGACAGGTCGAGTCGCTTGATACCGGTCAGTTGACCGGCGCGCAGTTGGGCAAGGGTATCCATAAGCGGGCGTGAGTACTCGTCGCGATCATCGAAAAAAGATCGCCATGATAGCAATGTTGTTCAGCGACGGCGCTCTGATGAGCGAGTGCGGGGCGGGTGTCAGCCCGGGTTGAGGGACTCGGGCCCGACTTCGACCAGTTGCCCCAGCCGGCTGCGGGTGCGTGCCAGGTCGATGGCGTTGCCGCCGAGGCTGTCGCGCAGCGGCCGTTCGCCGATCAGCAACAGGCGCTTGTCCTGGTCGTAGAGCACGTCGATCAGGTTGATAAAGCGCTGCTGGGCCGCGATCGAGCAGTCTTCCAGCCTGGGCAGTTCATCGACGATCCAGGTGTCGAAACGTCGGCACAGTTCCAGGTAGTCCATCACGGCCGTGGGCTGGTCGCACAGGTCGGCGAACTCGAAACGCACGGTGTGTTCGCTACACAGGCGCACCTTCAGTTGCCGGGCGCCGACCTGCAGGGCAAAGGCCTGGGCCTGGCGCTGCGGTAATTGCAGGGTCTGGCGTTGTGCCGGACTGCCCGGCCAGACGTACTGGCCCAGGGTGAATTGCTGTTGGTCATGGCTGCGCGGCTGGCTGCGGTAATCATGCGGGCCGCCGACTTCCATGACTTCCATGCGAGCGTTGATCAGGTCGATCACCGGCTTGAAGCGGGCGTGATAGAGCGGGTTGGGCAGCAGGCCTTCGGGCGGGTAATTGGAGGTCACCAACAGCAGCACGCCACGCTGGAACAGCGCCTTGAACAGCCGATTGATGAGCATGGCATCGCCGATGTCATGGACATGGAACTCGTCGAAGCACAGCAGCCGGCAGTCCTTGAGCAGTTCGTCCAGGGTCTGGCCCAGGGCATCCGGCGCTTCCCGGTGGCGGAACATGCCCTGGTGCAGGTGGGTAAAGAAATCGTGGAAGTGCACCCGTTGCTTCTCGGCAATCGGCACGGCCTGGAAAAAGCCGTCCAGCAACCAGCTCTTGCCACGTCCGACCGCGCCGTGCAGGTACAGGCTGCGCTGGCGGCCCTGGGGCGCGCTGTACAGCAACGCAGTGGCCTGTTGCGCCATGCGTTCGATGACCCGCTGCTGGCTCAGGCTGAGGGTGTAGCCCTGATGCTTGGCTTTGCGGTGGAAATACTCGTGCACGTCGTGGGACGGCGGTGCGACGCTGCCCCTGCCGGCGAAAGCCTTGCCGAAAAAGCGGCGCAAGGCGGGCCAACGGGATTTCACGCCAGGGCGATGGGGAGGCAGAGCGGCCAACGGAGAAGATCCCCTTGCATGAAAGTCCAGATCGAGTTCATTCGTCAGATGCATCAGAAAAGGCGTGAAGGCATATCGCCATATCGATTAATCTTTAACCACTTTCAAGTTTTACCGTGACGCTTCAATCAAGGCAACCTCTATCCAAAAGGAATGAGGCCTTTGAAAACTCTATGGTTTGGGCGTTGTCCCTTGTTCCGGGCCCTGTAAACCTGCCGTCCGGCGCAGGCGCAGGCGCAGACCAGGCCCCTGTTTGTACACCGTCCTGAATCCTGGTGGTATCGAGCCATGAAACACCTCAAGCGCGCAGGGACGGTTTTCGGCCTTGCCTGCCTGCTGATCAACAGTGCGCAGGCAGCGGTCAGCGGGCATATCCAGGCCCAGTTGATTATCAGTGCCGGCTGTCAGGTCACCAGTGGCACCATCGGCGCTGGGGCTGCTGGCAATAATTCGGGCCTGCTGGATTTCGGTAGCCAGGGCCCGACCTGGAACGCTCCGTTGAATGCCCAACTGCACAGCAGCAACGGCAACCTGGCGGTGACGTGCGGTGCCACGTCCAGTGGTCCCACCAGCTTCACCGTGAGTATCAATGGCGGCACCCACGGCGACGGCATTTCCCGTTATTTGAGCAACGGCAGCCGGAACGTTCCCTACCGGCTCACCGTCGACGCCGCCGGCACCGACAACTACCGCATCGGTCAGCAACATACCTTTGCCGCGGGCAGCGGCACGCAGATCCCCATTCCCGTCTATGGCGCCGTTTTGGCCAATCAGGGAGCCCTGCCAGCCGGGACTTACAGCGATACCCTGACCGTTACGCTGGACTGGTAACCGCGTAATCACGATGCGCCTGGGCGATACCGACGGTGTGCTGCCGGACGTGGGCTTCTCAAGGGGCACGGAAACAGGATCATGCGGTTGATAGAGGATTACCCAGTGGAAACATGGGTAAGCTTTACATCATCAGGTATGAAAACGCCTACGAATTGTTACTAAATGTCTTACTTTGCTGGACGCATTTTCCTTCACTGCTAACCTGATTTCAGCAAGCCATCCCTCAAAAGGATTGAGGCCGTGAATGGATCTGTTGTTTTGGCAATATTGAGCACGCTGTGCTGCGTGCCGGTACTGGCCGCGCAACTCCAGGTGGAGGTGCGAGTCAATGTGCAGCGTGGTTGCCAGTTGGTCGGCGTGACCCGTGATTCGGGCATCGAGCAACTCGGCGTGCTGGATTTTGGCGATATCGCCCGTCTCGACGGCCCGTCGGGGGCGCTGGGGGCCACGTTGTCGAATCATCGCCTGCCGCGCCTGGAATGCAATCCCGACACCCCTTATCAAATGCGCATCGACGGCGGCCAGCATGGCGGTGTCGGCGATGTCCGCTATCTGGCCGGCAGCGATCCCGGCAGCACCATTCCTTATCGACTCTACCGTGATCCGGCGCGGCGTATTGCGCTGCCGGTCAATCAGCCCGTCACTGGCACCGTGCCCGACAGTGGCTCCGTTGAGTTGCCGTTGTATGGGCGAATCGAGCCACTGGCGCAAATACCGCGCGTCAGCCGTTATACCGATGTGGTGAAGGTGACCGTCACCTGGTAGCACTGCTCATGCAGGACCTGTCGGTGGATCCGGCAGGAAAGGGAACGCCGCCCAGGGTGGGTGGCCAGTAGGTTCAATCCTGATGGAATTAGGATCGGCATATGAAGTCTGGCAACCACGCATTGATTGCTGTCGGCACCTTGTTCTTTCTGGCCGACAGTGCCCACGCGGCGATCACCGGGCAAATCCAGGCCCGGCTGGTGATTTCCTCCGCCTGTGAGGTGAGCCGCGCCACTCCCCTTGGCGCGAGCATGGCCGCCCGCCTGGACTTCGGCAGCCAGGGCCCGACCTGGAACCGTCCGCTCAACGCCAACCTGCAAGGCAACAGCAGCAATCTCCAGGTGACCTGCAATTCCCAGGTCACCGGCTTCACCGTGACCATTGATGGTGGCAGCAACGGCGACGGTGTCTCCCGTTACCTGAGCAATGGCCGGCAAAGCATTCCCTACCGACTGTTCATCGATGCCGGCGGCACCGACAGCTACAGCATCGGTCAGCAACGCAATTTCGCGGTGGGCAACGGCACCCAGGTACCGATTCCGGTCTATGGCGCCGTGGTCGCGAATACCAATGCACTGCCGGAGGGCGTCTATAGCGACCTTCTGACCGTCACGTTGGACTGGTAACTCAACAGAGGAAAGCATCATGCAGCTTGTATCGCGACTCGGTTTGTCATTGCTCGGCCTGACGCTGATGACCAGCGCCAACGCCGCCACCACGGTCACCGGCCAGATCAGCTCGACCCTGATCCTGACCAGCAGTTGCCTGGTCAACGGAGGCGCCGGCAGCAGCGGCCTGAACTTCGGTTCGCTGAATTTCGGCACCACCACCAGCCTGTTCACCAATACCGGCACCCAACTGACGGCCGCTGGCGGCGGGGCGGTGTCGATCCAGTGCTCGTCCGGGACCACGCCGACGGTGACCATCCAGGGTGGCCTGCATGACGGCCAGTCCCCCGGTGGCAGCCGGGCCCTGTACGACGGGGTGGCCAATTTCGTGCCCTACGACCTCTACACCGACTCCGGCTACAACAACCTGCTGACGAGCACCGGGGTGATTCCCCTGGCGGCCAGCACGGGGGCGGCCCAGACCATCAGTCTTTATGGCCGGGCGGTGGGTAAACCCGGGCTGCCGGCGGGGACCTATACCGACACCATTGCCGTACAGCTGAGCTTCTAGGTGCGATGGCCGGGCATGGATGCGCCCTGGTGCTGCTGGCCTGCGCGAGCAGCCTGCCGCAGCCGCTGGCGGCGGTGACCAGCGCGAGCTTCCAGGTCAGCGCCAGTATTGTCGCCGGTTGCCTGGTGGTGGGCGGCGGCTCCAACTACGGCAACCTGAACTACGGCAGCTACTCGGCGTTGTCCACCAGCACGGTATCGAGCGCCTTGACCGGCGGGGTGCAATTGCAATGCACACCAGGGGTGACCTTGAGCATGAGCGTCGACGGCGGACAGAACAACAGCAGCGGCCGGCACCTGAAGCTCAACAGCGGCAGTGCCCAGGTGGCTTATCAGTTGTTCAGCGACGCCGGCCTGAGCCAGAGCCTGGGTATCAGCCAGAGCATCAGCGTGGCCTATGGCAACGCGAACAACATCAGCCTGCCGATCTACGGCCGGGTGGTTTTACCGGGTAATCAGCCGGCGGGGACCTACAGCGATGTGCTGCAGGTACAGCTGTCCTGGTAGGGGGCGTTTTAATTGAAACAACAAGGAGTTGGCCTATGTGTTCAGCCTCCCGGCGCTTGCCGGCCGTGCGTTACGGACTGCTGGCGGTGCTTTTGCTGGGTGTGGCCAGGGTTCAGGCGGCGAGTTCGGTCCTGATCTGGCCGATCGATCCGGTGCTGGAGGCCGATCAACAGGCCAGTGCCCTGTGGCTGGAGAATCGCGGCAATGAAACCGCCAATCTGCAGGTGCGGGTATTCGCCTGGAGCCAGAGCGGTTTCGACGACCAGTACCAGAATCAGCGCGACGTGATCGGCAGCCCGCCGGTGGCGCGGATCGAGCCGGGGCAGAAACAGTTGGTGCGCCTGACCCGCACCCGCGACGTGCCCCCCGGCCAGGAACAGGCCTACCGCATCATCATCGACGAGATCCCGGCGGCGAAGGCGCCGAACGGGCCCGAGTCGGACGGCAAGACCGCGGCGGCGATCCAGTTCCAGATGCGCTACTCGGTGCCATTGTTCGCCTACGGTGCGGGACTCTGGAGCAAGCCGGACCTGACGCGCCCGCGTGACCCGAAAGGCGCCGGGGTCGCGGACCTGAGCTGGCGCAAGGTGAGCCAGGGCGGGCGTGCCTACCTCGAGATTCGCAACCGCGGCGCGGTGCACGCGCGGCTGACCGATGTGGCGGTCAAACAGGGCGGCCAGACCCGGCCGTTGGCCGAAGGGCTGATGGGCTATGTGTTGCCGGGCGCAACCATGCGTTGGCCGCTACCGGAGCCATTGGCCGGCGGCCAGGAATTGCTGCTGCGGGTCAACGGTGCGCCGCAGACCCAGAGCGTCAAGGCGGATCAGTGAAGAACAGGGAGTGAGCTGAGTGTGGGCTCGTTATATCCAATGTCTGCCGTGGATCGCGTCGGGGTGCTGCTGGCTGGTGTTCATCCCCAGGGCGGCTGCCGGTGAGCTGCCGCCACCGCCCAGCAGCCTGGAGGCGATCGCCGATGCGCAGTTGTACCTTGAGCTGCTGGTCAACCAGATGGATACCGGCAAGGTCATCGTCGTCGATCAGCGGGCGGGCCACTTGTTTCTGCCGGCTTCCGACCTGCAGGCGCTCGGCATGAAGTTGCCGGCGTCGGTGGCCGCCGAAGTGGCGCTCGACCAGTTGCCGGGGCTGCACAGCGAATACGACAGCCAGGGCCAGCGCCTGTTACTGACCGTGCCGCCGGACTGGTTGCCGGCGCAGTTCCTCGGCAACCGCCAGGCCTACCCGCGGACCCAGGCGCTGACCAGCTTCGGCGCGTTGCTCAACTATGACCTGTACCTCAACGACACCGACGATGCCGGCACCTACCTGGCCGCCTGGAACGAAGTGCGGGTGTTCGACACCTGGGGCACCGTCTCCAACACCGGCCAGTACCGCAGCAGTATCGGCGCGAGCGCGGGCGGTGGGTTGAACAACGGTTATCGGCGCTACGACACCACCTGGCGTTATTCCGACGATGAGAGTCTGTTGACCTACGAGGCCGGCGACGTGGTCAGCAGTGCCTTGCCCTGGAGCAATTCGGTGCGCCTGGGCGGGGTGCAACTGTCGAGGGACTTCAGCGTACGCCCGGACCTGGTGACCTATCCCTTGCCGCAATTCGCCGGCGAGGCGGCGGTGCCGTCCTCGGTGGACCTGTTTATCAACGGTTTCAAGTCTTCCAGCAACAACGTGCAGCCCGGTCCCTATACCTTGACCAATATTCCGTTCATCAACGGTGCGGGCGAGGCGGTGGTTGTGACCACCGATGCCCTGGGGCGGCAGGTCTCCACCACCGTGCCGTTCTATGTCACCAGCGCCCTGCTGCAAAAGGGGATGTCGGACTTTGCGCTGACCGCCGGTAACCTGCGCCGCGATTATGCCTTGCGGGATTTCGGCTATGGCCCGGGCGTGACCTCCGGCAGCCTGCGTTACGGCCTGAGCGACAGCTTCACCCTGGAAAGCCATGCCGAGGCTGCCAGTGACCTGACCCTCGGCGGGATCGGCGGCAACCTGCGCCTGGGCAACCTGGGGGTGCTCAACAGCGCCATCAGCCAGAGTCGTTACGATGGGCGCCAGGGTCAGCAGATCAGCCTCGGCTACCAGTACAGCAGCCAGCGCTACAGCCTGTCCTACCAACGGATCGAGCGCCACGATCAATACGCCGACCTGACGCTGATCGACACCCCCAATATCAGCCTGAGCAAGCGCAGCGAGCAGGTCACCGCCAGCCTCAACCTCGACCGCTGGGGCAGCCTGGGCGCCGGTTATTTCGATATCCGTGCCGCTGACGATACCCGCACCCGTTTGCTCAACCTGACCTGGAACCGTCCGCTGTGGGGCAACAGCAGCTTCTACTTGTCGGCCAACCGCGAAATCGGCGACAGCCACTGGGCGGTCCAGGCCCAGGTGGTGATTCCCTTCGACCTCAGCGGCAGCCTGAGCCTGAGTGTCGAGCGCAGCAAGACCGGCGAGAGTCGCGAGCGGGTCAACTTCAGCCGCGCCGTACCGACCCAGGGCGGGGTGGGCTACAACCTCGGTTATGCCCATGGCCAGGGCCCGGACTATCGCCAGGCCGACCTGACCTGGCGCCTGCAGTCGGTGCAGTTGCAGGCCGGCGTGTATGGCAGCAGCGATGCCGAAACCCGCTGGGCCGACGCCAGCGGTTCGCTGGTCTGGATGGACAAGCAGGTGTTCGCCGCCAACCGCATCGACGATGCGTTCGTGGTGGTCAGCACCAACGGTTATCCGAACGTTCCGGTGCGTTACGAAAACCAGCGGGTGGGGGCGACCGACAAGTCCGGGAAGCTGCTGGTGACCGGCAGCAGTGGCTACTATCGCGGCAAGTACGAGATCGATCCGCTGAACCTGCCGGCCAACGTCCAGAGTCCGAATGTCGAGCAGCGCGTGGCGGTCCGCCGGGGCAGCGGTTACCTGCTGGAGTTCCCGTTGAACCGGATCATTGCCGCGAGCGTTGGGCTGGTGGATGTGCAGAACAAGCCATTGCCGTTGGGGGCCAACGTACTCCACGAGCAGACCGGGGCCAGGGCGGTGGTGGGCTGGGACGGCCTGGTCTACCTGGAGAACCTGGCGAAGCAGAACAGCTTGCAGGTGACCCTGGCCGACGGCAGCCGCTGTCGGGTGCAGTTCGCCATGGACGATTCCACCGAGCAGGTGCCGATGATCGGTCCGCTGGTTTGTCGATAGACACAGGAGGTGTCGGGTGGGGATGCGGAGTGTGGTGTTGGGCGTACTGTTGAGCGGGTTGGCCAGCCAGGCCCAGGCGTTGTGCTCGGTGATCGCGACCAACGCGATCGGTTTCGGCGCGGTGAGCTCGATCCTGGTCCGCACCACCGCGCAAGCCTCGTCCACCACCAACGCCGGGTTGCGCTGCACCGGTTCGCTACTGACCCTGCTGACCCTGAACGATCATTTCTATGCCACGGTCAGTGCTTCCACCACCGGCATGGTCGGACCGACCGGGGACGTCATCAGCTACAACCTCTATGCCACCAACAACACCGGCGCCGCCTACCTGGTGAACCGGGGCACGGCTTATGATTTTGCTCGCAACGGCATTATCGACGCCCTCGGACTACTCGGTGGTAGCACGCCCAAGACCGTGCCGATCTATGTCAATACGATTATCGGCAGCAACGTGGCGGCGGGGATCTATACCGAGACCCTGAGCATTTTCTGGGACTGGAGTTACTGCGCCGGCATCGGCGCGCTGGGCGTCTGCCTGGGGCGTGACACCAACTCGGGGACCGCCAGCCTCACGGTGAACATGACCGTCAACAACGACTGCACGGTGACCGCGCCGAATATCAGCTTTGGCGGCTTTCCGGTGATCAGCGCCTTCAGTCCGGTCAGCCAGACGGTCAATGTTTCCTGCACCAAGGGCAGCCCCTACACGGTCGGCCTGGACCCGGGCCAGAACGCCAGTGGCGGGCGCCGGCGGATGGTCTCGGGGGGCAACTACCTTTCCTACGACATCTTCAAAAGTGCCGGGACCACGGTCTGGGGCAGCGTCGGCGCGGCCCGGCGATCAAGCACCGATGCCGAGATCAACCCGGGTAACGGCCTGGGCACGGGCAGCCAGGTGTTCAACTACAACGCCAGGGTCTACACCGACCAGAGCACGCCGCCAGCCGGGGCCTATACCGACAACGTGATTCTGGACGTGGGCTTTTGAGGGACGTCTTCTAGCGCTCGATACTGCGGTTCCAGCGTGCGTTCCACTCAGGCCGCAGCAGGTTGACCTGATCCCAGTCGATGGCCACCGCGGTGTCCAGATATTGCTTCATGGCCTCGACCTGGCCGCGGGTCTTGTCGGTGGTCGGGGTGTTGGGGTTGGACGGAATCTGGTCGCCATCCTCCAGCGCCGCCGCCTGGGCCTCAGGGGTCAGCAGGAACTCGGCGAGTTTCTGCGCCAAGGCCGGCTCGGTGTTGTTGGCAATCGCACACTCGGCGACGTTCAGCACCACCGCGCCTTCCTTGGGTTGCGCGTACTCCACCGGGATGCCCTTGAGCTTGAGCGCGGTGACCTGGGTCGGGGTCAGCGGAAACAGCGCCGCTTCGTCGGTCTGGACCATCTCGGAAAGCTTGGCCGAACTCGGGATGTACTCCAGCACATTGCGTCCCACACTACCCGGCCAGGCCTTGAAACCCGGCTCGACATTGGTCTCGCTGCCGCCCTGGATCCGGTTGAACATCAGGAAACCATGGAGGCCGAAGGTCGAGGACGACATTGACTGGAACACCACTTTGTCCTTGTACTTGCTGTCCGCCATGTCCATCCACGAGGTCGGCGCGGCCCAGCCTTTTGCCTTGAACAGCCGGGTGTTGTAGGCCAGCCCGGTCACCCCCAGGCTGACCGCCACCGCCTGGTCCTTGATCCGGCCCTTGGCCGGGATCTGCGCCAGGGTCGGGCTGTCTTCGAGCTTGCTGCACAGGCCCATGGAGATGGCTCGGTACATGATCCCGTCATCGAGAAAGATCACGTGCAACTGCGGATTGTCCTTGCTCGCCTGGACCTTGGCGAGGATGTCGGCGGAGGTGCCCGGCACGATGACCACCTTGACGTGATTGGCCTTTTCGAAGGGCGGCAGCACCTCGTCGGTGTACAAACGCTCCATGGTCCCGCCGTTCATGCCCAGGTACAGCGTCGGCTCGGCCTGGGCCGGCGCGGCGCTCAGCAGGGCCATGAGAGGCAGGCAGGACAAACCGATCAGGGCATTGCGTTGAGTCTTCTTCATGGCGCGATCTTCCTCTGGGTTCTGACGGCCCGCTCAAACGGCGGGAGTGGCGTGGAAACGGGTAATGGAAAAAGCTTCTATCGGCGTCGACGACTGGCCCTGGCACACCAGCTCGGCGAGGACTTCGCCCACCGCCGGAGCGATCTGGAAGCCCGCCCCGGCAAAGCCGAAGGCGTGCAGCAGGCCGGGTTGGGTACTGCTCGGGCCGATCACCGGCTGGCGGTCGGGCAGGTAGCCTTCGGTGCCGCTCCAGGTGCGAATCGCCTGGGCTCCCTCAAGAAACGGATAGAGTTCGACGGCCTGGCGCAGAATCTCCAGCACGGCGCTCTGCCCGGGTCGGGCCCGGGCGTGGTCGAGGGCAAAACCCTGGCCGCCACCCAATACGCAGTTGCCGCGACTGACCTGGCGGGCATAGATGCCGCCGCCCTCGACACCGGTGCTGGCGTCCATCACCAGGGGCAAGGGTTCGGTCACCAGCATCGCCGGATGGCCGGCGTGCATCGGCACCGCTTCACCGAACTGTGCGGCGAGGCTGCCGGCCCAGGCACCGGCGCAATTGAGCAGCCAGGGCGCGCGGACTTCGAGGCCCTTTTGCGTGCGCAGGACAAAACGTCGGCCGTCGTGCTCGACCTCGGTCACCTCGCTCTGCTCCAGTACTGTCGCGCCGAGCCGGCGGGCGGCCCGGGCAAATGCCGGAGAGACCAGCCGGGGATTGGCGTGACCGTCGTCGGGGCAGAAGGAGGCGCCCTCGGCGACCTGGCCGACCCACGGAAAACGTTGGCGTAATTGCTCGCGGTCAAGCACTTGCAGGTCGAGCCCGAAGCCCTGGCTGCTGTCGGCATAGGCTTGCAGGGCGGCCAGGTCGTCGAGGCTGCGGGCCAGCTTGAGATGTCCGGAGCGCTGGTATTCACCGTCGATGCCGATCAGCTCAGGCAGACGGGCCCAGATCCCGTGGGCACGCTGGGACAGCGGCAACTGCGACAACGGTCGACCCTGGCGGCGCACGCCGCCGTAGTTCACACCGCTGGAATGCGAGCCGCAGAAGTCCCGCTCCAGCAGCGTCACGCTGCGGCCTTGACGACTCAGGGCCAGGGCCGCCGAGGCACCGACAATGCCACCGCCGAGAATCACCACGTCGACTTCGATCATGGCGCGACCTCCACACCGAACGGCAGCGGCTTGATGGGCGCCTGGGCCCGCAGGCGACCAATGCTGTCCAGGGCCAGGCCACTTTCACAGGCGATGATTTCCGCCGCCGCCGCGCCGCAGATCCGGCCCTGGCAGCGGCCCATGCCGACCCGGCAATGGGCCTTGACCCGATTGATTTCCCAGTGGCCTTCGCGGACCACCCCACGCACCTCACCGACGCTGACTTCCTCGCAACGACAGAGCATCAGCGTGTCCGGGGCGTCCGCGGCCCAGCGTTCAGGGAAGGGGAAGGCCTGTTCCAGGCCTTGGCGGAAGCCGCCGATACGCTCCAGGCGACTCTCCAGAAAGGCTATTCGATGTGGATCGACGACGCGGCCGAGGTCCTCCAACAGGGCCAGGGCGGCGCGTTCGCCGGCCATTTCCGCCGCGTCGGCGCCCATGATCCCGGCGCCATCGCCGGCCAGATATACGCCCGCCACGCTGCTGCGTCCGGCGCTGTCGCGCTCCGGCAGCCAGGCGCGGTTCAAGGGGTTCCAGGCGAAACGGCAGCCGAGCAGATCGGCCAACTGGGTTTCGCTGCGCAGTCCGTGGGCGAAAGCCAGCGCGTCGCAGTCAAGCGAACGCGGGACGCCGCCCTGGCGCCAGTGCAACGACTGCACGCGCTGCTCGCCGTCAATCTGTTGCAGCTGGGCGTCCTGATGTACCGGGATACCGTGGGCCGTCAGCCAACTGCGGTAATACAGGCCCTTGGCGAGGGTCAGCGGTTGCCTGAGCAAGCCGGGCAGGGCGCGGCACTGGGCGCTGAATGGCGTGCTGTCGAGCACCGCCACCACCTTCGCCCCGGCCTTGGCATATTGATAGGCCACCAGATACAGCAGTGGTCCGCTGCCGGCGAATACCACCCGTTGGCCGATGGCACAGCCCTGGTATTTCAGGGCAATCTGCGCGGCGCCGAGACTGTAGACCCCGGGCAAGGTCCAGCCGGGGATCGGCAGCACCCGGTCGGTGGCGCCGGTGGCGACGATCACTTGCGAGTAGTCGAGGCGCCCGGCCCGGCCTTGTTGCAGTGTGTCGAGGGCAGCGTCTTCGGCGTTCCACACCAGGGTGTCGGGCCGGTAGTCGAGCTGTCCGCGCAGATGCTCCAGGGTCTGGTGAATCGCGACGGCCTTGCGGGCTTCGAACCCATAGAGCTTCACTGGCGAACGCCGGAAGTTTTCCGGCTGACGCCGATAGATCTGCCCGCCGCCGCGCGCGGCTTCATCCAGCAGGCAGGGGCGCAGGCCATGGGCAACCAGGGTTTGTGCGGCACGAATACCGGCCGGTCCGGCACCGACGATCACTATCTCAGACATGCTCAATCCGCCGCCCGCTGGAAAAATGCCACGACCTGTTTGTCGGTGCGCACGTCATGCTGGTTTTCTCCCTTCCCGACTCACTTGCTGCCCGGCTTCGAGCATCGTCGAACAGGCGCGCACCCGGCGCCCGTCGGCCAGCCTGACCCAGCAATCCTGGCAGGCGCCCATCAGGCAGAACCCGGCACGGGGCTCGCCGTTGAAGTCGCTGTGGCGCAGAAATTCACCGGCGGTGAGCAGCGCGGTCAGCAGGGTATCGCCCTGCAAACCGCTGGCCGGTTCGCCGTCGAGGGTAAAGTCCAGGGCCGGGCGGTCGCCTTCGGCCAATCGTGTCAGCAGCGCCATGTCGGCCTCATTGTTTGCCTACCAGTACCCGGTCCAGGCCGTAGACCCGGTCGAGCAGAATCATCGTCAGCGCGGTCAGCGCGATCACCAGGGCCGAGACCGCCGCCATCATCGGGTCGATGGATTCGGTGGCGTAGACGTACATGCGCACCGGCAGGGTCTGGGTCGAGGGGGAGGTGACGAAGATCGACAGCGTCACTTCGTCGAAGCTATTGATAAAGGCCAGCAGCCAACCACCGGCCACGCCGGGCAGGATCATCGGCAGGGTGATCTGGCGGAACAGCGTGAAGCGCCCGGCCCCGAGGGATTCGGCGGCCTGCTCGGCGCTACGGTCCATGCCGATGGCGGCAGCCAATACCAGGCGCAGCACATAAGGCGTGATCACCAGCACATGGGCGGCGATCAACCAGGCGAAGCTGCCGTTGACCCCCATCAGGGCGAACAGGCGCAACAGCGCGACCCCGAGCACCAGGTGCGGGATGATGATCGGCGAGAGAAACAGGCCATTGAGAAAGTCCCGCCCGGGAAACTGGTGACGGGTCATCGCCAGGGCCGCCGGGACCGCGATCAGGGTCGCCAGGCTGGCGGCGCTGAAGGCCAGGATCAGGCTGTTGTAGAACGCCTGGACAAAGTCTGCGCGTTCGAACACCGCGCGGAACCAGCGCAACGAGAAGTGCGTGGTCGGCAGGCTCAGGGTGTTTTCCGGGGTGAAGGCCACCAGGCACACCACCACCAGCGGCGCCATCATGAACACCACGATCAGGCTGTGGAACAGCAGGGCCAACGGGCCGTTTCTGGACATTTACGCGGCCCCCAAAGATTTTTTGTAGCGACGCTCGATCATCCGGTTCCATGACAGCATGATCAGCAGGTTGAGCAGCAACAGCACCACGGCAATCGCCGCGCCCATCGGCCAGTTGAGTTCCGAGAGGTACTGGTCGTAGACCAGGGTCGCGACCATCTTCAGCCGGCGTCCGCCGAGCAGGCCGGGAATCGCGAAGGAACTGGCCGAGAGGCCGAACACGATCAGCGTGCCGGACAACACCCCGGGCATGACCTGCGGCAATACCACCAGGCGCATCACCGTGGTGTGGCTGGCGCCGAGGGACAGCGCGGCCTGTTCGGCGGCCGGATCGAGCTTTTGCAGCGAGGTCCAGACCGGGATGATCATGAACGGCAGCATCACGTGGACCAGGGCGATCACCACCGCGAACGGCGTGTAGAGCAGCTTCATCGGCGCCAGGCCGAAGGCTTGCAGGCTCTGGTTGACCAGGCCGTCGGCGCCGAGCAGGAGGCTCCAGCCGAAAGCCCGGACCACCACCGAAATCAGCAGCGGGGTGAGGATCAGGATCAGGAAGATCGAGCGCCAGGGTGTGCCCATGCGGCTGAGGATGTAGGCTTCGGGCACCCCGATCAGCACGCAGAGCAGGGTGGTCAGGCCGCTGATCCAGAAGGTCCGCAGGAAGATTTCATAGAAGTACGGATCGCTGAACAGCACACCGTAGTGTTCCAGTGTGTAGGCGTCGTTTTTGACCCCGGTCTGGTAATCGAAGACGTTGAACGAAAGCACGGCGGTCAGGCCCAGCGGCAGGATCAGCAGGCCGAGGTAGAGCAGCAGCGCCGGCGCCGACAACAGGTAACCGCGCCGCCCCTGGCGCATCCGCGCGAGCAGGCTCATGCCGGCACCTCGCCGTGCTCCAGCACCCGCAACAGCTCGGCCGGCCAATCCAGGCCCACCGCCGTGCCTTCGTTCAGCGGCGCCGAACCGTCATTGCGGCGCACCACCGTGATCTCGCCGATGACGGTGTCGATCCGGTACAGCCACTGGCTGCCGAGAAAGAACCGGCTGAGGATTTTGCCGGGCAGGCGCCCGCTGCCGGCGGCCAGCAGGTCGATCTTTTCCGGGCGCAGGCTCAGGGTCAATTCGCCTTCGCCCGGCAGTTGGCGGACTTGCGGGCAACCACTGGCATCGCGGTCCCCGGGCAGCAGGTTGGCCTTGCCGACGAAGCCGGAAATAAAGCGTGTGCGCGGGTGTTCGTAGAGTTTGTAGGGTTCGTCGATCTGGGTGATGCGCCCGGCCTGCATCACCACCACGCGGTCGCTGATGGAGAGTGCTTCGGCCTGGTCGTGGGTGACCATCAGGGTGGTGATGCCGACTTCGCGCTGGATGCGGCGAATCTCGAACTGCATCTCTTCGCGCAGATTGGCGTCGAGGTTGGACAACGGTTCGTCGAGCAACAGCACCGGCGGTTCGATCACCAGGGCGCGGGCCAGGGCGACCCGCTGGCGCTGGCCGCCGGACAGCTCGCGCGGATAACGCTCGGCGTGCTGGTGCAGACGCACCAGTTGCAACACCGTCGCCACCCGCTTGCGCACTTCGGCGGCCGGCACCTTGCGCATGCGCAGGCCGAAGGCGACGTTGTCCTCGACACTCATATGGGGAAACAGCGCGTAGCTCTGGAACACCACACCGAGACCACGACTGCTGGGCTTGGCGTGGGTGATATCGCGGTTGTCGAGAAGAATCGCGCCGGCGCTGACTTCGACGAAGCCGGCGATCATTTGCAGGGTCGTGGTCTTGCCGCAACCGGAGGGACCGAGCAGCGAGACGAACTCGCCCTTGTCCACCGAGAGATGCGTGGCGACTACGGCATCGATCTCGCCGTAACGCTTGTACACGCCTTCAAGTCGTAGAAAGGCCATAACTGCGTTCCACCTGTGTGTTGTTGTGTACGCCGGGGCGCACTTTTTTTGTCATGGGCAGAGACGAAAGGGTATTGCCGGGGGTGCGTGGTGCTCGACGTGTGTCGGCTACCGGTGTTGTTCGAATCGCCCCTTGTGGACGCAGAGTAGGACGAAGCCTAGGATGTGCGAAAGAGTGAATTTCACTGAAAGAATGATTATTTTCACTTTCATTCATTGAACAAATTTTCAGGCGAGAAAAGTGCCAATGGATTCCACTGAACGGAATGATAAGAAAAGCGAAGTGGGTGTCAGCGCGGTGTCGCGGCTGTTTGCCGTGCTGCGTAGCCTGGGGGAGACGCCGGAGGGCGGCGAACGGGTGACCCAGTTGGCCGAGCGGGTCGGTTTGTCCCAGCCGACCACGCATCGGCTGCTGCGCAGCCTGGTGGACGAGGGCATGGTCGAGCAGGACGGGCGCAGCAAGCGTTATCGCCTGAGCCTGGACTTTTTTGCCCTGGCGGCCCGGGCCGGGCAAACCGGCAATCTGCGTGAACTGGTACGACCGGCGTTATTGCGTTTGTCGGCATCGCTGGGGGATTCGCTGTTCCTCCTGGCCCGCAGCGGCTTTGATGCGATCTGCCTGGACCGTAGCGAAGGACCCTTTCCGATCCGCACCTTTACCGGCGATATCGGTGGGCGCGTGGCCCTGGGGGTGGGGCAGGGCAGTTTGGCGATCCTTGCTTTCCTGCCGGAAGAGGAGCGGGAAACGGTGATCCGCTACAACCTGCCGCGCCTGCGGGATTTCCATCTGTATGACGAGGTGCTGCTGCGTTCGGAGGTGGAGAATGTGCGCAAGCTCGGGTATGCCGGCCGCAACACCGGGGTGTTGCAGGGCATGGCCGGGGTGGCGGTACCGATTCTGGATCGCGAGGGGCGGGCAGTGGCGGCGTTGAGCGTGGCCACCATCAGCGACCGCCTGGGACCGGATCGCCTGCCGACGGTGGTGGAGTTGCTCAAGCGTGAGGCGGCGGCGATCGGGCCACGGATCAATCCATTTGATCCGTTGTTGCGGCGGCCGTCGCAGATATTTGGTGCCGCGCAGTAGCGTGGTTTGCCTTGCCTAGAACCGCGTGGTCTGCTGCAGCAACTGCGCCGCCGGGCTGTCCGCCGGAGCCACCATCGCGTAGTTGTAGCCGCTGCCGGACCAGTACTCGGTCTGCAGCTCGCCATCCCGCCGCCCACCACGGTCCAGCAGATGATTCTGCGGGCCCGGTGGCCGTACGTAGTAGCTGATCCGCTGCCCTTGCGGGTTCTCATACAAGACCATCGCCGCCGCGCCCTGCTCGGTGCTCAGCAAGCGCGCACTGACCGGCTTGAACCCGGCGTTCTGCAGGTTCGGCAAACGGTTGGCCTGGGTGAAGTAACGGTCGAGCCAGCCTTGCAGGTCGCCGCTCTGCTCGACCTTGAAGTCTGCCGGCAGGATGTCCTGGGTGGCGAACATGCGATAGGCCTGGACCGCGTCGGCCATCGGCGCGGGCAGCGGGAAGGTCATCTGCCGCGCCTGCCAGCCGCTGACACCGCCGATGCTCACGGCAATCAGCAACACCGCGGCGCTGGCGAAGTGCCGACGGGACTGACCGCGCAGGCGTCGGCGAATCACTGTCGGGTCCAGCGCCGGGTTCGCCGGCATCTGCAAGGCACCGCCCAGGGCTGCGCGCAAATGCTGGGCATCGCGCTGCCAGTCGCGGACCTGTTCGGCCAGTTCCGGGTTGCTCGCCAGGTACGTCTCCAGCAACTGCCGGTCGGCGTCGCTGAGCTGATGATCGACGTAGGCGTGCAGGTCGCGTTCGCTTGGAGGAATAGTGATCATTTCAATATCCGCAGGGAGGGGCTGGTGATTTCGCCTTCGCTGAGTTGGCGCAGGGCCTGGCGGGCGCGGGACAGACGCGACATCACGGTGCCGGTGGGGACGTCGAGGATTTCGGCGACTTCCTTGTAACTCAAGCCTTCCACCGAGACCCAGAGCAACAAGGCCCGTTGTTCGGTGGGCAACAGCTCGAAGGCTTCCAGGGTCGACTGGGCCACCACCGTGCGTTCCACCGAGGGCTGGGCATCGTCGCGACCGGTAAAGAACTCGAGCATCCGCGCATAACGCTTGCCGCGACGGTGGGAGTCGATGAACTGGCGATACAGGATCGAGAACAGCCAGGCCCGCAGGTCGCCTTCGGCCCGTTTGTCGCCCCAACTCGACAGGGCCCGCTCCAGGCTGGCCTGGACCAGGTCGTCGGCGCTGCTGGGATTGCGCGTCAGCGACACGGCGAAGCGCCGCATCCGCGGGATCAGTTCACGTAACTGCTCATCGAGATCGTTCATGGAGTCCTGCAGGTTTTTAACCAGTCACTACGCTTGGACTAGCAAGACGCCTGGCCTCGAAGGTTATTCCAACGGGCGGAAAATAAATATCCGAAAAAATAAATCGGGGCGCCTGGAATAAACCCGGACGACCTTCGTCTTATAGCTCCTTCACCGTGTGGCCGCCTGAGGCCCTGGAGTTTTTCATGGTAGATCACACACCACCGCCCCTCAGCGGCTCAAGCAAGGTCTTGCGCCTGGCCGGCATTGCCGCCGTGCTCGCCGCCCTGGTCGGAGCCTTTGCCTATGTCAACGGTCGGCTCGACCCGGAGCGCCTGACGCCCGGGCGTATCGTCAATACCTTCGAGAAAAACAACGGCCTGCATCCCGGCTTCAGACGCAACCATGCCAAGGGGGTGTGCGTGGCCGGGTATTTTGAAAGCAGCGATGCCGCCCGTGCCTATTCCACTGCCCAGGTCTTTCGCGAAGGCAGCGTACCGGTGGAAGGACGTTTTGCCTTGCCCAGTGGCAATCCCTACGCACCGGACAGCAGCGTACCGATTCGCAGCCTCGGCTTGCGTTTCACCCAGGCCAACGGCCAGCAATGGCGCACCGGGATGAACAGCATGCCGGTGTTTCCGGTAGGCACCCCCGAGGCATTTTTCCAGCAACTCAAGGCGGCCTCGCCCGACCCGAGTACCGGCAAGCCGAACCCGGCGGCCATGGCGGCGTTCTTCGCCAGTCATCCGGAAACCGCGCCGTTCCTGCAATGGGTCAAGACCGCCAAGCCGTCGGCCAGCTACGCCACCGAAAGCTACAACGGCCTGAATGCCTTCTACCTGGTCGACGCGGCCGGCCAGCGCCAGGCCGTGCGCTGGGGGCTGGTGCCGCTGAGCCAGGATGCCGCGGGCGCGACGGCGCCGGACGGTGCCGATTTCCTTGCCAAGGACCTGGCGCAGCGCCTGGCAGCCGGGCCGCTGAAATGGCAGTTGCGCCTGACCCTGGCCAATCCCGGCGACCCGACGGACGATGCCAGCCGGCAGTGGACCGGCGAGCACAAGGTGCTCAACGCCGGCACCCTGGTGCTGGAGAGCACCCAGCCCCAGGATGACGGCGATTGCCGCGATATCAACTACGACCCGCTGATCCTGCCGAGCGGCATCGAGGCCTCGGCCGATCCCCTGCTGGCGGCGCGTTCGGCGGCCTATGCCAGTTCCTATCTGCGTCGTACCAGTGAAGTCGGCTCCTTGCCCGCTGCCCATTCGCCACAGGAGTCCCGCCCATGAGCGCCCCTTCGAATCACTTCGCGCCCCTGGCGCGCCTGCTGCATTGGCTGATGGCGCTGATGATCCTGGCGATGCTGTTTATCGGTGCCGGCATGGCGGCCTCGGTGTCCGAACGGCATGAGTGGTTGCTGCACCTGCACAAGCCGCTGGGGATTGCGATTCTGCTGTTGGTGGTGGTGCGTCTGGTGGTGCGTTTCAGTACCCGCCAACCGCCGTTGCCGAAAGACTTGCCGGGCTGGCAGGTGCTGGCGGCGAAGTTGTCCCATGTGTTGCTGTATGCCCTGATGCTGGTATTGCCGCTGCTGGGCTGGGCGATGATTTCGGCGGCGGGGGATCCGGTGATGCTGAGCAGTTCACTGCAATTGCCGTCGATCGTGCCGGCCAATCCGACGACCTTTGCCTTTTTGCGCAAAGCCCATGGCTACCTGGCGTATCTGTTGTTCCTGACGGTATTGGTGCACCTGGCGGCGGCGCTGTTCCATGGCTGGATTCGCCGGGATGGGGTGTTGGAAAGCATGGTGCGCGGCAAGGATTGAAGGCTGTCCGGCACGACCGAAACCTGTAGGAGCCGGCTTGCTGGCGATAGCGATCTGTGCGGCACCGCGAACAGCCCAGCCTGCCGGCTGATCGCCAGCAAGCCGGCTCCTACAGTTTCTGCGTTGAGTCGAGTGTCATGTACAGCCGAAACCCTCAGGTTCAGGATTTTCCCCCGATCTTACCGACCACAACCAATAGCCCAGTGCCGCAGTGCTGATCGCGGCCCCCAACAGACAAACCCCCAGCCAACCCGCCCAGGCATACACCGTCGTCGCCCCGACGGCTCCCGCCGCACTACCCACCGAATAAAACACCATGTAACCCGCCGCCAGCCGGCTTTGCGCCTGCGGCCTGACGCTATAGATCAGCGTCTGGCTGGTGACATGCGCCGCCTGCAAGCCCAGGTCCAGGGCAATCACCCCCAGCAGCAAGGCCCACAACGACGATTGGGTAAAGGCAATCGGCAGCCAGGACAGCAGCATCAGCAACAAGGCGCCACCGCTGGTCCATTGCGCCCAGCCGCGATCCGCCAGTTGCCCGGCCCGGGCGGCGCCCAGGGCACTGGCGGCTCCGGCCAGGCCGAACAGGCCGATCTCGGTGTGGGACAGCGACAGCGGCGGGGCGCTCAGGGGCAACACCAATGGCGTCCACAACACCGTGCCAGCGGCAAAGATCAGCATCGCCAGCACGGCCCGATCCCGCAGGACCTTTTCCTCCTTGAACAGCGTGAAGACCGAAACGATCAGCGCCCCATACGGCTGTCGCATCTTCGTCGGTTCGTGCTTGGGCAGCACCCGCCAGAGGGCCAGCGCCATGACCAGTGTCAGTCCCGATGACAGCAGGTACACCGAACGCCAACCGGCCAGGTCGGCCATGCCGCCGGCCACACTGCGGGCGAGCAGCAGGCCGACCACGATACCGCTGGTGACCGTCCCGACCACCTGGCCGCGTTCACCCGGTGCTGCCAGATGGGCGGCATAGGCCACCAGCACCTGGGTCACCACGGCCAGCAGGCCGACGCCGGCCAATCCCATCAGCAACCAGGCACTGCTGGGGGCCAGGGCGGTGACCAGCAGCGCCACCACCGAAAGCAGCATCTGCCCGACGATCAGGCGCCGGCGGTTGAACAGGTCGCCGAGCGGAACCAGCAACAACAGGCCCAGCCCGTAGCCGATCTGCGTCAGGCTGATCACGATGCCCACGCTGGCGTGGTCCATGGCGAAGGTCTCGGCCATGGCGTCCAGCAGCGGTTGGGCGAAATAGACATTGCCCACCGACAACCCGCAGGCGACGGCGAACAGCAGCACCACCGCGCCGGGCAGGCGTGTGGCGGTGTCCAGGGCGTGGGCGGTGAGCGGTGCTTCAGATTCCATGATCGGCTCCGGATTTGTGGTTGCTTTTTGAAACCAGTTGTACCCTGGAGAGACTGGTTTTATATTGCAACCACATTTTTTTCGGCGGAGCTTCAGGCCATGGTCAAGCGTTCGAGTCTGGAGGGGGGCGAATGTCCGGTGGCCCGGGCACTGGATGCCATCGGCGATGGCTGGTCGTTGCTGATCATTCGTGATGCGTTCGACGGCATCCGTCGTTTTGGCGAGTTCCAGCGCAATCTGGGCATGGCCAAGAATATTCTCGCGACGCGGCTGAAAAACCTGGTGGCCCATGGCGTGCTGGAGATTGTCCCGGCGTCCGATGGCAGCGCGTATCAGGAGTACGTGTTGACGGCGAAGGGCAAGGGGTTGTTCCACCTGATCATCGGTTTGCGCCAGTGGGGTGAGGCATACCTCTACGAGCCGGGTGAGCGCCATTCAGTGATGGTCGATCAGCAGCAGGGCGCGGCGTTGCGACCGCTGGAACTGCGCGCCGAGGATGGCCGCCTGCTGGGGCCGGAGGATTGTCGGCGGATTGCGGCGGATGAGGTGTGACCACCGCTGATCCTGAGCCCAACGCCGCTTTTGTAGGAGCCGGCTTGCCGGCGATAGCGATTCGCGCAGCACGGCCAAAACCTCAGCCTGCCGGCTGATCGCCAGCAAGCTGGCTCCTACAGAACTCGGCGGGTCATTCGCGGGAAAACCGCTCGCGGCTGTTGCTCAGGTGCGTCCACATCGCCGCCCGCGCGGCATCCGGGTCCTGGCGGCGGATGGCGTTGAGGATCGCCTCGTGTTCCAGGCTGGCGAGCTGGCCCAGTTGCGCCAGGTCGGCATCGCCGCGCTCCGCCCCCGGCACCCGGGTGCGCGGAATCATCGAGCTGCCCAGGTGCAGCAGGATCTCGGAAAAGTAGGCATTGCCGGTGGCTTCGGCGATCAGCAGGTGAAAACGCTGGTCGGCCGCCACGCAACTGTCGTTGTTGGCCAGCAGGCTCCGATACTCATCCAGCGCCGCACGCATCTGCTTGAGGTGCTCATCGCTGCGCCTGCGTGCCGCCAGTGCCGCCGCCTGGGTCTCCAGGCCCAGGCGCAGTTCCAGCAGATCGCGCACGCTCAACGCGGTTTCCACATTCAGGCGCAGGCCGTGGGGCTCCTGGCGCTCCAGCACGAAACTGCCGACACCATGATGGGTTTCCACCCAGCCCGACGCCTGCAATTTGGAAATCGCCTCGCGCACCACCGTACGGCTGACCTTGTGCTCGCAGACAATGGCGCTTTCCGACGGCAGCTTGTCGCCCGGCTTCAAATGCCCCAGGCGAATCTGTTGGGTCAGGTGATCGACCAGGTCGTGGGCCAGGTTGGGGCTGCGTTTGCGCCGCGGCGCAGAGGGGGCGGTTTCAGTGTTCATGGGCGTGTCACGCAGGGGCGAGGGGAAAGCTTAACACTCGTATGACAAGAGGCGTAGCAATGACCGTCAGCATGTATGACAACTTGAAGTCAGAAGCCGTTCTTTCTAAATGATGGCGCTGGCCAAGCCTTTTTGTGGACCGCTGATGGATATTTTTATTTTTGATAAAGTACTTATAAATCAAATAGATATTATTTTGTTTGATATTTTTTGCGTTCGCCATCGGCGATTCCTGTCCAGAAATCGCAATCTGGGCACTTGTTGCCCTATTTTTCTACTCGTATGATGACTGTCGACTGGTTCGTCTGATCCAGCACCCCCGCACACAAAAATAACCCGTGGGAGACTCGTCGTGAACAACACCCTGGATACGTCCGCAACAGCGGAACGCGATTCCTTGCTGGCCGTCGCCGTGGCGAAGGTCAAGCGCCATGTGCTGCCGCTGTTCGTCATCATGTTTATCGTCAACTACATCGACCGGGTGAACATCGGCTTCGTGCGCACGCACCTGGAACACGACCTGGGGATCGGCGCCGCCGCCTACGGTTTTGGGGCCGGGTTGTTCTTTATCGGTTATGCCCTGTTCGAAGTGCCGTCCAATATCCTCTTGCAGAAGGTCGGCGCACGGCTCTGGCTGACCCGCATCATGTTCACCTGGGGACTGGTCGCCACGGCCATGGCCTTTGTCCAGAACGAAACCCACTTCTATATCCTGCGTTTCCTGCTCGGGGTGGCCGAGGCCGGCTTCTTTCCCGGGGTGATCTACTACTTCACCCGCTGGCTGCCAGGGGTTGAGCGCGGCAAGGCGATCGCCATCTTCCTCAGCGGCTCGGCCGTGGCCTCGCTGATTTCCGGCCCGCTGTCCGGGGCCCTGTTGCAGCTCGAAGGTTTCGGCTGGCACGGCTGGCAGTGGATGTTCATCATCGAAGGCCTGGCCTCGGTGGTGCTCTGCGGCTTCACCTGGTTCTGGCTCGACTCCACGCCCAAGGACGCGAAGTGGCTGAGTGTCGCCGAGCAACAGGTGCTGGTGCAGGTCATCGAAGACGAACAGCAGCAGCGCGACGCCTCGATGCCGATCAAGCCGTCGATCTGGAGCCTGCTCAAGGATCGCCAGATCCTGTTGTTCTGCGTGTTGTATTTCTGCATCCAGCTGACCATCTATGCCGCCACCTTCTGGCTGCCGAGCATCATCAAGAAGATGGGCCAGATGAGCGACCTGCAGGTGGGTTTCTTCAACTCGATTCCCTGGCTGATCTCGATCATTGCCATGTATGCCTTCGCGGCCGCCTCGGGCAAGTGGAAACACCAGCAGGCCTGGGTCGCCTCGGCGCTGCTGATCGCCGCGCTGGGGATGTTCATGTCCACCACCGGCGGGCCGATCTTCGCCTTTGTCGCGGTGTGCTTCGCGGCCATCGGCTTCAAGTCCGCCTCGTCGCTGTTCTGGCCGATTCCCCAGGCGTACCTGGATGCGCGCATCGCCGCGGCGGTGATTGCCCTGGTCAACTCCACGGGCAACCTCGGCGGTTTCGTCGCGCCGACGACCTTCGGCTGGCTGGAGGAGCACACCGGTTCGATCCAGGGCGGCTTGTACGGCCTGGCGGCGGCTTCGGTGATCGCCGCGATCCTGGTGTTCTTTGCCCGCACCCAGCCCAAACCGACCCACACATTGCCGGGATCGGTCAGCCCGGCCCTGAACAAATCCCATTAAAGACTGCGGTTGAACACAGGTACCCATCATGACGACAAACACTTTGCACGCGGCCGGCCAGGCCCCCGTCATCACCAGCTTGCAGGTCATCCCGGTGGCCGGCCACGACAGCATGCTGCTGAACCTGAGCGGTGCCCATGGTCCGTTTTTCACCCGCAATATCGTGATCATCACCGACAGCAGCGGTCGCACCGGCGTCGGTGAAGTACCGGGCGGCGAGCGTATCCGCGCGACCCTGGAAGATGCCCGTTCGCTGTTGCTGGGGCAGTCCATCGGCAACTACCAGAAGCTGCTCAACCAGGTGCGCCGCACCTTCGCCGAGCGCGATGCCGGCGGTCGCGGCCAGCAGACCTTCGACCTGCGCATCACCATTCATGCGGTGACGGCCCTGGAAGCCGCGCTGCTCGACCTGCTCGGCCAGTTCCTCGGTGTGCCCGTGGCGGCCTTGCTGGGTGAGGGGCAGCAGCGCGAGGCGGTGAAGGTGCTGGGTTATCTGTTCTATATCGGTGATCGCGGCAAGACCGACCTGGCCTACCGAAATGAAGCCGGGGCGGATGACGCCTGGTTCCGCCTGCGTCACGAAGAGGCGATGACCCCCGAGGCCATCGTCAAGCTCGCCGAAGCCGCCCAGGCGCGTTACGGCTTCAATGACTTCAAACTCAAGGGCGGCGTGCTCAGTGGCGCGGCGGAAATCGACGCGGTGACGGCCCTGGCCGAGCGCTTCCCCCTGGCGCGGATCACCCTTGACCCCAACGGTGCCTGGTCGCTGAAAGAGGCCATCGCCCTGTGCCGTGATCAACACCATGTACTGGCTTATGCCGAGGACCCTTGCGGTGCCGAGAATGGCTATTCCGGTCGCGAAGTCATGGCCGAGTTCCGCCGGGCCACGGGCCTGCCGACGGCGACCAATATGATCGCCACCGACTGGCGGGAAATGGGTCATGCGATTCAGTTGCATGCCGTCGATATTCCCCTCGCCGACCCGCATTTCTGGACCATGCAGGGTTCGGTCCGGGTCGCGCAGATGTGTCATGAATGGGGCCTGACCTGGGGCTCGCATTCCAACAACCACTTCGATATTTCCCTGGCGATGTTCACCCATGTGGCCGCTGCCGCGCCGGGTGAGATCACCGCCATCGACACCCACTGGATCTGGCAGGACGGCCAGGGCCTGACCAGGGAGCCGTTGCAGATCGTCGACGGTTTTATCCAGGTCCCGCAAAAGCCGGGATTGGGTATCGAACTGGATATGGACGCGGTGGCCAAGGCCCATGAGTGCTACAAGAACATGGGCCTCGGCGCCCGCGACGACGCCGTGGCGATGCAGTTCCTGATTCCCGGCTGGTCGTTCAACAACAAGCGCCCGTGCCTGGTGCGCTGAGGCCTATTCGGGGCTGAACAGCGTCACGGCGACGATCTGCTCGCCGTCGACGCGCACTTGCAACACGCCTCGGGGGACTGGCTGGTCCTGCTGGTAGCACTCCAGCAGAACCCGGTCCGCCGCCGTGGCGGTGGCTTGGAACTGATGGGTTTTACGCAGCAGGGCTCGTGCTTCGGGAGAGATCGGGAAGGCACCATGGCCTTCACGAACCGCCTCGCAGAACGCCAGGGTCACGGCTCTCGGCGTGCGGGCCGGTGGCGAGGGCATGTCGGCATCGGCGAACAACTGGTTGAGTTGGTCGGCGGTTTCCACAGCCCTCGGAAAGCCGGTGAAGGCCGACACCTGCAACAGGAGTTCGGTGTATTCGCCGGGTGCCAGTCCCGAGGCCAGGCCGGTCTTGAAGTGCACGCTGAGGGGGGCACCGACCATGCCGGCAGCGACGATCGCGGCAAAGGTCGCGGCTTCACGTAGCCTCGGGTCAAGGCCGGGGCGCTGATGCAGATAGCCATAGACGACGCCGACCGCCAGCTCGCCCAATGCCGGAGCGGTATGAAACAACGCATCCAGGCGCGCACCGCCGCCAGGGACCCACTCGATAAACTGTTTGCGACCTTCGCGGTAAAGTGTGGCCACCGGATCCTTGCTGTTCATGTTCTGTCCTCTGCGAAAAAGTAGGGTTCGCGCGTCGACGACAGCAGGACATCGACGGGTAAAAGCCTAGTCAGTCCGGCGAAAAAATGCTCCCGGGAACAGCGGTTTTGCCACTAGAGTGGTGGGCTTGAGAGGACGATTCCAGAGAGGGTGTATGCCGACGTTTTACGACGCACGTGGGAATATCTATGCCGTGGCGAGCCCCGCCGAAGTGCGCGGGCTGGGCCTGGATCTGCCGGCGGATGCCGCACAGGCCGCGCTGCTGCGTCGTACCTGGGCGCTTGAGGCAGTGGAGGCACTCTGTGGCTGGGGAGGGCAGGCGCCTGGGCGAGATGGCAAACACCATCGTTCCGATGGCTTGCTGGTGGGGCCGTTCCAGGCGCAGGCGCCGTTCGATCTGTTGATCGTCAATACCGACGGCACCCTGGCCGAGCGCAGCGGCAACGGCCTGACGATTTTTGCCCAGGCGCTGACCGAGCAGGGCTTGATGCCGGTTCAGGGTGCTTGTCTGTTGCGGGTCCATCACGATCAGCCGGGTGGCCTCTCTCCGGTTGCCACCTCGGTCGAGTCGGCGCATGTCGAAGGGCAGCAGGGGTTCTGGCTGGACCTGGGGAAACCGGCGTTCGGTCCGGCGGCTGTGGCTGCCCAGAGTGTCGGCGAGGCGGAATTGAACGGCCGCCAGTTGAGCCACGTCACGCAGTTGTCGGGCCTGAACGCCGACTGGCAGCGCAGCCAGTTCGTGCGTATCGGCAATCCGCACTGCGTCACCCTGGTCGACGAGCAGGCGTTGCTGCCGAGCAACGCACAGATGGGTGAGTCTGCCCTGGAGCCTGGCCTGACCCGCATCGCCTATGCCCCGCCGAGCGGTGCTGGTGAACCTTGCCCGGCGGGCGTGAATCTGCAATGGGCAGCCCTGGTGGCGCCGGGGCAATTGCAGGCCCGGGTGTTCGAGCGCGGCGAAGGGCCAACGGCGTCTTCCGGTACCAGCGCCAGCGCGGTGGCCTGTGCGGCCTGGCGGGTCGGTTGGGTCGAGGCCGGCGAAGTCCGGGTCGGCATGCCGGGCGGTACGGCACCGATTCGCCTGGTGGCTCGGGAGGGTGAGTTGCAGAGTGTCCATCTGTTTGGCGCGGCCCGGCGTCAATCCTGAGGCCGACATCGAGACCGGAAAAAGTCCCCCCTGCGCGGGTCCGTTTTGCCCTTGTCCGGCCCTGGCGGTTTTGGCTTGATGAATCGGCAGGGAGGAAGGCCGACGAGCGCCTTGCCCTGATCGGCCCGTTAGAACGGGTCCGAATTTCCGACTCGTTTAAAGGGAATTTACGATGAGAGCAGTTAAAGGTTTATTCAGCGCGCTGGCGTGTGCCGGGCTGGTGTTCACCACCGCCTCCACGTGTGCTCAGGCGGTGCCCGAGCCGGCCATCAGCGATAAGAAAGTGGTCACCAGTACCGACGCGGTCGAGTCCAGTCCGGCGGAACTGCTGGAGGGCAGTCGCACCGATTATTTTTCATGCTCGGTGGGCCGCTTCAGGGGCGAACTCGAGGCCCGGGTGGTGTTCGCCTCCGCCGGCAATACGGCGTACTTCGATGTCAGTGCGGTGAGGTACCGGATTGTTCGCAGCAGTGGCCAGGGCGGTGGTAACAGGGCCAATGTGAACTTCCACCTGGATACCTTGAACAAACAGGGCGTGGTCCGGGCCAGTGACCCCTACCGCTCGCCGGACGCGATGCGCCAGGATGGCAGCTGGCACCTGCTCGACGTCAACCGGATCGTGCGCACGGATTATCAGGGCGCGGTGACCTTCGAGTTTGTGTTTGACCGCTCGGTGGCCAGTGACACCCGGTGTGCGGCCCACAAGACCTACCAGTGGGCCGGTGCCTCGACCGCGCGTTCCAGCGCGGCCAACTAAAGGGCATCAAGTCCTGGCGCTTCGCGAATCAGGAAGTGATCGAGGTTGTCGATTTCACAACTGAACACACTGAAGGTCTGTTCCGGGTTCTTCTTGCTCGGCACTTGCTTCAATTGCGGCGTGACGCCGTAGAAGAAGCAATACAGGTCTTCGGCGTGGTCGATGACGCTGTTGATCTCCTCCAGGAACACTGTGCGCTGGCGGTAGTTCTCGATCAGGCTTTTACTCAGGTAGACATTGATCGAGTAGCGCTTCTTGTCGGCCCAGACCGGTTTGTCGAAAACCACGCTGAAGCTGGTCTTGTAGTCCTTGATTTCCTTGATCCTGCCCCAGTAGATCAGGCCCTGGCGGTCCTGGCAGTATTCGACCTTCTTGAAAAAGGCGTTGTAGTTCAGGGTCAGGTCGCCAATGGTCAGGGGCATGCGTTTGAGCAGGTCCTTGTTGGCGTGGTTGGAGACGAAGCACTCCACCGGGTGGGCGAACACGCTGGTGCGGTTCGGTGGGGCCTTGGCTTCGTGGGGGGCGGCGCTGTCGATGATGGGCGCCGCCGGCTCCGCTGTCGGTTGCTCCGGGCGGGTGCCGCTGGCGGTGGGCGTCTTGCGTGTATAAGTGCGGCGGGTCAGCAGCAGCTCGACGGGGAAGTTCTGTTCACCTTCGATATCGTCCAGCGGCTGCTCCCCATCGAGCACACCCGGTGCGGTTTCCGCGCTCAGGTACGGGCAGTCCGCCAGGTGCCGGGTACTGGGCATGTTCTTGAAGTGCGGGGTGCGTTTGAAGCGCGGGTTGCTGGCGTTGTAGGTGGTCAGCCGGTTGTTGCTGTCGAACGCCGCGCGGCAGGCATCGTTCGGGCACTGGAAGCTTTCCCGGCTGGAATCGAACTCCACCGTCTCGTCGAAATTCAGGTCGCGGACGTCGTAGATCGTCAGTTTTTCGTCGAGGCTGATGCAGTAGGCCTTGTCGAATTTCATACCGGGTCCTGCCACTGCAGCTGCGCCGGCTGGCGTTTCACCAGGACCTTGCCGTCGCGGATCGAATACAGCGGCAGGCCCTGGCTGCGGATCATCTCGTAGTCGCTGTCCGCCGAGAGGATCAGCAGGTTGGCCGGGCGTCCGACCTCCAGCCCGTAGCGTTCACCCAGGGCCATGGCCTTGGCGCTGTTGTCGGTGACCAGGTCCAGTGCGCTTTGCAGGTTGCGATAACCGAGCATATGGCAGATATGCAGCCCCGCCTCCAGCACCCGCAGGATATTGCCGTTGCCCAGCGGATACCACGGGTCGACGATCGAGTCCTGGCCGAAGCAGACATTCATCCCGGCTTCCAGCAACTCGTTCACCCGGGTCACGCCCCGGCGTTTCGGAAAGTTGTCGAAGCGTCCCTGCAAGTGAATGCTCTCGGTGGGGCAGGAGACGAAACTGATCCCCGAGGCTTTCAGCAAGCGGAACAGCTTGGCGCAGTAGGCATTGTCGTAGGAGCCCATGGCCGTGGTGTGGCTGGCGGTCACCCGCGAGCCCATGTCGCGGCTGCGGGCTTCTTCGGCCAGCACTTCGAGGAAACGCGAGTGCGGATCGTCGGTTTCGTCGCAATGCACATCCACCAGGCAGCCGGTTTTTTCCGCCAGGTCCATCAGGAATTTCACCGAGGACACGCCCTGATCGCGGGTGTACTCGAAATGCGGGATACCGCCCACCACGTCGGCACCGAGATTGATCGCCTCGACCATCAGTTCCCGGCCATTGCGATAGGACTCGATGCCTTCCTGGGGAAACGCCACGATCTGCAGGTCGATCAGGTGCCGGGTTTCCTCGCGCACTTCGAGCATGGCCTTGAGTGCGGTCAGTTGCGGATCGGTGACGTCGACATGGGTCCGCACATGCTGGATGCCATGGGCGGCGAGGCTGCGGATGGTTTTTTTCGCGCGGGCCTTGGTGTCTTCCTGGGTGATGGTCGCCTTGCGCTCGCCCCAGCACTCGATGCCTTCGAACAGGGTGCCGCTCATGTTCCAGCGCGGTTCGCCGGCGGTGAGGGTGGCGTCGAGGTGGATATGCGGTTCGACGAAAGGCGGGACGAGCAGGTTGCCCTGGGCGTCGAGATCGTCCGGGCCGGCGCTCAACGGGCCGGTTTGCGGGGTGATGCTCGCGATCCGTGCGTGTTCCAGGTGCAGGTCATACAGGCCTTCGCGGTGACGCAGCTTGGCGTTGAGGATATGCATGGGCGGGGTCCTTGTCGTACGTGTCGTCATAAGGTATCCGAAGTCTGCAGGAAACTGCTTGGAGATCTCCCCAGAACGCGACGGAACATGGTCGAAAATGCCGCCGGGCTCTGGTAGCCGAAATCCAGGGCAATCCGTGTGACCGACTCGCCTTGACTCAATCGGGCCAGAGCGAGGACCACGCAGACCTGTTGTCGCCATTGGGAAAAGCTCTGGACGGTCTGGTCCTGAAACAGTCGTCCGAAGCTGCGCAGGCTCATGTGCAGGCGGTCGGCCCAGGCCTGGGGCGGCTGGCGGATATCCGGTTGCTCGACGAAGGCCTGGCACAGTGGCAGCAGGCGCGGGTCCTGGGGCAGCGGGATATGCAAAGGCAAGCTGTGGGCGCTGGCCAGCTCATGCAGCAACAGGGTGATCAGCGCGCCATCGCGGCCCTGTTCGTCGTAGTCAGCTGGCATATCGACGGCGGCGATCAGCAATTGCCGTAGCAATGCCGAGACTTCCAGTACCTGGCAGGCCCGGCTCATGTTGCTGACAGCGTCGGGCTCGATGTAGAGGCTGCGGGTACTGACACCGAGCATCAGCACCTGATGGGGTACGCCGGGAGGAATCCATACCGCGCGTTGCGGTGGGACGATCCAGTTGCCGCCATCGGTGAGCACATGCATCACCCCCGTGGCGCCATAGAGCAATTGCGCCCGACGGTGCTGATGGCGGACCAGCAGGTGCCCGTGGGGATAATCGGTGCCGATGGCGATCACGGCCTGGGGCAGGTGATCGAACAGGGCGAGGGAGGTATTGCGCATGGCGGTGTTTATCTGGCCGAAACGCAAACAGTATTGACGGACTTGCGCAAGCACGCCAAGTGTCAGCCGCTTAAGGTTGGGTTTCTCTCTTTCTGAAAGGACCCGATGTGATGCTTTATGGGCTGTTGGCACTGTTTGGCGGGCTGGCTGGGATGACCAGCGTGTTGTTCGGTTTTGGTGGCGGTTTCGTGGTGGTGCCGTTGTTGTACTGGACCCTGGGCGGCAGCCCGGACCCGGCGATCAGCGCGGCGGCGATGCAGATTGCCGTGGCCACCTCGACCTGCGTGATGATCGTCAATGCCCTGGTCGCCACGGGCAAGCACCGGCGAGCTGGGAATCTGCGGCGCGCCTATATCTGGCCGTTGGCGGGGTTTATCGGGCTTGGCTCGGTGCTCGGGGCGGTATTGGCGAGCCTGGTCAGCAGTGAGGCGGTGCGCTGGGCCTTTATTGCCTACCTGGCGTTGACCATTGTCGATTGCCTGGCTCGGCGCGGATTTATGCAGCAGGGCGAGACTCGCCCGGCGCAACCGCTCAAGCCCGTGGTCACGGTGGGTGGCGGCTTGCTGATCGGAGTCGTGGCGACCTTTCTCGGTGTCGGTGGCAGCGTGATGACGGTGCCGCTGTTGCGCCGCAGCGGCCTGAGCATGAGCCTCGCGACGGCCATGGCCAATCCGTTGAGCGTGCCGGTGGCGGTGGTGGGGACCCTGACCTATGTCGCAATGGCCGGGTTCCGGCCACTGGGGCTGGGGCCCTGGTTTGCCGGGTATGTGGACTTGCTGGCGTTCGCGGTGCTGATCCTCGGATCCCTGGCGGGGATGCGCCTGGCGACGCCGTTGATCGGGCGCCTGCCGGATCGTTTGCATGCCAGGGTCTACATCGGCTTGCTGGCGTTGGTGCTGTTGGCGATGCTACTGGACTGACCCGCCCATCAATACGCCCTGCTCCTACAGGGGCGGTGCCCGGCCTCAGGATCAGACGGTCAGCAGGCGCTCGCGCAACTTGGCAACCTCGTCGCGCATCTGCGCCGCCGCCTCGAACTCCAGGTCGCGGGCCAACTGGTACATCTTCTCTTCCAACTGGCGGATACGCTTGGTGATCTCGCTCGGCGAACGCAGTTCGTTTTCGTAGCGGGCGTTTTCCTCGGCGGCCTTGGCCATGCCCTTGCGCTTCTTGCTGCGCGAACCGGGCACGGTGGCGCCTTCCATGATATCGGCGACATCCTTGAACACGCCCTTGGGCGTGATGCCGTTGGCCAGGTTGTGGGCGATCTGCTTGTCGCGCCGGCGCTCGGTCTCGCCGATCGCCCGTTCCATGGAACCGGTGATGCGGTCCGCATAGAGGATCGCCCGGCCATTGAGGTTACGCGCCGCCCGACCGATGGTCTGGATCAGCGAGCGCTCGGAGCGCAGGAAACCTTCCTTGTCCGCATCGAGGATCGCCACCAGCGACACCTCGGGCATGTCCAGGCCCTCGCGCAGCAGGTTGATCCCCACCAGCACATCGAAGGTGCCCAGGCGCAGGTCGCGGATGATTTCCACCCGCTCCACGGTGTCGATGTCCGAGTGCAGGTAACGCACCCGCACGCCGTGGTCGGCGAGGTAGTCGGTGAGGTCTTCGGCCATGCGCTTGGTCAGGGTGGTGACCAGCACGCGCTCTTCCACGGCCACGCGTTTGGCTATTTCCGAGAGCAGGTCGTCGACCTGGGTCAGCGCCGGGCGGATCTCCACCTGCGGGTCCACCAAACCGGTGGGACGAACCACCTGCTCGACGACCCGGCCGGCATGCTCGGCTTCGTAGTTGCCGGGGGTGGCGGAGACAAAAATGGTCTGCGGGCTCACCGCTTCCCATTCGTCGAAGCGCATCGGCCGGTTGTCCAGCGCCGAGGGCAGGCGGAAACCGTACTCCACCAGGGTTTCCTTGCGCGAACGGTCGCCCTTGTACATGGCGCCGACTTGCGGAACGCTGACGTGGGACTCGTCGATCACCAGCAGCGCGTCGGCCGGCAGGTAGTCGTAGAGGGTCGGCGGCGCCTCCCCGGAAGCGCGTCCCGAGAGGTAGCGCGAGTAGTTTTCGATACCGTTGCAGTAACCCAGTTCGAGGATCATTTCCAGGTCGAAGCGGGTGCGTTGCTCCAGGCGCTGGGCTTCCACCAGCTTGTTGTTGTCGCGCAGGTAGCCCAGGCGTTCCTTGAGCTCCTCCTTGATCCCGTCGATGGCGCCGAGCAGGGTTTCCCTCGGTGTCACGTAGTGGCTTTTCGGATAGAAGGTAAAGCGCGGCAGCTTGCGGATCACTTCGCCGGTCAGTGGGTCGAAGGCCGAGAGGCTTTCCACTTCGTCGTCGAACAGCTCGATGCGGATCGCTTCCAGGTCGGATTCGGCCGGGTACACATCGATCACGTCGCCGCGCACACGGAACGTCGCCCGGGCGAAATCCATGTCGTTGCGGGTGTATTGCAGGTCGGCCAGGCGGCGCAGCAGGGCGCGCTGGTCGAGTTTGTCGCCACGGTCCACGTGCAGGACCATCTTCAGGTAGGTTTCCGGGCTGCCCAGGCCATAGATGCAGGACACCGTGGTGACGATGATGGCGTCCTTGCGCTCCAGCAGCGCCTTGGTCGCCGACAGGCGCATCTGTTCGATATGGTCGTTGATCGACGCATCCTTCTCGATAAAGGTATCGGAGGAGGGCACGTAGGCTTCCGGCTGGTAGTAGTCGTAGTAGGAAACGAAATACTCCACGGCGTTGTTCGGGAAAAACGCCTTGAACTCGCCGTACAACTGCGCGGCCAGGGTCTTGTTCGGCGCCAGCACCAGGGTCGGGCGCTGCACCTGGGCGATCACGTTGGCGATGCTGAAGGTCTTGCCCGAGCCGGTCACCCCGAGCAGGGTCTGGTGAGCCAGGCCGGCTTCGATGCCCTCGACCATCTGACGGATGGCTTCGGGCTGGTCGCCGGCGGGCTGGAAGCGGGTGACGAGCTGGAATTCGGACATAACCTACCTCTGGGTTCATTCCCGCCTGACAGTCGTGGCGAAAACGAGAAAGACCTCTTACGACCGATGTCGTAGGGAAAAACCATGATAATGCTGGATATGGTGCCCGGGAGGACAGCTTTCAAGGCAAGCGTTACCCCGGCAGTCTGTTGCAATTGGACGGGCGTCCCGCAAATAAATCAAAAAACTTGTCATATTCCGACAATAGTCGGTCGCCCTGACCGGTGATGGCCTCTATACTAGCTCCCCGTTTGTGCACCGCTCTAGTGCAATCGGCCGGAGCGTTGTCACTTCCCTCCACCCCCCATTCAGAGCCGCCGCAATAATGAGCCTGTTCTCCGCTGTCGAAATGGCACCACGCGATCCTATCCTGGGCCTCAACGAAGCATTCAATGCCGATACCCGTACCGACAAGGTCAATCTGGGTGTGGGTGTTTACTGTGACGAAAGTGGGAAAATTCCACTGTTGCGGGCCGTTGTCGAAGCCGAAACCCAGCGCGCGGCTCAGCATGCCTCCCGTGGCTACTTGCCGATCGACGGTATTGCCGCCTACGACAAGGCCGTGCAAACCCTGTTGTTCGGTCAGGATTCGCCGCTGATCGCCGCCGGTCGTGTGCTCACCACCCAAGCGGTGGGTGGTACCGGCGCACTGAAAATCGGTGCCGACTTCCTCAAGCAACTGCTGCCGAACGCCACCGTGGCCATCAGTGACCCGAGCTGGGAAAACCACCGCGCGCTGTTCGAAGCCGCGGGTTTCCCGGTGCAGAACTATCGTTACTACGATGCCGCGAGCAATGGTGTGAACCGTGCCGGCCTGCTGGAAGACCTCAACGCGCTGCCGGCCAAGTCCATCGTCGTGCTGCACGCCTGCTGCCACAACCCGACCGGTGTCGACCTGACCCCGGCCGACTGGCAGGACGTGCTGAACGTCGTCAAAACCAAGGACCTGGTACCGTTCCTCGACATGGCGTACCAGGGCTTTGGTGACGGCATCGATGAAGACGCCGCCGCCGTGCGCCTGTTCGCCGAGTCGGGCCTGACCTTCTTCGTTTCCAGTTCGTTCTCCAAATCGTTCTCGCTGTATGGCGAGCGTGTCGGTGCACTGTCGATCGTCAGCGAATCGAAGGAAGAGACCGCCCGTGTCCTGTCCCAGGTCAAGCGCGTGATCCGCACCAACTACTCCAACCCGCCGACCCACGGTGCGACCATCGTCGCGGCGGTGTTGAACAGCCCTGAGCTGTGCGCCCGGTGGGAAGCCGAGCTGGCGGAAATGCGCCTGCGCATTCGTGGCATGCGCATGCAGATGGTCGACCTGCTGGCCCAGCACGGCGCCAAGCGTGACTTCAGCTTCGTCGGTCGCCAGCGCGGGATGTTCTCCTACTCCGGCCTGACCGTCGAGCAAGTGGCCCGCCTGAAAAACGAGTTCGGCATCTATGCACTGGATACCGGCCGTATCTGCGTGGCCTCGTTGAACCAGCGCAATATCGACGCGGTGGTGAAGGCGATCGTTCAGGTGATCTGACCCCGCCGGTAGTGCCCTGGCGCCCCATGAAAAAGGCCTGCAGCGATGCAGGCCTTTTTTTCGTCTGTGAAACATGAACCGCAACTTAAAACTCGGTGAAGAAATCTTCACCGCTACTTAAATCAGTGTTCATGAAGACCGCGGGTAAAAAATTATATATAGGTGGTGGCAATCACAATAACAAAAGAGGCCATGGGTTGACGGTTCAAAGTGCGTTGTAACTTATTGGGAAAACCCCATGGGCGATAACGTGGAAAGCCTTGTTTAAAAGGGCTGCGGGGTGTTTTTGACACACCCGGGAATCGCCAATGCTACACCCGCCACCTCCTTCGCTGACACGAAGATTGTCCTTGCCTTCGGGCACTTTCTGCCCTTTACCGCTTTACGTTTCCACCCCTTCGCGCGGAGGACGGAGTGTACCCGTCGATCGCACTAACAAGAGGGTGAAACATTATTAACCAGGGGAATTACAATGATGTCGACCAAACTCAACTTCCTGACGCTGGCGGTCTCGCTGGGCATGGCCCAGGCGGCCATGGCGACCACCGTGACGGATCAAGACGATGCCAAGGGTTTCGTCGAGGACAGCAGCCTCAACCTGCACCTGAAGAACCAATACTTCGACCGTGACGTGAAAAACGGTCCGGCGGACAAGAAGGACTGGACCCAGGGCATCTTCGGCAACTACAGCTCCGGCTTCACCCAGGGCACCGTCGGTTTCGGCGTGGATGCCTTCGGTTACTGGGGGATCAAGCTCGATGGCGGCGCCGGTACGGCCGGCACCGGTAACCTGCCGGTGGGCCGCAACGGTGAGCCCGAGGACGATTACGCCAAGGCCGGCGGTGCGGTGAAGATGCGGATCTCCAAGACCGAATTGCTCTACGGTGATATGCAGCCCACCGCGCCGGTCTTCGCCGCCGGCGGTACCCGGCTGATTCCGGAAACCGCTACCGGCTTCGACCTGTTGAGCAGCGAGATCAAGGACCTGGACCTGGAAGCCGGGCATTTCACCAGCGGCACCGGGGTGGTCTCCACCAGCAACGATCACTCGTTGTATGCCACCTACGCCAACGTCACCGCCAGCGCCGTCAACTACCTCGGCGGCAAGTACAAGGTCAACGACAACCTCAACTTCACCCTCTACGGTTCCGAGTTCGAAGACGTCTGGCGTCAGTACTACACCAACGGCAACTACACCCTGGCGCTCTCGCCGGGTCAGTCGCTGAACTTCGACTTCAACCTGTACAAGACCAATGACGAAGGCGCGGCCAAGGCCGGCCCGATCAACAACACCGCGTTCTCCTTCGCCACGGCCTACACCTTCCTGACCGCGCATACCGTGACCCTGGCGTTCCAGAAGATCCACGGCGACACGCCGTTCGACTATGTCGGCTTCGGCACCAACGGCCCGGGCGACGGTGGCGATTCGATCATGCTGGCCAACTCCGTGCAGTACTCGGACTTCAACGGCCCGGGCGAGAAGTCCTGGCAGGCGCGCTATGACCTGAACATGCTGACCTACGGGGTGCCGGGCTTGAGCTTCATGACCCGCTATATCTACGGTGACGATATCGATGGCACCAAGATGGCTTCGAACAGCGCCTACAACCTGCTGCACTACGGTGCCGACGGTACGCACCACGAGACTGACGTCGAAGCCAAGTACGTGGTGCAAAGCGGCCCGGCGAAGGACCTGTCGCTGCGCCTGCGCCAGTCGTTCCACCGTGCCAATGCCGATCAGCCTGAAGGCGACAACAATGAGCTGCGCCTGATCGCCGATTACCCTATCTCGATCTTCTGATCAGAGGGTGGGAAGAGGAGGGCCCAGGCGCTCCTCTTCCTGTTATTCCAGCGGACAGACATCGGCTTCTGTCCGCGCTGCCTCGACGCGATTCCTGCCCGAGCGCTTGGCCTGGTACAAGGCCGCATCCGCCAAACCATAGGCCGTGTCGAAACTGGTGCCCATGGGGCTGGCACTGACCCCGAAACTCGCGGTGATCTGCCGGTTCACCGGATGCCCGAAGACATGCGAAGCAATGCTGTCTCGCAGGGCTTCGGCAAGGCACAGACCTTCCTCGAGCGTACCGGCGGGAATCAGTACGGTAAATTCCTCTCCGCCGACGCGACCAATAAATCCCGCATTGCCCACGGCCCGGCGCAAACAACCGACGATGCCTTGAATCACCGCATCGCCTGCCGGATGGCCGAACTCGTCGTTGACTTGCTTGAAGTGGTCGATGTCCAGCACCACCATCGCCGCGCCGGTTTTGCACAGCGCCTGCACGGTCAGGTCAATGATCGCACCACGGTTCAGCACATCGGTCAGCGCATCGTGGGTGGCACGGTATTCGAGCTGGCGAGCGAGGGTTTGCAGTTGGGCATTGAGGGTGTTCATTTCGCGCTCGGCGCGGTCGCTGCGGCGTATCAGCCGGCGCGTCTCGCGCATGAGCCGTTCGAAGTGCACGGTCAGCTCGCCGAGTGCCTGCTGGTACACCGGGGCGTCGGCTTCAGTCAGGGCCAGGATCGAACGGGCGTGTTCAAGGGCGTCGGTTTCGCTCCTGAACAGGTCGTGTGCCGCGTCATCCTGTGCGCCGGCTGAAGTGACTGAAGCGGTCATGCTCATCATCCTTCTCCAGGAATCATTGGAGAGTCGTTGCGTGGTCGTTGAAGATGATGGCGGTAAAGTCGGCCTTCAACTCTTCGCCGAACTCGAAGATGGTTTCATCTTCTTCATCGTGGTACCAGTTCACCTGCATCTCGTTACCCGATTGAGCGGCCTTGTCCAGTGCGTCGAAAATGCTGAACAGCATCTTGGTACTGGAGCTGTTGAAGTAGGCCAGGGCAATATGGGTGGTGATGGTGGTGTCCTCGCGGGCGGCGAGGTAGGTGCGCAGTTGCTGGAGAACGGGGGCATAGAAGGCGGCGGCATTTTCCGGGTAGGACTCGCCTTTTATCGTCAGCAGATTCTGATCGAAGCGAAAGTCGACTTCCGGTGATGTGGCGGTTGCTTCAATGTAAAAATTATCCATGGCGATTGCGTCACTCTACTTAGATAGTGGCTTTAAGGCAGAACAGCGTGGTTCCCGGCTCGTCCGCTCTTGGGTAGAAATCGAATTCCAATGGGGCGCAGGCATCGCGCGCCATTGTCAGGAAGCCCAGGCCAGCGCCCTTGCTGTCCGCAGGGGTTTCCGCACGCAAGGTCACTTTGTACGCTTGCTTGATCTCTTCCAGCGACATGTTGCGCAGGGGCTCGAGCTTTTCCCGCAGGCGGTCGACATCACTGGTGGCGATCGGGTTGGCACAGAGCATCAGGTGGCGATCACCTTCCGCGCTGATGCACACCGCACCCTGGCGCAACGACGACTCTTCACGCGGCTCGGTGGGCAACGAGTCGGAGGAGTAGTGAATGATGTTTTGCGACAATTCGACGAAGGAGGAAAACAATTTGCGTCGCGTCGGCCCGTTCACCCCGGAGATTTCCAGTTGCAGTCGGACCACCTCGGCCATGGCGGTAATGATGGTGTGCGAGAAATAACCCATGTGATAGAAAATCACATTGCGCTGCTGGGCCAGGTCGAAGAAGTGGCAATCGGCCTGGGCCGTATTCGAATTAATCATGATTGTTTCCAAGACGCGCGCAGAAGAGGGTGAGATCGTCACGCCGGTTTTGCTCTCCTTGCCAATTGGCCAGCGTGCGTTGCAAGGCTTCGCAGATGACGGTCGCTGGCTGATTGCGGTGTTCCAGTATCGTGTCGAAGGTCTTGCTCTTGCCGAAGGCAATGTTGCGCGGGCCGCCAATCTGGTCGGTCAGGCCGTCGGTGGCGATGAATACCAGGCTGTCCGGCACTATCGTCACGCGGCTTAGCGGCCATTGGTAGTCGATGTCGCTGCCCACGTAGCCGACGCCCACGCGCTGGCCGGCGAGGGTTTCCAGCTGTTGGGCAGCAGGCGGCAAGAGGTACAGCGACATGCGTGCACCGGCAAAGCTCAGGGTCTGGCTGGCGCTGTCGAACCAGAAGAAAGCGGCGTCCAGGCCATCGTCGGACTCGGGGGTTTCATCGACGCCCTGGACTTGTCCGAGCAGTTCCTTGACGCTTTTATTGACCGCCGACAGCAGCGCGCCGGGATCGCGCGGCCCGAGCTGGACCAGCGCCTGGGTCAAGGAAGAAGAGGCGATCAGGGTCATGAAGGCGCCGGGAACACCGTGCCCGGTACAGTCGGCAATCGCCCCGAACCAGCCATCGGGGTAGGCGCAGAAATGATAGAAGTCGCCGCCGACGACATCCCGCGGCTCCCACAGCAGCACGGCATCGTCCAGGGTCGACTTCAGGGCATCCCGCGAGGCCCGCAGCATGGCGCGCTGGATAACGCTGGCGTATTCGATGCTCTGCATGATCTGGCGATTTTTCTCGGCCTGCATGGCCGCGACCACTTCCATCAACTGCAGGCCATTGCCCAAGCCGGCGAATTGGTCGTTGCGGGTGATGATAAAACCGTCGGCCAGGGTCTTTTCGCCAAACTCCACGGTCTTGAACGTCAGTTCTTCGATGCTCATCCCGGCATCGACAATCAACGGCTCCTTGTCCATGAAGGCAATGCAGCTTTTCTTGTCGTACAGCTCGCGGTGAAACGGCTTGCTCATCATCGACAGGAAGATGTTGCGGTTGATCAGGCCGATGGGGCGCTCGTCTTCGAGTACCGCCAGGCAGACGATTTCCTTGTGGGCGTTGAAGGTCTCCATCACCAGGGCATTGGTACTGTCGGAGTCAATCACCGGCACTTCAATGCACAAATCACCGGCGCAGCGATGATCTCTAGGCCGCTGTGGACGCATAAAGGGGAAGTTTTCTGCGCGCATGCTGGGGTCGCCGGGCGAGGTGAAGGCACAATGCTATCCGTGCAATATGAAGCTTATATGACGGTCTCTCGCCGGCTCGCCGAGCCGGGTCCGCGACGGGATGACTGCCCGTGCACGACGGGGCGTGTATCACACTGTGTACGAGCCTGCGGCGGATACATCCCGCGACTTCCCGGCCGCTTGCGCGACACAGAAGGGATACACGCTCGCGATTAACTTTGCTGGTCGAACAACGCAGCCCATGACGCTGCTGATTCGCGCCATCCATTGTTGATCGGGAGATGTCCATGAAGCGCCCCTATGCGGCCCTTGCCGCCACCCTTGCATTCTCGCTGACGGTCCTCGCCAGCGCTGCCCATGCCGCCGATGAAAGTCCCAAGGAAAAATGCTACGGCGTGTCCAAGGCCGGCCAGAACGATTGTGCCGCCGGCAAAGGCACCTCTTGTGCCGGCACCGCCGAGGCCGACTACCAGGGCAATGCCTGGGTGCTGGTGGACAAGGGCACCTGCATCCAGATCAAGACGCCCAAGGGCGTTGGCTCCCTGACGGAGCAGCCATGAGTCGCGGCAACAGCGGCGCGGCCGCCGGCCTGACGCGCCTGCTGCCTGAGCCCCTGTTGCTGCTGGTGGCGCGGCTGGGGATCGCCTCGGTGTTCTTTCTCTCGGGACGCACCAAGGTGCAAGGCCTGTTGACGATCAAGCCGTCGACCTACGTGCTGTTCCGTTCGGAGTACGTGTTGCCGTTGATTCCGTCCGACCTGGCGGCGCACCTGGCGACCTATGCCGAGCACCTGTTTCCGATCCTGCTGGTGCTGGGCTTGCTGACACGACCGGCCGCCGCGGCACTGCTGGGAATGACCCTGGTCATCGAGCTCTTCGTGTATCCCGATGCCTGGCCGACGCACCTGACCTGGGCCGGCCTGCTGTTGCCACTGATCGCTTATGGCGGCGGTCGCTGGTCGCTCGATGCGCTGTTGCAGCGCCAACGCCGGTAACGCACCACCCATCATCCACCATCACATCAGGCCCTGGCGGCCTGTGGGGAAACACCATGCGCAAGCTTCCAACCCTGGCCCTGACCGCACTGGCCCTGGCGACACCGATATTTGCCAGCGCCGCCGATGCGACGCCGCCCACTGGCGCGAAAAACATCGTCATCGTCCATGGCTCCTTCGTCGACGGATCGGGCTGGCGGGTCGTTCACGACATCCTGATCCACAAGGGCTACAAGGTCACCGTCGTGCACCAGCCGGCGACCGGCATGGACGAGGACGTCGCGGCCACCCGGCTGGTCCTCGACCAGCAGGTCGGTCCGGTGGTGCTGGTCGGCCACAGCTCCGGCGGCGCGGTGATCGGCATGGCCGGTGACCGCGACAAGGTCAAGGCACTGGTCTATGTCGCCGCGCTGCAACCGGAAGTCGGCGAAAGCCTGACCCAGTTGCTGGACTCCATGCCGACGCAGAACAACGACGTCCACGCTACCCGTGACGGGTATTTGTTCGTCGACCGCGCCAAGTTCGGCGAGGACTTTGCCGCCGACCAGACCACCAACCGCACCGACTTCCTCGCGGCTTCGCAAGTACCGGCGACCACCGCGACCTTCGGCGCACGGACCTGGGCCGCGGCCTGGCACCAGAAACCGAGCTACGGGATTGTCGCCACTGAAGACAAGGCCCTGAACCCCGATCTGCAGCGCTGGATGTACAAGCGCGCCGGTTCCACGGTGACCGAGATCAAGGGCAGCCACACGCTGTACATCTCGCAGCCCGAGGCGGTGGCGAAAGTCATCGAGCAGGCCGCGTTGAACGTCAAGTAACGCTCACCCCTATCTGAATCATCACTGCTGTCCCCCTGACTGAACCTGGAGAAATATCATGGCTACCACCGCATCCCGTTTGAGCCTTGCCACTGCTGCCGCGTTGCTCGCACTGGCGTCCGCGTCCTTTGCCGTATCGGCCAGTGCCGCCGAGAAGGAGCAGCCGGGCCGCTGCTACGGCGTCAACAGCTGCAAGGGCGAAAGCCTCTGCGCCACTGCCAAGAACGACTGCAAGGGACTGAACAGCTGCAAGGGGCAGGGCGTCATCGTCAAGACCCCGAGTGAGTGCCTCAAGGCCGGCGGCACCCTGACCGAGCCGAAGTAAGGGCAGGGCTTGCTGGACATTAAGGAAACTTGAAGCCAGGTGGGTCCCTGTGGCGAGCGGGCTTGCCCGCTCGCCACAGGGACCCACCTGGCTTCAGAT
>NZ_PHSU01000025.1 GCF_002814235.1 Pseudomonas sp. QS1027 | reverse complement strand
TTGCCCGCGAAGAGTCCCTCAAGGACACCTACGCTCTATCGGAACCTATCAGGCCAACAACGTCCGCACAGTGTTCATCGCATCATCGGCAAACCCCTGAACAAAACTGCGGAACCCCGGCAGCGCCTCCTCGCCGCCACTGGCCGGTTCGGCAATGATGGTCCAGGTCGCCCGGCAGCGCTGCGCATCCAGCGCCTCGACCGTCATCGCCGCCCACAGCTGGCCAACCCCCAGGGTGTTGTAGATCGTCGTCCAGGTCATCCGCCGCGCCTGCTCGTCCCGCGAGTTGAGCTGCTCGACCACCAGGTTGCCGTCCTTGAAGAATTTCTTGCGCAGCGAGCCGACGCCTTCGCCGGTGATCTCGATGCGCTCCAGCGCCGTGATAAACGCCGCGAATCCACCGAAATCGCCGACCACGGCCCAGACCGTGGCCGCGTCGCGAGCAACTTCCACCGATGAAATCACCGGGCTGCCTTGTGGGTTGCGGATCAGGCTATCGGGTTGCAGGTTATTCATGATGTAACTCCTTGTGGGTGGGGGTGAATCAGATGAATTGGATCTGTTTGAGGTAGTCGCAGCCCTTGCGCAGCAGCGCCGGGGTCTTGGCCGGGTATTGCTCGCCCATCTCGCGCACGCCGGCGGCGGCATGGGCATGGCCGATGGCCGAGATATCGCCGATGTCCTCCTCGAAACCGTTGAGGTAGAAACCCAGGACTTCGAACAGCGCGTTGTGGCTGTCGACCCGATGCAACTGGCGTTGCCAGTCGGCGACGCTGACCAGTTGGAAGTCATGGCCGGCCTCGCGGAACGAAGCCATGTAGTCGGCCCAGCTCAGGGGTTGCGGGTTATGCAGGTTGAACACGCCGTGAGCACTGGTACGCCGGCCATGCACGGCGATGAAGCGGGCGAGGAAGTCCACCGGCATCAGGTCGAAATTGAGTTCCAGGGCGGGCACCTGGCCCAGTTGCAACGAGCCCTTGAGCATCAGCATCAGCCGGTTCTTGTGGGGCTGGCTGACCCCGGTGCGGCTGTTGAAACTGATATTGCCGGGCCGATAGAGGTTGACCCAGGCGCCTTGCTCGCGAGCCCGTTGCAGGATCCGTTCGCCGACCCACTTGCTCAGGTTGTAGCCGTTCTTGATATAGATCGGCGGTGTCTGGGCCGCCGGTTGTTCGAGCACCCGGCCCTCGGCATCGACACTGCTGGAGGCCGAGAGTGTCGAGATGAAGTTGAAGATCTTCTTGCTGCGCCCCTCGCACAGGCGCAGGCATTCGAACAGCGGATCGACGTTGTCCGGTGCCAGCGACTCGTAGTCGAGCACGTGGTTGACGTTGGCCGCGTTGTGCACCAGGGCGCCGAACTCGCGATCGATCCGCTCATAGACCGCCGGTGCCAGCCCCAGCAGCGGACGGGTCAGGTCGGCGGCGTAGACCCGCACCCGGCTCAGGTCCAGGTGCTCCAGGCGGTTCTCCCGCAAGGCCCGGGCAAAGCGCTCGGCCGCCGGTTCCGCCACGCTGTCGCGGACCAGGCAGGCGACCTCGACGGCACCGCCGGCCAGCAGCGCTTCGACCAGGTGCACGCCGACAAAACTGTTGGCGCCGGTCACCAGCACCTTGTTCACATCGCCGGCACGATCGGCGGGCAATACGTTCAGGCCGAGTTCACGGGTGGTATCGATCAGGATCTGCTCGCTCAGCACCTGGCTGGTGGCCGCGCCACCGACCAGCATCGCCAGGCGGCACAGGGTCGGCTCCTCGATAAAACGGTTGATGGAGATACCCCGACCATACTGCTCGCGAATACCCAGCAACATTTTCGACAGCAGGATCGAGTGACCGCCGAGGTTGAAGAAGCTCTCATCGGTGGAGATATCTTCGACAGGCAGTTCCAGCAACTCGGCCCAGAGTTCCAGCAGGCGACTTTCGTCCGCTGTGGCGGGTAAGCGGCGGCGGCTGTTTTCGGGCGTTTCAACCGGCAGCTTGAGCAGCGCCGCGCGGTCGATCTTGCCGTTGCTGGCCGAAGGCATGTCGGCCAGCTCGGTGTAGACGGTCGGTTGCATATAGTCCGGCAGGTAGCGTTCGGCATGCTGCCGGAGGGCGTCCTGGCCGCCGGGAGACTGCGGCTGGCTCATAAAGGCCAGCACCCGCCGCCGGGGATCGATGACCACCGCGATCTGGCGGTACAGCCGACTGTCGCGCAGGCACTGCTCGATCTCTTCCGGCTCGACCCGGAAGCCGCGGATCTTCACCTGGTTGTCCCGGCGCCCGCACAGCTCGATACCTGCGCCGGTCCATTTGGCCATGTCGCCGGTGCGGTAGGCGCGCAGGCTTTCGCCCTGGCCCAGCGCCAGTTGCAGATAGCTGTCCGCGGTCTTGCCGGGATTGTTCAGGTAACCGAGGCCGACCCCGGGCCCGGCGATATACAACTCGCCGACGGTCTGCTCGGTGACCGGTTGGCGCTGCTCGTCGAGAATCAGTACCTGGCTGTTGGCGATGGCTTGGCCGAGGTTGCGATTGCCGGAGCCGGCCTGGAACTGCCTGGCGGTGACCAGCACGGTGGTCTCGGTAGGGCCGTAGAGATTGTAGAAATGGCACTGCGTCGCGAGCTTCTCGATAACGTCCGGTTCGCAGACGTCACCGCCGGTCATCACATGGCTCAGGCCCAGGGGCGTGTCCAGCGGCAGGATGCTCAGCAGCGCCGGCGGCAGGAAGGCATGACTGAGCTGTCGTCCGCGAATCAGCGCCAGCAACTGCAAGGGATCGCGACGTTGATCCTCAGTGGGCACCACCAGCTCCGCACCGCTGACCAGGGTCGGGAAAATGTCGATCAGCGACGAGTCGAAACTCAGGGTCGAGAACTGCAGGACCCGGCTGGTTTCGCTGAGCTGCACATAGTCGGCATACCAGGCGGTGAAGTGACTGAGGTTGTGCTGGCTGAGCAGTACGCCCTTGGGCTGCCCGGTCGTCCCCGAGGTGTAGAGCGCGAGGCAGGGCGCCTGGGGGGCGCGTGGCTGGCGCACCAGGGGCTGGTCTGTCGGCTTCTGCACCAGGTCGCGGACATCCAGGGCCGGCAGATGCCCGGCCAGAGGTTCTTGCCCGTCGTGCAGCAGCAAGGTGGCGCCAGCATCCTTGAGAACGAACAGCTGGCGTTGCAGCGGGTGGCCCGGATCCAGCGGCAGATACACCGCGCCGGCCCCGAGAATCGCCAGGATGCTGGCGTACAGCGCGGGGCTCTTGTGCTGGCAGAGCCCGATCACCGGCGGTTCGGCGAACGGTCCCAAGGCATCGAGCCGGGCCAGCAGGCTTTGCTGGATCGTCCGGCTCAGGTCGTGTAGCTCCCGGTACGTCAGCGTCACTCCGTCCAGGGTCAGCGCGGGGCGATCAGCGAAGCGCCGCAGGCTGGCTTCGATATGTTCGATCACCGGCACCTGGGCCAGGGCCAGCAACTCGGGGCGCGTGGTCTGGTTGAGACGGTGTTCGAAAGCCAGCGTCTCAAGCCTGCCCAGGTCCTGTTCCGGATGCTCCGAGGCCGACGGCAACGTGACGGCTTCGGAAAAGTGTTCGGCATCACGGGAGTAGCGACTGACCTGCAAGGCCACCCCTTCCACCAAGGCCTGGACCGCGGCGAGGCGCAGTGCCTGGCCATTCCCGGAACCGTCCTGATCAACGCCCAGACGCTGGATCAGGCGACTCCCGCTGTCCTCGATCAACCGGCAAAGCAGGCTGATTGCGGGTAGGCCGTGGGGTGTCACCGGCCCCTGTTCCAGACGCAGGGCCAGGTGAATGCAGGCGCCGAGGTCGCGCCGCCAACTGGTGGGCAACGCCAGGCTGCCATCTTCGATCAACAGATCCGCCGCGCCCGGCGGTTGTGCTTCGATGGCCTGCGCCTGGCTCAGGCGTTGAATCGAATGACCGTGCTGTTCCAGCTCGCGGAGCAATTCATCCAGCGCCTGGCTGCTGCCGACGAGCATAAGGGTGAGACGTCTCATGATGATCTCCTTGGCTAGATCAGGTAGTCGCTCAAGGCGTCCTGAACACAGGGCGAATCGAGCAGCGAGCTGTTGCGCAGGAAGCGCACGATATTGATCACCAGCGGATGGTGGCGATTGATCGGATACGCCAGCCCCAATGCCTCGCGCCTGAGGGCCTGGCGGATGTCCTCGGTCACCGGCAGATGCTCGATCACGCGGAAGTCGAAGGCCTTCTGGATGTCGTTGGTCAGGTAATGGACGATAAATACCGGCAGGATCTGCGCGATCAGGTCGCGGTCGTCCTCGCTCGCGGTCTGCCAGTAGATCCGTACCAGACGCGTCCAGAACCCGGCATGGCGGCCTTCGTCGAGCAGGTGGTCGGCCATCAGGCCCTTGATCGAAGGCTTGATCGTGTCGTCCTTGGCAAAGGCCGCGACATCGTTGGTCACGGTATTTTCCGAGATCGCCACGCAGATCAGCTCCATGGCCGCTTGCAGGTGCTCGGGGGCCATGCCCATGGCCGCCGGGATCGCCCGGCTCAACTCGATTTCCTCGGGTAGTTCGAGGGGTTCGATGCCGGTCATGGCCACGGTCTGCTGCATGAAATCCATGGCCACCAGGGCGTGGTAATCCTCGTCCACCACCACGGTCATGGCGTCATAACGACAGGCGAACGGGAAGGGGATCGGGAAGCGCCCCTTGGCAATGCTGCGGGCGGTGCGATCGACGATATCGGTCTCGAAAATCACCACGTCATTGATGAATTTGTAGAGACTCTGCAGCAGCACGAAATCCCGCTGTTCCGGGCACAGGGTGAGGAAACTCTCGCTGCTGACCAGTGGCTGGCGGCTCAGCGGATAGATCAGCCGGTCGTCGTCCTCGAGCAGGCGCCGTGGGCGGGTGCGGATGCTGGCGCGGCTCTCCCAGGCATCGGCGAAGGAGGTGTAGTCGGCGGCGTTCATGAGAGGGCCACCTCGACAGCCTGCTCGGTCAGGCTCAGCTGCAAGCCGTCCCACAGCGCCAGGCGGCTGTCCACGGCCGCCAGGGCGGCACTGTAGATCTCCGCCTCGCGTTGCGGCTGACCGCCCACCAGGCGTTCGAGCAAGTGTTCGGCCGCCGGCCCGTGGTCCTCGGAGTCGACATCGATATGCCGTTGCAGGTAATAACGCAGCGTCGGGGCCTGGGCGTGATCGATGCCCCACTCATCGAGAATCCGCTGGAACATCTGCGGGATAACACTTTCCCGCCCGTGCAGAAAGGCCGCGGCCACCTGATGCGCCGAGGCGCCGAGGGCGATGTCGAGGGTGTTTCTGACAAAGCCGATCACCATCGGCGCGGCGTTCACCGTGCGCAACGCGGTGTCGACCGTCACGCCTTCACGCAGCAGCTCAATGAAGCGCTCGATGGCGACCGTGCTGGCGCCTACCTCGCGCATCGCTTCCAGATACAACTCGAAGTGGCTGCAATGGCCGGGGCCTTCGCGTTGATCCGATTCCTCGCCGAGGACAATTTCATTGATCAGGCGCGCGGCCTGGGGATCCTTGGGCGGCAGCCACGGCAAAGTGGTACAGGTCAGTTCCTGTTGCAAGCGCTTGGTCAACGACATGAAGTCCCAGACTGCAAAGACATGGACTTCCATGAACCGTCGAAGTAGTGAAAGTGAATGAATCTCACTGAATACAGGGTGTTGGGTCAGTTGTTCTTTACGGGCGTCGAGAAGGTGCTTTAGTGCGCTCATTAATAATCACCACGTGTCTGCGAAGTTGAAAGGGCTGTGACAGGTTGCACGGTGTCTTCTAATCGGTCTGGCGGTACGACGGTGTTGCATTGGCTAACGGGCGAACGAGCGGATTCCTCAATAAGAAATTGAAAGTATCGAGAGAAATCACGGCGTATTTAAAATGCGCCCAGGTGTCAGCGCGTAAGCGTTTTGAGCGTATTTTGTTTGGTGTTACCGGGCGTCTATGTCTAGGCTGGCTAAGGCCTTGGCGGTAGGGCTGCCCGAAAGCCATTAAAAATTAATACAAATAATCAGCGCGGATCAAGTTATTTTTAGAACAATTGTAAGTGCAACTTTTTAATGGATGAGTGTCACCGATAACACTGGCGATGCCGTGTTTTTAGGGGTGAGAGTGCCCCTTCCGAATAATAACGATCAGAATTTAAATGAATGATGGAATGCCTCATTCAACTGGCTCTCAACGGAGTGGGTTATTAATTTGATAGGCGTGGCCGAGACACGGCTGATCCGTACTTCCGGCGCGTGGAAGTGCTCCTTGGTTGAGTGATGTAATCCGAAAGTTGCATGCGCAGAGCCGTACGTCGCTCGTCAATTGATTATCGGTGAGCAAGCCTGTGCCCAAACGGACAGTTCTGCTATCGCCGGAAGAGGCGAAACCTGTCCGAAGCGGTGAATAGATAGGGTCATCCTGCGTGGCAGGGTGTGCGCCCACGACATCTTTCACAAATCATGCAAAACAGCTGATGAGCGCTTGTCGGCCGCGTTGTTATCGCTCACCGGCAACCTGTCTCCTCAGCTCGCGAGCCACCGTGCACGTCGGTAAAACCGCAGGCCCGGTGTCTTGCGGGCGTATCGGCTCAGGGGGTCAAGACCGGGTCTGGGCCAGATAACGCAGAATCACTTCAATGCCGCGTTGCAGGTGGTGTCGCAGGTTCTCCACGCACACCTCGATCTCGCCGGCCCGAGCAGAGCTGAGGAGGGCGCGATGGTCATCCTGGGAGAGTTGGCCCAGCCCCATGGCGGACAGGTTGAAACGCAGGAAGCGTTCTTCTTCCACCAGGCCCTGCTCGATCAGTTTCAACAGTTTGTGATTGGGCGCCTTGCTGTAGAGCTCCATGTGGAACAGGCGGTTGAGCCGTCCGACCTGGGTATAGTCCTGTTCGGTTTCCAGCAGATCGATATAGGCCTCGATCTGCTGGAAGTCGCGCTCCTCGAGCAGGGGCACCGACAGGCGCAGGGCCTCGGTCTCCAGGAGGATGCGCAAGTCGTAGGCTTCGATGGAATTATCGACGATCAGTGGCGCAACCACGGCCCCCTTGTGATGCACCACATGCAGGAGCTCCTGGGCTTCGAGCTGGCGCAGGGCTTCACGCACGGGCATGCGGCTGACGCCGAACAGCGTCGCCAGTTCCTGTTGGCGCAAGGCCAGACCACAGGGAAGGCGCCCGTCCAGGATGGCGTTGCGCAAGGTCTCCTCTATCACCGCCCGGGCCAGGTGGGCGGGTATGGGTCCATTGACGTGAACGCTGTTCAAGGGATTCGGTTTTTCCGCCACGCGACTACTCTGTTTTGAACAAGGTTGAAGGGTGATCCGATGGCACACTAGAAGCTGCCCGGGTGCTTGTCAAACCGTCCGTTTTCTGCGCCTTAGGCGCGCTATAACGGATGATTGCATGGTGCCATTCTCTTCCACCAGCCCCCCCTGAAACTATCAATCGATTCCCAAGTGGCTGTAGGGACTCGCCCTCTTGGCAATGCGTATTGCTTCCCGCTGTCCCAGTGTTTTGCACAAGGTTCCAGAACCCGGGTTTTCAAGGTATCCGGATGTGTCGGAGAGGTCCTCGGGGCACGTGAAAAAATCATCGCCCCTCACCGGCTCGGCGCCGGGGCGCTTATGAAAAAGGCCCTATTGATATTCCTTAATAGTATTTAAGTTATCTCTCTTATATCTATATCGTCATATTTCTGCGTGCTCACCGACCCTTGGGTGGGCCGTATGAACTGAACCCACACGCGACCCGCGTGAGTGTCTGATCACCAAGTGCACCTCTGAGCGTGCCCTGCGCAGGAGTCCTTCCATGTCCCTGGCTTCTTCCGTTTCGACCACCGCTGATGCCCCGGCACAGCACTTCGACGTCCGCCCCTTTGATGGATCGGTGGGCGCTGAAATCGTCGGCCTCGACTTGAGCCAGGCGCTCAATGCCGAGGACTTTGCGCGCATTCACCGTGCGCACCTGGATCACCATGTGGTGGTGTTCCGCGACCAGCGCATCAGTCCCGAACAGCAGATCGCCTTCAGCCGCCGGTTTGGCGTGTTGCAGATTCATGTGCTCAAGCAATTCCTGCTGGCCGGGCACCCGGAGATCCTGATCGTTTCCAACATCGTCGAAAACGGCCAGAACATCGGCCTGGGCGATGCGGGCAAGTTCTGGCATTCCGATCTCTCCTATAAGGAGCTGCCGAGCCTCGGTTCGATGCTGCACGCCCAGGAGCTGCCATCCGAAGGCGGCGACACCCTGTTTGCCGACCAGCACAAAGCCTGGGACAGCTTGCCCGAGGCCCTGCGCAAGGCGATCGAAGGCCGTTCGGCGGCGCACTCCTACACAGCGCGTTACAGCGAGACCAAATTCGAAGGCAACTGGCGGCCAACCCTGACCCCTGAACAACTGGCCCAGGTCGCCGAGGTGGTGCATCCCATCGTGCGTACCCACCCGGAAACCGGGCGCAAGGGGTTGTTCGTCAGCGAGGGTTTCACCACGCGGATTGTCGGCCTGCCGGAAGACGAAAGCCGCCAACTGCTGAGCGAGCTGTATGCCCACAGCGTGTTGCCGGAAAACATCTACCGCCATCAGTGGCAGCCCCACGACCTGGTGTTCTGGGATAACCGTTCGCTGGTGCACCTGGCCGCCGGTTGCCCGAGTTACCTGCGGCGCAAGCTCTACCGCACCACCATCCAGGGCGATGCCCCGTTCTGATCTGATCGCTTCAAGGAGCATCCCCATGCCTGCACCCTTTGCGTTGTGGCCGAAACTCGGCCGTCTCACCACCTCCGTTGGCCTCGGCTTGAGCCTGTTGGCCGGCAGCCTGCTGGCGCCTACCACGGCCCAGGCCGAGGGCGAGATCCGCGTCGCCGAACAGTTCGGTATCGTCTACCTGCTGCTCAACGTGGTCCGCGACCAGCACCTGATCGAGAAATACGGCAAGGCCGAAGGGATCGATATCAAGGTCGACTGGACCCAACTGTCCGGCGGTGCGGCGATCAATGACGCGCTGCTGTCCGGCTCGGTGGATATCGCCGGTGCGGGTGTCGGGCCGTTGTTGACCATCTGGGATCGCACCTACGGCAAACAGAACGTCAAGGCGGTCGCCTCCCTGGGCAACTTTCCCTATTACCTGGTGAGCAACAACCCGAAGGTCAAGACCATCGCTGACTTCACCGACCAGGACCGTATCGCCTTGCCGGCGGTCGGCGTTTCCGTGCAGTCGCGCTTCCTGCAATACGCCGCGGCCAAGCAGTGGGGCGACAAGGAATTCAATCGCCTGGACAAATACACCGTCGCCGTCCCGCATCCCGATGCCACGGCGGCCCTGATTGCCGGCGGTACCGAATTGACCGGGCACTTCTCCAACCCGCCGTTCCAGGAACAGGCGCTGGAAAACCCCAACGTGCACGTGGTGCTCAACAGCTACGACCTGCTCGGGCCGAACTCGCCGACCGTGTTGTTCGCCACCGAGAAATTCCGCAACGACAACCCGAAAACCTACAAGGCCTTCGTTGACGCCCTGGCCGAAGCGGCCGACTTCGCGCAGAAGGACAAAGGCGCGGCGGCGGACACCTACCTGCGGGTGACCAAGGCCAAGATCGACCGTGCGGCGTTGCTGAAAATCATCGACAACCCGCAGTTCGAATTCAGCATCACGCCGAAGAACACCTACCCGCTGGCCGAGTTCCTCTATCGCGTGGGCGCCATCAAGCACAAGCCGGAGTCGTGGAAGGACTACTTCTTCGAGGATGCCAAACTGTTGCAGGGGAGCTGACCGAGATGAATGCCCTCTTGCAAGGCCACACGGCCAGCAACCCGAGCATCGCCACCCCGGCGTTGCTGGCGGTCGACCAGGTCAGCCTGGAATACCGCACCCCGGCGCGCGTCGTGCGGGCGACCCACCGGGTCAGTTTTGAAGTCGACCACGAAGATCGTTTTGTCCTGCTCGGGCCTTCGGGCTGTGGCAAGTCGACCTTGCTCAAGGCGGTGGCCGGGTTTATCCGGCCCTGCGAAGGCGAGATCCGTCTGCAAGGCCAGGCCGTCACCGAGCCGGGCCCGGACCGTATCGTGGTGTTCCAGGAGTTCGACCAGTTGCCGCCCTGGAAAACCGTCAAGCAGAACGTGATGTTTCCGCTGTTGGCGTCGGGCACCCTCAAACGCCGGGAGGCTGAAGAGCGGGCGCTGCATTACCTGGAAAAGGTCGGGTTGTCGGCCTTTGCCGACGCTTATCCGCACACCTTGTCCGGCGGCATGAAAGCCCGGGTGGCGATTGCTCGGGCCCTGGCGATGCAACCCAAGGTCCTGCTGATGGACGAGCCCTTCGCCGCCCTCGACGCCTTGACCCGGCGCAAGATGCAGGAGGAGTTGCTGCAACTCTGGGAAGAGGTGCGTTTCACCCTGCTGTTCGTCACCCATTCGATTGAAGAGGCGCTGGTGGTGGGCAACCGCATTTTGCTGTTGTCACCCCATCCGGGTCGGGTACGGGCGGAGATCCATAGCCATCAGTACAACCTGCACAGCCTGGGCGGCGTCGAGTTCCAGGCGTCGGCGCGCCGGATCCACCGGTTGCTGTTCGACGAAACCCCGCAGGCTGAAACCGAACTGGATTTCGCCGATATCCGCATCGCCTATTGAGCGGCTGGAGGAATGCCCGATGAGTCTTTCATCCCCTGTGCGTGAAGAATATGAAGTGGTCCTGGAGCCGTTGCTCGAGGTCCCGCTGGAGCGCGAACTGCCTCTGGCGCAACGGTTGTGGCAACAGGGTTGGTTGCGCAAGAGCCTGATCCTGATCTTGCTGGCGGTGCTTTGGGAAGCCGCGGCGCGGTATCAGAACAACGACCTGCTGCTGCCGAGTTTTCTGCAGACGACGAGTGCGTTGTATGACGGCCTGATCAGTGGCGAATTGTTGGATAAGGTCGGGATTTCCCTGGTGGTGCTGCTCAAGGGCTATGTGCTGGGGATTGTCCTGGCGTTTGCCTTGACCACCTTGGCGGTGTCGACCCAGTTCGGGCGGGACCTGCTGAGTACCCTGACCTCGATGTTCAACCCGTTGCCGGCGATTGCGTTGCTGCCGCTGGCATTGCTCTGGTTCGGGCTGGGGCAGAACAGTTTGATTTTCGTGCTGGTGCACTCGGTGCTCTGGGCGTTGGCGCTGAATACCTATGCCGGGTTTCTCGGGGTGTCGGAGACCCTGCGCATGGCGGGCCGTAATTACGGCCTGAAGGGTTTGCGCTTTGTGCTGTTCATCCTGATTCCGGCGGCGTTGCCGTCGATTCTCGCTGGGCTGAAGATCGGTTGGGCGTTTGCCTGGCGCACCTTGATCGCGGCCGAGTTGGTGTTCGGCGCCACCAGCGGCAAGGGCGGGTTGGGCTGGTACATCTTCCAGAACCGCAACGAGCTGTACACCGACAAGGTGTTCGCCGGGTTGGCGGTGGTGATCCTGATCGGCTTGCTGGTGGAGAACCTGGTGTTCGACACGCTGGAGCGGGTGACGGTGAAGCGTTGGGGGATGCAGCGTTAGAGCGGATGAGAAGACCTTGGTCGCGGGGCCGCGACCAAGGTATTACATCTGTCTTTGTGGGTTCTTTGACCCAGATCAATAGTCTGATGATCAGATGGCAGCACATTGATATCACTGTAGAGGTTATCAACCTTGCTCCTCTTCGGTACCGACCTCGGTGCCGCCTTCTCCCCCTCCCTATGATGTCCACCGATGTGGGCACAGATCACCAAGCGACTGAAACATCGGGAAGGAGTCCGACACCGTATTTGCTGTATTCCCGTGAGTGGGCCCCCCGCCATGCCTGAAATTCAGGATCTTTCACACGTTTTCATCCAGACCCTCGAACAGAGCATCGACAGTGTGGTGGTGATTGATAGCAAGAACCGCGTCATCCTGTTCAACGCTGCCGCCGAAAAGTTGTGGGGTTATGCGCAGCAGGAGGTGGTCGGGAACAATGTCAGTATGCTGGTCCCCCAGTTGCTCCGCGCGGATCACGACGGCTACGTCGATGCCAATCGCCACACGGGCGTCAACAAGATCGTCGGCACCAGCCGTGACGTGCCGATCGAGCGCAAGGACGGCAGCCGGGGTTGGGGCGCGATGTCCATCTCCAAGGTCAGGACCGGTGGCCAACTGATGTACACCGCCTTCATCAAGGACATTACCGTCCAGCATGAAGAGCGCCAGCGCCTGTCTCTGCTGTCGCTGGTGGTCGACAGCACCGAAAACGCGATCATCGTCACCGATGCCCGCTGGCAGATTCTCTACATCAACGGTGGGTTCACGCGCATGTTCGGCTACGACGAGGCCGCCGTGCTGGGACGAACGCCCATCGAGGTCATCGCGCCCTATTTCGAACAGGAAGACATTGCCGCCATCCGTGACCTGTTGGGACGAGGCGGGCCCTACGTCTCACAGGCGTTTGGTTATCGCCATGATGGTCATCGTGTCTGGTGCAATGTCACTACCTATCCGGTGCTCGATCATCTCGGCCACCTGACCAATACCGTCACCGTGCTGATTGACGTGACCCACACGCGGATGCCGGAGATCCTGCGGCATAAAGTGCTCGAAGCCATGGTGCGGGAGGAGTCATTGGCGGCCTTGATGACGCTGGTCTGCCGTGAAGTCGAGCGGATTGCCCCCGAGGTGGTGGCTTCGATCCTGCGGGTCGACCAGGCGGGCACCTTGCACCCGCTGGCCGCGCCCAGCTTGCCCGAACATTACTCCAGGGCCCTGGAGGGTTTGCCCATCGGGCGGCAGGCCGGCTCCTGCGGCAAGGCGGCCTTCAGCGGTGAGCCGGTGATTGTGACGGACATTGCCCATCACCCGTTCTGGGAGGCCTTTCGTGATGAGGTGATCGCGCTGGGGCTGAAGGCCTGTTGGTCGACGCCGATCAAATCCAGTTCAGGCCGGGTGCTGGGGACGTTCGCGTTCTACTATCGTGAGAACCGCGAGCCAAGCCCACAGGATCAGCAACTGGTGAATGCCACGATCCACCTCTGCGCATTGGCCCTGGAGCGCGAAGAGTCCCGCGCCCACATCCGTCAGCTGGCGTTTTACGACGACCTGACCGGACTGCCCAATCGCAATATGCTGCATGCCAAGGCCGACCAGGCGATTGCCGATGCGGTGCGCAGCAAGAGCAGCCTGGCGGTGCTGTTCATTGACCTGGACCGGTTCAAGCAGGTCAACGACTCCCTCGGGCATCCGGCGGGCGATGAGTTTCTGTGCATGATCGCCCGGCGTTTGAATGAACGGCGGCGCAAGCAGGATATTGTCTGTCGGCTGTCTGGCGATGAGTTTGTGCTGGTGTTGCCGCAATGTTCATTGGAGCAAGTGACCGACCTGCTGGTCAGCATCAAGAGCTGCCTGAGCGCGCCGTGTCAGATCGCCGGCGTGACCCTCAGGCCGTCCGCCAGTATTGGCGTCAGCTTGTTCCCGGAGGATGGTCGGACCATGGAGGTCCTGCTGCAACGGGCTGACATCGCCATGTATCAGGCCAAGACCAGCGGGCGGGGCGGCATCAGTTTCTTCAGCCACGGACTGGATCAGATGGCCAAGGGCCGACTGAACCTGGAGGCGGCGTTGCGTGAGGCCATCGATCAGCAACAACTGTACCTGGTGTATCAGCCGCAGATCGATCTCAACCACCAGGAACTGTGTGGTATCGAGGCCCTGGCGCGGTGGTCGCATCCGCAATTTGGCGATGTCTCGCCCACCACCTTCATTCCCCTGGCCGAAGAGTGCGGCTTGATCGGCGAGTTTGGCCAATGGTCGTTGCGCGAGGCCTGCCGGCAGTTGGCAAGCTGGCGCCGTGAGCACCTGAGGGTGCCGGGCATTTCGGTGAATCTCTCGCCGACCAATTTCCACAACCGTGAATTGCCAGGCCTTATCAGCCGGGCCTTGTCGCAGAACGGACTGGTGGCGGCGGACCTGACGGTGGAGATCACCGAGAACGTGTTGATGGACAACAACCCCGATACCTTGTGCACGATCGACGAGGTTCATGCCCTGGGTGTGCGCCTGGCCATCGATGACTTCGGGACGGGTTATTCGAGTTTGAGCTACTTGCGACGATTGCCGATCCAGGAGCTCAAGCTGGATCGCAGTTTTGTCCATGACCTGGAAACCGACGGCACCAGCCAGGCCCTGAGCGAAGCCGTGATCCGTATCGGCGAGAGCCTGGCGTTGCGGGTGGTGGCCGAGGGTGTGGAAACCCCGGGCCAGCAAAAGATCCTCCAGGCCCAGGGCTATGAGGTGGCGCAGGGGTTTCTGATTTCCAAACCGTTGCAGGCGGTCGAGTTGGGGCCCTGGCTGGAGAGTTTTCGGCTTAATGCCTGAGGTTCCATTGCCGAGTTCATTCAGTTGCGGCCTCTGGTGCGTTGATATACATCCGCTGATTTTGTGGTGCCTGTACTGCCGCCTTCGCGGGCAAGCTCCGCTCCCACAGGTAGTTATTGGTCGTACACAAACATCAGGTTCGACGCGAAATTTACTGTGGGAGCGGAGCTTGCCCGCGAAGGCGTCTTCAGCAACACCGCAGGCTCTGGATCAGCCCGCAGTCCCCATTGTCGACGTTTCATCGATCACCGAGTCGACCCACGACTGCGCCAACTCGATCAGATGCACCGTCCCCATCGCCAACTTGCGCTTCGCTCCGTCGAGTTGGTCGGCGGACTCATAAGCCGTGGCCGCCGCCGATTGCAGGATCGACAGCGCGTTGACCAGCTTGTCTTCCACGCTGAGCGACGACGCGATACGAGTGGGCGAGGGCGAGAAAGTCGGATGAGGCCTGAGCGGGTCGTCGCTCAGCGGTAGCCCGTAGTGGGCAAAGGCGCGTTCGGCAGCGGCATCGAAGTGAGGTTTTCCGGTCTTTGCGCGACGTGATGCCGGGAAAATGATCGGCGGGTCCGGTGTCAGTCTTTTATCCATGGTCCAGCTCCTACATGTCTGTAATGAGGGGCCATCGTTTGCCGTTCTCACGCGGCAAAGGGTGGCAGCTGTACACAGGGTGAGAATACCGGACAGTAGGCAACCGGCCAGACCGAAGTCTGCCTGCGCACAGCCGCCATGAAGCGTTTTCAGATGAAAAGGCGTTCGTAACGAAGTGGCGCTGATGCGCTTACTGAGCACGGGTTCTCACGCCCGATCGCTGATTTTGCAGCGATAGGACGAAGACTAGTGACCGGCTCCAGCAGGCGCAAGGCGAAAGGATTTTCTAGGAAACTTCAGGCAAGGGAAAGGGAATTGTCCGGTGATCAGGGGTTCTGCAAAAACACCACATACCCGCGAAACCACTCATTCCCCTTCAAATACCCCGGTGCCTGCCACTCGCCGCCCTGGACCAAACCGATCTTGAATGGCATGCCCAGTCGGTTTATCCGGGGCAGATACGCGGCGTAATCGGGAATGCTGTGCCGCCCCTGATACGTCTGCACCACCACCTCATCCACCACTCCCTTGAGCTGGGCGATGGCCGTCGGGTCGGCGTTGCTGCTCCAGTCCATCAGTCCGGTAATACTCAAGCGCAAGTCCGCCGGCAGCCGCTGGCGCAGGTCGCGCAGAAAGGCGGCGTACTCATCGAGGTAGCGGGTGCGGGCATCGAAATCGATCTGGATGCCAACCACCGGGTTGCCCGCCTGTTGCCAGCGTTTCACCTGGCCGAGCAACTGCCGATAGACCGACTCCGGCCAGCGTAGGGTGTGGGCGCGATAGACCACCCAGACCTCGCCCCGGGTCAGGCGCGGAATCGCAATGCCCTGGGCGATAAAGTTGACCGTCCGCTGCGGCGAGCGCCGCGACTCGCTGACCTGGCCTTGCAGGATATACAGGCTCTTGGCCTGGCTCAGCACCGCCTGCGGAGCGACGCCACTCCACAGCCAGAAACTGTCGTAGTCCCGCGCATCGACCGCCGCCCGGGCATCGGCGAATGCCAGCAGCCCGGCCAGCAACAGCCAGCGCCAGCGATCCACGCTCACTTACCAGTAGTACTGCAGCGACTTGCCCCACTGGGTGCTGGCATAGCGGGTCTTGAGCTGCTTGAACCAGGCCTTGCGCTGAGCTGGTGTCACCTCTTTCCCGCCGCAACTGTTGTAGCCCGAAGGTGCGTAGCAGTTGATGGCGCGGAACAGGGCATAGGCCTTGTCGGTGGACGACGCCTTGGTATCGCCGATCACGCTCTGGTAACCGTCGAGCCGCGAGAAGGTGCTGCCCTTGAACAAGGACGCGGTCCCGCCCAGCTCATCCGAGCCGCGCTGTCTGTCCAGGGGCATGCCGTCCAGGCTGTTTCGCAGGATAAATTCGCCCAGGCAGTTCAGTGCCTGGGGCTGCTTCGCATCGGCTTGCAAGGTCGCCGCCGTCTCGCCAATGGTCGGGCAGGCATAACCGGACTCGGCCTTGGCGCCGCTCCAGCGGAACAGCTTGAGCGGCTGGCCGTCGCCGTAGGTGTAACCCAACGAGGTGCTCAACTTGGTATCCGATGGTTCGGCAGGCAACTGCTTGAGATCGGTGGCGAAGTCCGCGTAATGGCCCAGGCGCAGGTCCTTGTAGAGCAGCACGAACAGGGCTGTATCCCGCTCGGTGGAGGCTTCGCCCTGGGCAACCTGGCGCAGCAGCCCGGCGTCGGCGATATGCCGCAACAGGATGGCGCGCACTGGCACGGTCTTGATCGGCGAGTCGGCGGCAAAGACCTTGGCCACCTGCTGATTGCGCTCGTAGTGATCGGCCAGGGCCAGTTCGACCTGCTCGCGTTGCAGTGGTTGGTGGACCTGCGGCAGCAGTTGCAGCCAGAGGGCCTCGGCGCCGTTGCCGTCCTGTTTCGCGTCCAGGGCAAGGCCGCGCAGCATCTGCTGGCTGAAGGCGAGGTAGTCGAGTTTCGCCGGGATCTCGGTTGGCAGGCTCTTGAGCGCCAGCTCCGGGTTTTTCGCGACATACAGCTGGAACGCCGCCTGCAAATAGTCATACAGCGCCGGTTGCGCGGCGAAGATCGGTTTCTGCGCCTGGAGGATGTCCAGGGTCAGCTTGGGCGCGGCGTTCTCGCCGTAGCCGGGGCGCATGCCCATCAGGTCGTCGAGGGCCTGGAACAAGGGTTGATCGACCTTGCCGCTGCCGAACAGCATCTTGTTGTCGATCTCCTGCACCAGTTCGTCGGGCGTCACGTTGCGCTCGTCGGCCTTGGCCTGGCCCAGTTGCCAGAGGTATTCGGTCGCCTGTTTTTCGGCATTCCCCGCCAACCAGTAGACCCGGCGCAACAGGCCACGGGCGGAGGTCGCATAGAGGCCCTCGGGCCAGGTGCCGAGGTAATGCTGGAAACCTTCTTCGGCCCGTTTCAGCTGGGCCGCGTCGGCCTCTTCCCTGGTCGGCATGCCGTCGCTGTCGAAGGTGTTCTGTTGCGCCAGGTTGAGGGCGGTGCGTGCCTGCATGTACTGCGCGGTTTCCTTCAGCCAGGGTTGCGGGCTTTCGCCCAGGCTGGCGAAGACCTGGGCGGCGTCGGCGAAGCGCCCGCTGTAGAAGCTGATGGCACCGTTCAGGTAGCTGGCAAATGCCTGGCCCTGGGCCGATTGCATGGCGGGCACCAGGCTCGCTTGCTGGGCCGGTTCCCAGGCGCAGGTGCCGAGCATCTGCACGCGAGCGCGGGCCAGGGCCTGGCGCTCGGGGTCGGGCAGCTCGCTGCTGCCCAACAACTGGTTGATAAAGGTCGTGGCGCTGTCGGCGTCATTGCTGCGGCAGCGTCCACCCTCGCCGGACAGCAGCGAGCTGACGGCGGTGTTGGCGTTTTCGCGGGTGATACCGAGTTTTGCCAGGGCCTCATCCAGCGGGGCGGTGACGGACTTGCCCGGTTCGGCGTCGACGACCGGCTCAGGGGCGGCGTCGAGGCGGGTCGTGGCGAACGGTACCGGACCGAAGCCCGCGCCCAGGTCGTCGTTGCTCAGCGGGTTGGGCGCCAGGGGCAAGGCGCCCTGGTCGGCGAGCAACAGACGCAGGTTGACCCGGCTGTCGTTGCCCGGGTTGAGGAAGGCGAGGTTGCTGCAGCCGTCGAGGCTGTACTTGAGCATTGACCAACGCGGGTAGCAGGTGTCGTCGGAACTGGCCTGGGCCATGGAGCAGAAGCCGGCACTCACCGCCAGGGCCAGAGATGTCAGAAGACCGATACGCATGAATTGTCCCTAATTCCGTAAACGAGCGGCAGCGAGGCCGGGAGTGGCGCGAATAATACCGAAGCCGGGCCGCAACACCTATGCTTGTACCCAGCACGGCGTTGCAGGCTGTGATCTGCCGCACATCGGCGACCGCCCGGTCGTTCGATAAACATAGTGGCAATTGGCTTGACGCTTGATACGGCTGCCGTAGACTCGCGATTGTCCGACAAGGAGTCACTGTATATGTGGTGTTTGCGGGTAGTTGTAGTGGGGTTGTCCTGCATGGCGTGCCTGGCTCAGGCACAGACGCCGGTCGAGGCTGATCCGCTGTTGGATACTAATAACGTTGCCGCGACGCATACCGTCGCCGCCAGCGAGGCCCGTGGCGTGTTGCGCGCCCGTGACCAGGCGATGCTCGCCAGCGAATTGTCGGGGCGCATTGTCGAGCTGCCCTACAGCGAAGGCGAAACCTTCAAGCAGGGCGACACCCTGGCGCGTTTCGACTGCTCGGCCTATCAGGCCCAGCTCAATGCCGCCCAGGCTGCCAGCCGCGGTGCCAGTGAAGAGCTGGCTCACAATAAACAGTTGGCTTCGTTGAACTCCGTCGGCCGCTTCGAAGTGGCCCGCGCCGAGGCCAAGCTCGCCGAAACCCAGGCCCAGTCCCAGGTCTACCAGGTGCAGGTCAAGCGTTGCAGCGTGATCGCGCCCTATGACGGCCAGGTCGTGCAGCGCAAGGTCCAGCGCTATGAAAGCGTCTCGGCCGGGGCGCCGATGCTGGAGATCGTCGACAACCGCACCCTGGAAATCCACCTGCTGGTGCCGTCGCGCTGGATGGGCAAGCTCAAGGCCGGGCAGACTTTCAGCTTCGTCCCGGATGAAACCGGGCAACCGTTGACGGCCACCATCAAGCGCCTCGGTGCGCGGATCGATGAAGGCAGCCAGACCCTGTTGCTGGTGGCCAGCCTGCCCAAGGTCGACGGCCTGCTGGCGGGCATGAGCGGCACTGCGCGCTTCGAGGCGTTGAAGTGAACGCACCGGTAGCGGGCGCCGTGGAGCGGGTGTTCGCCCAGTTCCTCGACCTTGAACGCGTGACCCGCGCTGCCCGCACCACCGAACAGCTGGCTTATAGCCTGGTCAACGACGGCCAGGCGCTGTTTGGCTTTCGCCACGCGGCCCTGCTGATCGCCGGAAAGGTGCGGGCGGTGACCGGGGTCAGCTCGGTGGAGCCGAATGCGCCGTTTGTCGCCTTCGTCGAACACGCCGTGGCGCAGGTCTTCAAGCTGGAACGGGCCAAACCCGCAACCGTGGTGCCGATGGACGCCTTCACCGTCTCGGTGCGCGAGGACTGGCAGAGCCTGTCGGCGCCCCAGGTGTTCTGGTTGCCGCTGCTCGATCACAAGGGCGAAGTCTTCGGCGGCCTCTGGCTGGCCCGCGACAATCCCTGGAGTCCTTCCGAACAGGTGCTGCTGGCGCAATTGGGCGACACCTACAGCCATGCCTGGCTCGCCTTGCAGCCCCGGCGGCCGTGGCGTCTGCGTTTCACCCGCAAGCGCCAGGCGTTGCTGGTGGTGCTGGCGCTGTTGAGTTTGCTGATTCCGGTGCGTCAGTCGGTGCTGGCGCCGGCGGAAGTCGTGCCGCTGGCCGGCCGTGTGGTGGCAGCCCCGCTGGATGGGGTGGTTGCCGAATTCCTGGTCAAGCCCAACCAGACGGTGAAGACCGGCGACCTGCTGGTGCGCTTCGAAAGCACCACCCTCAAGGCCCAGGCCGATGTGGCCCAGCGCGCCCTCGGCGTGGCCGAAGCCGAATTGAAGGCCAATGCCCAGCGCGCCTTTGCCGATGCGGAGTCGAGCTCGAAGATCGATTTGCTGGCGGCGCGGGTCGAGCAGAAGCGCGCCGAACGCGATTACGCCGCCGAATTGCTCAAACGCAGCGAAGTGCGTGCCGAGCGTGACGGTATCGCGGTGTTTGCCGATGCCGAACGCTGGACCGGCAAACCGATCCAGACCGGTGAACGACTGATGGAAATCGCCGACCCGAACCAGGCCGAACTGCGCATCGAACTGGCGGTCGGCGACGCCATCGCCCTGACGTCCGACGCCGAAGTCGCCTTGTTCCTCGACAGCGACCCCTTGCAGCGTTACTCGGCCAAGCTGGAGCGGGTGGCCTACGAGGCGCAATCGACCCCGGCCGGGCAGTTGGCCTATCGCCTGGATGCCAGCTTCACCGATACCCCGGTACCGCGCATCGGTTTGCGCGGCACGGCGAAACTCTTCGGCCAGCGTGCGCCGCTGGCCTTGTACCTGCTGCGTCGGCCGTTGGCCGGGCTGCGCCAGAGTGTCGGGCTGTAATGAACCTGCCCAGCCTGCGCGCGGATCTGCAGCTCACTGCCGCCGCCCCGGCGCTGGACGGTTCGCCGCGCTGGACCCTGGCCGACCCGGTGCGCGGGCGTTATTTCAAGCTCGGTGTCCAGGCCATGCGTTTGCTGCGGCATTGGTCGCTGGGGGATCCGGCGCAGGTGCTGCAAGCGGCGAACCGTGAACCGGGCCTGCCGCTGGGCGACCCGGAGCTGGAGCAGTTGCTGGGCTTTTTGCGTTCCCATGACCTGATCGCCTCGCTGGACCCGCAACAGCGTGCCAGCTACGCCTGGAAAGCCGCCGCATCGCGCCAGAGCCTGTGGCAGATGGCGCTGCATCAATATCTGTTTTTCCGCATTCCCCTGTGGCGCCCGGATGCTTTCCTCAATCGCGCCTGGCCCTGGCTGCAACGCTTCGGCCCGCGCCTGCTGCGCTACGGCTTGCCGGCGACCCTGGGGCTCGGGGTGTTTCTGGTGTCGCGGGACTGGGAGCGCTTTCTCTCGACCTTTCCGCACCTGTTCAGCCTCGGCGGGGCCATGGCCTTCGGCATCGCGCTGTTCTTCGCCAAGCTCTGCCATGAATTCGGCCATGCCTTTATGGCCAAGCGCGCCGGGTGTCGGGTGCAGAGCATGGGTGTGGCCTTTATGGTCATGCTGCCGTTGTTCTATACCGACGTCAGCGATGCCTGGCGGATCAACGACCGCAAGGCGCGATTATTGATCGGTGCCGGCGGGGTCATGGCCGAAATGCTGTTGGCCTGTATCGCCCTGCTGGCCTGGTCGCTGTTACCGGACGGGCCGGCGCGCACGGCGGCGTTCATGCTCGCCAGCGCCACCTGGCTGACCACCCTGGCGGTCAACCTCAACCCGTTCATGCGTTTCGATGGTTACTTTCTGCTCAGCGACTTCTGGGAAATCGACAACCTCCAGGGCCGCGCCTTTGCCCTGTGCCGCTGGCGTTTGCGCGAGGCCTTGTTCGGCTACGACGAGCCGGCCCCCGAACCCTGGCCGCCGGCCATGCGCCGACGTTTGCTGTGGTGGGGATTCCTCTCCTGGTTGTGGCGTGCGGCGCTGTTTTTCGGGATCGCCCTGGCGGTCTATCACCTGTTCTTCAAATTGCTGGGCATCTTCCTGATGATGGTGGAACTGGGTTGGTTCATCTTCCTGCCGATTTTCAAGGAGACCCGCGAATGGTGGTCGCGACGTGAGCAGGCGCATACCCCACGGGTATTGCTTAGCGGCCTGGGCCTGCTGGCGCTGCTGTTGCTGGTGGCGGTGCCCTGGCGCAGCAGCGTGGAAATACCGGTGATGCTGGAAGCCGGGCGGGTCACGGCCCTGCATGCGCCGGTCGCCGCGCGGGTCAAGCAGGTCAATGTCCGCGATGGGCAGATGGTTGAGGCGGGCACGGTGCTGGTGGAGCTGGAGTCGCCGGACGTCGACTCGCGCTTGATCATCGTGCGCCGTGAAATCGATATCCTCCAATTGCAGATGCGCCGCCAGGCCGGGCGCAGCGAAACCGCGGCCGATGTCGGCATTCTCGAACAGCGTTTGGCGGAGGCCGTGGCCGAATACCGGGGTTTGCAAGCCCGTCGTGATCGTCTGTTGTTAAAGGCACCGCAGGCCGGCCAGGTGCGCGACCTGATGCCGCAATTGGCCGTCGGGCGCTGGGTTTCGACCAAGGAGCCGCTGGCGCGGGTAGTCGAGGGCGGCACCCGCATGCGTGGTTATCTGGCCGAAGAGGACTTGTGGCGGGTCGCGCCGGGAGCGAAGGGGCGCTTTGTCGCCGACGACCCGATGCGCCCGGCCTGGCCGGTGGAGCTGCTGGACGTCGATGCCAACGGGGTGGCGGCCATCGACCAGGAGGCGCTGACCTCCGATCACCATGGCCCGATTGCCGTGCGCCGTGACGAAAACCGTCGGCCGGAACCGGTGCAGGCGCAGTACGGCGCTCGTCTACGATTGCTCGAAGACGTGCCGACGCCCAGTCATCCGCTGCGCGGTGTGGCGGTCTTGCAGGGGCGCAGTGAGTCATTGTTGGGCACGGCCTGGCGGCGCATGGCCGCCCTGGGCGTGCGGGAGAGTGGTTTCTAGCCAGTACAACGGTTCAGGGAGTACAACCGATGTTGAACAATGCGTCTGCCGCCGGTTTGTCCATGCGGCCCTCACGGCCTACCGATGGGCCTTTTCTGCAGAGCCTCTATAAGTCGGCCCGTCCCGAATTACAGTGGATCGACGCCGATCCCGAGGTGGTCGAGCAGGTGGTCGCCCAGCAATTCCAGGTGCAGGAGCGGGGTATCGGCGAGCACTTCCCCGATGCGATGCACTACGTGGTGGAAAAGCTCGACACCCCTATCGGCGTGCTCAGCGCCGATTTCGGCCCGAATGAAATCCGCGTGCTGTACCTGGCGTTTATCCCGGCGGCCCGTGGCAAGGGGTTTGGTCGCAGCGTGCTGCAAGGGGTGCAGAAGGCCGCCGAGCAGGTGCGCTGCCCGGTGGCGACGGTGGTCTGGGCGAGTAATCCCCAGGCGCGCCAGCATTACCTGGCGCTGGGGTTTCAGGTTGAAGAGAGTTCCCCGGGGGCTGATCGTCTGGTCTGGTATCCGGGTTTCAGTTGAAGACGATATTGAAATAACCCAGGGCCGGATCACGGCCCAGGGGCGGTTCGCGGGACACGAAGACGGCGTCTACGCGGCCCAGGTTCGGTAACTCCAGGGCGCACAGGCCGTCGACGAACTCCGTCGGTTCCAGGCTGCGCAACAGCACATTGAAGGGCATTCGGCTGCTTTCCGGCAGGCGCGATTGCGGGCGCAGCGCGATCGCCTCGATCTCGATCGGCAGCAGGCTGCCGTCGGGCAGATGCAGCGGGCAGTGTTGTTTCATCAACGCCTGGAAGTGTTCACTTGAAACCTGTTGCAGCATCGATATTCTCCGTCATATACGGCAAAAACCGGGACACCGGGCCCCGGCGGTCTGAGGCTGATCAGTTCCGGGAAGGGAACAGCCCCTGCAGGGCGATGCTGAAGTTCACCACCAGGAACGGGTTCATCGTCCCCAGGGCCACGCCGCCGCCAGGTATGGCCAAGGTGCCGGCGATAGTGGTGGTGGCACCTTTCAGGGCGACCGGCGAGGAACCTTGCGCGTCGGAGTAGATCCCGGCCGAGGGCGGCCCCGAGGGGGCGGATGCACCCAGATAGGCATTGGTATTGGTCGGCGCGGTGACCGGATTGCTGGGGGCGCTCGCCAGGTTGATGGTGGTGCTGACGGTCAGGCCGCTGGTGGGGATCGCCTGCGGCGGCAGGTTGGTGCTCAGGATGGAGACTTTTTCGGTACCGCTGGCTTCACCCATGACCCGGGTCGTCAGGCCCGGGCCGGTGCCTTGGGCAATCGGCAGGCGGCTTTGCAGGTTGGGCAGGCCGAAGTTCTGCTGGCCATTGCCACCATAGACCGTGCCGAGCAAGGTGAACAGCGCCTGGTACTGCTGGATATTGAGCAACTGGCCGTTGCAGAGCGCCCAACCGTTGGGGGCGAAGTTGAAGCCGAACATCTGGATATTGCCGAGAAATACGTCCATAGATCCTTATCCTTCAGCTGCGTTAAGTGAAGTGCCTTGCCCGTTGGACGGGCTGCGTAGGCCGCCGGTCCGGGTCTGCTGTGCACCGTCCTGAAGCGTAGACGCTGTCCTGGCCGGCGCCCGGTTTTTTGCATGCTCGAGGTCGTGATGGGAACAGTCAGGCAAGGCAGTATCGTTCTAGCCTACAATCACCGCGTCATACCCCCCCTGGCGGGTGCAGTTGTCGATTTCTAGAGGATGGTGATGGGCGTTCCGAGCAATGATGAAGTAGCAAAGCGACTTTCCGGTCAGCCTGTCACGCATCCGCAATCCCTTGTCCAGTTGCTTCGCCAACCCTGGCTGATAGCCCTCCTGCTACTGGCCGTGGCGTTGCGTCTTTATGAACTGACGGCCTCGGCGATCTGGGGCGACGAAGGCTCCAGCGTGCTGCTGGCCCAGTTCCCGCTGGCCGGCATCTGGTCCCATGCGTCCCACGATGTCCATCCGCCGCTGTATTTCATGCTGCTGCATGCCTGGATCGGCCTGTTCGGCGACTCGATCCTGTCGATCCGCATGATGAGCGCGGTGCCCGGGGTGGTCACGGTGCTGCTCGGCACCTGGCTGGCGAACCTGGCCGCCAACCGGCGGGTCACGATACTGACCTGCCTGCTGCTGACCCTGCTGCCCACGGCCGTGCGCTACAGCCAGGAAGTACGCATGTATTCGCTGATGGGCGTGTGGCTGCTGGGAGCCACCATTGCCCTGGTGTATTGGGTCCGCGAGCCCGCGCGCCAGCGTTATCTGGTGATCTATGCGCTGCTGATGGCGGCGGCCTTCTATACCCACTACTTTTCGGCGTTGTGCGTGTTGTCGCACTGGCTCTATCTGCTGGTGATCCGCCCCGAGCCCGGTAGCGCGCACCGCTATATCGCCCGTCGCGAGTGGTGGTTGGCCAACGTGGCGATCGTGCTGTTGTTCCTGCCCTGGTTGCCCGGGCTGATCGATCTGGTGCGGCACATGGAGGATTTGAAGGTCGGCGGCGATGTCGGCTGGGAACCGCCGGTCACCTTGCGTTCGCTGCCGTCGATGCTTTGGCAACTGATGGCCCAGGACGACGGCGAAGGCATGCCGCTGTGGCTGTTCGTCACCTTGCCGGGCGTCATGGCGGCCGTCATGACCTTCCTCGTCTGGACTGACCGCAGCCGCTACCGCTTCGACACGCTGCTGGTGGTCTACAGCGCACTGCCGTTGCTGCTGGTATTCGCCATTTCCTTCGTCTCGCCGGTGTTTATCGAGCGCTACCTCACCGTCCCGGCGCTCGGCCTGCCGATTATCCTGGCCCTGGCCATCGATCGCCTGGCGCGGCGCTTCAAGGTCCTGGCGGTGCTCCTGCTGATGGCGATCCTGGCGGTGGAGGGCGTGGGCCTGAAGAACAACTACACCGTCGACGCAGGCGATCAGTTCAACAACATGGTCGAGTACATGAACCAGCACACCGTCGCCGGCGACCAGGTGGTGCTGGGCGATATGTTCTGGCTGCTCACCTGGGGCTATTACGACAAGAGCGCCACCGCGCCGCGGCTGTACACGCCGCCCACGGCCAAGGGCGTGTCGACCCGACCGAACAGCTATGGTTTCGGTACGCTGATCGATGAAAACGCCGGCGTCTACCTCGATCGGCTGGACGACCTGCCCCAGGGCAATGGCCGGGTCTGGCTGGTGATGAGCCGGGTGGCGCCGGATGAATTCCCGTCCATTCCGGACAATTGGCGAAAAATTGACCAGCATGCCGGGGGTGACACCCAGGCGGTTTTATACGAGGTCTGCCATCCTTCGTGTAGCGATGACTCACCGTAACAGGCCTGATCTAGAGCCATGAAGTCATATTGAAGGCCCATAAACGTCGCTGTTTATGGGTTGTTTAGACTTAAAACGCAGATGGTTGATGTCAAAATACTACTAGTGTGAGCGATTCCCTTTAGGCTACGCTTTGTCCTACAAATGGACTTCCGTCTAGGGTGAAGGGATTGCGCAGTTTTCACTTTATCTCCGGTTTGCCGCGCTCAGGGTCCACCCTGCTGTCCGCCATTCTTCTACAGAATCCCCGCTTTCATGCTGGCATGAGCAGCCCGGTCGGCACCCTGTTCAACAGCGTGCTGGAACAATGCAGTGCCGGCAGCGAGTTCGGCGCGGTGATCGACACCGACATGCGCCGTCGCTTGCTGCGCGGGCTGTTCGAGTCCTATTACGCCGACAAGACCGAGCAATCGGTGGTCTTCGATACCAATCGCCAGTGGTCGGCGCGTCTGCCCGCGCTGATGGACCTGTTCCCCCAGTCCAAGGTCATCGCCTGCGTGCGCAATGTTGCCTGGGTCATGGACAGCCTTGAGCGGTTGTACCGCGCCAACCCTTTCGAGAACACCAAGCTGTTCAACGACGAAGTCGAGCGCAACACCGTCTACAGCCGTTGCGAAACCCTGGCCCAGCGCAATCGCCTGGTGGGGTATGCCTGGACCGCGATCAAGGAAGCCTATTACGGCGAACACGCCGACTCCTTGCTGCTGATCGATTACGACCTGCTGTCCCAGGCCCCGGAGCGGGTATTGCGGCTGGTCTACGACTTTATCGGCGAACCCTGGTTCGAGCACGATTTCGACCACCTGGTGTATGACGCCCCGGAATTCGACCAGGCCCTCGGGCTCGCCGGCCTGCACAAGGTCAAGCCCAAGGTGGCGCTGGAGTCACGGCGCACGATCCTGCCGCCGGACCTGTTCGAAAAATATGCGGAACTGTCGTTCTGGAACGATGGCTCCGCCAGCGCCGCCAATGTCATTCGCATGAAAACCAACACCGCGGTCAGTTGATCGCGGTTTTTTATTCCGACAAAAAAATCTTTTGGGCGCGCAAGCGCTCGAGTGCAGGTGAAGCATGTGGTGGAGCAAACAGAAATCGCGGGCTGAAAGCGTGAGAACCCTGGTTTCACCCATGATTATCCCGCTTGAACCGCGCATGCTGTTCGACGGCGCCGTGGCGGCCACGGTAGTTGATGCCGCGCAGCCGGCCAATCACACCACTGCCGATGCGGCGAAGGCGCCGGCCACGGACTCTACGGCGGCAAGCTCCGATGCCCACCCGCAATCCGATGCCACGCCGACCCCGGCCCCAGCCGCCGTACCTGGCCAATCGGTGGTCTTCGTCGACTCGCGGGTGCAGGATTTCAGTGCCCTGCTCAAGGGCGTCGCTCCCGGCACCCAGGTGGTGGTGCTGCAGGCCGGCAAGGATGGCCTGCAACAGATCGCCGACTACCTGGACACCCACCAGGGCGTGAGCACCGTGGAAATCATCGCTCACGGCAATTCGGGTGACCTGTGGCTGGGCAGCACCTATCTATCGTCGACCAACGTCGCGGCGCGGGCCGATGTCCTGGCGCGCATCGGCAATGACATGAATGTCGGCGGCGATATCCTGATCTACGCCTGTAATACCGCCGAAGGTGCCACCGGCATCGGCTTTGTCGACTCCCTGGCGCAATACACCGGGCGCGATATCGCCGCTTCCGACAACCGTACCGGCCTGGGCGGCGACTGGACCCTGGAAATCTCCACCGGTGTCATCGAAAGCCACAACGTGCTCTCGGCCGACGCCATGGCCGCGTACCAGTACGCCCTGTCGACCATTACCGTGACCAGCAACGCTGACAGTGGCGTCGGTTCACTGCGTTCGGCCCTGAGCAGCGCGGTGGCGGGCGATATCATCACCTTCAACGCCAGCATGACGGTCAACCTGAATTCGCAACTGGTCATCAGCAAGAACCTCACCATCGAAGGCGACCTGGACCACAACGGCACACCCGATGTGACCCTCAGCGGGCAATACAAGACCCAGGTGCTCATGGTCAATTCCGGGATCACCGCGACCCTGGACGGGCTGGTCATTACCCAGGGGTTGGCGGTGGGCAATGGCGCGGCGGCCGGGGTCGATGGCACTGCGGCGATGGGCGGCGGTATTGTCAACGCCGGTAACCTGACCCTGAACAATGTCACGGTGACCAGCAACGCGGCCTCGGGCGGCGGCGGCGGCGGCGGGGTCACGGCGCCCTACGTCGGCGGCGCGGTTGGTGGCGGCGGTGGCGGTGGCGGTGCTCTTGGCGGACAGAATGGTGGTCATGGTGGTAGCTCGGGCTACGGTACGGGGGTCTATGGCGGTACCTCCGGCACCGCCAACCACGGCGGTACCGGCGGCGGCTACAACCCCAGCTACATGGGTGGCAAGGGGGGTAGCAGCACCGGCGGCGCGGGCGGTATAGGCGCCGCCAACTACAGTAACGGCGGGGCCGGCGGCACGGCGAACAATGGCACCATTTCCATTGGCGGCGGCGGCGGCGGTTCTGGCTGGGACAAAGCCGGCCGGGCCGGTGCCTCGGCCAGCGGCGGTATCTACAACGCCAGCACCGGTACCCTGACGATCGTCGGCACTTCAGTGATTTCCAGCAACATCGCTGCTGGCGGTGGTGGCGGCGGCGGCGGTGGCCTGGGCGGCTCCGCCGACTCCGGTGGAGCGGCCGGCAAAGGCGTCGGCGCGATCTGGAACAAAGGCACGTTGTTGATGACCGCCGCCAACTTCGCGGCGATGACCGGCAACGTTGGTGGCAGCGGCTCCGGTGGTCCGGCGCTGGGCGGCGGCGGTACCGGCGCCAGCGTGGCGGCGGTGAACAATATCTTCAACGACGGCGGCACGCTCAACACCGCCTATGCGCCGGCTCCGACCGCGACCATAGTGGTCGGCACTACCGCCCAGCACATTGGCAGCACGTCGCTGGTGACCATTACCTTCAACCAGGCGGTGACCGGTTTCACCAACGCCGACCTGACGATTGCCAACGGTACCCTGGGCACCCTGACGACCAGCGACAACATCACCTACACCGCGACCTTTACACCGAACTCGAGCGTGACCAGCGCCACCAACCATATTGTCCTCGACAATACCGGCGTCACCTCCACGTCGACGGGTACACCGGGAACCGGCACCACCTCGTCCAACAACTATGCCATCGATACCGTGCGCCCGACCGCGACCGTCTCGGTGGTCGCGCCTACGCTGAGCACCACGGTCAACTCGACGGTGAACATTACCTTCAGCGAAGCGGTGAGCAGTTTCAGCCTGGCCGACATGTCGGCGTCCAATGGGACCTTGAGCAACCTGACCACCAGCGACAATATCCACTGGACCGCGACCCTGACACCGAGCGCCAGCAACAACAGCAGCGGCAACGTCATCACCCTGGACAACACCCTCTATACCGATACCGCGACCAACGCCGGTACCGGTACGACCACCTCCAACACCTACGTCGTCGACACCGTGCGACCAACCGCGACCATCGTGGTGTCAGACACGGCGCTGAACGTCAACGGTAACAGCTCCCTGGTGACCATCACCTTCAGCGAGACGGTCAACAATCTTGCCCTCGGCGCGTTAACTGTTGCCGATGGCAGTCTGAGCAACCTAGTCCAGGTCGACGGCACCCACTGGACCGCGACCCTGACCGCGAACCCCGGGGTCAACCATGTCGGCGATGTCATCACCCTGAACACCACCGCGATCAGCGACGTCGCGGGTAACGCCGGCAGCGGTACCACCACCTCCAACGCCTACGCCGTCGACACCGTGCTGCCGACCGCGACCATCGTGTTCGGCAATACCAACCTGGGGATCGGCCAGACCTCGCCGGTGACCATCACTTTCAACGAAGCCGTGCCCGGTTTTACCAACGCCGACCTGACGGTGTCCAATGGCACCCTGAGCACGGTGAGCACTAGCGACGGTGGCGTCACCTGGATTGCGACCTTCACCCCGACGGCTGCGATCGTCAGTGCGAGCAACCACATCACCCTGGACACCAGTCATGTGAGTGACGCTGCGGGCAACGTCGGTAGCGGCACCGTCACGTCCAACAACGTGGCAATCGACGGCGTACGCCCGACCGCCACTATCGTTGTGTCGAACAACAACCTGGGCATCGGCGGTACCTCCACGGTGACCATTACCTTCAGCGAGGCGGTGAGCGGTATGGCCCTGGCCGACCTGACGACCGACAACGGTACCCTCAGCGGTCTGAGCACCAGCGACAACATCACCTATACCGCGCTGTTGACGCCGACGCCGGGTATCACCCAAAACAACAATCACATCGTCCTGGACAACAGCACGGTGATCGACGGTGCCGGCAACAGCGGTACCGGGACCACCAGCTCGAATGCCTATGCCCTCGATAGCACACGCCCGACGGCAACCATCGTGGTCGCCAACCCGACCTTGGCGGCCGGGCAGAGTTCATTGGTGACCATCACCTTCAGCGAGGCGGTGAACGGCTTCGACAACAACGACCTGAGCGTGCCCAACGGCACCCTGACCGCCGTCAGCACGAGCGACGCTGGCGTCACCTGGACGGCGACCTTCACCCCGACCGACGGCGTTCATGACACCACCAACCTCATCAGCCTGAACAACAGCGGCGTGCAGGATGGGGCGGGCAACGCCGGCACCGGTATCACCAACTCGGGCAACTTCACCATCGATACCGTGCGTCCGACCGCGACCATCGTGGTGGCGGATAACGCTCTGAAGATCGGCGAAACCTCGCTGGTGACCATCACCTTCAGCGAAGCCGTGACCGGCTTCAGCAACGCAGACCTGACGATTATCGATGGTGGCACCCTGAGCGCGGTGCAGAGCAGCGACGGCGGTATCACCTGGACGGCGACCTTTACCCCGACCAGCAACATCACCCACAGCAGCAACGTGATCGAGCTGAACAACACGCTCGTGGCGAACGCCTCGGGCAACACCGGCAGCGGTGTCACCGACTCCAACAACTACAGCATCGACACCCAGCGGCCGACGGCGAGCATCGTGGTGGCGAACCCGGCCCTGAATATCGGCGGTATCTCGCTGGTGACCATTACCTTCAGCGAGGCGGTGACCGGTTTCAGCAATGCCGACCTGACGGTCGCCGACGGTACGCTGAGCAACGTCAGCTCCAGCGACGGCGGCATCACCTGGACCGCGACCCTGACACCGAATGCGGCCACGACCCACACCGGCGACGTGATCAGCCTGAATAACACCTTGGTCAGCGATCTCGCCGGCAACGCTGGCGCGGGAACCACCCTGTCCAATACCTATGGCATCGATACTGTGGCGCCGACCGCGACCATCGTGGTGTCCAACACGGCGCTGAACGTCAACGGTAGCACCTCCCTGGTGACCATCACCTTCAGCGAGACGGTCAACAATCTCACCGCCGGCGCGTTAACTGTCGCCGATGGCAGTTTGAGCAACCTGGTCCAGGTCGATGGCACCCACTGGACCGCGACCCTGACCGCGAATCCTGGGGTGACCCATACCGGCGATGTCATCACCTTGAACAACACCCTGTTCAGCGACAGCGCAAGCAATGCTGGTAGCGGTACCACTACCTCCAATACATACGCCATCGACACCCAGCGCCCAACGGCCACTATCGTGGTCGCCAACAGTGCACTGAGCATCGGCCAGACCTCCCTGGTGACCATTACCTTCAGCGAGGCGGTCAGCGGGCTCACAACCGCCGCGTTCAGCGTCGCCGACGGCACCCTGAGCGGTTTGAGCAGCGGTGACGGCGGGATTACCTGGACCGCGACCCTGACCGCGACCGCCGGGGTGACTCATACCGGCGATATCATTACCCTGAACAATGCGGCCGTCAGTGACGGCGCGGGCAACGCCGGCAGCGGCAGCACCGACTCCAACACCTATAGCGTCGACACCCAGCGGCCGACGGCGAGCATCGTGGTCAACAACAGCCTGAAGATCGGCGGTACCTCGCTGGTGACCATCACCTTCAGCGAGGCGGTGACCGGTTTCAGCAATGCCGATCTGACGGTCGCCGACGGTACGCTGAGCGCGGTCAGTTCCAGCGACGGTGGCATCACCTGGACCGCGATCCTAACGCCGAATGCGGCCACGACCCACACCGGCGACGTGATCAGCCTGAATAACACCTTGGTCAGCGATCTCGCCGGCAATGCTGGCGCGGGCACCACTCTGTCCAATACCTATGGCGTCGATACCGTGGCGCCGACGGCCTCGGTGGTGATCGACCATTCGGCCCTGAACATCGGCCAGACCGCCGGGGTGACCATCACCTTCAGCGAGGCGGTGACTGGTTTCAGCAACGCCGACCTGACCGTCGCCAATGGCACACTGAGCACGATGAGCAGCAGCGATGGCGGTATCACCTGGACCGGGACTTTCACCCCGACCAGCAATATCGCCCACGCCAGCAACGTGATCAGCCTGAACAACACCACTTACAACGACCTGGCAGGTAACGCCGGGACGGGCACCACCGATTCCAACAACTACGCCATCGATACCCAGCGTCCGACGGCGAGCATCGTGGTCGCCAACAGCGCGCTGAACATCGGCCAGACCTCCCTGGTGACCATTACCTTCAGCGAGGCGGTCAGCGGGCTCACAACCGCCGCGTTCACCGTCGCCGACGGCGCCCTGAGCGGTTTGAGCAGCAGTGACGGCGGGATCACCTGGACCGCGACCCTGACCGCGACTGCCGGGGTGACTCATACCGGCGATATCATCACCCTGAACAACACGGCCGTCAGTGACGTTGCGGGCAACGCCGGCAGCGGTACCACCGACTCCAACACCTACAGCGTCGACACCCAGCGTCCGACCGCGACCATCTCCGTGGCGAACAACAACCTGGGCATCGGCCAGACCACCACGGTGACCATCGCCTTCAGCGAAGTGGTGACCGGCTTCAACCTGTCCGAGCTCAGTGTCCCCAACGGCACCCTGTCCAACCTGGCCAGCGCCGACGGCGGCAAGACCTGGACCGCAACCCTGACCCCGACGGCTGCCGTCACCGATGCCACCAACCTGATCGTGCTGGACACCAGCCTGGTCAGCGATACCGCCGGCAATACCGGGGCGAGCATCGCGATTTCCAACAACTACGCGCTCGATGCCAATCGACCAACGGCGACCATCAGCGTCGCCAACCCGAACCTGACCACCGGCCAGACCACCGTGGTGACCTTCACCTTCAGCGAGAAAGTCAGCAATTTCGACCTCTCGGAGCTGAGCGTGGCCAACGGCACCCTGTCCAACCTGACCAGCGCCGACGGCGGCAAGACCTGGACCGCGACCTTGACCCCGTCGGCGAACGTCACCGACCCGAGCAACTTCATCACCCTGGACAACAGCCTGGTCACGGACCTGGCCGGCAACGCCGGGACCGGCTTCGCCAACTCCAACAACTTCGCGGTCAACACCGTCGCACTGGGCGGCGATCCACAGTTCCGCGTGGAATCGCCAGTGGCACGGCCGGATGCGCCGAACCTGCCCTTGCAGCCACAGATCAGCGTCGCCCCGACCGGCGACCTCGGCTCACCGCTGGGCTTCCCGCCGTTGTTCGAGCAGCGCACCTCGGGCGACGGCATACCGCCGCTGGGGAATATCTTCATCAACCAGAACGCCCTGGCGCCGAGCTATATCGCCCAGGTGTTCAGTACCGACAGCGGTGCCACGGGCAGTACCAGTGGTTTCCTCGGGTTTGGCGGCGGCGATGGCGGCGTGTTCGGCAGCAGTACCGTGTCGGGCATCTTCAACCGCGACTCGGGTAACAGCGACACCTCCACCAGTCAGGTCTTCGACCGCAACGGCAAGGGCCTGGGCGATCCGGCCCAGGGCGTGCGCGGCATTTTCGGCGCGCCGACCCTGGGGCAGCAATTGCAGAAAATCAAAGATGGCGAGCAGAAACAGCTGCATGAACTAGCCTGGGCTTTGGAACAAGTCGGCATCAGCGAAATGTCGGCCTGAACAATATTTGAGATCTGCGCTGACCTTTGTCGGCGCCTATAAGAAGAGTGCGGTAGTCAGGGGCGGTACTAGGGATGAGAAGAAGTCATAAGTTGTTCAGCGCCAGCTTGCTGGCGCTGGTAGTCAGTGGTTGTGCCGTCACCAGCGAGCCGATCGATCGCAGCGTCAGCGAACAACGCGCCAAGAGCGACATGCAGACCATGTTCAAGGACCAGGAGCCGCTGAATGGCCCGCTGACCTTGCATGAGGCCATGGCCCGTGCGGTGAAGTACAACCTCGAAGGCCGGCTCAAGATCATGGAAGAGGCCCTGGCCAAGCGCCAACTCGACCTCGCCAGCTTCGACATGCTGCCGCGCATGGCGCTGTCCGCCGGCTACGCCGGGCGTAATAACGTCAGTGCTTCCAGCAGCCAGAACGTCCAGACCGGCGAGCAATCCCTGGTCCCATCGACCTCCCAGGACCGCGACCGTCGTGTCGGCGACCTGACCATGGTCTGGAACGTGCTCGACTTCGGCGTGAGTTACATCAGTGCCAAGCAACAGGGCGATCAACGGCTGATCGTCCAGGAACGTCGGCGCAAGGTGGTCAACACCATCGTCCAGGACGTGCGTTCGGCCTACTGGCGTGCCGTGGCCGCCGAGCGCCTGCTCAAGCAGATCGACAGCCTGATGGCGCGGGTCGAGCAGGCCCAGGGCAACAGCGAGAAAATGAGCGACCAGCGTATCGGCGATCCGATCCAGGCCCTGGGTTACCAGCGCGCCCTGATCGTCGCCACACGCCAGTTGGAAGAACAGCGCAAGGCCCTGACCCTGGCCAAGACCGAACTGGCGACCCTGATCAACCTGCCCATGGGCACCGAGCTGACCCTGGCGACCCCGGAAAACTACGAGATTCCGCAACTCAAGGTCGACATGGGCAAGCTGGAACAGGAGGCCCTGGCCAATCGTCCGGAACTGCGCGAGCAGGACTACCAGACCCGCATCAGCGCCAATGAAACCCGCAAGGCCATGCTGCGCCTGCTGCCGGGCCTGGAATTCTCCGCCGGCGGCCATTACGACAGCAACTCCTTCCTGGTCAACGACAAGTGGGCCGACTACGGCGTCAAGGTCACCTGGAACCTGTTCAACGTGATCTCCGCCCCGGCGGCCATCGACGTGGCCAAGGCCGGTGAAGAAGTCGCCACGGCACGTCGCCAGGCCATGTCCATCGCGGTGCTGGCCCAGCTCTACGTGGCCAATGCCAACTTCAACGAAGCGGTGCGCCAGTTCAAGACCAGCCAGCAACTGTCGAACATTGACGGGCAGATCGCCGGCCAGCTGCGCAACCGCTACAAGGCGGCGGGGCTCGGTGAACTGGACCTGATCCAGGGCGAGCTGAACACCTTGCAGGCCGACCTGCGTCGCGACCTGGCCTATGCCGACCTGCGCAACGCCTATGGGCAGATCTTTGCCAGTGCCGGGCTCGATCCGCTGCCGCCGGAAGTGTCTTCGACCAAGATCCAGGCGATTGCCGGGGCCTTGGCCACCCGTGAATCCGACTGGGCCGCGGGCAATATCGATGAACCTGTGAGGCCTGCTCAAGCGAAATGACCGACCTGCCCACGGGGTCAATCAGCGCCAGCCGGCGCGAGGCCTGTGTCGAGCGCTTGCTCGACAGGCTGGGCGCGGGCGGAGTGATCTCTTGAACCGGCCGGCGTTTTCCCGCCTGCCGGTCACCGTGGACCTGCCACTGCTGCGCCAGGCTTTGGCGCACTTGGGCGATAGCGCCTGGGTGGCGCATTTCAATCGCGATTACTACGCCGGCGAGTGGAGCGGGGTGGCGCTGGTGTCCGCCAACGATGCCCCGGGCGAGTTGGCGTCGGGCAAAGGCGAGGCGATTGCGCGCAAGCCGTGGCTGGAAGACGCGCGCTGGTCCTATGGCTTGCAGGGGCTGCCCCTGGAAATCCGTTCGGCGCGCCTGCTGCGGCTGGGACCGGGTGGGCGGATTCATGAGCACCGCGATTACGACCTCAGCCCTCCGGACGCCGACCGGCGCCTGCATATTCCCTTGCTCAGCCCGCCCGACGTGGAGTTCATGCTCGATGGGCAATGCATTCCCATGAAGGCCGGTGAATGCTGGTTTCTCGATCTGGCGCGGCCCCACAGCGTCGACAACTGGGGCGATAGCGAGCGGGTTCACCTGGTGCTCGACTGTCGTCCGAGTGCCTGGCTGGAGCAGCAGATTGTCGCGGGCCTGCCGAGTACCCCGGCGCCCGGCGTGGGTCGCGCGGCCATGGCGCTCGAGCAATTTCGCCAATGGCTGGAGCGTGACCCGCAACTGTGTCGCGAGCTGCAAGCGCACACCGACAGCGAAGCCTTTATTGCCCGGACCCTGGAGCGCGCCGCCGCCCATGGCCTGCACTTCGCCCATGAGGACCTGCACGCGGCCATGACCCGTGGCCGGCGCTGGAATCAACCATGGACGGCCTGAAGGACTGGCTGCCGATTCGCGTCTGGCGCGAAGAGGCCCATTGGCGTGTCGACTGGTGCTGGTTCGGCGAGCGTCGGCTGGATCAGCCATTTTTTGCCGATTCGGTGGACGCGGCCCTGCAACTGCCGTTCAACCAGGTCTTTCGGCGTGAGACGCCGCTGGTGGTGCTCAGCGAATGGCAGGTGCCGGCCGTGGCGCCGAGCGCGTTTATCTATCACGCCTCGCGCTGTGGTTCGACGCTGATCGGCCAGATGCTGGCGCAGCTGGACAGCCATATCGTGATCAGCGAACCGCCGCCCCTCGACCGCCTGTTGCGTGACGACCTCGATCCGCCGGAGCAGCGTGCGGCCCTGCAGGGCTTGTTGGCGGCTTACGGTCAGCGCCGGAGCGGCAGTGAGCAGGCCCTGGTGATCAAGCTGGACGCCTGGAATATCGGCGAGTTGCCGTTGCTGCGCGAGTGTTTTCCCGAGACGCCCTGGCTGTTCCTGTACCGCGATCCGCTGGAAATCGCCGTGTCCCATGTGCGCCGGGCCGGACTGCAGATGGTGCCGGGGATGATCGGTCATAGCGTGTTGGACACGCCGGGGCAGGACGACTCGCGGGAGGACTATATCGCGGCGCGCATCGGGCGGATCCTTCAGAAGGGTTGGGAGCACTGCGTGGCTTTTGGCGGTTTGCCGGTCAACTACAGCGAGTTGCCGGGGGCGCTGGAAGGGCATCTGGGGGAGTTCTTCGGACTCGACGCGGAGCAACGCGCCCAGGTGTTTTCCGTGGTGCGGCAGCACGCCAAGCAGCCGGACCAGATGTTTGTGCCGGATAGCCAGGACAAGCACCGGGAGGCGTCGGAGCGGCTCAGGGAGCGGGTGGCGTTCTGGGCCGAGGGGCCTTATCAGGCATTGGAAACCTTGCGAGCTGAACGCAATCCTCCAGGAACATCCGGCCGTCTCTTGATCGTGCGCAATGGACGTCAACGCTAACGCGCGTCAGGTCTTGTTTTTCGCCGACAGATCCGCCATCCCCTTCAACAACTCGATCGGCAGTGGAAACACGATGGTCGAGCTCTTGTCTCCGGCAATCGACGACAGCGTCTGCATATACCGCAACTGCATGGCCCCCGGCTGACGCCCGAGCATTTCCGCGGCCTGCATCAATTTCTCGGAAGCCTGCAATTCCCCTTCGGCGTGAATCACCTTGGCCCGCCGCTCCCGTTCGGCCTCGGCCTGCTTGGCGATGGCGCGGATCATCGACTCGTTGAGGTCGACATGCTTGATCTCGACGTTCGCCACCTTGATCCCCCAGGCATCGGTCTGGGCGTCCAGCACCTGCTGGACATCGGAGTTGAGCTTTTCCCGCTCGGCCAGCAGCTCATCCAGCTCGTGCTTGCCGAGCACCGCGCGCAACGTGGTCTGGGCCAGCTGACTGGTGGCGGCGAGAAAATTCTCCACCTGGATAATCGCTTTCTGCGGGTCGAGCACGCGGAAATACAGCACCGCATTGACCTTCACCGAGACGTTGTCGCGGGTGATCACGTCCTGGGGCGGGACATCGTGGACCACGGTGCGCAGGTCCACCCGGACCATCTGCTGCACCAGCGGAATCAAGATGATCAGCCCGGGTCCCTTGACCTGCCAGAAGCGCCCGAGCTGGAACACTACGCCGCGTTCGTATTCGCGCAGGATACGAAAGGTCGATGCCAGCAGCATCAGCAGCAGGAGCGCGAGTAGCGCGCCGGAACCCAATTGCAGGACCATGATCAATCTCCTCGCCTAGGCGGGTCGTCAACGGCGTTCACTTCCAGGAGCAGGCCCTTGCGTGCGATCACCCGGACCTGTTGGCCGGGATGCAACGGTGTGGGGCTGAGGACCTGCCAGTTTTCGCCTTGCAGTTGTACCCAGCCGGCGTAGGCATTGCCGACTTTCAGGGCGGTCACCGGGGTCAGGCTGCCTTCCAGCCCGGCGTCGCCACTGACCACCTGGCGCTGGCGGGCCTTGAGGGCCGCGACGATCAAGCCGACCAGCAAGAGCAGCCCGATCAGCATCAGGGTGAGTTTCAACGGTCGTGCGGTGTTGTCGTCGAACAGCTGTGGGTCGAACAGGATCAGCATCCCCAGCACGAACGCGACAAGACCACTGAAGCCGATCAGGCCAAAGCTGGGCAGCAGGGTTTCGGCGACGATCAGGGCAATGCCAAGCAGGATCAGCCCGGAACCGGAATCGTCGATGGGCAGCACCAGCACGGTCACGACGGAGTCGGCGCCTTCGGCAAGTTGGGGCCCGACGGGCCAGACGATCAGCCACCCGAACAACAACCAGGCCCACCAGCAACGACCGCTCACTTGAATTCTCCGCGAGATTCGTTACCCCCATTAAGAAGCTTAGTCGAGTGGAGGCGCGCCGCCGGATAAACGCAGCCTTGCAGCTCCCGCCGATACGGTCTCGGACTTGAAAATACGGTCATTGCAGGAGCCGGCTTGCTGGCGATGACGGCCGATCAGGCGATGCAAGACTGACTGGCCTCATCGCCAGCAAGCCGGCTCCTACAGGTTCGGTGTTGCTGCGCAAAATACCGTGGGGCCCAAACCTGTTTAGACCCGACTCGACTATCGAGGACCTGCAATAGCGAGAACGGTTACTGACGTTAAGCCGACGCCCGGCGGTGAACTGCCTAGACTCTTACTCAAGGAATGCAGCAAACCCATCGCCCTGGGGCATTCGACAGGGCCCGGAGGTGCATCATGCGCATGGCAAAAACCGTGCAGCGCAGCCTGGAACAGGCGCACTGCGAATTCGATATCGTCGCTCATCCGCATTCGTCCAGCAGCCTGGAAACCGCCCGCCTGGCGGGAATCCCGGCCGAGCGCATGGCCAAATCGGTGGTCCTCGACGACCAGCACGGCCACTACCTGATGGCGGTCCTGCCCGCCAGCCAGCACCTGGACCTGAGCAAGGTCCGCGGCGCCAGCACCTGGCAGATCACCCGGGAAAGCACCCTGGCCTATCTGTTCCAGGACTGCGAACGCGGCGCGGTGCCGGCGCTGGGTGAGTCCTATGGCTTGAAAATGGTGGTCGATCCGCAACTGACCCGCCAGCACGACATCTACCTGGAAGCCGGCAATCACCACAACCTGGTGCATATGCAGATGGACCAGTACCTGAAGCTGGTGCCCCATGCCGAGGTGTGCGAGGTCTGTCACTGAGAGCTTGGCGCTGGCTGTTCTCTATTCGCGCGGTGCTTCACAGCGGGAACGCGTTTGCTCGCGAAGCTGTCTGACCAGTACCGCCATTTTCCCTATACCGGAGTCCCCCATGGAATCACCTGATCACAGCCTGCCGTCCCTGTTCAAGCAACTGGGCCTGCCCGATGACCCGGTCAGCATTGATCGTTTTATCGCCACCCATTCGCCGCTCAAGCCGGAACTGCACCTGGCCGACGCGTTTTTCTGGAGCGAGAGCCAGGCGGACTTTCTGCGTGGCGAGATCCTGGACGACGCCGACTGGGCGGAAGTGGTGGATCAGTTGGATGTGTTGTTGAGGAAGGGGAGAGGGGTGTAAAAAAAATGTGGAAAATGCCCCAAATGTAAAAAAATCTGGGGAAGAGTAAAAAAAACTGGGCTTTAATCGCGTTAGTCAGTTTTTTCTGTGGTCGTGTGGCCAGCGAGCTTGTCCTAGTGCCGTTCAGTTAAGAACGATCCCAAGTCTGGCAAGAAACTGTGGGAGCAGAGCTTGCTCGCGAAGAGGTCCCTGAAACCGCTAAAAGCTTCGCGGGCAAGCTCCGCTCCCACAGTCACTCGTTGTCTTCTGGATCGGCGTCATGCTTGGTAACGCTTTATCCGGCCTTGGGCATTTTGCCTCTGTTGTGTCCCTTGATTTTTCAACCCTATAATTTGACCCGTCGGCACCTGCTGACAGAGGATTTGGCGATCCGATCAACCATGGCTTTAGGTCTATAACTTTGGAGCCCTAGTCATGACGACATATCACCCGTTAACCACTAACCCCGCCGGCACCCCAGTCCTGCTGATCGACACCCAAGCCCCGCTACGCCTGCTCCACGAAACCGCCTGCGCCCGCATCCGTGCGGGTACCGCGCAACTGGAAACCCTCACCTCGGTCACCGTCAGGAACATCGACGACGCCGATCTGTACCGGCTGACCAACGGGGCTTACCTGCTGCTGCAGGATGGCCTGGATATTCTCGACCGGATCCAGTTCCGTCTCCCCCTGGAAACCCCATCGCAAGCGTGACGCGTGGCTTTCATCCAATCGCTGCTCGTCCCCATTGTGGCGGGCAGCGCCGTCCACAGGCACAGAGCAACGGTGCAAGAACGCTGAAGTTTCCCAAGCCAAAACAGCAGAATTTTTACATCACGCTACGATTCAAGCCCGACGATTCTCCAAACACCTCATCGCCCGTGAACTAGGCTTGAGTTCAGCCGGGCCACCCTGTCCCCAGCCGTCCCCCGGTCGAATGAAGTAATTGTTTCAAAACTTGACGAGCCCCCAACTGATGCGAGATATTGATAGTTAGCAAACTAACAATGCGAATCTCCCCGTGTCCAAGCACCTCGAACAGCTGCACAAGCACATCAGTGCCGGCCTCGTCGTCGCCTCGCGCCATTGGCGCCGGGTGTGCCAGACCACGCTCGTCAACTATGGGATTTCCGAAGCCTGCGCCATGCCATTGCTGCTGGTCGGGCGCATGGGGCCGGGCGTACGCCAGGTGACCGTGGCCCAGGAAGCGGGGATGGAAAGCCCGTCGCTGGTGCGCCTGCTCGACCAGTTGTGCAATGCCGGTTATGTGCTGCGCAGCGAAGACCCGAGTGACCGCCGGGCCAAGTGCCTGAGCCTGACCGAGGCCGGCGAGCGGCTGATGCAGGACATCGAAATCCAGTTGATCCGCCTGCGCGGCGAAGTGCTCGACGGTTTCGCTCCCGCTGACCTGGAAGCGGCGCTGCGGGTGATCCGTGCCTTCGAAGCGGCCGGGCGCAATCTGGGAGTGGCGAACCCGTGAATGGTTTCTGGACCGGCATGCCTCCCGCCCGCGACTGGTTCTACGGCGTGCGCACCTTCGCCGCCTCGATGATTGCGCTGTATATCGCCTTGCTGATGGAGATGCCGCGCCCGTATTGGGCCATGGCCACCGTCTATATCGTTTCCAGCCCCTTCGTCGGTCCCACCAGCTCCAAGGCCCTGTACCGCGCGGTCGGGACCTTTCTCGGCGCTTCGGCGGCGGTGCTGTTTGTCCCGCTGTTCGTGCAGACACCCTACCTGCTGGTGGTGGCGATCGCGCTCTGGACCGGCATTCTGCTGTTTCTCTCGCTGCACCTGCGCACCGCCAACAGCTATGCGCTGATGCTCGCTGGCTACACCATGCCGATGATCGCCCTGCCAGTAGTCGACAACCCCCTGGGGGTGTTCGATGTGGCGGTGTCGCGGACCGAGGAGATCTTTCTCGGTATCGCCGTGGCGGCGGTGGTCGGCAGCATGTTCTGGCCCCGGCGCCTGGCCCCGGTTTTTATCGACGCGGCGGGCAAGTGGTTCGCCGATGCCTCGACCTACAGCCTGCGATTCCTTTCCCGTGATGTGCAGGCCGATGAAGTCAGCGCCTTGCGTTCGGCGATGGTGGCGACCTTCAACAGCCTCGAATTGATGATCGGTCAGCTACCCCACGAAGGCGCCCGGCCGCAGACCGTGCGCAATACCAAGGACTTGCGCGGGCGGATGATTCACCTGCTGCCGGTGGTCGACGCCCTGGACGATGCCCTGTATGCGATGGCGCGGCGCACGCCGGAGCTGGTGGCGCGTTTCGAACCCTTGCTCGTGGCTACCCGCGAATGGCTGGAAAGCACCAAAAAAGAAGCGCCGGTCGAACGCTGGCAAGCCCTGCGCGCCGAGATCGAGAGCCTGCAACCGAGCCCGGTCGAGCTGGATGACCGCCGCCAGTTGCTGTTCTCCAACGCCCTCTACCGCCTCGGCGAATGGGTCGACCTGTGGCAGGACCTGCGCAGCCTGCAATACGCCATCCAGTGCGAAAGCCAGGACAGCTGGCGCGCGGTCTACCGCCACTGGCGCCTGAGCCGCCTGACACCCTTTCTCGACCGTGGCCTGATGCTCTATTCGGCGGGTTCGACGGTGCTGGCGATCATCGTTGCCTCGGTGCTGTGGATCCTGCTCGGCTGGACCGATGGGGCCAGCGCGGTGATCCTCGCAGCGGTCGCCTGCAGCTTTTTCGCGGCGATGGACGACCCGGCACCGCAGATCTACCGGTTCTTTTTCTGGACCGCGATGTCGGTGATTTTCGCCAGCCTCTACCTGTTCGTGGTGCTGCCCAACCTGCATGATTTCCCGATGCTGGTGCTGGCCTTCGCCGTGCCCTTTATCTGTGTCGGCACCCTCACCGTGCAGCCGCGTTTCTACCTCGGGACCTTGCTGACCATCGTCAATACCTCGTCCTTTATCAGCATTTCAGGGGCCTATGACGCCGATTTCCTGAACTTCTCCAACGCCAACCTGGCCGGTCCCGTGGGCTTGCTGTTCGCCTTTGTCTGGACCCTCGTGGCGCGGCCTTTCGGCGCCGAGCTGGCAGCCAAGCGCCTGACCCGTTTCAGCTGGCACGACATCGTCAAGCTGACCGAGCCGGCGACCCTGGCCGAGCACCGGCACATGGGTGCGCAGATGCTCGACCGGTTGATGCAGCACCTGCCGCGCCTGGCCATGACCGGCCAGGACACCGGCGCGGCGCTGCGCGAGTTGCGCGTCGCGCTCAACCTGCTCGACCTGCTGGCCTACACCCCTCGCGTGCTGGGGGTGGCGAATGTGCTGCTCAAGCAGGTGGTGGAAGAGGTCGGCGAGTACTTCCGCGCCTGTCTCAAGGCCCGCGAGCGTCTGCCGGCCCCAGCGCCTTTGCTGATGACGATGGACCGCACGCGTCGGGCTCTGAGTTCCCAGGGGCTGGACGATGGCGAAACCCGCCTGCACCTGCTACACGCCTTGAGTGGCCTGCGCCTGGCGTTGTTGCCCGGCGTCGAGTTCGTCGATAGCGGCGATCAGCCGGAGAGCGTTCCGTATGGGATCAATGGAGTGCCGTTATGATCGGTGAGCTGGATATCAGCGGGGTGTTCCTGCCCACGCTGCTGGTGCTGATGGGCATTACGTATGCGCTGTACCTGGTGGTGCACGGGCTGTTGACGCGTCTCCACTTCTACCGCCTGGTCTGGCACCGGGCCTTGTTCAACGTCGGTCTCTACGCTTTGTTGCTGGGCGTTGTGGATTCGTTCAGTCGATACCTGATGACATGAAAAAACCTCTTTTGACCATTGGCCGTGTAGTCCTGACTTTGCTGGTGGTGATCTTCGCCTGCCTGGTGGTCTGGCGCATGGTGATGTACTACATGTTTGCCCCCTGGACCCGGGACGGGCATATCCGCGCCGATATCGTGCAGATCGCCCCGGACGTGTCCGGCCTGATCCAGCAGGTGCAGGTGCGCGACAACCAGCCGGTGAGCCGCGGGCAGGTGCTGTTCAGCATCGACCAGGATCGCTTCAAGCTGGCGCTGCGCCAGGCCAGGGCCGCGGTCGCCGATCGCCAGGAAACCCTGGCCCAGGCCCAGCGCGAGAACAAGCGCAACCGGGGTCTGGGCAATCTGGTGGCCGGCGAGCAACTGGAAGAAAGCCAGTCGCGGGTCGCCCGTGCCGAACTGGCCCTGGCCGAAGCCCAGGTGGCGGTGGACGCCGCGCAGTTGAACCTCGACCGTTCGGTGATCCGCAGCCCGGTGGACGGCTACGTCAACGACCGTGCGCCCCGCGAGCAGGAGTTCGTCACCGCCGGGCGGCCGGTGCTGGCGGTGGTGGACAGCAGCTCCTTCCATATCGACGGTTATTTCGAGGAAACCAAGCTCGACGGCATTCATGTCGGCCAGGCTGTGGACATCCGGGTGATCGGTGACAACGCGCGGTTGCGCGGGCATGTCGAAAGCATCGTCGCCGGGATCGAGGACCGTGACCGCACCAGCGGCACGAACCTGCTGCCCAACGTCAACCCGGCGTTCAGCTGGGTGCGCCTGGCCCAGCGGATTCCGGTGCGCATCGCCTTCGACGACGTGCCGGCGGACTTCCGCATGATCGCCGGTCGCACGGCCACGGTGTCGATCATCGATGACGCCAAGGCCGCGCCGAAGAAAGAGGCCGCGCAATGAAACCGCTGGCGCAAGTCGCGACCCTGGGCCTTGGCCTGATGCTGTCGGCCTGCTCGATGGTCGGTCCCAATTATCACCTGCCGGCCGACTCGGCGATGCAACGCAAGGACCTGCAAGGGACGCTCGCCGGTGAAGGCGACAATGTGGTGTCGGCGCCCGTGCCGACCGATTGGTGGCGCCTGTACCAGGACCCGCGCCTGGATGAGCTGGTCCGCCAGGCCCTGGCCTCCAACACCGATTTGCGCGTGGCGGCGGCGAGCCTGTCGCGGGCCCGGGCCCAGGTGGAAGAGGCCGAGGCGGCCGGCGGCTTCAGTGCCGGGATAAAAGCCGGCGCCCAGCGCTTGCAGGAGTCCGGCCAGGCCTACCTGCTGACGGAAAAGGTGCCGGTGGCCAACGTCGGCGATATCGCGATTTCCGCCTCCTACCAGTTCGACCTGTGGGGCACCTTGCAGCGTGGCATCGAGGCGGCGAAAGCCAATGCCGACGCGACCCAGGCGGCGGGCGACGTGGCCCGCATCACCCTGGTGGCGGATGTGGTGCGCTCCTATACCCAGATCTGCGCGGCCAACGAAGAACGCGGAATTGCCGAGGAGTCCCTCGCGCTGCAATCCCAGAGCACCGAGCTGACCAAACGTCTGCGCGACGCCGGGCGCGGCGACGAAACCCAGGTCACCCGTTCCCAGACCCAATTCAAATCCCTGCGCGCCGAACTGCCGCGCTACCAGGCCGCGCGCCAGGCCGGTTTGTATCGCCTGTCGATGTTGCTGGCCAAGCCGCTTGACCAGTTGCCGGCCGGTGTCGCCGATTGCGCCGCACTGCCGCATATCACCCAGTTGTTGCCGGTGGGCGACGGTGCCGAGTTGCTCAAGCGCCGTCCCGATATCCGCCAGGCCGAACGCCGGCTCGCGGCAGCGACGGCCGGCATTGGCGTGGCCACGGGCGAGCTGTACCCGAACATCAGCATCGGGGCCACGGTGGGGACGGTCGGTATCCTCAAGGATCTCGGCGATCCGTCGACCAATCGCTGGGGCTTCGGCCCGGCGATCAGCTGGAGCGTGCCGACCAACGGCGCCCGCGCGCGTATCCGTGAAGCCGAGGCCACCACCCAGGGCGTCCTGGCGCATTTCGACGGTGTGGTGCTCAACGCCATCCGCGAAACCCAGACCAGCCTGGCCCAGTACACCGCGCAGCTCGACCGCCGCGATGCCCTGGCCGATGCGGGGAATTCGGCCAAGCTCGCCGCGGACCAGACGCACCGTTTCTTCAAGGCCGGTCGCGCCTCGTTCCTCGCCGACTTGCAGGCAACCCGCACCTACACCGATGTACGCGCCCAGCTGGCCTCGGCCAACACCCAGGTCGCGATGAGCCAGATCGATCTGTTCCTGGCCCTCGGCGGCGGTTGGGAAAGCGGACGAACGCCACCTGCCGAACACGCGCAACCCTGAGTCCGTTGCTATGCTTTGAACTATCGGCTGGTCGCCGCTGGTGGGGAGCGCTGGGAGAATCCTAACCATCGTGGTCAGCGTGGCCCGATGGGGATTCTAATAATGAAAAACCCTTATGCTCCTGGTTTCTGGTGTGCGGTGGTGGCGCTGGTCCTGCTTTCGGCGACCTACTTCTATGGCGTCATGCTGGCGCACCAGATCGACAAGGCCCTGGTCTTTCTCGACAGCGCCACGGCGTTGATCGCGGTGATGTCCATCGCCGTGGTGGCCTGGGCCAGTTACCAGGCGCAGCAGGTGAAGAAACGCCAACTGTCCCAGAGCAAGACCCTGGTGCTGGTCTGGGACACCAAAGTTGCCCTGCGCCGGGTCGAAACCGTCTTCGACCGGTATTTCTGGGGCAGCTACTGGCAACCGGGCCGGACCTTCCAGGAGGTCATGGGCGAACTCACCGGTACGCCGCTGGAAAAAAGCCTGGAAATGCTCAAGATCCAATGCCTGAAACTCGACCACGAAGTGGCCCATGACGAACGCCACTGGCTGACCAATGCCCGCGAATTGTCCGATGTGGCCACGGCCATGGCCCGCGAGCGCTATCAACTGGACGTCTGCGACCCGCGCAATGACTCGCCGAACGGCGTGGTGATCAACCGCGACTTCGAGGTGCTGGTGTACACCTGGACCGCGCGTTTGAAGACTTTCGACCATCAACTGGATGAGATGGAAGTCCAGTATTCCTGAGTCGTCCCTGTCCCTGCCCGGCGGTCGTCGACCCGCCGTCAACCCGAGTGGCCGCCGATGAGCGCTGCCGAGCGCACTATTCCCGTACTGCGTTGTCAGTCATTTCGCTATTGTCCGTAGGATGAAGTAGTAGCCAGTGGCTCCGTGGGCAAAGCCTTGGGGCCTGCTCCGGCAAATGCTACCCTGCGTCCTTTCGGGCATTGTCGAGCCGGCTCCGGTCAGGGGTCAGGAAGACCAGCATTTTTCCATTCAACGGACATCGATCGGGTCAATTCATGAATAAATCAGCAGGCTTGCTTTTAGGTTTTGTCGTGGTGGTCGGTGCGGTGAGCACCGTCGGCGCGTGGTACACCGGCAATCAGTTGGAAGGGGTATTGAACACTTCGATCCAGGAAGCCAACCAACAGTTGAAGACTGCCCTGGCCAGTGCCGGCGGCAGCGCGCAGATCGAGCTGGTATCGCTTGATCGCAATCTGTTCACCAGCACCGCGCACTACCGCGTCAAGTTTCAGAACCTGCAGGCCGGCACCGAGAAGAAAGACATCGAGCTGCTGTTCGTCGACCATATCGAGCACGGGCCTTTGCCGTGGTCGCGTCTCAAGGCGTTCAAGCTGGCGCCGGTGATGGTCAACAGCAACTACGAGCTGGAAAAGAACGACGTCACCGCCAAGTGGTTCGACGCCGCCAAGGGCGCCGCACCGCTCAAGGGCCAGGTTGCCCTGGGCTACAACCGTTCGGTGGACGGCAATATCGAACTGGTGCCGCTGGACTTCACGCCGGACGCCAACACCAGCCTGAAATTCTCCGGGCTGAACCTGGCGGTGACCGCCAGCGACCAGGCCGCCAAGATCAAGCTCAACGGCTATATGGATGACCTCAAGGTGTCCACGGTCACCCCTGAGCAGGGGCCGGTGCAGCTCGAACTGAACGGCCTGACCCTGGCCAGCGACCTGACCAAGAGCGACCTGGGTTTCTACCTGGGGCAGAACACTATCGAACTGAGCGAGACCAAGGTGGGCTTCGGCGTCAAGCCGGCGGTGGTCACGATCAAAGGGTTCGAGCAGAAAGACTCGACGCAAGCGCAGGGCAATGTGCTTTCCGGACGTCTGGCCTATAACATCGCCTCCATCGACTACAACGACAAGCCGGTGGGCAGCGCCCAGATGAGCTGGACGGCGAAGAACCTGGATTTCCCGGCGATGCAATCGCTGATCAAGCTGTACCAGGTCCAGCTGGAAGCGCTGCAAAAAGCCCAGGCGGCAGGGGCTGAAGACCCTGAGGCGGCGGTCCCGGAACTGACCCCGGCCCAGCAGACCCAGGCCGAAGCGGACATCAAGCAATTGTTGACCGGCAAGCCGCAGATCGCCCTGGAAAACTTCTCGATCAAGACCGCCAACGGCGAGAGCCGCGCCAGCCTGGTGCTGGACCTGACCAACCCGTCTTCCACCGAGCTGCCACCCGTGGAGCTGGGCAAGCAACTGGTTTCGCAACTGGATGCCAAGGTCTCGCTGTCCAAGCCGATGATCGCCGACCTGGCCGGCCTGCAGGCGCAGATCCAGGGTCAGACCGACCCTGCGGCCATCACCCGTCAAGCCTCGATGGCCAGTGAAATGGCCGGCACCATGGCCTTGTCCACGGAGATGGCGACGGTGCAAGGCAGCGATATCATCTCGACGCTGCACTACGCCAATGGCCAGGTGGACTTCAACGGGCAGAAGATGCCGGTGGAAGACTTCATCACCTTGCTGCTGACCAAGTTCGGTGGTGCGGGCGGCGGCGAACAGCCTTAAGCGGCGTTCAGCCAGAGGTGACGCTTTCCAGTCGATACCCATAGCCGTAGATCGTCAGCAACTGCCAGCCGTGTTCGGCGGTCAGGCCCAGCTTGTTGCGCAGGCGATAGATGTGGGTATCGAGGGGACGTGACGAGAGCATTTCTTCATGGGGCCAGAAGCGCTTGTAGAGATACTCGCGCGACAGCGGCCGCCCGAGGTTGCTGAACAGGCAGCGGGCCAGGCGATACTCACGCTCGGTCAGATTGACCGGGCTGCCTGAGCGGGTCACGGTCAGTTCGGCGTCGTCGAAACTCAAATCATTGAAGATGGCGATTGTGCTGGCGTTGCCGCGCTGTCCGGCATGCCGGCGCAGCACCGCGTTGACCCGCGCCTTGAGTTCGTTGGCGCGGAACGGTTTGCTCACGTAGTCGTCGGCGCCACTGCCCAGGGCCAGGACGATATCGCTCTCGGCATCGCGGCTGGTGAGCATGATCACCGGTGGCGGTACTTCCATGTGCTCGCGGGTCCAGCGCAACAGCGCCAGGCCACTGAGGTCCGGCACCTGCCAGTCGAGAATCAGCAGGTCGAAGGTTTCCCGGCGCAGCTGACGCAACAGGTCTTCGCCGCGCTCGAAACCGTGCAGGGTCCAGGGGGCTTCCCCGACACCGGCCATCTGGCCAAGCGTCTGTTCGACCCGACGCAGTTCGGCGGGCTCGTCGTCGAGTATGGCGACACGCATGTCTGGACCTTTCTCCTCGTTCAGCCACGGATCTGTCTGTAAAAGAGGACTCTACAGGCTATTTCCTACAGGGAAGTCTGTAAGTTTGCCGTCAAATCTGAACAATTCTGGCGATTTCCTCAAGGACGGGCGGCGGCTGGCTAGGCTGATGTCAAATGGCTTTTACCTGGCGTGTTGTGGCCCTTGTCGGGGTCAGGCGCAGGGTAACGATTTGCACGGTCAAGGAGAAGGATTCATGGGCAGTCCCTTTCGTTTCAGCGGTTTGCCATCCTGGGCGGTACTCGGCTTGTTGTCCGGATTGAGCCTGTGCCTTGGCTTCGGTTTTGTCGTCGGGCTGTTCCATTACGGTGCTGCCCGTCCCTCGCTGGTGTCCGAGCAACTGCCGGTGGCGCCCAAGGGCCGGTGGATAGCCCCCTTCGCCGCGCCGACGCTGTGGACCACCGGCGAAGTCATCCGCCCACGGGAACAGCCGCGCTGGGTGTTCTGAGGATTCTCCGGCAATTCTGAACAAATCTGGCAGATTCACCGGGCGCTCTGGTTTTACCCATAGAGTAGACCCAGTAATACCGGGGCACTTTGGAGCAAGTCCGACCCACGGACGGGTGGCGGTTCGGATCCACACGGGCCGCCGCCAAGGGACGGTCAGGATGTCCTCCCTTGGCCATTTTTCCGCCACACCCTGGCGTGCATTCATACGAAGCAACACAGTGCGATCAGGCTGACTGAGGGCGCTGTGGCATGATGGGCCCGGATGGCTTTTTGCCGTTGTTCCTTTACTTCGATCCTGCTCCCTCCAGAGCCTGAGCGGCCAAGCCCATGAGCGAACGCTTTTTTTCGCAGCCTCTTTTTCCTGTCCTGTTGTCCCGACCGAGCCTGCGCCTGCTGCTTGGCGCGGCCTTCTGCCTGTTTGCTGGCAATGCCCTGGCGGCCACGCCGGCCCTGCGCGCGCCTTACCTCGATCGCGAACAGCAATGCCGTCCGCAGCCGTTTCCGGCGGTGGTGCTGCACCTGGCGGGGGAGGCCTGGAAGCTGGATGCCAAGGGCAAGCAGTTGGCCCTGGAAGAGGGCATGAGCCTGGATGAGCACGAAGGGCTGAGAACCTCGGGCGATGCCTTTGTCAGCCTGGTGCTGGGCGATGGTTCGCGGATCGTGCTGCCTTCCAACTCGCAGGTACGGCTGGAGCTGGACGAGACGCAGTCGATCCCGCAACTGCAGCTCGAACAAGGTCAGGTCGAGTCCTACGTGATCAAGCGCATCAGCGAGCATGATCGCTTCCAGATTCGTACCTCGGTCGGCGTGCTTGGCGTTCGCGGCACGCACTTCCGCACCCGTAGCGAAGACGGTCAGTCGCTGGTTGAAGTGCTCGACGGCCAGGTTGCGGTGAGTCGCGGCGAAGCGCCGCCGGCTTCCGGCAACAAGGTGCGCAACACATTGCCCGTTGCGGGCGAGCCCGCGGTCAGGGTCAACGCCCGGCAGGGTCTGAAAATCCAGGACAAGGGCGAGCTCAAGCCGGTCGACCTGCTGGCGGCCCCACGCTTGCTCGGGCAGGACGGCCAGCGCGGCGACAAGCCGGTCTGGCAACTCTTTCTCCAGCCCCTGGACGGTGCCCGGCGCTACCGGGCGCAAGTCGCCACCGACGCGGCGTTCCTCAATATCAAGCAGGAGCGGTTTTCCAGTACCCCGGATATCCGCTTCAGCGGTTTGCAGGCGGCGTTCTACCATGTGCGGCTGTCGGCATTCGACGAACAGGGACTTGAAGGCCAGACTGGGGTCTACGATATCTACTACTGGCCCAGGACGGTTCATGAGCAATAGCTGCGGTACCCGGCGTTCATGAGGTTGTGGCGACGGCACGAGGGACGCGAGCCGACGCAGGCGCAACGGCTGTTCCGTGGTTTGTTGCGCGAATGGTTGTGGGTGGGCCTGTTGTTGCTGCCGCTGACCGCCGTGCTTTCCTTGAGCCAGAACCTGGCATTCAGTCATTTTCTCTACGACCGGTTGAGTCGTCTGAGTCCCTTGCCGGTCGATCCACGGATCTTGCTGGTCACTATCGATGACCGCAGTCTTGAGGCCCTGGGGCGCTGGCCCTGGCCGCGCAGTGTGCATGCCGAGCTGCTCGAGCGCTTGAGCGCGGCGCAGCCCCGGGGTGTCCTGTTTGATGTGATTTTCAGCGAACCGGAGGCGGCTGGTAGTGGTGACGAGCGCCTGGCCCAGGCGCTGTGTCGTGCCGGCAATGTGGTCCTACCGCTGTTGCGCGAAGGTGTGCCGCGATTTGCCACGGCGCTGGCGGAAATCGAACCGATCGAGCCGTTGCGGCGCTGCGCCAGGGCGGTCGGCCATATCAATGTCGAAGCGGATAACGACGGCGTGGTGCGTGGGGTGTACCTGCGCGAAGGTCCGGTCCGCCAACCCCGTGAGCAGTTGGCCTGGCTGGCCTATCAGATGGCGCTGCCAGTGGCTGAGCGGCCACCGATGCCAGGGACTGCGGACATCTCCGAACAGCATGGCTGGCAGCGCCAGAGCGCCATCCTGGTGCCCTTTATCGCCGGCGGCTTTCCCAGTGTTCCCTACATCAGCGTGCTGCGTGGTGAGGTGCCGGCCGAGCTGCTGCGTGATCGGTTGATCCTGGTCGGCGCCACCGCCCCGGGCCTGGGGGATCGGTATGTCACGCCGGTGTCCGAGCAGGCTGGCACCACCGCAGGAGTGGAGATCCAGGCGAACCTGCTCAACGGCCTGTTGCAGCAGCGCAGCATTGTCGCGTTGGCGCCACTGTCGGGCATGTTGTTGTCGGTGTTGGCCGTGGCACTCCTGCTGGGCGGGCTGCTGGTGCGTGCGCGTTATGCGTTGTGGCTGACGCTCGGAAGCATGGCGGCGGTGCTGCTGGCGGCCTGGGGACTGCTGCGGTTCGGCCTGTGGTGGTCGCCGGCCGCCAGCCTCAGCGGTTTTCTGCTGGCCTACCTGATCTGGAACTGGCGGCGCCTGAGTGCGGTGCTGGCCTACTTCGGCTGGGAATTGGCCCGTCTGAACGACGAGCCCAAGGTGTTGCCCGAACGCCGCCGCCCCCTGGTGCCCAAGGGCGATGTATTGCAAGGCCGCATCGCGGCGTTGGAACAGGCCCTCGGGCGCACCCGCGATACACGGCGATTCATGGCCGATGGCCTGGAATGCCTGCCCGTCGCCACGCTGATCACCGACACCCGGGGCCAGGTGCTGCTCGCCAACCGCAGCGCGCGCGAGTTGCTGGGGCCTGCGCTGGTGGGCGAGGACTGGCTCGAATGTCTGGCGGGCCTTGGCTTTCCTGGCATGGACGGGCCAGCACGACCGGCCTTGACCGAACTGCTGAGCCAGGAGTTTCGCGATAGCCGCCAACGCGCCCTGCACCTGAACCTGGCACCGCTGCGCTCGACGGAAGATGAAGTCGCCGTCGGCTGGCTGTTCAGCCTGGCGGACCTGAGCCTGGCGCGCGAGGCCGAGCAGCAAAGGGCGACCTTGTTGCGCTTTCTGTCCCATGACCTGCGGGCGCCGCATTCGGCGATCCTGGCGTTGCTGGAAGTGCAGCGCGCGGAGCACGACGATGCGCCGCTCTATCGCCAGATCGAACAGCAGGTCCGCCGGGCCCTGGGCCTGACCGAGGCCTTCGTGCAACTGGCCAAGGCCGAGTCGGAGGCCTACACCTTCGAGCCGGTGCTGTTCGCCATGCTGGTGCTGGATGCCTTCGATCAGGTGGCGCCCTTGGCCCAGCTCAAGGGCATCGAGCTGCGCCATCGACTTGACGAGGTCGATGAAGGCCTGGTGTGGGCCGATGCTTCGCTGCTGACCCGGGCGCTGTTCAACCTGCTGGAAAACGCCATCAAATACAGCCCTTCCGGCACCTGCGTCAGCCTCGACGTGAAGGTGGCGGATAACCAGTTGAGCTGCAGCATTCGCGATCAGGGGCGGGGTATCGGCGTGGAGGAATTGCCACAGCTCTTCGACCCCTACAAACGCTTCGCCTCCTCCGCCAGCACCGAAGGGCTGGGCTTGGGGCTGTCGATGGTCAAGGCGGTGATCGACCGGCATGACGGGCGTATTCACTGTGCCAGCGCCGAAGGCCAGGGCACGACGTTCACCCTGTGCCTGCCTCTCTGGCAGGACTGACCGCGCAGTGCTCCAGTCTTTTTCACGAGCACTGACTGAATAAATATTGAGCTTTGTTTTTTGGTCTACCCTTCGAGAACGACAGGCGGACGACGCGCTCGACCGCTGTCGCTAGGCTCCGCCTTGTGCGTCTGGACCCGGCAGGAGCATTGGTCTCCGGCTGTCTCTCAGGAAATGAACGATATGCCGCGTAATGCTCTTTGCTGCCAGGACGGCAGGTTGCGCCCGTTGTTGGGAATGGCTTTGTGCAGCCAATTGCTCTGGCCCCTCAACGTCTGGGCCGACGCGTCCTACGACCAACTGATCCGGCAGGCCCGCGACGGCAGTTACACCCCGGCGCTGGTGCTCTTGCGTCAACTGCCCGCCCCGCAGCAGTCCGCGGGCCAGATCAGCGATCACCTGCAGATCGCCAGTTGGGCCGGGCTGGATGCCGAAGTGATCAATGTCTATGAAACCCAGGGTGCCCGGCGGGTCTTGCCGACCCAGGCCCTGACCGCTGTCGCCCGCGCCTATCGCAACCTGAAACGCTGGGATGATGCCGAACGCCTGTATCGCCAGGCCCTGGAGCGCGAACCGCAGAATGCCGACCTGCAATTGGGCCTGGCGATTACCGAGGCCGATGGTGGAGACCCGCAGGACGCGGTGCGCCGGGCGCGCGAACAAGTCGCCAGACAACCCAATGACCCGGCCCGGCGCATGGCCCTGGGGTATGCGCTGACCCGTTCGGGCGCTAACAGTGATGCCTTGTTCGAGTACGACCAGGCTTTTTTCCGGGCTTCGGATAAACCCGAGGTGATCCGTGAATACCTGTTCGCCCTGGAGCGCGCGCGCCTGCCGGAACCCGCCTTGCGCCTGGCCCAGCGGCATCCCGGGCTGATCGACGCGGCCGCGACCCGGCGCCTCGAAGGCGAGCTGGCGGCCGAGCGGGTACGCCTGGCCGAGCTGCCGACCCGCACCGAGCAGGAACGTTTTGTCGTCGCCGATCGTGCCTTGGCCGACTACGACCGCTTGCTCGCGGCCTGGTCCGCGGACCCGCAGGCCCATGACGACGTGGTGCACTGGCGTATCGACCGCCTGGGCGCGCTCAAGGCCCGCTCGCGCAACGCCGAAGTATTGAGCGAGGCGCAAAAACTGACCGATGAAGGGGTGACGATCCCGCCCTATGCCCAGCGCTGGATTGCCTCGGCCTACCTCGCGGTGCGCGAGCCGGAGAAGGCCGTGGCGTTGTATCGGCAGATTCTCTCGGCGCCGAGCGCGGACCCCATCGACCAGGCGGGCGATACCTCGGCGCTGGTCTATGCCCTGATGGAAAGCGACCAGCCGGAAGAGGCCCGCGCATTGGCGGACGCGCTGGCGCTCACCGTACCGCCACGGTTGCCGCTCAAGGGTGACCCGGGCGGCGTGCCCAACGATGCCTGGCTGGACGCCCAGCAATTGTCGGCCCAGATGGCGATGGACAATGGCGACCAGGCCGGCGCCGAACAACGACTGGAGGCCCTGGTCGCACAGGCGCCGGGCAACGTCGGCTTGCGCCTGGCCCAGGCCGATATGTACCTGTCCCGCGATTGGCCGCGCAGTGCCGAGGCCTTGAACAAGGAAACCGAAAGCGCGGCGCCGCGCAGCCTGGGCCTGGAAGTTGCCCAGGCCAATACCGCCCTGGCGTTGCAGGAGTGGCGCCAGCTCGACGTGCTCACCGATGACGTGGCCGAACGTTTTCCGGAGAGTGCGCAGGTCCAGAGCCTGGAGCGTGAGCGCGCTGTCCACGACATGGCCGAGTTGCGGGTCGAGGCCTACACCGGCAAGAGCTTCGGCGGTGGCGCGGGCGGTGCCGGCGCGGTCACCGGCAGCCGCGACTACGGCATTGAAAGCACGCTCTACAGCCCGCCGATCAACGACGACTGGCGGCTGTTCACCGGCGCCGGCTACGCCTTCGGCCGTTTCCCCGAAGGGGATGCCCAGCGGCGTTGGCAGCGGGTGGGTATCGAAGACCGGACCCGTGACATGACCCTGCAAGCCGAGGTCTCCAACCAGTCCTTCGGTTATGGCGACAAGCTTGGCGCGCGCGTGTCGGGCGCCTTCGATATCGACGATCACTGGCAATACGGCGGGAGCCTCGAACGCCTGTCGGCATCGACGCCGCTGCGCGCCCTGAAAAACGATATCACCGCCAATTCGGCGAACGCCTTCCTGCGTTGGCGCGCCGACGAAAATCGCGAATGGCGGCTGGCGGTCACGCCCTCGCATTTCAGCGATGGCAACAACCGCACCGAAGCCCTGCTGACCGGGCGCGAGGGCATCTACACCAACTCCCATCTGCAAGTGGACCTGGGGCTGGAGGTCAGCGCCAGTCACAACAGCAAGAACGAAGACCCGCCGTACTTCAATCCCAAGTCCGACTTCAGCGTGTTGCCGACGCTGACCGTCAACCAGGTCCTCTATCGCCGTTATGCCACCCAGTGGAACCAGCTGTTCCAGGTCGGCGCCGGGACCTACAGCCAGCGTGACTATTCGACGGGCGCGGTCGCCCTGCTGAGCTACGGCCAGCGGGTCAGCTGGAACGATGTGCTGGAAGCCGGGGCCAACCTGAGCTGGATCAGTCGGCCCTATGACGGTGACCGTGAACGCGACGTGCGGCTGACCGTCGATCTGACCTACCGCTTCTAGAAGGGGATGATGATGCCTTGGATCACGCGTTGCATCCTGTTGCTGGGAGCCTTGCTGATCGGCGCCTGTGCCCAGAAGCCGGTCGAGTTTGTCGCGCCCGCGCAACGGGCCGTGCCGATCAATGAAGCACCCTGGCCGAAGAATCACTTTCTCAGCCTGACCTACCATGACATCGAGGACCGCGACCCGGACCAGGCGGTGGTTGCCGTGCGCACCGAACGCTTGCTCGAACAGCTCGCGTGGCTCCGGGAAAACGGCTATCGGCCGGTGACCGTGGACCAGATCCTGGCGGCGCGCAATGGCGGTCCGGAGTTGCCGCCGAGGGCGATCCTGCTGACCTTCGATGACGGTTACGCGAGTTTCTACACCCGCGTGATGCCGTTGCTCAGGAGCTATCAATGGCCGGCCTTGCTGGCCCCGGTCGGCGTCTGGATCGATACCCCGGCGAACAAACCGGTGGATTTTGCCGGTGACATGCGCCCGCGTTCCGAATTCCTGACCTGGGCGCAGATCAAGGAAGTGGCCGCCTCCGGACTGGTGGAAATCGTCGCCCACACCGACGCCAGCCACCAGGGTGTGCTGGCCAATCCCCAGGGCAACCTGCAACCGGCGGCGGCGACCCGGCGCTACGATGCGAGCACCGGCCGCTATGAAAGCGAGGCTGATTTCGAGGCCCGCCTGCGTGCGGATGTGATTGCCATCTCGAGCAAGATCCGCGCGGCCACCGGCTACTCGCCGCGGGTCTGGGTCTGGCCCTACGGCACCGCCGATGGCACCGCGTTGAAGGTGATCGAGAGCCAGGGCTACAAACTGGCGCTGACCCTGGATGACGGCATCGACAGTCTCGACCAACTGATGAACAGCCCGCGCATGCTGGTGTCGGCGGACCCGGACGGCAGTCACTACGCCGGCAGCATTGTCTCGGTGCAGAACCGCGCGGCGATGCGGATGGTGCAGGTCGACCTGGATAACGTCTACGATCCGAACCCGGTCCAGCAGGAAGCCAACCTCGGCAAGCTGGTCCAGCGTATCGCCGACCTGGGCGCCAATACCGTGTTCCTGCAAGCGTTCGCCGATCCGGCGGGAGACGGCCTGGTGCACTCGCTGTACTTCCCCAACCGGCATCTGCCGATGCGCGCCGACCTGTTTGACCGTGCCGCCTGGCAGTTGCGCACCCGCGCCCACGTCAAGGTCTACGCCTGGATGCCGGTGCTGAGTTTTGCCCTGGATGAAAAACTGCCCCGGGTGACGCGTTGGGACCCGGTCAGCGGACAGGCCTCGGTCGACCCGAAACAGTACACGCGCCTGTCGCCGTTCGACCCGAACGTGCGGCGGGTCATTGGCGAGATCTACGAAGACCTGGCCCGGCTGACCTCGGTCGACGGCATTCTCTATCACGACGATGCCGTGCTGTCCGACTTCGAGGACGCCAGCCCGCAGGCGCTGCGCACCTACGCTGCCAACGGCCTGCCGGGCAGCATCAGCGCCCTGCGTGGTGACCCGGCGACGCTGCAACGCTGGACGCGCTTCAAGAGCCGTTACCTGATCGATTTCACCCAGGAGCTGACTGCCAAGGTCCGCGCCATTCGTGGCCCGCAAGTGAAGACCGCGCGCAACCTGTTCGTGGAGCCGGTGATCAATCCGCAAAGCGAAGCCTGGTTCGCCCAGAACCTCGATGACTTCCTCGCCAGCTACGACTGGACCGCGCCCATGGCCATGCCGCTGATGGAAGGGCAGAGCGAGAGGCAGGCGGATGAGTGGCTGCAGGCGCTGGTCGGCCAGGTCAGGCAGCGCCCCGGCGCGCTGGATCGCACGGTGTTCGAGTTGCAGGCCCGGGACTGGCGACAGAAACCGGCGACGGACCTCGACGGCACGCAACTGGCGGGCTGGATGGGGCTGCTCAAGCGCCAGGGTGCCAGCAGTTTCGGTTATTACCCGGATAACTTCCTGGACAACCGCCCGGCCGTGCAGGCCGTGCGCCCGGCTTTTTCCAACCAGTGGAATCCCTAGATCATGATGGATCGAATCCTGGCACTGACCGTCCTGGCACTCGTCCTGGGGGTTCCCCTGGGCGTGATTTTCCTGGTGACCGGGCAATTCCTGATGGACTTCGTGTTTTTCTACCCGTTGTTCATGTCGGGGTTGTGGATGGCCGGCGGCCTGTACTTCTGGCTGCACTGGGAACGCCGCTGGCCCTGGGAAGCCGATACCCTGCCGCCGGCGCTGGCGGGCGAGCCGCTGATCTCGATCCTGATCCCTTGCTTCAACGAAGGGGAGAATGTCGCCGATACCCTCGAGGCCGCCTTGGCCCAGCATTACCCGAACATCGAAGTGATCGCCATCAACGATGGTTCCAGCGACAACACCGGCCAGTTGCTCGACAGCCTGGCGCTGCTCGACCCGCGCTTGCGGGTGATCCATCTGGCGCAGAACCAGGGCAAGGCGGTGGCCCTGCGCATGGGCGCCGTGGCGGCCCGCAGCGAGTACCTGGTGTGCATCGACGGTGACGCCTTGCTGGCACCGCACACGGCGGCCTACCTGGTGGCGCCGCTGTTGCAGAACGTGCGCCTCGGCGCCGTCACCGGCAATCCGCGGATCCGCACCCGCTCGACCCTGGTCGGGCGGGTCCAGGTCGGCGAATTTTCCTCGATCATCGGTTTGATCAAGCGCACGCAGCGGGTCTTCGGGCGGATTTTCACCATCTCCGGGGTGATCTGCGCCTTCCGCCGTACGGCGCTGGACCGTGTGGGCTACTGGAGCACGGACATGATCACCGAGGACATCGATATCAGCTGGAAGCTGCAACTGGATCACTGGAGCATCTTCTACGAGCCGCGGGCTCTCTGCTGGATCCTGATGCCGGAGACCCTGCGCGGGCTTTGGCGGCAGCGGCTGCGCTGGGCCCGGGGCGGCGCGGAGGTGCTGTTCAAGAACATCCGGGGCATCTGGCAGTGGAACCATCGTTACCTGTGGCCACTGTTGTTCGAGTACTGCCTGTCGACCGGCTGGGCCTTCACCCTGCTGTTGTCGATTGTCTTCTACTGCATGGGGCTGTTTATCGACATGCCGGCCTCGATTGTCGTGCACCGCATCGTGCCGCCGGCCTTTACCGGGTTGCTGCTGGCAACGGTCTGCCTGGGACAGTTCGCGGTCAGCGTGCTGATCGACCGCCGCTACGAAAAAGACCTGTGGAAAATCATGTTCTGGGTGGTCTGGTACCCACTGGTGTTCTGGTTCATCAGCTTCTTCACCACCCTGGTCAGCTTTCCCCAGGTGTTGTTCCGCCAGAGCGGCAAGCGGGCGCGCTGGGTCAGTCCGGACCGGGGGATCAAGCCCGTCGATGACGGCAAGCAGAAGGTGCGTTCATGAAAATCATCAGAACCCGCCAGCGGCCGTTCATGGTGCTGGTGGATGTGGTCCTGACCGCGCTGGCCTGGGCCGGCCTGTGGTACCTGCTGATCCAGGGCTTGATGCCGTTGTTCGACGGGCACACGGGGCCGCGGATCGATATCTCGTTCTTCGACGCCCTCAATACCCTGGAGGTTTATCTGTGGGTCGGCTTGTTGAATGCGGCGGTATTGATTGCCTGGGCGCGTTATCAGCAGCGCAAGAGCCGTGGCTACACCCGCCGCCGTTTGCCCGCGCCGGTGGTCGGGGATGAGGGCTTGAGTCGCAGCTTCAAGCTCAGCGAGGACAACTTCGCGCGGATGCGCCAGTCGGCGACGATGATCGTGCACAACGATGAGCATGGCGGGGTACTTGAAGTGATTACCCCTCTGTATCGCGTCGAGCCGCAGGAGCCGCCGCTGGCCGCGCCCCAGGTGATCCAGTTGCCCTCGGAGGATGACGGCAGCCGCCCGTCTCTGTAGCGCTGGTCCGCGCCTTAACTATCTAGTGCACGGCTACGCCGTACGGCGCTCTACGCTTTTCCCTTTTTCCATGGAACAAGGGAAATCCTATGAAAACCTCCGTAGCGGAGCCTCCCAGGGCGGCCGTTGAGTCGGCAGCGGTTTTACCCGACCCCCGTGGCGCCGCCCTGGAGCGCCTCGCTGAAAAACTCTTCGAGCGTATCGCGAGCGCGGAGCGTCCCAGCCTGTTGCTCAACCGGCTCCAGGCGGCGCTGGTGCGTGGGCTCGATAGCCAGCACCAACTCAAGAAGCTCTTTGCGCGAGCACCACGGATTGGTGGGCTGCTCAAGCAGATCTTGACCGAGGCCTTCGGGCACGATCCAGACAAGCTGTTGTTCACCCCGCCGTTGCGTTCCGACGACGGGCAAACGGCGCGGACCCTGGCGCAGGTGGCCATGTCGCTGTTGCGCAATCCGTTCCTGTCCCTGGCGCCGGGTCACACCGTGCGTCTGAGTCTGGCTGACGAACCGCAGCAGCTCCTGGCGCTGGACCCGGAGCAGGTGCTGACTCGCCTGAAGAGTCTGGGGCTGCCTTACCGACTCGACACGGCCCTGCGCGGCTATTGGCATCAGCCGGCTTGCGATAGTCCTCTCTCAAGGCGCGAGCGCCTGGTCGAGTTGCACAAGCTGCAGTTTCACGACAAGGCCCTGTTGGCCTATGGCACCGACGATTTGTCCGCTACCGCGTTCAGCATGCTGATGGGCCTGCTGGATGCGCCGACCCCCGAAGCGCGGGCGCTGGCTGGCGGCCGCTGGGGGCGGCTCACGGTGTCGGAACTGGTCTGGCCGGGAAAGAACTCGGCGACGGTAGCCTTGAGCGGCGCTTTGCACCTGCAGGGTCCCGGTGGCGTTGAGCGGGGACGGCAGGTGATTTTCGTGCCTGGGGTGGCCGAGGAATTTTTCGAGTTTGACAGCTACGTCGAAATGCAACGCCGGCTCCCGGAGCTGTTCAACGCACCGGGCAATTATCGGCCCTGGCAGTTGCTGGCGCTGCAAGACCGCGATCGGCTGTTTACCCAGCCGGGTAGTTCGGCCCTGGCGTACCGCTTCCATGGGGGGGCCGCACTCACCGGCGATGCCCTGGCCCACAGTGCGCTGAGCTGGCTGGATACCCAGTTGACCAACGAGTGGGCCGCCGCGTTGTTGCTCAACACGGCGTACATGCTGCCGGAGGGGGTGGTCGATGCCGGGCGCCTGACGCCGCTGCAGGCGGTGGAAGCCATGCAGGAATCGCGGGCTGCGCTGACTGGCTTGCCGCCCCTGAGGACGATGCTCGCGCAGCGGCTTCGCAGTGACGAACGTCGCCGGATACTGGAAATCAGCTTTGGCAGCCTGGCCGCTGATCTTCCCGTGCGCTTGCGCCAGAGCAAGATTCGGCAGCAGGAGCGGGGTCTCCTCGAGCTGATCGATGAACAGGAGCCTGGGCGCGACACTCCTGCCTACCGTGACTTGCTGGCGCGCCACAATCTTTGGCGACAACAGCGGGTTGATGTCCAGGACCTGCTCAAGGACCGGGAGCGATACGCCCAGGCCGAATTCTGGAGCACCCCGGATCGGCTGCAGAGCGATCTTTCAGACAAGTTGCTCAGGGGGCGCTGCCAGGGGCTTTTGCACGAGGCGAAGATGCAGCATCAGCTCGGGCTGATCGATCAGGAGGAACTGGCGCGGGTGCTTGATGTGCTGCCACAGGCTTTGGCGGACGTGCGTGTGGCCAGTGAGACCGAGGTCGCCGCGATCAGCCTGGGGCCGGCGGACTCTGGGTGGTCGCTGACGGGCGGCTGCGTCATCAGCACCCGCGGCGCGCTGGCCGATCCGCGTTCGGGCGTAGCGGCGCTGCTGTTTGTGCCGGGACGGCTGGGCGGGCTGCAACGCTTCATGACCCTCGACAGTCTTTCGCAACAGCTGGACGTCAGCCTGCGCAGCCCGGAGTGTGAAGGCCTCTGGCCGTTGATTGCCCGGGACCGGCGTGGCGAGGCGCGTCGCTGGGTACGGGGGCTGGCTGATGGGGCGCGGGTTCCCATCCACTATCAAGCAATTGAAGGGGACGCCCTGCAACAGGGACTCCAGCAGCAGATCCAGGAACATCTGCGGGTCTGCCGGCGGGTCGAGGGCGGTTTGCGGCCGTTCTCGGAAATCGGCGACGCCCGCAGTTCCCTGCAACTGCTGGCCCATGAGCTGGAGGAGAACCTCGGCGTTCCGGGGCACGATGCCCGGGAGCGAGCGCTGGACAACATTGCGCTGCTGCAGCTCGGTGCGGTGCAGGCACAAGGTCTTCCCGACTGGCTGTCCACGGCGGCCCGCGCGGTCCGCCAACAGTACGCGCGACTGCTGGCCCGCTATCAGAGAAGCATCCATGCCCTGGAACTCAAGCTGGAGCGCCAGCTACCGGACCTGGATGACTTTGCCCGGGAGAGCCTTATCAAACGGCTCAAGCAGGATGGTTTTGACCCGGAGCTGGATATCGACAAGCCGTTGTTCGATCTTCCCGACAGTGTCGAGCGGGTGTGGGTCGGGCACCCTGAACGCATGGTGGGTGAGTCGGGCCCGAAGACGGTGGTCAGCGAGGGGCGCACGACCTACAGCCTCTTGCGCCTGGCCCTGGAAAACCTCGACCCGCAAGCGCCCGGGACCAAACGTCGGTTGCAGCATGGACGAATACTGGATCGCACCTGGCAACAGCGACTGACGCCGGATTATCTGATGGCGACGATTTCGGCACTCGATCTTGGCGGCCACTACGACACCCTGATCCAGCGGGCTTTTTACGGCGTCGATGATCCCGGGCTCGAACCGCTACGGGCGTTCGATCAGGCGCTGTTGTACCGGCTGGTCAGGCAACGGGCCCGAATGGAGTTGTTCAGTGCCCGACAACAGGGACTCAGCGGCTGGGCCGCCGAGGTTTTCGAGAGGGCCTTGAGTGCGGAGTGTGCCGCCGACCTGCGCAGCGAGCACCTTGAGCTCGAACTGCACTTTGTCACTTTCGCCGGCCGGGCGTTTGCCCGGGCCCGGCATGTGGGCAATGCCGTGGCTATCCACGACAAGGTTTGCGGACGAACGCTTATCTATTTGCCCGGCGCTCCCCATGAGCAGGTGCTGACCGAGCACAGTGACCTGGCGACGGCGCAGCGGGCGCTGGTCAATGTCGGCCGGGCACCGCAGCGGGTGGCGGACATTGTGCAAAGACTGGCGCCTGGCTGGGAGGCGGAAGCCATCGAGGGCTATCCCGCCGAGCAAGACCCGCAGGCGTCGGGCTCAAGGCCCCCGGAGCCTGCGCGCGATGATCGACTGCCAATTGACCTGGCGTCTGTGGGAAGCGATCCGATTTCCGCGATCAGATCCACTTCGCTGTTGGCGGCCGTAAACAGCTGGTGGACGAGCGAGCCGGAGCAACCCGTGCCGGATCATGTGGCGCTGGAAAAGGAGGTCAGGCGCGAGATCGCGGAAAACCCCCAACACTGGTTGCGGCTCAGGAAAACCCAGCGCTGGGACCTGTCGCGGCTGCTGGCGCATGCCTTTGTCCTGCGGGCGCAGCAACGGGCCCGGACGGTATCGAACTCGGGCCGGCAATTGTCGCAGTTGCGCGAGTTGCGTGAAGACGAGCAGCGTTCGGCCTACTGGCTCAGGGTGTTGTCGGTGGTGCCCATCGTCAGTATTGGGGTCAATGCCCGGGAGACGGCAGTGGCCCTGCGCCGGTTTCACCGCAGCGGTGATCCGCGCGATGCCTTGGAACTCTTCAAGGCGGCGCATATGACGCTGGTCGATGCCGTGCTGACCTTCTACCCGCTGGGCAAGGGCGCCGGTGCGGTCTCCCGGCCGCTACGGGCTGGTCAGCGGGGCTGGTCGCGCGTGGCCTTGCGGACCCTCGATCGTCGACAGAGCTTGTCTCATAACGGCGCGATGGCCCTGAAAACAAAGGTTGCGCCAAAACCCAAGCCCCTGCTTCCCGGGTATGAAGCGAAGATTACCCCTGACGATGCGGTGGCCCTGCACGGTCCGGCCAATGCCGGTAGCTACGCAAAAAACGGTGTGCAGTTCATCACCGACGGCAGCACCCGTTACGAGGTCTACCGGCCGAAGGGCGAGAGTGCCTTGCGCTTGAAGAAAACCGCCGCGCAGGACAATGAGCTGATTCTGTATATCCACGAGCCGGGCGAATACCTGTTGCGTGCCGATGCGCCCGAGCCGCAGCCGGGTCCCAGTCGCGCGATGTGGCAACCCTGGACGCGGCCTGCGTTGCCGGAGTCCGCCGGTCCGCCCGTGCTGCAACTGGAATGGATGACCCGGAGGCCGGCCTTGTTGCCCGTGGATTGGAAGACCCGGGGATTGGTCCTGGAAAGCGAACAGGTCGTGGAGCTGTCGGCGATCCGGGGGCTGTATGCGAGGCGGGGGGCTGAACACGTTCGGCTGCTGAAGATCGATGAGCGCTATTTCGAACTGCTTCCCGATGGTTCCGGGATTCACTCCGATATCGTCTTTCTGAAACGTTCCGTGCCGTTGTCCGGCCATGCCGAGGCCGACTTCAATTTTTGGTGGACGCACCTGGACGAACAGCCGGTACCGGCTACTTTTGATCCGCGCAGCCAGAGCTGGACAGTGCGTTCCCTCTTGTTCGACGAGCCTCTGGAGCAGTCCCTGGCGCAACCCCTGGCGGGCATGACGCCAGTGAGCCTGCGGAAGACGGCCCGTCGGCTGATCGAGCGAACCGATATGGAGTATTCGTCGGCCACGGCGACCCGGATGGTCGCGCTCAAACGCACGCAGGAAGCCTGGAGCTCGCGGGGCGTGCGCATGGATGTGCTGCTGCGCGAGCTCGATGCCCGGCCCCTGGGACAGACTTACCTGCGCATCGGTGGTGCGGCCGATACAGCGGGCTTTTCCCGGTTGGACTTTGATCCGCCCCAGGCCGTTAATCCTCGGCTTTTCGACGCCAGGGGGGCGGCCCGTATTGCCGAGTTGGCCTCGAACAGCGAGAACGCCGTGATCGATATCTTGCGTCGTCATGGTTTTGTCGTGACCGAGATCCCGAAATCCCAGTCCTTCAATACGGTCAACCTGTTCTGTACCCACCCTGGCTCGGAACATTTGTACTACATCATGCTCAAATGGACCGACAAGCGCTCGATACCCATGACCCGCTACCAAGGGGGCCCACGGCAGTTGACGGATGGCTGGTTCAACCGGCATTTCGACCTGAGGCCACTGGGTCAGCGTGCGCTGCTCAAACCGGTCAAGGAGGCCATGGAGCAGGGGCGCCTGGTGAAGCTGATCGCGGGGTTGCAGCGGTCGGCGGAAACCGGGCAGGTCACGGTGTATTTTACCCGGGTGGTCTAGGGTGTTCAGAGGGCTGCGGCCATGGTTGTTGCCGGGAGGGCTTTAGCCTTTATAATCGTCTTTAACACGGCCCCTCTCGGTTGATGCGCTTCGGTGCTGAGACTGCTCAGGGGGGGTATTGCCTGGATTTTTTTGCTTACCGGCATGCCGCTGCCAGCAGTGGTCGACCCCCATACCCTCCAGGTTAAGTTCGAGGTGGGACAAGCTCGGGAAGTCATTTGACGGCCATTTGACTGAGGCGCCCAGAGTCGCCGAGGAAAGCCTTAAAACCCAGTAGATTCAGGGATCTGGGAAAAATCGCTCATTTGACTGGAAGATATGTCTTTAGACGAACTGCCCGCAGGGGTAGGCCTGCGGCAGGCTATCAGTAAGGTTTGATTTCCGACTGTGCTTCGGCGCGATCTCGGAGGGCCTGATTAGTGGCTGCCTCGGTCAGACCCGGACCTGAAAACAAAAATGCCCCGGATCAACGATCCGGGGCATTTTATTTGCAGATGGTGCACCAGGCGGGATTCGAACCCACGACCCCTGCCTTCGGAGGGCAGTACTCTATCCAGCTGAGCTACTGGTGCTTATGCGGGCGACATCATACCCATGTCGGCTCGGGGCGTCCATTCAGGTTTTGTCGGGAAATTCTCTTCTTCGGTTTTCAGCGCTCATGGCCCCGGCCCGCCTCGGCTTGAGCAGTCCGTCCGGCAATCATTGACGCCCTCCGGATCGAGGATCACCCTCAGGCGGCGCTGGTTTTGCGTGCCGATCCGGCGCCCGCTCGCGGTTTCACCCCTGAGCCCGGCACGTACTCGTACTGACAAAGGAAGTTAAGGTATGGCTACCGTCAACGATCAAATCACCGATGCCGTGACCCAGAGCAACGTCAAGGTGGTGGGCGAAGCGCCCGCCATGGCAATGGGCACTATTTATCAAAGCCTGGCGCACTCCACGGGCATCCTGTTCGAAAACGCCGTTGCGGATCAGCAACAGCAGAACACCGAAACCCAGGCCGCCACCAATCAGGGCGTGATGCAGATCTACAACGTGGATACCACCGCCGCTGCGGGCGCCACCGAGAAGATTGCCCAGGCCGGTGTCTCGGACAATCTCACCAGCCTGCTGACGGTACTGAGCACATTCAAACCTTGAGCCGATGGCCGCTCACCGCGCCTTCGCGATTTCCAGGGATGTCGCGAAGGCGCGAGCTTCACGTTGATCAGAAAAACCCAGCAAAAGCGCCATTTTCGTTCTTTTTTTCGAACAGACTATTGTCCTTTACCCCCATTGATCCTAGGATTCGTTTGAGATTTCAAACGCTCTTGTCTGGGTGCTGAACCGCACAGCAATCTCATGTGCGCTATTTATGTGCTTCGGCCCGGTGAATGAATTTCCTGACGGCAGCCTCCAAGGCGCCTTTCTACAATCAATAATTCGCTGCGCATCAGCGCGGTGCTGTTAAGGAAAGCCTACATGCAGCTCAAAGACACCCAGTTGTTCCGCCAGCAAGCCTATATCGACGGGGCTTGGGTCGACGCGGACAATGGTCAGACGATCAAGGTCAACAACCCGGCCACGGGCGAAATCCTGGGTACTGTGCCAAAGATGGGCGCTGCCGAAACCCGTCGCGCCATCGAGGCCGCTGACAAGGCCCTGCCCGCCTGGCGTGCCCTGACCGCCAAAGAGCGTGCGAACAAACTGCGTCGCTGGTACGAGCTGATCATCGAGAACCAGGACGACCTGGCCCGCCTGATGACCCTCGAACAAGGCAAGCCATTGGCCGAAGCCAAGGGCGAAATCGTCTACGCCGCTTCCTTCATCGAATGGTTCGCCGAAGAAGCCAAGCGTATCTACGGTGATGTGATTCCGGGCCACCAGCCGGACAAGCGCCTGATCGTGATCAAGCAGCCGATCGGTGTCACCGCCGCCATCACCCCGTGGAACTTCCCGGCCGCGATGATCACCCGTAAAGCCGGCCCGGCCCTGGCCGCCGGTTGCACCATGGTGCTCAAGCCCGCTTCGCAAACGCCGTTCTCGGCCTTCGCCCTGGCCGAACTGGCCCAGCGTGCCGGTATCCCGAAAGGCGTGTTCAGCGTGGTCTCCGGCAGCGCCGGCGATATCGGCAGCGAGCTGACCAGCAACCCGATCGTGCGCAAACTGTCCTTCACCGGCTCGACCGAGATCGGTCGCCAGCTGATGGCCGAATGCGCCAAGGACATCAAGAAGGTTTCCCTGGAACTGGGCGGCAATGCGCCGTTCATCGTGTTCGACGACGCGGACCTGGATAAGGCCGTCGAAGGCGCGATCATTTCCAAATACCGCAACAACGGCCAGACCTGCGTCTGCGCCAACCGCCTGTACATCCAGGATTCGGTCTACGACGCGTTCGCCGAGAAGCTGAAAGTGGCGGTCGCCAAGCTCAAGATCGGCAACGGTCTGGACGAAGGCACCACCACCGGCCCGCTGATCGACGAGAAGGCCGTGGCGAAGGTCCAGGAACACATCGCCGACGCCCTGAGCAAAGGCGCGACCCTGCTGGCTGGCGGCAAGTCCATCGAAGGCAATTTCTTCGAGCCGACCATCCTGGTCAACGTCTCCAAGGACGCCGCCGTGGCCAAGGAAGAAACCTTCGGTCCATTGGCGCCGCTGTTCCGCTTCAAGGACGAAGCCGAAGTGATCGCGATGTCCAACGACACCGAGTTCGGCCTGGCTTCGTACTTCTACGCCCGTGACCTGGGCCGTGTGTTCCGTGTGGCCGAGGCCCTGGAATACGGCATGGTCGGTGTCAACACCGGGCTGATCTCCAACGAAGTCGCGCCGTTCGGCGGCATCAAGGCCTCGGGCCTGGGCCGTGAAGGTTCCAAGTACGGCATCGAAGACTACCTGGAAATCAAATATCTCTGCCTGGGCATCTAACCCGGTCAGGTGGTTCAGCGAGAGGGGCACGAGAGCGCTGCCCCTGTCGCGTTTCAAACGACACTTCAATGTGGCCGGAACGCTGTACCAGTCGATCATCGTATGCTGGTGCAGTGCCTCCCCGCCGCGTCATCCTTGAACCACGCCGCCCGATGAGCGGTGAATGAGGACACCATGAGCAAGACCAACGCATCCCTGATGAAACGCCGCGAAGCCGCTGTACCCCGCGGCGTCGGCCAGATCCACCCGATCTTCGCCGACCACGCGAAGAACGCCACCGTGACCGACGTCGAAGGTCGCGAGTTCATCGACTTCGCCGGCGGCATCGCCGTGTTGAACACCGGTCACCTGCACCCGAAAATCATCGCCGCGGTGACCGAGCAGCTGAACAAGCTGACCCACACCTGCTTCCAGGTCCTGGCCTACGAACCTTACGTAGAGCTGTGCGAAAAAATCAACGCCAAGGTCCCGGGTGATTTCGCCAAGAAAACCCTGCTGGTCACCACTGGTTCCGAAGCGGTGGAAAACGCCGTGAAAATCGCCCGCGCCGCCACTGGCCGCGCCGGCGTGATCGCCTTCACCGGTGCCTACCACGGCCGCACCATGATGACCCTGGGCCTGACCGGTAAAGTCGTGCCTTACTCGGCCGGCATGGGCCTGATGCCCGGCGGCATCTTCCGCGCGCTGTACCCGAACGAACTGCACGGCGTGAGCATCGACGACTCCATCGCCAGCATCGAGCGCATCTTCAAGAACGACGCCGAGCCCCGTGATATCGCCGCGATCATCATCGAGCCGGTTCAGGGCGAAGGCGGTTTCTACGTCGCGCCCAAAGAGTTCATGAAGCGCCTGCGTGCCCTGTGCGACCAGCACGGCATCCTGCTGATCGCTGACGAAGTGCAGACCGGCGCCGGTCGTACCGGTACCTTCTTCGCCATGGAACAGATGGGCGTTGCCGCCGACCTGACCACCTTCGCCAAATCCATCGCCGGCGGCTTCCCGTTGGCCGGTGTCTGCGGCAAGGCCGAATACATGGACGCCATTGCTCCCGGCGGCCTGGGCGGCACCTACGCCGGTAGCCCGATCGCTTGCGCCGCGGCCCTGGCCGTGATGGAAGTGTTCGAGGAAGAGCACCTGCTGGATCGCTGCAAAGCGGTCGGCGAGCGCCTGGTGACCGGTCTGAAAGCGATTCAGGCCAAGTACCCGGTGATCGGTGAAGTGCGTGCCCTGGGCGCGATGATCGCGGTCGAGCTGTTCGAAGGCGGCGACAGCCACAAGCCGAACGCAGCCGCTGTGGCCCAGGTCGTGGCCAAGGCCCGTGACAAGGGTCTGATCCTGCTGTCCTGCGGCACCTACGGCAACGTGTTGCGCGTACTGGTTCCGCTGACCTCGCCGGACGAGCAGTTGGACAAAGGCCTGGCAATCATCGAAGAGTGCTTCGCCGAACTCGCCTGAGTTGTGACGCGATAGACAAAAAGACCCGCCCCCGGCGGGTTTTTTTGTTTCACGACATCGCAATAGTGGCTTTTGGCTGTATCTGCCTGTGCGGATTGACTAATGTGTCAGGATTGCTCTCGGAGAGTGCTTGATGACCGCTGTGGATCTACCCGCTGTACCCCGTGTGTTGATTGCCGAGGCGGAGCCTTGGTCACGGGACCTGCTGAAGCAGGTGCTGTTGAACGTGCGTTGTGATGCCCGACTGGAAATCTGTGCCGATGGCCACCACGCGCATGAGTTGCTCAACGAGCACGCCTTCGACCTGGTGATCGCCGACTGGGAACTGCCGGGCGTCGATGGCCTGAGTCTGCTGCGTGGCCAGCGCCAGAAAAAGCGCACACCGCCACTGCCGTTCATTCTGGTGGGGTCGCGCAACGACGTGGCCAGTGTGCGGGAAATCCTGCCGCTGCACCCGACGGCCTATTTGACCAAACCCCTGAATATGGAGAGCCTGACCCAGCGCCTGCAGGATCTGCTGCTGGATGCGGGGCAAGCGGTCTCGTGCGAAATCCCGGCCCTGGCGCCGGGCATGACCGTGGCGAAGTTTCTCGAACGCCGCCGCGAGGAGTCGGACGGTGCGCCGTTGATGGCCGACGTGCAGGTGGCGGTCAATCGCAGCCTCAATCCCGGCGGCCTCGACCTGAAGGTGTTGGAGCAGGAGATCCGTACCGACCCGCAAATCACTGCGGTGCTGATCGCCGCCGCCAACAGTGCGGCCCAGCATCACGGCAGCGCGGTGCAGACCCTGGCCCAGGCGTTGCAACGACTCGGTGCGGCGCAGAGCATGAACCTGATCCTCGGCCTGACCCTCAAGCGCAGCGCCCGGCTCAGTGATGCGGCCCTGGGCGACTACGCCGAACGCTACTGGAATCTGTCGCTGCACACGGCCGAATACGGCCACTCCCTGGCGCGCTTGCTCGATCTGGACCACGAGCGTTGTTACTGCGCGGGCCTGTTGCATCGCCTGGGTGACCTGGCCTTGCTGCGTTGTCTGCAGGAATGGTTGAGCGCTGGTGGTGAGCTGGATGATGCACTGATCGGTGAATCGCTCTATGCCTTTGGGGCCGCCTTCGGTTCGGCGCTGCGCACGCGCTGGCGCCTGCCGCTGGAGCTGCGGGAGCTGATTGCGGCGGTCTACCAGCTCGGTGGCGGGGTTTACTCGCGCGAGGCCCTGGTGATGAGCCTGGCGGCGCAGATGGCACGGCTGACGCCCCATGAGGGCGTCGAAGAAATCGCCAAGAGCCGCACGGCGCGTTTGCTCAAGGTCGGCTTGCCGGAGCTGATGCGTTTGCGCAAGAACTGATCGTTTCTAGGCCAACACGATCTGGTTCTTGCCCTGGCGCTTGGCCTGGTACATGGCGCTGTCCGCCCGGGCGAACAGCGGGTCGAGGGTTTCGTCCTGCGGTGTCAGGCTGGTCAGGCCCTGGCTGACGGTAACGCCGAAACCCTTGCCGTCATGGTTGAAGCTCAGGCGCTGGATCTCCCGTTGCAGGCGCTCGGCGATCTGCAGGGCCATCTCCGGGGCGCAACCGGGTAGCAGCGCGGCGAATTCCTCACCCCCAATGCGCCCGAACAGATCGCCCATCCGCAACGCCCCGCGCCCGGTTTCGGCGATCCGCTGCAAGACCACATCGCCTTCGGGGTGACCGTAGGTGTCGTTGATCAGTTTGAAGTCATCGATATCCAGCAGCAGGAACGCCAGGGGCGAATCCTGCAGGCGGGCTTCCTCGAAGGCGCGATGGGCACTGTCGAAGAAGTGCCGGCGGTTGCTGCTGCCGGTCAGCACATCGGTGGTGGCCAGGCGCTGCAACTCGTCCTCCAGGGCTTTTTTCTCGGTGATGTCCTCGGCGATGCCGACCACGATCACCCGCTGCCCCGGCTCGGCGTGGCGACTGATGAAGCATTTGTCGCTGAGCCAGCGCAGCTGCCCGTCGGCACTGATGATGCGGTACTCGCGGTCTTCCACCGACCCCTTTTCCAGCACCTGGGCCAGGCTGCGTTCGGCATAGTCGAGATCGTCGGGGTAGATGCTGTTGCGCCACTCGTTGTAGTCGGCCAGCAGCAAACCGGCCGAGCGGCCAAAGATCCGCTCGTAGGCGGGGCTGACGTAGAGCATCTGCTGGCTGTTCCAGTCCAGGGCCCAGAGCACCGCATTGACGCTGACCAGCAGGGAACTGAAGAGTTGTTCGCGTTCGCCCAGGCGTGCGACTTCGGCCTGTGCGTGCATCAAGGCCAACAAGGTTTCAGCGGCTTTTGGCCACTGTGGGAGGGAAGGCGGTTTCGAATTCTTATTGACCATCGGCACTCATCTCACAGGGCGTGCCGTACGTTATGGCGGCACGGCCACGCTACAGCCCGCCGGGATGGCGACGTGTTTTTGAGATAGGGCCGGGGCCGCTAAGTTCCGTTCGGCGCGACCTGGGGCAGGGCGCGCCGATCAACGGTGTCAGGCGACCGAGGGACGCAACGAGTAGGTTTTCAGCTGGTCGGCGAAGTCGCGCAACGACTGGATGCCGCTGGCTTCGGCTTCGTGGACCCAATCCTTGATCGCGGCGAGCATGTCGTGGCCATTTGAGCTGGTCTTGACCCAGATCTGTTGCAGGGCCAGGCGTTTCTCGTAAATTACCTTGAGTGCCTGGCTATGGGCGAGCATGGTCTCGATGCGCATCTGGTGTTTTTCGCTGAGCAGGCTGGTTTCCCGAGACAGCAGGCGCTTGGCGCGGTGGAACTGATGGCGGACCGAATGATCGACCTTGGCCAGCTCCTGTTGCACCAGCGGCGCGATCACCAGCTTGCGGTACTGGGCCATGATCTGGAAGCGGTTGTTGAGGATCGCCATGGCGGTGTCCATGTCCAGGTGACCCTTGCCTTCGACCCGGTGGGCGATGGGCGCGATGCGTTGCACCTTGGCCAGGCCCAGGAAGCTGAAGACTTTGATCCAGGCCCAGCCCAGGTCGAATTCCCACTTCTTGACCGACAGCTTGGCCGAGTTGGGGTAGGTATGGTGGTTGTTGTGCAGCTCTTCGCCGCCGATCAGGATGCCCCAGGGCACCAGGTTGGTGGCGGCGTCACGGCATTCGAAGTTGCGGTAGCCGACCGCATGGCCCAGGCCGTTGATCACGCCGGCGGCCCAGAACGGAATCCACATCATCTGGATGGCCCAGACGGTGATGCCGATGGCGCCGAACAGCAGCAGGTCGATCACCGCCATGAGGGCGATGCCGAGCATTTTGTAGCGCGAGTAGAGGTTGTTCTCGAGCCAGTCGTCCGGGCAGTTCTTGCCATAGATGCGCAGGGTTTCGGGATTGCTGGCCTCGGCCCGGTACAGTTCGGCACCGGTACGCAGGACGGTGGACAGGCCGAGGATCACCGGACTGTGGGGATCGTCGACGGTTTCACATTTTGCGTGATGTTTACGGTGGATAGCAGTCCACTCGCGAGTATTCTGTGCCGTGGTCAGCCACAGCCAGAAGCGGAAGAAGTGTTTCAGGCCAGCGTTGAGCTCCAGGGAGCGGTGGGCCGAATAGCGGTGAAGATAGACCGTGACGCCGACAATGGTCACGTGGGTCATCAACAGGGTGACCGCCACTGTTTGCCAGGCTGACAGGTCAAGAAAACCGTTGTACCACATAGGCTGTATGGCCCTCGAAAAAGTAAAGAACAGCCCGTGCATTATCACCGAGCCCACAGAGAAAACCAGTCGCTGTTTCAGATAAGAGTGGCGGGATGTTTCTTACTCTATAATTCCGGCCAGTTTGTAGGGCAATTTGGCGTTTCTAGAGGGATTTAGCACCGTTTATGTCGATTTCAACTCGTAATGCCCTGAGGTCAGGCCTGCTGTACCTGCTGCTGTCGGTCCTCTGGATCCAGCTCAGCCAGCACCTGTTGAGCAGCTTTTTCGATGACCCCGAGCAGTTGGTGCAGTGGCAGATCGTTCGCGGTTATCTGTGGGTGAGTGTCAGCGCCGTGCTGATTTTCCTGATCCATGCCCGTTACCAGCGTTTCGGCCGGGCGGGTCTGGACTTGAAGCCCAGGTCCGAGGACCGCGAGCGCTTGCGACAGGCGGCTGCGGTGTTCGATTGCACCCGCGAGGGGGTACTGGTCACCGACAAGGATGGCTTGATCGTCCACGTCAACCGCGCCTTTGTCGCCATTACCGGTTATCAGGAGTCCGAAGTACTAGGGGAGCGGCCGAATCTGTTCAAGTCTGGCCGGCATTCGGCGGAGTTCTACCAGAAGGTCTATCAGACGCTGGACGCCACCGGCGAGTGGAGCGGTGAGATCTGGAACCGGCGCAAGAGCGGCGAAATCTATCCGCAATGGCAGACGATCCGGGCGATCCGCGACGATTTGGGGCAACTCAGCCAGTATGTCGCGGTGTTTTCCGATATCAGCGCGATCAAGGATTCGCAGCACGAGTTGGCGCAACTGGCCAACTACGACCCCCTGACCGGCCTGCCCAACCGCCTGCTGTTCACCGACCGTGCCACCCAGGCGTTGGCGTCGGCGCAGGTGCACAAGCGCGGTTGCGCCTTGCTGCTGATCGACCTGGACCACTTCAAGATCATCAACGACAGCCTCGGTCACAATATTGGCGACCAACTGCTCAAGGCGGTGGGCGATCGCCTGCAGCACCTGTTCGGCAGTGGCATCAGCCTGGCCCGCCTGGGCGGTGACGAGTTCGCCGTACTGGCGGAGAACTGCCCGCAGGTGGTGCAGGCGGCGGCCCTGGCGCAACGGGTGATCGAGGGCCTGAAGGAGCCGTTCCAGCTCGACGGGCATCAATTGTTCATCAGCGCCAGTATCGGCATCAGCCTGTTCCCCAGCGATTCGCTGAATGCCGAGCAATTGCTGCGCAATGCCGACTCGGCCTTGTTCAAGGCCAAGAGCGCCGGGCGCGAAGGGTATGCCTTGTATACCGAGGAGCTGACCGCCCACGCCCAGCATCGGGTGGAAATGGCCGGTGAGTTGCGCCGGGCGCTGGAGCAGGACGAGTTGCGGGTCTATTACCAGCCGGTGCATGACCTGAGCAACAGCCGGCTGATCGGGGTCGAGGCCCTGGTGCGCTGGGAGCATCCGCAGCGCGGGCTGGTGTCGCCTGGCGAATTCATTCCGATTGCCGAGCGCACCGGGCTGATCGCCGAGATCGATGCCTGGGTCATGGAGCACTCCTGTCGGCAGATGTGCCAGTGGTTGCAGGAGGGTGTGGAGCTGTCGTTTATCGCGGTGAACGTCTCCAGTCGTCTGTTTGCCCGTCGCGAGTTGTACCAGCAGGTGGCGAAGGTGCTGGATGACACCGGGCTGGACCCGGCGCTGCTGGAGCTGGAAGTGACCGAAAGCGCGGTGATGGACGACCCCGAGGTGGCGTTGGAACAACTGCATCGCTTGCGCGAGTTGGGCGTGAGCCTGGCGATCGATGACTTTGGTACGGGGTATTCCTCTTTGCTGCGGCTCAAGCGGCTGCCGGTGCAGAAACTCAAGATCGACCAGGGTTTTGTCGCCGGCTTGCCGTGGGACGAAGACGATGCGGCGATTGTCCGGGTGGTCATCGCCCTGGCGCAGAGCATGGGCATGCAGGTCCAGGCCGAGGGCATCGAGCAGGCCGATCAGGCGCGTTTCCTGCTCGATCAGTCCTGCGACCTGGGGCAGGGCTACTGGTTCGGACGGCCGATGCCGGCGGATCAGCTTGATTGGTTGCGGGCGCCCGTCATCGCTTGAGTCTTGTGGCGTCCAGCCGGACGCCATCCCCCGCATTTCCCCTGATGAAATTTTGGTTATATTAAAATTCTTAAATAGTATTTTTAAGAATAACTTCCCCTGTCTAAGATTGCCCTCACGCCACAAGCAGTGCCCCACTGCCGGGGCAACTCTCATTTCAGGAGCACGACCATGAGCGCATCTCTGCGTAGCGTTGACGGCCAGGACGAAGCAACCATTCTGCGTGAGATCCAGAGCGCCTTGCGCGATCTGCGTTTCGGTGCCGTCGAGATCACGGTCCACAACGCACAAGTGGTCCAGATCGAACGCAAGGAAAAATTCCGTCTGCAAAACCCGGGCACCAAACCCAGCTGAACCCCGCGTCTTCCTCTGTTCAAGCAGAGGCCCGACTGGATAACCGGAGGGCGTCATCTCCCCCCCAGTCAAAAACAGAGCGTTCGAGCCCGGATGCGGGCCGCAAGCGCCATAAGAAAAAAGCCAATACACCAAAATTTTCGGGAGCTTCACCATGTCGTCGATTCGCCGTTACGCCCTGGCCGCGCTCGCCAGTGCCGTGTTTGCCGGTTCCGCCGTTGCCAAGGATTACGAGCTGCTCAACGTGTCCTACGACCCGACCCGTGAGCTGTACCAGGACTACAACGCCGAATTCACCAGCTTCTGGAAGCAGGCCCACCCCGGCGACAACGTGAAGATCCAGCAATCCCACGGCGGTTCGGGCAAGCAGGGCCGTGCCGTGATCGACGGCCTGCGCGCCGACGTGGTGACCCTGGCCCTGGCCGGCGACATCGACGAAATCGCCAAGCTCGGCAAGACCCTGCCCGAGGACTGGCAAAAACGCCTGCCGGACGCCAGCACCCCCTACACCTCGACCATCGTCTTCCTGGTGCGCAAGGGCAACCCCAAAGGCATCAAGGACTGGGGCGACCTGGTCAAGAAAGACGTCTCGGTGATCACCCCGAACCCGAAAACCAGCGGCGGTGCGCGCTGGAACTTCCTCGCCGCCTGGGCCTACGGCCTGAAAGCCGGCGGCAGCGAAGCCAAGGCCCAGGAATACGTGAAAGAGCTGTTCAAGCACGTGCCGATCCTCGACACCGGCGCTCGCGGTTCGACCATCACCTTCGTCAACAACGGTCAGGGCGACGTGTTGCTGGCCTGGGAAAACGAAGCCTTTCTGGCTTTGAAGGAAGACGGCGGCGCCGACAAGTTCGACATCGTTGTCCCATCGCTGTCGATCCTCGCCGAGCCACCCGTGGCCGTGGTCGACAAGAACGCCGAGAAAAAGGGCAATACCGAGATCGCCACCGCCTACCTCAAGCACCTGTACAGCCCGGCTGGCCAGGAGATCGCGGCGAAGAACTTCTACCGTCCACGTGACGAGAAGGTCGCCGCCAAATACGCCAAGCAGTTCCCGAAACTGGACTTGGTGACCATCGACAAAGACTTCGGCGGCTGGAAAACTGCCCAACCGAAGTTCTTCAATGACGGTGGCGTGTTCGATCAGATCTACACGGCGCAATAAACCGTGAATTAAGCAGCCAGCAAAGAGCCCGCATTCACCTGCGGGCTTTGCGTGTCAGTTCCGTTAACCAAGGACTTTTATGTCACGTCGTATCTCCCCCGTCATACCCGGCTTCGGGCTGACGCTGGGCTACACCTTGGTGTACCTCAGCCTGATTGTGCTCATCCCCCTGGCGGCGATGTTCGTGCATGCCGCCCAACTCACCTGGGATCAGTTCTGGGCGATCATCTCGGCACCGCGGGTTGTTGCAGCGCTGAAGCTGAGCTTCGGTACCGCGCTGTACGCCGCGATCATCAACGGCATCATCGGTACGCTGCTGGCCTGGGTGCTGGTGCGCTATACCTTCCCCGGCCGCAAGATCATCGATGCGATGATCGACCTGCCGTTCGCCTTGCCCACGGCCGTGGCCGGTATTGCGCTGACGGCGCTGTACGCGCCGGCAGGCCTGGTGGGACAGTTCGCCGCCGACCTCGGTTTCAAGATCGCCTACACCCCCTTGGGTATCACCCTGGCACTGACCTTCGTCACGCTGCCGTTCGTGGTGCGTACCGTACAGCCGGTGCTGGCCGATATCCCCCGGGAAATCGAAGAAGCCGCCGCCTGCCTGGGGGCCAAGCCCTTGCAGGTGTTCCGCTATATCCTGGTGCCGGCGCTGCTGCCCGCCTGGCTGACCGGTTTTGCCCTGGCCTTTGCCCGTGGTGTCGGTGAGTACGGTTCGGTGATTTTCATCGCCGGCAACATGCCGATGAAAACCGAGATCCTGCCGCTGCTGATCATGGTCAAGCTCGACCAGTACGACTACACCGGCGCCACCGCTATCGGCGTGATGATGCTGGTGGTTTCCTTTGTCCTGCTGCTGCTGATCAACTTGCTGCAGCGCCGCATCGAACACCCATAAGGAGGCGCGGAACATGTCCCAATCGTCTATTTCCGCCGCGTCCTCGGCCAACGCTGCCCGTCGTGGCAGTGCTGTTTCGCGACGTATCCTGATCAGCCTTGGCTGGCTGGTGTTTTTCCTGTTTCTGCTGCTGCCGCTGTTTATCGTGGTGTCCCAGGGCTTGAAGAATGGCCTCGGCGCGTTCTTCACCGCGATCCTTGAGCCCGATGCGCTGTCGGCGTTGAAGCTCACGGTGATCGCCGTGGTGATTTCGGTGCCGCTCAACGTGGTGTTCGGGGTCAGCGCTGCCTGGTGCGTGAGCAAGTACTCGTTTCGCGGCAAAAGCATCCTGGTGACGCTGATCGACCTGCCGTTCTCGGTCTCGCCGGTGATTGCCGGCCTGGTCTACGTGCTGATGTTCGGTGCCCAGGGCTTCTTCGGCCCCTGGCTGGCAGACCACGATATCCAGATCGTCTTTGCCCTGCCGGGCATCGTCCTGGCGACCATCTTCGTCACCGTGCCTTTCGTCGCCCGTGAACTGATCCCGCTGATGCAGGAGCAGGGCACCCAGGAAGAAGAGGCCGCGCGCCTGCTGGGCGCCAACGGCTGGCAGATGTTCTGGCATGTCACCGTGCCGAACATCAAGTGGGGCCTGATCTACGGCGTGGTGCTCTGTACCGCCCGGGCCATGGGCGAGTTCGGTGCGGTGTCGGTGGTCTCCGGGCATATTCGCGGGGTGACCAACACCTTGCCGCTGCATGTCGAGATCCTCTACAACGAATACAACCACGTGGCCGCGTTCGCCGTGGCGAGCCTGTTGCTGATCCTGGCGCTCTTCATCCTGCTGCTCAAGCAGTGGAGCGAAAACCGAATCAACCGCCTGCGCGCCGCTGCGGCGGAGGAATAAGTCATGTCGATCGAAGTCCGTAATGTCAGCAAGAACTTCAACGCCTTCAAGGCCCTGGACCGCATCAACCTGGATATCCACAGCGGTGAGCTGGTGGCGCTGCTCGGCCCGTCCGGTTGCGGCAAGACCACCTTGCTGCGGATCATCGCCGGGCTGGAAACCCCGGATGACGGCAGCATCGTGTTCCATGGCGAAGACGTCTCCGGCCATGACGTGCGTGATCGCAACGTCGGTTTCGTGTTCCAGCACTACGCGCTGTTCCGCCATATGACCGTGTTCGACAACGTCGCTTTCGGCCTGCGCATGAAGCCCAAGAACCAGCGCCCGAATGAAAGCCAGATCGCGACCAAGGTTCATGAATTGTTGAACATGGTGCAGTTGGACTGGTTGTCCGATCGTTATCCGGAGCAGTTGTCCGGTGGTCAGCGCCAGCGTATCGCCCTGGCCCGGGCCCTGGCGGTGGAGCCCAAGGTGTTATTGCTGGATGAGCCTTTCGGCGCGCTGGATGCCAAGGTCCGCAAGGAGTTGCGGCGCTGGTTGGCGCGGCTGCACGAAGACATCAACCTGACCTCGGTGTTCGTGACCCACGACCAGGAAGAAGCGATGGAAGTCGCCGACCGTATCGTGGTGATGAACAAGGGCGTGATCGAGCAGATCGGCTCACCGGGCGAGGTGTATGAAAGCCCGGCCAGCGATTTCGTTTATCACTTCCTCGGGGACTCCAACCGCCTGCACCTGGGGGACGACAACCATGTGCTGTTCCGGCCCCATGAAGTGTCACTGTCGCGGCATGAGCTGGAAGACCACCATGCGGCCGAGGTGCGCGATATCCGTCCGCTGGGCGCGACGACCCGGGTGACCTTGAAGGTTGAAGGCCAGAGCGAACTGATCGAAGCCGAAGTGGTGAAAGACCACGACAGCCTGATCGGCCTGACGCGCGGTGAGACCTTGTTCTTCAAGCCGAAGGTCTGGCAGAAGCAGGCGAGCCTCTAAGGGCACGACGGAACCTGTAGGAGCCTGGCTTGCCAGCGAAGCTTTTGGCGGTCTTGAGGGCCCTTTCGCGGGCAAGCCCTGCTCCTACAGTCTTCTGTCGTTCGCTCATTTTGTTTACGACACGACACTGTAGGAGCAGGGCTTGCCCGCGAAGAGGCCTTTACAGGCGCCGGCTATTTCAAACGGCTGCCCGCTTCTCCCGCAACTGCACCACCCCCACCCGCGCCTCGATCTCATGCTTGAGCTCCTGGCGCAGCCCCAGCAAAAACAGCAACTCCGCCACCACGAATAACGGCCCGACGATCAGCCCGCTGAGATCATCGACAAACGCCGGCTTGCGCCCCTCGTAGTAATGCCCGACGAACTGGATCGCCCAGCCGATCACGAACAGGCCGATTCCGCTCGCCAACCACACCAGCGTGCTCTGCGCCGCGAGGATTTGGCCCACCCAAACGGATAGTCCGAGCAGCACCGTCATCAGCAGTCCGAGGGCCAGTTCCAGGCGCAGATAAAACACCGCCGAGACCCCCGCCAAAAGCACCGCGGGACTGATCCCGAGCCCGGCCACCGGCCATTGCGGCCGTGACAGCAACACGGCCACGGCGACCACGATCAACGGAATGCCGATGAAGTGGCTGGCGATATTGCGCGGATCACGGTGATAGTCCGCGTATTGACTGAGATGCTCGACGAGGTTTTTCATTGTTATTCCTCCTGTAGGGTGATGGGATCATGCCCTGCGTGAAACTTTCACTCTGTCAGCTACACGACAATTGTCTCGGAGTTCTCATGGATGTATCTGCCTGGCGCTCGCGCCTGCTGACCGGACACTGGTTCAACCACCTGCCCGCTCACTTGCAGGATAGCCTGCTCGCCGCCGCCAAGGGCCGGCGCCTGACACCCGGCCAGCGCCTGTTCCAGCGCGGCGATCCGCCGTGCGGGCTGTACGCGGTGCTGGAGGGTTCGGTCAGGGTCGGTGCCGTCAGCGAGAAGGGCAAGGAAGCCTTGCTCGGGGTGATGGAGCTGCCTTACTGGTTCGGTGAGATTTCCCTGTTCGACGGCCTGCCGCGGACCCACGACGCCTATGCCGTGGGGCACACCATCCTGTTGCAGGTGCCCCAGGACGTGTTGCTCAAACTGCTTGATGAACACCCGGAATACTGGCGGCAGTTCGCTTTGCTGATGAGCCAGAAGCTGCGCCTGACCTTTATCGGCCTGGAACAGTTGAGCCTGATGCCGGCGCCGGCGCGCCTGGCGCACCGGCTGTTATTGATTGCCGAAGGCTACGGCGAATTGAACCGTTCGCGGCAATTGCTCGAGGTGTCCCAGGAGCAGTTGGCGGCGATGTTGTCGCTGTCGCGCCAGACCACCAACCAGATCCTCCAGGATTTCCAGCAACAGGGCATCCTGCGCACCAGCTATGGCGGAATCGAGATCCTCGACCTGGAGCGCCTGCGCGCCGTTGCAAGCGAGTGACCCTTTGTCCCTGGCTGCATGGGGAACCCCTGTAGGAGCCGGCTTGCTGGCGATGGCATACGGATAAGCGCCGCCGCCCTCAGCGCAAACCGTCGCGAAACTGCCCCGGGGTGATCCCGGTCCAGCGCTTGAACGCCCGGCTGAAGCTGCTGGTATCGGCAAACCCCAGCAGATAGCTGACTTCGCTCAGCGAACACTGCGGATCACGCAGGTGCAGCAGCGCGAGGTTCTCCCGGCATTCGTTGAGCAGCGTGTCATAGCGCGCGCCTTCATCGGCCAGGTGCCGTTGCAGGCTGCGCAGGCTCAGGTGCAACGTCTGGGCGATGCGCTCCGCCGACGGCTCGCCTTCCGGCAACTGGGCCTCGATGGCCTCACGCACGCGCCGCTCCCAGGTCAGTGGCTTCAGTTGCGCCAAGGTCCGGTTGAGCACCGTCTCGTTGTGTTCGGCCAGCTCCGGGTTGGCATCGTCCAGGTGACTGTCGAAATCGCTACAGGCGAACTCCAGCAGATCCTCCTTGGCGCTGAAGAACACCGGCGCGCGGAACACCGTGTGCCAGGGCGTCGGATCGGCCGGTTCCGGACGCCGCAGATGCACCGCCAGCGGCGCGTAATCGCGGCCCAGGCGGTTGCGGCAGGTGCGCACATAGATCGAAACGAAGGCATCGATGGCTTCGGGAGCCGGTGCCGGGCCGTCCGTCGGCACTTGCAGGCGAAAACGATAGCGTTCGCCCTCGCGGCTGAACTCCAGTCCCAGGGCATCGCTGACCACCTGGTGATACCGCACGATCCGTTCGAACACCTCGCGCAGGCTGCCGCTGGCCACCAGCGCGTAGCCGAGGGCGTGGAAGGTGGTCGGGCTGACAAAACGCGAGACCCGCAAACCGATGGCCGGGTCGCCGCTGCTGGCCACGGCCAACTCCCACAGGCGGGTAGTGGCCGACAGCGGGTAGCGGGCGTTGGGGTCGTCCATCAGTTGCGGGTCGAGCCCGGCTTCGTGGCACAGGGCGGCGCTGTCGAGGCCCAGGGCGTCGAGCTGTTTGCGCAGGGCGCGGGTCCAGCTGGAGAGCGAGGTCGGTTCAGGCATGTTGGCGTATCCGGTCAACGGGTTGGCGTTCGCGGCTACGACCTCTGATGCTGCAACGGCGCAGGATACGAACATCAATAACTAGAGGATGGAATCATGGACGGTGTTTGCGCAAGTCCCGAACGCATGAATGCTCAACAACGATCCGCCTATATTCGCGAAAAGGTCATGTCCCGGGGCGTCGAATTGCGTCGGCGCTACCCGCTGTTGAATCATCAGGACGCCCTGGGCGCGGGCATCCTGGCGCTCGCCCTGGCCGGAATGATCGGTTCGGCGGCGCTTTATGTGGGTGGATACCTGGCTTGGTGGGGGTGTTTGTTACTGAATGCTTTTTTTGCCTCGCTGACCCACGAGCTGGAACACGACCTGATCCACAGCATGTATTTCCGCAAGCAGCGGGTGCCGCACAACCTGATGCTGGCGCTGGTCTGGCTGGCACGGCCGAGCACCATCAACCCGTGGATCCGCCGCCATCTGCACCTCAATCATCACAAGGTTTCCGGCACCGAGGCAGACATGGAAGAGCGCGCCATTACCAATGGCGAGCCCTGGGGGATTGCCCGCTTGCTGATGGTCGGCGACAACGTGATGTCTTCGCTGATCCGCATGCTGCGGGCCAAGACCTGGACCCACAAGTTCAGCATTCTCAAGCGTACGCTCAGGGTCTATGCGCCACTGGCGCTGCTGCACTGGGGCGCCTGGTATGTGTTTCTCGGGTTCCACGCGGCCAACGGGATCGCCGGGCTGCTGGGCAGCTCCATCGACTGGTCGGCTCATACCCTGGCGGTGATGCAGGTGATCGATATCGCGGTGGTGGTGATCATCGGGCCGAATGTGCTGCGGACCTTCTGCCTGCATTTCGTCAGTTCGAACATGCACTACTACGGGGATCTCGAGGCGGGCAACGTGATCCAGCAGACCCAGGTGCTCAATCCCTGGTGGCTGTGGCCATTGCAGGCGTTCTGCTTCAACTTCGGCAGCACCCACGGGATTCATCATTTCGTGGTCAAGGAACCGTTCTATATCCGCCAGATGACCGCGCCGGTGGCACACAGGGTGATGGCCGAGATGGGTGTGCGTTTCAATGATTTCGGGACCTTCGGACGGGCCAACCGGTTTGTCCGGCCAGAGCGCCAAAGCCCGCAGGAAGTGAGCTCGGCGCAAGGCTGAGGGGCTCCTCTCAGCAGGCAATAAACGTCAGGGGCAGGTCGCGAATCTGCTCGGGAACCGGCGTCTGGTAATGGCCGTCGCTGGTCAGCTCGTGGAGCAGTTCCTCGCGCAACTGGTGAAAATCGAAGCTGCTGCGTTGGCGCGGATGGGGCAGGGCGATCTCGACCACCTGCTTGATCCGCCCGGGACGCGGCTCCATCACCACCACCCGGTCGGCGAGGAAAATCGCTTCTTCGACATCATGGGTGACCAGCAGCGTGGTGATCCTGGCCCGGGCGCGAATGGCCAGGAGTTCGTCCTGCATCTGTTGGCGGGTCAATGCATCGAGGGCGCCGAACGGCTCGTCCAGCAACAGGATGCGTGGACTCGCCACCAGCCCACGGGCAATCGCCACGCGCTGGGCCATGCCACCGGACAGTTGGTGCGGGTAGGCGCGAGTGAAATCCCCCAGGCCCACCAACTGGATGAAATCATTGATGCGCTGCTGACGCTCAGCCTTGCTCAGCGGTTCGTTGACCAGGCCCAGGCCGATATTTTCCTCGACCGTCAGCCAGGGAAACAGCCGGTGTTCCTGGAACACGATGCCGCGCTCGCTGCCGATGCCTTCGACCGCCTTGCCATCGACCCGGATCTCACCACGAAAGGCTGTGTCCAGGCCGACCAGCAGGCGCAGCAAGGTGGATTTGCCGCAACCGCTGGAACCGACAATGGCGACGAACTCACCCTCGGCGATATCCAGGCTGAACTCATGAATGGCTTCCAGCTCGATGCCGTCGACATCGAAGGATTTGCCGACCTGGTTGAAGCTGACAATCGGAGCGTTCATGCGTGTCTCCAGCGGGTGGCGCGGGTTTCGAGGTGTTGGCCGAGCAGGTTGATCAGCGCGCCGGTAAGGCCCACCACAAGCATGCCGCTCATGATCACGTCCATGCGCAGCAACTGCTGGGCGCCGATCATCAGCGCGCCGATGCCGCCGTTGGACGGCATGAAATATTCGGCGCCGAGGGTCCCGAGCCAGGCATAGATCAGGCTCAGGCGCAGCCCGGCGAAAATCCCCGGCGCGGCACCGGGTAGCACCAGCTTGCGCAGCCGTTGCCAGAGACTCAGGCGCAGCACTTGCGCGGCCTCGGTCAACTGCGGCGAGAGGTTGGCGACACTGCGTTGGGTGGCGATAAACAGCGGGAAGAAGGCGGCGAGGGCGACGAACACGGCCTTGGCCAGCTCGCCGAGGCCGAACCAGGCGGTGATCAGTGGTACCCAGGCGAAAATAGCGATCTGGCGCAGGGCCGACAGGCTCGGGCCGAGCAGCCGTTCGCCGGTTTTCGACAGCCCCAGCAACAGCCCGAGGCCAAAGCCCAGCGAGCCGCCGAGGAGCAGCCCGGCGAGGGTCCGTTGCAAGCTCAGGCCCAGGCTGGTGGGCAGGCTGCCGTCGAGTGTCCCGCGCCAGGTGCTGTGCAGCACCGCCAGTGGGCTGGCCAGGATATTCCCGTCGACCCACTGCTGGTCGCTCGCCACTTGCCAGAGCACCAGCAGGATCAGCGGCAGCAGCCAGGGTTGCAGGCGTTGCCAGCCGTGATAGCGCGGGCCGGGGGGGATCTGCGCCGTCGCCGGGTGCGGCCAGTGCACCAGGCGTCGGTCGAGCAGGCCGATGCCACGGTCCATCAACACGCCGAGCACACCGATGACCAGGACGCAGACGAAGACGATATCGAGCATGAACAGTTGCCGGGCATAGACCATCAGGTAGCCGATGCCTTCGCTGGAGGCCAACAGTTCCACGGCCAGCAGCGAGGTCCAACCGGCGGCCAGCGCCAGGCGCAGGCCGGCCATGAACGCCGGCAGGGCAGCGGGCAGGATCAGCCGCCGGATCAACAGATACGGTGGCAGCCGCAAGACCGCCGCGGCTTCGCGCAGCCTGGGTTGGGCATCACGCACGCCGACCAGGGTGTGCAGGGTCACCGGGACCACGATGGCCTTGATCAGCACCACCAGCTTGAGCACTTCGCCGATGCCGAAAAACACCATGAACAGCGGAATCCAGGCCAGGGTCGGGATTTGTGCGAGGGCGCTGAAGGTGGGAAATACCCAGCGTTCCGCACGTCGACTGAAACCCAGCGTGGCACCGAGCAGGGCGCCGATGCCGACGCCCGCCAGCAAACCACGGAACAGCCGCTGCAGACTTATCCACAGATGCCCCCACAGTTCGCCGCCGGCCAGTTCCACGGCGCTTTGCCCGACCAGCGAAGGCGGCGGCAGGATCTGCTCGCTCATCCAGTGTTGCCGGCTGGCAACCCACCACAGGGTGGCCAGCGCCAGCGGCAACAGCCAGGGCAACAGGCGCGGACTCAGTCTGGGCCAACCACGGCGCTGCCCGGACGGCGGCAGCGCCAGCGGCAGGCTGAGGAGCGAAACACGGGCCATGGCAGACCTCCGTTGTCGGTTTTCCGGGCAATGCACGGCACTGGATTGAATATGCTTGTTAGGTCTATAAAAAATCTTATCGATTCTATTGGGAGATAAGAGAAGCCATTTAAGGCTTGTGCAGGGCACGCATCCAATGCATTTGAAGAATATTTTCGATGCGTTTTATGCATGCCGCTCCAGGACCCTTGTTCCAGCGCTTATATTCCTTAAGGTTACTAAAATGTGAATTATTAGTATTTTATTGTTATGGATGGCTATGCCTACCTTCAGCGACTCGAAGCCCGTTGCCAAGGAGCACCACCCATGAAAACCCTGTTCAAAGGCAGCCTTGCTCGCCTGTTCGCCACCACCGCTCTAGCGGGCGTCCTGGGCGCCCTGCCGCTGTTGGCCACGGCGGCCGAGGTCAAGGAAATCCGCATCGCCGTGCCCGACCTGAGTGCCGGCACCGAGCACAGCGGCGGTGGTGTGGTGGATGTGCTGCGCAGCCGGCAGATCTTCGAAAAGGCCTTTGCCGACCAAGGCATCAAGGTGCAGTGGAATTTCTTCAAGGGCGCAGGGCCGGTGATCAATGAAGCCTTCGCCAACGGCCAGGTGGATTTCGCCTACCTGGGGGACCTGGCGGCGATCATCGGCAAATCGAACGGGCTGGATACCCGGCTGTTGAGCGCGACGGCACGCGGGGTCAAGCAATACCTCGGCGTGGTGCCCGGTTCGGGGATCAAGACCCTGCAGGACCTCAAGGGCAAACGCGTGGCGGTGTTCCGTGGCACCGCCAGCCAGCTGTCCTTCGATGCCGCACTGGCCAGCCAGGGCTTGAGCGAGAAGGACTTCAAGGTGATCAACCTGGATTTCAGCGCGGCGGTCGCGGCGTTGGCGGCCAAGCAGATCGACGCCTCCTGGGGCAGCTCGAACCTGACGGCGTTGCAGGCCAAGGGGCTGGCTGAGTTGCCGGTGAGCACCAGGGATCTGGGCGGTGCCGGGAGTATCCAGAGCGTGCTGGTGGGCTCCGGCGCCTTTGTCGATGCGCATCCGGACGTGGTCGACAAGCTGCTCAAGGCCCAGCAGCAAGCGGTGGAGTGGCTGACCCAGGATGGCAACAAGGACGCCTATGTGCAGTTGGTGTCGGGGCTGGCAAGTTATCCACAGGTGATTTTGCAGCAGGACCTGAAAGACGAGAAACTCAGCGAGATTTTCCCTTCGCAACTGGACCCGGTGTTCCTTGGTAAATTGCAGGGCTCGGTGGACCTGGCATCCCAGCAGAAGCTGATTCGCAAGCCGTTCAAGGTGACGGACTGGGTGGCGCCGAATCTGGCGGCGGCGGGGATCTAGACCGCAACCCTGTCCTCCTGGGTATCCACTGCCACCAACGTCTCGATCATCGCCCGCGCCGCCGGTGACAGCCGGAACCCGGTGCGGCTGACGATCCCGCAGCGGGCGTTCATGCTCTCGATGTTCTGCGGCAGGTTGCGCCAGTGCAGCAGCACCAGCGAGCCCTGTTCCACGTCCTCGATAAACGCCTCCTGGGTGCCGACGCCAATTGCATTGGACTGCCGGACGATCTTCACCAGCGCCGGAAAATGCTCGGTCTCGATATTCGGCGAAAAATCCGTGCGCCCGCTGAGGTTCGCCAGCAGCTTGCGAATGCCTGGCGGAATCAGCGTGGTCGCCAGCGGATAGTCGAACATATCGTTGGTCGACAGGCTTTCCTTGGCCAGCAACGGATGCCCTGGCCGGCAGAAAAACACCCCGCGCTTGGGCGTCAGCGCCTGGGTCTGGAAGTTCGGATCGGCCTCGAAATGGCGGATGTCGGCGATAAAGAATTCGATCTCCTCGCGACTCAGGCTGCGGCTGAGTTTTTCCCAGTTATCCACATGGAATCTGGTCCTCACTTTCGGGTGGGCATTGATAAACCGCGCCACCGCCTCCGGTACCAGTTTCACTGCTGGCGCCGGGCCGCAGCCGAAGCGCAGCTCACCGGCATCGAGCTTGGTCATCTGGGTCACTTCGGCGCTCAGCAGCGCCGCGCCCTGGACCAGGGTCAAGGCATGTTGCAGCACCACCTGGCCTTCAGGCGTCGGGCGCAAATCCTTGTTGCCACGGTCCACCAGCACGCAGCCGAACTCCTGTTCCAGCCCCTGGATACTGCGGCTGAAGGCCGGTTGGGTGATACCCATGGCGTCCGCCGCGCGGACAAAACTGCGGTGTTCATTGAGGGCGATGAAGTAGCGCAGTTGGCGAAGATCCATATGCTTTCCTGGCATCCGAAAAATAGCTCGAAGGCATTTGCGACGAGCGAGGCTTGAGGTTTTAAATGCAAGCTCTTATTCCGTCAACGAAGCATGTGTATATCTATTAGATCTAAATTGAATATAGATAGAGCGTTGTTTCGCGACGGCTCAAACCGTAAGCAGTCCGACGAGGGTTCACCCATGAGCAATGCCGCACTCGCTGTAAAACCCGTTGTGCACGCGCTGGATATTCATCCGGTGGCCGGTCGTATTGGCGCCGAGATCCGTGGCGTCGAGCTTTCCGGCGAGCTGGAGGCCGGCGTGATCGAGGCGATCCAGCAGGCGCTGGTGCAGTACAAGGTGGTTTTCTTCCGGGGCCAGACCCATCTCGATGACCAGAGCCAAGAGGCTTTTTCTCATCTGCTCGGCGAGCCGGTGGCGCACCCGACGGTGCCGGTGCGTGACGGTACGCGTTATCTGCTGGAGCTGGACGGTGCACAAGGCCAGCGGGCCAATTCCTGGCACACCGACGTGACCTTCGTCGACGCCTATCCGAAAGCCTCGATCCTGCGTTCGGTGCTGGCGCCGGCCTCCGGCGGCGACACGGTGTGGGCGAATACGGCAGCGGCCTACGAGGAGCTGGCGCCGGAGTTGCGCGAGCTGGCGGACAAGCTCTGGGCGGTGCACAGCAACGAATACGACTACGCCGGTTCGCGGCCGAATGTCTCGGCGGAGAAGCTGGAGCGTTACCGCCAGATCTTCACTTCGACGGTATACGAGACCGAGCATCCGGTGGTGCGGGTACATCCCATCAGCGGTGAGAAGAGTCTGTTGCTGGGGCACTTCGTCAAACGTATCAAGGGCTATTCGCTGGCGGACTCGGCGCATTTGTTCAACCTGTTGCAGAGCCATGTGACGCGTTTGGAAAACACCGTGCGCTGGCGCTGGCAGAGCGGCGATGTGGCGATCTGGGATAACCGTTCGACCCAGCATTACGCGGTGGACGATTACGGGACCCAGGAGCGCATCGTGCGGCGGGTGACGCTCAAGGGCGAAGTGCCGGTGGGCGTGCATGGGCAGCGGAGCCAGACGATCAAGGGGGCTTGAGTTTGCGGTGACAGGTGAGGTCATGTGGTGAGCGGGCAAGCCCGCTCGCCACATTGAGATCACACTTGGCTGGTGGCCCTCAAGGTTTTACCACACCCCGATCTGCACCACCTTCTCCGCCTCCGGCTCGCCATAACGAAAGCGCTGCCCGCGCAGATCGATTTCCTGATGGCTGATGGTGGTCCGGCGCTTCAACCCGCGCAGCCACTCGAACAGATACCCCGAGTGCTCTTCACGCACCGCCGCCAAGGCCGGATCGGCGCCCAGGTCATGCAGTTCCTGCGGGTCGTTTTCCAGGTCGAACAACTGCGGCCGAAATCCGTCATACGCCAGGTACTTCCAGCGCTCGCTACGGACCATGGTCATCCGGCAACGATCGATCGGTTGCGCCAGCCGCTCCCGGGCCGGGGCCTGGAAGGCGTAGTCGTATTCGGCGATGGCATAGCGGCGCCAGGCCGGTTGCGCTCCATGCAGCAGCGGCACCAGCGACCGTCCCTCCAACCGATGTTCCGCCGACGGCAGACCCAGTGCTTCGAGAAACGTCGGCAGCGCATCGATGGTTTCCACCAGGCGCTCATCCACCGTACCCCGGGTGCTATCCGCCGCCGCCCGCGGGTCGCGCACGATCAATGGCACGCCGACCGCCTGCTCCAGCAGGAACTCCTTTTCGCCGAGAAAATGATCGCCGAGAAAATCCCCGTGATCGCTGGTGAACACGATCAGGGTGTCGTCCCAGCGGCCGCTGCTTTCGAGCACGTCGAACAGCCGCCCGAGCTGGTCGTCGACCTGCTTGATCAGGCCCATATAGGTCGGGACCACATTCAGCCGCACCTCGTCCCTGGAGAAATTCAGGCTTTCCTCATGCTGGCGGAAGGCGCTGTAGACCGGGTGATCACTGGCCGCGCCCGGTGCCGGACGGACCGCCGGCAGCACCTGCTCGCGGCCATACAGCGCGTGGTACGGCGCGGGGGCGATATAGGGCCAATGCGGTTTGATATACGACAGGTGCAGGCACCACGGCTGCTCGCCCTGTTCGCTGATGAAGTCGATGGCGCGGTCGGTGGTGTGGACCGTTTCCGAGTGTTGTTCCGCTACTCGCGCCGGCAAATGGGCGTGGCGCATTTGCCAGCCGCTGAGGATCTCGCCGTTTTCGCCTTCGGCGGCGTTGGCCCAGTCATGCCAGGGGTTTGTGCCGTTATAGCCGAGGTCGCGCAGGTAATGGGTGTAGGGCGCCGACTCGCGTTTATCGGCGAACAGCGGGTCATCGGGGTAGATGCCGTCATGGCGTGAGTAGGCTTCGAAACCGACTTCGTTGAAGGGCTCGGCCTGAAGGCTGTCGGGGTCGATGGCCAGTCGCTGCAGGGCGTCGAGATTGGGCGTGGCGTGGGTCTTGCCGACCAGGGCGGTGCGGATGCCGTGGGGCCGCAGGTAGTCGCCGAGGGTCAGTTCTTCCAGCGGTAGCGGCACGGCGTTCCAGGCCACTTGATGGCTGCTGACGTAACGCCCGGTATAGGCCGACATCCGCGACGGCCCGCAGATGGTGCCCTGGGTGTAGGCGCGGCTGAAGCGCACGCCGGCGGCGGCCAGGCGGTCGATATTCGGCGTGTGCAGATGGGGGTGGCCGTAGCAGGACAGATAATCGCGACGCAGTTGGTCGCACATGATGTAAAGCACGTTGCGCACGTGGGGCATGGAGGTTCACCGCAGCGGAGGACAAGTGAGGGATTTCGCGTTTTGGCGCGATTTTCGGCAAGCGCATTTGGCGACTGTTTTCTATGCATGGTGTGCATGGGGTGAGTCTCGCTCAGACAGCCATTTGCTCCAGGCTGCACACCTCACCCACCTCCAGCGCATCCTCGCTCTTGATCTGCTCGATCATCGCCTCGGCCAGCGGCGACAACCGATACCCGGCCCGGCTGACAATCCCATACCGCGTATACAACTCCTCCAGATCCTCCGCCAACCCCTCGATCTTCAGCCTTACCAACCCGCCCCGGGCGTACTCCCAGGCATCGCTGTTCTCCCCGCAGATACCAATGGCATCCGACCTCAAAACCACCCCCAACAGGCTGAACGCACTTTCACACTCCACCTGCGGAGTGAAATCCGGGCGACCGCTGAGGTCGACGATCACCTTGCGCAAGTTCGGCGGACGAATCGTCGAGGCCAGGGGATAACTCAGCAATTGCCCGGCCGTCACGCTCTCCTGAGCCGCCAGCGGATGCCCGGCCCGGCAGCAGAAGTACCACTTGCGTGGCCGCAGGCGCTGGGTCAGGTAATCCGGGTTGGCCTCGAAGCTGCGGGTGTCGGCGACGAAAAATTCGAACTCATCGTTCAACAGCCGTTTGCTCAGGCTCTGCCAGTCATCCACCTGGAACTGCACCCGGGCTTTCGGATAGCGCCCGATGAAGTGGCCGATGGCCCGTGGGATCAACCCCGAGGCCGGCGCCGGCCCGCAGCCGAAGCGCACCTCGCCGGCCTCCAGGCCGTTGAACTGGCTGATTTCATTGGCCAGTTGCTGGGCGCCGCTGACCAGTCGGCGAGCATGTTCGAGCAACACCTGGCCCTGTTTGGTCGGCGCCAGGTCCTTGCGTCCGCGATCCACCAACTGACACCCGGCACTGTGCTCCAGGGCCTGGATGCTGCGGCTGAACGCTGACTGCGAGAGGTTCACCGCCGTGGCCGCGGCGACAAAACTGCGCTGCTCGGCGAGGGCGATGAAGTGACGGAGTTGACGCAGGTCGATATGCATTTTTCACATGGAAAATATCGGGGAAATGCATTGGCTATGCATTACGTCGATTCCTTATAAAGGCAATCTCTTATGCAGTAAATATCTGTAAAAACATAAATAAATAACTTTAAAGAATATACGGGATGTATATTTTTTGACCAGGAGCCGCCCATGAATTCGTTCAACTTTGCCTTGCATCACCCTTCGCGGCGGCTCAAGCGCTTGCCCCTGGCCCTGTTGCTGGCGGGGAGTGCCAGTTGGTCTCTGGGCCAGGCCGCCGAGAGCGAAGCCCCGCCGGACCCGGCACCCGTGGCCAGTACCAGCAAGCCCAAGGCCGACAGCGGCCAGTTGGAAACCGTGACCGTCACCGCCCGGCGCCGGGAAGAAAGCTCCCAGAGCGTGCCCGTGCCCATCAGCGTGATCGGTGGCCAGGCCCTGGAAAGCCAGCGGGTCTATCGCATCCAGGATCTGCAGCAACTGGTGCCCAGCGTCAACGTCGCCTACATGCATGCGCGCCAGTCCAGCGTGTCGATTCGCGGCCTGGGCAACAACCCGGCCAGCGATGGCCTGGAGGGCAGCGTCGGGCTGTATATCGACAACGTCTACCTGAGTCGTCCGGGCATGGCCGTATTCGACCTGATGGATATCGAGCAGCTGGAAGTGTTGCGCGGTCCCCAGGGCACGCTGTTCGGCAAGAACACCACCGCCGGGGTGATCAATATCAATACCCGGGCACCGAGTTTCACACCGGAGCGCAGCATTGAAAGTTCGGCAGGCGAGGATGGTTACTTCCAGACCAAGGGCACGATTTCCGGGCCGATCACCGATCAATTGGCCGGGCGCCTGTCGGCCTATCGCACCAGCAGCGATGGCGATATCAAGAACGAATACAACGGCCATGAGCTGGACGGCGGCTCGCGGGACGGCTTTCGCGGACAGCTGTTGTTCAAGCCCAACGAAAACTTCAGCCTGCGCTGGATCGGCGACTACAACGAAGAAGACTCCAGCGCCGGGACCCGCGTGCTCTACAGCACCGGCCCGACCATCAATGGCGTAAACCTTTACCAGGCGCGGGCTGCCGCGGCCGGGGCGACCCTCGCCGATGGCCGGAATCGGCAAGTGAATCTCGACGGTCAGCAACACGTCGGGGTGTTCCAGGGCGGCACTTCCCTGGAGGCCAACTGGACCCTGCCCAACAATTTCACCCTGACGTCCATCAGCGCCTATCGCTGGTGGAACTTCACTCCGCGCAACGACGACGGGCTCAACGTCCCGGCCGCCTACAACTCCGGGGTCTCGGTGGAGGATACCCAGTGGTCCCAGGAGGTGCGCCTGGCCTCGCCCACGGGTGGGTTCTTCGACTATGTGCTGGGGGCGTACTACTTCGGCTCGAAGCTGGATAACCAGAGCTTCAGCTACTACGGCCCCAAGGCGGATATCTGGAACGGCACCCCCACGGGCGCGTTGAACAACGTCACCAGCATCGGCAACGGGCATATCGACACCGACAGTTTCGCCCTCTTCGCCCAGGGCACCTGGCACCTGACTGAGCGCCTCGACTTCACCGCCGGCCTGCGCGGCAGCTACGAGGAAAAAAGTGCCTGGGTGACCCGCGATGCACCGGTTGGCGGTGCAGCCGTGAGCGGTGCCGCCGCCACGGCCCGAGCCGGCCGCGCCGGTGCCTATGACTCCGGTAACCTGAGCCTGTACAGCATCAGCCCGTCGGGCCTGCTGAACCTGAGCTATCGCTTCACCGACGACCTGTTGGGTTATGCGACCTTGTCCCACGGTGAAAAATCCGGCGGTGTCAGCCTCGCGGTGGGAACGGCCCCAACGGCCGGTGCCGGCTCGCTGCTGGTCGGCAGCGAGCGCGCCAACAACGCCGAACTGGGTTTCAAGAGCACCCTGTGGGACAAGCGCCTGCAGCTCAACGCCAACCTGTTCTGGACCCAGGTCAACGGATACCAGACCAACGCCTATGACTACGACACCCGTGTGCAATACCTGACCAACGCCGGTTCCGTGCGCTCGCGCGGGCTGGAAGTGGAGAGCACGCTGATTCCCCTGCGCGGCCTGACCCTCAATCTCAACGGCTCCTATAACGATGTGCGTTACATGTCCTACAAGGATGCGCCGTGCGCGCCCGAGGTCGCCCTGCAACCCGGGGCGCCGGCTTCCTGCGACCTCACCGGGCACCAGGTGGCGGGGGCGTCGAAGTGGATTGCCAACGCCAATGGCGAATACAAATGGAACCTGGATAACGGCTGGGAAGAATACGTCACCGGCAGCTACGCCTTCCGCTCCAAGGCCGCCGGTACGGTCGAGGACTCCGCCTATGGGCAGATTCCCAGCTATGCGGTGGTCAACCTGTCCACCGGCTTGCGCGGCGATTTCAAGCAGGGCCAATGGGATGTGTCGTTGTGGTTGAAGAACGCCTTCGACAAGACCTACTACACCACCCTCTGGACCGGCGGCAATGGCGGCTATGAAGGACTGCTCGGCACGCCGCGGACCCTCGGGGTGACCGGGCGCTATGACTTCTGAGTCCATTCAGTGAAGAGTTGGTTATATATAACTCATCCGTCAAACAAGTTATTCACAATGCTCATGGTTCATATAGCCAATCGATTGAGAAATAACCGGTGGTGCAATTGGACAGGCGTTACAAGTCCAACCATGCTGGGTGTCGTGAGTTTCAGGAGAACCTCACTTTCAGTGGAAGAGTGTATTAACGACATAAGGAGAACGCATCATGTCGAGCATCAATGGAACTTATGTAAACGCCAACTCTGACGCCAAACTGGTCGTGACCGACGGTAACGACTCGAACGGTTCCTTCAGCGGGCAGATCACCCAGGCCGGTGTGAACTACAACGTGACGGGCCACTACCACTTCCAGAACAGCACCGGCCAGCCCACGATCATCGCCTTCACTGGCTACAATGATGGTCACGGCTATGTCACCTTTGCCGCCTTCTCCCCCGACCACAACTACGGGCGACTGAGAGCAAGCGGTTCACGCAGCACCTTTGACGGCCAAGTGGTCGGTCTGGGGGGCGAGTTCGTCAAACAGTAATAAAGGCAACACACTATACTGCCAGGCCAACGAACGGGTGAGTGGCGGATGCTGCTCATCCGCTCGATGTACTGGCGGTATGTTTTGTCGTGTGTGTTAATTATTAAATACGCCATTTTATTGTTTGCACTTCCCTCTTTCTTACATCCGAATCCTTCTTCCTGTTTCTTTGCCATCCGCGCGGTTGTCCGTGTGGTGATCGCCGCTGCGTGTTTGAAATCGCTCATCAAGTAGCGGTTTTGAGCCTTGAAGGCATGCCTTGAGCGAATATTTTCAATGCCTGAAAAGCATGGCTTCCCGGGCGATTGGCTGGAGCCCTTGAAACACGCGGCCTTGAGCGGCGCACTGAAAATCAATATTCATTTTTGTTCTATGTATAATTTTAAATATTACTTTAAGGCCTAAGCAGCCTCCGTGGATCATCGGCACCTCGACGCCGCCAAGCGCGCCTCGACGATTTTTTGCTGAAGACCGCAGGAGTTATTCAATGGGCAATGTCCAGACCGCTGCCAGTGCACATGAGGTGCGCAGGCCTCAGGCACCGGGTGGCGAGTTGGTCGACCTCGGCCGGCCCCACCGCGCGCCGCTGGGGCAATTGCGTCTGCAGAAAGTGCCCAAGGGCATCCTCAGCCGACGCGAGGCGATCTTGCTCGGTGTGTTCGCGCTGGTGCTGCATGGCGCGGTGATCTACTGGCTGAGCCAGAAGGAAACCCCGGTGCTGCCGGTGGTGCCGCCGGAAATCCCACCGATGACCATCGAGTTCTCCCAACCGGCTCCGCCTGTGGTTGAACCGCCGCCTCCACCCCCTCCGCCTCCGCCGCCCCCACCGGTGGTCGAGCCGCCGCCGCCGGTGGTCGATGAGCTGGCGGCCAAACCGCCGCCGCCCAAGCCGATACCCAAGCCCAAGGTCAAGCCGGTTCCCAAGCCTGAGCCGAAACCTGCGCCCAAGCCGGTCGAGCAACCGCCCGCGCCGCCACAACCGGCGGCTCGGGCAGCGCCACCCGCGCCGCCGACTCCGGCACCGGTGACCCCGGCTTCGGCCAGCGCCGCGTACCTGAAGAACCCGGCGCCGGAATATCCGCAGCTGGCCCAGCGTCGCGGTTGGGAAGGCACGGTCTTGTTGCGGGTGCAGGTCCTGGCCAGCGGTAAACCGGGCGAGATCCAGATTCAGAAAACCAGTGGTCGCCAGCAACTCGACGACGCCGCGTTGGCAGCGGTCAAGCGTTGGAGCTTTGTCCCGGCCAAGCAGGGCGATGTCGCCCAGGTCGGCTGGGTCAGCGTACCCATCGACTTCAAGATCCACTGATCGGCACCCAACGCGCTAAACGCTTCCACAGAGGGAACACATCATGACGTTACTGGCATCTCCACTCCAATCCATCGAAAGCGCGGTGATCTGGCTGCTGGTGGTCTTCTCCGTCGCCACCTGGGGCCTGGCTTTGCTCAAGGGCGTGCAGTTCGGCCGCCTGAAGGCGCAGGATCGCAAGTTCCACAAACAGTTCTGGGCCGCTTCCAGCCTCGACTCGGCCGCCGAGCTCAGCGAAACCCAACCGGGCGCCGCCGCCCGCGTGGCCCAGGCCGGTTATGCCGCGATCCAGGTCGGCGATGCGCCCCACGCGGCGGATCTGAGCCAGGCAATCAATCACCAGGACCGTCTCGAACGTGCCCTGCGCCAGCAGATCGTGCGGGAACGACGCTCCCTGGAAACCGGTCTGGCGGTGGTCGCCAGTATCGGCAGCACCTCTCCGTTTATCGGCCTGTTCGGCACCGTGTGGGGGATCATGGAAGCCTTGAAAGGCATCAGCGCCGCCGGTTCCGCGAGCCTGGAAACCGTTGCCGGGCCGATCGGTGCCGCGCTGGTGGCCACCGGCGTCGGGATCGCCGTCGCGGTGCCAGCGGTGCTGGTTTACAACTACTTCCTGCGTCGCCTGAAACTCACCGCCGCCGACCTCGATGACTTCGCCCATGACTTCTACAGCCTGGCGCAGAAGAGTTCGTTCCGCGTGCTGATCCACCCGACGGCGAACAAAGCGGCCGCCCAGGGTTCGGCGCAGAAAGTGAAGGAGGCGTCCTGATATGGCCTTCTCGACCCAGGACAGCGATGAGGTATTGAGCGAGATCAACGTCACACCGCTGGTGGACGTGATGCTGGTGCTGCTGGTGGTGTTTATCGTCACCGCGCCGCTGTTGACCAATGCGATTCCGATCAACCTGCCGAAGACCGAAGCCGTGGCGCCGGTGGAGCAGAAGGACCCGCTGGTGGTGAGCATCGATGGCAGCGGCAAGCTGTTCCTCAACAAGGACGAAATCAAGCCCGAGTTGCTGGAGTTCAACCTCCAGGCGGCCAAGGCCAAGGACCCGGACCTGCGGGTGCAATTGCAGGCCGACAACGGCGTGAACTATGGAGAAGTGGCGCGGGCCATGGCCTCCATCGAGCGGGCCGGGATTACCAAGCTGTCGGTGATTACCGCGCGCTGAACGCAACACATCCTCGAGTTTCTTGGGCCGTCTCCTTGGCAGGGTGCGGCCCTTTTTTTATTTCTGGATAAGCGCGCAGGCCGATCAACGGGATGATCGGTCTTATATTTCTTTATGGTCTTAATAAATAGCTTCTTATTCCTTAACGAATATAACTCTCCTCCCTATACTCGATCAGGAACGCAAACGCTGGAGGAGGTGTACCCCATGCGCAACGAGTCGATTCGTTATCTGATCGTGCCGGGCTGGCAAGGATCGCCAGAAGATCATTGGCAAACCCACTGGCAGAACAGTCTGCCCAACAGTGCGCGGGTGGAGCAGGCCGACTGGCTGACGCCGCGCCGCGAAGACTGGGTCGCGGCCCTGGCCGAAGCCATTGCCGCGGACGATACGCCGGTGATTCTGATCGCCCACAGCCTGGGTTGCATCACGGTTGCCCACTGGGCGCAAACGGCGCCGCTGCACCTGCTGCGCCAGGTCCGTGGCGCGCTGCTGGTGGCCCCGGCCGATGTCGAGCGTCCCGCCTGCGCGCCGGCCTTGCGTAACTTTGCGCCGATTCCGACCGACCTGCTGCCGTTCCCGAGCCAGATCGTCGCCTCCGACAACGACGCTGCCGTCAGCGCCCCGCGGACCCTGGAACTGGCCCGCGACTGGGGCGCGCAAGCGAGCATCCTCAGCGGTGCCGGGCATATCAATGTGAAGTCCGGTCACCAGCGCTGGGAACAGGGTTTTGCCTACCTGTACCGCCTGCAGACCCGAATGGAACAGCATTCCCTGCGTCGCGCCTGAATTCTTTCTTTTGCTTGAACGCCCACTGCCGTTGGCGGTTTTGGGCGGGAGCCTGCCATGAGCCTGCATGAAACCTTCGGTCAGCCGCTGCTGACCTTTCCCGATTCGGAAAAAAGCCCGCTGAGCATTCGCGCCAAGGCGCTGGTGTTCGTCGATCCACGTTCGCGGCAACTGCGTGAAGAACTCGAGACCCTGGCGCCCAAGTCGGTGCCGGTCTTGATCCGTGGCGAGACCGGCACCGGCAAGGAGTTGCTCGCCCGGCATATCCACCGTGCCAGTGATCGCACCGGCTTGTTCGTTTCGGTGAACTGCGGCGCCATCAGCCCGACCTACGCCGATGCCGAGCTGTTCGGTTATGCGGCCGGGGCCTACAGCGGTTCGGCCAGCAGCCGCGCCGGCTGGTTCGGCTCGGCCAACGGCGGCACCTTGTACCTGGACGAGATTGGCGACCTGCCGCTGCCGATCCAGGTGAAGTTGCTCGCGGCCCTGGAAAATCACGAAGTCACCCGGGTCGGCGCGCCGCAACCGAGTCCGGTGGATGTGCGCCTGGTGGCGGCCACCAGCATCGACCTGGCCCAGGCGGTGGCGGTGGGGAAATTCCATGAGCGCCTGTATCACTACCTCAGCGAAGGCCGGTTGGAGTTGCCGGCGTTGCGCGAACGGGTCGGCGACATCCTGTCCCTGGCCGAGTATTTCCTCGGCATCTACAGTCAGCGCCTCAGCCTGCCGGTACCGCTGATCAGCGAAAGCGCCCAGCGTGCCCTGGAGCGTCACAGCTGGCCGGGCAATACCCGCGAGCTGGAGAATGTCATTCACTTTGCCTTGCTGGTCAGCAGCGGCGACGAGATTTTGCCGGAGCATCTGAATCTGCCGGCGCCGTTGGCCTTGATCGAGCAATTTATCGGCAGCAGTTCTCCTGAGGAACTGGCGGCGCTCAAGCGCCTGCTGGATAACGCAGGCACCTGATTTTCTGTAGGAGCCGGCTTGCTGGCGATTCAAGCGACGCGGTGTCCCAGGGACACCGCGTTTTCGTTCATCGCCAGCAAGCCGGCTCCTACAAAGGGCAGTGGCTGTATGAACAAAATGGAATATGAAGATGAATAAAAGATATTGTTCTGGAATAAAAAATATCGGTATCTTCTGCCCCACGCCAGCGATATCACTTTGCTGGCACCTCTCTCTCAAGGCTGTCGTCGATGACGACCGTGATCTTCGATAAGGACACTGCATGAAAAAGGTTCTGTTGTTTACCGCATTGGCGGCTGCTCTGGCGGCAGGTCTGGCCCAGGCCGGCGAGAAACTGGTCGTGGCGGCAACGCCGGTCCCCCATGCCGAGATCCTCGAGCTGATCAAGCCGACCCTGGCCAAAGAAGGCGTGGACCTGGAAATCAAGGTCTTCACCGACTACGTACAACCGAACACCCAGGTGGCCGAGAAACACCTGGACGCCAACTACTTCCAGACCAAGCCGTACCTGGATGGCTTCAACAAAGGCAAGGGCACCAACCTGGTCACCGTGATCGGCGTGCACGTCGAACCGTTCGGTGGTTACTCGAAGAAAGTCAAAAGCCTGGCTGACCTGAAAGACGGCGCCACCGTGGCCATCCCGAACGAAGGCAGCAACAGCGGCCGTGCCCTGCTGCTCCTGCAGAAAGCCGGTCTGATCACCCTGAAAGACCCGACCAATGCCCTGTCGACACCCAAAGACATCGTCAAGAACGACAAGCACCTGAAATTCAAGGAACTGGAATCGGCCCTGCTGCCACGGGTTCTGGACCAGGTCGACCTGGACATGATCAACACCAACTATGCCCTGGAAGCGGGCCTGAACCCGGCTAAAGACGCGCTGGTGATCGAAGGTGCCGACTCGCCTTACGTGAACTTCCTGGTGGCTCGTCCGGACAACAAGGACAGCGACGCGATCCAGAAACTGGCCAAGGCCCTGACCAGCCCGGAAGTGAAAGCCTTCATCGCCGAGAAGTACAAAGGCGCGGTATTGCCGGCGTTCTGATTCGCGAATAACCCCTTCAAGGTTTGAACGCCGACGAGCAACCAGCGTCGGCGTTTTTTATTTCCCAGCTCCCATCCGGCAAACACCGGCGGTCAATCCGGCCAGTTCCAGGCCGGCTCATCGAGCATGCCCTGGCCGACCACCCCGGTCTGCCCAAGGATTTTTTCCAGGACGATGGAGTTGCACGCCGGGTCCTGTTGCAACGCCGCGATCAGGCGGCTGGCATGGGACACCACCCACACCTGGCATTGCTCCGAAGCCTGTACGATCAGGCGCGCCAAGGCCGGCAGCAGGTCCGGGTGCAGGCTGGTTTCCGGTTCGTTCAGCACCATCAGGGTCGGTGGCCGGGGCGTCAGCAGCGCCGCGATCAACAGCAGGTAACGCAAGGTCCCGTCCGACAGCTCGGCAGCCGACAGCGGTCGCAGCAACCCTTCCTGATAGAACTCGATGGCAAAGCGCGCGCCCTGCAATGGCGCGATCTCCAGTCGCGAGCCAGGAAAGGCATCGCTGATGGCTGCGTGCAGGGCTTGGGCATCGCCGACTTCGATAATGGTCCGCAACGCCGCCGCCAGGTCGCGACCGTCGTGATGCAGCACCGGCGTGCGTGTGCCTAGCTGGGGTTGACGCACCGGCGCCTCGGCATCGCTGCGAAAGTGATCATAAAACCGCCAGCCGCGAATGCTCTCGCGCAGTAACAGCACTTCCGGTGAGCCGCGCAGATTGCCGACCTGATCGAACAGGCTGTCGAAGCTCGGCGTATGTTGCGCCAGCACCTCCCAGCCACGCCCTTCGCGGGCCTTGACCATCGGCCCCGAGCGTCCCACCAGCAGGCTGGCCGGGCGATACAGGGGCCCGGCCCAGATGCATTCGCGCTTGATCTCCGGGTCCAGGGCAAAATACGAGCTGCTGGGCTCCGGCAAACCGAGGGAAATCGCGTAGCTGAAGTCTTCACCGGCAAACCCCAGGCGCAGGCGCTTGGCTTTTGGGCGTGGCCCGCCTTCGATGGCCACTTCGCCGTTGCGCATGCGCCGGGTGATGGTGTGCGGTCCGGCCCAGAAGGTCGAGTCCAGCCCGCCTTCACGGGCCAACGCATTGACCACCCCGCCCTGGGCGGTTTCCGCCAGCAGGCGCAGGGCGCGATAGAGGTTGGATTTACCGCTGCCGTTGGGCCCGGTGATCAGGTTCAGTCGACCCAGGGGCACCACCAGTTGGTTGATCGAGCGGTAGTTGGCGACCGCCAGGGTCTTGAGCATGGAAAGCGTCCTGCCGGATGAGTCGAGTCGTTGATGTGCACGTAGGGAACCCTGTTCTACGCTAACAGTCGTAACGGCACTGGCGAAACTGTATTACGCAAAGGAGCGTGCATGAAAGGGCAGCGAACACAGTGGACGGTCGCCCTCGGCCTGGCAGCGCTCTTGAGTGGATGCGGTCATGAAAAGCCGCCTGCAACCGAGCGCCCCCGGGTCTTCGTCGAACAGGTGCAGCTCAAGGATTTCGGTGCCGCCGTGACCCTGACGGGCGATGTCCAGGCCCGGGTCCAGACCGATCTGTCGTTCCGTGTCGGTGGCAAGATCATCCAGCGTAATGTCGACGTTGGTGCGCGTATCTCCGCCAAACAGGTGCTCGCCAAGCTTGATCCCAAAGACCTGCAGACCAATGTCGACACAGCCCAGGCCGAGGTCAACGCCCAGCAGGCGCGGGTGCAGCAGACCAGCGCGGCGTTCGTCCGCCAGCAGAAACTCCTGCCCAAGGGTTATACCAGTCGCAGCGAATACGATTCGGCCCAGGCTGCCTTATTGAGCAGCAAGAGCGCGCTTACGGCGGCCCAGGCACAGTTGGCCAATGCCCGCGAACAGTTGAGCTACACCTCGCTGATCGCTGAAGCTCCCGGGGTGATCACTGCCCGCCAGGCCGAGGTCGGGCAGGTGGTGCAGGCGACCATGCCGATCTTCAGCCTGGCCCGCGACGGCGAACGCGACGCGGTGTTCAACGTCTATGAATCGCTGCTGGTGGAGCCGCCCGGCGACCAGACCATTACCGTGACCCTGCTCGACAAACCGGCTATCCAGGCCACCGGCAAGGTCCGTGAAGTGACCCCGGCCGTCTCGGCCCAGAGTGGCACCGTCCAGGTCAAGGTCGCCCTCGGCGCGCTGCCGGCCGGCATGGACCTGGGCTCGGTGGTCAGCGCCACCGTCACCGCCCCCGGCAAAGCCAGCATCGAACTGCCCTGGTCGGCCCTGACCAAGGACATCAGCGAGCCGGCCGTGTGGCTGGTGGACGATAGCGGCAAGGTCAGCCTGCACCGGGTCAAGGTCGGGCGCTACCTGACCGGCCATGTGATCATCAGCGACGGCCTCCAGGGCGGCGAAAAGGTGGTGATCGCCGGCGGGCAATTGCTCCATCCGGACATGTTGGTGGAGATCGCCGCGCAACCGGCCAAGGGAGCCCAGCCATGAAGCGCCTGTCGCTGATGTTGCTGGGCGGCGCCTTGCTGGTCGCCTGCTCGAAACAGGAGCCCGCTCCTGAACCGGTGCGCCCGGTGTTGTTCGTCGAGGTCAAGCCGGCACTGGAACAGAGCCTCGGGCGTTTCGCCGGGAGCATCCAGGCGCGTTATGAAAGCACCCTGGGTTTCCGCGTCTCGGGACGTATTGCCCGGCGCTATGTGGATGTCGGCAGCGAAGTGGCGCAGGGCGCCTTGCTCGCCAGCCTCGACCCGACCGATCAACAGAACCAGTTGCGCGCCGCCGAAGGTGATCTGGCACGGGTCCAGGCGCAGTGGATCAATGCCCAGGCCAATGCCCGACGCCAGCAGGAGCTGTTCGACCGGGGCGTCGGTGCCCAGGCGCAACTGGACGTTGCCCAGACCGACCTGAAAACCACCGGCGCCTCCCTCGAACAGGCCAAGGCTTCGGTCAGCCAGGCCCGCGACCAGCTCGGCTACAGCGAACTGCACAGCGACCACGCGGCGGTGGTCACCGCCTGGAAAGCCGAGGCCGGCCAGGTGGTCAGCGCCGGCCAGCAAGTGGTGACCCTGGCGCGTCCGGATATCAAGGAGGCGGTCATCGACCTGCCGGCCCCCCTGGCCGATCAACTGAGCGAGGGCGTCGAATTCCGCGTCGCCAGCCAGCTCGACCCCGCCGTCAACACCACCGCGCACCTGCGGGAGATCGAGCCCCAGGCCGACAGCGCCACCCGCACCCGGCGTGCCCGGCTGACCCTGGCCGAGACCCCGGCGGCGTTTCGCCTGGGCAGCTCCATCAGCGTCACCCTCAGCTCGGCCATCGAGCCACGGACCCGCCTGCCGCTCTCGGCCCTGCTGGAAAGCGAGGGGCAGACGCGGGTCTGGATCATCGACCCACAGAGCCAGACGGTCGCGCTGCGCGAGGTCCGGGTGCTCAGTCGTGATGCCGACGGCGTGCTGCTGGCCTCCGGCGTCAAACCCGGCGAACGGGTGGTGAGTGCCGGAGTGAACAGCCTGAAACCGGGGCAGAAAGTCAAAGTCGCTGAGGAAAAAGCCCAATGAAAGGGTCCTTCAACCTGTCCGAGTGGGCCCTCAAACACCAGTCGTTCGTCTGGTACCTGATGTTCGTCGCGCTGTTGATGGGAGTGTTTTCCTACATCAACCTGGGGCGCGAGGAAGATCCGTCCTTCACCATCAAGACCATGATCATCCAGACCAAATGGCCTGGCGCCACGGTGGATGACACCCTGGAACAGGTCACCGACCGCATCGAGAAAAAACTCGAAGAGCTCGACTCCCTCGACTACGTGAAGAGTTACACCCGGCCGGGCGAGTCGACGGTGTTCGTGTTCCTGCGCGACACCACCAGCGGCAAGGACATCCCGCAGATCTGGTACCAGGTGCGCAAGAAGATCGACGATATTCGCGGCGACTTCCCCCAGGGTATCCAGGGGCCGGGGTTCAACGACGAGTTCGGCGATGTGTTCGGTTCGGTCTACGCCTTCACCAGCGACGGCCTGAGCATGCGTCAACTGCGTGACTACGTGGAACAGGTGCGGGCGCAGATCCGCGATGTGCCGGGGCTGGGCAAGATCCAGATGATCGGCGAGCAGGACGAAGTGCTCTACCTGAACTTCTCCACCCGCAAGCTGGCCGCCCTGGGCATCGACCAGCGCCAGGTGGTGCAGAGCCTGCAATCGCAGAACGCGGTGACCCCGGCCGGGGTGATCGAGGCCGGACCGGAGCGGATTTCGGTACGGGCTTCCGGGCAATACGCCTCGGAGAAAGACCTGGAGGCGGTCAACCTCAAGCTCAATGACCGCTTCTACCGGTTGGCCGATATTGCCGAGATCAGCCGCGGCTATGTCGATCCGCCGACCCCGCTGTTCCGCTACAACGGCCAGCCGGCCATCGGCCTGGCGATCGCCATGAAGAAGGGCGGCAATATCCAGGACTTCGGCAAGAGCCTGCACGCGCGCATGGACAGCCTGACCGCCGAACTGCCGGTGGGCGTCGGCGTGCACAAGGTTTCCGACCAGGCCGAGGTGGTGGAAAAGGCCGTCGGCGGTTTCACCAGTGCCCTGTTCGAAGCGGTGATCATCGTCCTGGTGGTGAGCTTTATCGCCCTCGGCATGCGTGCCGGACTGGTGGTGGCCTGCTCGATCCCGCTGGTGCTGGCGATGGTCTTCGTGTTCATGGAATACAGCGGCATCACCATGCAGCGGATTTCCCTGGGCGCACTGATCATCGCCCTCGGCCTGCTGGTGGACGATGCGATGATCACCGTGGAAATGATGGTCACGCGGTTGGAAAAGGGCGACACCAAGGAGCAGGCGGCCACATTCGCCTATACCTCGACGGCCTTTCCAATGCTCACCGGGACCCTGGTGACCGTGGCCGGCTTCGTGCCCATCGGCCTCAATGCCAGCTCCGCCGGGGAATACACCTTCACCCTGTTCGCGGTGATCGCCGTGGCGATGCTGGTGTCGTGGGTGGTCGCGGTGCTGTTCGCGCCGGTGATCGGCGTGCATATCCTCAGTGAAAAAGTGAAGGGTCACAACGCGGAGCCGGGCCGGATTGCCCGGGGCTTCAATGCCGGGCTGCTCTGGTCGATGCGCAATCGCTGGTGGGCCATCGGCCTCACGGTGCTGATCTTTGTCTTGTCGGTGTTCTGCATGCGTTTTGTGCAGAACCAGTTCTTTCCGTCCTCGGACCGCCCGGAAATCCTCGTTGACCTCAACCTGCCGCAAAACGCCTCGATCAACGAGACGCGCAAGGCGGTGGACCGACTTGAGGCCAGCCTCAAGGACGATCCGGACATCCTGCGCTGGAGCAGCTATATCGGCGAGGGCGCGATCCGTTTCTACCTGCCCCTCGACCAGCAATTGCAGAACCCGTACTACGCGCAACTGATCATCGTCAGCAAGGGCCTGGAACAGCGTGCCGCCTTGATCGAGCGGTTGAACAAGCGTTTGCGGGAGGATTTCGTCGGCATCGGCAGCTTTGTCCAGACCCTGGAAATGGGCCCGCCGGTGGGGCGGCCGTTGCAGTACCGGGTCAGCGGCAAGGACATCGACCAGGTGCGCAAGCACGCCATCGAACTGGCGACCATCCTCGACAAGAACCCCAATGTCGGCGAGACCATTTACGACTGGAACGAGCCGGGCAAGGTCCTGCGCATCGATATCGCCCAGGACAAGGCGCGGCAGTTCGGTTTGTCATCCGAGGATGTGGCGAGGCTGATGAACAGCATTGTCAGCGGTTCGCCGGTGACCCAGGTCAAGGACGACATCTACCTGATCAACGTGGTCGGGCGCGCGGTGGACAGTGAGCGGGGCACGCCGGAAACCTTGCAGAACCTGCAGATCGTCACGCCCAACGGGGTGTCGATTCCGTTGCTGGCGTTCGCCACGGTGCGTTATGAACTGGAGCAGCCGCTGGTCTGGCGCCGTGACCGTTTGCCGACCATTACCCTCAAGGCCGGTGTGCGCGGCAAGTTGCAGCCGACCGATCTGGTCAAGCAACTGAAGCCTGATATCGACCAGTTCGCCGCCGGCTTGCCGGCGGGCTACAAGGTGGTCACTGGCGGTACGGTGGAGGAGAGCGGCAAGGCCCAGGGGCCGATTGCCAAGGTGGTGCCGCTGATGCTGTTCCTCATGGCGACCTTCCTGATGATCCAGTTGCACAGCGTGCAGAAGATGTTCCTGGTGGCCAGTGTCGCGCCCCTGGGGCTGATCGGCGTGGTCCTGGCGCTGGTGCCGACGGGCACGCCGATGGGCTTTGTGGCGATCCTTGGGATCTTGGCGCTGATCGGTATCATCATCCGCAACTCGGTGATCCTGGTGACCCAGATCAACGAGTACGAGAGTAATGGTTATGCGCCGTGGGATGCGGTGGTGGAGGCGACGGAGCATCGGCGGCGGCCGATTTTGCTGACGGCGGCGGCGGCGAGTTTGGGGATGATCCCGATTGCCCGGGAAGTGTTCTGGGGCCCGATGGCCTACGCGATGATCGGCGGGATCGTGGTGGCGACGGTGCTGACGTTGATGTTCCTGCCGGCGCTGTATGTGGCGTGGTACAGGATTCGGGAGCCGGAGCCGGAGGTCCGGTAGAAACGTTTTTTCGGGTATGTCCCGATACCCCTGTAGGAGCCGGCTTGCTGGCGATAAGGCCAGTGGCCTTGCATCGCCTGACCGGACGCCATCGCCAGCAAGCCGGCTCCCACAGGTTTTGCGCCGTACTCAAGATTTGAGTACGACTCGAACATTGTGGGAGCGGAGCTTGCCCGCGAAGGGGCCAGTGATCACTCCGCCGTCGACGGCTTCTCCCACAAATTGATCCCGCCTTCCTGGGCAAAGCGATCGATCTCCGCCAGTTCTTCCTGGGTGAAACTCAGGTTCTTCAGCGCGCCGACGTTCTCGATGATCTGCTCCGGCCGGCTGGCGCCGATCAGGGCCGAGGTCACTCGTGGGTCACGCAGGGTCCAGGCCAAGGCCAATTGCGCCAGGCTCTGGCCGCGACGCTGGGCGATCTCGTTCAACGCCCGCACGTGGGCGATATTCGTCTCGGACAAATGCGAGGCCTGCAACGAACCGCCGCCCGGACGATTGACCCGCGCATCCTTCGGCACGCCATTGAGGTATTTGTCGGTCAGCAGACCTTGTGCCAAGGGGGTAAAGGCAATCACCCCGGTACCCAGCTCCTCGACGGTGTCCAGCAGGTCCTTTTCCACCCAGCGATTGAGCAGGTTGTAGGCCGGCTGGTGAATCAGCAGCGGGACTTTCCATTCTTTCAGCAGCGCGGCGATCTCGCGGGTTTTCACCCCGGAGTACGACGAGATGCCGATATACAGCGCCTTGCCCTGCTGCACGGCGGTAGCCAGGGCGCTGGCGGTTTCTTCCAGCGGGGTGTCCGGGTCGAAGCGGTGCGAATAGAAGATATCCACATAGTCCAGGCCCAGGCGTTGCAGGCTCTGGTCGAGGCTGGCGAGCACGTATTTGCGCGAACCGCCGCCCTGGCCGTAAGGGCCGGGCCACATGTCCCAGCCGGCTTTGCTGGAAATGATCAGTTCATCGCGGTACTGCTTGAAGTCTTCGCGCAGCAGACGGCCGAAGTTGATCTCGGCGCTGCCGTAGGGCGGCCCGTAGTTGTTCGCCAGGTCGAAGTGGTTGATGCCCAGGTCGAAGGCGGTGCGCAACAGCGCGCGCTGGGTGTCGATCGGCGTGCTGTCGCCGAAGTTGTGCCACAGGCCCAGGGACAGCGCCGGTAGTACCAGCCCGCTGCGTCCGACGCGGCGGTAGGGAATGGAGTCGTAGCGGTTTTCGGCAGCTTGGTAAGTCATCGAACCCTCTCTCGTTTGGCAGTAGATACAGATCGTCGCTATAAAAATCGGTTGGCCGGCCGTGCCAGCCCCAGGTGCTCGCGCAGCGTGGTGCCTGGGTACTCTGTTCTGAACAGCCCGCGGCGTTGCAGTTCCGGGACGACACTGGCGGCAAAGTCTTCCAGCCCGCCCGGCAGATGCGGCACCAGCACGTTGAAGCCATCCGCCGCACCCTGTTCGAACCAGGCCTGCAACTCGTCGGCAATCTGCGTCGGCGTACCGATCAGGCTGTAGTGCCCGCGTCCGCCGGCGATACGCCGTCCCAGCTGGGCCAGGGTCAGGTTTTCCGCGCCGGCCAGTTCGGTCAGCAGTTGCTGGCGGCTTTGCTGGCCGCTGTCGGTCAGCGGTAGCTCAGGCAATGGGCCGTCCAGCGGGTATCCAGACAGATCGAAGTTACCCAGCATACGCCCAAGTAGCGCGACGCCAACCTCCGGCTCGACCCATTGCTGAAACGATTCATATTTTTCCCGGGCCTCGGCCTCGCTCTGGCCGACCACGACAAAGACCCCGGGCATGATTTTCAGTGAGTCGGTCGAACGTCCGAACTTCGCCAGGCGGCCTTTGAGATCGGCATAAAACGCCTGGGCCTTGCTCAACGAAGTTTGCGCGGTGAACACCACTTCGGCGGTCTGCGCCGCCAGCTCACGGCCGAGCTCCGAGGAGCCGGCCTGGACGATCACCGGCTGGCCCTGGGGCGAGCGGGCGACATTCAGCGGGCCCTTGACCTTGAAGTGTTCGCCACTGTGATTCAACACATGCAAGCGCGCCGGGTCGTAGTACTGGCCGCTGGATTTGTCGCGGGTAAAAGCGTCGTCCTCCCAGCTGTCCCACAAGCCGGTGACCACCTGGTGAAACTCCCGCGCCCGGCTGTAGCGTTCGGCGTGGCCGATATGTTCGGTGCGCCCGAAGTTCTGGGCCTCGGCGGCGTTGTCCGAGGTCACCAGGTTCCAGCCGGCGCGCCCGCCGGACAGATGATCCAGCGAGGCGAACTTGCGGGCCACATGGTACGGCTCGTTGTAGCTGGTGGTGGCGGTGGCGATCAGGCCGATGTGATCGGTCACCGCGCTTAACGCCGACAGCAAGGTCAGCGGTTCGAAGTGTTCCGAGCGGGCCATGCGGCTGGCGATTTCAGCGCTGGGCGCGGCGACGCTGTCGGCAACGAACAGGGCATCGAACTTCGCCGCCTCGGCGACGCGGGCCAGGTGCTTGTAGTGGGCGAAATCCAGCCCGGCGTTGGCCGGCACATCCGGATGGCGCCAGGCCGCGACGTGGTGCCCGGTGGCCATCAGGAAGGCGCCGAGTTTCAGCTGGCGCGGGGTGTGGGTCATGACAGAGTCCTTGGCGATTTATTGAGGGTTGGTGCACGCAACGGCTCAAAAATCCTTGCGCAACTGGATGCCGAAGTAGCGCTGGTCATCCCGTGGCACGGCGCGGTAGATGTAGTTGCCGCCGCTGGCCAGCAAGGGTGAATAGGATTTGTCGGCGAGGTTTTTCCCCAGCAGAGCGACCCGCCAGCCCTGGCTGTAATCGGCCAGGGCAATGCTCGCGTTCCAGATCCCATAGGCGCCTTGCACGGTGTCGGGGTTCTGGCTGATGTCGTACTGCACCTGGCTCTGCCAACTGAAGTCGGTACCCAGTTCGACATCCAGGCCGTTGTCCAGCGGGATGCTGTAGTCGGCGCGCACGTAGCTCTTCCAGTCCGGGCTGAACGGCAGCGGCTTGCCGTTGACGTTGCAGCTGGCCGCCGCCCCCGGCGGGCAGGAGAATTCGTCGATCCGCGCCTTGGTGTAGGCCAGTGCGCCGGAGAACTTCAGGTTGCGGGTGGCCTGCAAGGCGTAATCGGCTTCCACGCCTTCGGTGCTGACGCTGCCGGCGTTGATCAGGCGCGTCACCACTTGCCCGGCGACGGTGTCGAAGAAGTTCGCCTGGTAGTTGCTGTAGTCGCTGTGGAACACCGCCAGGTTGGTGGTCAGGCGATTGTTCCAGCTGGTGGCCTTGATCCCGGCTTCCCAGGTGTTGGAGGTTTCCGGTTTCAGCGCGTCGGTGTCCCGGGGCTGCATGTTGAAGAACACGTTGTAGGCCGGGCCTTTGTAGCCGCGCGAATAGGTCAGGTAGGTGGTCACCGCATCGCTCAGGTCGTACTGCACGCCGAGACGCCCGGACCAGCCGTCTTCGGCCACCGAACCGCTGCTGCTGGTGGCGGGCTGGATGCCGCTGACGGTGGTGGCGGAGGTGGAGACGCGGCGGTGGTCGTAGGACAGGTCGTCGTGGGTCCAGCGCAGGCCGGCGATGCCGCGAAACGCCGATGTGAAGTTGAAGGTGGTTTCGCCGAACGTCGAGTAGCTGTCGCTGGTGGTGCCGTAGTTGGCGACGCCGCGATTGACGCTGCCGGGCGCGGTGAGGGTGCGCTGGTAGGTCTCTTCGTCCTTGCCGTGCAGGTAGAACAGGCCGCCGACGTATTCCAGGAATTGCCCCTTGGGCGAGGCCAGGCGCAGTTCCTGGGAGTACTGGTTGAAGTCCAGCGCGCCCTGGTCGGCGGTGCCGGGGAAGGCGGCGCTGATGGTGCTCAGGCGATCGGCGTCCTGGTACTGGTGGTTGCTCCAGCCGCGCCAGGCGGTGATCGAGGTCAGGGTGTAGTCGCCCAGGTTCCAGTCCAACTGGCCGGACAGGCCCTTGTTGATATCGTCGACATCGGTGCGGGTGTCGGTGTTGATGTCGCGGTTGTCGCTGGAGCCCCGGACCGGGTTCAACGCATTGGCGAAGGCCGGGGTCAGGGACTTGCTGACCACGCCGTTGGGCGCGTTGTCGTGGGACTCCATGTAGTCGGCGGCGAAGGTGAATTTCACGTCTTCGTTGGGGGTGAACTCCAGCTTGCCGCGTACGCCCTTGTGGTTGTAGCCGTTGACTTCCTGGCCGTTGGCCTTGTTCTCGACGTTGCCGTCATAGCTGCCGAACAGGGTGGTCAGCGAGCCTTTCAGGGTCTCTGGAACCAGGCTGCCGCCGATGCCGAAACGGGTACGGCTTTCGTTGCCGCTGTAGTACGACTGGTCGATGTAGCCGTGGGTCTCGGCGGTCGGGGCCTTGGTGACGATGTTCAGTACACCGGCCGAGGCATTCTTGCCGAACAGCGTGCCTTGCGGGCCGCGCAGCACTTCGATGCGGTCGAGGTCGAGCAGGTCGAGGGTGGCCTGGCCGGGACGGCTGTAGACCACGCCGTCGATCACCGTGGCCACGGTGGGCTCGACCCCCGGCGAGGTGGAAATGGTGCCTACGCCACGGATGAACAGCGAGGTGTCCTTGTTCGAAGCGCCGGTGCGGAAGTTCAGCGTCGGCACTTGCTGGACGATGCTGGCGACGCCGTTGCGGCTGTCGCGCTCCAACTGTTCGCCCTCGACCACCGAGACCGCCACCGGGACTTTCTGCAACGATTCCTCGCGCCGCGTCGCGGTGACGGTGACCGGCTTCAGTGTCGGCTCCTGGTCGCTGCTGGCGTCGGCGGCAAACACTGCGGATGACGGCAGGGCGGCGAGACCGGCGAGCAGCCAGCCCAGGTGTGGACGGCGTGGTGTGGCGGCGCGAATCGACTGCGCCAGTGTGGGTTGAACCCCAAGTGTGTTGTGCATGTGTTGCCCGCTCGAAAAATGGCCCTGAACCGCTGTCGCTCTGCGTCGACAGCGCCTGAAATTTGTCTTGGGGCATTCGCTCGAGCGAGTAGCAGACAAAGCACTTTGTTAGCGCTAACATCGCCAGTATCGGAAAGGTCGACATAGACCGTCCAATACTGAAAAATTACTTTTATATTCCTTTTGGTTTTCAAGAAGGGTCGCACTTTGACTGCTGACAAATCGCCAGGCCGTAAACGTCGGGGCGCCGGACGCGTCACCCTGAACACGGTGGCCCAGGAGGCCGGGGTCTCGGCGATCACCGTGTCGCGCTATTTCAACAATCCGGAGCAGGTCTCACCCGAGCGCCGTGAGCGGATCGCGACGGTGGTCGCGGCCCTGGGCTATGTGCCGAACCTGGTGGCCGGCGGCCTGGCCTCGGCGCGGGGGCGGATCGTGGCGATGGTGATCCCGAACATCTCCGGGCCGATCTTCGCCAACACCATCCAGGGCTTCAGCGACACCCTCAGTCGTCACGGCTACCAGTTGCTGCTGGCGTCGAGCTACTTCTCGGCGGAGCAGGAGGAGAGTGCGGTCCGCGCCTTTCTCGGCTGGTCACCGGCGGCGCTGGTGCTGACCAGCCATTTCCATAGCGCGGGCACGGAGAAAATGCTCGCCGAGGCGGATATCCCGGTGATCGAGACCTGGGATTACCAACCGGAGCGCGAACCGATGCAGATCGGCTTTTCCCACCATGAGGTCGGCGTGACCGCCGCGCGTTACCTGCATGGCAAGGGGTATCGGCGGATCGCCTTTGTGCAGAACAGCGCCCCGGGGGACTTCAGTGCCCTGGAGCGTCGAGACGGCTATGCGGCGACCGTTCGCGAACTGGGACTGGAGCCCTGGGTATTCGCCCCGGATGCCGACCGTGCCCCGTTCGAGGCCGGCAAGCAGGCGATGCAGGTGTTGATGAGTGGCGCGTCGAAACCGGATGCGATCATCTTCGCCAACGACAACCTGGCCGCCGGTGGCTTGCTGGCCGGGCAGCGGGCAGGGTTGAAGATCCCCGAGGACTGCGCGGTGCTGGGCTTCGGCGATTACCCGTTTGCCGAAATGCTCCTGCCGAGCCTGAGCACCATCAAGCCGCCGGCCCTGGAGATCGGCGTGCTGGCGGCGACCCGGGTGCTGGAGAGCCTCGGGGTATTGCCGGCGGACGAGGTGCAACGCTTGAACCTGCTGACTTGCCAACTGATCGAGCGGGAGAGTGCCTGACCTCAAACGGCCTTGGCGAAGACCTCGCTGATCCAGTCGACGAACACCCGCACCCGTGGCGACATATGCCGGTTCTGCGGGTAGAGCACCGACACCGGCATCGGCGGCGGCGGATGGTTCGGCAGGACTTCCTTGAGCAAGCCCTGGTCGATCTGCTCCGCCACCCGGTAATACGGCACCTGGATCAGGCCCAGCCCGGAGACGGCCGAAGCGGCATAGATCTCGGCGCCGAACACCGACACCCGGCCCGCCAGGGGCACTTCCCGCAGCTCGCCGGCCTCGGTGAACTCGAACGGAAACAGCTTGCCGGTGACCCTGGAAACGTAGTTCACCCCCTGGTGCCGGCTCAGGTCCGCGAGGTTTTGCGGTTCGCCGTATTTGCGCAGGTAAGCCGGGCTGGCACAGGTCACCTGGCGCAGGTTGGCGACGCGCCGGCCGACCAGCGAGGAGTCGCCGAGATTGCCCGAACGCAGCACGCAGTCCACGCCCTCGCTGATCAGGTCGATAAAGTGGCTGGCCTCGCTCATCGAGATCTCGATATCCGGGTAACGCTCGAGAAACTGCGGGAGTGCCGGCACCACGAAGTACCTGGCCAGCGTCCCCTGCAAATCCACCCGCAAGCGGCCCTTGGGCGCCACCGAACGGAAGGCCAGTTCGGCTTCTTCCAGCTCCGCCAGCAACTGCACGCAGCGTCGGTAATACGCCTCGCCATCCAGGGTCGGGCGCACGCGCCGCGTACTACGCTCCAACAGCCGGGTGCCGAGCCAGGCCTCGAACTGATTCAGGGTGTGGGTCAGTGTCGCGCGGGGCAGGTTCAGGTCTTCGGCGGCCAGGGTGAAGCTGCTGCGCTCGTAGATCCGTACAAAAACCTTCATGGCCTTGACCTGGTCCATGGGCGCTCCGTTGCAATTGATTGTTGGCGATTATTGAACAGTCAAGCCAACTATCGAGCATTTATCACCCTGGGTAAACATGTGAAATTGGCGCCACACGCAACCCACACCCCAGGAGATTCGACATGACTACCCAGACTCGGAAAGTGGCCATCGTTACCGGCGCTTCACGCGGCATCGGTGCTGTTATCGCCCGCCAGCTGGCGGCGGAAGGTTTTGCCGTCGCCATCAACTACGCCAGCAGCGCCAACGAGGCTTCGGCGCTGGTGGTGGAACTGCGCCAGGCCGGGCACACGGCCATAGCGATCAAGGCCGATGTCGCCAGTTCCGCCGATGTTGCCCGCCTGTTCGATGAGACCGAGCAGCAACTGGGCAAGGTCGATGTGCTGGTCAACAACGCCGGGATTCTCAAGGTCCTGCCGTTGGCCCAGCACAGCGACGAACTGTTCGAGCAGACCTTTGCGATCAACACCCGTGGCACCTTCAACACCCTGCGCGAAGCCGCGACGCGGATGAATGACGGCGGTCGCATCGTCAACTTCTCCAGCAGCACCGTGGCCCTGAACCTGCCGGGTTATGCGGTGTATATCGCCAGCAAGGCGGCGGTGGAGTCCTTGACCCACGTGTTCTCCAAGGAACTGCGCGGCCGCCAGATCACCGTCAACGCGGTGGCTCCTGGTCCGGTGGCGACTGAATTGTTCCTTCACGGCAAGAGTGAAGAGCAGATCCAGACCTTCGCCAAGATGCCGCCGCTGGAGCGTCTCGGTCAGCCGGAAGATATCGCCGCTGTCGTGTCCTTTCTGGTCAGCCCGGCCGCTGGCTGGGTCAACGGCCAGATCCTGCGGGCCAATGGCGGCCTGGTCTGATCAGCGCATCCCTCTCTGCATGATCGCCCGGTTCGCTGCCATATCGACCCCTCCCGGGATGGCGCCGAAGTGGTCAAGGCCATGGCCGATCGGGTGCGGGCTGAGATGTTCCGACGGATCGGGTTGGAGGATTTGTTGCGGGTTGGCGACCGTTGAAGGGGCTGGTTTCGATCTACAGTGTTAGTAAGGGATGAGCGTCTGAATCAAGTCATGTGTGGTGTTCAAAATGGCTTTCGCCGCACCGCCGCGAAGACGGCATAACTGACAACACTGCACCTCGGAGGATCCCCCCCATGCACACCGCCATCATTCTCGCCATCGGCCTGATCCTGCTCGGTGGCACGCTGTTCTTCGGTCGGCGCCTGGGCATCAGCCGGCAGATCCTCGGCGCCGGCTTTCTCGGCATGTGGCTGCTGGCGACCATCGTCAACGGCGCCATCGGCGTGATCACCGCCCACCAGAGCCTCCTTTCGGAGGTGATGATCGGGCTGGCGGTGTTCGGCTTGCCGGCCATCGCCATGGCCTTGTTCATGGTGCTGGACCAGGCCTGATCCCGGGTTTCAACGGACCAGATGCAGGAACTGCATATGCCGTTCGTACTGGTCGAGGATGTCGTTGATGATCTGCTCCTTGCTGTAGCCCATCAGGTCATAGTCCTGGCTGCCTTCGCGCAGGTGCACTTCGGCGCGGTAGTAGCGGCGGTTGCGCAGCTCCTTGGGACCCATGCCGCCACGGGCGAAGGACGGCGTGAAGTAGCCGCGCATCTGCACCTGGTAGATGAACGGATGCTGGTCGCCATGGCCGATTTCCAGGCTGACGCTGTCATTGGCCGGGTCCGGCTGCGTGACCACGTTCAGGCCCTTCTCGACAAACCCCGCACTGACTTCCTCGATAGCCGGACGTACCGTCTGGTCGAGGAAGCGATACACCTCGTCCCGCGACGGAAAGTGCACCGCCTGGCTCAGGCGCTGGCGCCAGCCGCTGCGTCGTGAACTGGACAGCGGTGCCAGGGAGTGCAACTGGGCGATCTGCTTCTGCGACTCCAGGTAGAACGCCTTGTGCAGCCCCCACATCATCAGCAGCAGGATCAACGAGAACGGCAGTGAAGTCAGCACCACCGCCGATTTCAGCGCGTCGATGCTGCCGGAGAACAGCAGCGCGCTGGTGATCAGCGCGGTCATCGCGCCCCAGAACACCCGCAGCCATTTCGGCCCGTCTTCGTCGGCGCTGCCGCCACGGGCGGAGAGCGTCGAGAGCACCACGGTGCCGGAGTCGGCCGAGGTGACGAAGAACACGAAGCTGATAAACACCGTGATCGCAATCACGGTCCTGCTCCAGGGATAGGTTTCCAGCAACAGGTACAGGGTTCGCGACGGGTCGTCGATGGCCGACTGGCCGAGGGCAGTCATGCCGTGGTTGAGCACCTGGTCGATGGCGCTGTTGCCGAAGATCGACATCCACGCCAGGGTGAAGCCCAGCGGAATCAGCAGCACGCCGAAGACGAACTCGCGAATGGTCCGGCCGCGGGAAATCCGCGCGATAAACAGGCCCACGAACGGCGACCAGGCAATCCACCAGGCCCAGTAGAACACCGTCCAGCCGCCCAGCCAGTCGCTGGGTTTGTCATAGGCGTAGAGATCGAAACTCTTGGTCGGCAGTGCGCCGAGGTAGTCGCCGACGTTCTGGATCAGGGTGTTGAGCAGGTGCTGGGTGGGCCCGGCGAACAGCACGAACAGCAGCAGTGCGCAGGCCAGCAGCATGTTGATATCGGACATCACCCGCACGCCCTTGTCGACGCCGGCGACCGCGACGGCGATGGCCGCGCCCATCATCAGGGTGATCAGCCCGACCTGGATCCACTGGGTGTGGGGCACGTGGAACAGGTAGTCCAGGCCCGAGTTCAGGTGCAGCACGCCAAAGCCCATGTCGGCGCCGAGGCCGAACACCGTGGCGATAATGCCGAAGCCGTCCACGGCATAACCGATGGGCCCGTTGATGCGTTTGCCGATCAACGGGTACAGCGCCGAGCGCAGGGCCAGCGGCAGGTTATGCCGGTAGGCGAAGTAGGCCAGGGCCATGCCGACGAAGGCGAACACGCCCCAGCCGTGCAGGCCCCAGTGCAGAAACAGGATCTGCATGGCCTGGCGCGCGGCGGCCTGGGTCCCGGCTTCTCCCTGGGGCGGTTGCAGCAGGTGGGTCAGGGGTTCGGAAACGCAGAAGAAGAACAGCGTGATGCTGATCCCGGCGGCGAACAGCATGCCGGCCCAGGACAGGTAGCTGAACTCGGGTTCGTCGTGGTCGGCACCGAGCTTGATCTTGCCGTAGCCGGACAAGGCGGTGACCACCACGAAGACCAGGTACAGGGTCATCGCCAGCATGTAGTACCAGCCGACCGTATTGGCCGCCCAGTTCTGCGCCGCCAGCAGCCATTGGCCAGCGGCTTCGGGCAGGGCAATGACCACCAGGCCGAACAGCAGGATGAAGCTCGCGGCGAAGTAGAACACCGGCGGGTTCATGCGGATCAGGCCGCTGGTGGAAGGGGGGGACGTGCTCATGAAACGGGCACCTCAAGAACATGAAACGTGGCTGGACATCTCGGACTCAGCAAAGGCAAGCCTCCTGTTGTGAGCGGGCAGCGAACCGCCGGTTTAACTTGAACGAACGGTCAAGTTAAACACGGATAGGGCTTTGAGGACTAATCGCAGGGCTCGGTGGTGCTTTTCTTACGTGAGCGTTAGGCAGGGGTATGACGCTTCTGATGGGGTGATCGTTCCGGCCTCTTCGCGCCGCATCGCCGCGAAGGCGGCCGCAAGATCGATGCAGGACCTGCCGGCCTTGTGGCGAGCGCCCTGACGACTAGCGCTGCGTCCCTTCCTCATGCTGCTGCAGGTTCGCCTGGGTCAGGTTGCAGCCCGCCGGCACGCTGCGGGTCAGCCAGACATTGCCGCCGATGGTGGCGCCGCGGCCGATGGTGATCCGCCCGAGGATGGTTGCCCCGGCATAGATCACCACGTCGTCCTCGACAATCGGGTGACGTGGATGGCCCTTCTGCAATTGCCCGTCCTCGTCCGCCGGGAAGCGCTTGGCACCCAGGGTCACCGCCTGGTAGATGCGTACCCGTTCGCCGATGATCGCGGTTTCGCCGATCACCACGCCCGTTCCATGGTCGATAAAGAAACTGCCGCCGATCTGCGCCCCGGGGTGAATGTCGATCCCGGTGGCCGAGTGGGCGATTTCCGCACTGATCCGCGCCAGCAACGGCAACCCGGCGCGGTACAGGTGATGGGCCAGGCGATGGTGGATCACCGCGAGAATCCCCGGGTAGCACAGCAACACTTCATCGACGCTGCGCGCCGCCGGGTCGCCGTGGTAAGCCGCCAGGACATCGGTGTCGAGCAACCGACGCAATGCCGGCAGAGCCATGGCGAAGTCCTGGATCAGTTGCACGGCTTTGCTCTGGACCTCGGCGTCCGATTCGCCGCCATGTCGCGCCACGTAACGCAACTCCAGGCGGGCCTGGGCCAGCAAGGCATTGAGGGCGGCATCGAGGGTGTGGCCGACGTAGAAATCCTCGCTTTCCTCGCGCAGGTCTACCGGCCCCAGGCGCATGGGAAACAGCGCGCCGCAGAGCGATTCGAGAATCTCGGCCATGGCCTGGCGCGACGGCAGCTCGCGGCCGCCCTGTTCGTCGCTGACCCGGCCATTACGGCTGCGCCACTCATCCCGGGCGCTGCGCAACTGGCCGACGATGGTCTGTAGTTGCCAATGGCTGGAACGCTCGCTCACGATCAAATCTCCGACGGGACGACCGGCCCATCGGGTCGCCTGAATGACTTCCACTTTACGGCACCGACACAAACGGTAATTAAGAACGAATGGTGCTTTCCTCAGAACTTTCCGACATAAGCGAATGACAGTTGCCTGAGGAAAAGCCCCTGCCTATAGTCCAGGCATCTCCTACAGCCAGCTCGGACCCATGATCAAACAACAGCTTGCCCGTTTTAACCGTCTGGAACTCCTGGCCCAGGCCACCCCTCTGGAAAAGCTCGAACGCCTGTCGGCGTGGGTCGGCCGCGATATCTACATCAAGCGTGATGACCTGACGCCCCTGGCTCTGGGCGGCAACAAGCTGCGCAAGCTGGAATACCTGGGGGCCGATGCCCTGGCGGTCGGTGCCGACACGCTGATCACCGCCGGCGCCATCCAGTCCAACCATGTGCGCCAGACCGCGGCCCTGGCGGCCCGCCTCGGGCTGGGTTGCGTGGCCTTGCTGGAAAACCCCATCGGCACCCAGGACGCCAACTACCTGGGCAATGGCAATCGCCTGTTGCTCGACCTGTTCGACGCCCGGGTCGAGCTGGTGGACAACCTGGACAATGCCGACGAGCAGTTGCAGGCCCTGGCCGAGCGCCTGCGCAGCAACGGCAAGAAGCCCTATCTGGTGCCGATTGGTGGCTCCAATGCCCTGGGCGCGCTGGGTTATGTGCGGGCCGGCTTCGAGCTGGCGGCGCAGATCGAAGACAGCGGGCTGGAATTCGCCGCCGTGGTGCTGGCCTCCGGCAGTGCCGGGACCCACAGCGGCCTGGGCCTGGCCCTGAGCGAAGCGCTGCCGGGCTTGCCGGTGGTCGGCGTGACAGTGTCCCGTAGCGATGAGGCGCAGCGGCCGAAGGTGCAGGGGCTGGCGGAGCGCACGGCCGAGTTGCTCGGTGTGCCGCTGCCGGCCAGTTTCAAGGTCGAGTTGTGGGACGAATATTTCGCTCCCCGTTATGGCGAGCCGAACGCCGGGACCCTGGCGGCGGTCAAGCTGCTGGCCAGCCAGGAAGGCATCCTGCTCGACCCGGTCTACACCGGCAAGGCCATGGCCGGGCTGCTCGACGGCATCGGCCGCCAGCGTTTCGAGGACGGCCCGATCATCTTCCTGCACACCGGCGGGGCGCCGGCGTTGTTTGCCTACAACGCTATGCTGTAACCCGACTCTGAGCGTGAGGCTGCCCCGCTCCCTGCTGGGAGCGGGGCAGCCCGACACCAATTCGGGTGTCAGCAGGTAATAAAATAGAATATACAAATAGTTTTTTATTATTTTATAGAATATTAAGCGCTCGCTATAGTCGCGGCGCAGGCGATTTGGCGCGAGACGCCAGCGCCGCTTTAAGGCAGGATTGACGCTGCTCTTCAGCACGTCAGATTCGCGTTCCCACCCATAAGAATACACACGGGGCTCGTCATGAATATTTCCGCATTTCGCAAGCGTCTGCTGGTCGGCAGCCTGGGGTTGGTACTCGGTGCCGGACTGCTCGGCCAGGCCTTTGCCGGTGAGCAACTGGACAACATCAAGAAGGCCGGCGTCATCAACGTTGGCCTGGAAGGCACCTACCCACCGTTCAGCTTCATCGGTGCCGACGGCAAGCTGGCCGGCTTCGAGGTCGAGTTCTCCGACGCCCTGGCGAAAAAACTGGGTGTGAAGGTCAAGCTGCAACCGACCAAGTGGGACGGCATTCTCGCCGCCCTGGAGTCCAAGCGCCTGGACGCGGTGATCAACCAGGTGACCATCTCCGAAGAGCGCAAGAAGAAGTATGACTTCTCCGAGCCTTATACCGTTTCCGGTATCCAGGCGCTGGTGCAGAAGAAGGACGCCGACAAGTTCAAGACCGCCCAGGATCTGGCGGGCCACAAGGTCGGTGTCGGCCTGGGCACCAACTATGAACAATGGCTCAAGGACAATGTGCCGAAAGCCATCATCAAGACTTACGACGATGATCCGACCAAGTACCAGGACCTGCGTGTAGGCCGTATCGACGCAATTCTGGTGGACCGCCTGGCAGCCTTTGAACTGATCAAGAAAACCAACGACACCCTGGCCGTTTCCGGTGAACCGTTCTCCCGTCAGGAAGCCGGTATCGCCCTGCGTAAAGGCGAACCCGAGTTGCTGGCCGCGGTGAACAAGGCCATCGACGAACTGCGCGCTGACGGCACCTTGAAAAAGCTGTCGGAAAAATACTTCAACGCTGACGTCACTCAATAATGGAAGCAGCTTTTCAGCTTGCGTTGGACTCCGCGCCCTTTCTGCTCGAGGGCGCGTACTACACGGTCATCCTCAGCCTGGGTGGAATGTTCTTCGGTTTGCTGCTGGGCTTCGGCCTGGCCTTGATGCGCCTGTCGCGCTTCAAGACGGTGAGCTGGATCGCCAGGGTCTATGTGTCGTTCTTTCGCGGCACACCCCTGCTGGTCCAGTTGTTCGTGATCTATTACGGACTGCCGCAGATGGGCATCGAGCTGGACCCGCTGCCCGCCGCGTTGATCGGCTTCTCGCTGAACATGGCGGCCTACGCCTGTGAAATCCTCCGGGCCGCCATCAGCTCCATCGAGCGCGGCCAGTGGGAAGCGGCGGCGAGTATCGGCATGTCGCGGGCGCAGACCCTGCGCCGGGCGATCCTGCCGCAAGCCGCGCGCACGGCCCTGCCGCCGTTGGGCAACAGTTTCATTTCCCTGGTCAAGGACACGGCATTGGCCGCGACCATCCAGGTACCGGAACTGTTCCGCCAGGCCCAGCTGATTACTGCCCGGACCTTTGAAATTTTCACCATGTATCTTGCCGCCGCCCTGATCTATTGGGTCCTTGCCAGCCTGCTCGCGCACTTGCAGAACCGTCTGGAAGAGCGGGTCAATCGGCATGACCAGGAGTCTTGACAGCATGATTGTGGTTGAAAAACTGACCAAGAAATTCAAAGGGCAGACCGTGCTCAACGGTATCGACCTGACGGTCGAGGCCGGCGAGGTGATCGCTATCATCGGTCCCAGCGGTTCCGGCAAGACCACCTTCCTGCGTTGCCTGAACTTCCTCGAGGAACCCACCAGCGGCCGGATCAAGGTCGGCGACATCGAAATCGATGGCAGCCGTCCACTGAACCAGCAGTTGGGCCTGGTGCGCAAGCTGCGCCAGCAGGTCGGTTTCGTGTTCCAGAACTTCAACCTGTTTCCCCACCGCACGGCGCTGGAGAACGTCATCGAAGGCCCGCTGGTGGTCAAGAAGACCCCGCGTGACCAGGCCTTGGCCCTGGGCCGCAAGCTATTGGCCAAGGTTGGCCTGGCAGGCAAGGAAGACGCCTATCCGCGCAGGCTTTCCGGTGGTCAGCAACAACGGGTGGCCATTGCCCGGGCGCTGGCGATGGAGCCGCAGGTGATCCTGTTCGACGAGCCGACTTCGGCCCTCGACCCGGAACTGGTGGGTGAAGTGCTGGCAACCATTCGTGGCCTGGCCGAAGAAAAACGCACCATGGTCATCGTCACCCACGAAATGAGCTTTGCCCGGGATGTGGCCAATCGGGTGATCTTTTTCGACAAGGGCGTGATCGTCGAACAAGGTGAAGCCAAGGCGCTGTTTGCCAATCCCAAGGAAGAGCGCACCCGGCAGTTTCTCAGCAAGTTTCTCGGTAATACGTAGGACACTTCTTGACTGAATAAGGCGTACTCAGGGAATGAGTACGACGGCTTTGAAAAGTTGTTTGATCGCCTATCGGGCGATAATTGTTTACTACCGCCTTTCCCCTGCTTCTTCTTTCACACGAACGACTGCGAAAGTAGGAAGTGTCCGAATTCCCGGGCGATCCCCGCCCTGACGGCTTAATGGCTTGACACCTTCCCGGCAAAACTCTTAGCTGCACTTCACAACCTGCACGACGTTATCAGGACTGTATGCACGTTTCGGCCAACTGTTCGCCGGACTGCGCGTGCGCCTTCCAGAATGTTCGACGGTAAGGACGCCTATTAAGGTTCAAGGACAACGGTTGTTTATGCGGCCCAGGCCTGCGCCTGCACGTTGGACTTTTCGTTACCCTACAAAAAGGATTTTTGCATGACTCATTTTCAGGAAACCCTGCGGCTGGCTCCGCCTGTCGTCCCCCAGGCCCATGGGCGTGGTATTGGCCTGCTGGCCGCCGCGCAGTTGTCGATTGTCGTCCGGCCCTATGTCGGCATGGATGAGGGCGACCTGATCGAGTTGTTCTGGGACGGTTGTTATGTGACGGCGCGGCAGGTGTCGGCCAATGACGTGGGCCAGTCGCTGAGTTTGCGGGTACCGGAGAGTTTCGTCCTGGACGGGCTGGCGCGGGTCCACTATCGGGTCCTGCGGGTGGGCAGTGCCGGCGCCTGTTCGCGCCGGCTCGAGGTGCCGGTCAAGCTCGCTTGCCCGGGTGGCCAGCCCTTCGGCGAGGAAAACCAGGGATTGGCGCCGCTGATCATTCCCGCGCCGATCCAGCGCTACGGGGTCAACCCCAGCCAGATGCGCCGGGGCGTACCGCTGACCCTGGCGCCCTATCTGAACATGGCCGCCGAGGACGAAATCACCCTGCTCTGGGGCGATGTGCGCCTCGACCTGCCCAAGCTCGCCGGCGAGGACATCGGCAAGCCGGTCCGGGTCTTCGTGCCACCGGCGGTGATCCAGGAAGCCGGTGAAGACAGTGGCCTGGACCTCACCTACTGCGTGATCGACCGGGTCGGCAACAACTCTCGTTGGGCGCCGGCGCGGCGGCTCAGGGTGGGCAGCGCCCGGCACTACATCAGGGCCCCGCGCCCGGTTTTCCCCAAGCTCGCCCAGCCCTGCCGGGGCTGAGAGGCTGACCTTCTATGCATATTCCCAAAGGTTAGTTTATTTAATTTTTATACGCGCTTAGGGTATATGCACCGGACCACCGGACTTGTTTGATTTCTATGGCGTCGCGCTTTCGCGACGCTTCCAAAGAGAGATGAGGACGGTATGGTCAGGAACACAATCACCCTTGTGCGGATCGCCAGGGCATTGCGCACGCCACGGAGTGGCGTTGATGTCTAATTTGCATGAAGCACAGGTCCAGAGCGACCTGGATATTGCCCCGTTGTTGCTCCCGGCCCGCGTGCTGCGCAACGACGCCGAAGCCTTGCAGGCCGCCCATGAGCTGGCCGAGGCTGCCCGCTTGCAGGCCGCGCGCCGCGACCGTCAGCGCAAGCTGCCCTGGGCCGAGATCGAGCAGTTCACCCGCAGCGGCCTGGGCAGCATCACGATTCCCCGTGAGTACGGCGGTCCACAGGTATCCTTTGTCACCGTGGCCGAAGTCTTTGCGATCATTTCCGCCGCCGATCCGGCGCTCGGGCAGATCCCCCAGAACCAGTTCGGCATTCTTCAGTTGCTGCTGGGCACCGCCACCGAACGCCAGAAGAAGCAGCTGTTCCAGAGCGTGCTGGAAGGCTGGCGCATCGGTAATGCCGGGCCGGAACGCGGCACGAAAAACACCCTGGAGCTCAAGACCCGGATCACCGCCGACGGTGACGGTTTGGTCATCAGCGGCCAGAAGTTCTATTCCACCGGCGCCCTGTTCGCCCACTGGGTGGCGGTCAAGGCGATCAACGACGAAGGGCGGCAGGTCATGGCCTTCGTCCGGCGTGGCACGCCGGGCTTGCGCATCGTCGACGACTGGTCGGGCTTCGGCCAGCGCACCACCGCCAGCGGCACCGTCTTGTTGAACCAGGTGCGGGTGGAAGCGGAAGACGTGGTGGACAACTGGCGCCAGGGCGAGGTGCCGAATATCCAGGGCGCCTACTCGCAACTGATCCAGGCCGCCATCGACGCGGGCATCGCCCGTGGGGCCATCGACGACAGCATCGCCTTTATCCGCGAGCGTTCGCGGCCGTGGGTCGATGCCAAGGTCGAGCGCGCCAGTGACGACCTCTACGTGATTGCCGATATCGGCAAATTGAAAATCGAACTGCACGCCGCCGAGGCGCTGCTGCGCAAGGCCGGGCAGGTGCTCGACCAGGTCAGCGCCAAGCCGGTGGATGCGGCTTCTGCCGCGCGTGCCTCGATTGCCGTGGCCGAAGCCAAGGTCCTCACCACTGAAATCGCCCTGCTCGCCAGCGAGAAGCTGTTCGAGTTGGCCGGCAGCCGCGCCACCCTGGCCGAGTTCAACCTCGACCGGCACTGGCGCAACGCCCGGGTGCACACCCTGCACGACCCGGTGCGCTGGAAATACCACGCCGTGGGCGCCTATCACCTGAACGGCAGTTTGCCGGCCCGGCATTCCTGGATTTGACGACCAGACCTCTGGAGAAACACATGACTTTTTCTCAACACGTCGCGGTCATCAGCAGCGACGAGCAAGCCCTGATCGTGGCCAGCGACCTGGCCGAAGACTTCAAGCGCGACAGCATCCTGCGCGACCGTGAACGGCGCCTGCCGCTGGCCGAGCTGGAGGTGTTTTCCCGCTCCGGCCTCTGGGGTATCAGCGTGCCGAAGGCCTACGGCGGTGCCGGCGTGTCCAACGTGACCCTGGCCAAGGTGACGCAACTGATCGCCGAGGCCGATGCCTCCCTGGGGCAGATTCCACAGAACCATTTCTATGCCCTGGAAGTGTTGCGGGTCAACGGCAGCGAGGCGCAGAAACGCCGCCTGTATGCCGAGGTGCTCGCGGGGCGGCGCTTTGGCAATGCCCTGGCCGAACTGGGGACCAAGACCGCCCATGACCGTGTCACCCGCTTGCGCCGGGACGGCGACGGCTACCGCATCAACGGTCGCAAGTTCTACGCCACGGGCGCCTTGTATGCCCAGCGCATCCCGACCTCGGTGGTGGATGAGCAGGGTGTCCAGCAGTTGGCCTTCGTGCCGCGTGACAGCGCCGGCCTCAATGTGATCGACGACTGGAGCGGTTTTGGCCAGCGCACCACCGGCAGCGGTTCGGTGGTGTTCGAGGACGTGTATGTCGCCGCCGAAGACGTGATTCCTTTTCAAACCGCCTTCGAACGTCCGACCCCGGTCGGTCCGCTGGCGCAGATTCTCCATGCGGCCATCGACACCGGCATTGCCCGCGCCGCCTATGAAGACACCTTGCACTTTGTCCGCACGCGCACGCGGCCCTGGATCGATGCCGGCAGCGACAAGGCCACTGAAGATCCGTTGACCCTCAAGAGCATCGGCCACCTGAGCATTCGCCTGCACGCCGCCGAAGCCTTGCTGGAGCGGGCCGGTGAATACCTCGACCTGGCCCAGGCCGAGACCAATGCCGAAACCGTCGCGGCGGCCTCGATTGCCGTTGCCGAAGCACGGGCCATCAGCACCGAAATCTCCCTGGCGGCCGGCAGCAGCCTGTTCGAACTGGCCGGCAGCCAGGCGACCCTGGCCGAGCACGGGCTGGATCGCCACTGGCGCAATGCGCGGGTGCACACCCTGCATGACCCGGTGCGCTGGAAGTACCACGCGGTGGGCAACTACTACCTCAATGCGGAAAACCCACCGCTGCGGGGGACCATCTGATGGCGAAGAAAAAGATCCTGCTCAATGCCTTCAACATGAACTGCATCGGGCATATCAACCACGGCTTGTGGACCCATCCGCGGGACAACTCGACCCAGTACAAGACGCTGGAATACTGGACCGAGTTGGCGCAGCTGCTGGAGCGTGGTCTGTTCGACGGTCTGTTTATCGCCGATATCGTCGGGGTCTACGACGTGTACCAGGGGTCGGTGGAGGTGCCGCTGCGGGAGTCGATCCAGTTGCCGGTCAACGATCCGCTGCTGCTGGTTTCGGCGATGGCGGCGGTGACGAAAAACCTCGGCTTCGGCCTGACCGCCAACCTCACTTACGAGGCGCCGTACCTGTTTGCCCGGCGGATGTCGACGCTCGACCATCTGAGCCGTGGGCGGGTCGGCTGGAACATCGTCACCGGTTATCTCGACAGCGCCGCCCGGGCCATGGGCCTCAAGGAACAGGTCGAACATGACCGGCGCTACGACCAGGCCGACGAGTACCTGGAGGTGCTCTACAAACTCTGGGAAGGCAGCTGGGAAAACGACGCGGTGCTCAACGATCCGGCCCGGCGGATCTACGCCCAGCCGGAGAAGGTGCACAAGGTGCAGCACGCCGGCGAGTTCTATCAGGTGGAGGGTTATCACCTCTGCGAGCCTTCGCCGCAGCGCACGCCGGTGCTGTTCCAGGCCGGCAGTTCGGAGCGTGGCCTGGAGTTCGCCGGGCGACATGCCGAGTGCGTATTTATCAGCGGGCAGAACAAGGCCGCGACCAAGGTCCAGGTGGACAAGGTGCGCGCCAGCGCGGTGGCGGCCGGACGTGATCCCGAAGGCGTCAAGGTATTCATGGGCTTGAACGTGATTGTCGGCGAGACCGAGGACGCGGCCTGGGCCAAGCATGCCGAGTACCTGGGGTATGCCAGTGCGGAGGCCGGGGTGGCGCATTTTTCCGCGTCTACCGCGATTGATTTTGCCGAGTACGAACTGGATGAGCCGATCCAGTACGTGAAGAGCAATGCGATCCAGTCGGCGACCAGGAACCTGCAGAACAATGACTGGACCCGGCGCAAATTGCTGGAGCAGCACGCCTTGGGCGGGCGCTATTTCACCGTGGTCGGCTCGGCCGGGCAGGTGGCTGATGAACTGGAGTCGTGGATCGCCGAAACCGGGCTGGATGGCTTCAACCTGACACGCATCGTCACTCCGGAAAGCTATGTGGACTTTATCGAGCTGGTGATTCCGGAATTGCAGCGGCGCGGGTCGTACAAGACCGCTTATGACCAGGGGACCTTGCGTGAAAAGCTGTTCCACGGTGAGGCGCATCTGCCGGTGCAGCATGCCGGAGCGGGTTATCGCCGGTCCTGAGAGCCTGAGTCACCCTTTGATACTGCAGCGTCTGTTCTGTCGTCTTCGCGGGCAAGCTCCGCTCCCACAAGGGGGGCGGTCGTACACAATAATCAGGTACCGCTCAAAACTGTGGGAGCGGTGCTTGCCCGCGAAGAGGCCCGCCCAGACACCCCAAACCCTATGACTGGAAACCCATCATGAAAACAACACGCCTCACCCAACCAGTCAAAGCACTGGTCCTGGCCCTCGGCCTCTTCAGCGCCATCGCTCATGCCGCCGACGCCCCGCTCAAGGTCGGCACCACCGCCGCCTTCGCCATCCCCCTGGAGGCCGCCGTTGAAGAAGCCGGCAAACAAGGTCTGAAAGTCGAACTGGTTGAGTTCACCGACTGGATCGCGCCCAACGTCAGCCTCGCCGCTGGCGATATCGACGTGAACTACTTCCAGCACATTCCCTTCCTGGAAAACGCCAAGGCTGCTGCCGGTTTCGACCTGGAACCTTTCGCCCCCGGGATCATCAACAACGTCGGTCTCTACTCGAAGAAATACAAAAGCTTCGACGAGCTGCCACAAGGCGCCACCGTGGCCATTGCCAACGACCCGATCAACGGCGGTCGCGGCCTGCAACTGCTGGCCAAGGCCGGGCTGATCACCCTCAAACCCGGCGTCGGCTACAAGGCCACCGAAGACGACATCATCGGCAACCCGAAAAAGATCAAGATCCTCCAGGTCGAAGCCGTGCAACTGGTGCGCGCCTACGACGACGCCGATCTGGTCCAGGGCTACCCGGCCTATATCCGCCTGGCGAAGACCTTCGACGCCGGCTCCGCGCTGCTGTTCGACGGTCTCGATCACAAGGAGTACGTGATCCAGTTCGTGATCCAGCCGAAAGAGAAAACCGACCCGCGGCTGATCAAGTTCGTCGATATCTACCAGCATTCGCCGGTGGTCCGTGCCGCCCTGGATAAAGCCCACGGCAAGCTGTACCAGGCCGGTTGGGAAGGCTGACATGAGTGTCGTCAACCTCCAGCGCCCGCGTGAGGAAACGCCGCGCAGCGCCGAGCAGACCGAACTGCATCCCGAGCTCAACCGTGCCCACGTGCGTTTTATCGGCCTGGGCAAGACCTATGAAGGCCGCGAAGGCCCGGTGCACGCGTTGCAAGGCATCGACCTGGCAATCCAGCGCGGTGAAGTGTTCGGCATTATTGGCCGCAGCGGCGCCGGCAAGTCGTCGCTGATCCGCACGATCAATCGCCTGGAACAACCCAGTTCGGGGCGGGTGCTGATCGATCAGGTGGATATCGGCGAGTTCGACGAAAACCGCCTGGTGGAACTGCGTCGGCGCATCGGCATGATTTTCCAGCACTTCAACCTGATGTCGGCCAAGACGGTCTGGCAGAACGTCGAGCTGCCGTTGAAGGTGGCCGGGGTGCCGAAGCTGCAACGGGAGCAGAAGGTTCGCGAGCTGCTGGACCTGGTCGGCCTGCGGGACAAATACAAGGCCTACCCGGCGCAGTTGTCCGGCGGGCAGAAACAGCGGGTCGGGATTGCCCGGGCGCTGGTCCATGACCCGGCGATCCTGCTGTGTGACGAAGCCACCTCGGCGCTGGACCCGGAAACCACCCAATCGATCCTTGGCTTGCTGCGCGAGATCAATCAGCGCCTGGGCCTGACCATTGTCCTGATCACCCACGAGATGGCGGTGATCCGCGAGATCTGCGATCGGGTGGTGGTGCTGGAACATGGGCGGGTGGTCGAGCAGGGGCCGGTCTGGCAAGTGTTCGGCGATCCGCAGCACGAGGTCAGCCGGACCTTGTTGGCGCCGTTGCAACACGTTTTGCCGGCGGAGCTGCAAGAGCGTTTGCAGGCACGTCCCGAGTCATCGGAGTCGGCGGTGGTGTTGCGTCTGCAATTGACCGGCAGCGCAGCCGACGAACCGGACCTGGCGGCGCTGTTCAGTGCCCTCGGCGGGCGCGTGCGTTTGTTGCAGGGTGGTGTCGAACGAATCCAGGGGCATGCGCTGGGGCAGTTGCTGCTGTCGGTGAGCGGCTCGTCCCTGGGGGCCGAGGAACTGCGTCAGCGGGCCGGGCGTTGGGCACAACAGGTGGAGGTGCTGGGTTATGTGGCTTGAGCGTTTGTGGCAGGGGGTGATCGACACCTTCCTGATGGTCGGCGTGTCGTCGCTGATTGCCTTGCTGTTGGGCATTCCGCTGGCAGTGATCCTGGTCACCAGCGACAAGGGCGGGATCTATGAAGCGCCGGTGGTGAACCGGGTGCTGGGGGCATTCGTGAACCTGTTCCGCTCGATCCCGTTCCTGATCCTGATGGTGGCGTTGATTCCCTTTACCCGGTTGATTGTCGGCACCACCTATGGCGTGTGGGCTGCCGTGGTACCGCTGACCATCGCGGCTACGCCGTTTTTTGCACGGATCGCCGAGGTGAGCCTGCGGGAGGTCGATCATGGTTTGATCGAAGCGGCCCAGGCCATGGGTTGCCGGCGCTGGCATATCGTCTGGTATGTGCTGTTGCCCGAGTCGTTGCCGGGGATTGTCGGCGGCTTCACCATTACCCTGGTGACCATGATCAATTCCTCGGCCATGGCGGGTGCGATTGGTGCGGGCGGGTTGGGGGATATCGCCTATCGGTATGGTTATCAGCGTTTTGACAGCCAGGTGATGCTGACGGTGATCGTGCTGCTGGTGATCCTGGTGGCGGTGATTCAGTTGGGTGGAGATCGGTTGGCGCGGGTGCTGAACAAGCGTTGAAAGGCAGAGGACGCGGGCAGGGTGTTATATTCGGAACATCCGCCCCCAGCCCGCGTAGACCTCGATGAAAACCCTCGGCCCCAACGACCTCGAACAGATTGCTTCCACCACCCTCGGCCATTACAACCGCAGTGCCGAGGGTTTTCGCGAAGGCACCCGCGACCACGATGTGAGCCAGAACATCGACGCGTTGTTGCGGCATATCCAGGGCACGGCGCCGTTTACCGTGCTGGATTTCGGTTGCGGTCCGGGAAGGGATTTGCAGACCTTCACCCGCATGGGCCATATCGCGGTCGGCCTCGACGGCTCCGAGCGCTTTGCGCAGATGGCCCGTGAGGACAGTGGCTGCGAGGTGCTGCAGCAGAACTTCCTCGAACTTGATCTGCCGTCCGAGCGCTTCGACGGGATCTTCGCCAATGCCGTGTTGTTTCATATCCCGCGCCAGGAATTGCCACGGGTGCTGGGGCAATTGCACGGTGCCTTGAAACCCGGTGGCGTGCTGTTCAGCTCCAACCCGCGTGGTGAAAACCAGGAAGGCTGGAACGGCGAGCGTTATGGCTCGTACCACGACCTGGAGGCCTGGCGGGAGCTGCTGACGGCGGCGGGTTTTGTCGAGCTGGAGCACTACTATCGCCCTGCCGGGCTGCCGCGAGAGCAGCAACCGTGGTTGGCGAGTGTCTGGCGCAAGACCTGAGGCCAGACACCATCCCCCCTGTAGGAGCCGGCTTGCTGGCGATAGCGTCCGCATAGATGGCGCAAGGCTCCGGGGCCTCTTCGCGGGCAAGCCCTGCTCCTACAGTCTTCTGTCGTTCACCGATTTTGTGTACGGCACAAAACTGTAGGAGCAGGGCTTGCCCGCGAAGCTTTTAGCGACCTTCAGGGCTCCAGAGAGGGGCCTGTTCAGCGCCTCAGTGTCGTTGCGCGAGCAAGTCATCCACCTGGCTCTGCGCCAGCTCGATCAGATGCACCGAGGCCATCGCCAGTTGGCGAGGTGTGCCGCTCAGATGATCGGCGGACTCATACGCCGTCGCGGCCGCTGAGCGCAGGATCGAGTCGAGATTGTTCAGGGTGTCTTCGGGATTTGGACGGGGCGATTTGCGCACAGGATGACGTGGCAATCCATAGTGAGCGAAGGCGCGTTCGGCGGCCTCGGCATCTACAAAAGATGCATTTTGTACGGGCGGATCAGGAACGACTGTTTTCATGACAACTCCTTGATTGATGGAGCCGACACTGATCGCTACCAAACGATATGGGTGGCGGCTATGCGCAGGTTGGTAGACCGGGAATCAAGGAACCCAGCGCACTCGAAAGTGCCCCGCGCAGAGCCGCCATAGACGAAAACCGTGGGCAATAAAAAACGCCAACAGAAAATCGACTCGGTGGCGCTATGCGCCTTGATTGACCTCGGGCTACCAAACCCGATCACTGTGTTTTTGCAGTGACAGGTCCAAGCCTAGGTCCCGAGAATCGCAGGCGCAAGCCGAAAGGATTTTCTAGGAAAGTTCACGCAAGGGAAAGAGAATCGTCTTGCTGATGAGCTTTGGTGCTTGCACCAAGAATGTATTCAACGGTCGTAGTGAGTTGACATCAACGTCATCTGTGGCATTCTTAAAACACTACTCAGCCCCGTACGCAGCGATTCAGTTCGCTGGCTGTTGGGGTGAAAAAACCGGCCTAGCGCCGGTTTTTTCGTTTCAAGGGACTGAATCTGTGCGTACAGCCTGCTTCGTGGACGGATACAACCTGTTTTACGGCCTGCTGGCAGGAACTGAGTACAAATGGCTAGACCTTCCTGCGTTGCTTACCCATATCCTTCGTGCTGAACAGCCAGAGAGCGAGTTGGCGTCGGTGTGTTTTTTCACCTCGGGTGTCAAACCCGATCTCGCGACCCGCGGTCGTACCTCTAAAGAAGCTCAAGACACTTATCTACGTGCGCTCATCGAAAAAGGCGTTCGTGTGTATTACGGGCGGCATCAACTGGAGCCGAGGCTTGCACCTCGATTCGTCGATCGAAATACACCGGCGTCAAGGCTGGATCAGGTCGCTATCTGGAAGCTTGAAGAAAAAGAGACCGATGTTCACATCGCGATCAGCATGTATCGACTCGCGGCCAAACAAGCCGCATTGCCTGCCTGTGAGCGCATCGGGCAAATCGTGCTGGTGTCTGCCGATACCGATATGACTCCCGTCCTCAAGGCACTTCGAGAGGATTACCCTGAAGTGCAAGTGGGGGTGATTCTTCCGCATCGAGAAGATATCAAGCGCAATGCCCCCGGTTCATTGAGGAATCACTCGCACTGGATGCGCCACGTCGTGACACGGGAGGAATTGGCCGCGTGTCAGTTGCCACGCCAAGTGCCTACCCGGAAAAAACCGGCGAGAAAACCGGATTACTGGTGAGCTTTTGTCCAAAAAGAAACCCCGAAGGGCCAAACCCTCCGGGGCCAAAGGTTTCCATCGCTTACAGCTTGGCGATGGACACCTCGGTGGATTTCACAAACGCGATCACTTCACTGCCGATCTGCAGTTCCAGCTCTTTCACCGAACGGGTGGTGATCACCGAGGTGACGATCCCCGAAGCGGTCTGGACGTCGATTTCCGAGAGCACGTCGCCGGTGACGATTTCCTTGATGGTGCCCTTGAACTGGTTGCGAACGTTGATGGCTTTGATGGTCATGGCATTGATTCCTGTCGTGGATTGAGTAGGCAAGGCATGGGTTACAGCGCCCAACGCAACTGCGTGGGCAAGGGCGATACAGGTTCCGGCTCGGGCGGTACGCCCGGCAGCGACAACACCCGGTTCAACACTTCGGTCTCCAGCGCCGCCAGGCGATGGGAGCCACGCGCCCGTGGGCGCGGCAGTTCGACGTGCAGATCGAGGCCGACCTGGCCGTCTTCGATCAGGATCACCCGATCGGCGATGGCCACGGCTTCACTGACGTCGTGGGTCACCAGCAACACGGTAAAACCATGCTGCTGCCAGAGACGTTCGATCAGCTGCTGCATTTCGATCCGGGTCAGGGCATCCAGGGCCCCCAGCGGCTCGTCCAGCAACAGCAGACGCGGTTTGTGGATCAGGGCGCGGGCCAGGGCCACACGCTGCTTCTGGCCACCGGACAGGGCCGCCGGCCATTCATGGGCGCGGTCCGCCAGGCCGACCGCTTCCAGCGCTTCCAGTGCCTGGGGGCGCCAGTTGCCCTTGAGACCCAGTCCGACGTTGTCGATCACCTTTTTCCAAGGCAGCAAACGCGCTTCCTGAAACATCAGCCGGGTGTCTTCGCGGGCCTCGCTCAGCGCAGCGGAACCGGCCAGCAATTCGCCGCCGCTGGGTTGGTCGAGACCGGCCAGCAGGCGCAGCAGGGTGCTTTTACCGCACCCGCTGCGGCCCACTACGGCGACGAATTGACCGGCCGGGATATGCAGGTCGATCTCCCGCAGCACCTGGCGCTGGCCGAAGGTCTTTTGCAGGTTGCGCACCGCCAGCGGAATACCCCGCAGCAGGCGTGGAGGTTGTTGAGCCGTCATTGCGCACCGCCCTTGCTCACTTGATAGGCCGGGTGCCAGCGCAGCCAGACCCGTTCCAGGCCACGGGCCGCGAGGTCCGCCAGTTTGCCGAGGACGGCGTAGAGAACGATGGCCAGGACCACCACGTCGGTCTGCAGGAATTCCCGGGCATTCATCGCCAGGTAGCCGATGCCGGAACTGGCCGAAATGGTTTCCGCGACGATCAGCGTCAACCACATGAAGCCCAGGGCAAAGCGCACGCCCACCAGAATCGAGGGCAGGGCGCCCGGCAGGATCACCTGGCGAAACAGGCTGAAACCGGACAAACCGTAGCTGCGGGCCATTTCCACCAGCGCCGGATCGACGTTGCGGATGCCGTGGTAGGTGTTGAGGTAGATCGGGAACAGGGTGCCCAGGGCCACCAGGAAAATCTTCGCCGATTCGTCGATCCCGAACCACAGGATCACCAGCGGGATCAGCGCCAGGTGTGGCACGTTGCGGATCATTTGCACCGAGCTGTCGAGCAGGCGTTCACCCCATTTCGACAGGCCGGTGATAAAGCCCAGGGCCAGGCCGATGCCACCGCCGATGGCAAAGCCGATACCGGCGCGCCAGCCGCTGATGGCCAGGTGTTTCCAGATATCGCCGCTCTTCACCAGGGCGATACCGGCTTCGACCACGGCGCTCGGCGCGGGCAGGATCCGGGTCGACAGCCAGCCGGCCGACACCGACAGTTGCCACACCGCCAGCAACAGCACCGGCAGGGCCCAGGGTGCGAGCTTGTGGGTAAGTCTGCTCAAGGTCGTCATGGCCGGCCTCAGCTCTGGGACACGGCTTTGGGCAGGATGTCGTTGGCGACCATCTCACCGAAGGGGCTGACGTAACCGGCGCTTTTCGGCAGTTCCGGACGTTCGATATCCAGGTGCGGGAACAGCAGTTCGGCAACCCGGTACGACTCTTCCAGGTGGGGGTAGCCGGAGAAGATAAAGGTGTCGATGCCCAGGTCGGCGTATTCCTTGACCCGCGCGGCCACGGTCGGGCCGTCGCCCACCAGTGCCGTGCCTGCACCACCACGGACCAGGCCGACGCCGGCCCAGAGGTTGGGGCTGACTTCGAGGTTGTCGCGGCTGCCGCCGTGCAGGGCGGCCATGCGTTGCTGGCCGACGGAGTCGAAACGCGCAAGGGATTTCTGCGCGCGGGCGATGGTCTCGTCGTCCAGATGGGAGATCAGTTTGTCCGCTGCCTGCCAGGCTTCGGCATTGGTTTCACGGACAATCACATGCAGGCGAATACCGAAGCGCACGGTGCGCCCCAGCTTGGCGGCCTTGGCCCGGACCTGCTCGATCTTCTCGGCAACGGCGGCAGGCGGTTCGCCCCAGGTCAGGACCATTTCCACCTGTTCGGCGGCGAGGTCCTGGGCGGCTTCCGACGAGCCGCCGAAGTACAGTGGCGGACGCGGTTGCTGGATCGGTGGGTAGAGCAGCTTGGCGCCTTTGACGCTGATGTGCTGGCCGTCGTAGTCGACGGTTTCGCCTTCCAGCACGCGACGCCAGATGCGGGTGAATTCCACCGAGGCCTGGTAGCGTTCCTCGTGGCTGAGGAACAGGCCGTCACCGGCCAGTTCGTCCGGGTCGCCGCCGGTTACCAGGTTGAACAGCGCGCGCCCGCCGGACAGCCGGTCGAGGGTCGCGGCCTGGCGCGCCGCTACTGTCGGGGAGATGATCCCGGGGCGCAGGGCAACCAGGAATTTCAGGCGCTGGGTCACCGGGATCAGCGAAGCGGCCACCAGCCAGGAGTCCTCGCAGGAGCGCCCGGTGGGGATCAGCACGCCACCGAAACCGAGGCGGTCGGCGGCCTGGGCCACTTGCTGCAGGTAACCGTGGTCAACGGCGCGAGCGCCTTCGGCGGTGCCAAGGTAATGGCCGTCACCGTGGGTAGGCAGGAACCAGAAAATATTGAGGCTCATGGAGTGGTCTCCTAAGGAATGCGGTTCAAAGTGCTTTGGCAACGGCCGCCGGCGGGGTCCAGATCACGTCCTTGATGCTCAGCGGTTTGGGAATCAATTTGAGCTGGTAGAAGCTGTCGGCGATTTTCTGCTGTGCTGCGATCACTTCCGGGGTGAGGAACTGCGCGCCGTAGCCCTGGCGTTTCACCGAGATCAGGGTGATGTCGGCGGGCAGGCCGAGCAGCGGTGCCACCTGGGTGGTGACTTCCTCGGGATTGGCCTTGGACCAGTCGCCCACGGCGCGGACTTCTTCCACCAGGGCCTTGATCACTTCCGGATGTTTTTCGGCGTAGGGTCTGGTCGCCAGGTAGAACTGGTTGTTGTCCACCAGGCCGGTCCCGTCACGCAGGGTGCGGGCCTTGAGCTGTTGCTCGGCGGCGGCCTGGTACGGGTCCCAGATGACCCAGGCGTCGACGCTGCCACGCTCGAAAGCGGCGCGGGCATCGGCCGGGGCCAGGTACACGGTTTCGATATCGCTGTATTTCAGGCCGGCGTCTTCGAGGGCGCGGACCAGCAGGTAATGGACGTTGGAGCCTTTGTTGAGGGCGACTTTCTTGCCCTTGAGTTCCTGCACCGACTTGATCGGCGAGTCCTTGGGCACCAGGATCGCTTCACTGGTGGGCGCCGGCGGTTCGGAGGCGACGTAGAGCAGGTCGGCACCGGCGGCCTGGGCGAAGACTGGCGGTGTTTCGCCGGTTACGCCGAAGTCGATGGAGCCGACGTTCAGCCCTTCGAGCAGTTGCGGGCCGCCGGGGAATTCGGTCCATTGCACTTGCACGCCCTGGTCGGCGAGGCGTTTTTCCAGGGTGCCCTTGGCCTTGAGCAGCACCAGGGTGCCGTATTTCTGATAACCGATCCGAAGCGTCTCGGCTTGAGCCTGGGTAATGGCGCCGAAGGTGACAGCCGCAGCAAACAGAGCGACCAGACCGCGACGCAAAATGATAGTGCGCATGGCGCTCTCCTTTTTGCTGTGAGGGTTTTGGCTGCACCTGCTTGCCCGTTGGCGGGCGAGTAAGGCCAGTACATCGATGTCAGGTAAAGCGGTTCAGATGCTCCAGCGAGCCGTGAGCAGGCGCTCGTTGAGCAGTGTCGGGTCCAGGGGCTTGGGACGCCGCGCCAGGGCGCTGTGGAACTGTTCCAGGGCCTCGGTCAGGCGTTGTTCCAGGGCCGGTGCCAGCTGCGCCTGGGCGCTGCCTTCGCCATAGGCGATCTGGTTGTCCTCGGCGAAGATGCCGTGGAGCATTTCCTGGGCCTTGAGTGCCGACAGGACCGGCTTGAGGGCGTAATCCACCGCGAGCATATGGGCGATGCTGCCGCCGGTGGCCATGGGCAAGACCACCTTGTGGCTCAGGGCGCGTTCGGGCAGCAGATCGAGTACGGTTTTCAGGGCGCCGGAGAATGACGCCTTGTACACCGGCGTGGCGATGACCAGGCCGTCGGCCTGTTCGATCTGTTGCAGCAGATCAATGATCTGCGGGCTGCCGAAGCGCGCGTGCAGCAGGTCCTCGGCCGGGAAGTCGCGGACCTGGTAACTCACCACTTCCACGCCTTGTTCGATCAACCAGCGCCTGGCCTGGTCCAGCAGCACCCCGGAGCGTGATCGCTGGCTGGGGCTTCCTCCAAGTGTGACGACCAGCATGCGGGTAATTCCTTGAACGTTTGTCGGCGATTCGCGGGCTGCGATCTCACCAAGATGGACAGACCATATCAGCTGATTTATATATCTATAAATCTTATTTTTTCATTTGTTTATTCTTTAAATGAATATGCGGGTGACTTTCTTCCAGGCAAAAAAACAGGCCGTCGAAACGGCCTGAAACCCCTGCATCGTGAGTTGGTAAAAAACTGGGTTCAGCGGTTGGGCTGTGGTGTCAGGCGCAGGTACGGCTTCACTGCGCGGTAACCTTTGGGGAAGCGTTTCTTGATTTCGTCTTCGTCCTTGAGCGATGGCACGATGACCACCTCGTCACCGTCCTGCCAGTTGGCCGGGGTGGCCACCTTGTAGTTGTCGGTGAGCTGCAAGGAGTCGATCACCCGCAGGATCTCGTGGAAATTGCGCCCGGTGCTGGCCGGGTAGGTGATGGTCAGCCGGACCTTCTTGTTCGGATCGATCACGAACAGCGAGCGTACGGTGAGGGTGTCGTTGGCATTCGGGTGGATCAGGTCGTAGAGATCGGACACCTTGCGGTCGGCATCGGCCAGGATCGGGAAATTGACCACGGTATTCTGGGTTTCGTTGATGTCCTCGATCCACTTGTGGTGCGAGTCCACCGGGTCCACCGACAGGGCGATGGCCTTGACGCCACGCTGGGCGAATTCGTCCTTGAGCTTGGCGGTAAAGCCCAGCTCCGTGGTGCACACCGGGGTGAAGTCCGCCGGGTGGGAGAACAGCACGCCCCAACTGTCGCCGAGCCACTCGTGGAAGCGAATCGTGCCGGCGCTGGAATCCTGTTCAAAGTCGGGGGCGATGTCGCCGAGTCTTAGGCTCATGGTGCTGCTCCTGGTGAGTGCGTGATGAGCCTACTGTGCCTGTTGGCGAATTTATTTAAAAAGAATAAATATCGATTTATTTAGATCTAAATTGAATATTAAAAAGTTCTTCATTGGACGTCGGGCGCGGGCAGGAGCAACCTTGTCCACAGCTTGTGAGAGGGCTAAGGGGATGTAACTCAGTGGGGTTCTTGGCGCCGTGATGTCGAAGGTTGGCGTTCGAGGCGAAGCTGAGAGGTAGTTTCAAGCGGTACGTGAAGCACTCAGCCCGGCATTGCGCCGGGCTGAGTGTGGATCTCGACTTTAAACGATCACGCTTACAGCAGCGGGATCGAGTAGCTGACGATCAGACGGTTTTCGTCTTGTTCGCGCTGGCCGGCGATATCGTTACGCCACATGGCGTTTTTCCACGACACACCAACGTTTTTGAAGGTGCCTTCCGGTACCACGTAGGAAACGGTGATGTCGCGTTCCCACTCGGAGCGGCCAGTGCCCAGAACGTTGACTTGAGCTGCGCCTTCTTTGCCGACGGTGTCGATGTTGTTGCCGCGCAGGTAGATAACACCTGCGGTCAGGCCAGGCACGCCGACCTGAGCGAAGTCGTAGGAGTAGCGACCCTGCCAGGTACGCTCACCAGCGTGACCGAACTTCTGGATCTGCATGTCGGTGATGGTGCTGTTGGACGAGCCGTCACCCTGGTTCAGCCATGGGAAGTCGCTTTCGCCATTGCTGTACTGGTAGCCACCACCGAAGGTGTGACCAGCAACGGTGTACAAGGCCAGGTAGCTGTACAGGTTGTTGTCGACCTTGCCTTTGGCACGAGCGGACAGTGGGGTGTTGTCTGGGTAGTAGCCAGAGCTGAAGTAGGCAGCGGTGTCGCCATTGGCGCCATTGTCGCGGCTACGGTAGTAACGCAGGTCGCTTTTCAGCACGCCTGGACCGATAGCCCAGTTGTGTACCAGACCCAGGAAGTTCTGCGAGTAGAAGTCTTTCAGCTCGCCGAAGTAGTACGAAGCGACCAGGTCCTTGGTGACCTTGTAGTCGGCACCGGCGTACTGGAACTTGTTGCTGAACTTGCCGGCAGTGCCCTGGGAGTAGTTCGAGCCGCCGTTTGCGCCGTTGATCGACAGATCTTCGTCGTTGCTCGAGTTACGGCCCTTGGCCTTCTCAACCTGGCCGAGAGTCAGGGTCAGGTCCTTGATCTCGTTCGAAGTGATCTGGCCACCAGTGAAGGTTTGTGGCAGCAGACGACCGTCGTTGTACTTGATCACCGGGTTGTTCGGCAGCAGGGTACCGACTTTCAGTTCGGTCTGCGAAACGCGGACTTTACCGGTCAGACCCAGGCTGCTGAAGTCATTCACAGCCTTGGCGTTTTTACCGCCAGTGGCTTCGGTCGGGAATACCGTGCCGCCAGCGCTGGTTGGGGTCGCGCCGTTGGAACCGCCACCGCTGTCCAACTTGATGGCGGTCAGGGCGATTACATCAAGGCCGAAACCTACAGTGCCTTGGGTGTAACCGGAGGTGAACCGCAGATCGAAGCCTTGGCCCCATTCCGAGTTCAGGCTCTGAGAGCCCGAAGCCTTGGTATCACGGTCACGGTTATCGGTATTGATGTAGTAGTTACGCAGACCCAGGGTCGATTTCGCGCCTTCGATAAAACCGGTGGCATCTGCTTGCCCGTCGGCATATGCGTGTTGTGCCAAAACGCCTACGGCCACAGCCAGGGCCAAGGTGGACTTCTTCATGGTACAGCTCCTCTCATTTCTAATTTTTGTGTGTCCTGGCCGGGGATCTAACGTCCCTTTGTAGCCACAGATGCGCGATTAGCACCAGATCGTGACTGGTAAGTCAATCGTAACAAACCATGCCTAGACTTTGGTCTAACTCGCTGTGAATTTGGTCCCTGCAGGGTAATGAAACTCTTCATAAACCCAAAAAGAACTATTTCGTCCTTTTTAATACGATTCGGGAATAAGCCGCCTGGGAATTTACCCTGGCCTGAAGCCTTTGTCGGCCTCCAGACTTATTTCTGCAAAGTATTTGTAGCCGCTTTTTTCGAACAATCTGCATTTGAGACCTGTTCTCAGGGACAGGAAAGTTCAAAAAAGCGACGCAATCATGTCTAAACGCTGGCACTCCCGTCAATTTATTACAGCATTTGGCTGATTCAGCCGGACGGTTGACACGTTGCCGCGCACAGAACCTTAGAAGAAAAAATGCGGATTGCACCTTCATTCGTCGGTTTTAGTTATTCCCTGCATTTCTCTCCAGCCCACGGCCCGCTTGGCTCCGGCAGGTGGCGGCTGGCCAGTATTGGCGCCTTGAGCTTCACCGCCGCTATAGCGGTGGCATCTGTAATCTTTTGACTCATAAGCTAATGCAAATAAGTTATTTATTTTAAGATTCTTAGATCATTTAGTCTCTCCACATGCCGATTCCCGGTCGCCTGTCGAGGAACTTGTCCCATGAAACTCCCTGCTCCGCTCCGCCTCCTGGCGGCCTTGTCCCTGGCCGGGGCCAGCTGGTTCGCCCAGGCTGCCGATGTGACCGTGGCCTACCAGACCACCGTCGATCCGGCGAAAGTCGCCCAGGCCGACGGCGCTTATGAAAAAGCCACGCAAGCGAAGATCGACTGGCGCAAATTCGATAACGGCGCCGACATCATCGCCGCCATCGCTTCGGGCGATGTGCAGATCGGCTACCTCGGTTCGAGCCCGCTGACCGCGGCCATCACCCGCAAGGTACCGGTGGAAACCTTCCTGATCGCCACCCAGATCGGCGGCGCTGAAGCCCTGGTGGCCCGCGACGGCTCCGGGATCAACTCGCCCCAGGACCTGATCGGCAAGAAAGTCGCCGTGCCCTTCGTTTCCACCGGGCACTACAGCCTGCTGGCTGCGCTGAAGCACTGGAACATCGATCCTTCGAAAGTACAGATTCTCAACCTCGCGCCACCGGCCATTATTGCCGCCTGGAAACGCGGTGATATCGACGCCACCTACGTTTGGGATCCGGCCCTGGGCGTGGCCAAGGAAAACGGCAAGGTGCTGATCACTTCCGGCGAACTGGCCAAGTTCGGTGCGCCGACCTTCGATGCCTGGATCGTGCGCAAGGACTTCGCCGAGAAGCACCCGGAGATCGTCAAGGCTTTCGCCAAGGTCACCCTGGATGCCTACGCCCAGTACCGCAAGGACCCGCAAGCCTGGCTGGCGACCCAGGGCAATGTCGACAAGCTGGTGAAGCTCTCCGGGGCCAAGGCGTCTGACATCCCCCTGCTGCTGCAAGGCAACGTCTATCCGCTGGCGGCTGACCAGGTCACCGTCCTCGGCAAGCCGACCGCACAGGCCATCACCGACACCGCCGCGTTCCTGAAAGAGCAGGGCAAGGTCGATGCCGTGCTGCCGGACTACGCCCCTTACGTCAGCGCCAAGTTCATCACTAACTGATTCAGTCGAGGAGCCGCCGTCATGGCCTTGTTACAGCTGGAGCGCATCAGCGCACAGTACCCCGGCGCGGTCGAGCCGGTGCTGGCGGACATTTCCCTCAGCCTCGGCCCCCAGCAACTGCTGGTGGCCCTCGGACCTTCGGGGAGTGGCAAGACCTCGCTGTTGAACCTGATCGCCGGCTTCGTCGAACCGAGTGCCGGGCGCATCACCCTCGACGGCGTGCCCGTCAAAGGCCCGAGTGCCGAGCGTGGCGTGGTGTTCCAGGATGACGCCCTGTTGCCCTGGCAGGATGTCCTGGCCAATGTCGGCTTCGGTCTGGAGTTGGCGGGTGTGCCCCGGCCGCAGCGCGAAATCCGCGCCCGGGAGATGCTCGCCCTGGTGGACCTGGCCGGTTTCGACAAGCGTCGGATCTGGCAACTTTCCGGTGGTCAGAAACAGCGTGTCGGGCTGGCCCGCGCCCTGGCGGCAGACCCTCGGGTGTTGTTGATGGACGAGCCGTTCGGCGCCCTCGACGCCTTTACCCGCGAACAGATGCAGGAGCTGTTGCTGCAAGTCTGGCGCCGCACCGCCAAGCCGGTGTTCCTGATTACCCACGATATAGAAGAAGCGGTTTTTCTCGCCACCGACCTGATTCTGCTGGCACCCAATCCGGGGCAGGTCGTCGAACGCCTGAGCCTGGATTTCGGTCAGCGCTACAGCGCCGGTGAATCGGCCCGGGCGATCAAGTCCGACCCGCGTTTTATCGAAACCCGCGAGCACGTGCTGGCCCGTGTGTTCTCCCAACGCAGCGCCGCCCAGCGGCAGGAGTTCGTATGAGCAGCTATGAATTGCCGGTGACGCTGGCGAGCAAACCGCAAGTCGTGCCGGTGCGCCGCAGCCTGAGCACGCGCTGGATCAGCGTGCTGACCCTGTTGACCTTGGTCCTGCTCTGGTGGGCAGTGACCGCTGCCGGCCTCATCGAACCGTTGTTTCTGCCGCCGCCGGGCGCGGTGCTGGAAAAAGGCTGGTTGCTGGCGACCAAGGGCTACATGGACTCGACCCTCTGGCAGCACCTGGGCGCGAGCCTGGGACGTATCGGCCTGGGTCTCGGCTTTGCGGTGTTGACCGCGATTCCCGTGGGCATCGCCATCGGCCATAACCGCATCGCCCGGGGCATTTTCGATCCGCTGATCGAGTTCTACCGACCCATTCCGCCGCTGGCCTATCTGCCCCTGATCGTGATCTGGTGCGGGATCGGCGAGTTGTCGAAAGTGCTGCTGATCTACCTGGCGATTTTCGCCCCGATCGCCATCTCCACCGCCACCGGTGTACGCACCGTCGACCCGGCCAAGCTGCGGGCCGCGCAATCCCTGGGGGCCACCCGTGCCCAGTTGATTCGCCATGTGATCCTGCCCAGCGCCTTGCCGGACATTCTCACCGGTGTGCGCATCGGCCTCGGTGTCGGCTGGTCGACCCTGGTGGCCGCCGAACTGATCGCCGCCACCAGCGGCTTGGGGTTCATGGTGCAGTCGGCCGCGCAGTTCCTGGTGACCGATGTGGTGGTGCTGGGGATCCTGGTGATCGCCTTCATCGCCTTTGCCATGGAGATGGGCCTGCGCGCCCTGCAACGCAAGCTGGTGCCGTGGCACGGCCAGGCCCACTGACAGACCGCAGTCTATTGACCACGCCGACAGCCCGGCGCGTATTTGAAGAGATCGATCATGAGCCTGACCATTACTCCTCTGAGCGCCGCCCTGGGCGCGCAGATCGACGGCGTTACCTTGAACCGGCCGTTGACCGTCGAACATCGCGACGCCATCCAGCAGGCCCTGCTCAAGTATCAGGTGCTGTTCTTCCGTAACCAACCGTTGAACCCGGTGCAGCAGGCGACCTTTGCGGCGTATTTCGGCGACCTGCATATTCATCCGATCTACCCGAACGTGCCGGAGCAGCCCGAAGTGCTGATCCTCGACACGGCGGTGACCGACGTACGCGACAACGCGGTCTGGCACACCGACGTGACCTTCCTGCCGACCCCGGCGCTGGGGGCGGTGCTCAGCGCCAAGCAGCTGCCGGCGTTTGGTGGCGACACCCTGTGGGCCAGTGGCATCGCGGCGTTCGAGGCCTTGTCGGCGCCGTTGCGGCAACTGCTGGAGGGGCTGACGGCGACGCACAACTTCATCAAGTCGTTTCCCGTCGAGCGTTTCGGCAATACGCCCGAGGACCTGGCGCGCTGGGAGGAGACCCGCAGGAAGAACCCGCCGCTGTCGCATCCGGTGATCCGCACGCACCCGGTGAGCGGGCGCAAGGCGTTGTTCGTCAACGAGGGTTTCACCACCCGGATCAACGAGCTGGAGGAGGCCGAGAGCGAGGCGATTCTCAAGTTGCTGTTCGCCCATGCGACGCGTCCGGAGTTCACCATTCGCTGGCGCTGGCAGGAGAATGACGTGGCATTCTGGGACAACCGCGTGACCCAGCATTACGCGGTGGACGATTACCGGCCGAATCGGCGGGTGATGCACCGGGCGACCATTCTCGGTGATGCGCCGTTCTGACCCTGTGGCTCAGAGCGGGTGTTCGCGCCTCGGCAGATACGGCGGCAAATACAGCCCCAGGTACGCATCGAACACCCGCATCCCCTCTTCGGCCATGCGCGGCGTGATCTGGTCGTGCAACTGCACCGAGCGTGCATAGACCCGATCCCCCAACTCCATCGCCAGGGCGAATACATCGACTTCCGCGGGTAGCGTCGGCAATTCGAAATGCCGGATAAACAGCTTGTGCATCAGGTCGCCGAGCTCGATGTCGTGCTGGCGGTCAGCCTGGGTCACTTCGGTCAGGCCGTGCTGCGCAAGGATCAACTGACGCGCCGCCGCATCCTCCTCGTAGATATTCAGCATCCGCTGCTCTACCAGGCGTGACAGGTCGCGCCAACTGGTGAGGGCCTGATGGTCGATGGGCGCCTGCAGGGTGGCGCGGAAGGCCGCGTGGACGTCGTTGGTCAGGGCTTCGAGCAGGGCCGGGACGCTGGCGAAGAAGTGATAGACCGAGGACGGTGGGATCTCGGCCCGTTCCGCCACGCTGTAGATCGACAGACTGGCCACGCCTTCGGCGGCAAGCAAGGTGCGCGCGGCGTCGAGGATCGAATCGATCCGGGCCTGGCTGCGTGCGCGGGGTTTGCGAGCGGTGGCGGGGCGGGTCATGGGGTTCTCCGAGAGGGGCTGCGGGGATTGTACGCGAGGTTCTACAGCGTCTGTGAGGACGCCATCGCCGGCAACGTTTGCGTCGTACCGAATGTTGCGCTCACCGCCGACCCTGTAGGAGCCGGCTTGCTGGCGATCCGCCAACAGGCGGGCACAAAAAACGCCGCGGGCCCAAGGCCGGCGGCGTTCTTTTTTATCACGGCAACCGCTTACACGGTATGCAGGTACCAGTTGTACTCGAGGTCGGAGATGGAGTGTTCGAACTCCTCCAGCTCGCTCTCTTTACAGGCGACGAAGATATCGATGTATTTCGGATCGATGTACTTGGCCATGATCTCGCTGTCGTCCAACTCGCGCAGGGCATCACGCAGGTTGTTCGGCAGGCTCTGCTCGTTCTGCTCGTAGCTGTTGCCTTCCACCGGAGCGCCCGGCTCGACCTTGTTGGTCAGGCCGTGGTGAATACCGGCCAGGACCGAAGCCATCAACAGATACGGGTTGGCATCGGCACCGGCGACCCGGTGCTCGATACGTACGGCGTCGGACGAACCGGTCGGTACGCGAATCGCCACCGTGCGGTTGTCCAGGCCCCAGCACGGCGAGTTCGGCACGTAGAACTGTGCGCCGAAACGACGGTAGGAGTTGACGTTCGGGCAGAGGAAGGCCATCTGCGCCGGTAGGGTCTCGAGCACACCGCCGATCGCGTGACGCAGCGCGGCGTTCTGCTCGGGATCCTCACTGGCAAAGATGTTCTTGCCTTCCTTGTCGAGAATCGAGATATGGACGTGCAGCCCGTTGCCCGCCTGGCCCGGGTAAGGCTTGGCCATGAAGGTGGTGTCCATCTCATGGTCGTAGGCGATGTTCTTGATCAGGCGCTTGAGCAGTACCGCGTAGTCGCAGGCCTTGATCGGGTCGGCAACGTGGTGCAGGTTCACTTCGAACTGCGCCGGGGCACTTTCCTTGACGATGGCGTCGGCCGGGATGCCTTGCTCTTTCGCACCTTCCAGGATGTCCTGGAGGCAGTCGACGTATTCGTCGAGGTCGTCGATCAGGTAGACCTGTGTCGAGTGCGGGCGTTTGCCGGAGATCGGCGAGCGGGGCGGTTGTGGGCGACCGTTCACGTTCTCCTGGTCGATCAGGTAGAACTCCAGCTCGAACGCGGCGCAGATGGTCAGGCCGAGTTCATCGAACTTGCTCACGACTTGCCGCAGCACTTCGCGAGGGTCGGCGAAGAAAGGTTCGCCTTCGAGTTCGTGCATGGTCATCAGCAACTGCGCGGTCGGGCGCTTTTGCCAAGGTTCATTGCACAGGGTGTCGGGGATCGGATAACAGATTCGGTCAGCATCACCGATGTCCAGACCCAGGCCGGTGCTTTCCACCGTCGAGCCGTTGATATCCAGGGCAAATAGAGAGGCAGGCAGGTTGATGCCTTTCTCGTAAACCTTGTGGAGGCTGGTGCGTTCGATGCGCTTGCCGCGCACCACACCATTCATATCCGCAATTAGAAGGTCTACGTACAGAACCTCAGGATGATCCTTAAGGAACGCGTTCGCTTCGTTAAGCTGAACGGCACGCGGGGGTACCGACATGATGCAACACCTTTGTTGTTAAAAATATCAATCATTGATCTTTTCTGGTTTCAGTCAACCCGAACGGCATGCCGAAGTCAAGCGAGGCCTTTTTTGCCCTGAAAAAGCGCCCAGGTGGCTTTTTTGCGGCCTTTTGGGGCAATTTTTTGGGCGGAGGGCTCTCCCGCACCGCGGGCTTGAGCGGGCCGTGTTGTATTTTTTACGGGGGTGTTGTGTAAAAAAATGAACAAGGCTAAGCTCGATTGAAACCCATAACAGCAATAATACCGGGGTGCTTCATGTCTCGCCTGCCGTTAATCGGCGTCACCGCATGCTCTAAACAGATCGGTTTGCATGCTTATCACATCAGTGGTGACAAGTACGTCCGTGCCGTCGCCGTCGCCGCCCAAGGGCTGCCGCTGATCCTTCCGTCCCTGGCTGAACTGCTTGAGCCGTCCGATATTCTCGACGGCCTGGATGGACTCCTGTTTACCGGCTCTCCGTCCAACGTCGAACCGCATCTGTACGGCGGTCCGGCCAGCGCGCCGGGCACTGCTCATGATTCTGCACGCGACCGCACCACCCTCCCGCTGATCCGTGCCGCCGTCGCTGCGGGCATTCCCGTGCTCGGGATCTGCCGGGGCTTCCAGGAAATGAACGTGGCCTTCGGTGGCAGCCTGCATCAAAAGGTTCATGAGGTTGGAACCTTCATGGATCATCGTGAAGACGAGTCCCAGCCACTGGACGTACAGTACGGTCCGGCCCATGCCATGCAGGTTCAACCCGGCGGCGTACTGGCGGGTCTCGGGCTGCCGACGGAATTCCAGGTCAACTCGATTCACAGCCAGGGCGTTGACCGCCTGGCGCCGGGGTTGCGCGTCGAAGCCACGGCGCCGGACGGCCTGATCGAGGCGGTCTCGGTGATCGAAGGCAAGGCTTTTGCTCTAGGGGTGCAATGGCACCCGGAATGGCAGGTCACGAGCAACCCGGTCTACCTGGCGATTTTCCAGGCTTTCGGCGATGCCTGTCGAAAGCGGGTTTTACAGCGCCAAGACGATACGTCCAGGAACGCCTGACCGATAATAGACGTCAGGAACCCCAACCCAGAGGCACTTATGAGTAACAACCTCGACCAGCTCACCGATTGGTTGAAAGACCACAAGATCACAGAAGTCGAATGCATGATTGCCGACCTTACCGGCATCACCCGGGGCAAGATCTCGCCGACCAACAAGTTCATCGCCGAAAAAGGCATGCGTCTGCCTGAGAGCGTGCTGCTGCAGACGGTGACCGGCGACTACGTCGAAGACGACATCTATTACGAACTGCTCGACCCGGCCGACATCGACATGATCTGCCGCCCCGACAGCAATGCGGTGTATGTGGTGCCCTGGGCCATCGAGCCCACCGCCCAGGTGATCCACGACACCTACGACAAGCAGGGCAACCCCATCGAGCTGTCGCCGCGCAACGTGCTCAAGAAGGTCCTGGCACTCTATGCCGAAAAGGGCTGGCAGCCGATCGTGGCGCCGGAAATGGAGTTCTACCTGACCAAGCGTAGCGACGACCCGGACTACCCTTTGCAGCCGCCGGTCGGCCGTTCCGGTCGCCCGGAAACCGGTCGCCAGTCTTTCTCCATTGAAGCGGCCAACGAATTCGACCCGCTGTTCGAAGACGTCTACGACTGGTGCGAACTGCAGGAGCTGGACCTCGACACGCTGATCCACGAGGACGGCACGGCGCAGATGGAAATCAACTTCCGGCATGGCGACGCGTTGTCCCTGGCGGACCAGATCCTGGTGTTCAAGCGCACCATGCGTGAAGCGGCGCTCAAGCACGACGTGGCGGCGACCTTCATGGCCAAACCCATGACCGGCGAGCCGGGCAGCGCCATGCACCTGCACCAGAGCATCATCGACATCACCACCGGCAAGAACGTCTTCTCCAATGAAGACGGGAGCATGAGCCAGCTGTTCCTGCATCACATCGGCGGCCTGCAGAAGCTGATTCCCGAGCTGTTGCCGCTGTTCGCGCCAAACGTCAACTCGTTCCGCCGCTTCCTGCCGGACACCTCGGCCCCGGTGAACGTCGAATGGGGCGAAGAGAACCGCACCGTCGGCTTGCGGGTCCCGGATGCCGGCCCGCAGAACCGTCGTGTGGAAAACCGCCTGCCGGGCGCCGACGCCAACCCTTACCTGGCGATTGCTGCAAGCCTGCTGTGTGGCTACATCGGTATGGTCGAGGGCCTCAACCCGAGCGCGCCGGTGGTCGGTCGCGGTTATGAACGCCGCAACCTGCGCCTGCCGCTGACCATCGAAGACGCCCTGGAGCGGATGGAAAACAGCAAGACCATCGAGAAATACCTGGGCAAGAAATTCATCACAGGCTACGTCGCGGTCAAGCGGGCCGAGCATGAAAACTTCAAGCGCGTCATCAGTTCGTGGGAGCGGGAATTCCTGCTCTTCGCCGTCTGATGCGTCGGGCGCGGTAGATAAAGACCGCGCCCTTACTGGAATCTAGGAGATCCGTATGACCAGCAACAACCCGCAAACCCGTGAGTGGCAAGCCCTCAGCAGTGATCACCACCTGGCCCCTTTCAGCGACTTCAAGCAGCTGAAAGAGAAAGGCCCGCGCATCATCACCCACGCCAAGGGCGTTTACCTCTGGGACAGCGAGGGCCATCAGATCCTCGACGGCATGGCCGGCCTCTGGTGCGTGGCCATCGGCTACGGTCGCGATGAGCTGGCCGACGCCGCCAGCAAGCAAATGCGCGAGCTGCCTTATTACAACCTGTTCTTCCAGACCGCCCACCCGCCGGTGCTGGAACTGGCCAAGGCCATCTCCGAGATCGCGCCTGAAGGCATGAACCACGTGTTCTTCACCGGTTCCGGCTCCGAAGGCAACGACACCATGCTGCGTATGGTCCGCCACTATTGGGCGATCAAGGGCCAGCCGAACAAGAAAGTCATCATCAGCCGCAAGAACGGCTATCACGGTTCCACCGTGGCCGGCGCGAGCCTGGGTGGCATGACCTATATGCATGAGCAGGGCGATTTGCCGATCCCGGGCATCGTCCATATCCCGCAGCCTTACTGGTTCGCCGAAGGCGGCGACATGAGCGCGGAAGAGTTCGGGGTCTGGGCCGCCAACCAGCTGGAAGAAAAGATCCTCGAACTGGGCGTTGATAATGTCGGCGCCTTTATCGCCGAACCGATCCAGGGCGCGGGCGGGGTGATCGTGCCGCCGGACAGCTACTGGCCGCGGATCAAGGAAATCCTCGCCAAGTACGACATCCTCTTCGTCGCCGACGAGGTGATCTGTGGTTTCGGTCGCACCGGTGAGTGGTTCGGCAGCGACTTCTACGGCCTCAAGCCGGACATGATGACCATCGCCAAGGGCCTGACCTCCGGCTATATCCCCATGGGTGGCCTGATCGTGCGTGACGAAGTGGTCGCGGTGCTCAACGAAGGCGGCGATTTCAACCACGGTTTCACCTATTCCGGCCACCCGGTGGCCGCCGCCGTAGCCCTGGAAAACATCCGTATCCTGCGCGAAGAAAAAATTATCGAGCGCGTCCAGAGCGAAACGGCACCCTATTTGCAGAAACGTCTGCGGGAACTGAACGATCACCCGTTGGTGGGTGAAGTTCGCGGTGTGGGCCTGTTGGGCGCCATCGAACTGGTCAAGGACAAGGCCACCCGTGCGCGGTATGAAGGTAAAGGCGTCGGCATGATCTGCCGACAGTTCTGCTTCGATAATGGACTGATCATGCGTGCCGTCGGCGACACCATGATCATCGCGCCGCCACTGGTGATCAGCAAAACCGAGATCGACGAGTTGGTGGCAAAGGCACGCAAGTGCCTGGATCTGACCCTGAGTGCGTTACAGGGCTAAGTGCTAGGCTCTGACCCGGAAGTACGGTGTAGGTGCTTTCGCTCAGAGCAATCAGAAAGGGTGGTCTTTCCTTGAAAGGCTGCCTTGGATCTTGCCAGACTACCCCCACTGTTTCGAGTTGCCCTGGAATCGGCCGCCGAACAGCGGGTTAAAAAGAATAATTGGAGCATGACGCATGAAGGCATTAGGTAAGAACGTAGCCGGCAAAACTCTCCTCGCCCTGTCGTTGGCGGGTGTGATGGCCGGTGCCGCTCACGCGGACGACAAGGTGCTGCACGTTTACAACTGGTCCGACTACATCGCACCGGACACCGTTGCCAACTTTGAAAAAGAGTCTGGCATCAAGGTGGTTTACGACGTCTTCGACAGTAACGAAACCCTGGAAGCCAAGTTGCTGGCCGGCAAGTCCGGTTACGATATCGTTGTGCCATCCAACAACTTCCTGGCCAAGCAGATCAAGGCCGGTGTCTACCAGGAACTGGACAAGTCGAAACTGTCCAACTACGGCAACCTGAACCAGTCGCTGCTCAAGGCCGTCTCGGTCAGCGACCCGGGCAACAAACACGCCTTCCCGTACATGTGGGGCTCGATCGGCATCGGCTACAACCCGGAGAAGGTCAAGGCCGCGCTGGGCGTGGACAAGATCGATTCCTGGGACGCGGTGCTCAAGCCCGAGAACCTGGCCAAGCTGAAGAGCTGCGGCGTGAGCTTCCTCGATTCGCCGACCGAAATGCTGCCGGTGGCCCTGCACTACCTGGGTCTGCCGACCGACACGCAGAAGAAGGAAGACCTGAAGAAAGCCGAAGACCTGTTCCTCAAACTGCGTCCGTCGATTGCCTACTTCCACTCGTCCAAGTACATCTCCGACCTGGCCAACGGCAACATCTGCGTCGCCATCGGTTACTCGGGTGATGTCCAGCAGGCCAAGTCCCGCGCCGCCGAAGCCGGTGACAAGGTCAAAGTCGCCTACAGCATTCCGAAAGAAGGGGCTGGCAGCTTCTACGACATGGTGTCGATCCCTAAAGATGCGGAAAACACCGAAGCGGCCTACAAGTTCATGAACTACCTGCTCAAGCCGGAAGTCATGGCGGCGATCACCGACAGCGTGCGTTTCCCTAACGGTAACGAGAAGGCGACCGCGTTGGTGGATAAGAGCATCACCAGCGACCCGGGCATCTATCCGCCAGCGGATGTGCAGGCCAAGCTGTATGCCATTGCCGATTTGCCAGCGGCAACCCAGCGCGAAATGACCCGCAGCTGGACCAAGATCAAATCGGGTAAATAAGCCGATTTGAGACAACTCCCGGGAGCTGCGCAGCCTTTGGCGGCTCCCGCGGATTGAATGTCATGTGAATTGAATCACCGGAAAACTTTGCTGGATCGGTTTATCGAGGGTAAGTTGCGCGCCGGTTTTGTTAATGGGCTATTTATCCGCCTCGTGGCTTAACAGCCTCGTAGCACGGCAACTCGGGCCCAACTATTTAGAGGACCTCCACGTGTCTGTTTCTTTATTTCGCAAAGCCATGCTGGCGGGCGCAGGCCTGACCTTGGCGGTCAGTGTGCAAGCGGCGCCGACCGTGCATATTTATAACTGGTCGGATTATATCGGGCAGACCACCCTGGCTGATTTCCAGAAGGCCACCGGCATTGTGCCGGTCTATGACGTGTTCGATTCCAATGAAACCCTGGAAGGCAAGTTGCTGGCCGGGCACACCGGCTACGACGTGGTCGTGCCGTCCAACCATTTCCTCGGCAAGCAGATCAAGGCGGGCGCGTTCCAGAAGCTCGACAAGGCGCAGTTGCCGAACTACGTGAACCTCGACCCGGCGTTGATGAAGCGTCTGGAAAAGAACGACCCGGGCAACCAGTACGCCGTGCCTTATCTGTGGGGCACCAACGGTATCGGTTACAACGTCGAGAAGGTCAAGGCAGCGTTGGGCGTCGACAAGATCGACTCCTGGGCGGTGCTGTTCGAGCCGGAGAACCTGAAGAAACTCTCCAGCTGCGGCGTGGCGTTCCTCGACTCCGCTGATGAAATGCTGCCGGCGGTGCTCAACTACATGGGACTGAGCCCCAACAGCACCAATGAAAAAGACTACAAGCTGGCCGAAGAGAAGCTGCTGAAGGTTCGTCCTTACGTCACCTATTTCAACTCGTCCAAATACATTTCCGACCTGGCCAACGGCGAAATCTGCGTGGCGGCCGGGTTCTCCGGCGATATCTTCCAAGCGAAGAAACGCGCTGAAGAAGCCAAGAAAGGCGTGAACATCGCCTATGTGATTCCCAAGGAAGGCGGCAACCTCTGGTTCGACATGCTGGCGATTCCCAAGGACGCCGGCAACGTCAAGGAGGCCCACGCCTTTATCAATTATCTGCTGCAACCTGAAGCGATTGCCCAGGTCAGTGATTATGTCGGTTATGCCAACCCGAACCCAAAGGCTGGCGCTCTGATGGATCAGTCCGTGCGTACCGATGAAGCGGTTTACCCACCGCAGGCAGTTGTGGACAAACTGTATGTCAATGCTGAGCTACCCCCGAAGATCCAACGTTTGATGACCCGCAGCTGGACCAAGGTCAAGTCGGGCAAGTAATGCCCGTGGGTCGAACCATCCAAAGCCGGGTCACCCAGGCTCGGCGGCTAAATCTTGTTGGGAGTTTTACAAATGGCAGTTGCCTCCGGCGCCTATAAGAAAGCCCTCGAGGGCGACCAGACACCTAAACAGGTGCTGGTCAAAATCGACAGGGTCACGAAGAAGTTCGATGAGACGATTGCCGTGGACGATGTGTCCCTGGAAATCAAGAAGGGCGAGATCTTCGCCCTGCTCGGCGGATCGGGTTCGGGTAAGTCCACCTTGCTGCGCATGCTGGCCGGCTTCGAGCGCCCGACCGAGGGTCGGATTTACCTCGACGGTGTCGACATCACCGACCTGCCGCCCTATGAGCGGCCGATCAACATGATGTTCCAGTCCTACGCCTTGTTCCCACACATGACCGTGGCGCAGAACATCGCTTTCGGCCTGCAACAGGACAAGATCCCCAAGGCCGAGATCGACGCCCGGGTGGCCGAGATGCTCAAGCTGGTACAGATGAGCCAGTACGCCAAGCGCAAGCCGCACCAGCTCTCCGGCGGCCAGCGCCAGCGCGTGGCCCTGGCCCGCTCCCTGGCCAAGCGGCCGAAGCTGTTGTTGCTCGACGAGCCCATGGGTGCTCTGGACAAGAAGCTGCGCTCGCAAATGCAGCTTGAGCTTGTCGAGATCATCGAGCGCGTCGGCGTGACCTGCGTCATGGTGACCCACGACCAGGAAGAGGCCATGACCATGGCCGAACGCATCGCCATCATGCACCTGGGCTGGATCGCCCAGATCGGCAGCCCGATTGACATCTACGAGACCCCGACCAGCCGCCTGGTCTGCGAGTTTATCGGCAACGTCAACATCTTCGAAGGCGAAGTAGTGGATGACGCCGAAGGTTACGCGCGGATCTCCAGCCCGGAGCTGGAGCGCGATATCTACGTCGGCCACGGTGTCAGCACTTCGGTTCAGGACAAGCGTGTCACCTACGCCATTCGCCCGGAAAAACTGCTGGTGACGCCGGTGCCACCGACCAGCGAGTACAACTGGTCGCGGGGCAAGGTCCACGACATCGCCTACCTGGGCGGCCACTCGGTGTTCTACGTTGAGCTGCCGTGCGGCAAGCTGGTGCAGTCGTTCGTCGCCAACGCCGAGCGCCAGGGCCAGCGTCCGACCTGGGGCGATGAAGTCTATGTCTGGTGGGAAGACGATAGCGGCGTGGTACTGCGCTCATGAAACTCAAATCCCTGGTGCGACGAATAACACCCAGTGGCCGCCATGCGGTCATCGGGATTCCGTTCCTCTGGCTGTTCCTGTTCTTCATGCTGCCGTTCTTCATCGTCCTGAAGATCAGCTTCGCCGAAGCGGACGTGGCGATTCCGCCGTACACGCAGATCTACAGCTTCGTCGAACAGAAACTGC
>NZ_PHSU01000024.1 GCF_002814235.1 Pseudomonas sp. QS1027 | reverse complement strand
GCCCCACAGCAATCAACTGCCGACATCCGGAGCCTTGGGCAACGCCACACCCTTGGGCCACAACATCCAGATATTGCCTTTCTGCTTCATGTCCCCGGCCAGTTGCCCCGCCGCATCGCCGGTGCCCCAGAACAGGTCGGCGCGGACTTCGCCGGCAATCGCGCCGCCGGTATCCTGGGCCGCCACCGGACGCACCAGCGCGCTGCCATCCGGCTTGGTGGTCGACAACCACAGCAAACTGCCCAGCGGAATCACCTTGCGATCCACCGCCACGCTATAACCGGCGGTCAGCGGCACATTCAGCGAACCGCGCGGTCCTTCGTTGCTGTCCGGGTTACGGGCGAAGAACACATAGCTGGGGTTGCTGCCGAGCAATTGCGGGATACGCGTCGGATGGGCCTTGGCCCAGGCGCTGATGGCGGCCATGGTGACGTCTTCCTTCTTCAACTCGCCCTGTTCCACCAACCAACGGCCGATGGCGCGATAGGGGTAGCCGTTCTGGTCGGCGTAGCCGATCCGCAGCTGCTGGCCGTTGTCCAGGCGAATCCGGCCCGAGCCCTGGATCTGCAGGAATTGCAGGTCCATCGGGTCGGTCAGCCAGGCCAGCACCGGGGCCTTGACGCCCTGGGTGGCGATCAGCGCCGCATCGTCATAGGGTTTCACCACCCGGCCTTCCAGCCGTCCGCGCAGGCGCTTGCCCTTGAGTTCGGGGTAGAGGCTGTCGAGTTGCACGATGATCAGGTCATCCGGTACGCCATAGACCGGCACCGTGGCCTTGGCGGTCTGGGTCAGGCTGCCGGGGTAGACGGGCTCGTAGTAACCGGTGATCAGGCCATCGGCGCTGTTCTGTGCCGAGCGCAGGCCGTAGACCTCGAGGTTCTGCTGGAGAAAGTCGCGAATGGCCGCCGGGGTATTGGCCACGGACGCGGCCGCCAGGCAGGTCGGGCCCCAGTTGGCGTCGGCCTTGAGCCGGGCGCAGGCGCTGCGCCACGAACTGAAACCCGCTTGCAGATCGGCGTCGGACACTGGCGGCAGCGCCTGCCAGTCGGCCTTGAGGTAGGTGTCCACCGGGACCTGGGCTTGTGGCGCAGGTGTTTCCTTGCGGTTGCAGCCGGCGAGCAGGGCGAGTACGCAAAGGCTTGCGGCCAGTCGTTTGAAAGAGGTGTTCATACAGCGGTGAATTCCTTGGGTAATTGCCTGTTCAGACTCTGTTCAGCAAATCCACTGATTTAGTGTGGTTAAGAAGGGTTCAGGCTCTTGGTCTTTGGCGATCAGGCGAGGATACTGGCCGCCGTTTCCCGTGACCTGAAGCCACCATGACTCTTAAAAGACTTTCCGTTGTATTGCTGGCCTGCCTGACCCTCAGTGCATGCGGTGGCGTCGACCCGAATTCTCCTTTGGGCCAGCGCAAGACCATTTTCAAGCAGATGCTCAAGACCAGCGAAGACCTGGGTGGCATGCTGCGCGGCCGCATTCCTTTTGACGGGCCACGTTTCGTCGAAGGCGCGAACCAGCTCGACAGCCTGTCCCGCGAACCGTGGAAACACTTCCCGCAGGTCAAGGAAGCGGAGCATACCAGCGCCCGGGACGCGGTCTGGCAGAAGCAGGCGCATTTCCAGGAGCTGGCGCGCTCGCTGGAAGCGGCGACCGGGGAGCTGCGGGTGGCCAGCCAGGTCCAGCCGTACAAGGCCAGTACCCTGAAGCCGGCGGTCGAGAAGGTCGAGGATGCCTGCGATGCCTGTCATAAGGAGTTTCGCGATCATTGAGGTGGACGGACGCTCAGGGTAACGGCGCCTACTTGTCCAATTCATCCAGCGCGCTCTGCAAGTCCTTGCGCGACTCGGCGAGCTTTTCCTTGCGCTTGTTGATCTTGTCCGGATCGCCCTTTTTCATCGCCTTGTCGAGGTCGGCCTGACGGCGGCTGACTTCGTGCTTGGCGTCGAGCACCTTGTTTTCCCGCTCCCTTTTCAGTGAAGCATCGGTGCAATGGGTGGTCACTTCGTCCAGTGCCTTTTCCAGGCCGGCCTGTTGCTCGCTATTACCCTGGGCCTTGGCGATCTCGAGTTGGCTGCTGATGGACTGGCGCTTGGCCGCGCAACCGGTCAGTTCGGTGGGTTCTTCGGCGGCCAGCAAAGGGGCGGCCAGGACGCTGCACAAGGTGAAAATCGCCAGCGGTGGAAAAAGTCGCATAAACACTCCGAACGGAAACACTGATTGAAAAACAGTCACTCTGAAAATAGATGGCCGTGCTGTCTGTATGAATAATCTGAAATAGACAGGGATTGTCTCTTTAAAATCCCGCGATACCGGCATTACGTAAAGATTTGGCCAGGGCCTGCACTTCCTGGTCGCGGAAAAACGCGCTCAGTTGCAGGGCCCGCTCCGCGCCGACACCGGGCATGGCTTGCCATGCCTCGGCTGTACGGCCGGTCAATACCGGCCAGGACTCGTCCAGCGGCGCCGCCGCGCTGGGAGGCAGCCCCAGCGCCTTGAGCCAACGCTCGAACGGTCGTTGTCGGGCCAGTTGCACCGTCTCCCGCCATCGCGTTTGGCTGCGCGGGCCGAAGCCGCCAATGGTAGCAAGCTCTTCTCCCTCCAGGGTCAACCAATCGAGCAGTCGGTGGACGCGCCCGCTGGCCAACAGCTTTTCCCAGGTGCCGCCGCCCAGGTGCGGCAGGTCCAGCCCCTGCTTGCCGCTCAACCAGCGCAGACGGGCGAGAAACTGGCTTTCGCAGCCCGGGGCATATTGCCAACAGCTCAGGGCGTGGAAGTGCTGCGGGTCGGGGACCGGCAGCGGCTCACGTTCGTGGCTGCGCCAGACCACACTGTCCAGGCGCGGGATGGTCAGGCCGGCGAGGCTGATCGCCACCTGGTCGCCGGGACGGATATCCAGGGCCTGCCAGCGTGGCAACGAGCCGAGGCTGACCCGTTTGATCTGTCGGTCATCGAGCCGCACCGGCGTCAGTTCCAGCATGGGGGTAATCCGCCCGGTCCGCCCGATGTTGAAACTGACCTTGCGCACATGGGCCAGGGCCTGGGCGTGGGGATATTTCCAGGCCACGCTCCAGTAGGGCGGTTGGGCCTGCCAGCTTTTGGCGGCGGGGCGTTGGCTCTGACGCAGGACCACGCCATCGCTGGCAAACGGCAACGGCTGGCGATACCAGTGATTGCGCCAGTGTTCGGCTTCAGTGAAGTCGTCGATGGGTTGGCTGTAGGCCTTGCTGTCCGGGAAACCCAGGGCCTGCAATCCGTCCAAGCGTTCCTCCTGTGTCGCCGGCCCCTCTGGCCAGTCCCAGACAAACAGACCGATACCCGCCGCCTCCGTGCTGCCGAGCTGATGCCGGGCCATCAAGCCGGCCACCGTGCCTCGGGCATTCAGGCTGCCTTGATGGGCCTGCACGTGGTTCGGCAAGCGCCAGTACAACTCCCCTTGCAGCACCAGGTCGCGGGGTGCCGGCAAGGTATCGGGGATTGCCGGAATCTTGCGGGCCGAGGCGGTCCAGTCCTGGCCGCTCAGTCCGTTGCCGCGACTGATGGCCTGATGCAGCCGGCCCTGGCGATAGACCAGGGTCACCGCCACACCATCGACCTTGGGTTGAATCCACAGGCCTTCGCGGCCTTTCATCCAGGCCCGGACCGCTTCGGCGTCCGGTAGCTTGTCGAGGCCGGTATGGGCGGTCGGGTGACGGGCGGGGCCACCCGCGCCCGCTGGGGTGTCCGCCTTGGCGAGGGGCAGCCGGAAACAGCCGCGCCACTGTTCAAGCCGCTGCCGGGATTGGTCGTAGAGTTCGTCGGCCACCGGCGAATGGCCCTGTTGATGGTAGCTGTGGTCCCATTCGGCCAACTGGGCTTGCAGGGCGTCGACTTCTCGCCGAGCGCGTTCCGCCTGCCAGTCCGGGCAAGCGTCGGCCTGGGCCGCGAGGTAAAAGGCGAACAGCGGAAAACCAATGAAGAAACGCATCGTGAGCATCCTTGCTCGGGCTAAAACCCAAGCCTAGATCACCCCGCGCATAAAAAAGCCCCGCGACCGGCGGGGCTGTTTTACTGCGTGTGTCGGCTTACTTGAACAGACCGCCCAGTGCCTTCACGCCCGCATCCACGGCCTGGGCCTTGGGGTCCTGGACCGTGGGGGTGGCGGTAGTGGCGACCGGTTGTGGCGCCGCGGCCACCTGGCCGTTGAGCTGCGCGCAGCTCTTCGACGCATGGTCCATGGCCAGTTGCAGGCCACTGACCTTCAGGTCGTCACCCTTGGCCTTGGCGGTATTGATCTTGGCTTGCAGGTCCTGGATCTGCTTGTTGCAGGGGCTCGAGCCGTTGGTCGCTGTGGTCGGGGTACCGGTGGCCGGAGTGGCTGCCGTGCCGCCCAATTGTGACGCCAGGCCACCGGCCAGGGTGCTCAGGTCGGCGGCGTGGGCGGAAAGGGAGAACAGGCCGAGCAGAATCGCGGCAGGCGCGAAAGCGGAAGTACGCATGGCAAACCTCAATGTTTGATTGCCGACACCCAGGGGGTCTCGAACAGGTGCCGTGCAAGATCCAAGTGGGAAAAAGGGTTCGAGAGGGGCGGAATTTTAAAAAATATGTTTAAAACGTGCAAGATTTTGCAGGCATGAAAAAGCCCCCCATGGCCAGCCATGGAGGGCTTTTGTGACGCAGGCTACATTACAGGCCGGCAGCTGCTCGCAGCGCGTCTACACGGTCGGTCTTTTCCCAGGTGAAGGTGGTGAAGGTGTCGTCGCCGACGGTCTTCTGCTCCGGGGTACGACCGAAGTGGCCGTAGGCCGCGGTTTCCTGGTACATCGGGTGCAGCAGGTCGAGCATGGTGGTGATGGCGTATGGGCGCAGGTCGAAGATCTCGCGAACCAGCTTGATGATCTTGTCATCGCCGATCTTGCCGGTGCCGAAGGTGTTCAACGAGATCGAGGTCGGTTGAGCGACGCCGATGGCGTAGGACACCTGGATTTCGCAACGGTCGGCGAGGCCGGCGGCGACGATGTTCTTGGCCACGTAACGACCGGCGTAGGCCGCGGAACGGTCAACCTTGGAGGGATCCTTGCCGGAGAACGCGCCACCGCCGTGACGGGCCATGCCGCCGTAGCTGTCGACGATGATCTTGCGCCCGGTCAGGCCGCAGTCGCCCACCGGGCCACCGATGATGAAGTTGCCGGTCGGGTTGATGTGGAACTGGGTGTCCTTGGTCAGCAGTTCGGCAGGCAGCACGTGCTTGACGATCAGCTCCATCACGCCTTCGCGCAGGTCTTTGTAGGACACGTCCGGGTTGTGCTGGGTCGACAGTACGATGGCGTCGATGCCGACCACCTTGCCGCCTTCGTAACGGCAAGTCACTTGCGACTTGGCGTCCGGGCGCAGCCAAGGCAGCAGGCCGGATTTACGGGCTTCGGCCTGGCGCTGAACCAGCTGGTGGGAGAAGGCGATCGGCGCGGGCATCAGTTCCGCGGTTTCGTTGCTGGCATAGCCGAACATCAGGCCCTGGTCGCCGGCGCCCTGGTCTTCCGGCTTGCTGCGGTCAACGCCCTGGGCGATGTCCACGGACTGCTTGCCGATGATGTTCATCACGCCGCAGGTAGCGCCGTCGAAACCGACGTCGGAGCTGTTGTAGCCGATGTCGAGGATCACGTTACGGACGATGTCTTCGAGGTCGACCCAGGCCGAAGTGGTCACTTCACCCGCGATGATCGCCACACCGGTTTTCACCAGGGTTTCGCACGCGACACGGGCGAATTTGTCTTCAGCAATGATGGCATCCAGCACCGCATCGGAGATCTGGTCGGCGATTTTGTCCGGATGCCCTTCGGACACGGACTCGGAGGTGAAAACGGAATATTCGCTCATATCGATGGTTTTCCTGAGTTACCGATGGTGAGGGTGCCAGCCGGTCGCTGAAAATGGCGAACCTGAATCTGGAAACCATTACGTAAGCCTACATAGAGGCTGTCCTCGGGCACGAGCCCCGCAGCGATGGCCCAACGGGCCAGATCGTCCTGTTCGAACCCCAACCAGAGATCACCGCAGGCCTCCCTGGCCCAGCTCTGGTTGTGGCTACACAATTCTGTCACTAACAAACTACCGCCAGGTTGCAGCAGGCAGGCCATCTGCTTGAGGGCTTCGGCCGGCGCGGCGAAATGGTGCAGGACCATGTTCAGTACCACGCAGTCGACCGGCCGATGACGGTCCAACAAGGCATCGGCCAATTGCAGGCTGACATTAGTCAACGCCTCGCGATCGCACACCTGGCGGGCCAGTTCGAGCATCGCCGGGCTGTTGTCCAGCGCCGTGACCTGCTGGAAGCGCCGCGCCAGTTCCGGCAGGAACGCGCCATCGCCGGGGCCGACTTCCAGGGCCGTGGCCTGGGGGCCGAAGTTCAGCTTGTCGAGCAGCGCCAGCACGCTTTCGCGGTACTGCGGCAGGCCGGCGATCAAGTCTTGCTGGGCGCGGAATTTCTCCGCCACCCGTGAGAAAAAGTCCTGGCTGGCGGCGGCGCGCTGGCCGTGGACCAAGCTGATGCGGGCTTGTACATCGACGGGCAGGTCGAGCCCGTCGACTTCCTCCAGCAGCGCCGCGTGCAGCTTGCCGCCCAGGCGTTCGGTGTGGGGCAGGGCGCGACGGTAGAAGATCGCATTGCCTTCGCGGCGGGTGGCCACCAGGTCGGCCTGGGCCAGGACCTTCAGGTGGTGGCTCATGCCGGATTGGCCGATGCCGAAGATCTGCGCCAGTTCCAGTACGCCGAACGAATCGTTGGCCAGGGCCCGCAGGACGTTCAGGCGTAACGGATCGCCGCCGGCCTTGCACAGGGCGGACAGGTCGTCGCTGGCGTCATGATGTATCGCGGACACAGGTAAATTCATAAGGCCAGCAGTCTAGTGACCCCTCGGTCGCCTAGCAAGACCAATATCAAAAAGTTTTGATATTGGATGATAGATGGCACTTTCAGGCCTGCGCGGGTCTATACAGATCGACAGCGGAAAGGTTTCACCCGAGGAATGCGCAACTATCCGCAGGAAAAACGCCCCGCAGTGACTATCTGTCATTGCCCCTTGGCGGTCCCTGAGGGAAAATGCTCGCCTTTTTTCCGTTTCGTTTTATTCACTTTCAATTTCAACATCCCCAGGAGATCAGCGATGCCCAGCCGTCGTGAGCGTGCCAACGCCATTCGTGCCCTCAGCATGGATGCCGTGCAAAAAGCCAACAGCGGCCATCCCGGTGCCCCCATGGGTATGGCGGATATTGCCGAAGTACTGTGGCGTGATTACCTGAAGCACAACCCGAGCAACCCGTCGTTCGCCGACCGTGACCGCTTCGTGCTGTCCAACGGCCACGGCTCGATGCTGATCTACTCGTTGCTGCACCTGACCGGCTACGACCTGTCGATCGACGACCTGAAGAACTTCCGTCAGCTGCACAGCCGCACCCCGGGTCACCCGGAATACGGCTACACCCCGGGCGTGGAAACCACCACCGGTCCGCTCGGCCAAGGCCTGGCCAACGCCGTGGGCTTCGCCCTGGCGGAAAAAGTCCTGGCAGCGCAGTTCAACCGTCCTGGCCATAACATCGTCGACCACCACACCTATGTGTTCCTCGGTGATGGCTGCATGATGGAAGGCATTTCCCACGAAGTCGCTTCCCTGGCCGGTACCCTGGACCTGGGCAAGCTGATCGCCTTCTACGACGACAACGGCATCTCCATCGACGGCGAAGTCGAAGGCTGGTTCACCGACGATACGCCGAAGCGTTTCGAAGCCTACAACTGGCAGGTGATCCGCAACGTCGACGGTCATGATCCGGAAGAGATCAAGACCGCCATCGAGACCGCGCGCAAAAGCGACCGTCCGACCCTGATCTGCTGCAAGACCACCATCGGCTTCGGTTCGCCGAACAAGCAAGGCAAGGAAGATTGCCACGGTGCCCCATTGGGTGACGCGGAAATCGCCCTGACCCGCGCGGCGCTGAAGTGGAACCACGGCCCGTTCGAAATCCCGGCCGACATCTATGCCGAGTGGGACGCCAAGGAAGCCGGTCACGCTGTCGAAGCCGAGTGGGACCAGCGTTTCGCGGCCTATTCCGCGGCCTTCCCGGCTGAAGCCAATGAGCTGGTGCGTCGCCTGAGCGGCGAGCTGCCGGCTGACTTCTCCGAAAAGGCCTCGGCCTACATCGCTGAAGTCGCGGCCAAGGGCGAAACCATCGCCAGCCGTAAAGCCAGCCAGAACACCCTGAACGCCTTCGGCCCGTTGCTGCCTGAGCTGCTCGGCGGTTCGGCCGACCTGGCCGGTTCCAACCTGACCCTGTGGAAAGGTTGCAAGGGCGTCAGCGCTGAAGACGCCAGCGGCAACTACATGTACTACGGCGTGCGCGAATTCGGCATGACCGCGATCATGAACGGCGTCACCCTGCACGGCGGCCTGCTGCCTTACGGCGCGACCTTCCTGATGTTCATGGAATACGCCCGCAACGCGGTACGTATGTCGGCGCTGATGAAGAAGCGCGTGATCCATGTCTACACCCACGACTCCATCGGTCTGGGCGAAGACGGTCCGACCCACCAGCCGATCGAGCAACTGGCGAGCCTGCGTTGCACGCCGAACCTCGACACCTGGCGTCCAGCCGACGCGGTGGAATCCGCCGTGGCCTGGAAAAACGCCCTGGAGCGCAAGGACGGTCCTTCGGCGCTGATCTTCTCCCGGCAGAACCTGCAGCACCAAACCCGTGATGCCGAGCAGATCGACAACATCAGCCGCGGTGGTTATGTGCTGAAGGATTGCGCGGGCGAGCCTGAGCTGATCCTGATCGCGACCGGTTCGGAAGTGGGCCTGGCGGTGCAGGCGTACGACAAGCTGACCGAGCAGGGCCGCAAGGTTCGTGTGGTGTCGATGCCATGCACCAGCATCTTCGATGCCCAGGACGCGAGCTACAAGCAGGCGGTGTTGCCGCTGCAGATCGGTGCGCGTATCGCCATCGAAGCCGCCCATGCCGACTACTGGTACAAGTACGTGGGCCTGGAAGGTCGTGTGATCGGCATGACCACCTACGGCGAGTCGGCGCCTGCGCCAGCCTTGTTCGAAGAGTTCGGCTTCACCCTGGAAAACATCCTGGGACAGGCTGAAGAACTGCTGGAAGACTAAGCGCGAGAGTGGCGGCGCCTGCTCCGGCCTCTTCGCGGGCAAGCTCCGCTCCCACAGGTTTGCTGTCACGCCACAATTTTTGGCCAGACACGGACCCTGTGGGAGCGGAGCTTGCCCGCGAAGACGGCCTAACAGGCACCACCTGACCCCTGACTCACAGGCAAGCCCGTTCCCACAAAACCCCTGCTTCGGCATGGGTTGCTTGATATTCAAGCCTCGGCGAGATCCCCATGCCCCAACCGCGTCCTTATAGAGTTGCACTCAACGGCTACGGCCGTATCGGTCGTTGTGTCCTGCGTGCGCTGTTGGAGCGAGGGGATCGGGCCGGTTTTGAAATCGTTGCCCTCAACGATCTGGCCGACATGGCCAGCCTCGAATACCTGACACGTTTCGACTCCACCCACGGCCGCTTTCCTGGCGAAGTGCGGGTCGAGGACGATTGTCTGCATATCAATGGCCACTGCGTGAAAGTCTTCCGCTGTGCCACCCCCGAACACATCGACTGGGCCGCGCTCGACGTCGACCTGGTGCTGGAGTGCTCCGGCGCCTATCACACCCGCGAGGACGGCGAACGCTTCCTCGCCGCCGGCGCCCCCCGGGTGTTGTTCTCCCAGCCGATGGCCAGCGAGACCGATGTCGACGCCACCATCGTCTTTGGCGTCAACCAGGACTGCCTGACCGGCGACGAGCTGCTGGTCTCCAACGCCTCCTGCACCACCAACTGCGGCGTGCCGCTGCTGCGCCTGCTGGACCAGGCCATCGGCCTGGAATACGTGTCCATCACCACCATCCACTCGGCGATGAACGACCAGCCGGTGATCGACGCCTACCACGCCGAAGACCTGCGCCGCACGCGCTCGGCGTTCCAGTCGGTGATCCCGGTGTCCACCGGTCTGGCGCGGGGTATCGAACGCCTGCTGCCGGAACTTGCCGGGCGAATCCAGGCCAAAGCCGTACGGGTGCCGACGGTGAACGTGTCCTGCCTCGACATCACGATGCAGACCGTCAGCGACACCGATGCCGTGGAGGTCAACCGGATCCTGCGCGAGGCCGCCACCAGCGGCCCGCTCAAGGGGCTTCTGGCCTATACCGAGCTGCCCCACGCCAGCTGTGATTTCAACCATGACCCTCATTCGGCGATTGTCGATGCGAGTCAGACCCGCGTCTCCGGCCCGAGGCTGGTCAACGTGCTGGCCTGGTTCGACAACGAATGGGGTTTTGCCAACCGAATGATCGACGTTGCAGAGCATTACCTGCACGTTGTCCACCAAAAACCGTAAACCAGAGATTGCGACCCATGACCGTGTTGAAGATGACCGACCTCGATCTGCAAGGTAAGCGCGTACTGATTCGCGAAGACCTCAACGTCCCCGTCAAGGACGGTGTTGTCACCAGCGATGCGCGTATCCTGGCTTCGCTGCCGACCATCAAGCTGGCCCTGGAAAAAGGCGCGGCCGTCATGGTCTGCTCGCACCTGGGCCGTCCGACCGAAGGCGAGTTCTCGGCCGAGAACAGCCTCAAGCCGGTTGCCGACTACCTGAGCAAGGCCCTGGGCCGTGACGTGCCGCTGGTGGCCGACTACCTGAACGGTGTCGAGATCAAGGCCGGCGACATCGTGCTGTTCGAAAACGTGCGCTTCAACAAAGGCGAGAAAAAGAACGCCGACGAGCTGGCCCAGCAATACGCTGCCCTGTGCGACGTGTTCGTGATGGACGCCTTTGGTACCGCCCACCGTGCCGAGGGTTCGACCCACGGCGTGGCCAAGTTCGCCAAGGTCGCTGCCGCTGGCCCGCTGCTGGCCGCTGAACTGGATGCCCTGGGCAAGGCTTTGGGCGCACCGGCCCAGCCGATGGCCGCCATCGTTGCCGGCTCCAAGGTCTCGACCAAACTCGATGTGCTCAACAGCCTGAGCCAGATCTGCAACCAGCTGATCGTCGGTGGCGGCATCGCCAACACCTTCCTCGCGGCGGCCGGTCATCCAGTGGGCAAGTCCCTCTACGAGCCGGACCTGCTCGACACCGCCCGCGCCATTGCCGCCAAGGTCAGCGTGCCGTTGCCAGTGGACGTGGTGGTGGCCAAGGAGTTCGCCGAAAGCGCCGTGGCGACCGTGAAACTGATCGCCGACGTGGCCGCTGACGACATGATCCTCGACATCGGCCCGCAAACCGCCGCGCACTTCGCCGAACTGCTGAAGTCGTCGAAGACCATCCTGTGGAACGGTCCGGTCGGCGTGTTCGAATTCGACCAGTTCGGCAACGGCACCAAAGTCCTGGCCCAGGCTATCGCTGACAGTTCGGCGTTCTCCATTGCCGGTGGTGGCGACACCCTGGCAGCCATCGACAAGTACGGTGTTGCCAAGGATATCTCCTACATTTCCACCGGCGGTGGTGCTTTCCTCGAGTTCGTCGAAGGCAAGGTGCTGCCGGCTGTGGAAGTACTGGAAGCTCGCGCCAAGGCTTGAGCCGGCGTTGGCCTTTGACAGGAGTCTCATATGGTCAAGCCGTTAACGCTGCTGATCCTGGCGGGTGTGCTGGTCGGTTGTGCCGAGAAGCACACAGCCGGGCCCGCGGCAGAAGTTGCCCCGGCGGCCGATAAAGGTTGCTACCAGGCCGACTGGCAGGCGGAAACCGCCCCGGTGATCAACAAGCGCCTGGGCCCGGATGGGTTGGAAAAGTACGACGCAGCGTCCGGGACCCGGGAACAGGGTTGTCCTTGACGGGTCAGATTCACTACGTGCAGTGCTGGCGGCCAGGGGTCGCCAGTCGAGGAACCGGCATGAAAGGCTTTATCGCCCTTGTTTCACTGGCAGCACTGAGTGGCTGCGCCGCTTTCAACGCCACCTTCAACCAGGCGTCGGCTCCGGCGGACAACTGGACGCACTGGACCTGTGACAGCCAGGCCGAATTGCTCTGGCGTTATGTCGACACCACGCAGCAGGCGGTGGATGTGCGCTTGGCCAGCGGTGACCAGGTGTATCGCCTCAAGCCTGAGATCGGTGCCGTCGACAGCGGTGTGCTGTACAGCGACAACGTCCTGGCGTTTCACAAAAAAGGTGAGGAAGGCCTGGTTTACTGGGTTGCCACCAACGATTTGATCGGCCGGGCCTGCAAGGCGCAATAACGGCCGAGCGCGGTCCCCTGTAGGAGCGAGCTTGCTCGCGATGGACGTTAACGATAACTCGGGGTACCTGATACCCCGCGGTGCCTGAACCACCATCGCGAGCAAGCTCGCTCCTACAAGGGGCCGGCGTTTGACACTGAATCCGCAGGCCGGGCTGACCCCTGATCTGCAATGACTTGAATAGCAGCCGCCGCTCCGGCAGGCTTGCACGATTAACGACCCTCGACCGGGAGAGACACACACAATGGCACTTATCAGCATGCGCCAGATGTTGGACCACGCAGCCGAATACGGCTACGGCGTTCCAGCCTTCAACGTCAACAACCTTGAGCAGATGCGCGCCATCATGGAAGCCGCTGACAAGACTGACTCCCCGGTGATCGTCCAGGCTTCGGCCGGTGCCCGCAAATACGCCGGCGCCCCGTTCCTGCGTCACCTGATCCTGGCCGCCATCGAAGAATTCCCGCATATCCCGGTGTGCATGCACCAGGACCACGGCACCAGCCCGGACGTCTGCCAGCGCTCCATCCAACTGGGCTTCAGCTCGGTGATGATGGACGGTTCCCTGGGCGAAGATGGCAAGACCCCGACCGACTACGACTACAACGTCCGCGTGACCCAACAGACCGTGGCCATGGCCCACGCCTGTGGTGTTTCGGTTGAAGGCGAGCTGGGTTGCCTGGGCTCGCTGGAAACCGGCATGGCCGGTGAAGAAGACGGCATCGGCGCCGAAGGCGTGCTCGACCACAGCCAGATGCTGACCGACCCGGAAGAAGCCGCGGACTTCGTCAAGAAGACCCAGGTCGACGCCCTGGCCATCGCCATCGGCACCAGCCACGGCGCCTACAAGTTCACCAAGCCGCCTACCGGCGACGTGCTGGCGATCGACCGCATCAAGGAAATCCACAAGCGCATCCCCAACACCCACCTGGTGATGCACGGTTCTTCTTCGGTGCCGCAAGAGTGGCTGGCGATCATCAACCAGTACGGTGGCGACATCAAGGAAACCTACGGCGTACCGGTTGAAGAAATCGTCGAAGGTATCAAGCACGGCGTGCGCAAGGTCAATATCGACACCGACCTGCGCCTGGCGTCCACCGGTGCGATGCGTCGCCTGATGGCCACCAACCCGAGCGAGTTCGACCCGCGCAAATTCTTCGGCGCCACCGTGACCGCCATGCGTGACGTGTGTATCGCGCGTTACGAAGCCTTTGGTACCGCCGGCAACGCTTCGAAGATCAAGCCGATCTCCCTGGAAGCGATGTTCCAGCGTTACCTGAAAGGTGAGTTGAACGCCAAGGTCAACTAAGACCACAGGGTGTTATAAAAAACCGTCGAAAGACGGTTTTTTATTGTTCGGGTTTTAATCGATTTGATGGGGGGGCGGACAAAAGGTGTTGTGAGTTGTCCGTTGCGACGAATCTATTTCAGACTGCCGTGATCCTTTTCCTGTCCGACCTCCGGGGGGTGGAAAGACTGACCGTGCCAGATATCTCCCACGCGCACTTCTTCACCCTGATTGACGGCGATCCAGCGCCAGCCCCGAAGGTGAGTGGGGTGATAGTTTGGCTTGTCTTCTGACTCCATTATTTCACTCACGTAAAAACCGTGAACACTGGATTCCATGACCAAGGCCCATTTCATATCCACCTCTATAGGTTGCCGATAGTCGGTGGTGGAAAGTGTTGCCTAGGGTTTGCAAGCCGGTCTACTGTCAATAATGACAGTTTTATAGGCTATTTCCGAATAGTGAGTAGTGCCTTAAAGAATAAAGCGGCGTTGTTGTTGGGTCGTTACTGAATTATTGATTCTGTAAGGCGAGTGGCTTTATGTAAGATTACAGAATATGAGGAAGTCGGAAATAATATAAAAAACTGTCAGTTCTGACAGTAGTCAGAAGTGTTCGAGTCCGGCACTTTCAGGGTTCATTTACTGTAAGGGAGTGTACGGTCATGAGCTCAAAAGGCAAGAAGGTAAAAAAAGCAGAGGTGGGTTTTAAAGGTCCGGCTAAGGCTACGCTCGCGCCGGAGGTGAAACCCGATTTCAAGGGCGCGGCTGAGGCCACGCTCAAGCCGGAGGTGGCACCAAAAGGTCAGGCCAAGCCTTAGTCGCCATACTGGGCAAGGCTGCGAGCGATAAGCTCAAGCCTGATATAAAAGGGCGGCGGAATGATTGATTATCCGCCGCCTTCCTCGTGGCTCTCCGCGTTTACGCCGGCCCTATGGCCGCGCCTTCCAGCAGCGCATCCACCACCGCCCGGGCCATTTCCACGGAGCGGACCATGGAGCCGATCAGGCCGCGCTCAATACCACTGGCGTCAGTGATTTCATCGGAGATTTCTTCTGCTCCAATCAGCAGCAGTGAAACATGCCGCAACGCTTCTTCGGCAGTGATACCGGGGCGGACGGCAAACAGCGGGTGATTTTCTCCGTCGAGGCAGCCGAAAGTCTTCAGGCCGGTGGAGGGCAGGCTTTCCAGCAAGGGACGCTTACTGTCGCGCACCACTTGCAGCAAGGCCTCGTTGGTTTCCTTGAGGATCGCGGTGATGCGCTGGCGGGTGTAATTGATGGATGGATCGGGAACTAGCTTTTTCATGGTCGTTATCCATTGAGATACCAACGTTGAAATCACTTCCGGACTTCCACATCCGACCACTGATAAGCAGTGGTGAACGAAGATTAGACGCGAGGAATTCAAGGGCGCAAGCCGCTCAGGGATGATTACGATTTTCTAGGAAATGGCCTGCAAATGACAGCGTAAAAATCTGATAGGTCATTCCTGGTTATGCCCAGCGTTGGTACGGGTTTCAACAGCAGGGGCACTAATCGTTGTGGCGGTCCTCAAACGCGTCTACATCACCCGTGATCGAAGATTGCAACTGGCGCATCTTTCCCTATGATGCGCCGGTTGCCCGCTAATCGACATCCTGGCGTCGTCAGTAAAGCGTCGCTATCATTTTAAAGCTCGCCTATTTTTATTAGTAAAAATTTCATATTTTCTCCATAAAAGGGATAAAGGATCATGTTAGTGCCATCTGCAGTGCTACCCCCGGCTACGCTAACGAAATAGCGGTTTACATAGTTTCTGATATAGACAAAGCCGTCGCCGGCGTCTTCAATATCCCAATTAGACATCGTGCTTGGGTCATTCGCAGCAATTAAGTTGGTGTTGTTCTCACGCTTGTCCTTTGTGAGAAGTAGAGAGCTGTCCTTTCTGTTTCTGAATGTGTAAAGTTCGAGGCCGCCGATACTTCTAATTTCCCATATGGATTCGGGTTCGTTATTGTTTTGATACAGTCTGACATTATGCTCTCCGTTTTCATTCGCTGTCGGGGACATATTGATAATTTTGGCTATGGCTAAAGCTGTGTAGATCTGATAAACACCTGCCGGGATCTTTGTACCCAGACCAGAGGCATTATCGGGTGCCTGTTCAGGGGCTTTACCCTCATCAGGGGTGGTTTTATCTTGCATGATGACTCTCCTTGGTATAACGCGTAGCATGGGGGTGGTGCTTTTTTTGTGAGCACTCTGTCCGAAGGGAAGCACGTAGACTCAAATGCCAGGGAAAACACACTCCTGAGGGGCCGTTACTGAATATTTTGAGCAGGCTTTGCAAACCGGTCTACTGTCAGAAATGACAGGTTTATAGATGGTTTTCGAATAGTGAGTAGCACCTGAAAATATAAAGCGGCGTTTAATTGATTTGTGAATTCTGGGGGTGTGGATACTTAAATGTGGCGAGCGGGCTTGTCGGAACGCCGCACCGCCGCTCTCGGCTGCGTAGCAGTCGTAAAACCAGAGTCCCGGTTATGCCTGATATACCGCGATTGCAGGTTTTGGGGGCGCTTCGCACCCCAGCGCGGGCAAGCCCGCTCGCCACAAGACCGCGTTCAGCGGCCTCATATTTCGAATGGCATACAGCATCACTGTAATTTAAAGGTTCCCTATTTTGACCAGTTTGAATTTCTGATTGGCCGATCCTTTATAAGGCCCAGCGAGAATCCTGGTGTTATCCGCCGTGTTAGAATCCTCCACATCCAACACATCGCCGCTCGCTTTGCTCTCGATATAGACCACATTGGTGCCCGCGCTCTTGAAAACCCAATGATAGGCCCGTGATTGCGAGGATGTATCATATGAAGCATATACACCAGAGTCACCGATCACTTTGAGCATTAGCTGACTCAATTTCCCATTGTTAATGATGTGTGCGTCGTGGGCGCTAATGTAAGAGATTTTCCATGTGGATTCAGGCTCGTTGTTGTCATGGAATAGCTTGACGTTGTGGTCGTCTATAATGCCTCCACTCAGAGACATGTCAATAATATGGGCGTTGGTTAAAGATGTGTAAATTTTATAGACGCCGTCTGGAATTCTTATAGCCGCGCCAGGGGCGTCCTTGGGTGTTTTTTTAGGAGGTGTAGTATCACGAGGGGTCGCTTCGTTTTTCATGAAAACTCTCCTTATAGGTTGCATAGTGCACATGGAGTGTTCACGTGATGAACACAACTTTCGAAGTGGCACGTAACAACCCGGAGCGCTGGATTCCATGACCCAGGCCCCTTTCATATCCGCCTCTGCATGCCAGTAATCGTCAGTTACTGAATAGATTGAGCACGCTTTGCAAGCCGGTCTACTGTCAGAACTGACAGGTTTATAGACAGTTTCCTGATAGGGAATAGCGCCTCAACGCATAAAGGGTCTCTTTAAGAGGAGGCGGGAATATCAGCCCTTCACATGATCAATATCCAACTTGTAGAACGTCACCATCCCGCCCTCGCTGGTATAGCCGGTATTGTCCTGCACATAGACCCCGGCCTTGAAGTACAGCGGCTTTTCGCGCCAGGTGGTGCTGATCTGTGTGTACCAGGAAGCATCGGCGGCCTGCACGCTCAGGTAGCCGCCACGGCTCAGGTGAATCACATAAGTGAAGGCTTTATCCAGCGGCACATTGTCGGCGATCTCGATCACCCGGCTTTCCTTGTCGTCGGGGTGATTGCGGATCTTCACCACGATGATCCCGCTCTTGCGGCTGTCCTTGTACTGGTACTCGACCTTGAGCATCGGCTGGGTGCTGTTGTACGCATGGATCTGGCCGATGACGATCTTGCCCGACGACGGCACCTGGTTCACCGCCAGGGTTGCGCGCAGGTAGTTGTTGGACTCGCTGTACAACCAGTTGCGCAGCCGGCCATCGGGCCAGGTCTCGCGCAATTCGCTGCGTGGGTAGATGGCGTTCTCGGTCTTGGAACCGGTGACCGGCGACCAGAAGAACAAGGTGCCGCTGTCGGCGTGAAAGTACTGGTCCTTGAAGCCCTGTACCAGCTTGGGCGTATCGATCGTCGCCGGCGGGGTGCCGACGGGAACACTGAGGTTCCAGGTGGTCAGGTCGATCATGTCTGTTCCTTCCTTGTAAGCCGTTTACCCGCGGACCGCGATTCAGCCTGGGAAAATTCAGACAAACCGCTTGGGTCCGCGCTTTCGGCGTCCTTTATAACGGCTGAAGGATAGTTTGTTAAGACCGAGCCGGCGAACGGTTGACGTCAAGCAACCGACGAATGTGATGTCTAGGGCGCGGCATAGAATGAACGCGTTGGGCTTTTATTAAGAAGCGATATAAACACCTGTTATTTATGACAGTTGTTTTTCAAACGGCGAATTAACAGGATAAGGATCCAGTAGCTGACAAACAAAAGGGTTTCACTATGGACGAAGAGGAAGCACAGAACGAGCCTGAATACCTGAAGTACTTCAAGCGCAAACAAAAAATCAACCTGCGCGGCAGGCTGCACGGAGGGCCGGTAGAGTCCGAGCGCGGCGAGCTGTGCGGTATCGACTGGACGCACCGAACACTGACCTATCACGGGGAGTTTGGTCTATACAATACGGTGCGTTTTGATGAGATATACGAAATTGAACCAATTGCGCACTACAGGACCTCATAACACTGACCGGCCGTGTTGATGGCCGTTACCGTCGTACGACGCGGGCTTGCAGGCCTTGGGCGTTTTCCGAGCCGCGTCCAGGGGGTGATGAATGACCGTTAGTCGGGAGAGTGTGGCAGTGGCTGGATGATGGCCTATTGCTCACTACGCTTTGCACAATCCCGGTCTAGAGTAGTCGTTAGGTTTAGCCCGGTTTCTTTGATTTCCGGTGGAGTCCCCCGAACAAGAGAAGCAGCATGGATTGCGTGCAACAGATACCCGGTGATGGTAGTTCCGTCCTTCTGGTCGTTGATGATTACCCTGAAAATCTGATCAGCATGCGTGCCTTGCTGGAACGTCAGGATTGGCAGGTGGTAACTGCCGCCTCGGGCATTGAGGCGCTGACGTTGCTGCTCGAGCATGAGATTGACCTGGTGTTGCTGGATGTACAGATGCCCGGGATGGACGGTTTTGAAGTGGCCCGCCTGATGCGCGGCAGCCAGCGGACGCGCCTGACCCCGATTATTTTCCTCACCGCCAACGAGCAATCCCAGGACGCCGTGATCAAGGGTTATGCCAGTGGCGCGGTGGATTACCTGTTCAAGCCGTTCAACCCCGATATCCTCCGGCCCAAGGTCCAGGCGTTGCTGGAACAACAGCGCAACCGCCGTGCCTTGCAGAGCCTGAGCCGCGACCTGGAAGCCGCCCGGGCGTTCAACGCCTCGGTGCTGGAGAATGCCGCCGAAGGCATTCTGGTGGTCAACGAAGACGGCACGATCCGTTTCGCCAACCCGGCGATTTCGCGCTTGCTCAATCTGTCGCTGGACGCCCTGGCCGGCCAGCCGTTCCTGGACTTCCTGCAAAACCCGCACTTTCCCGACTGGCAGACGTCGTTGCTGTACGAGGAGTACCGCAAGGGCGAAACCTATCGCCTGCACGATGCGTACTTGCGCACCAGCCAGGACCAGATGCTGCCGGTGGCCTTGTCCTGCGCGCCGTTGTCCGCCGACCAGAAGGCCATGGTGGTGACGGTGCTGGACATGTCGGTGGTGCGGCACTTGCACCAGCAACTGGAGTTCCAGGCGGTCACCGATCCGCTGACGGGCCTGCTCAATCGCCGTGGGTTCTACCAGACGGCGGAAAACACCCTGCGCCGCAGCGACAGCGCGGAAAAGTCCCTGGTGCTGATGTACCTGGATCTCGACGGCTTCAAACGGGTCAACGATTCCCTGGGGCACGAAGCCGGCGACCGGGTGCTGCGCTGGGTCTCGGAACAGTTGAAGTCCTGCCTCAATCCCTTCGATATTCTTGCGCGTATGGGCGGTGATGAGTTCACCACCCTGCTCAATCTGGAGCACCCGGAGCAGGCGGCGAAAATCGCCGAGCGGTTGATCGAACGGGTTTCCATTCGCCAGCAAATCGACGGCATGGAAATGACGCTCGGGGTCAGTATCGGCATTGCCACCTACCCCGATTGCGGGGCCAACCTCGATGGCCTGTTGCGGGCGGCGGACATCGCCATGTATGAGGCCAAGCGCGCCGGCCGCCAGCAGTATCGCTACTACGACCACGAGATGAACGGCCGCGCCCGCTCGCGCCTGATGCTGGAGGAAAGTGTCCGCTCGGCGATCGAGGGCAAGGAATTCAAGATGGTCTACCAGCCCCAGGTGTCCCTGGAGGATGGGCGCCTGCGCGGGTTCGAGGCGTTGCTGCGTTGGCACCATCCGAGTGTCGGCGATGTGCCGCCGGGGTTGTTCCTGCCGTTGCTGGAAGAAGTGCGCTTGATCAGCCGGCTGGGCAGTTGGATCTATCGCCAGGCGGCCACCCAGCGGCATGCCTGGAGTGGCGTGTTTGCCGAGGACCTGGTGCTGAGCGTCAGCCTGAGCGCCACGCAGTTCTGCATGCCGAACCTGGCGGACGAGTTGCAGGAGGTGCTGGAGCGCCATGACCTGCGGGCGCATCAGTTGGAAGTCGAGGTGACGGAGGCGGCGCTGATGCAGGACTACGAGGCTTCGCGCAAGCAACTGCGGCGGATTCGCGCCCAGGGTGTGCGCGTGGCCCTGGACGATTTCGGCTCGGGACACTGTTCGCTGAACCACCTGCGCGACCTCGAGTTGGACACGCTCAAGCTCGACCGGCAGCTGATTGCCAAGATCCTCGACTCACCACGGGATGCGGCCCTGGCCCGGACCGTGATCGACCTGTGCAAGGAATTTGGCTTGCTGGTGATCGCCGAGGGTGTGGAAACCGTGGAGCAATGGCAGTGGCTCAAGGCCAATGGTTGCCCGATGGTCCAGGGCTTCCTGGTGGCCCGGCCGCTGACGGCCAGGGACGCCACCGGCTTCGGCCCGACGTTTGACTGGAGCGCGTTGTCCGCCTGAATTCGCTACACTGGCTTCTTTTTCGGTGTACGTAAGGCCTGTCATGACTGTGCTGAAATACCTTCAGGCTTATCCCACGTCCTTGCAGGAACAGGTCCGCCAGATGATCGCCCGGGATGCCTTGGGCGATTACCTGAGCCAGCGTTATCCGGAGCGGCATGCGGTGCAGAGCGACAAGGCGCTGTACAGCTATGCCCTGGCGTTGAAGCAGGAACATCTGCGCAATGCGCCGGCCATCGACAAGGTGCTCTTCGATAACCGCCTGGACCTGACCCACCGCGCCCTCGGCCTGCACACCGCGATCTCCCGGGTCCAGGGTGGCAAGCTCAAGGCCAAGAAGGAAATCCGCATCGCCTCGCTGTTCAAGGAGGCGGCGCCGCAGTTTCTGAAGATGATCGTGGTGCACGAGTTGGCGCACCTCAAGGAATCCGATCACAACAAGGCCTTCTACCAGCTGTGCGAATACATGCAGCCCGGTTATCACCAGCTGGAGTTCGACCTGCGGGTGTACCTGACCTGGCGCGATCTGCCGGGCAAATCCGCAACCCCGTAGGCGCCAGGTGTGCGCTTGAGTCGAAGCATTGGAAGGTCAACCTTAAGGACTACCGGATGGACGTCAGCAAGACCAAGAGCAGTTTCTACCGCCGTCTGTATGTGGCCTGGCTGATTGATCGCGAGATTGCCAGCAGCGTGCCGGCCCTGACCGAAGTCACCGGCATGCCACGGCGCACGGCGCAGGATACGATCCTGGCCCTGGCGGACCTGGACATTGTTTGTGAGTTTGAGCAGGAAGACGGCGCGCGCAATCACGCCGGGCAATACCGGATTCGCAGTTGGGGGGCGATCGACAAGAGCTGGATTGGTCGACATGTGCAGCAGATCAAGGATGTGCTGGGGTATCCCTGAAGTGTTGTGGTGTCTGTGCTGGCCTCTTCGCGGGCAAGCCCTGCTCCTACAGTTATGTGTCGAACACACCTTTTGTGTACGGCCTAACTTTGTAGGAGCAGGGCTTGCCCGCGAAGAGGCCCTGGAGAACACCCAAAAACCTCAGCTTTTGCGCATGCCGATATGCGGGATATCGTCCTCCAGATATACCTCGCCCACCACCTCGAACCCATAGCGCCCGTAATAAGCCTGCAAGTGCGCCTGGGCCGACAGATAGATCGGCACCTCCGGCCAAAGCTTCCCGGCCTGCTTCAACGCCTCGCTCATCAACGCGTGCCCCAGCCCCTGGCCGCGGGCCTCGGGGGCGATCACCACTCGCCCGATCACCACGTCACCCCCCTGGGATTCCGGGTCGAGCAGACGCAGGTAAGCCACCAGTCGATCATCGCGCCAGCCCATCAGATGGCAGGTGTCGCCCTCCAGATCGCGCCCGTCGACTTCCTGGTAGGGACATTTTTGCTCGACCACGAAGACTTCGGTCCGCAGTTGCAGGATGCTGTACAACTGTTCCTTGCTCAGGTCGCCGTGATGTTTGCAGAGCCAGTCGGTGGTCATTCTCGCCTCGGGATTCAATCAGTCGCTATCGATACTAGGCGGGTTGTCGACGGTCGCCAATCGCGGATTTTCTTTGTCCGTCAGGGTTGGGGCTGGAAGGTTCTTTGCAAGGGATTCTGAACCGGTGTTCCGGTACGATGGCGGCTAGTGGCTACCATTCATTTTGCGTGGCGCCGTCATCTTTGTGTAATCTGCTGAGCCGTGCTTTTGCTCTGGCTCGGATGAGCTAATGTTAGGACCAGGGATGTGGCCGGTTGCTTCGAGACGGCCTCCTCGGGCTTCGGCTAACTCTGCTGGGCTATGTGCCCGCTAAGGATCTTTAGCATGCCGCGATTGCATCGAGCTTTTGTTTTGCTTGGATTGCTGCTGCTTTCACAGGGTGCCAGCGCGGATAAATTGCGTTTGGTGGCCGATGGCTGGCCGCCGTTTACCGATGCGACATTGGTCAACGGCGGCCTGGCCACCGATATCGTCAGCACGGCGCTGGCACGGGCCGGCTATGCCAGTGACTTCGAGCAGGTGCCCTGGGCGCGGGCGCTCAAGGGCGTGGGCGAAGGGCGCTATGACGTGCTGATCAATGCCTGGTACAGCGACGAACGCACCTTGCTGGGGCAGTTCTCGGCCGAGTACCTGGTCAACCGTGTGCTGTTTCTCAAGCGCAAGGAGTCGGCCATCGAGTTCGACAACCTGGGCCAGTTGCATGACCTGCCGATTGCGGTGGTGCGTGACTATGCCTATAGCGCCGATTTCGACGGCGACACGCAGTTGCAGAAAATCCCGGTGCACAACTTTGCCATGGCCGTGCGCATGCTCGCGGCCGACCGCGTGAAGCTGACCCTGGAAGACGAGTATGTGGCGCGCTACTACCTCAAGAGCGAGGCGCCCCGGGTGCGCAACGCCGTGGAGTTCCTGCCCAAGCCGCTGAGCGAGAACAGCCTGCATATCCTGGTGAGCCTGAAGAATCCGCAGCATGAGCAGATTGTCGCCGGCTTCGACCGCGAGATCGCGGCGATGAAGGCCGACGGCAGCTATGAGCGCCTGCTCAAGCTGCATGGGATGTAACGACCCTCGCGAAACCCTGTGGGAGCCGGCTTGCTGGCGATGGCGGCCGCAAGGGCGATGCAAGGCTCAAGGGCCTGTTCGCGGCGGTGCGGCGACCCGACAAGCCCTGCTCCTGCGGGTTTTGTCGTACGCGAAATCTGTGTCCGGTGCGGTCTGTAGGAGCCTGGCTTGCCAGCGAAGCTTTTGGCGGTCTTGAAGGCCTCATCGCCAGCAAGCCGGCTCCTACAGGGGGGAGCGTGGCGTTTTCAGGATTCTGCGTTTTCTTCCGGATCCTTGATCAGGTGCGCCGCCAAAGTACGCAACGGTCCTAGCTGGCGGCAGATCAACGCCAGTTGGGTCTGCACCAGCCGCTGGATCTCGTCGATCTCGTCCGGCATCTGTTCCAGCTCATTGGCCAGGGCTTCCTCGGCATCGCTCTGAATGGCGATGGGCGTCTTGTTCGCCAGGCCCACCGCGACTTCTTCGATACTCGCCGCCAGCGTCGCACCGACACCCTCGAGCAGATGATCGCGCACCGCTTCCGGCAGTTGGTTATCGCGGTGCGCACCCAGCCCCGAGAGGTAGCTGAGCAAGGTGTGCGAGAGCACCAGGAAGCGGAACCCCACGTCGGCTTCCTTACGGAAGTGCCCCGGCTCCATCAGCATGTTCGCCAGGGTGGTCGACAGCGCCGCATCGGCGTTGTGGGCGTTGCGTCGGGCCAGTCGGTAGGCGAGGTCGTCGCTCTTGCCCTGGGCGTACTGGCGCATGATCTGGCGCAGGTACAGGCTGTTGCAGCTCAGGGTGTTGGCCAGCACCTTGTTCAGGCGCCGACCCTGCCAGTCCGGCAGGAACAGGAACACCGCGAGGCCGGCGATCAGCGCACCGAGCAGGGTGTCCAGCAGGCGCGGCAGGAACAGGCCGTAGCCGTCGCCCACCTGGTTGAAGCAGAACAGCACCGTCAGGGTCATGGCGGCGGTCGCCAGGGTGTAGCGGGTGGTGCGGTTGATAAAGAACACCACCCCGGCGGCGATGGTGAACAAGGCCTGGATCAGCGGGCTCGGGAACAGGTCGAACAGCGCCCAGGCGGCGGTCAGGCCGATGGCCGTGCCGAGGATCCGCTGGCCCAGTTTGCGCCGGGTGGCGCCATAGCTCGGCTGGCAGACGAACAGCGTGGTGAGGATGATCCAGTAGCCCTGGGACGGGTGCACCAGGTGCACCATGCCGTAGCCGATGCTTAGCGCCAGCGGCAGGCGCAGGGCGTGGCGGAACAGCAACGAGGTCGGGGTCAGTTGGGTGCGCAGGCGCGTCCAGACATCCTTGAAGTTGCGCGGCGAACGGTCCAGCAGGCTGCTGTCGGTGGCGTCGGCGAGGCTGTCGGGGTTGCTCGCGTCGCTCAGCAGGCGGTCGAGGGTGCCGAGGTTGGCGGCCAGGGCCCGCAGCGAACGCAGCAAACCGCGCCAGGCCGGGTTGCTCTGGATGCGCAGGTGTTCCAGGGAGGCGTGCAGGTCTCCCAGGGCTTCGGCGAAGCTGGCGTTGTAGACGAACGGCTGGCGCAGCTGGATCGACACCGCCAGGGCCTGGCAGGCCTTGCCTTGCTCGCGCAGCAGGCGCTGGCAGCGGAACAGCACGTCGCTGTGGAAGAACGCGTCGGCCAGGGCGTTGTACGGGTAGTGCGAGGAACTGGCGCGCTCGTGGATATCCTGGGCGAGGAAGTAGAGCTTCAGGTAGCGACTGACCTTCGAGCCCGGCCGGCCGTTGCCGACCCGGTGCAGGATGATTTCCTTGGCGCTGTTCAGTGCCGCCACCACCTTGCCGTTCTGCTGGGCCAGCTCCAGGCGCCGGGCTTCGACGTCGAGTTGGCGGATCGGTTCGAACAGCGAGGACTTGAGCTTGAGGTAGTAACCCAGTTCGCGGAACAGCCGGGCCAGGCTCTGTTGCACCGGCTGGTTGGAGAACATCGCCTGCCAGAGCACCGAGAGCACGCCGTACCAGGCCGCGCCGGTCACCAGCAGCATCGGTTCGTGCCAGAGGTTGGCGACTTCGCCGCCGCGCTGGTCGACGCCGATCATGGTGTAGACCGAGAGGATCAGGGTTGCCGAGGCAATCGCGCCATAACGTTCGCCCAGGGCGCCGAGCATGGTCAGGGCAAAGGCGGCCAGGGCCATGGCGCAGACGAACACCAGCGGATAGGGGAACAGCAGCTCGACCGAGAAGGCCGCGACACTGAAGCACACCAGGGTCACCGCCAGGGCATTGAGGCGGCCTTGCCAACTGTCGTCGGTCTCGGCCAGGGCGCAGGCGATGACCCCGAGGAACAACGGGATCAGGAGCTTCATCTCGTTCTGGAACCAGCACAGGGTCATGATGCCGGTCAGGGCGATAAATACCCGAACGCTATAGCTGAATTTGTCCAGGGCCCAGAGACGGCGCAGGGACTGGTTGAACGAGGTGGATGCCATGAAGGTGAGAGAGCCTGCCAAGCGGTTGATCTGAATGATGGGTAGACGGGCGGCATTGCAATGGCGCCACATCGTCTACAGCAAAATTTGTTCCGTGATCAGCGATTGTCCCAAGGATCAGGCGAATTGCGCCGCCGCGTACCCCGAGGCCCAGGCCCACTGGAAGTTGAAGCCGCCCAGGTGGCCGCTGACATCCAGGACTTCCCCGATGAAATACAGCCCCGGGCTTTTCAGCGATTCCATGGTTTTCGACGACACTTCCCGGGTATCGACGCCGCCCAGGGTCACTTCGGCGGTGCGATAACCCTCGGTGCCGGCCGGCACCAGGCGCCAGTCGCCGAGTTTCTGCGCGACGTCGGCCAACTCCGCCGGGGTGTACTGTTTCATCGGCTTGGAGACGAACCAGTGGTCGGCCAGCAGGTTGGCCATCTTTTTGGTGAACAGTTCGCCCAGCAGGGTTTTCAGTTCGCTGTTGGGGCGTTCGGCCTGTTGCTGTTGCAGCCAGTCCAGCGCGTCGTGGTCCGGCAGCAGGTTGATGTGCAGCGTATCGCCGGGGTTCCAGAACGAGGAAATCTGCAGGATCGCCGGGCCGCTGAGGCCCCGGTGGGTGAACAGGATATTTTCCCGGAAGCTCTGCTCGTTGCAGCTCACCAGGCAATCCACCGAAGTCCCGGAGAGCTCGGTGCAGAGCGCCTTGAGTTGATCGGTAATGGTAAACGGCACCAGCCCGGCGCGGGTCGGTAACACCTGGTGACCGAACTGCCTGGCCACCTGATAACCGAAGCCGCTGGCGCCCAGGGTCGGGATCGACAGGCCGCCGGTGGCGATCACCAGCGACTGACAGGTGATCTGGCCGAGGGTGGTTTGCAGCAGGTAGCCGCTTTCCAGTTTTTCGATGTGCTGGATCGCGGTGTCCAGGTGCAGGCTGACGCCGGCCTGGTCGCACTCGTCGAGGAGCATGCCGAGGATGTCGCTGGACTTGTTGTCGCAGAACAGCTGGCCGAGTTTTTTCTCGTGATAGGGCACGCCGTGCTTGGCCACCATCGCGATGAAATCCCACTGGGTATAGCGGGCCAGGGCCGACTTGCAGAAATGCGGGTTCTGCGAGAGAAAGTTGCCGGGTTCACTGTACATATTGGTGAAATTGCAGCGGCCGCCGCCGGACATCAGGATTTTCTTGCCGGCCTTGTTGGCGTGGTCGATCAGCATCACCTGGCGCCCACGGGCGGCGGCGGTAAAGGCGCACATCAAGCCGGCAGCACCGGCGCCGATGATCACAACTTCAGTAACGGGCACAACGATGTCCTTCTTCAGAGAATCCGCACGCGCAGCGAACGGCCCTTGATCTTGCCGTCGTTCAGGCGCTGCAAGGCCTGCTTGGCGACGCCGCGTTCCACCGCCACATAGGCCTGGAAGTCGAAAATCGCGATCTTGCCGACCTGGGCACCGGGAATCCCGGCGTCGCCGGTCAATGCTCCGAGGATGTCGCCCGGACGGACCTTGTCCTTGCGCCCGCCACTGATGCACAGGGTGCTCATGGCCGGCAGCAGCGGGCTGCCACCCTGGGACTTGAGGTTGTCGAGCTGGTCCCAGCTCAACGGCGACTTCTGCACTTCCTCGATGGCCCGCGCGCGCAGGCTTTCGGATGGCGCCACCAGGCTGATCGCCAGGCCGGTCTCGCCCGCCCGGCCGGTACGGCCGACACGGTGGATATGCATCTCCGAATCACGGGCCAGCTCGACGTTGATCACCATGTCCAGGGCATCGATATCCAGGCCGCGGGCCGCCACATCGGTGGCCACCAGCACGGAGATGCTGCGGTTGGCGAACATCGCCAGGACCTGGTCGCGGTCGCGCTGTTCCAGGTCGCCGTGCAGGGCGACGGCGGACACGCCCTTGGCGGTCAGGTGGTCGACGGTTTCCTGGACCTGTTGCTTGGTGAAGCAGAACGCCACGCAGGACTCAGGCCGGAAATGGTTGAGCACCTTGACCACTGCTTCCATGCGCTCTTCCGGGGAGATCTCATAGAAGCGCTGCTCGATCTGGCTGTCGGCGTGCATCGCCTCGGCCTTGACCTGCTGCGGATTGCGCATGAACTTGGAAGCCAACTGCTTGATGCTCACCGGGTAGGTGGCGGAGAACAGCAGGGTTTGCCGACGTTCCGGGAGCTGGGCGATGATTTCCTCGATGGCGTCGTAGAAACCCATGTCGAGCATGCGGTCGGCTTCGTCGAGGACCAGGGTGTTGAGGCCGTGCAGGACCAGCGAACCTTTGCGCAGGTGCTGCTGGATGCGTCCCGGGGTGCCGACGATGATATGGGTGCCGTGTTCCAGGGAGGCGATCTGCGGGCCGAGGGACACACCGCCGCAGAGGGTCAGCACCTTGATGTTGTCTTCGGCGCGGGCCAGGCGACGGATTTCCTTGGCGACCTGGTCGGCCAGCTCGCGGGTAGGGCAGATCACCAGCGCCTGGCAGCCGAAGAAGCGCGGATTGATCGGGTTCAGCAGGCCGATGCCGAAGGCGGCGGTCTTGCCGCTGCCGGTCTTGGCCTGGGCGATCAGGTCCATGCCCTTGAGGATCACCGGCAAGCTTTGCGCCTGGATCGGCGTCATCTGGGCATAACCGAGGGAGTCGAGGTTAGCCAGCATGGCGGCGGACAGTGGCAAAGAGTTAAACGCGGTGGCGATGGTGGTCACGGGACTGGCCTGCAAAACAAAATGTCGCGCAGTGTATCAGTCCCGGCTGGCGGCGCCGCAAATTCTGGACGAAAAGTAGCCAAATACTGGCAGTACTGTCTTTTCAGGCGCGAGCTTTGAACTGTAGGAGCCGGCTTGCTGGCGATTCAGGCGACGTGGTCTATCAGACACACCGGGTCATCGTTCATCGCCAGCAAGCCGGCTCCTACAGGTGGCGCACCTAGTGCTCGATATGCTGCTCCTGAACCACCCTGGCCCGCCGCCCGTCCTGGGGTGAAAGCTGCAGGAAAATCGTCGCCGCCAGCATTGCCAGGATGCCAACGGTGAGGAAGGTCAGCTGGAACGCACCGAGCACCGTCTCCACCCCATCGTTGCCGACCGCGGCGGTAAAGCCGCCGAGCAGGGCGCCGGCACAGGCCACCCCGAGGCTCAGGGACAACTGCGCCACCACCGAGAGCAGGCTGTTGCCGCTGCTGGCGGATTTGTCGTCGAGGTCGATCAGGGTCACGGTGTTCATCGCCGTGAACTGCAGCGAGTTGATCGCCCCGGCAATCGCCAGCATGCACAGCAGCAAGGGATAAGGCGTGTGCTCGGTGACCAGGCCCATGACCGCGAGCATGATGCCCAGGGCCAGGGTGTTGCCGGTGAGCACGATGCGATAACCCAGGCGCTCGATCAGCGGCCGGGCAATCGACTTGGCGAACATTGCCGCCGCCGCCAGGGGCAGCATGCTCATCCCGGCCTGGGACGGCGAGTAACCCAGGGCCACTTGCAGCAGCAGCGGCACCAGGAACGGCAGGGCGCCGCTGCCCAGGCGGGCGAACAGATTGCCGAGGATGCCCACGGCAAAGGTCCGGGTCTTGAACAGCGACGGGGCGAACAACGGATTATCGATATGCCCGGCCCGCAGCCAGTACGCCGCCAGGCAGGCGAGACCGGCGAACAGCAGCAACATCACCCGCAGGTGCGGCAGTTGCAGCTCGCCCAGGCCCTCCATGGCGATGGTGATCAGCAGCATCGCCGCGCCGAACAGCAGGAAACCGATGCCGTCGAAGCGCGTGCGCTCGCTGCCGCGCAGGTCCGGGATGAACTTCCACACCGCGTAGCAGCCGAGCAGGCCCACCGGCAGGTTGATCAAAAAAATCCAGTGCCAGGTCAGGTATTGCACCATCCAGCCGCCCATGGTCGGGCCGATCAACGGGCCGAGCAGGCCGGGGATGGTGATGAAGCCCATGATCCGCACCAGCTCCGAGCGCGGGTAGGCCCGCAGCACCACCAGCCTTCCCACCGGCAGCATCAGGGAGCCGCCGAGGCCCTGGATGATCCGCGCGCCGACCAGCATGTTCAGCGAGCTCGACAGGGCGCAGAGCAGGGAGCCGATGCTGAACAACAGGATCGCGCCGAAGAAAATGTGCTTGGTGCCGAAGCGGTCGGAGAGCCAGCCCGAGGCCGGGATCAGCAGGGCCACGGTGAGCATGTAGGCGATCACCACGCCCTGCATGCGCAGGGGGTTTTCCGCCAGGTCGAGGGCCATGGCCGGGAGTGCGGTGTTGAGGATGGTCCCGTCGAGGGACTGCATGAAGAAGGCAATGGCCACCACCCACGGTAGCCAGCGAGCGGTCGTTGCATCGAGAGGGGCACGGTCGGGCATGGGCGGCTCTTTTTGTTAGCTGGCTACGTAGTTGCAGTATGCCTGATCGGTCAGGAACGGTGTAGGCGCATGCTCGTTGCCGGAGATCCTGAACACACCCGCCACCTGTGCAGGAGCCGGCTTGCTGGCGATTCAGGCAACGCGGTTTATCAGACACACCGCGTCATCGTTCATCGCCAGCAAGCCGGCTCCTACAGGGCGTGGTGCTATCCGGGGGGGAGCAGAAAACCCAGCAAGGCCTGATGCACCGCATTGGCGGACTGGCGTGATTCCAGGTCGAGCAGGTGACCGGTGTCCTCGGCGACGGCAAAGCTGCAGCGGGGGATGTACTCCTGAAACACCCGCGCACCATCGGCCGGGGTGTAGATGTCCTTGGCGCCGTTGATGAAGTGCACCGGGCTCTGGATCGCGGACAACGCCCGCAGGTAGTTGCCGTCGCCCAGTTGCAGGACCTGGTCGATATGAAAGCGCGCCTGGCGGTACTCGGTGCTGGGCATCGACGACAGATGCTGGTGGTTGGTGGCCTTGAGGCGTGGCGGCAGGAAGTGGCCGACGGTGTCGTTGAGCAGGTGGCCGATGGCGGATTTGTCGTCCACCGCGATCAACTCGTGGACCCGCTGCACGTAGGCCAGCATCGGTGGGTTCAGGTCGGGCGCCAGGGCCATCACCACCGAGCTTTCGATGGTCGGCGGGTGTCGGGTGAGGGCCAGCAGGGTGGAAATGCCGCCCCAGGAGGCGGACACCAGATGATTGACCTCGAAGCGCTGCACCAGGGCCAGAAGGATTTCCACCTCATCGTCCTTGGTCACCAACCCCGGATCGGGATTGCAGGGTTGCGAGCGCCCGGCGAAGGGCAGGTCGAACAGCACCACGTTGAAGTGTTCGGCCAGGCACTTGCTGGTGCGGGTGAAGGAACTGGTGGTGGCCAGGGCGCCGTTGACCAGCAGGACCGTCTTGCGTCGCGGATCGTCGCCGATGCGCTCGACATGGATGTTGAAGTGCCGGTAGAGGTTATTGAGGACAAAGCTTCCATGATTCATATCAAGCTCCAGCAAAGCACTTTCGGGGAGAGAAAGAGGTGCGGCATTGAGTGAGGAAATCGCGGGTCGAGCCTGGTTTTTCTGGATGTTGCCGTACGAGGGTGGCGTTATGAGGGTGTGAAAAAAGCAGAGGGGATGTATAGCGCGCCAGGCGGTGTCGGGGCAACTGGCTGAACGGATAGGTATGCGGGTGTTTCGGTCAGCAGGATCGATACGATCCTGTGGATGCGATGGATGCGATGCGATGGACGCCGTGGACCTTGTAGGAGCCGGCTTGCTGGCGATTCAGGCGACGCGGTGCATCAGGTACGCCGCGTTATCGTTCATCGCCAGCAAGCCGGCTCCTCCAGGGGGGCGCGAGAGCGGACTCCGGGTTACAGGGTCAAGGTCAACTTGCTGATCAGCGCCCCCGGCAGCAGGTTCGACGCGGTCTGCCGCTGATCGTAAGTGCTGGCCGACAGCAGCAGCTCGCGTTCCTGGGTCAGGGCTTCCAGCTGGCTGCCCAGCAGGCTGTAGACACTGTCATCGAAACGCATGGTGCTGACCGGCGCCTGGATCTCGCCGTTCTCCACCCAGAAGGTGGCGAAGCGGGTCATGCCGGTCATCCGCGCCGCCGGTTGGTCCGAGTAGTTCAGGTACCACAGGTTGCTGATGTACAAGCCGGTGCCCAGTTGCTTGAGGATATCGGCCTGGGCCAGCTGCCCGGCACGCATCTGCAAGGCCCCGGGATACTCGCCGCCGCTGGCGCCGTTGGTGGTCAAACCATATTCGGCGGCACTGCGCGAGTTGATCAATTGTTGATCAGCCGCACCCGCGGCCACCAACGACACATCGCCACGCGGATACCCTTCGTTGGAAAACGCCGGGCTCAACGAACCACTGATCTGCTCGCTGAGCCAGACGCTGGGACTGAAGCTGGCTTCGCCGGCGTAGAGCTTCTGCAAGGGGCTGTGCTTGCTGCCGATGGCCTGGGCCGAGAAACCGCCCCAACTGAGCATGCCCATGACTTCTTCCAGCGCCGCCGGAGCCAGGTAGGCGCGATAGGCGCCCGGCGCCAGGGTGCGCAACGGTCGGCCGAGAAACTCGAGCTGTTCACGGGCCTGCTGGAAGCGCCGGGCGAAGCCGTCGCTGTTCCAGTCATGGCCGGCGTAGCTGGCTTTCACCGCCTGGCCGTTTTCGTGGAACAGGCTCCAGTCGAAGTTGAAACTATTGGCCTGGTGCCAGCCGAAGGCCCCGTCGGAACTGGCAAAACCCCGGCTGATGGGGCCGGCGGCGTAGAACCCGACCAGGTCCAGGCCGACCGAGGCCTGGCTGATTTCTTCCAGTACCCGAGCCGTGTCCGGCAACGCATGGCTCTGCACGTTCTGGCTTTGCCAGGCGTTGTGGTTGAGCAGCAGGTACGGGTCCGCCGGTAACAGCGGAAGGATTTCGCGCAGTTGTTGCAGGCCGTCCGCCAGGCGCTGACGGTCCGCTGCCCGTTCACCGGAGAGGGTGATCTGCAAGTCGGCATGGCGCCCGTCGTCGATCAGCTTGAAGCTCAAGCTGGCCTGTTGCACCTGCCCGGCCTGGCGCACCCGACCGTGATTGAAGCGGATAAAGTCCGACGCTTCGGCGGCATAACCCAGGGTAAAGCGTTCCGTGGCGTGCAGTTGTTCCTGCAAACCGTCGACCAGGGCGCGGAAGTGTTCGGCCTGACTCAGTGAAGTACTCATCAGGCATCCCCTCCAAACACATCGACATTGCTGAAGACACAGGCGGGCGAGGCGTGCCCGACCCGGATCACCTGGTTCGGTTCGCCCTTGCCGCAATTCGGCGTACCCAGTACCTGGAAGGTCTCGGTGTTGCCGACGGCGCTGAGATTGCGCCAGAACTGTGCGGAAATCGCCCGGTAGTTGGGATTTTTCACCACGCCCTTGAACTCGCCGTTCTCGATCAACTGGCCCCATTCGCAACCGAACTGGAATTTGTTGCGGGCGTCGTCGATGGACCAGGAACGGTTGGTGGACATCAGGATGCCTTTCTCGATACCGCCCACCAGCTGTGCGAAGGACTGGTCGCCGGGTTCGATATTGAGGTTGGCCATGCGGTCGATGGGTGCGCGGTTCCAGCTGCAGGCGCGGCTGTTGGCGACGCCGTCGAGGCCGGAGCGGAACTGCGACAGCGCGCCGCCGAGTGGACGCAGCAGGCGACCTTCGCGAATCAGGAATTCCTTGTGGGCCGGGGTGCCGTCGTCGTCATGGCCGTAGCTGGCCAGTTGTTGCGCGATGGTCGGGTCGAAGGTCACGTTGAGCAGGGGCGAGCCATATTGCAGGCTGCCGAAGTCGCTGGCCTTGACGAAGCTGGTGCCGGCGTAATTGCGTTCGTCGCCGAGGATGCGGTCCAGCTCCAGCGGGTGGCCGATGGATTCGTGGATCTGCAGGATCATCTGGTCCGGGGTCAGCAGCAGGTCGCGCGAGCCTTGTGGGGTGTTGGGCGCCAGCAGCAATTGCAGGGCCTGGTCGGCGATCCGCGTACCGGCGCCGATCAGCCCGGAACGGCCGATGACATCGGCGCCGCCTTGCTGGCCGAAGTTTTCCCGGCCGAGGGTGCGGGTCTGGCTGTCCGCGCCGTCGTAGGCGGTGACGCTCAGGCCCGGGTAGACGAAGCGCAGGGCCTGGCGCAGTTCGGCGCCGGCGTTGTTGAGGTAGATCTGCTCGACCTGGGTCAGGCCGAGGCTGACCTCCCAGTTGACCAGCCGCTCGTCCTTGGGCACGGCGGCGGACTCGGCGCCGAGCAAGGCGTAGCAGTCGCTCAGGGAGGGGAAGGGCTGGTCGAGCTGGGGCGAGCGGTAATCGGCGCGGTCGCTGGACACGGCCTGCTGGCGCAGGTCGAGCAGGGCGTGGGGCGCCATCAACCGGGCGTAGTTTTCGGCACGTTCGAGGGCGCTTTGCAGGCCAGCCTGGGACAGGTCGTTGGTCGCGGCATAGGCTTCGACGCCGTTGACCCGCACGGTCAGCATCGCGCCTTCGTCGAGGCGCAGGCTCGGGGGTTCCGCCACGTTCTTGCGTACCGACAGGTATTGACCGGATTCGCGCACGTAACGCAGCGAGAAGAATTCAGCGCCCGTGCGCAAGCCGGCGAAACGCTGCTTGAGCTGGGGGTGGAAGTCGAACATGGGGAACCTCCCTGGAGATGGCGGTGGCCGTGGGGGACGCCTTATGGGCGGCCCCAAGTACCAGTCTGTCAGGGAAAAGGCGATTTTGCGAACGGCGCAAACCTGTAGGCGCCGGCTTGCTGGCGATTCAGACGACGCGGTGTCTCAGGGAGACCGCGTTATCGTTCATCGCCAGCAAGCCGGCTCCTACAAGGACCTACGCTGTTCCCTTTGGAGGGATTACTGCGCGGTACGGCTCACTTCACGCAACGGCTTGCCACGCACTGGCGCCTCACCGGCCACGTAGTAGTCGGCCTTGCTGCGCGGCAGCGGCTGGCGGCCACGGATCTTGTCGGCGATTTTCTCGGCGATCATGATCGTCGGCGCATTCAGGTTGCCGGTGGTGATGATCGGCATGATCGACGCATCGACCACCCGCAGGCCCTGCATGCCATGCACGCGACCCTGGCCGTCGACCACTGCCATCTCATCGGTGCCCATCTTGCACGAGCAGGACGGGTGGAACGCGGTCTCGGCGTGCTCGCGGACAAACTGGTCCAGTTGCTCGTCGGTCTGCACCTCGATGCCCGGGCTGATTTCACGCCCACGGTAAATATCCAAAGCCGGCTGCTGCATGATTTCCCGGGTCAGGCGGATGCCGTCGCGGAATTCCTGCCAGTCCTGCTCGGTGGCCATGTAGTTGAACAGGATGCTCGGGTGCTGGCGCGGGTCCTTGGACTTGGCCTGCACACGACCGCGGCTCGGCGAACGCATGGAGCCCATGTGCGCCTGGAAGCCGTGTTCTTTCACGCCGTTGCTGCCGTTGTAGTTAATCGCCACCGGCAGGAAGTGGTACTGGATATTCGGCCACTCGAATTCCGGGCGGGTACGGATGAAGCCGCCGGCTTCGAACTGGTTGCTGGCGCCGATGCCGGTGCCGTTGAGCAGCCACTCGGCGCCGATGGCCGGTTGGTTCCACCACAGCAGCGACGGGTACAGCGAGACCGGCTGGGTGCAGGCGTATTGCAGGTACAGCTCCAGGTGGTCCTGGAGGTTTTCACCGACACCCGGCAGGTCGTGGACCACCGGGATATCCAGGCTTTGCAGGAGCTTGGCCGGGCCGACGCCGGAGCGCTGGAGAATCTGCGGCGAGGCGATGGCGCCGCTGCACAGCAGGACTTCCTTGCGCGCACGGACTTCGACCGGCTCTTCGGCCGAACCCAGCAGGTAACGTACGCCGACCGCACGCTTGTCTTCGAACAGAATCTTGTCGGTCAGGGCGTGGGTGACGATGGTCAGGGTCGAGCGCTGCTTGGCGGTATCCAGGTAACCACGGGCGGTGCTGGCGCGACGGCCCTTGGGCGTCACGGTGCGGTCCATCGGACCGAAACCTTCCTGCTGGTAGCCGTTGAGGTCGACGGTACGCGGATAACCGGCCTGCACGCCGGCTTCGACCATGGCGTGGAACAGCGGGTTGTTGCCGGCCTTGGGCGTGGTCACGCTGACCGGGCCTTCGCCACCGTGGTAGTCGTTGGCGCCGATGTCACGGGTTTCGGCCTTGCGGAAATATGGCAGGCAGTCGAGGTAGGCCCAGTCTTCCAGGCCGGGCAGCTTGGCCCAGCCGTCGTAGTCCAGGGCGTTGCCACGGATGTAGCACATGCCGTTGATCAGCGAGGAGCCGCCGAGGCCCTTGCCGCGACCGCACTCCATCCGGCGACCGTCCATATGCGGTTCCGGGTCGGTTTCGTAGGCCCAGTTGTAGCGCCGGCCTTGCAGCGGGAAGGCCAGGGCGGCGGGCATCTGGGTGCGGAAGTCGAAGCGGTAGTCGGGACCGCCGGCTTCGAGCAGCAGCACGGTGACGCCGGCGTCTTCGGTCAGGCGGGTGGCCAGGGTGTTACCGGCGGAGCCGGCACCGATGATGATGTAATCGAATTCTTGGGACATGAAATGCAGCCCTCGTTGAGGTGGGTCGGGCGGGGCGTCTTGGGGCGAGTGCCTTGCACTCGATCGCCAGCAAGCCGGCTCCTACAGGTTTGCGTCGTACACCAGTCAGGTGAACGCCCCAACCTTGTAGGAGCCGGGCTTGCCCGCGAAGACGGCCTCACGGGCAATACAAGGCTCGGGGCTTAGAACACCGAAGCGTATTCGCCCAACTCGACCTGTACCGATTTGATCCGGGTGAAGTTGTTCAGCGAGCTGATGCCGTTTTCACGGCCGACACCCGACTGCTTGTAGCCGCCGACCGGCATCTTGGCGTCGGACTCGCCCCAGGCGTTGATCCAGCAGATACCGGCTTCCAGTTGATGAATCACGCGGTGGGCGCGGTTCAGGTCGCGGGTCACCACACCGGCGGCCAGGCCGAAGTCGGTGTCGTTGGCGCGGCGGATCACTTCTTCTTCGGTTTCGTAGCTGAGGATGCTCATCACCGGGCCGAAGATTTCTTCGCGGACGATGGTCATGTCATCGCTGCAATCCGTGAACACGGTCGGTGCGACGAAGGCACCCTTGGCGAACTCACCGGCGGTCAGGCGTTCGCCACCGCACAGCAGGCGCGCACCTTCTTCCTTGCCCTTGGCGATATAGCCCAGCACGCTTTCCATATGGGCGAAGCTGACCAGCGGGCCGAAGTTGGTGTTCTCGTCTTCCGGGTTACCGACGCGGATCCGCGCCACACGCTCGACGATCTTGGCTTCGAAGGCAGCTTTCAGGTGGCTCGGCACGAACACGCGGGTACCGTTGGTGCAGACCTGGCCGGAGCTGTAGAAGTTGGCCATCATCGCGGTGTCGGCGGCGCGATCGAGGTCGGCGTCGTCGAAAATGATCAGCGGCGACTTGCCGCCCAGTTCCATGGTCACGTCCTTGAGCGACGAGCTGGAAGCGCTGGCCATGACTTTCTTGCCGGTGTCGGTGCCGCCGGTGAAGGAGACTTTCTCGATGCGCGGGTGCTCGGTCAGCCAGGTGCCGACTTCACGGCCGCTGCCGGTCAGGACGTTGAACACGCCGTCCGGTACGCCGGCCGCGGTGTAGATCTCGGCCAGTTTCAGGGTGGTCAGCGAAGTGACTTCACTGGGCTTGAAGATCATCGCGTTGCCGGCGGCCAGGGCCGGGGCGGATTTCCACAGGGCGATCTGGATCGGGTAGTTCCACGCGCCGATACCGGCGACCACGCCCAGCGGCTCGCGACGGGTGTAGACGAACGAAGTGGTGCGCAGCGGGATCTGCTCGCCTTCGATCGCCGGCACCAGGCCAGCGTAGTATTCCAGCACGTCGGCACCGGTGACGATGTCGACATAACGGGTTTCCGAGTAAGCCTTGCCGGTGTCCAGGGTTTCCAGGGCGGCCAATTCGTCGTTGCGCTCACGGAGGATGTCGACGGCGCGACGCAGGATGCGCGAACGCTCCATGGCGGTCATCGCGGCCCAGATTTTCTGGCCCTTCTCGGCACTGACCACGGCCCGCTCGACGTCGTCCTTGGTCGCGCGCTGCACTTTGGCGAGAACTTCACCGTTGGCCGGGTTGATGGCATCGAAAGTGGCATCGCCGCCGGCGTCGGAGTAACCGCCGTCGATGTAGAGTTTTTGCAGTTCGAAACGGGCCATAGTGTCCTCGCAAGTGCATAAGTGGTTGGCGTTGACCGCCGGGTGCGCCAGTAACGTTCTGGCAACACCGGTCGGCAGTCGTTCAGGGGCCGAGCGTTTCTCGGTGCTCTAGCGCTCCTGCTTAGCCAGTTGGAAATCCATGTATTCGTAAGCGATCCGTTGCGCCTGCGCGGTGTCGAAAGCGTCTCCCGACAACGCGCCGCGCAACCACAAACCGTCAATCAACGCTGCCAGTCCGCGTGCCGCACTGCGGGCTGCGGGCAGCGGCAGGACGCGGCGGAACTGGCAACACAGGTTCGAATACAGACGGTGATCGTTGATCCGCTGCAACCTGTGCAAAGACGGGTGGTGCATGCTGGTGGCCCAGAAGGCCAACCAGGTTTTCATTGCCGGGCCATTGACCTGGCTGGCGTCGAAGTTGCCTTCGATAATCACCTGCAGATGCGCCCGCGGGCTGCCATCTGTCAGCGCCAGGCGGCGCGCGGCGACATTCTCGGTGAGGACATTCATCAGGTACCGCATCGTGGCGGCGATCAGGCCATTCTTGTCCTGAAAATAGTGACTGATGATGCCATTCGAGACACCGGCCAAACGGGCGATCAGCGCAATGCTGGCGTCCCCCATCCCGACCTGATCGACCGCCGTCAAGGTGGCTTCGATCAATTGCTGGCGGCGTATGGGTTGCATACCGACCTTGGGCATCGTGCACCTCTCCTTAGGCCCGACGGCAGACGTAGAACGGCTACCGGCATGTGGGCCAGTCTATTTTGTTTTGATTGAACGTTCAATCAACAAAGAATAAGATCTGCGACAAATCGTCGCTGCCTAGGGATTTTTCCTACATGCAGCTGGCGGAAAAACGACCTCCGAAACAACGCCGAACCTGCGGGGCAGACACGCTGCGCAGGCGAAGACGGACGTTGCCAACAGGCACGAAAGGCACCCGCCAGCGCGATCATTTTTCGCGCAGGGTCCTTGCGCGCCGGTTTTGGCGCAATCCCCGCAGGCTCGGGGTTTTTTCGGGGTGTCTTTATATCACCCGCCGGTCGACTGCCCACTAACCGATCGGCCGGGTGCCGTGTTGCCTTGTGTCTTTCTCCCGCACTGCCTGGAGCCTCCGTGCAATGAGTTCTGCCTCTCTTATAAAGACCCCCGCCGAAAAGGTGCGGGTCAACGGTTGGGTGTTCTACACCTCGACCGCGTTGATTCTGTTGCTCACCGCTATCCTGATCATCGCCCCGCAAGAGGCCGGCAAACTGCTCGGCGTGGCCCAGGCCTGGCTGTCGCGCAGCTTTGGCTGGTACTACATGGTGGTGATCGCGTCCTACCTGGTGTTTGTCATCGGCCTGGCGTTTTCTTCCTACGGCAAGTTGAAACTGGGCACCAAGCAGGACACCCCGGATTTCAGCTACGGCGCCTGGGCCGGGATGCTGTTCTCCTCGGGGATCGGCATTTCTTTGCTGTACTTCGGCGCTTCCGAGCCGCTGGACCACTATTTCAACCCGCCGGAAGGCGTGGCCGGCAGCCATGCCGCCGCACGCCAGGCGTTGCAGCTGACCTTCCTGCACTGGGGCCTGCATGGCTGGGCGATTTATGCGCTGGTGGGTTTGGCCGTGGCGTACTTCGCCTATCGGCACAACCAGCCGCTGGCCTTGCGCTCGGCGTTGTACCCGCTGGTGGGCGAGCGCTGGGTCAAGGGCGCGGCCGGTCATGCGGTGGACGGCTTCGGCATGTTCGTTACGCTGCTGGGGCTGGTGACCAACCTTGGCATCGGTTCGATGCAGGTGTCCTCGGGGTTGGAAAGCCTGTTCGGCATGACCCACAGCAACACCAACCTGCTGATCGTGATCCTGGTGATGAGCACCGTGGCGACCATCGCCGCCGTGTCGGGCGTGGAGAACGGCATCCGCCGTCTGTCTAACCTGAATATCGTGCTGTTCAGCGGCCTGCTGATCTTCGTGCTGCTGTTCGGCCCGACCCTGCACCTGCTCAACGGCTTCGTGCAGAACATCGGCGACTACCTCAACGGTGTGGTGCTGAAGACTTTCGATCTCTATGTCTACGAGAACGACGCCGAGAAGTCCGACCGCTGGCTGGGCCTGTGGACCCTGTTCTACTGGGCCTGGTGGATTTCCTGGGCGCCATTCGTGGGCATGTTCATCGCGCGTATTTCCCGTGGCCGTACCGTACGTGAGCTGGTGGCCGGCGTACTGCTGATCCCGTTGGGCTTCACCCTGGCGTGGCTGTCGATCTTCGGCAACTCGGCCCTGGACCTGGTGATGAACCATGATGCGGTGGCGCTGGGCAAGACGGCGCTGGAACAGCCGTCCATGGCTATCTACCAACTGCTGGAACATTACCCGGCGTCGAAAATCGTCATCGGCGTGTCGATCTTTGTCGGCTTCGTGCTGTTCCTGACCCCGGCCGACTCCGGCGCGGTGATGATGGCCAACCTGTCGTGCAAGGGCGGCGAGGTGGATGAGGATGCGCCGCACTGGTTGCGGATCTTCTGGTCGGCGGTGATCACCCTGGTGACCATCGGTTTGCTGTTCGCCGGTAACTTCGAAGCGATGCAGACCATGGTGGTGCTGGCGGGCCTGCCGTTCTCCGTGGTGCTGGTGTTCTTCATGTTCGGTTTGTACAAGGCCATGGCCCAGGACGTGCGCATCGAAGAGGAACAGGCGGAACTGGCGGCCCGTGGTCGTCGCGGTTTCAGCGAGCGCTTGAGCACGCTGGACCTGCAACCGACCCAGGCGGTGGTGCAGCGCTATATGGACAAGCAGGTGACGCCGGCGCTGGCGGAGGCCGCGGCGCAACTGGGCAAGCTGGGTTTGAGCGTGCAGACGCAGTGGGGCAAGGCCAAGCACCTGATCGGTTTGCGGGTGGAGATGGAGGAGGGCAACCCCTTCGTCTACGAAGTGAGCCTGGACGGTTACCTGGCGGCGCCGAGCGAGTCGGCCCAGGTGGCGGGTGGTGAGTCTGAAGTACAGGCACGTTACTACCGCGCCGAGGTGTACTTGCACAACGGCAGTCAGGAATACGACTTGATGGGCTTTACTCAAGAGCAGATCACCCGTGATGTGCTCGAACAGTTCGAAAGCCATCGGCAGCTCCTTGGCCGGGTTTATAGCTGAGGGTTGAGCATCCGTTGCTCCTACAGGTTCGGCGTCAGCTCGCGGAAGGTGCTGCTTCCCGCTACCCCTAAAACAAAAACGCCGCGAGACTCTCGCGGCGTTTTTGCATCGGTCTCAACCGAGGTTCTTGCCCAACAGCGCGTGATACAGCTCGCTGTCGCCGAGAATCCCCACCACCTTGTTGTTGTCGTGCAGCACCAGCTTGTGGCCGGTCTGGTAGCGGATCTGCAAGGCATCGCGCATACCGATGTTCGAGTCCACCAGGGTCGGCGTACGGCCCAGGCCTTCCACCGCTTGGCCCTGCACCCAGCTTTGCAGGTTCAGGGTCGCACCGTTCTGGCGGGCACCCTTGACGGTGTTGCCTTCGGCCAGGTCGATCCACGAATCGCCGCCCGGGTCGATGCACACCGAACCGTTGACCCGCTTGCAGTTGTCCAGGGTGCGCATCAGGCTGCGCCCGCAGAGCACGTTGAGCGGATTGGTGTGGGCGACGAAGGTGCGCACATATTCGTCCGCCGGGTTGAGCACGATGTCTTCCGGCTTGCTGTACTGGATGATCCGGCCATCTTTCATGATGGCGATGCGGCTGCCCAGCTTGAGGGCTTCATCGAGGTCGTGGCTGACGAACACGATGGTCTTTTGCAGCTTGCGTTGCAGGTCGAGCAGTTCGTCCTGCAAGCCTTGGCGGATCAGGGGGTCGAGGGCCGAAAAAGGTTCGTCCATCAACAGAATGTCGGCGTCCATCGCCAGGGCGCGGGCCAGGCCCACGCGTTGTTGCATCCCGCCGGACAGTTCGTCGGGCTTCTTGTTGCGCCATTGTTCCAGGCCCACCAGTTGCAGCTTCTCGTCCACCAGCTGGCGACGTTCCTTCTCAGGGCGACCCTGCATTTCCAGGCCGAAGCTGATGTTCTCGCGCACCGTCAGCCAGGGCATCAGGGCGAACTTCTGGAACACCATGGCGATGCGCTTGGTGCGCATCATCTTCAGCTCGGCGTCGGTGCAGTTGGCGATGTCGATCTGCCGACCTTCATGCTCGACGAACAAGTGACCGCGGCTGACCGTGTTCAAACCGTTGATGCAGCGCAGCAGACTGGACTTGCCGGAGCCGGACAGCCCCATCAGTACGCAGATCTCGCCTTTCTCGATTTCCAGGCTGGCGTTTTCCACACCGACGATCTGGCCGGTCTTTTTCAGGATCTCTTCACGCTTGAGGCCTTTGTCCAGCAGCGCGAGGGCCTCTCGCGGGTTCTTGGAGAAGATGACGTCTACCTTGTCGAAGCGAATGATGCTCATGCGTCACCCCTTACCTGTGCGTCGGGTTGTTTGCAGATACGGTCGAGCATGATTGCCAGCAGTACGATCGCCAGGCCGGCTTCGAAGCCCAGGGCGATATCAGCGGTGTTCAGTGCGTTGACCACGGGTTTGCCCAAGCCATCGGCGCCCACCAGCGCGGCGATCACCACCATCGACAACGACAGCATGATGCACTGGGTGACACCGGCGGCGATGCTCGGCATGGCGTGGGGCAGTTCAATCCGGGCGAGCAGTTGACGGCGCGAGCAGCCGAAGGCCTTGCCGGCGTCCATCAGTTCTTGCGGGACATCCTGGATACCCAGGTAGGTCAGGCGGATGGGCGCGGCAATCGCGAACACCACCGTGGAGATCAGGCCAGGGACGACACCCAGACCGAACAGGGTCAGGGTTGGAATGAGGTACACGAAGGTCGGTACGGTCTGCATCAGGTCGAGGACCGGACGCATCAGGGTGTAGAACATCGGCTTGTGCGCGGCGACGATGCCCAGCGGCACGCCGATCACCACGCATACCAGGGTGGCGAACATCACCTGGGCCAGGGTTTCCATGGTTTCCTGCCAGTACCCCAGGTTGAGGATCAGCAGGAAGGAGGCGATCACGAAGGCGGTCAGCCCCCATTTGCGCTGGATCAGGTGGGCGATCGCCGCGATCAGCGCGATCAATGCCAGCGGATTGAACCAGGCCAGCGCGAAGGTCACGCCGTGGATCATCGCTTCCAGCGTCGAGGCGATGAAATCGAAGTAGTTGGCACCGTGCTTCGTCAACCATTCGACGAACGCCGCGATGTACTGGCCCAGGGGGATTTTATGTTCAGTCAGCATGGTATTGAACGTCCACATGCGGGGAAATAAATGCCAGTCCAGGCGGGCGAACCCGCCCGGACAGGGCGGTTATTGCGCGAGCTTGGCTTTCACGGCTTCCAGGCCTGGTTTACCGTCAATGGTGGTCACGCCCGCCAGCCAGGTGGTCAACACCTGTGGGTTCTTCTGCAGCCACGCCTTGGCGGCGGCTTCAGGCTTCATCTTGTCGTCGAGGATGTTGCCCATCAGCGAGCTTTCCATGTCGACGGTGAACTCGAGGTTCTTCAGCAGTTGCCCGACGTTGCTGCATTCCTGGGTGTAACCCTTGCGGGTGTTGGTCAGGACGGTCGCAGCGCCGAAGTCAGGGCCGAAGTAGTCGTCACCCCCGGTCAGGTATTCGATCTTGAAGCGCTTGTTCATCGGATGCGGCGCCCAGCCCAGGAAGACCACGGCGGTGCCGCGTTTCTGCGCACGGTCGACCTGCGAGAGCATGCCGGCTTCGCTGGACTCGACGACTTTGAAGCCGGCGTCTTTCAGGCCGAAGGCGTTCTTGTCGATCATGCTCTGGATCAGGCGGTTGCCGTCGTTGCCTGGCTCGATGCCGTAGATCTTGCCGTCCAGTTCCTTCTTGAACTTGGCGATGTCGGCGAAGTCATGCAGGCCCTTGTCGTACAGCGCTTGAGGGACGGCGAGGGTGTACTTGGCGCCCTTGAGGTTGGTGCGCACGGTTTCCACGGTGCCGGCATCACGGTAGGCCTTGATGTCGTTTTCCATGGTCGGCATCCAGTTGCCGAGGAACACGTCCATGTTCTTGCCGTCGGCCAGGGACTTGTAGGTCACCGGCACGGAAATCATCGTGGTCTTGGTCTTGTAGCCCAGGGCGTCGAGTACCACGCTGGTGGTGGCGGTGGTGGCGGTGATGTCCGTCCAACCGACATCCGAGAAGTTAACGGTACTGCACTGTGCTGGCTCTGCGGCTTGGGCCAGCATCGGCAGACTCAGCATGGCGGCCAACAACAACGACGGGGAACCTTTCATGGGGTGGACTCCTGGATGTTTATTTTTGGCAGTGGTCCGACTGGACGATCGCGCTTAGTTATTTTGTGTTGCGGTTGTAGGCGCTGAGGACGGCTCTACCCCGGTGCCTTGCAATCGAGTCGAGACTGATCATGTACCAGCCTAAATCTGTCGCCTACAGGGTGCGTCGTATCCAGTACAGGGAGGGTCGCTTCCAGTGTCGGTGAGGTCGTTTACAGCTTTTTTCCCTGGTTTTTTCCCCTCTGCGCCGCAAAAAAACGCCGAAAATTACCTGTGCGCGGACGCTGGCGTTGCTGGGCATGGGTGCGTCGGTGTGAGACGTCGTGTGGGCTTTCAAAAGGCTGATGATGCTTTATCCCGGCGGATTGCGATGCTTGAGCGTAGCAGCTTCGCCACCGGACGCTCAGGCGTCTGGAACAGGCACTCAGAGGACTTCGCAACAATGGCAATCAGCGTGTTTGACCTGTTCAAGATCGGCATCGGCCCTTCCAGCTCCCACACCGTGGGGCCCATGCGCGCCGCGGCGCTGTTCGTCCAGGGGCTGCGTGAGCGCGGCGAGCTTGCGCAGGTGACGCGGGTTGAAGTGCAGCTTTACGGTTCGCTGTCGGCCACCGGCATCGGTCATGGCAGCGACAACGCGGTGATCATGGGCCTGATGGGCGAATGGCCGGACGCGATCGACCCGTCGCAGATCGGCCTGCGCATCGCCACCTTGCGGGAAACCGACACGCTGCTGCTGGATAACCGCCTGGCGATTCCCTTTGTCTGGGCGCGAGACATGCGCCTGATCGACGAGAACCTGGCGTTCCATCCCAATGCCATGACCCTGGTCGCTTTCGGCGAAGAAGGTAAAGAACTGCATCGCGATACCTACTATTCGGTGGGTGGCGGTTTTGTCGTCGACCAGGCCCAGGCGGAAAGCGGCGTGGCGGACATGGACCGGACGGTGCTGCCGTATGATTTTTCCAGTGCGGTGGAATTGCTCGAGCTGTGCCAGCGGCATGGCCTGAGCGTTGCCGAGCTGATGCTGGCCAATGAAAAGGTCTGGCGGGGCGAAGATGAGATTCGTAGCGGTTTGATGAAGCTCTGGCGGGCCATGCAGGATTGCGTCGAACAGGGGCTCAAGCACGAAGGCATCCTGCCTGGCGGCTTGAATGTGCGCCGGCGTGCGGCCAAGTTGCACCGCAGCTTGCAGGAGCTGAACAAGCCCAATGTCATCGGTTCGACCTTGAGCGCGATGGAGTGGGTGAACCTGTTCGCCCTGGCGGTCAACGAAGAGAACGCGGCGGGTGGGCGCATGGTCACGGCGCCAACCAACGGCGCGGCGGGGATTATCCCGGCGGTGCTGCACTACTTCATGAAGTTCAGCGAGGTGGTGACCGACGCCAATGTCGTCGACTATTTCCTCGCGGCGGCGGCGGTGGGCATCCTGTGCAAGAAGAACGCCTCGATCTCCGGGGCCGAGGTGGGTTGCCAGGGCGAAGTGGGCTCGGCTTGCGCCATGGCGGCGGCGGGCTTGGCGCAGGTGCTCGGGGCGACGCCGGAGCAGCTGTGCAACGCGGCGGAAATCGGTCTGGAACACAACCTGGGGCTGACCTGCGACCCGGTGGGCGGTCTGGTGCAGGTGCCGTGCATCGAGCGTAATGCGATTGCGGCGGTGAAAGCGATCAATGCGGCGCAGATGGCCTTGCGTGGTGATGGTCAGCACTTTATTTCCCTGGACCGGGTGATCCGCACCATGCGCGATACCGGCGCCGATATGCATGACAAATATAAAGAGACTTCGCGGGGTGGGTTGGCGGTTAGTGCGGTGGAGTGCTGAGGTCGGCCCACTGCCAAGACTGTGCATAAATCGACCACTGTCCCCGGGACGCGCCACCTTTTGGCGCGTCGCAAACAGGTAACTGGTAGGCCTTCGCAACACCCGGTTTTCACCCCGTTACCGCCGGTCGACTGTGCTTGCGGTGACACTCCTTCCCGGCGCCGCTCAGCGCCCGGCACACAAGTGCTACCGAAGTGCTCAAGCCCCTTGGGGCGGGCGCTTACAGACCTTTCCCACGCCTTATAACCCGCACTCGTGGCAAGGGCTATATAGACACACCGCGACGTCGTTTTCAGGAGTTATTGAATACCCATTCAACTTTCGGCATGGCAATTGCTCTGTCATTGCAAAGCCCCTCTCCGCGAGAGATCGAGGGCCATAACAAGAGCCTCCGCCTGAGGCCATCACCCGCTTTGTGTGAGGAGATATCGCGATGACGTCGTTCCAGTCCGGGGCTCAACCCCAGAACCGTGCGCCTCAATCCATCGGCTTCCTGCTGCTGGACAATTTCACGCTCATTTCCCTGGCTTCCGCCGTAGAACCCCTGCGGATGGCCAACCAATTGTCCGGCCGCGAGCTGTATCGCTGGACGACCCTGAGCGTCGACGGCGGACAGGTCTGGGCCAGCGACGGTCTGCAGATCACCCCTGACGCCTCCATGCACAAAGCGCCCGCCATGGACACCGTGATCGTCTGCGGCGGCATCGGCATTCAACGCACCGTAACACGTGAACATGTGTCCTGGTTGCAGAGCCAGGCGCGTCAGTCGCGTCGCCTCGGCGCCGTGTGCACCGGCAGTTGGGCCCTGGCTTGCGCCGGGTTGCTCGACGGCTTCGATTGCAGCGTGCACTGGGAATGTCTGGCCTCGATGCAGGAAGCTTTCCCGCGGGTGGCCATGAGCACTCGCCTGTTCACCCTTGACCGTAACCGTTTCACCAGTTCCGGTGGCACCGCGCCGCTGGACATGATGTTGCACCTGATCAGCCGTGACCATGGCCGTGAATTGTCGGCGGCGATCTCGGAGATGTTCGTCTACGAGCGTATCCGTAATGAACAGGATCACCAGCGTGTGCCGCTCAAGCACATGCTCGGCACCAACCAGCCGAAGCTGCAGGAAATCGTCGCGCTGATGGAAGCCAACCTGGAAGAGCCGATCGACCTGGACGAGCTGGCGGTGTATGTCGCCGTGTCCCGTCGACAGCTGGAGCGGTTGTTCCAGAAGTATCTGCATTGTTCGCCGTCGCGCTACTACCTGAAGCTGCGGCTGATCCGGGCGCGGCAATTGCTCAAGCAGACGCCGATGTCGATTATCGAAGTGGCGTCGGTGTGCGGGTTTGTTTCGACACCGCACTTCTCCAAGTGCTACCGCGAGTACTTCGGTATTCCGCCGCGTGACGAGCGTGTGGGTTCCAACACTACGCAGCAGGTGGCGATGATGCCGATTCCGCAGGCGTTGGTATTGGCGCCGTTGTCCGGGCCGATGTCGGCGTTGAGCCAGGCGCGTAATGAGTCGACGTTTGCCAGCGTAAGACTGTAAGACCGATTGCTTGGGGCGGCCCCGTGTGGCGGCTGCCCTGGTACCTATCCATGTAATTTGAACCCGAGCACGGTCTTGTGGCGAGCGGGCTTGCCCGCGCTCGGCTGCGCAGCAGCCGCAAAACCGGGCTCCTCGTTCTAACTGATAGACCGCGATCTCTGGTTTTAGGGGCGCTTCGCACCCCAGCGCGGGCAAGCCCGCTCGCCACAAATCTCGCCAGACTTTAGATCGTTCTTAACTGAACGACATCAGCGCAAGCCCTCACCACAACGAGGGCTACGTTCAGGACCGCGTTTGCTGATACTGCGCCAACGCCGGCAACAACTGCCTGTCTATCGCCTGGCGCACGGCCGGCAGGATCGTCGCGCTGCTGGTGTACATATCCTTGACCATCTTGCGCAGCTCATAGGCCCGGGCGTCGTCCAGGCCGCGTACCGCACATTCGCAGGCTTGCTCGGCGGTGGCACCGCTCGGCACTTGCAGGCCGAGGGATTTGAGCTGGCCCAACAGGTCTTCCTGGTCAATCAAATCCGCGTACATCATGGCGCTGGTCCTTGTTCCGATGTGATCGTGTTTCGATTCTGGTAGCCCTGCGCGGTGTCGGCAAGAGCCGATTGCCCGAGTGGCTCTGATACCTATGAACAGGTCGTTTTCGGCTAACTCGTGGGCAGGGCAAGCGAGCACACTGGGTACCAGTAGACCTGTCGACGGTTTGGTCACCCTCGGCGCGGGTCTCTGCGGACACACTCTCTCACCCCGATCCTGTCACGGCTTGATCGGGGTTTTTTTTGCCTGTGGAAAAGGGTGTGAGATGCCGTGCTTGGCGGGTTGTGAAACTGCTGAACGCAATGGGGGGATATTGGATGTTACATCTGCTCAACTGAAGGTGATTGCGATTGGAGCGGCAGTTGCCTAGCATCCGGCCACGACTACGCAGACAGCAGAAAATTTGTCGGCGGAGCTGCGAAGGCCTGGGCAAACCAGAGCCATATGAAGGGAAATTGCAGGCGTTTGGGTTGTTCTGCTTCAGTGCGGGAGACTTGTCTGCAAGGCCGTCCTTCCTCGTAGTCGGCGAATGTTTTGAATCTTGGCGTCGGTCGGACGATTGAGTGATAACCCTGAAGTATTTGCTCAAACATCCCGGCTCGTACTTGCTTGCACATGGCTGTGCAACGTTTCTATAGTCCTCCCTGTCATTGCCACTCAATGACTGGACGTCGCGGTCCATTTACGGAACCACACAATCGCCATCATACTGATGGCGATTGGCTGCCCAGCACCTGCGTTATGGCGGCTGTGCGAGGGACACCTTCGGGTGTGCCGGTAGGTTCCGTTTCCGGTCCGCGAACCCTTGCGCAGCTGCCACCTAATCAGCATCGCGGCTGATGGTGGTGGTTCCTTTATGAAACGGAGCCATTCATGACGAACTTCATTGCATTTCAATCCAACACCACCGATACCCCCGTCTTGTTCTTCAATCCTGATGCACCCCTGCGCGACCTTTGCGCATTCGCCAGTCGTCGACTGCGTGGTGCCCGCGATCTTTCGCAAACCTTGACCTGTGCCACGATCAACAATCTGGATGAGCATGATTTCCGGCATGTGTTGGAGGTGATGTATACGTTGCTTGATGACGGTTGTGATGTGTTGGGTGTGGTAGAGCAACGGGTGATGATGTTGGCGGATAAGGCGAGCACTCTTCGCGAGTAAACTTTAATGGCGTCAACCCAGGAAATTTAAATCTGGATACGATTTTGTAGCGGGCAGACTTGTACTTACGGGTTGCGTGACATCACGTTCAAATCAACCGATGTTATTATTGCCCGCTACTTTCATATCGCACGGCTATACCAAATGCAATGGAATGACCTGATCATTGGTGGGCGGACGTTCACGATGAAACACCTGCAGCCGTTCGAGCTGGTGTTTGATATCGCACGACAACAAGTGACGGTAAAGTTCGAGTTTGGCTTTCACTGCTTCACTGATGACAAAGGCCATGGTGAGCGGCTCACGTTCCGTGGTGAACGGCGATATTTTTGCGCTGACCGCTACCATTGCAGTACCCAGGTCGTTGACTATATACACAGACGCTTTATCGACAGCATTGTTCTGCCATTCTTTGTAGTGAACAGTCAGCGTTATTTTTGTCTGGATCTGCATGATTACGCTATTTTCTTCTCGATCAGCAAACCGGCGGGAACGAGCAACTTACTCAAGGTGCGGATCGTCTCTGCGTACGAAATAGCAACTTGGGGGCGTGGAAATCTCCCCAAGAAGGGTAAGCCCCACAATGTGCGATATATTCTGGAGATGCGGAATGCTGGTAAGTCTGTTTAAAACAGAGCATCCATATTGCTGTTCATATAAGTGCCAGGACTGGCGATTCTGTTATATTTTGCAAACAAAAACCCCGGTGCTTTCGCATCGGGATCTTTGTGAATCACTTTATCGGCCTGTCCTTTCGCGTTTCCGCTTATCCCGCTCACTGGCTGGGAGTGATTTACATCACCGAAATCAACACCCCTTGCTTCCAAGGTTCCGGTCCGTGTCGACGGGAAAAATATTAGCGCTTTGATCAACAAATAGCAATCGCCGCCAAATATCCGTTCAACCGAGATAGTGTGTTCGAACGATCAGCCCTCAGCGCTGCAACACCAATATCCGCGATAACAATTCATCCCTATCGATATAGCAGCCCTGGAAATGCCGGGCCCCGGTGGCCGGGTCGAAGGCATTGCGGGCGTGTAGCGTGCGGCGGTTGTCGAAGCACCACAGTTCGCCGGGGTTGAGCCGCCGCACGATCCGGAAACGCGCTTCGCGGGTCATGGCGATAAAGCGTCGATAGGCGTTGTACAGCAGCGGCATCTGTTCCACCGACGCCTCGAACGGGCCCCGCAGGAAGTTGGCCATGCGGATCTCGCTGACCTGCCCGGTACTGTCCAGCGCAATGACCGGCGCCAGGCAGCGGTAGTCGCTATGCCGGTCCTTGTTGCGAAACTCCACCGGGATCTCGCTCAGGGCGCGGAACGCCGCCGGATCTTCCCGGCGCAGGGCATCGGCAATGGCAAAGCCATCGACGAAAATGCTCTCGCCACCCTCGGCGTCATTCACCAGGCAATGCAGGAATTGCAGGCCCGGTTGCAGCTCGCGGGTTGGCAGGTCGCTGTGCAATGGCAGGTTGAAGGCGGTGTAGGCGTTGCTGTCGGCGTCGGCCTTGGATTGCACGTTGAACAGCACGCCGAAGTTGGTCTGGCGGATAAACGAGATCAGCTTGGCCACCTCGGTCAACGAACCTGGCTCGGTCGGTACGCCGCGGACTTGGGTCAGGCCGGTGTCGCGCAAGGCCAATAACCAGTGCAGCAAGGTTTTCGGGTCTTCCTTGAGGGCGGCGAACTCGAATACCGGCAACTCCAGGCTACTGGTCCACAACCGGCTTTTCGATTTGCCGGCCTGGCGTTCGACGCGCGACTCGTCGTCATAGGCATGCGCCCGCAACCAGCCCGGGTCGAAGCGGCTGGCGTGGCCGTCCTGCCAGTCGATGCACAGGCAGCCAGTGTTGTCGATGCGGATGGCGGCGGGGGCCAGGCCCTCGGGCACATCGACGATTTCCAGCACCTGTTCCCGGGTCACCGTGTACACGCACTGCGGACACGGGCAGTTGTCCCGTAGCCACACGTGATGGTACGGGCTGATACGCCCGTCCGCCCAATACACCTCGATGCGATCCGCCAGCGGATGCGCGGCGGTCAGGGCACTGATCAGCGGGTAACTGCGGAAATCGGCAAACGCGGAGGCGGTGTTCACGGTGAGCTCCTTTTCGGGGATTCTTATTTTTTCGCAGGCAATCCAATCACGCGGCCAATGTATTCCGGGGGCGGCAGGTCGCTCTGGTCTTCGACGATGGCCTGCAGTTTTTCCAGCACGGCGTCGGTGAAAGGCGCCGAGCGCGGGCCGGCGAGGTCGACGTGCAGCAGCATCTGTTCGTTGCCGGCGAGTTCCTTGTCGCCGCCCACCAGGTGCAGGCTGTGGTAGAGGTGCAGGCGCTTGGCGTCGTGGCCGATGATCTGGGTGCGCACTTCGACCTGGGCGCCGAGTTTGACTTCGTGCAGGTAGTTGAGGTGCAGTTCGAGGGTGAACAACGAGCTGCCGGTGGCTTCGCGGTTGTCGCTGTCCATGCCCAGGCGCAGCATCAGGGCGTCGGTGGCGTAGCTGAAGATCAGCAGGTAGAAGGCGTCGCGCAGATGGCCGTTGTAGTCGACCCAGTCAGGGATGACTTCGGTGGTGTAGGTGGTGAGGGTGGGCATGGTGGATCTTCCACAATGATGGCGTCGAATGGTATCCATGTGGCGAGCGGGCTTGTCGGAGCGCCGCACCGCCGCTCTGGGGCGCGAAGCGGCCCTGAAACCAGCGAGCGCGGTCTGTCAGGTAGACCGAGATAACCGGTTTTGCGACTGCTTCGCAGCCGAGCGCGGGCAAGCCCGCTCGCCACAGGTCCCGCGTCTATTTATTACTCGCTGAAACTCATACCATGTTTGGCCTTGGTGGTTTTCACCGCTTCCAGCACCGCCAGCAGGCAGTCGTCGCGATAGCGCTCCAGGGCCGAGATGCTGTGTTTGCCCAGTTGATCGCTGGTCCCGTCGACCACATCGTCGATCAGCTTCTCGGTCAGTTCCGGTGCAGGCAGGTAAGTCCAAGGCAACTGCAACGCAGGACCGAACTGGGCCATGAAGTGCCGCATACCCGCATCGCCACCGGCCAGGGTGTAGGTCAGGAAGGTACCCATGAACGACCAGCGCAAGCCGGCGCCAAAGCGGATCGCATCGTCGATTTCGCCGGTGGTGGCAACACCGTCGTTGACCAGGTGCAGCGCCTCGCGCCACAACGCTTCCAGCAGACGGTCGGCGATAAAGCCCGGGACTTCCTTGCGCACATGCAGGGGGCGCATGCCGAGGGATTCATAGACTTTCATCGCCGCTTGCACGGCTTCAGGGGCGGTGTTCTTGCCGCCGACCACTTCCACCAGCGGCAGCAGGTACACCGGGTTGAACGGGTGACCGACCACGCAGCGTTCCGGGTGGGTGGCGCCTTCGTAGAATTCGCTGGGCAACAGGCCCGAGGTGCTGGAGCCGATCAGGGCATTGGGCTTGGCCGCGGCGCTGATCTTGCCGTGCAGTTCGAGTTTCAGTTCCAGGCGCTCAGGGGCGCTTTCCTGGATAAAGTCGGCGTCCTTCACGCATTCTTCGATGGTCGCGACAAAACGCAGGCGGTCTTGCGAAGCGCCTGGAGCCAGGCCTTGTTTCTCCAAGGCACCCCAGGCATTGGCGACGCGCTTGCGCAGGGCCGCTTCGGCGCCGGGCGCCGGGTCCCAGGCGATCACATCCAGGCCATGGGCGAGGGCGCGGGAGACCCAGCCACTGCCGATGACACCGCTGCCCAGGGCGGCGAAGGTTTTGATTTCGGTGATAAAGCTCATGGCAACTTCCTGCGCAATTGGGTTTTGGCAATACAGTCCCTGCTGGGAGCCGGGACTAAAAAATCGTCTGTCATGACGCAAAACTGTAGGAGCCGGCTTGCTGGCGATGAGGCCAGTGAGTCTTGCATCGACAGTCCGGCCGCCATCGCCAGCAAGCCGGCTCCTGCAGGGTGTGGATCAACCGCGCTTGGTCAGCCCCATCTTCACCCGCCCTTCGGCCGGGGTCAGGACACGGGCGCCGAGGCGGCTGAGGATTTCCGAAGCGCGCTCGACCAACTGGCCGTTGGTCGCCAGCACGCCCTTGTCCAGCCACAGGTTGTCTTCCAGGCCGACCCGCACGTTGCCGCCCAGCAGCACCGCTTGTGCCGCCATCGGCATCTGCATGCGGCCGATACCGAAACCGGCCCAGACCGCGCCCGCCGGCAGGTTGTCGACCATGGCCTTCATGGTGGTGGTGTCCGCCGGAGCGCCCCACGGGATACCCAGGCACAGCTGGAACAACGGATCGTCCAGCAGGCCTTCCTTGATCAGCTGCTTGGCGAACCACAGGTGGCCGGTGTCGAAGATTTCCAGCTCGGCTTTCACGCCCAGCTCTTGGATACGTTTGGCGCCGGCGCGCAGTTGCGCCGGGGTGGAGACGTAGATGGTGTCGCCGTCGCCGAAATTCAGGGTGCCGCAATCCAGGGTGCAGATTTCCGGCAGCAGCGCCTCGACGTGGGCCAGGCGAGTCAGCGGACCGACCAGGTCGGTGTTCGGGCCGAACTCCATCGGGTTCTCGCCGGCACCGATTTCCAGGTCGCCGCCCATGCCGGCGGTGAGGTTGACGATGATGTCCACGTCCGCCTCGCGGATACGCTCCATCACTTCGCGATACAGGGCCACGTCGCGGCTGAACTTGCCGGTCTCGGGGTTGCGCACGTGGCAATGGACCACGGTGGCGCCGGCCTTGGCCGCTTCCACGGCAGCCGCTGCGATCTGTTTGGGCGTGACCGGAACGTGGGGGCTTCTGCCGGTCGTGTCGCCAGCACCGGTGAGTGCGCAGGTGATGATGACGTCGTGGTTCATGGTGCGGATTCCTTACAGGCGTGGTCGTTCACACCGCAGCCATCAGGGGCTGCGGGTGCGCTTTTCGGTGGTTTATTTGCTGGTCAATTGCAGGTTGTCGGCGGCCGGCTTGCCGTCGAAGGTGGTCACACCTTCCAGCCAGCGGGCCTTGTCTTGCGGGTGATCCTTGAGCCACTGCTTGGCCGACTCGAGGGCGTCCTTGTGGTCGAGCAGCGGTTGCATCATGCGGCTCTCGTCGGCGGCGCTGAAGGTCAGGTTGCTCAGCAGCTTGTTCACGTTCGGGCATTGTTCGGCGTAGCTCGGCGCGGTGACGGTCCAGACGGTGGCCATGCCTTCGTTCGGGCCCAGGGCGTTTTCGCTACCGGTGAGGTAGGTCATCTGCACGTTGACGTTCATCGGGTGCGGCGCCCAGCCGAAGAACACCACGGCTTCCTTGCGCCGCACGGCCCGATCCACCGCCGAGAGCATGGCCGCTTCACTGGATTCCACCAGCTGGAACTTGCCCAGGCCGAACTGGTTCTTGGCGATCATTTCCTTGATCTGGGTGTTGGCGCCCGAGCCCGGCTCGATGCCGTAGATCTTGCCGCCCAGCTCTTTTTCGAACTTGGCGATGTCGGCGAAGGTCTTCAGGCCCTTGTCGGCCAGGTAAGTGGGCACGGCCAGGGTGGCGCGAGCGTCCTTGAGGCTCGGTTCGGCCAGGACCTTGACCTGCTTGGCGTCGACGAATGGGGTGATGGTCTGGGTCATCAGCGGGTTCCAGTAGCCGAGGAACATGTCCAGGCGCTGGTCGCGGATGCCGGCGAAGATGATCTGTTGGGACGCGCTGGTCTGCTTGACCTGGTAGCCCAGGCCATCGAGCAGCACCTGGGTCATGGCGCTGGTGGCGATGACATCGGTCCAGTTGACCACACCGAGGCGAACGTTCTGGCAGGAGGCTTGCTCCGCGGCCATGACCCCTGTGCTCAGGAGCGCGGTACCGGTGAGTGCAAGCGCACAGCGGCTGATCAGTCGTTTCATGTTGGTTTCCTCGGCAGGACGTTATTGTCGGTTCCGGCGTCTTCGTGCGCCGGTGATGCCACGTTACGCAGCCCGGCCTTGCTGAAAACGCACAGCGGCGACCGACTCTTGCACAGCAGCGACCTGTGCTCTTGTGGCCGTCGTGCAACTGGCGTATCACGTCGGGAACGCTACCCGTCTTGCGAGCGCGTTCCATGTCCCAGGATTTCTATTTCTTGTTGATGCCGGGTTTTTCGGCGATGGGTTTTATCTCGGCGATCGAGCCCCTGCGGGTGGCCAATCGCTTTCGCGGCGAGCTGTATCGCTGGCACGTATTGAGTGCTGACGGCGGTGCGGTATTGGCGAGCAATGGCATGTCGGTCAACGCCGATGCGGCCCTGGAGCCGTTGAAGAAGGGCGCGACGCTGTTGGTGGTGGCGGGTTTCGAGCCGCTGAAGTTCGCCACCCCGACGTTGGCGCACTGGCTGCGGCGCCTGGATCATGAAGGTGTGACGTTGGGCGGTATCGACACCGGCAGCGTGGTGCTGGCCGAAGCCGGTCTGCTGGAAGGGCACCGCGTGACCCTGCACTGGGAAGCGCTGGAGGCCTTCAAGGAATCTTATCCACAGCTGGAAGTGACCCAGGAGCTGTTCGAGATCGACCGCCGGAGGATCACCTGCGCCGGGGGGACCGCGTCCATCGACATGATGCTCGACCTGATCGGCCAGGCCCACGGCCCGGAACTGGCGATCCAGGTCTCCGAGCAGTTCGTGCTCGGGCGTATCCGCCCGCGCAAGGACCACCAGCGCATGCAGATCGCCACGCGCTACGGCATCAGCAACAAGAAGCTGGTGCATGTGGTCGGGGAGATGGAACAGCACATGGAGCCGCCGTTGAGCACGCTGGAGTTGGCGGAGTCGATCAAGGTGACGCGGCGGCAGTTGGAGCGCCTCTTCCGTCTTTATCTGAAGGACACCCCAAGCAACTTTTACCTGGGCTTGCGGCTGGAGAAGGCGCGGCAGTTGTTGCGCCAGACGGACATGAGTGTGCTGGAGGTGAGCATTGCCAGCGGGTTCGAGTCGCCGTCGTATTTCACCCGCAGCTACCGGGCGCGATTTGCCCAGTGTCCGCGGGAGGATCGGCGCGGGATCAAGGTGTAGGCGCCAATGCCTGTCACTTACCGAAATTTGCAGTCGAGCGCGGTCTTGTGGCGAGCGGGCTTGCCCGCGTTGGGGCGCGAAGCGGCCCTAGAACCTGTGCTCGCGGTGTATCAGGTAGAGCAAGGTGGCAGGTTTTACGACTGCTGCGCAGCTGAGCGCGGCGGTGCGGCGTTCCGACAAGCCCGCTCGCCACAAATCTTGGCCAGACTCAAGATCGCCCTTAACTGACTGGCTGATTTATTTTTTCATCAGCGCCGCACAGGCCGTCTTATAGGCTTCATGCTGATATTTGTTCAGCGTGGCCGGCAAGGCGAAGTCGAACTTCTTGTTCTGCGCGTTGATGGTCTGCGGCGACAGCAGCGTCACCTCGCAGTTTTCCAGCAACTGGAAAATCCCTTCGATCTTGAAAGTGGTCGGCCCGCCGGCAAATTCACCTTTCTTGCTGCGCTTCTTGATAGCAATCCGTTCGATGCCCGCGTCCTGGACGAACGCCTTTACCTGGGCGGCGAAGGCTTTGACGTTGGCCGCCTCGTCATCCTCGTCCAGGGCGATTTTCTTGATGGCGACGGCCACGTGCGCGAGGGCGCTGCCCTGCAAGGTGGCGATGGCGAAGATGGCTTCGCTGCCTTTGATTTCGATGCCGCAGAGGGTCATTGGAGTCCTTGGAAAAAAGAGGAAAGGCTTAGAGTTCGAGTTGGTCGGCTTTGATGCCGAAGGCCGCGGCAATTTTCTCGCGAGTTGCCTTGCGGGGCTTGTTCACGGACTCCTGTTGAGCGTAGGCCGGTTGGGAGATGCCCAGGCGCTTGGCCACTTCATCTTGCGTCAGATCCAGATATTCACGCCAGGCGCGAATGGGCGTGGAACCATCCACAATACGGCTGACTACCTCGTGGGGAATCAAATCGGCTTCCGTCTGCTGCGCCACATACTGCGCATAAGGTATGACGACGAACGCCGGCCGCCCGTCGGCGCCGTTGATGATCTGGATTTCAGTAGGTACGTTCATCGCGTTTCTTGACCTCTTGAATACTGACTACTTTGATCGTTCCTTCCCAATCGAACAGAATCCTGTAGCGACCGACGCGCATACGGTAGCCGTAGTCATGTTGACTCAGCGCCTTGACGTTGCTGACGTCAGGCATACCGCTGAGGATGGTCACCGCATCGCGAATGTGGACCTGGTCCCGGGAATGCAATCTCAGAAGTTGCTTGGCCGCCTTTCGGGTCCAGAAAATCGTATTCATGGGATGATATAAGTCTTTTATAAGAATTGCGAATACTTACTTATATCTTCCCGAAGGACAACGCATGAACGTTGTCCTTATGTTACGTCGGCGGGACAAGCTATTCAGGGGCCAATCAGTAATAGACCCCCTCCTCACGAAACCTGGCCATCTGCCGGTAATTCCAGCACAACAAGCAGAGGCACAACGCGATCAGGCTCACACTGGCGCTGAAGATGTAGAAGTCCGCGCGCTTGAAGCTGAATTCGCTCTTCAGGCTGTGAAAGCTCGGAAACCAGTCGGAATAGACGATCTGCACATGATCGCCAATCTGGTACGTCGGGTTCGCCACCATCGCGTTCAGCGAGTGAACGCCCTGGCCACGGTTGCCCAGTTCGTAATCGAAGGCGTAGTAGATATCCGCCGGGGAGGCTTCTTTACGGGTATTGATGACCTGCGTGATGGTGCCGGTCACTTCCCGTGGCGCCGCCTTGATGGCGGCATACAGCAGCCCGCCGCTCTTGGACAGCGCCGCCATGCCAAAGGCCAGGAAGATCAGGAAAAGCAGCAGGACGCCTCGGGTAAAGAGGTAGTCCCGTTCGGTTTCTCGGGGCGCGTACATTCAAGTTCCTTTTGAATGAGTGGGTTCACTGCCCAGTCTAGTCGCTGTCCGTGGACCGTGCAGGGCGCGTTAATCCATGGTTTTACGCAGGTCGAGCATGATCTGGTCGAAGTAGTCGACGCGGATAACGCCGATCCGCGGATACTCGAAATCCAGGATCACATACAGCACGCAGACCATCACCAGCGCATAACCCAGGCTGTACAGCCAGTTGCGCCTGGCCGTGCCGGCCATGTCGTAGCCGATGAACAGGGCGCTGACCAGGGTCAGGGCGACCAGCATCAGGTAGATCACCAGTGGCGGGTGGGTGTCCTGGGCCACTCCCCGGGTGGTGGTGATGTCGATCATCTGGTTGAGGGCTTGCAGCAGATTGGAGCCCAGCGTCGGCGTGGGCATCTGCGGCAGCGCGGCGACCGACTGTTTCCAGATCTCCAGCTGCAAGGCATTGACCCGCGTGTTGTCCTGGCTGGAACGGTCGAGTTCGTTGAGGTCGCGGTAGTAGGCGATGCGTGCATCCACATAGTCGCGAAACGCCTGGCGCAGGGCCGGTTGGTTGGCCGGCGGCAACAGGTCCAGGCGCAACCAGGCGGTGCCCATGGCGTTGGTTTCTTCGACGATCAGGCTGCGCCGGACGTCCAGCCGGGTGGCCGCGCCGGAAAAGGTAAAGGCGATCAACAGCGCCAGCAGGCCGAAGACCGCGCCCTCGATGGCGCTGGTACCGGTCCGCGCACCCTCGGGGTCGAGGGCCAGGTGGCGGTTGCCGATGCGGCGACCGATTTCAATGAACAGCACAATGGCGAGAAAAATCGCCAAGGCATACAGCGGAATGGCTGAAAGTGAGCGCATACGAAGATCCTGTGATGATCGTCAACGACTCGCCTGTACAGCCATTTCAGGACGGGATGTGCTCCAGTGTAGACAGCCGCCCGGGATTATTCCTGGGCGATCGACTCGAGAAACTCCGACCGTTCGTCGCTCTTGCTCGCCAGGCAATCGTACTGGTCGATGGTGAACGGCTTGCTTCCGGGCTTGGCCGGCAGCGGCGCGATGGCGCAATCGGCATCCCGCGACTTGATCCAGAGCTGCTGGGCGGCCTGCAGCTTGGCGCTGATGTCGGCCGCTTGCGCCTTGTCATTGGCGTATTGCGTCTTGACCCGGTCCAGCAGCGCTTCGAAGTTTTCCTTGAGCAATTGCTCGGCGGTGTTCTTGCTGTAGGTGGCGCACTCCAGGGTCTGCTGGTCGTTTTCGACCGCGTCGCAGGGCGAGTTGTCCGCGTCTTCGGCCGCGTGGGCACCCAGGCTGACAAGCGCCAAAGCCAGGAAAATCGATTTCATTGCGGCGTCCCGATCCTTGATAAAAGAGGTGGCAGAGCGATGGAGGGCAATTCTGTCTCAAGCCCGGGCCAAAGAATAGTCGTACATGGACAAGTACTTAAACCTACGGCCCGGAAATCTGCACGGCAACGCCCCTTTGTCGCGGATTGACGCTTTCGGCAATTCCCCTGTCGTTTTTGCACCCGGCTCTCCGGTCCCCTGGGCATATGCTGATCCCAAAGCGCCGGCAGACGATTCGGCGCGTGAATCGCTAATAGGGGACAGCCTGATGAGCCCAGCCGAACTGCACGCCGACAGCATCGTTATCGACGGGCTGATCATTGCCAAGTGGAACCGCGAACTGTTCGAGGACATGCGCAAAGGTGGCTTGACCGCTGCCAACTGCACCGTGTCGGTGTGGGAGGGCTTCCAGGCCACCGTCAACAGCATCGCCTCGAGCCAGAAGCTGATCCGCGAGAACAGCGACCTGGTGATGCCGGTGCGCACCACCGCCGACATTCGCAAGGCCAAGGAGCTGGGCAAGACCGGTATCCTCTTCGGCTTCCAGAACGCCCACGCCTTCGAAGACCAGATCGGCTATGTCGAGATCTTCAAGCAGCTGGGCGTCGGCATTGTGCAGATGTGCTACAACACCCAGAACCTGGTGGGCACCGGCTGCTACGAGCGTGACGGCGGCCTGTCGGGCTTCGGTCGCGAGATCGTCGCCGAGATGAACCGGGTCGGCATCATGTGCGACCTGTCCCACGTCGGCTCCAAGACTTCCGAAGAAGTCATCCTCGAATCGAAGAAGCCGGTGACCTACTCCCACTGCCTGCCTTCGGGTCTGAAAGAGCATCCGCGCAACAAGTCCGACGCCGAACTGAAGTTCATTGCCGACCATGGCGGTTTTGTCGGCGTGACCATGTTCGCGCCGTTCCTCGCCAAGGGCATCGACTCGACCATCGACGACTACGCCGAAGCCATCGAGTACGTGATGAATATCGTCGGCGAAGACGCCATCGGCATCGGCACCGACTTCACCCAGGGCCATGGCCAGGACTTCTTCGAATACCTGACCCACGACAAGGGCTACGCCCGTCGTCTGACCAGCTTCGGCAAGATCATCAACCCGCTGGGCATCCGCACCGTGGGCGAGTTCCCCAACCTCACCGAGACCCTGCTCAAGCGCGGTCACCCTGAGCGTGTGGTGCGCAAGATCATGGGCGAAAACTGGGTCACCGTCCTCAAGGACGTCTGGGGCGAATAACGCCGCGGTCTTTTCCCACCTGACACACACCCTGCGCGCCGGTCGCGCAGGGCGTAAGCGGCCAGCCGCGATCAACGAATTCTGGAGTGTTACCCATGGCTAAAATCGCCCCGCAACTGCCTATCGAAGTCGACAGCGAAACCGGTGTCTGGACGTCCGACGCCCTGCCGATGCTCTACGTGCCACGGCATTTCTTCGTCAACAACCACATGGGCATCGAAGAAGTCCTGGGTGCCGACGCCTACGCCGAGATCCTCTACAAGGCCGGCTACAAGTCCGCCTGGCACTGGTGTGAAAAAGAAGCCGAATGCCATGGCCTGGAAGGCGTCGCGGTGTTCGAGCACTACATGAAGCGCCTGTCGCAACGCGGCTGGGGCCTGTTCAAGATCCAGGACATCGACCTCGACAAAGGCACTGCCAGCGTCAAGCTCGAACACTCGGCGTTCGTCTACGTCTACGGCAAGGTCGGGCGCAAGGTCGACTATATGTTCACCGGCTGGTTCGCCGGCGCCATGGACCAGATCCTGGCCGCACGCGGCAGCGCGATCCGTACGGTTGCCGAGCAAGTCTACGGTGGCTCCGAAGAAGGTCACGACGACGGCTTGTTCACCGTCAAGCCGTTGTAAGTCGAGGATCGTCCCATGGCTTTCGAAGCAATGTTCCAGCCGATCCAGATCGGCAAACTGACCATCCGCAACCGCGTGCTCAGTACCGCCCACGCCGAGGTGTATGCCACCGACGGCGGGATGACCACCGAACGTTATATCCGTTACTACGAAGAGAAAGCCAAGGGCGGTATCGGCCTGGCAATCTGCGGCGGTTCGTCCGTGGTCGCCATCGACAGCCCGCAGGAATGGTGGAGCTCGGTGAACCTGTCCACCGACCGCATCATCCCGCATTTCCAGAACCTGGCCGACGCCATGCACAAGCATGGCGCCAAGATCATGATCCAGATTACCCACATGGGTCGGCGTTCGCGTTGGGACGGCTTCAACTGGCCGACCCTGATGTCGCCCTCGGGCGTGCGTGAGCCGGTGCACCGTGCCACCTGCAAGACCATCGAGCCGGAAGAGATCTGGCGGGTGATCGGCAACTACGCCCAGGCCGCGCGCCGGGCCAAGGAAGGCGGCCTCGACGGCGTCGAACTGTCCGCCGTGCACCAGCACATGATCGACCAGTTCTGGAGCCCACGGGTCAACAAGCGCACCGACGAATGGGGCGGTACCTTCGAAGGCCGGATGAAGTTCGGCCTGGAAGTGCTCAAGGCCGTGCGCAAGGAAGTCGGCGACGACTTCTGCGTCGGCATGCGTATCTGTGGTGACGAATTCCACCCGGACGGCCTGTCCCACGAGGACATGAAGCAGATCGCCAAGTATTACGACGACACCGGCATGCTCGATTTCCTCGGTGTGGTCGGCTCGGGTTGCGACACCCACAACACCCTGGCCAACGTGATTCCGAACATGAGCTTCCCGCCGGAGCCGTTCCTGCACCTGGCGGCCGGGATCAAGGAAGTGGTCAAGGTCCCGGTGCTGCACGCGCAGAACATCAAGGACCCGAACCAGGCCACCCGTATCCTCGAAGGCGGTTATGTCGACATGGTCGGCATGACCCGCGCGCATATCGCCGACCCGCACCTGATCGCCAAGATCAAGATGGGCCAGATCGACCAGATCAAGCAGTGCGTCGGCGCCAACTACTGCATCGACCGCCAGTACCAGGGCCTGGACGTACTCTGCATCCAGAACGCCGCGACCTCCCGTGAATACATGGGCGTGCCGCACATCATCGAGAAATCCACCGGGGTCAAGCGCAAGGTGGTGATCGTCGGTGCCGGTCCTGCCGGGATGGAGGCCGCGCGCGTGGCCGCCGAACGTGGGCACGATGTGACCCTGTTCGAGAAGAAGGACGCCATTGGCGGGCAGATCACCACGGCTTCGAAAGCGCCGCAGCGTGACCAGATCGCCGGTATCACCCGCTGGTTCCAGCTGGAGCTGGCGCGTCTGAAGGTCGACCTGCGTCTGGGCACCGCCGCCGATGCCGCGACTATCCTCGATCTGCGTCCGGATATCGTGGTGCTGGCCGTCGGCGGGCACCCGAACCTGGAGCAGAACGAACACTGGGGCGCCGCCGAAGGGCTGGTGGTCAGCAGCTGGGACGTGCTCGATGGCAAGGTTGCACCGGGCAAGAACGTGCTGGTCTACGACACCATCTGCGAGTTCACCGGCATGTCGGTGGCCGACTTCCTCGCCGACAAGGGCAGCCAGGTGGAAATCGTCACCGACGATATCAAGCCGGGTGTAGCGATTGGCGGTACGTCGTTCCCGACTTACTACCGCAGCATGTACCCGAAAGAAGTGATCATGACCGGCGACATGATGCTGGAAAAGGTCTATCGCGAGGGCGACAAGCTGGTGGCGGTGCTGGAGAACGAATACACCGGCGCCAAGGAAGAACGTGTGGTCGACCAGGTGGTGGTGGAGAACGGCGTGCGTCCGGATGAGGAAATCTACTACGGGCTCAAGGAAGGTTCGCGCAACAAGGGCCAGATCGATGTCGAAGCCCTGTTCGCGATCAAGCCGCAGCCTTCGCTGAGCGAGGCGGGCGACGGTTACCTGCTGTTCCGCATCGGCGACTGTGTGGCCCAGCGCAACACGCACGCGGCGATCTATGACGCGTTGCGTCTGTGCAAGGATTTCTAACGGCATCACCGTGGCGAGGGGCTTGTTGTGGCGAGGGGGCTTGCCCCCGTTCGGCTGCGAAGCAGTCGCAAAGTCTGCTACCTGGGTCTACCTGATAGACCGAGGTAGCCGGTTTTAGGGCCGCTTCGCAGCCCAGCGCGGGCAAGCCCGCTCGCCACAAGTAGGTGCATGCTCTTCACCTGCATGCATATGGCCCCTTGCGAAACCCGAGGTCTTTGGGAGCTGCACCATGTTGAACACCCTTCTTCCCATCCTGCTGTTTGCCGCCCTGGGCCTTGCCGTCCTTGGCGCGCTGCGGCGGGTAGCCATGTGGCGTCGCGGCCGACCGTCGAAAGTCGATCTGCTCGGCGGCCTTTTCGCCATGCCCAAGCGTTACATGGTCGACCTGCACCACGTGGTGGCGCGGGACAAATACATCGCCAATACCCACGTCGCCACGGCCGGCGGCGCGGTGGCGTCCATTGTGCTGGCGATCCTGGTGCACGGCTTCGGCCTGCATAACCGCATCCTCGGCTATGCCTTGCTGCTGATGTCGGCAGTGATGTTTGTCGGTGCGATCTTTGTCTACCTGCGCCGCCGCAACCCTCCAAGCCGTTTGTCGAAAGGCCCGTGGATGCGCCTGCCGAAAAGCCTGCTGGCGTTTTCGGCGTCGTTCTTCCTGGTGACCCTGCCGGTGGCCGGCATCCTGCCGGAAGACTTCGGCGGCTGGGTACTGGCGCTGATCCTCGGTGTCGGTGTGCTGTGGGGCGTGTCGGAGCTGTTCTTCGGCATGACCTGGGGCGGCCCGATGAAGCATGCCTTCGCCGGTGCCCTGCACCTGGCCTGGCACCGCCGCGCCGAACGCTTCGGCGGCGGCCGTTCCACCGGCCTCAAGCCGCTGGACCTGAGCGACCCGAAAGCGCCCCTGGGCGTGGAGAAACCCAAGGACTTCACCTGGAACCAACTGCTCGGTTTCGACGCCTGCGTTCAGTGCGGTAAATGTGAAGCTGCCTGCCCGGCGTTCGCCGCCGGTCAGCCGTTGAACCCGAAAAAGCTGATTCAGGACATGGTGGTCGGCCTGGCCGGCGGCACCGACGCGAACTTCGCCGGCAGCCCGTATCCAGGCAAAGCCATCGGCGAACATTCGGGCAACCCGCACCAGCCGATCGTCAATGGCCTGGTGGACGCCGAGACCCTCTGGTCCTGCACCACCTGCCGCGCCTGCGTCGAGGAATGCCCGATGATGATCGAGCACGTCGATGCCATCGTCGACATGCGCCGTCACCTGACCCTGGAAAAAGGCGCGACCCCGAACAAGGGCGCCGAAGTCCTGGAAAACCTGATCGCCACCGACAACCCCGGCGGTTTTGCCCCAGGCGGTCGGATGAACTGGGCGGCGGACCTGAACCTCAGCCTGCTCAGCGAGAAGAAAACCACCGACGTGCTGTTCTGGGTCGGCGACGGTGCCTTCGACATGCGCAACCAGCGCACCTTGCGTGCCTTCGTCAAAGTGCTGAAAGCGGCCAAGGTCGACTTCGCGGTACTCGGCCTGGAAGAGCGCGACAGCGGTGACGTGGCCCGGCGCCTGGGCGATGAAGCGACCTTCCAGCTGTTGGCCAAGCGCAATATCCAGACCCTGGCCAAATACAGCTTCAAGCGCATCGTCACCTGCGACCCCCACAGTTTCCATGTGCTGAAAAACGAATACGGTGCTTTCGGCGGCGACTATCAGGTGCAGCACCACAGCACCTATATGGCCGAACTGATCGGCGCCGGTGCCCTGAACCTGGGGCAGCACAAAGGCAACAGCGTGACCTATCACGATCCGTGCTACCTCGGCCGCTACAACGGCGAGTACGAGGCGCCGCGCGATGTACTGAGGGCCCTGGGGATCGAGGTCAAGGAAATGCAGCGTTCCGGTTTCCGTTCCCGTTGCTGCGGCGGCGGTGGCGGTGCGCCGATCACCGATATTCCCGGCAAGCAGCGGATTCCCGATATGCGCATGGACGACATCCGCGAAACCGGCGCCGAACTGGTGGCGGTCGGTTGCCCGCAATGCACGGCGATGCTCGAAGGCGTGGTCGAACCGCGTCCGCTGATCAAGGACCTGGCCGAACTGGTGGCCGACGCCCTGCTTGAAGAAGCAGCGCCGAGCAAACCAGCCCCCAAGCGTGAACCCGCGGAGGTGCACTGATGAGCGATATTATCCGCCGCGACCCTCGCGCCGAGTGGATCGCCCGTAACCGCCTGCACCCACTGCACGCGGCCATGCAACCGCAGCAACAGAGCTGGATGGGGCCTAACGGCCTGGTCCGCAAGAATGTCCACGGCGTCGGTTTTATCGGCCCCAACGGCATCAAGCGCATCGACCGCAGCGGCGCTCAGCAGGGCGGGGCAACCAAGCGTTCGGCCAGCGTCGAAGTGCTACTGCCACTGCATCAGGTGCCGCAACCGGCGTTCTATATCAGCGTGGTGCCGGACATGGTCGGCGGTCGCCTGAGCAGCCACGACCGCGACCTGCTGGGCCTGGCCCATCAGATGGCGGGCAAGGACGGTGCGGTGCTGGCGGTGGTCTTTGGCGAGCACAAGGAATCCGCTTTCGAAACCGCCGGCGTCGACCGCCTGCTGGTGCTCGACGGCAACGAGTTCAGCGGTTATTCACCGGAACAACGGGTCCAGGGCCTGCGGGCTGTGGATAACCAGTTCAATCCCCGACACTGGTTGCTGCCGGACAGCCGCAGCGGCGGTGGTGAACTGGGCCGCCGCTTGGCCGCGAGCCTGGGCGAACGTCCGGCCACGCGGGTCTGGCAGGTCAAGGGCGAGGAGTGCATCGGCCGTGCCGGTGCTGGCCTGCAGGACCTGGCGCGGCCATTGGCACGCTTGATCCTGGCTGCCGCCGAATGCGCCGAGCCGGTCAGCGAAACCCGTCATGAAGCCTTGCCCGTGGAGTTATCCACAAGCCTGGTGCGCAGCCTGCCGCGAATCGAGGATCTCGGCGCGGTGGCGGTGGACCCGGGGGCGATTCCCATGGCCGAAGCCGAATTTATTTTCTCCGGCGGCAACGGGGTCAAGGACTGGGCGCTGTTCCACGAAACAGCGGCGGCCCTGGGCGCCACCGAGGGCGCGTCGCGGGTTGCCGTGGACGATGGCTTCATGTCCCGCGACCGTCAGGTCGGCGCCAGCGGCACCTGGGTCACCGCGCGGGTCTATGTGGCCGTGGGGATTTCCGGGGCGATCCAGCACCTGCAAGGCATCGGTGCCTGCGACAAGGTGGTGGCGATCAACCTCGATCCGGGTTGCGACATGATCAAGCGCGCCGACCTGTCGGTGATCGGCGAAAGCAGCGAGATCTTCCGCGCCCTGATCGCGGCGGTGACGGCATACCGCAACGGCGCCAAGCGCGATGCGGCTTAAGGTAGGGATGACGTCATGAGTACGAATGTAATCAGCCTGGTCTCCATCGGCGCCCACCCCACCTCCGGCCGCGCCCGTCGCGCCGAACAGGATGCCCGCGCGGTGGAGCTGGGGTTGCAACTGGCTGGGGATAACTTGCAGGTGGTGCATGCCGGCGATGTCTCGGAGCCGGCGCTGCGGGCTTACCTGGGCATGGGCCTGGACGAACTGCGGGTGCTGGAACAACCGGCCGGCGCCGATGCACTGCCGGCCCTGACCGATTATCTGCGTGATGCCGGCGCCCAACTGGTACTCACCGGCAGCCAGGCGGAAACCGGCGAAGGCTCGGGCATGCTGCCGTTCCTGCTGGCGGAAAACCTCGGTTGGCCGCTGGTGGTGGGCCTGGCCGAGGTCGAGTCCATCGAAGGCGGCGTGGCCCATGTGCTGCAAGCCTTGCCACGGGGACAGCGGCGCCGCTTGAAAGTCCGCCTGCCGTTTCTCGCCACAGTGGATAACGCCGCGCCCAAGCCACGGCAAAGTGCTTACGGCCCGGCGCAACGTGGCGTGCTGCAGGCCGAGGAAGTGGAGGTGCTGGAGGATGAGTTATTCACAGGCGCCTTGCTGCAACCGGCCAAGCCACGGCCCAAGCGCTTGAAGGTGATCAAGGCCAAGAGCGGCGCCGACCGGATGAAGGCGGCCACGGCGAAGGCCAGCGGTGGCGGCGGGCAGGTGCTCAAGGGCGTCAGCGCCGAGGCCGGGGCCGATGCCATTCTCAAGCTGCTGATCGAGGAAGGCGTACTGCGTTGAAGCCCGTTCAGCGCCGCGCCGGTCGGTACAGCAGCAACAACTCACGGTAGTAGTGCCACACCTGCAACGCATAGTGCTCGCGTCCGTCGCCTTGCTCCGGCAGGGCGCCGGCGTTGTAGGCACCCACGGCCTGCCAGCCGTAACCCAACTGCTGAACGAACTGCGCCAGAATCCAGGCCCCGACCATGACACTGGTGCAGGGCTCGCTCTGGAGTTTGTGTTCGTCGATCCCAAAGGCCGCCAGGCGTTGCAGATGCCGGCTGTTGATCTGCATCAGGCCGATATCCCGGCTGCCGTCGCGGTTGGTATTGAGTGCCGCCGGGTTCATGCCCGACTCGACCTGGGCGATGGCGTAGAGCAGCAGCGGGTCGATGTGATAACGCTCGCCGGCGTCCTGAAAGCAGTTGGCCTCGGCGCTGCCGGCCATGACCAGGTAGAAGACGACGAGCAGGGTGTATGGATGGCGCATCAGGTTCCCTCGCAAAGCGTGTGGCCAAGACACCTCCATACCTCCACTGCAAGAACATGGCGCGTTGTGGACAGAGTGTAGTCGGATGCTCAAGGGCTTCATTTCCCGCCGTGTAAAACCACAAGCCTTCGCTTGACGGCCAAGTGTCCACAGAGACTGTGGGCCGGCCTGTGGATAAGGTGTTTGTGCATGGCTACAGCCCTTGCCAATCAACGTCTGTAGCCCTTCGTACGAAAAATGATCAACCTAACTGACGGTTTTTATTCGAATTTTTATGTGGATAAGGGCGTTACCGGGTCTCGCGCGAGCGCCGACTTGTTAACAAAGTCTGTTGGCGTATATGTGGATAAGATGTTTGCTGTCCTCTGTAGACCTTGTTTTATATGGCTTGTAGAGGTTTGTTCAAAAAACATCCAAATAGGCCTTTTGCGGCATTCGATCGGCCTGAAACCTTCATATCTCGCGGCTTTCAGCGGTTTTCCACAGATGGCTGGGAAAATGCCCGACTTGCACACAAAGTCTGTTGGCCTTTCTGTGGATAAGGTGTTCGCGGTCCGCCACAGGCCTCTGAAACCGTGGCCTGTAACAATATGGTTAAAAACTGATCAATAGCTGCCGGAATCGGCCTTTCTGAATAAGTCACGGATTTTATTCAGATTCTCTTGCCGTCGATGGTGCATAAACCGCGACTTGCCCACATTTGCTGTGGGTGGCTCTGTGGATAAGTTGTTCGCTAAGGGCGCAAAGCCCCGGTTCTTATAGCCCATAGTGCTATAGATCAAATTTCATACAGTTCTAAGGGTGTTTATTGACACCCCCCGGCGCAAAGTCTTCACTCATGGCACAAGGACAGAACGTTGCCGGCGTCCACGCCAGGTTCAGGGAGAACGGTTTATGGGTTCCCATTTGTCTTACCGCTTGCTGCAAATCCCCATCGCCAATGCCTTGGCCAGGACCTTCATCCTGGTGCGCGGGCGTGTCCATCGTGATGCCTCCAACCAGCGTGCGCGCCTATAGCGCCTGACCCGGCGCCTGTGCGCCATCTCGATCTTCGCCTGCATGCCCGGCTTGTCTGGAGAACCCGCGCGCGCGTTGGTTTGTTGCATCACCGTCTGCCCCTGTAGCGGCAACCGCAGAGTTGCCCGACCTAGCCTGATAGAGGAAATAGCCATGCCACGGATTTCGACATCCATCAGTGAGATCAAGGAACGCTACGACGTCATCGTGATCGGTTCCGGCTACGGCGGTGGTATCGCCGCGTCGCGGCTGGCGCGGGCCGGGAAAAGTGTCTGCCTGCTGGAGCGCGGGCGCGAGATCCAGCCAGGGGAATACCCCAACACCATGATCGCGGCGACGGAGGAGTTGCAGGTGCATGACCCGGACGGCCATATCGGCTCGCGTACCGGCTTGTTCGACCTGCACGTCAATGCCCAGCAGAACGTGGTGGTCGGTTGCGGCCTGGGCGGCACCTCGCTGATCAATGCCAATGTGTCCCTGGAACCGGAGCCGGGGGTCTTCGATGACCCGCGCTGGCCCCAGGCGGTGCGTGAACACCGGGACACACTGCTCGCCGAAGGTTATGCGCGGGCCCGGGAAATGCTCAAGCCCAATCCGTATCCGGCCTCCGGACCGAAATTGCCGAAGCTGGACGCGAATCGCAAGTCGGCGGACTTCCTCGAGGAGAAAGCGCATTTCTATACACCGCCGATCAACGTCACCTTCGACAAGCTGCCGAACAACCTCAACCATGTCGGCGTCGAACAGCTGCCGTGCAACCAGTGCGGCGACTGCGTCTCGGGCTGTAACAACAAGGCCAAGAACACCACCCTGATGAACTACCTGCCGGATGCCTGGAACCATGGCGCGGAGATTTTCTGCCAGGCCGAGGTGCGGCACCTGGAACGCGACGGTGACGGTTGGATCGTGCACTTCCAGTACCTGGACAGCGGCCGGGAAAAATTCTCGGCACCGACCCTGTTCGTCAAAGCCAACATCGTGGTGGTCTCCGCCGGCACCCTGGGCTCCACGGAGATCCTCCTGCGCTCGCGCAGCAAGGGCGTGCCGATGTCCGACCAGCTCGGTGAAAACATGAGCGGCAACGGCGATATCCTCGGTTTCGGCCACAACTGCGAACAGACCATCAACGGCATCGGTTTCGGCGCCCATTCGGCCAAGGAGATGGAGCCGGTCGGGCCGTGCATCACCTCGGTCATTGATATGCGCACCGAAGGTGACTGGCGCAGCCGCATGGTGATCGAAGAGGGCTCGATCCCGGGCGCGCTGGGGCGGCCGATGGTGCCGGCCATGGCCGGGTTTGCCGGGATGATCGGCGAGGCCACCGACAAGGGTGTCAGCGCCCAACTGCACTACAAGGCCCGTGAGGCCGAGAGCTTTCTGCGTGGTCCGTATTACGGCGCGCTGCACAATATGCAGACCTACCTGATCATGAGCCATGACGACGGCAAGGGCCGCATGCTGCTGGATGACAAGGACCAGTTGCGCATCGACTGGCCGGGCGTGGGCGAGCAGGAAAACTTCAAGCTCGGCAACGAGCGCCTGCACCAGTCGACCAGGGCCCTGGGCGGGGTCTGGGTGCCGAACCCGATCTGGACCAAGCTGCTCAAGCACAGCATTGTTTCGGTGCACCCGCTGGGTGGCTGCGTGATGGGCGAAAATGCCGCGCAAGGCGTGGTCAATCACAAGGGCCAGGTGTTCAGCGGGACCTACGGCGATGCGGTCTATCCGGGGCTGTATGTGACCGACGGCGCGGTGATTCCGACTTCCCTGGCGGTCAATCCGCTGCTGACCATTTCGGCGGTCAGCGAGCGCAACATGGGCCTGCTGGCCGCCGATCGCGGTTGGGTCATCGACTACCGGCTGCCCTCGGCACCGCGCAAGCCGGTAGCGCCACCGACCCTGGGGGTGCAGTTCACCGAAACCATGAAGGGCTATTTTTCCAGGGACTTCACCCAACCCCAGGGCACCGACCTGGCGACCTACCAGGCCGCGGCCAAGAGCGGCGAGGCGCAGAACTCGCCCATCGAATTCACCCTGACCATCACCGGCAACGACCTCAATCGCCTGATCAAGGAGCCTGAGCATGCCGCGACCCTGGTCGGCACCCTCAATGCCCCGGCGCTGTCGCCTTATCCGCTGACGGCCAGCAATGGTGTGTTCAACCTGTTCGAGCAGTACCAGGAACAGGTCGGCGTGCGGCATATGAACTACGACATGAAGCTGACTGCCGAGGACGGTCGCGACTATTACTTCAGCGCCTTCAAGACCGTGCCCGAAGACAACGGCGTGCTGAATATCTGGCCGGACACCAGCACCCTTTACGTCACGCTCTACCAAGGCCCGGACAAGACCGGCGCGGTGATCGGCTCCGGGGTCATGCATATCAAGCCCGCCGACTTCGCCAAGCAGATGACCACCATGAAGGTGCTCAATGCCCGCAACGAACGCGAGCGGATCGAAGCCCTGGCGCGTTTCGGCAAGTTCTTCGCCGGGATTCTCTGGGAAAGCTACGGCGGGGTGTTTGCCGGCGATATCTACTTCAACCCGGACGCGCCGCCCCGGCACAAGCGGCCGCTGGATGCGCCGGTGCCGACCGTGCATTTCTTCGAGACCGAGGACCAGGTCCAGCTGCGCCTGACCCGTTACCAGGCCGGCAGCAAAGGCCCGGTGATGCTGGTGCATGGCTTGGGCGTGGGCTCGAATATCTTCTCCACCGATACCATCCAGACCAACCTGCTGGAGTACCTGTGCAAGCACGGCTATGACGTCTGGCTGCTGGATTTCCGGGTCAGCATCCTGTTGCCGGCGAGCAAGCACGAGTGGAACGGCGACCAGATCGCCCAGTACGACTACAAGGCGGCCATCGCGCAGATTCGCCAGGCCACCGGTGCCCGCGACGTGCAGTGCGTGGTGCATTGCTATGGCGCCACGACCTTTTTCATGTCGATGCTGGCTGGGCTGCAGGACGTGCGTTCGGTGGTCTGCTCGCAGATTGCCGCGGACACGGTAGTGGCCACGGCGACCGGGATCAAGGCCGGCCTGCACCTGCCGGGAGCGCTGGATGCGGTGGGTATCAAGTCGCTGACCGCCTATGCCGACAGCAAGGAGAGCTGGTTCAACAAGCTCTATGACAAGGCCCTCAACGTCTATGCGCGGATCGAGGCCCAGGGTTATTGCACCAACCCGGTCTGTCACCGGATCACCTTCATGTATGCCTCGCTGTACCGTCACGACACCCTCAACGAAACCCTGCACGACAACCTGCATGAGCTGTTCGGCCAATCGAATATCCAGACCTTCGAGCACCTGGCGCTGATCTGTCGCAAGGGGCATCTGGTGGACTTCAAGGGCAACGATGTCTACATGCCGCATTTCAGCCGGCTGCAATTGCCGATCTGTTTTATCAGCGGTGCCGACAACCAGTGCTATTTGCCGCAGAGCACGGAGAAGACCTACGACCGCCTGGTCGAGCTGCATGGCCCCGAGTTGTTCAGCCGCCATGTGGTGCCGGGTTACGGCCATATCGACTGCATGTTCGGCAAGAACGCGGTGGTCGATGTGTATCCGCTGATCCTTGAACATCTGGAGAAAACCGCGCTGGGCTGATGCGCTGCGGTCTCGAAAACGCCGCCACACCTGTAGGAGCCGGCTTGCTGGCGATGAGGCCCGTAAGCCTTGCATCGATCTTGCGGACGCCATCGCCGGCAAGCCAGCTCCCACATGGACCGTGATCGGCCGGTAAAAACGGATTGGCAAGGAAGGGTGATATGGACAATTACATCCGCTGGTTCCAACGCTTTATCTGGATAGGCATCGTGATGAACATGGTGTTCGCACTGCCTGCCCTGTTCGCCCCGGCGCTGCTGACCTCGGTGGTCGGCCTGCCGCCGGTGCTCTCGGACCCCTGGCTGGAAAACGCCGGCATGTTGCTGGTGGGCATCAGCCTGTTCTACATGCCGTCGGGCTTCAACGCCCCGCGCTTCGTGATCCACTCCTGGTTATGCGTCTTGAGCCGGCTGGTCGCCGTGGCGTTCTGGATCTACCTGATCGACACCAGCACCACCCCCACGGTGTTCGTGCCCATGCTCTACGGCGACCTGAGCATGTTCCTGATCCTGGGCGTCACGCTCTTCATGGGCAGCACGCCGGCCCACCGGCCCTGGGCCTTGCTGGTCGATGGCTGGCATGCCTGGTGCCAGGGTTGGGAAGCCCGCTGGCATCGCCACGGCTTTCGGGTCGGCCTGCTGATCACCCTGCTGGTGCTGGGTTTTATCGGCTACGAAACCTGGTACAACATGCTGCGGGTGGTACCCGAAGAGAAATTCGCCTCCGACGAAGACCACTTCAAGTACGCCGCCATCGGCCTGGGCATCGAGGCGCGAATCCCTTATTACCTGTTTGCCGTGCTGCCGCAGATGTGCCCGGAAAAAATGCCCAAGCCCGGTGGCTGGGAGGCGTTCGGCTTCCTCTATGAAAACGGTCGCGACCTGCCCATCGGCATGGCCAAGCGGCAGATCGGCTACCCGACCGTGGAACCCAACTGCGCGCTGTGCCACACCGGTTCCTATCGCGCCTCGGCGAGCGATGTGGCCAAGCCGATCGCCACCGCGCCGGCCAATACCCTGCAACTGCAAGCCTTCCAGTGGTTCGCCTACGATTGCGCCAGCGACCCGAAATTCACCACCGATGCGGTGATGACGGCGATCAACGCCAAGTTCCAGCTGGGCTTTTTCGAGCGCCTGTACAACCGCTACCTGATCATCCCCATGGCCAAGACCGCGCTGCTCAAGCAGAAGCAGGCCTACGCCTGGCAGAAACTGCGGCCGGCACAGGGCCCGGGGCGCACCGACACCTTCAACCCGACCAAGATGGTGGTCTTCGGTTTCCCGGATGACTCGACCATCGGCACCGTCGACCTGCCGCAGATCTGGAACCAGAAACCGCGCGAATCGCTGTACCTGCACTGGGACGGCAACAACAACGATATCCACGAACGCAACTACGCTGCGGCCATGGCGGTGGGCGCGACACCGCAGTCGGTGCTGCCGGAGAGTTTCAATCGAGTGACCAACTGGCTGCTCGGCACCAAGCCGCCGGCCTGGCCGTTCGCCCTGGATCAGGCGCGGGTGGCCCAGGGCAAACCGCTCTGGGACAACAACTGCGCGGGCTGCCATGAGTTCGGCAAGGCCGACACCGGCCAGGTCACCACCAGTATCGACCAACTGGGCACCGACCCCCATCGCCTGGATTCCTTCACCGTCGGCCTGGTGCAGGCGTTCCATGGCTTCAAGAAACCGCCTTTCGATTTCAACGCCTACCGCAAGACCCAGAGCTACAGCAACACCCCCACCGACGGCATCTGGATGCGTGCGCCGTACCTGCACAACGGTTCGGTGCCGAGCCTGTGGGACCTGTTGCAGACACCGGACAAACGGCCCGTGGTGTTCAACACCGGCTCGGATGTCTACGACCCGGTCAAGGTCGGGTTCGTCACCAGCGGTGCCCAGGTCCAGGCGCCGACCTACTTCAGGTATGACACCCGCCTGGAGGGCAACCACAACAGTGGTCATCTGTACGGGACCCAACTGACCGACGCCGAGAAATGGGCGCTGATCGAATTCATGAAGACGTTGTAGGGAGAGCGCCATGAACTTGCCTCACTTGGAACATGAACTTGCGAAAATCCGCGTCCGCCTCAGTGGCCTGAAAGCCCGGTTGGAGTTGTCCTGGCAAAAGCTCGTCAGCGATATCGAGCCCGAGGAATTCCAGGCCATCCAGGCGTTGTTGCAACGCGGGCACGATCAGGCCCAGTACGTTCTGGACCACGGCGAGCTGCCGACGGACGAGCCGACAGTGCCGTGGGAGCTGTCCCATGGCTTGTCGATCCTGCATATGGGCAACGCCAAGGCCTTGCCGACCTCGGAGTCGCAGTTGCAGACCCGGGTGCTCAAGGACGGTACGTTGCTGGGCTGTCGCAAATGGGAGTTGCTCGACCTGTTGTGGAGCGAGGCGCTGATCAAGTGGATCGAGAACCTGCGGCGCCACGCCCCGTTCGCCACCACGCCGATGGTGATGATGATCGACAACGACGTGACCCTGGCGATTGCCGGCGACTGGGGCACCGGGCCCTTTGAAAGCCATGCCCCGGCGGTCAATGTCGCCAACCAGATGCAACTGGCCCAGGCCGATTTCACCATTCACCTGGGCGATGTCTACTACGCCGGCACCGGCTCCTCCGAGCACGTCGACATGGCCGGCTGGCCGATGGGCAAGCACGGCGCCTTCACCCTCAACTCCAACCATGAGATGTACAGCGGCGCCCACGGTTATTTCGCGGAACTCAACTCACGTTTCCCGGCGCAGCAGGGCACCAGTTACTTCGCCTTGTACAACGATGACTGGCTGATTGTCGGGCTGGATTCGGCCTATGCCTCGGCGCCGCTCGGTCTCTATATGGACGGTACCCTGAACCAGCAGCAGATCGACTGGATGAAGGGCCTGCCCAAACGCAAGAAGTTGCTGGTGCTCAGTCATCACCAGGGCTTCGATATCAGTGGGGAAAACAAGACCACGCTGTATCAGCCGGTATGTGATGCCTTGGGCCGGGTGCCGGATTATTGGTACTGGGGGCACCTGCACAATGGGATTGTGTATGCCGAGCAGGGCGGGTTGCGGGCACGCTGCGCCGGGCACGGGGCGATTCCCTATGGCGTGACCAGCGAGCTGGATGGCAATGAGCGGGTGCTGTTTTCCGAAGTGCAGAATGCCATGGACGACGAATACCCGGAGCGGGTGCTCAATGGGTATGTGAAGGTGCGGTTGAGCGGGGAGAGTATTGTCGAGGAGTTTATTGGCGAGGATGGGTCGGTGAGGTGGTCGTCTCACGGCTAGGTCGGTGCTGACCGGCCTATGCTTGAAATACAAACCTTGTAGGAGCCGGCTTGCTGGCGATGGCGTCCGGTTGGGCGACGCAAGGCTTACTGGCCCCATCGCCAGCAAGCCGGCTCCTACAGGATTGCGGTGTTTTCAGTACTGGTGTCAGCCGTGAACGGGAACACCCTTGAGGTACGGCGCAGGCTCCGCCCCCAGGTTGCTCAACAGCCGCTCGCTGTACCAATCCACAAAGTTGACCACGCCAAACTCATAGGTCTTCGAGTACGGCCCCGGCTGGTAGGCCGTGGAGTTGATACCGCGCTGGTTTTCTTCCGCCAGGCGACGGTCCTGGTCGTTGGTCGCGTCCCAGACTTCACGCATGCGCGCCACGTCATAGTCCACGCCCTCCACCGCATCCTTGTGCACCAGCCACTTGGTGGTGACCATGGTTTCCTGGGCGCTGATCGGCCACACGGTGAACACGATGATGTGGTCGCCCATGCAGTGGTTCCACGAATGCGGCAGGTGCAGGATACGCATCGAACCCAGGTCCGGGTTCTTGATCCGGCCCATCAGTTTCTTGCAGCCCTGCTGGCCGTCCATGGTCATGGACACGGTGCCCTTGAGCAGCGGCATGCGCACGATACGGTTTCGCAGGCCGAAGCTGGCGTGGGCGTAAGGGATCTTTTCGGCTTCCCAGGCCACGGTGCATTCGGCCACGTGGTCCTTGAATTTCTGGTCGGCCCGCGGGTCGGTGACGTCGTCCCATTCCAGCAGGGTCTTCAGCAGTTCCGGGTGGGAGCCGCCGCAGTGGTAGCACTCGCGGTTGTTCTCCAGCACCAGTTTCCAGTTGGCCTTTTCCATCAAGGTGGTTTGCACCGCCACCTTGGTGTTTTCCATGTCGTAGGGTTCCATGTAGTGGTTCAGGGTCGCCAGGAACTCGTCGATCGGCGGCGGGGTCTGCGCCAGGCTGATGAAGATGTAGCCGCCCGAGGTCTTCACGTGCACCGGCTTGAGGCCGTATTGCTTCATGTCGAAGTCGGCACCCATCTCGGTACCGGCGAACAGCAGGCGCCCGTCCAGCTCGTAGGTCCACTGGTGGTAGTGGCAGACCAGCTTGGCAACCTTGCCCTTGTCGCTGGTGCACAAGCGTGAGCCGCGGTGGCGGCAGACGTTGTGGAAGGCGTGGACCACGCCGTCGGCGCCGCGAATCACGATGATCGGGTTCTTGCCGATCTGCAGGGTGATGTAGTTGCCCTTGGTCGGGATTTCGCAGGTCATGCCGGCGATCAACCACTCTTTCTGGAAGATTTCCTGCATATCGATTTCGAACAGCCGCTCATCGGAGTAGAACGGTTGCGGCAGGGAGTAGGTGCGCTCGCGCTCTTGCAACATTTGCGCGGTGGCCTTGCGTGCGGGTTCCAGCGGATCGCCCAGGCTCAGGGTTGCGGTGACGTCCATCGATTTAGTCCTCATGGCCATGCGGTGTGGCCGGCGAATAGTGGCTGATACGGTTAGCACGCAAGCACAGAAATACAGCAGAACATTTGCGATGGAGTGTGCGGCTGGCAGCGACACGAACCTTATCCATGGGCGACATGGCCGAATCCGTTCCCGACGCGCAACCCCCGGTCGTTGCGGGCTGGTCGCGATAAGCATGCCAGTGTCGCGGATAGGTAAATGGTCGCTTCGACCCTTGCGCAGAATCGCCAACATAGAGCCGACAGTCGGCGGTGGAGAACAATATGTCGAACAACTTCCTCAATCCGGTAACAACCCAGACCTGGGCCAATGGTCGGCATATCGTGCGTTGCGTGAAGGTCATCCAGGAAACCTGGGACGTGCGCACCTTCTGCTTCATGGCCGACCAGCCGATCATGTTCTTTTTCAAGCCGGGGCAGTTCGTCACCCTGGAGCTGGAAATCGAAGGCCAGCCGATCATGCGCTCCTACACCATTTCCAGCTCGCCGTCGGTGCCCTACAGCTTTTCGGTGACCATCAAGCGCGTGCCCGGCGGCAAGGTTTCCAACTGGTTGCACGACACCCTGCACGAAGGCCAGGAGCTGGCGGTGCACGGGCCGGTGGGCTTGTTCAACGCCATCGACTTCCCGAGCCCGAAAGTGCTGTACCTGAGCGGCGGCGTCGGTATCACCCCGGTGATGTCCATGGCCCGCTGGTTCTACGACACCAACGCGAATGTCGACATGGTGTTTATCCACAGCGCCCGTTCGCCGAAAGACATCATCTATCACCGCGAGCTGGAACATATGGCGTCGCGGATCGACAACTTCAGCCTGCACCTGATTTGTGAAAAGCATGGTTTGGGCGAGCCGTGGGCCGGTTATCGCGGCTATCTGAACCACAAGATGCTGGAGTTGATGACGCCGGACTTCCTTGAGCGTGAGGTGTTCTGTTGCGGACCGACGCCGTACATGAATGCGGTGAAGCGTCTGCTGGAAACCGCCGGGTTCGATATGAGCCGTTATCACGAGGAGTCGTTCGGCGCGACGCCGCCGGAAGCCCGTGCCGACGCGGTGGAACAGGCCGAACAGGCTGCCGAGGCACCGGAAGTGGATGCCGCCGACCTGCATCAGGTGGAATTCACCGCCACCGGCAAGAGCATTCGCGTGGCGCCGGGGGAAACCGTGCACGCGGCGGCGGCCAAGCTTGGCCTGATGATTCCCAAGGCCTGCGGCATGGGCATCTGCGGGACCTGCAAGGTGCTGAAGCTGGGCGGCGAAGTGGAGATGGAGCACAACGGCGGGATCACCGACGACGATGTGGCCGAGGGTTATATCCTGTCGTGCTGCAGCGTGCCGAAGGGTGATGTGCGGATTGAGTACTGACTGAAGCACAGCGG
>NZ_PHSU01000023.1 GCF_002814235.1 Pseudomonas sp. QS1027 | reverse complement strand
GCCGATGACCTGGACGATAAAAGCCTGGGACTCGCAGGCCGGGCCGTCGGTCAGGTCATTGGAGGACCGGGTCATGGCTGCACCTGACTTGATTGGGGTAAGGAAGTGGCGTCGCGAAAGGCCTGGCTTTTCAGATCGCGTTTGCTGACCCGCTCGATATCGATGCGGTAGGGCTGGTTGAGGCCTTCGTTGCCCTTGAAACCGAGCATGTGCAGCTCGTGCTCGAACGCATTGAGGATCAGTTTGAAGCGCTGTTGATGTGCTGTGCCGAACATCCGCTGTTCCTTTTACCAAAAGGGGGCGGATGATTCTGCTTGCAGGTTTAGTCGAGATGAATAGGGGCTGACAAAAGCAGAACTGTCCTACGCGTTGCGTGACTAAATCTATGATGTATTTACATTTTTTTTGCTTTACTCATAACGGCGACAATACCGTCAGTACCTTGTCGATCGAACTCTCAAGTCCCACCAGCGGATCGGCCTCTTCGCCACTGAGCACCACCAATCGACTTCCCGCCGCGGTAATCGCCGCCTTGATCGGCTCGCTCGGCTGGCGATGATCCAGCACCACTTTCACCTCGTTGGCCTTGAGGGTTTGGCTCAACTGCTCAAGGGCTGCGGGCGTCCAGGCATCGTCGGCCGGAGCATCGACCTTGACCACTTCCAGGTTGAGCCCGCCCATCAGGTAATCGAAACGCTCCGACAGGCTGGCCACCGTCAGGTTATCGGCCTGGCTCAAGCGTGCCTCGGTTTCGGCGCTGAGCTTGAGCAGGTGCTGCTTGAGGCTCGCCAGGTTGCTCTCGATCTTCGGCTTGGCCTCGGGGGCCAGGCGCACCAGGTCGGCGGCGATCACATCGGCCATCCGTCCCAGGTTGTTGCTCGACAGCCAGGGCTGGCTGTTCAGGCCGTCCACGCCCTTGCCCGGCTGCACCGCGATACCCGCCAGGCCGCCGTCCACCGGGCGCGCCGCATCGACTTCAACGATCCGCACGTTGCTGCGGCGGGCCATGGGGTAGAGCGGATCCTCGGGCCACAGCGAACGCAGCCCGATCACCGCATCGGCATTGCTCGCCAGCTTTTGCAGGGCCGGGGCCCCGCGACCGCTGAAATAGGCGCTCTGGCGACTGCCCGGCAGGTTGGCGTCGGCGGCGCGTTGCAGCTCCACGCCGGTGTCCTTGAGCAGGATCTCGCCCAGGCCGTAGGTGATCGGCAGGCTGGCGAGGATGCGCACCGGCTTGGCGGCGCTGCTGGCGTGCAACGCCACGGTACCCAGGCCGTGATTGGCGGTGATCTGCATCGGCGCCGGGGTGGCGAACGACGTTGCGCTGTACAGGCCGCTCAGGATCAGGGCGAGCGCCAGGGGGCGAAAAATAGGCATTTATCCAATATTCCCTTTGAGGCTGGGCACGGTGCCACGGGCGATCGCCGCGAAGGCGAAGGCGATACCGGCCATCAGGATGATCGCCGCGCCGGACGGCACGGGCAGGTCGAACAGGATCGGCAGCAGGATGCCGCAGAGGGTGCTGACGGTGGCAATCGCCACCGAGATCCAGAAGAAACCCTTGAGCGACTGGCTGAGCAGGCGCGCGGCCGCGGCCGGAATCACCAGCAGGGCACCCACCAGGATTGCGCCGATAACTTTTACCGCCGCCACGGTGATCAGCGTCACCAGCACCACGAACAGGTAGTCGAGGGTCTTCACCGCGACACCGCGCACCGCCGCCAGTTGCGGATTGAAACTGGCCAGCATGATGCGGTTGTACAGGGGCAGGCTCAGGCCCATGACCAGGCTGCCGACAATCAGCAGCACCAGCAGGTCGTTGCCGTTGACCGTCAGCACCGAACCGAACAGCACGTTTTCCAGGATATGCACGTTGATCTTGCCGGCCAGCACCAGCAACAGGCTGGCACCGAGGGCCAGGGACACCGAGAGAAACACCCCGATCAGGGTGTCCGGGGCCAGGCCGGTGCGGTTGCGCAAGTAGTTGAGCAGCACGCCGAACAGCAGGCAGTAGCCGAACAGGCTGCCGTAGGGGCCGGTGTAGGGTTCGCCGAGCAGGATGCCGATGGCCACGCCGGTCAGGGCCGCATGGCCCACCGCTTCGGAAAAGAACGCGAAGCGCTTGACCACCACCAGGGTGCCGAGGCCGCCGAGCACCGGGCCGATCAACAGCCCGGCGATCAGCGCGTTGACCACAAAGCCATAGGCCAGTGCCGCCGGCAGGAAACCGGACGAGGCCCAGCCCTGGATCATCAGGCGAAAAGCTTCATAAGTCATGGCCGGGTCTCCTCGTTGAGGCTGCGCGGATGGGTGGAGAACAGGGTCAGCAGGCGGTCCGGGGTCAGGGCCTCGGCCGGCGAGGCGTCGAACAGGATCCGGCGATTGAGGCCGGTGACCCGGTCGGCCAGGCGCTTGACCGCTTCCAGGTCATGCTCGATCCACAACACGGTGATGCCGGCGCGGCGCCAGTCGAGCAGCAAACGCTCGAAAACCTGGATGCCGGCTTCGTCCAGGGCTGACATCGGTTCGTCGAGCACCAGCAGTTGCGGCGGCGGAATCAGGCCCTGGGCCAGCAATACCCGCTGCCGTTCGCCACCGGACAAGGCGCCCATGCGACGCTTGCGTTTGTCCTGCATGCCGACCCGTTCCAGGGCCTCGCCAATCGCCCCGGCGAAATGCCGGGACAGGCCGAGAAAGGCCGGACGGCGCTGGCACATGGCGGCCATGAAATCGTCGACGGTCATCGGCAGGCCGCGGTCGAACTCCAGGGCCTGGGGCACATAGCCGATGATCCCGGGGGCACCGGGCCATTCCAGGCTAAGGCGTCCCTGGTGGGGCATCTGCCCGAGCAGGGTCTTGATCAGCGAGCTCTTGCCGCCACCGTTGGGCCCGACCAGGGCGTGCACATGACCGGGGCGAACCTGGAAGCTGACCTGATCGAGAATGGTGGTGTTGCCCAGCACCAGATCGATGCCGTCGAACTTCAGCGTCGGACCGATGGCCCGGGCGACCAACTGTTCGGCAGCGGTCATGCCCCGGCCTCCTGAATCGCCCGGACCACGGTGTCCAGGTTGTTGGTCATTTCCTTCTCGTACTTGTCGGCGCTGTAGTCGCCATAGGAAATATGCGACAGCGGATAGATCCGCACCCCCGACTCGCGGCGGATGGTCTCGACATAGGTCGACGGGAAGTCCAGTTCCGAGAAGATCACCTTCACATCCAGTTCACGCAGTTGGTCGATGGTCTTCTTCAACTGGCTCGGGCTCGGTTCGATGCCATGGGCTGGCTCGACCACGGCGGTGACTTCCAGGCCGAATTCGCGCAGCAGGTAGTCATAGGCCGCGTGCACCGTGGCCACCCGCAGGTCGGCGTTGGGTGCCTGGGTCAGCTTGGCCAGGGCGTCGGCGCGGATCTGCCGCAGGCGCTTGCCGTAGGCCCGGGCGTTGGCGGTGTAGGTCTTGGCATTGTCCGGGTCGAGCTTGCCGAGTTCCCGGGCGATGTTGTTGACCTGGGCGATGGAGGCGCTGATGGACAGGAAGGTGTGCGGGTTGACCACCTTGCCGGCGCCTCGCGCGGCGGTGCCGGTGGCAGCCAGCAGCGGCACGTTTTCATTGGCCTCGATCACGGGGATATCGGGCTTTTCGCTGGCGGCGATCATGCGGTCGGCGAAGTCGTCATGACCGACGCCATTGACCACGATCACATCCAGCGTGCCGATGCGCTTGATGTCCTCGGCGCGGGGTTCGTAGGCGTGGGGATTGAAGCCGGCCGGGATCAGCGGCACCACCTCGGCCTTGTCGCCGACGATATTCGCCACGTAGCTGTAATAAGGATGCAGGGTGATGCCGATGCGCAGGCGCTTGGCCGGGTCGGCCTGGACCTGGAGGGACAGCAGCAGGGGCGAGAGCAGCAGCGCGAGCAACAGGTGACGGCGGCTGAACAGAGCTGAAATGGGCATGGGTAGACAGTCTTCCCTGGGGTGAGTCGGAAGGTTCAGTGCCGATGCTGGCGGGTTACGCCGGCATCGAATTGCGCGACCACCCGCTGCCAGCCGCCAGCGATCAGGGCGCTGTCGCTGAGGTCCGCGGGTGCCGCCAGGTTGTTGCTGCGGTTGAGCCAGATATCCGGCGCGGCGTTCGCATCGCTGCCGACCAGCATCAGGAAGGAACCGGCGGTGGCCGTGGCGTGGCTCAGGCCGAAGTAGGCACGCTGGTCGAGCAGGTGCCAGGCGTGGCCACCGCGACTGACCGAGCTGGCGTCCTGGGCGAAGGGGGCAAACCCTTCTTCGCCGAGTCGCTCGGGGGCGGGCAGGGCTTGCTGGTCCTGTTGCAGCAGATGGATTTCGTCGAGGGTGACCCGCAGGTCGGCGTAGATGCCCTGCTCGCCGGCGCTCAGGTCGCGGCGCGCATCCACCTGATAGGCCTCGAGGGTGCTGACGTTCTGCTGCTCGCCATGCAGCGCGACCACGGAGCCGGCGACCAGCAGCACGATCAGGCAGAACAGCAGCACGTAGAGGGTTTCATGGCCGGCCCCGGCGGGGCGGACGATCTGGGTGGTCGAGGTGCTCATGGGGCTTCGATATCCCCATGGTCGATTTCGACGATATGCCCGGGACCGGCGTCGAACAGCACATAGAAATCGGTCGCCGGCTTCTTGAAGGTCAGGGTCGAGTCCTGCCCCAGCTTGCCCGGCAGCAGGATACTTTCGTCATAGCCGATCACGTCCAGGGTCACCCCGGTGGCCGCGCTGCCATCGGAGAAACCGCCCTTGCATTGAATCTGTTCGGCATCGATCTGCTTGCACTCGCAGATCGGATTGTGGGCCAGGGCGCTGGTACTGAAACCGGCGGCCAGCAGCAGGAGGCCGGTGGCAAGCGTCTTGGGTGGCGTGAAGGTCATTTCCGCGCTCCTTGTTTATCCAGCCAGGCAAGGGTGGCCGGGGAGGCCTGGCGCAGTGGAAGAGAGGCCTGGTGCACCGAACCGTCCCAGCCCTCGAGGGTGATCCAGAGTTCGGCATCGTCCTGGGTCCGGTCGGGAATCGGCACCACGGCGCTCATGCGATAGGCGGTGCCGAAGAAGATCACCCCGGCGGCACGCAGGCTGCGGGGTTTGCCCACGCGCAGGTAGGCGGCCTTGACCTGCTCGCCACAGCGGTCGCAGAGGCGCGCGTTGAAGCTTTTCAGATAACCGGCGGGCCCGTCGCGACGGGGTCCTTCGTCCCAGAGTTCGGCCATTTCCAGGCTCCAGGGGCCGACCTGGATTTGATTGAGGTGCTTGCCCAGGCCGGTGTCGCCACGGAACAGCGCGGCATCGGAAAAGTAGCGCGGCATGAAACCCAGGGGGATCAGCACCAGCAGGATGTTCAGGTGGAAGCGCCACTTGTGCCAGAAGCGGCTGAGGGGCGAGGGCGCCGCCAGCGTGCTGTCCTTGCTCATGGGGTCACCTCCGGGGTCTCGGTATTCCGGGCGGTCTTGGCCTTGGGCGCTGGCGCCCGTTCGGTCTTGGCACTGCGTTTCAGGGCCTGGGCGGTGGCCAGGGCGGTGCGCTTGGTCCAGATCAGCAGGCCGCTCAAGACCATCATGCTCAGCACCAGTCCGAAGAAGAACCAGATCAGCTTGATCCACAGGCCGCCGAAATCCCCGGTGTGCAGCGGTCGCATCGATTCGGTGACGAACTCCAGCTTGTTGCGATCCGAGAGCAGGCGCGACTGTTCGATCTCGCCGTTGTAGGGGTTGATCTGCAGGGTCTGGTACATCAGCGGATAGCCGCTGCGCCCGCCCACTTCGATAGGGCTGAAGGCATTGCCGGGCAGGCTGACAAAGCTCGAGTCGAGCCCGGGAACCCGTTGCTGGGCGATGCGCAGGGCTTCGTCGGCACCAAGCATCGGCGCTGGCCGGCCATCGGGCATCAGCGGTGCGCTGTCATGGGAAATGATCGCCGGGATCGGCCGGCTGGCGAAGCTGATCTGGTTGTCGGCGAGGATCGCCTGGATCAGGAACCAGGTACCGGTGATGGAAATCACCGCGATAAACCAGATCGACCAGATGCCGCTCAGCCGGTGGAAATCGCCCCAGAAAATCCGCGCACCGTGGTTGAAACGCAGGGTCGGCTTGAAGAAGCCTTTCCAGAAACGCTTGTACACCACCAGCCCGGTGACCAGCGATGCCAGCAGCGGCAGCCCAAGCAGCGACACCAGGTACCAGCCCCAGCTGTAACCGTTGACGAAAGGCACCAGCCACCAGCCGTGCAGGGCGCGGGTGAACTGCTTGAAGTCGAACTGCGGGCTGATGCCCTGGATCACCCCGGTATAGGGATTGACGTAGACGATCACCGAGCGGCCGTCGGGGTAGTTGATATCGGCGCGCAAGGCGAAATGCGCTTCGTCCGGGCGAATGATCTGCTGGACGATCACCTCGGGATCGCTCTTGGCGATGGCGGCGATCACCTGGTCGAAGCTGAGCAACGGCGCGTCGTCGAACGGCTTGCTGGCGCGGATCTCGGGATTGGCCAGCCAGACGATTTCCTGGCTGATCACCGCCAGGGTGCCGGTGACACAGACGATCAGGACAAAAAACCAGATGGGCAGCGCCAGCCAGCTATGGACCAGGAACCAGAGTCTTGAGCGGGATTTCTTCGGGGTGGAAGGCTTCGACATGGGAAAGCGGCGGCTCTATTTCTGAGGATGTCATTTGGATAAGACGGATGAGCCCCGGAAAAACGTATAGGGAAATGAAAGTAAATGTTTTTGCCATCAAAACCGCTCTGGTCGCTGAGCGACGTTGCCCGGTCCGCCTAATTTCCCTGTACGGCCATCCGTTAATCGAAGCACAGCCAAGTGCACGGCGCATTCGCGCGCCCGGCACTTGCGATTCGAGATCAAGGGAGAAGAGTCGTCATGAACAATGCATTGAGTTTGGATATCCGGCCGCTGCTGACCGGGTCGGGCACCTTGCCCATGCTGATCCAGGCGCCTGAACCCGGTCTCGACCTGCGCGAGGCGTTCGCCGAATGCAAGCCGCTGATCGACGCGCACCTGTACCGTGCCGGCGGGATTCTGCTGCGTGGTTTCGAGGTGGGCGGTGCCGAGGCCTTCCGCGAGTTCGCCGCCGGTTTCGGTCATCCATTGCTCAACTACGAGTTCGGCTCGACGCCGCGCAGCAACGTGACCAAGGGGGTCTACACCTCCACCGAATACCCGGCGCACCAGAGCATTCCGCTGCACAACGAGCAGGCCTACACCCTCGAATGGCCGATGAAGATCTGGTTCTACAGCATGATCGCCGCGCAGACCGGCGGCGAGACACCCATCTGCGACAGCCGTGAAGTCTATCGCCGGGTCCCGGCGCGGATCCGCGAGCGGTTCATCAGCAAGGGGCTGATGTACGTGCGCAACTATGGCAACGGCCTGGATGTGGAGTGGAGCCAGGTGTTCAACACCGAGGACGAGGCGGTGGTCGAGGCCTACTGCCGGGCCCATTCCATCGAATGCGAATGGAAGGACGACGGCGAGTTGCGCACCCGCCAGCGCTGCCAGACGGTGGCCCGGCACCCGGTGACCCAGGACATGGTCTGGTTCAACCAGGCGCATCTGTTCCATGTGTCGAACCTGCAGCCGGAAGTGCGCGAGACCCTGCTCGATGCGGTGGATGAGGAAGACCTGCCGCGCAATGTCTATTACGGCGACGGCTCGGCCATCGAGGTCGACCTGCTGGACGAAGTCCGTGGCGTGCTCGACGACTGCACCATCAGTTTTCCCTGGCAGGAAAACGATGTGCTGATGCTCGACAACATGCTCAGCGCCCACTCCCGTTCGCCGTTCACCGGCAAGCGCAAGGTGGTGGTGGCGATGGCCGAGGGGTACTCGCAATGAATCCGCGGGACGCACATCAACTGGCCCGCCGCTTTATCGCGTTGCCCGAGGAAAAGCGCAAGGTCTTCCTGGCCGCGATGGACCGGGAGGGTGTCGATTTTTCGTTGCTGCCCATCGTTGCCGGTGACGGCGTCGTAGAACGCGACGGCCTGTCCTATGCCCAGCAGCGCCTGTGGTTTCTCTGGCAACTCGATCCCACCGGCGCGGCCTACAACCTGCCGATGGCCGTGCGCCTGAATGGCGTGCTGGAGCTGCCTGCGCTGGAACAGGCCTTCAGCGCCCTGGTGGCGCGCCATGAGTGCCTGCGCACCACCTTTGGCCAGGACGGCGAGCGGGCTTTCCAGCGCGTGGCCGAGCCGAGCGCGGTACGCATCGCGATCAGCGACCTGTCCGCGCTGGCCCCGGAGCTGCGCGTGCAGCGCGCCCGGCAAGCCATGGCCGAGGAAGCGGGGCAGTCGTTCGACCTGGAGCGCGGGCCGTTGCTGAACATTCGCCTGCTGCGCCTGGCCGAGCAGGAACATGTGCTGTTGCTGACCCTGCACCACATCATCGCCGACGGCTGGTCGATGAATATCCTGGTGGACGAGTTCACCCGCTTGTATGACGCCTGCGTCGCCGGCCAGGCGCCCACCTTGTCGCCCCTGAGCGTGCACTACCGCGACTATGCCCTGTGGCAGCGCAGCTGGCTCGAAGCCGGTGAGCGTGAACGGCAACTGGCCTATTGGCGCGGGCACCTGGGTGAAGAGCACCCGGTACTTGAATTGCCTACCGACCGTGCCTATCCGGCCCAGGCCAGTCACCGTGGCGCGCGTCTGGAAGTACAGGTCGACGCGGATCTGCGCCAGCAACTCAAGACCCTGGCCCAGCGCCAGGGGGTGACCTTGTTCGTGGTCCTGCTGGCTTCGTTCAAGACCCTGCTGTACCGCTACAGCGGGCAAACCGATATCCGTGTCGGCGGCCTGATCGCCAACCGTACCCGCAGCGAGACCGAGGGCCTGATCGGCTTCTTCGTCAACACCCAGGTCTTGCGCAGCGAGGTCAGCGGCCAGCAGTCCTTCGCCGGGTTGCTGCAGCGCGTACGCGAGGCCGCCGCCGGTGCCCAGGCCCATCAGGAACTGCCTTTCGACGCCTTGATCGAGGCCCTGCAACCGGCCCGTAGCCAGAGTCACAACCCGCTGTTCCAGGTGATGTTCAATCACCAGCCGCTGGTCACCGATGTGCAGGGCAAGACCCTCGCCTGCGGACTGCAGGTGCAGCACCTGAGCGCGGAGGAGGGCGCGGCGGGTTCGCGCGAGCATGCCGCCGCCAGCGACCTGATGCTGGAAACCCGCGAGGAAGGCGAGCAGTTGTTCGCCGCCTTTACCTACGCCACCGATATTTTCGACGCTGAGACCATTGCCCGTCTGGCCGGGCACTGGCGCAATCTGCTGGCGGCGGTGTGCCGCGATCCGCAACAGGCGGTGGCGCAGTTGCCGATGTTGGCGTCGGAGGAAGTCGCTCAGTTGCTCGGTGATTCGACCGGAAAACCGGCGTCGGCAACGGACTCCATGCTCTTGCCGCAGCTATTCGAGGCCCAGGTCCGGCGGACCCCTGAAGCCACCGCGCTGATCCTCGCCGAGCCCGAAGGCGCGCCGTGCCTGAACTACGCCGAACTGAACCGCCGCGCCAACCGCCTGGCCCATCTGTTGCGCGAGCGCGGCGTCGGCCCCGACGTGCTGGTGGGGCTCGCCGTGTCCCGCAGTCTGGAAATGGCCGTGGCCATCCTCGCCGTGCTCAAGGCCGGTGGCGCCTATGTGCCGCTGGACCCGCAAACCCCCACCGAGCGCCTGCAGCACGTCTTGCAGGACAGCGGCCTGCAACTGTTGCTGACCCAGAGCCCGTGGCTGGCCAGCCTGCCGACCTTCCAGGACGGCGAAATCCTCTGCCTGGACCAGCTCGACGACTCGGCGTTTTCCGACCACGACCTGCCGCCAGGCATCGAGCCGAACTCCCTGGCCTATGTGATCTACACCTCGGGCTCCACCGGCCGGCCGAAAGGCGTGGCGATCAGTCATGCCGCCCTGGCCGAGTTTATCGCCCGAGCCAGCGAATACAGCCAACTGGTGGACTCAGACCGGGTCCTGCAAATGGCCACCAGCAGCTTCGACGGTTTTGTCGAACAGTTCTTCCCGCCGCTGTGCCTGGGCGCTTGCGTGGTCCTGCGGGACGGCCGCCTGTGGGACAGTGCCACCCTGCATGGCGCGATCCTCGAACACGGCATCACCCTGGCGGACCTGCCGGCCGCCTACTGGCATCTGCTGGTCCAGGACTGGGCGGCCCGGCCACCGCAGCACTACGGCGTGCTGCGGCAGATCCATATCGGCGGCGAGGCCATGGCGGTCGACGGCCTGCGTTTGTGGCCGCTCGCCGGCCTGGGGCACGTGCGGCTGATCAATACCTATGGCCCGACCGAAGCCACCGTGGTTTCCACCACCCATGACTGCTCGGCACTGTTGCCCGAAGATGTGTCCTGGCGCGGCGTGCCTATCGGCCAGGGTTTGTCGGATCGACGGCTGCTGGTGCTGGACGACGAGCTGAACCTGCTGCCCCGGGGCGCGGTCGGCGAGTTGTATATCGGCGGCCCCGGCCTGGCGCGTGGTTATCAGGGGCAACCGGCCCTCAGTGCCCAGCGCTTTATCGTCGATCCGTTCAACCCCGGCGAGCGTCTCTACCGCAGCGGCGACCGTGCGCGCCTACGCGCCGACGGTGCCCTGGAGTACGTCGGTCGGGTCGACCACCAGGTGAAGATTCGCGGTTTCCGTATCGAACTGGGCGAAATCGAAGGCCGCCTGTTGCAGTGCCCGGGCGTGCGTGAAGCCGCCGTGCTGGCCCTGCCGCTGACGGGCGGCACGCAACTGGTCGGCTACCTGGTGGCGGAACAGGCCGCGGACGAGGCGACTCTGCGCCAGCAGGTCAAGACCTTGCTGCAAGGCCAGTTGCCCGACTACATGGTGCCGACCCACCTGCTGCTGTTGCCGCGCCTGCCCCTGACCCCCAGCGGCAAGCTGGACCGCAAGGCCTTGCCGCTGCCCGATCCGAGCCAGTTGCAGGCCCGCTACCGGGCGCCCCACAGCGAGATCGAACGCAACCTCGCGGAGATCTGGGAGCAGGTCCTGCACGTGCCCCAGGTCGGGCTCGACGACCACTTCTTCGAGTTGGGCGGGCATTCGTTGCTCGCCGCCCAGGTGATCGCGCGGATCAAGACGCGCCTGGCGGTCAGCCTGCCGTTGCGCAGCCTGTTTGAAAATCCCTTGCTGGGTGACCTGGCCATTGAAGTGGCGAGCCTCGCCGAGGGCGTCGGCGAGAACGACTGGGGTGATATGGAGCAGTTCATGAGTTCGCTGGAGGAGGTGGGAGCATGAGTGCCCAGGCCGCATTGAGTCTTGCCAAACGTTTTATCAGCCTGCCGCTGGAGCAACGGCGGCAGTTCCTCGCTCGGCTGAGCCAGCAGGGCAAGGATTTCAGCCTGCTGCCGGTGCCGGTCAGCCGCCATGGGCAGGCCGCGATTCCCTTGTCCTACGCCCAGCAGCGCTTGCTGTTTCTCTGGCAGCTCGAACCGGACAGTGCCGCCTACAATATGGCCGCTGCCTTGCGCCTGCGCGGTGAACTGGATGAAAGCGCCTTGCAGCGCGCTTTCGAATATCTGGTCCAGCGCCACGAAGTGCTGCGCACCCGCTTCCAGGTCGACGGCGAGCAACCGCGCCAGGTGATCCTCGACCAGCAGGCGCTGCCGCTGGAGCGTATCGACCTGACGGCCTGCGCCGCCGAAACCCGTGAAGCCGAGTTGGCCGAACGGGTCGCCGCGCTTACCGCGCAACCTTTCGATCTGCTCGCCGGCCCCTTGCTGCGGACCACTCTGATCCGGCTCGACGAGGCGCAATGGGTGCTGCTGGTGTGCATGCACCATATCGTCTCCGACGGCTGGTCGATGGACGTGATGGTCAAGGAGTTCGTCCAGGGCTATCAGGCCTTCTGCCAGAACCGCGAGCCCGGGCTGCCGGAGCTGGCCTTGCAGTACGCCGACTATGCGATCTGGCAGCGCAGCTGGCTGGAAGCCGGCGAGGGCGAGCGGCAGTTGGACTACTGGCGGCGGCAACTGGGCGAGGAACAACCGCTGCTGGACGTCGCCGCCGATTTTCCGCGGCCGCCGGTGCAGAGCTTCCAGGGCCAGACCCTGCGCTTCGATTTCGGCGCCGAGCGTTCGGCGCAGCTCCAGGCCTTTGCCCGCAGTCAGGGCCTGAGCCTGTTCATGTTGGTGCTCGGCGGTTACGCCTGGTTCCTGTCCCGGCACGCCGGACAACGGGATATCCGCGTCGGTGTGCCCAACGCCAACCGCGGCCGGGCCGAGGTCGAAGGCCTGATCGGCTTCTTCATCAACACCCAGGTGCTGCGTTGCGAGGTCGATGAGCGCGAGAGTTTCCTTGAGCTGCTGGCGCGGATTCGTGAAAGCAGCTTTGGCGCCCAGGCGCACCAGGAATTGCCGTTCGAACAACTGGTGGATGCCCTGGCTCCGCAACGCAGCCTGGACCACAACCCGCTGTTCCAGGCCAAGTTCAACCAGAACGTCGGCATGCAGAAACAGCGCACCCTGAGCCTGCCGGGCCTGCTGGTCGAGGAATACCCGCTGCACAAGGACGGCACCCACTTCGACCTGGCCCTGGACATCACCGACGCCGGCAATCTGATTCACGGTGAGATGACCTATGCCAGCGACCTCTACCAGCCTTCGACCATCGAAGGTTTTATTGCTTCGCTGCTCAGTCTGTTCGATGCGGTGCTGCGCGCCCCGCATGCGCCGCTGCTGAGCCTGGAAAACCGTCCACCGGCCCTGGCGACGGAGCCCCGTATGGCGGCGATTCCAGTGCTGCAACAGTGGAGCGCCCAGGTGCAACGCCAGCCCCAGGCGCTGGCCGCTCGCTGCCTCGAGCGGACCCTGGGTTTCCTTGAGCTGGACCAGGCGGCCAATCGCCTCGCCCATCATCTGCGCGACCAGGGCGTCGGCGTCGGCGAGCCGGTGGCGGTGCTGATGGAGCGCTCGCTGGACTGGCTGACCTGTGTCCTGGGGATTCTCAAGGCCGGTGCGGTGTACATGCCGCTGGACAGCAAGGCCCCGGAGGCGCGCTTGCAGCCGATGCTCGAACGCGCCCGCGCGCGCCTGCTGCTGTGTGCCGAAGGCGATCCCCGGGTGACGACGCTGGCCATTGCCGGTTGTGTCGGCCTGGCTTATGCCCCTGGACAATGGCGTCATCAAACCGATACCACGCCGGACCTGGACCTGGCGGAACAGGCCCCGGCCTACGTGATCCATACCTCCGGCTCCACCGGACTGCCCAAGGGCGTACTGGTCAGCCACGGGGCCTTGGCCAGTTATGTCAGCGGCCTGCTGGAGCGTCTGGACCTGGCGCCCGAGGCGAGCATGGCGCTGGTCTCCACCATCGCCGCCGACCTCGGTCACACCCTGCTGTTCGGCGCCCTGTGTTCCGGGCGCACCCTGCATGTGTTGCCCGAGGAACTGGGTTTCGACCCCGACCGCTTTGCCGAGTACATGCGCGAGCATCAGGTCGGCGTATTGAAGATCGTTCCCGGCCATCTGGCGGCGTTGTTGCAGGCGAGCGAGCCCGCCGACGTCCTGCCCTGGCATGCGCTGATCGTCGGTGGCGAAGCCTGTTCGCCGGCGTTGTTCGAGCAGATACGGGCACTCAAGCCGGACTGCCGTTTTATCAATCACTACGGTCCCAGCGAAACCACCGTGGGCGTGTTGGCGAATGAAGTCTCAGCGCTGCATCCGCATGCCCGGGGTGTCGCGGTGGGGCGCGCCTTGCCGGGTGCCCACGGCTATGTGCTGGACGATGTACTCAATAGCGTCGCCGAGCAGGTGCCGGGCGAGCTGTATATCGGTGGCGCCAGTGTCGCCCTGGGTTATCTCGGGCAACCGGGGCTGACCGCCGAACGTTTCCTGCCCGATCCTTTCGGTGCGCCGGGAGCGCGGGTCTATCGCAGCGGCGACCGCATGCGTCGCACGCGCCAGGGGCTGCTGGAATTTCTCGGGCGCAATGACGATCAGGTGAAGATCCGCGGTTACCGGGTGGAACCGGCGGAAGTCACGCGGGTGCTCCAGGGTCTCGACGGCGTGGCCCAGGCGGCGGTCCTGGCATTGCCGGTGGATGAGGACGCCGGGCGTCTGCAACTGGTTGCCTACTGTGTCACGACAGCGGCTGCGCAGTGCTCGGTGGATGACCTGCGCCGCCAGTTGCAGGCCTGCCTGGCCGATTACCTGGTGCCGGCGCAGATCGTGCTGCTGGAGCAATTGCCGCTGACCGCCAACGGCAAGCTGGACAAGCGTGCGCTGCCGCAGCCGGGGGCGGTGCAGCAGGGCTACGTTGCCCCGGTCGGCGAGATCGAAGAACAACTGGCGGCGGTCTGGGCCGATGTGCTCAAGCTGGAGCGGGTCGGCACCCGCGACAACTTCTTCGAACTGGGTGGCGACTCGATCCTCAGCCTGCAGATCATCGCCCGGGCCAAGCGCCTGGGCATCCGCCTCAGTCCCAAGCAACTGTTCGAGAAGCAGACCATCAGCCAATTGGCCACGGTGGCGAAGCGGATCGAGAAGAAGCCGGCGAGTGAGCTCGTGGTCCAGGCCAGCGGTCGGCAGTTGCTGCTGCCGATCCAGGCACGTTTTTTCGAGATGGAGATTGTTCAGCGTCAGCACTGGAACCAGTCGCTGATGCTCAAGCCCCGTGAAACCCTGGAGGCCGTGCCTCTGCAAGCGGCGCTCGCGGCGCTGGTGGCGCAGCACGATGCCTTGCGCCTGAGCTTCGACCGACAGGAGGGTCAATGGCAGGCGCACTACGCCTCGGCAGCGCCGGCCGATCTGCTGTGGGTCCGTGAACTCGCCGACCCGACGCAACTGACGGCGCTGGCCGATCAGGCCCAGCGCAGCCTGGACCTGAAGAACGGTCCGTTGTTGCGTGGGGTGCTGGTCAATCTGGCCGACGGCGAGCAGCGCCTGTTGCTGGTGATCCATCACCTGGCGGTGGACGGCGTGTCCTGGCGGATCCTGCTGGAAGACCTGCAGCAGGCTTATGTTGCACAAGTCTCCGGGCAGTCGCCGGTGGCGGCCGTGCGCAGCAGTTCGCTGCAGACCTGGGCCGAGCAGTTGCACGGCTATGCTCGCAGCGAACGCCTGCTGGCCGAGCGTGATTACTGGTTGGGTACCCTGGCGGGTGATCTCCAGGAGCTGCCGTTTGAATTTGCTCCCGGGCAGGTGCCTGTCGGCGAGGTCGGTCATGCCAGCTCACGCCTGGACAAGACGCTGACCCAGCAACTCCTGAAAGTCGCGCCGACGGCCTATCGCACCCAGGTCAACGACCTGCTGCTGACCGCCCTGGCGCGGGTGCTGTGCGATTGGAGCGGGCAACCGTCGGTATTGGTCCAGCTCGAAGGGCACGGTCGCGAAGACCTGTTCGACGACCTCGATCTGAGTCGCACGGTGGGCTGGTTCAGCAGCCTGTTTCCGCTGCGGCTCACACCCCAGGCGGAGCCGGGCGCTTCCCTGTGCGGCATCAAGGAGCAATTGCGGGCGGTGCCGAACAAAGGCATCGGCTATGGCGTGCTGCGTTACCTGGGCGATGCCGGTTTTGCCCGGCAACTGGCGGCCTTGCCCCAGGCGCGGGTGACCTTCAACTACCTGGGCCAGTTCGACGGCAGTTTCACCGAAGCCGACGGCGCGCTGTTCGTGCCCAGCGGCGAGTCCACCGGGCGCAACCAGCCCGAGGATGCACCGCCGGGCGACGGCCTGAGCCTCAACGGCCAGGTGTTCGACGGTGAGCTGCAACTGGATTGGGCGTTCAGTCGCCAGCAGTATCGGCCTGAAACCATCGAAGCCCTGGCCCGCGCCTATGAACAGGCACTGAGTGAGCTGATCGGGCATTGCTGCCAGGGCGGGCAACTGGGCGTGACCCCGTCGGACTTCCCGCTGGTGACTCTCAGTGCCGGGCAGCTGCGGCGCCTGCCGGTGGCGGCGGGGGAGATCGAGGATCTCTATCCGCTGTCGCCGATGCAGCAGGGGATCCTCTTCCATCATCTGGACGATCCGGAGGGTGCGGCCTATATCAACCAGCTGCGACTGAATGTGCGGCACCTGGACGTCGAGGGTTTCCGCCAGGCCTGGCAGCAAACCGTGCAGGCCCATGAAATGCTGCGCACGGTATTTGCCTGGCCCCAGGAACTGGCGGCGCCGGTGCAGATCGTCCTGCGCACGTTGCAGATGCCGATGCAGGTCCACGACTGGCGCACGCGCGGCGAGCATGAGGCGGCCTTCGAGCAGTTGGCGCAAGCCGACCTCGCCGCCGGTTTCGAGCCCCATCGCGGGCCTTTGCTGCGGGTGACGCTGGTGCGAACCGGCGAGACCGAATACCGGATGATCTACACCAGCCACCATCTCCTGATGGACGGCTGGAGCACCTCGCAGCTGTTCGGCGAAGTGCTGCAACGTTATGCCGGGGTGAGCATTGCCCGGGGCACAGGACGTTATCGCGACTATATCGAGTGGTTGGGCCAGCGCGATGCCCGCGCCAGCCAGGACTTCTGGAGCGCGGCCGTGGCCGGTCTGCAGGAGCCGACCCGCCTGGTCGGGACCTTGGGCAGCCATGAACGGGGGCAGGGCTATGGGGAACATCGGCATGTGTTCAATGAGGCGTTGACGACTGGGTTGAACCGTTTTGCCCGCGAACGCAAAGTCACCCTCAACACCCTGATGCAGGCCGCCTGGCTGCTGCTGTTGCAGCGTTATACCGGCCAGGATTGCGTGGCCTTCGGTGCCACCGTGGCCGGGCGTCCGACCGACCTGCCCGGGGTCGAGCAGCAGATCGGCCTGTTTATCAACACCCTGCCGGTGGTGGCGAGCCCTGATGCACAACTGACGGTGGGTGAGTGGTTGCAACAGGTGCAGGACCTCAACCTGGCATTGCGCGAGCATGAGCAGACGCCGCTGTACGAGATCCAGCGCTGGGCGGGTCTGGGCGCGGGCGGGTTGTTCGACAGCCTGCTGGTGTTCGAGAACTACCCGATGGCCGAAGCGCTGGGCCAGGCTTCGGAGGCGGGCCCTGAGTTCGCGGCGATCGAACGTTCGGAGCAGACCAACTATCCGCTGACCCTGGTGGCGGTGACCGGGCGCGAACTGATCGTGGATTGCGGTTACGACCGGGCCAGTTTCGACGCCTCGGGTGTGGCGCGACTGGGCCGGCAGCTGGAATACCTGATGAGCCAGTTCATGGTCGACGCGCGCCAGCCGTTGGGTACGCTGGAACTGCTCGACCCGGCCGAACGTCAGGTCGCCCTCGACTGGAGCCGGCGCTCTTCTGTAGGAGCGAGCTTGCTCGCGATGGACGTCAACGATAACGCGGGGTACCTGGAGAGTCACGGTGCCCTTGCGCTCATCGCGAGCAAGCTCGCTCCTACAGGGGCAGCGTTCAATCCGCGGATCCGGGGTCATGTGCTTGAGCATCTTGCGGATCAGGTCGCCGGTCAGCCCGCGGCCCCGGCGATCCTCTTCGCCGACTGGCAACTGGACTACCAGACCCTGGACCAGCGCGCCAATCGCCTGGCCCACCTCCTGCGCGAGCGCGGCATCGGCCCCGAAGTGCGGGTCGGCGTGTGCCTGCGCCGCACCCCGGACCTGATCGTTGCCCTGCTGGCAATCCTCAAGGCCGGCGGCGCCTATGTGCCGCTGGACCCCGAGTACCCGCGCGAGCGCTTGTTGCATATGCTCGATGACAGCCACGCGGGCCTGTTGCTGAGCGAGGCCATCCTCCTCGAACGCTTGCCGCAAGCGCTGCCCGCTCCGGTGCTGCTGATGGAGGCGGGCGATGACTGGCTGGCGAGCTACCCGAGCAGCGCGCCGTCCGTGGACACCTGCGGCCAGAACCTGGCCTATGTCATCTACACCTCCGGTTCCACCGGCAAGCCCAAGGGCGTGGCGATCACCCACGACAACCTCACGGCGTTGATCCACTGGTCGCTGCAGACCTACGACCGCGAGCAACTGCGCGGGGTGCTGGCCTCGACCTCGATCTGCTTCGACCTGTCGGTCTGGGAGATCTTCGTCACCCTGGCCGGCGGCGGTTGCCTGGTGCTGGCGGACAATGCCCTGGCCCTGGCGGAGCTGCCGGCCCGCGAGCGGGTCACGCTGATCAACACCGTGCCCTCGGCCATTGCCGCGCTGCTGCGGGCCGGGCAGATCCCGGCCTCGGTCGGCACCCTCAACCTGGCCGGCGAGCCACTCAAGCAGACGCTGGTGGATGCGCTCTACGCCGGCACCCGGGTGCGCCAGGTGTTCGACCTGTACGGTCCTTCGGAAGACACCACCTACTCGACCTTCACTCTGCGCACCGCCCAGGGCTCGGCGAATATCGGGCGTCCATTGGCGAACACCCAGGCCTATCTGCTCGATCCCGGTTTGCAACTGCTGCCCGCCGGGGTGGCGGCCGAGCTGTACCTGGGCGGTGCCGGGGTTTCCCGGGGCTACCTGGGCCGGCCCGGCCTGACCGCCGAGCGTTATGTACCGAATCCGTTCGCCGCTGACGGCGAGCGCCTGTACCGCAGCGGTGACCTGGTGCGCCAGGGCGAGGGCGAGCGGATCGAGTACATCGGTCGCGCCGACCATCAGGTGAAGATTCGCGGTTTCCGCGTCGAGTTGAGCGAAGTCGAAGCCTGTCTGCTCGAGCAGCCGTCGGTGCGCGAAGCGGTGGTGCTGGCCCAGGAGGATGCGGCGGGCAAGCACTTGCAGGGCTATGTGGTGACGCCAGCGGGGACTGTCGATGCCCAGGCGTTTGTCGCCGGTCTCAGGACGGCCCTGGCCGCGCGCTTGCCGGCACATATGGTGCCCGGCCAGTTGCACCTGGTCGAGGCCTTGCCGCTGACCCCCAATGGCAAGCTCGACCGCAAGGCCCTGATCGCCCTGGGCAGCGGCCCTCGGCAGCAGCACTACGAGGCGCCGCGCAGCGAGTTGCAGGTTCAGGTCGCGGCGCTCTGGCAGGAGGTGCTGGGGATCGAGCAGGTGGGCCTGGGCGACAACTTCTTCCAGCTGGGCGGCCATTCGTTGCTGGCGACCCTGGTGGTGAGTCGGATCGGCGAACGCCTGGGCGACAAGATCCCCCTCAAGGAACTGTTCCAGGCCGACAGCTTGCTGGCGTTCTGCGAACGGATCGAAGCGTTGCGCAGCGCTTCGTCGCCCGTTCAGGATGAATTGGCTAAATCCCTGGAGGCCCTCAAACGTCTATCCCTCGAAGATCTGGAAAAACTGATTTCTTGAGGGGAAGCACGAGTGCAAGGGTTAATCGAGTCGGTGGGGCAACTCTCGTCCAAGCAGCGCAAAGGCTTGGCGGCGCTGCTCAAGCAGAAGGGCATCAATCTGTTCGAGGTCGCGCCGGTGTTTCGCCGCGCGGCCGAGGAGCCCCTGCTGCTGTCCTACGCCCAACAGCGCCAGTGGTTCCTCTGGCAATGGGCGCCGCAGAGTTCCGCCTACAACATTGCCACGGCCTTGCGGGTGCACGGTCAGCTCGATGTAAACGCCTTGCAGGGCAGCTTCCAGGCCCTGGTGGAGCGGCACGAAAGCCTGCGCACGGTGTTCACCCAGACCGACGGGCAGCCGCTGCAGGTGGTGTTGCCCGCCGCTCGCTTCAGCCTGGATCTGCACACCCTCGACCCGGCCTCTGCGGCGAAGCATGAGGCGCAGGTCCAGGGCTTTGTCCAGGCGCAGAGCCAGCAGCCTTTCGATCTGGCCAGCGGCCCGCTGTTGCGGGCGGCCTTGTTGCAGGTAACGGCCGATGAACAGGTGCTGGTGCTGACTCAGCACCATATCGTGTCGGACGGCTGGTCCTTGCAGGTGATGACCGAGGAGCTGTTGGTGCTGTATGCCGACCTGAGCCAGGGCCGTACGCCGCAGTTGCCGGCGCTGCCGATCCAGTACGCCGACTATGCGTTGTGGCAGCGGCACTGGATGGAAGCCGGTGAGCAGGAGCGGCAACTGGAATATTGGCTGGGCAAACTCGCTGGCGAGCAGCCGGTGCTGGAGTTGCCGGTCGATCATCCGCGTCCGTTGTCCCCCAGTTTTGCCGGTGCCAGTCAGGCCCTGGTGCTCGACCCCGGGTTGAGCGAAGGGCTCAAGGCCTTGGCCCGGCAACAGGGAGTCAGTCTGTTTGCCTTGCTGTTGGCGTCGTTCCAGGCGCTGCTGCATCGCTACAGCGGGCAGGGCGATATCCGCGTCGGCGTGCCGGTGGCCAACCGCGAGCGGGCCGAGGTGGAGCGGCTGATCGGCTTCTTCGTCAACACCCAGGTGCTCAAGGCCGAGGTGGACGGGCAGGACACTTTTGTCGAGCTGCTGCGCCAGGTCTGGCAGACGGCACAAGAGGCCCAGGCCCATCAGGACCTGCCGTTCGAACAACTGGTCGAGGCGCTGGAGCCGGGGCGCAGTCTGAGCCACAGCCCGTTGTTCCAGGTGATGTTCAATCACCAGGCGCAGGCTCCGGCCAGCCCTGTAAGTCCAGTCTCGCCGTCCCAGGCATTGCGCCTCGAACCGCTGCACTGGCAAAGCCGGACGGCACAGTTCGACCTGGTGCTCAATACCACCGACCAACCCCAGGGTATCGAGGCCGTCTTCAAGTACGCCACCGACCTGTTCGACGCGAGCACCATCGAGCGCTTGGCCCGACACTGGCTGAACCTGCTGCGTTCGATCAGCGCCAATCCCCAGCAACGCATCGCCGATATCGCCCTGTTGGAGCCAAGCGAGCAGCGACAAATCCTGTCCCAGTACAACCCGGCATCCCGCCAATACCCGCTCGACGCTTGTCTGCAACAGCGGATTGAAGCCCAGGCCGCGTTGCGTCCGGACGCGGTGGCGGTGGTGTTCGCCGACCAGCAGCTGACCTACGGCGAACTCAACGCCCGCGCCAACCAGTGGGCCCATCACCTGATCGCCCAGGGCGTCGGCGCGGATGTGCTGGTGGGCGTATCTTGCGAACGTTCGCTGGAGATGCTCGTGGCGATTGTCGCCGTACTCAAGGCCGGGGGCGCCTACGTCCCGCTGGACCCCGGCTACCCGGACGAGCGCCTGCGCTACATGATCGAGGACAGCGGCCTCAAGCTGCTCCTGGCACAAGGGCACCTGCTGGGACGCCTGCCAGTACCGGCGGACGTCGAATGCCTCGATCTGGATCAGCCACCCCAAGACAGCTTGCGAGACAATCCGCCCTGCGTCACCGGCGTCGATCATCTCGCCTATGTCATCTACACCTCGGGCTCCACCGGCAAGCCCAAGGGCGCGCTGTTGCCCCACGGCAATGTGCTGCGTCTGTTCAGTGCCACCGAGGGCGAATTCGGCTTCGGCGCCGACGATATCTGGACGCTTTTTCACTCCTACGCCTTCGATTTCTCGGTCTGGGAAATCTTTGGTGCCTTGCTCCATGGTGGCAAGCTGGTGGTGGTGCCCCAGGAGGTCAGTCGTTCGCCCCGGGACTTCCATCGCCTGCTCTGCGATGAGCGGGTGACGGTCCTGAACCAGACGCCATCGGCGTTCAAGTCACTGTTGTCGGTGGCCGTCGAGTCACCGCGCGGGCTGGCGCTGCGTTACGTCGTGTTCGGCGGCGAGGCCCTGGAAGTGCAAGGCCTGCGGCCCTGGTTCGAGCGCTTCGGCGATCAGGCCCCGCAGCTGGTCAATATGTACGGCATCACCGAAACCACCGTGCACGTGACCTACCGGCCGCTGTCCCTGGCCGACCTTGAGCAGGCCGCCGGCAGCCCCATCGGCGAGCCGATCAGCGACCTGTCCCTGTACCTGCTGGACGATGCGCTGAACCTGGTGCCAGCGGGCTGCGTCGGCGAGCTGTATGTCGCCGGTGCCGGGCTGGCGCGGGGTTACCTGAAGCGGCCGGACCTGACGGCCACGCGTTTTGTCCCCGATCCTTTCGATCCCCAGGGCAGCCGACGCCTCTACCGCAGCGGCGACCTGGCGCGCCTGCGTGCCGACGGCACGATCGAATACATCGGTCGGCGCGACCAGCAGGTGAAGATTCGTGGCTTCCGCATCGAACTGGGGGAAATCGAAGCGCGCCTGCAAGGCCATGCGCGGGTGACCGAAGCTGCCGTACTGGCGGTGGACGGCGTGACCGGCACCCAGTTGGTGGCCTACCTGGTCCCGGCCGACCCGGCGCTGCTGCAGGATGAATCCCGGGCAACGGCCCTGCAGGGCGAACTGCGGGACTACCTCAAGGCCCATCTGGCCGACTACATGGTGCCGACACACCTGGTGCTGCTCGACACACTGCCGCTGACCGCCAACGGCAAGCTCGACCGCAAGGCCTTGCCCGCGCCGGACAGCCATGTGCTGCAGCAGGCTTACGTCGCTCCGCAGCGGGAAATCGAACAGCAACTGGCGGCGATCTGGGCCCAGGTGCTGAAGGTCGAACAGGTCGGCCTGCGGGACAACTTCTTCGAACTGGGCGGCCACTCGCTGCTGGCGACCCAGGTGATCGCCCGGGCCCGCCAGGAGCTGGGCCTGGAGCTGTCCCTGCGCAGTCTGTTCGAAACCGCGGACCTGGGCGGCTTTGCCGCCAGTGCCGAAACGGATCAGGCCCGGAATGCACCGGCCTTCAGCCTGGCCGACCGTGGCCAGCCGCTGCGTCTTTCCTATGCCCAGCAACGCCAGTGGCTGCTCTGGCAACTGGAGCCGGACAACAGCGCCTATCACATCCCGGCCGCCCTGCAACTGGACGGCGCCCTGGATCGCGAAGCCTTGCGGCGCAGTTTCGAAGCCTTGATCGCTCGTCACGAGAGCCTGCGCACCACCTTCGGCCAGTTGGACGGGCAGGGCGTGCAGCAGGTGCAAGCGGCGACGGTCTTTGCCCTGGCGCTGGATGAGTTCAATCCGGGTGCGGGCCTTGATCCCGAGTCGTGGGTCAAGGCCCTGGTGGCGCGGGAGGTAGAGGCGCCGTTCGACCTGCAACAGGGACCGTTGCTGCGGGCCCGCTTGCTGAGCCTTGGCCAGACCCGCCATGTGCTGGTGGTGACCCTGCACCATATCGTCTCGGATGGCTGGTCGATGCCGATCATGGTCGACGAACTGATCGAGTACTACGCCGCCTTCAGCCAGGGACATGCGCCCGTGCTCAAGGACTTGCCGTTCCAGTACGCCGACTATGCCCACTGGCAGCGCGACTGGATGGCGGCGGGCGAGGACGCCCGGCAACTGGACTACTGGCGCGGTCAGCTGGGCGACCAGCAACCCGTGCTGGAATTGCCCACCGACCGGCCGCGCCCGGCGTTGCAGAGCAGTGCCGGTGCGCGCCTCGAGGTCGCGTTCGAGCCGGCCTTGCTGGTACCGCTCAAGGCGATTGCCCGGGAACAGGGCGTGACCCTGTTCATGTTATTGCTGGCCTCGTTCCAGACCCTGCTGCATCGTTACTCGGGCCAGGCCGATATCCGCGTCGGTGTGCCGATCGCCAACCGCACCCGCGTGGAAACCGAGGGCCTGATCGGCTTCTTCGTCAACACCCAGGTGCTCAAGGCCGAGTTCGAACTGCACAGCACCTTTGGCCAGTTGCTGGCCCAGGTCAAGCAGGCGGCGCTGGGCGCCCAGGCGCATCAGGACCTGCCGTTCGAGCATCTGGTGCAGGCCCTGCAACCCGAGCGCAGCCTCAGCCACAGCCCATTGTTCCAGGTGCTCTACAACCACCAGACCGAACGCAAGGGCGCGGTGCGCCAGCTACCGGGCTTGCACATCGAAGGACTGGACAGCGGTGGCCATAGCGCCCAGTTCGACCTGGCGCTGGACACCTTTGAAGGTGAAGATGGCCTGCGGGCTGCCCTGACCTATGCCACGGCACTGTTCGATGCCGCTACCGTCGGGCGCATGGCCGAGCACTGGCGCAATCTGCTGCGGGCTGTCGCCGAGCAGGGCGTGACACAACGCATTGCCGAGCTGCCGCTGCTGGACGACGAAGAGCGCCAGTGCATCCTGCAACGCTGGAGCCGTATCGACGGTGTCTACCCGGACGCGCCCTGTGTCCATGAGCGGATCGCCGCCCAGGCCCGGGCGACCCCCGAGGCCACGGCGCTGATCTTCGGCGCCGAGCAGTTGACCTATGCCGAGCTGGAGCGCCGGGCCAACCGCCTGGCCCACACGCTGCGGGCACTGGGCGTCGGCCCGGAAGTGCCGGTGGGCATCGCGGTGGATCGTGGGTTGGAGATGGTGGTCGGCTTGCTGGCGATCCTCAAGGCCGGCGGCGCCTATGTGCCGCTGGACCCGGAATTCCCCCGCGAGCGCCTGGACTACATGATGCGGGACAGCGGCATCGAGCTGTTGCTCTGCCACGCTCATCTGCTGGCGCAATTGCCGGTAGCGGCGTCGTTGCGCACGCTGTGCCTGGACCGGCTCGAAGCGCCATTGCCGGGGTCTGGCGACGAAGCGCCGAGCAGCCTCGTGCAGCCGCACAACCTGGCCTACATCATCTATACCTCCGGCTCCACCGGCCAGCCCAAGGGCGTGGCCATCGAGCATGCCGCCCTGAGCGCCCATAGCCACGTCGCCATCGAGTATTTCCGCCTGCAACCCGAGGACCGCGTGCTGCTGTTCTCCACCCTCAATTTCGATGGTTTCGTCGAACAGCTGTTCCCGGCCCTGTGCCACGGCGCGGCGGTGGTGGTACGCGGCAACGAGGTCTGGGACAGCAACACCTTCCACCAGGAAGTGCTGCGTTCGGGCATCACCGTGGCGGATTTGAGCACGGCCTACTGGTATCTGCTGGTGCAGGAATTCAGTCGCCAGGCGCCCAGGGATTTCGGTCCGCTGCGCCAGGTCAGCGCCACCGGCGAGGCCATGCCCCCGGAAGGCCTCGAACTGTGGAAACAGGCGGGGCTGGGCCATGTGCGCCTGCTCAATACCTACGGCCCGACGGAAACCACCATCACTGCCAGCTACCTCGAGTGTGACGCTTATGTTCGCGGCGAACTGCCCAAGCCGTCGTCGATGCCGATCGGTCGGCCGCTGGGGGGGCGGCGCATGTATATCCTCGACAGCGATTTCACCCCGGCGGTCCAGGGCGCCACTGGCGAACTGCTGATCGGCGGCGCCTTGCTGGCCCGGGGTTATCACGGCCGTGCGGCGCTGACGGCCGAGCGTTTTATCCCCGATCCGTTCGACGGGCAGGGCGGCGGTCGGCTGTACCGTACCGGCGACCTGACCCGCTACCGCGACGCGGGGCTGATCGAATACGCCGGGCGCCTCGACCATCAGGTCAAGATCCGTGGTTTCCGTATCGAACTGGGCGAGATCGAAGCGCGCCTGCAACAGCATCCGCAGGTGCGCGAAGCGCTGGTGGTGGCCATCGACGGCCCGTCCGGCAAGCAACTGGCGGCCTATCTGGTGCCCGCCGATCCGGCCGCCACCCCACAGCTTTTGCGCGATGCCCTGCGCGACGATCTCAAGGCCAACCTGCCGGACTATATGGTCCCGGCGCACTGGGTGGTGCTCGACGCCCTGCCGATGACCCCCGGCGGCAAGCTCGACCGCAAGGCCCTGCCCAAGCCCGACCCGAGTGCCTGGCAGCAGGCCTATGTGGCTCCGCGTAGCGAACGCGAGCAGCAACTGGCGGCGATCTGGGCGCAGGTGCTGCAGGTCGAGCGGGTCGGCCTGGATGACAACTTCTTCGAACTGGGCGGGCACTCGTTGCTGGCCGCCCAGGTGATCTCCCGGATTCATTCGGGCCTGGGGATCGACATACCGCTTCGGATGATTTTCGAGAAACCTCAATTGAACGAGTTTGCACAGGCACTTGAAGGCACTGGCCTTTCCCTGACCGATGACGGGCTGTCCGACATTGAACGCATGATGAACGACATGGCGGAGGCTTGAGATGGATACCACCACGGCACAACGGATTGCCCGGCGCTTCGTCGGCCTGCCCCTGGACCAGCGCCGCCAGATCCTGGAGAAGATGCAGGCCACCGGGCAGAGCTTCAGGCTGCTGCCGATCGCCGTCACCCGTCATGAGGTCCCGCGCATTCCGCTGTCCTATGCCCAGCAGCAGATGCTGATTCTCTGGCAACTGGAACCGGCTAACAGCGCCTATAACGTACCGATGGCCGTGCGCTTGAGCGGCAGCCTGGATGAAGCGGCGCTGGGTCGGGCCCTGGAACAGCTGGTGCGGCGGCATGAAAGCCTGCGCACGCGCTTTGTCTCGGATGAGGGCGCGTTTCATCAGGAGATTCTTGAGCAGTCCGCGGTGAGCCTGGTGCGGGTCGACGTCCTGGCGACTGCCGCCGACAGCGCCGAGGAGCACCTCAAGGGTTTGGTCGCCGCCGAGTTGAGCGCGCCGTTCGACCTGCTGGAAGGACCGCTGCTGCGGGTCAGGCTGTTCCGCCTGGGCGAAGCCGAACACGTGCTGACCCTGTGCATGCACCACATCATCTCCGACGGTTGGTCGGGGGAGGTGTTGGTCCGTGAATTCATCCGCTTCTACCTCGGCGAACTCGAAAGCGCCGCCAACCCTGTGGGGGGCGGCTTGCCGGCACTGCCGATCCAGTACGCCGACTTCGCCATCTGGCAACGGGCCTGGCTCGAAGCCGGCGAGGGCGAGCGCCAGTTGGCCTATTGGAAAGAACAACTGGGCGACGAACATCCGTTGCTGGAGCTGCCCCTGGACCGCGAGCGTCCGGCGCAACCGAGTTACCGCGGCGCCATCGTCCACAGCGACCTGACGCCCGCTCTCTCGGCGCAACTCAAGAACCTGGCCCGGCAGAACGGCCAGACTCTCTTCATGCTCAGTCTGGCGGCGCTGGCCGTGGTGCTTTCGCGCTACAGCGGCCAGGCCGATATCCGCATCGGCGCGCCGAATGCCGGACGCAGCCGCGAGGAACTGGAAGGCCTGATCGGCTTCTTTATCAACACCCAGGTCCTGCGGGTGCAGGTGGACGAACGCGCCAGCTTCGAGCAACTACTGGAACAGGTGAAACAGGTGGTGACCGGCGCCCAGTCCCATCAGGAGCTGCCTTTCGAACAACTGGTGGAAGCCCTGGCCCCGGAGCGCCACCTTGGTCACAACCCGCTGTTCCAGGTCAAGATCAACCAGAACGTGCTGGCCGCTGCCGGCGCTGGAGACAAGGCCCAGGACCTGAGCGTCGAAGCCTTTGCCATCGATGTCGCCGACGCCCGTTTCGACCTGGCCCTGGATTTCACCGACACTCCACAGGGCGTCGAGGCCAGCTTCACCTATGCCACGGACCTGTTCGAGGCCGCGACCATCGAGCGCATGGCCGCGTCCTGGCGTCAGGTGCTGGAGCAACTGGCGCACGCCGTTGAGCAACCGCTGCTGGAACAACCCGGCAATGCCGCCCAGCCCATCGAGCACCAGGCCGCGCCATGGCCCTTTACGGATTTCCTCGCCCTCTGGGAACAGGGGCGGCGGATCGGGCAGGGTCAGGCGGCATTACATGCCACGGGGCAATCGATCGACTACGACGAACTGGAGCGTCGCTCCAACCGACTGGCGCATTACCTGCGCGCCCAGGGCATTGGTCGCGGGGACGTGATTGCCCTGTGCCAGGAGCGTTCCTTCGAGTGGGTGATCGGGCTGCTCGCCGTGCTGAAAACCGGCGCGGTCTACCTGCCGCTGGATACGGCGCAGCCGAGGGAACGTTTGCAGCAACTGCTCAAGGACAGTGCCGCCACGCTGCTGATGCATGCGCCGGGCGATGACAAGTCCGCCGGCCTGGGTGTTTGCCCGGTGCTGGCCCATGACCCGGGACAATGGGCCGAGTGCAGCGCCGAATCCCTGGCGATCCAGGTCCTGCCGGAACAGCCGGCCTATATCATCTACACCTCCGGTTCCACCGGGCAGCCCAAGGGCGTGCTGATCAGCCATCAGGCCCTGGCGAACTATGTGCAGGCGTTGTTGCAACGCCTGGACCTGGCGCCCGGGGCGAGCATGGCGCTGGTCTCGACCATTGCCGCCGACCTCGGTCATACCCAGCTGTTCGGCGCCCTGGCATCCGGGCGCCCACTGCACCTGATGGCCGCCGAACATGCCTTCGACCCCGACGGTTTCGCCGCCTATATGGCCGAGCACCGGGTGGATGTGCTGAAAATCGTCCCGAGCCATTTGCAGGGCCTGCTGCAGGCCGCGCGGCCGGCGGACGTGCTGCCCCGGCAGTTGCTGGTCCTCGGTGGCGAAGCCAGCCCCTGGGCGCTGATCGAGCAGATCCGGCGCCTGGCGCCGGAGTGCCGCATCGTCAATCACTACGGGCCGACGGAAACCACCGTGGGCATCCTGACCCACGAAGTCCGGGAGCGCCTGGCGGGTTGTCGCACGGTGCCGGTGGGGCGACCCCTGGCCAACGATCAGGCGCGGGTGCTGGACGCCTGGCTCAATCCGGTGGCGGAACGCGTCGCCGGCGAGCTGTACCTCGGTGGTGCCGGCCTGGCCCAGGGTTATCTGGGACGGGCGGCAATGACCGCCGAACGTTTTGTACCCGATCCCGAGTCCCGGCACGGCGAGCGTCTGTACCGCGCTGGCGACCGTGCGCGGGCGATTGACGGCCGGGTGGAATACCTCGGTCGGGCCGACGACCAGGTGAAGATTCGTGGCTACCGGGTCGAGCCCGGCGAAGTCGCGCAGGTGCTGCAAGGCCTGGACGGTGTGCGTGAGGCGGTGGTCCTGGCCTTGCCGCTGGAAAGCGATGCCTCGCGCCTGCAACTGGTCGCCTATTGTGTGCCTGTCTCCGGAACCGAACTGGCAGTCGAGACCTTGCGCCAGTCCTTGTTGGCCGAACTGCCGGAGTATCTGGTGCCGGCGCATATCGTCGCCCTCGAACGCCTGCCGTTGACCGCCAACGGCAAGCTCGACAAGCGTGCGCTGCCCAAACCTGGCGTCGCCGGCAAGCGTTACACCGCGCCGGTCGGCGAGATCGAAGAGAAGCTCGCGGCGGTCTGGGCCGATGTGCTCAAGCTGGAGCGGGTCGGCAGCACCGATAACTTCTTCGAGCTGGGCGGCGACTCGATCCTCAGCTTGCAGATCATCGCCCGGGCCAAGCGCCAGGGCATCAAGTTGATCCCCCGGCAGTTGTTCGAGAAGCAGACCATCGGCCAACTGGCGACGGTGGCCCGGTTGATCGAGAAGAAGGCCGAGGTGGTCGAGATGGTGCAGGGCAGCCTGCCGCTGCTGCCGATCCAGGCGCGCTTTTTCGAGCTGGAAATCCCCCAGCGTCAGCACTGGAACCAGGCGCTGATGCTGGAACCGTCGACAACCCTGGACCCGGCGCATCTGCGCAATGCCCTGCACATGCTGATCGAACGGCACGAGGCCCTGCGCCTGAGCTTCGATCTGAGGGACGGCGTCTGGCAGGCGAGCTTCCGCGCGGGCCCCGCGATGGATCCGTTGTGGGTGCACACACTCGACGATCCGGCACGCCTGACCGAGTTGGCCGACGAAGCCCAGCGTAGCCTCGATTTGAAACAGGGGCCGTTGCTGCGGGCAGTGCTGGTCAACCTGCCGCAAGGGCAACAGCGTTTGCTGCTGGTGATTCACCATCTGGCGGTGGACGGGGTGTCCTGGCGTGTGTTGTTTGAGGACCTGCAACAGGCCTATACCGCCCTGGCAGCGGGACGTTCGCCGGTCCTGGCAGCCCGCAGCAGTTCGCTCAAGGCCTGGGCCGAGCACCTGCAAGGTTATGCCCATGGCCCGCTGCTCAAGGCTGAGCGCGACTACTGGTTGCAGAGCCTCGGGCACATGGAAGGCGAGTTGCCCCGGGACAATCCGCTGGGGACCAATACCCGGCGCCAGGTTCGTTATGCCCGTTCGTGCCTGAGCCAAGACCTTACCCAACAGCTGTTGAAAGTCGCCCCGGCGGCCTATCGTACCCAGGTCAACGACCTGCTGCTGACTGCCCTGGCCCAGGTGTTGTGCACCTGGAGCGGGCAGGCCTCGGCACTGATCCAGCTGGAAGGCCACGGTCGCGAGGACCTGTTCGAGGACCTCGACCTGAGCCGCACCGTGGGTTGGTTCAGCAGCCTGTTTCCGCTGCGGCTCACGCCCGAGGGCGAGCCGGGTGCGAGTATCCGCAGCATCAAGGAACAATTGCGCGCGGTGCCGAACAAGGGCATCGGCTACGGCATCCTGCGTTACCTCGGCGATGCCGAGACCGTCGCGGCCTTGCAGGCGTTGCCCGAAGCCCGGGTGACCTTCAACTACCTGGGGCAGTTCGATACCGACGCCGCTCCTGGCGAGCGCGCGCTGTTGACCCCGAGCGCCGATGACAGCGGTGTGAGCCAGAGTGAAGAGGCACCGCTGGGTAACTGGCTGAGCCTCAATGGCCAGGTCTACAACGGCCAGTTGCAACTGGACTGGAGTTTCAGTGGCGAGGTCTATCGCGGCGAAACCATCGAGGGCCTGGCGGCGGCGTACGAGCAGGCGTTGGCCGAGGTGATCGCGCACTGTGTCCGCGAGGAGCACCACGGCGTGACCCCCTCGGACTTCCCGCTGGCGGGCCTGAACCAGGCCCAGCTGGATCGTCTGCCGGTGGCGGCGCGGGACATCGAGGATGTCTATCCGTTGTCGCCGATGCAGCAGGGCATGCTGTTCCACAGCCTGTCGGCACCGGCCTCGGGCAACTACCTGAACCAGATGCGGGTCGATGTGACGGGGCTCGATGTGCCGCGTTTCCGCGCCGCCTGGCAGGCCGCCATCGATCGTCACGAGGCGCTGCGGGCGCGTTTTGCCGACGGCAGCGGACAGCCGGTGCAGGTGATTCGCAAAACCGAGGCCCTGGCGTTTGTCGAGCAGGATCTGCGTGGCCGCGATGGCCTTGAAGCGTTGTTGGCCGAGCTGGCCGACGCGGATCTGCAACGCGGCTTCGACCTGGCTGGTGACCCGCTGTTGCGCCTGACGGTATTGCGCACCGCCGAACAGCGTCACCACCTGATCTACACCAACCACCATATCCTGCTGGACGGCTGGAGCAGTGCGCGGCTGTTGGGCGAGGTGCTGGAACATTACAACGGGCAAGGGGTGACGCCGCCCGGCAGTCGCCTGCGCGATTACATCCAGTGGCTGCAACGCCAGGACAGCGGCGCCGATCAGCGTTTCTGGACCGAGCAGATGGCCGCTTTCGCCGAACCGACCCGCCTGGTGCAGGCGTTCAAGGCCGGTGGCGTGGTCGACGCCCGTGGTTATGGCGAATATCGCCAGACCCTCGACGCGGCGCGGACCCTGCACCTGGGCGAGTTCGCCCGCGAGCAGCGGGTGACCCTCAACACCCTGGTGCAGGCGGCCTGGCTGTTGCTGCTGCAACGCTACACCGGCCAGCGCAGTGTCACTTTCGGCGCCACGGTGTCCGGGCGTCCGGCGGACCTGCCTGGTGTCGAGGAACAACTGGGCCTGTTTATCAACACCCTGCCGGTGCTGGGCAGCCCGGGACCGGAGCTACAGGTCGGCGACTGGGTGCAGCAGGTGCAGGCACGCAACCTGGCCTTGCGTGAACACGAGCACACCCCGCTGTACGACATCCAGCGCTGGGCCGGCTGGAGCGGCGAAGCGCTGTTCGACACCCTGCTGGTGTTCGAGAACTATCCGACTTCGCAGGTCCTGGCGCAGGGCGCTGACAACGGGCTGGCCTTCAGTGGCTTGCAGAGCCGGGAGCAGACCCACTATCCGCTGACCCTGGTGGTGGAGGTGGGCGAGGTCATGTCGGTGGACTACCGTTACGCCCGGCAACAGCTCTCGGACGCGGCGGTGGTGCAATTGGCCGGGCATTTCGAGCACCTGCTGCTGGCCCTGGCCGAGTCGGCCGGGCAACGCCTGGGCGAGCTGCCGATGCTTGCTGAGGCCGAGGCGCGGCAGACGCTGGAACAGTGGAACCAGACCCATGCCGACTATCCGGGTCCCTGGTGCCTGCACAGCCTGATCGAGGCCCAGGTGCAGCGCTCGCCGGACGCACCGGCGTTGCTGTTCGACGGACAGCAGTTGAGTTATCGCCAGCTCAATAGCCGGGCCAACCAACTGGCTCACCGCCTGCGCGAGCGCGGAGTGGGCCCGGATGTGCTGGTGGGCATCGCCGCCGAGCGCAGCCTGGAGATGGTGGTCGGCCTGGTGGCGATCCTCAAGGCCGGTGGCGCCTATGTGCCGCTGGACCCCGAGTATCCCCGCGAACGTCTGGCCTACATGATCGAAGACAGCGGCATCGACCTGCTGCTGACCCAGCGTCATCTGCTGGAGACCCTGCCGATCCCGGCCCACGTGCGCAGCCTGTGCCTGGATGTTCCCGAGGCGGTTGCCGCCAGCGAGGAGAACCCACGCAACCTGACCTTGCCGGACCATCTGGCCTATGTGATCTACACCTCCGGTTCCACCGGGCGACCGAAGGGTGCCGGCAACAGTCATCGGGCGCTGTACAACCGTCTGGCCTGGATGCAGAAGGCCTATGGCCTGAAGGCCGATGACACGGTCCTGCAAAAGACTCCGTTCAGCTTCGACGTGTCGGTCTGGGAATTTTTCTGGCCGCTGCTGACCGGCGCCCGCCTGGCCATCGCCAAGCCGGGCGAGCACCGCGATCCGCAACAGTTGATGGAAAGCATCGAGCGTTATCAGGTCAGCACCCTGCATTTCGTGCCGTCCATGTTGCAGGTGTTCATGGTCGGGGTTGATGGGCAGCGCTGCCGCAGCATCCGACGCCTGGTGTGCAGTGGCGAGGCGCTGCCGGCCGAGTTGTCCCAGGAGGTGCTGAAGCGTCTGCCCGAGACGGCGCTGTACAACCTCTATGGTCCGACCGAAGCCGCCATCGACGTCACCCACTGGACCTGCACGATCGACGACAAGCTGAGCGTGCCGATTGGTCGACCGATCGACAACCTCAAGGGCCATGTGCTGGACAACGGCCTGCTGCCGGCCGCGTTCAGTGCCGCTGGCGAGTTGTACCTCGGTGGTGTCGGCCTGGCGCGCGGTTATCACCGGCGTCCGGCGCTGACCGCCGAGCGATTTGTCCCGGACCCGTTCGACGAGCACGGTGGCCGCCTGTATCGCACCGGCGACCTGGCCCGTTATCGCGACGAGGGAGTGATCGAATACGCCGGGCGCCTCGACCATCAGATCAAGATTCGCGGCTTGCGCGTGGAACTGGGTGAGATCGAGGCGCGGTTGCAGGAGCATCCGGGGGTGCGCGAAGCCAATGTCATCGATATCGACGGGCCTTTGGGCAAGCAGTTGGTGGCGTACCTGGTGCCGGTCGAACGTGACCTGGTTGACGCCGGACCGGTGGCGCAAGCCCCGTTGCGTGACGCGCTCAAGGCCCATCTCAAGGCGCAATTACCGGAGCATATGGTGCCGGCTCATCTGGTGCTGCTGGAAGGCATGCCGCTGAGCCCGAACGGCAAGCTGGATCGCCGCGGGTTGCCGGCGCCGGATGTGAATGCCTCGGGGCCGGTCTACCGGGCTCCGCGTACCGAACTGGAGCAACGCCTGGCGGCTATCTGGACGCAGGTGCTGGAGGTCGAGCGGGTCGGGCTGGATGACAATTTCTTCGAGCGTGGCGGTCACTCGCTGCTGGTGATTGCCCTGGTCGGGCGCCTGCGTGAAGCATTTGATGTGACGATCAAGCTGCATGACTTCCTGTTGCTGCCGAACCTGGAGGCGCTGGCGGATTTCCTGCGGGAAGGGGAGGCGCGGGTCAAGTCGCCGGTGATCGCCATGAATGCCTGCCGCAATGACCGCAGCCCACTGTTCTGCCTGCCGCCGGGCGGCGGCGGGGCCTACGCCTACTATCCGTTGGCCGGGACCCTGGGCAACCAGCGTCGGGTCTATGGGCTGGTCAACAAGAGTTATGTGGTGCCGGGCTGGTTCGACGAGTCCTGGGACGGCATGGTCGCTTACTACCTGGAGCAGATCCGCGCCACCCAGCCACACGGGCCTTACAACCTGTTGGGCTGGTCATTGGGTGGGGCGTTGGCCATCGAGGTCGCCCATCGTCTTGAGCAGGCGGGTGAGCGGGTGAGTTTTGTCGGGCTGGTGGATTCGCTGATGCCCCGGGGTGTCGAGGAGCGTGCCGCCGAGCCTGGAGCGGACGTTGATCCACAAGTCGAGGAGCCCGGGTTGTATGGCCCGTTGTTGAGCAGCCTGCTGGCCTTTGTGCCGGGGCTCGATGAAGCGACGGTGCTGGGCTTCCTGGAGCAGGCGCGTGCCAGCTTGAGTGACGAGCAGGCGGTGGTCGAGCGGGTGATCGAACAGGTGGCCGAGGCAGGTGGAGTGAGTGTCGAACGCCTGCGCGAGATCCACCGCGATATCGCGCTGCAGGATGAGATCGAGACCGGGTATCGCCTGTTGCATGCCAATGCTCTGTTGAGCGAGGCTTTCAGCCTGAAACCCTTGTCGGTGAAGGTCGATTGCTGGTGGGCGACGGGCAGCCGCAGTGCCGCGCAGATTCACGAGGCCGAGGCACGGTTGCAGGGTGAGTGTTCGGTCAACGGCCTGGCGGGATCCAGGGTGCTGGAGGAAAGCCATGACAGTGTCATCCTCAGTCCTGCGTTGTTGAATGCAGTGCTGGAGTGCCTGGCCGAGCAATAGCACGATCCATGAAGGGATGCCGCTGCCCTTGACTTCCCCGTCGGGGGGCAGCGACACTCGAAAAATCATGATCGTTATCCGACAAGCTCAACTCGATTCATTTACACGGGCCGAATGGCAGCGATTTCTCGATTCGATCGCGGCTGAAGTGCGGGCGATACTGGCCTTGCGCAACGATCCGCGCGTGGTCGAGCCTCTTGATCGTGTCGTTCATGATGCCGTCAAGCTGGCGCAGGATTACGGCCTGCGGACGCGGCCTGAGTTGCTGCGCTTCGCCCGCGCCGTTGTCGTCGCGGGCTCGGGCTGGCAGCCGCCGGCCGAATCCCTTCTCAGTGATGAAGACTTACCGCCGGAGGACCTGCTGGCGTTCGTCGAGGCGAATGCGAGAGTCTGATCCATGGCGTACAGCAGATACTTTCTTGGCACTGTCGATCCGATCGAGGCTTGTCCTCAACCGCGCTACTACCTGACGGTTTGTCCAGTGCACAAGGCCTCGACGAACAAGGGGCCGTTGCTGGGCATCCAGTTTTCCGTGACAGTCGACGGTCTGGCAATCAGCCCCGTGACACTGCCCGCGGAGCTGTGCTTCACCCTGGTGTTCGATGATCAGGAGACGCACGCTGTCAGCGTGACGCATACGTCGACCGGTTTCACCGGCACAAACAGCGCCAAGCCCGTCGCCAAGGGGACCAGGACGACTGTCTCCCTGGCCAAACCTTGGGAACTGATCGTACAGGTCAATGAGCAATGGCCCGGTGAGGTGGTAAAGCCGTTGGCCAAGGCCAAAGTCAGCATTGCCGGTGTTGTCACGGCAGCCAGTCCCGAGGGGCTTATCGCGCGGGCTGCTCGTGCCTTGGGCGATCCATGCAGGCTGGAGCTGGGCGTGCAGGGGCTGCCGGCCGACTTGTGCCGGGTGACGACCAGCACGGTGTTCCCCAGAAGCGCCGATGGATTCCTGGTCGACAAGGATGTTGAAACGACAGAAGTCGCCGACAAAGCGATCAACGTTCGGGCCAATCGCGCTGGAACGATCACCACCGTAACCTTTGTCATGACCGTGGCGGTCATAAAACCTGAAATGACGTGCGATCCCATCGTCTTGCTTGATCGCGGGTACAAGGACTTCAACACCACGGCTTCGAAACTGACGTTGAAAGCGACAAGTACAGCGCTGCCGAAGGCAGCCGAGTTGGCCGATCTCAAGGCGGTATTGACCTATGATGGGAAGATCAAGTGCCTCAAGGGCGCAGAGGCTTATGGTTCCGGTACCGAAATGGAGTTCGCAAAGCCACCCGTCGAGCTATGGGTCAAAGGGCTGGCGGCAGGCACTTCGAAGCCCGTCTTCAAACTCTCCAGCGCGCGGGAGGAAGTGGACCGCTACTGGCGGTTCGAGTCGGCTGAAATAGAAGGGGAACTCCTGGTCGAGCCATTGGAGTTTGTCCTGTGGCAGTATCGTGAAGGTCAGGACAGCGACGCCCTGGCCCCCGGCCCCAAGCCACTGACACGGCAGCTTCACAACCAGAACGGGAGCGGCTCATTTACCTCGGCGCGACTGGACATCAAGGCGCCGAGCGAGGAATTCTGGACGAAAGGGGGAGTGTTGACACTGACGCCTTCCGCCAAGATGAGCGTATTCAAGGACGATACGCTCACTACCGCTGTCGCTGAGCTCAAGAAGGAGGACTTCATTGCCGCCAGTTTGCGAGTCTGGGTCAAGGGCGGCGGTGTTGCCGGCTTGGGAGCGGTACCGGCTTTCGACTGGACGAACTGGACGTCCGAGCCGGAGAAGGTTCTCGACAAGACCCAGAGCGTCACTTGTGGTGCAAGGATCGCGGGTGGGAAGCTTCTGCTCAATGGGGACGCAGTGAAGCTGGAGACGTTCTCATTGGACGACTATCTGGATCGCAAGACCCGCAACGATTGCCGGAAACCGATCGCGGCCTGCTTCGATGGCAAAGATCTTGTTGACGAGCCCACATACGAGCGTTTGCGCGATACCGATGTCGCCGTGGCCTATGCCGCCGCGCACAAGTACTACACGAAGGAAAGCCAGCGTCGGGTCAACTTGAACTACAGCGCCAACGGCCGTGCCATTTTCAAACCCTTCCTGAAGGCGATCCGTAAAGACAAGAATGCGGGGGCGAACCTGGCGAATCAGTCCGTCACGGGGGCGAATTGGGTGGCGACGCATTTGTCGACCCAGCATCAGATCGCTCTGCACGCGGCCACCAAGGAGATGATCCGTGAATATATCGAGCGGGTGTTGACGAGGGGAGATGCCGTTGACTTGGGATTTGACCTCACGCGTGGTGTACCGGGTGTACATGCCGAAGTGCTGGCAGTCAACGATATTTTCAACGGTGTCGTCGGTATCGAACCGAAAGACATTACGGTGGCTACCTACAAGCTTCAGGAGGCAGGCGAGCAGGGCAATCGTTTCGTCGCCTGCATCAACTGCCGTGGCATTCTGCTGGGCGGAGCGAGAAAAGTCAGGGTGATCACGGGATGACATTTCGAATAAGAGCGGATTTTCTGACCCGGGACGAGGCTGGCAAATTTCTCTTTGAAGGGACGGCGTTTTCGGGCCTGGCCTACCGGGTCGGCGAGGACAGCGTTCTGACGGAGATCGTCAGCGTGGATGCCGGCCTGGTGGAAGGTCCATCCGCTGACTGGCTGACCCTTCCCGCAGGCGGCAAGCGGGTCGAGAGAAGGTCACTGAAAATGGACGAGGACTACGGTCCTGAGCTTTATCAGGGCCTGGCGTTCACAGGCATCGCGTATTCGTTCACCGCGAGCGGCCGCTGCTTTGCCGAACTCGAATACCTGAATGGCTTCGTTTCCGACGAAAACCGCCGGGAGTGGTACGCGTCGGGTGAACCGAAGGCGCTCGCTGCAGGTGACGAGACGACGACCTGGTTCGAGAATGGACGCTTGATGAGCAAGCAGATCGGAGACGATGAAACCTACGGCGTGCGGATCGGGCGTGATGGCTGTTGGTGGGGATTGGTGCTGCTCGACGGGGCGCTTCTCGATCTGGACCAGTTGGGTGGACTGACCTCTGCTGAAGAGATGCTGTTAGCGGGAGCGGCGATCACTTCGCAGGTTCTTGTGAAGCTCAAGGCCCTGACCACGATCAGTACCTGCCGCCGCTTGCGATTGTTCGAGACGGGGATCGATGCCACTGCTGTCGACGTGCTGGTTTCGTTCGGACAGTTGGAGGAGATCTGGCTGGACCGCAACCCGGGCCTGGGACCGGAAGCCGCGCGGCAGCTCGAATTGCGCAAGCCCGGGTGCGTGGTGCATGTCGAGGTTGATCCCGAGTAACTGCCGACGTGGGAGGCGACCGCCGTGCAGGCGGTCGCTGTGAGCGTCAGAAGTCCGTGCGGATGGTCAGCATGTAGGTACGTGGATCGCCGTAGTAGTTACCACGTCCCAGTTCACCCACGGATTTGTAGTAGACCTTGTCGAAGACGTTCTTCACGTCCAGGCCGACTTTCCAGTTCTTGTCGATCTTGTACGACGCCAGGGCATCCCAGACGGCCCGCCCGCCGTTGGATACGTTTGGCCCATAGACATTCGTCGAATAACCGCTCTGTGCCGAGACCCCGCCGCCCACGGTCAGGCGGTTCCAGTCGCCTTGCAGGTTGTAGGTGGTCGAGGCCCGCAACATATGCTTGGGCGTCTGGTAGTCGGTCGGGCCACCGGTGCTCGAGTCGGTGACGTTGAAGGTGTAACCGCCAGCCACTTGCCAACCCGGCAGCACCTCGCCGCTGGCTTCCAGCTCGTAGCCCTTGCTGCGCTGAACGGTGCCACCGATGTAGCAGGTCTGGCTGAAGCTGCTTGGGCAAGTGATGTCTTGAGCATTCGGATCCTGCACCGCAACGTTTTTCTGCTTGATGTAGAACACCGCCGCCGAGACGTTCAGACGACCGTCGTACAGCTCGCCCTTGACGCCGGTTTCATAGTTGGTACCGATGGCCGGGTCCAGCAGGCTGCCGCTGACGGTACGGTACTGGCTTTGCGGTAGGAAAATATCCGCGTAGCTGGCGTACCAGGACCATTTATCGTTGAAGTCATAGATCAAGCCGGCAAAGGGGGTGAACTGATTCTTCTGGTTGTTCGATTGTATTCCGCCGTGAAGCGCGTCCTTGGTCTGGTACTCGTACCAGGACAGCCGGCCACCCAACACCAGGCTCAGATCTTGCGTCAGATGCAGGCGGGTGTTGCCATAGACGCCGTAGCGCCGGGTGTCGTCATCGGTGATCTGGTCCCAGCCGGTGCGCAATGGCTCGGCAACGGCATTGTGGTCGGGGTCGAATACATCGATCGGGGTGTCCAGATCGATGTCGGTTTCCTTGGTGCGCAGCTTTTGATCCGACCAGTTGGCGCCGATCATCACCGAGTGCTCCAGGCCAAAGGCGTTGAAGTTGCCGGTGACGTTGGTATCCAGACCGGTGCTGACTACGGAGTCTTGGCGAAACAGCGCGTCGATCAGATTTGATCCGGTGCCTGTGACCGGATTGATACTACCGCGTGGCAACGCCGCCTGTTGATCGAAGGAGCCCTGGCTGCGGGTCACCGAGGTCTTGCTCTTCCAGTCTTCGTTGAAGCGGTGTTCCAGCTCGGCGAAGACTTCGGTCTGCTGGTTTTCATGGCGGTTCCAGTTCTGCGCCAGCGAGGTGGCGCGGGAGATCCCCAGGGCCTGGCCATTGCTGTAGCGCGGCAAACCGAAGATCGAGTAACCGTTGGTCACGCTGGTCTGGTTGCGCAGGCCCACGGACAGGGTGTTGTCATCGTTCAGGTCGGCTTCGACGATGCCATAGAACACCGGTTTGCGACTGCTGGCGGCGTCATAGAAGTAGTGCCGGTCTTCGTAGGCGACCACCATGCGCCCGCGCACCGAACCCGAGTCGTTGAGGCGACCGGTGGCGTCGAGGTCCGTGCGGTAGAAGTCGTTGGAGCCGATGCGGGTGGTGATGGAGTAGTGCGGGTCGGCGCTCGGCCGTTTGCGCACCAGGTTCACCGCGCCGCCGGGGTTGCCGTTGCCCACCAGCAGGCCGGCGGCGCCACGGAGGATTTCCACGCGGTCGAACACCGCGGTGTCCGGAGTGATCCAGCCGGTAGGGCTGTAGCTCAGGCCGGGGACACCATCGATCATGTAGGAGTCGGCACCCAGCTCGAAGCCGCGGGAGTTGTACTGGTTGTCGCCGAAGTTGCGACTCGACAAGGTGATGCCGGTGGCCTGGTCCATCACCTGGTCGAGGGAGGTGAGGTTCTTGTCGTCCATCTGCTGGCGGGTGATCACGGTGACCGACTGCGGGGTTTCACGCAGGCTCTGGGCCGTCTTGCCGATGGTCACCGCGCCGGTGGTGTAGGAACCGGTGCCGTCGGTATTGGTACCCAGGGCCTGGCCGCTGACGTTGGTGGCAGCCAGGGTCAGGCCCGCGCCCTTGGCGGCGGCCGTGTCGCTCAGGGTCAGGGTGTCGCCCTGCAGGTTGTAGTCGACGCCGGTGTTTTTCAGCAACTCACTGGCGGCCTGGCCGGGGGTGAACACGCCTTTGACCGGTGCACCGTGAAGGCCCTGGACCCGCTCCGGGTTGTACAGAATCTGGATATTGCCCTGGCGACCCAGTTCCTGCAGGGCGGCGCCCAACGGCTGGGCGCCGATGTTGAATTCAAACTCCTGGGCCTGGACCTGTGCCGCCAGAGGCAGTGCCAGCGCCATCCCCATGACGGCCAGCGACGGTGGCGAGCAGAACAGCTGGCGAACCAGCAACGCTTTGCTCAGGGGCGTGAGTCGGTGTTGTTTTGGCATTGTGTCTGCTCTTATCAAAATTGCTGGGGAAGCGAGTGAGAATTTTTTGCATTTGAAATAAAGACGTATGAGGTCGACAAAGACGGAAAAGAAAAGTGAAAAAAGTTGCGACGGGAGGATGCTGCGGTCTCTATGTGTAGGAGCCGGCTTGCCGGCGATTGGCCCTCAAGCCTTACATCGCTCTCAAGGTCGCCATCGCCGGCAAGCCGGCTCCTACACGGGATGTTGGTGTTACGAGAAGGCGTTTTCAGCGAAGGCGTGCTGTTCTTCGCGGCGCTCGACCTTGATCTGTCCGGCCTGCATCCGCACCAACTGGTCGGCCACCGGGAAATAACGGTCGTCGTGGGAAATCACGATGATCGTCTTGCCCTGCTGGCGCAGCTCGGGCAGCAGTTCGGTGTAGAACACCCGGCGGAAGGCCGGGTCCTGGTCGGCGGCCCATTCGTCGAACACCAGCACCGGGCGCTGGTCCAGCCAGGCATTGATCAGCGCCAGGCGCTTGCGCTGGCCGGTGGACAGGTCGGTGGTGGTGAAGCGGCCGTCGCGGATGCTGACCTTGTGGGCGATGTCCAGGCGCTCCAGGTACTTGATCGATTCCGGGGGCAGCAGGTCGTCGCCCTGGAGCACTTCGTCGAACAGGTAGTAGTCGGCGAAGATGGTGGTGAACAACTGCCGGTAATCATCCAGGCCCTCGGCGGTCACTGCCTTGCCGTTGAGGCGCACTTCGCCCTGTTGCGGGCTGTAGAGCCCCAGCAGCAGCTTGATCAGGGTGGTCTTGCCGCAGCCGTTCTCGCCGACGATAAAGAGGATCTCGCCCTGCTTGATGGTCAGGTTCACCGGCCCCAGGTGGAAGGCCTGGCTGCCTTCGACCTGCGGGTAGTCATAACGCAGTTGGTGCAGCTCGATACTTTGCAGCGGCGCCGGGACGGCCTGGCGGTCCTGGATCAGCAGGTGCGGTTCCGGCGAGGAGAATTGCCAGGACAGTTCGGCGATCCGGCGCAAGGCGATTTCCGCGCGGCTGATGATCGGCAGGGTGTTGATCAGGCGTTCCAGCGGGCCTTTCATGTACAGCATGACCAGCACGAAACCACCGAGCACGGTGCGGTCGGTGCCGGGCCAGAGGGCCTGGAAGGTGATGGCGATACCGATCACGGCGAAAAACAGCATCGAGCCGAAAGTCTCCGCGCTGACGAAGATATTCGCCGCACGGATGTTGGCGCGGCAGATCCGTTCGGTGGTGCCGTGGATCTGTTCGTCGTGCATGTGCTGGCGACGCTTGCGCTGGATTCGCAGTTCCTTGGCCCCGGCCGAGATTGCCTGGTAGTGCTTCTGCAATTCGTCTTCGCCGTCGCGGGCGCTGAGGATGCTGCGCATGCCGTAGCGGTGGGCCAGCCATTGGGCGCCGGAGCCGATGACCACGGTGACCACGGTCAGCAGCAGGATCTGCCAGGAGAGCATCGCCAGGTAGGACAGGCAGCCCAGGGTCACGGTAAAGGCGATCACCATCGGCGCCACCGAGAGGGCGAAGGTACTCAGGGTGCTGACGTCGCCGAGCAGTACCGGAATCAGGCGGTGGGCGCGGTAGCGTTCGAGTTGCTCGATGGGTGCCACCAGCACCTGGGCGGCCAGTTCGCGGCGCAGGCGTGCAACCACCTGTTGACCGACATAGTTGGTCAGTAGGTTGGACACGGTGGAGCAGGCCAGGGTCAGCAGGCACAGGCCGCCGAACAGCAGGGCGGTGTGGCTGTCGGGCCCGGCGGCGGCGTTCATGGCGTTGTTGACGGTGGCCAGCAGGCCGGTGACGCTGAGGCCGCTGACGATCCCCAATACGGCCGAAAGTACGACCAGCAGCCAGAACGGCTTGAGGATCCTGAAGGTTTCCCGGGCGAGACTTGGGGCTGGGACAGGCATGGGGGCTACTCGTGAAGGGGCTGTAGAAGCGGGCGCCCCGGAAGGCGCCTTGAACTCTGTAGACGAGTCGATGGGGTCGGGATTTAGAGCTCGCGGGCGACCCGCAAGCCCAGCCAGTCGCCACGGGTGATGGCGCTGCGTTCATTGCGATTGCCCGAACGTGAGAACACCGGGGCTTCGGTCCAGTCATTGCCGCGAATCACCCGGCGGTCCTCGCATTCCTTGCTGTCCAGGCGCGGGCTGCCGTCGGCGGGTGCGCCGACATAGCTGTCGACATAGCAATCGGCGGTCCATTCGTAGACATTGCCGTGGCCGTCATACACGCCATAGGCGTTCGGCGGGAAGCTGCCGCCCGGCGAGGTGTAGCTGAAGCCGTCGGCCGGGCCGTAGGTGTTGGCGTGTTCGGCGATGCTGTAGCCCTTGTCCTTGTCGAACGGGAAGGGGAACGGCCCGCTGGTGCCGCCACGCACGGCGTATTCGCGTTGCGACTCGCTGAGCAGGTGATATTTTTTCCCGGTCTTTTTCGACAGCCAGTCGGCATAGGCCTGGGCCTCGTGGGCGTCCATGCACACCGCCGGTTGCCGGTCACCCTGGGGGTAGCGCGGCTGGCCGGCCAGGCATTCGCGTCCGGGACGGGTATCGCCGTCCGGCATCTTGTAGCCGGTGTCATGGATGTAGGCCTTCCACTCACCGCTGAGCACCTGGAAGCGGCTGACGGCGAAGGCCTTCTTGAAGGTCACCGGGTGCATCGGACCTTCATCCGCTTCGCGTCCGACTTCGTCCTCGGGGGTGCCCATGGTGAAGGTGCCGGCGGGCAGCACGACCATTTCCGGGCAATCCTTGCAGTCCTTGAACACCTTGCCCGGCAGCGGCGGCGAAGCGGCCAGGGCGACGCCGGGCAGCCAGGCGCCGAGCAGGGCGCTGAGGATCAGGGCGGGCCAGAGGCCGACGCGAGACCGGGAAGCAAACAGGTGGAATTTCATGAAGTTTCTCGCAGGCAAGGAATGGAAATCAGAAAGCGTTGGCGGTCACAACTGTTTACCCAGCAGGGCCATGAAACGGTCGATCTCGGCTTCGTTGTTGAGCAGGCCCGGCGCTGTCCGTACCACCGGACCGACATCGCGATCCACCGCATCGACCACCACCTTGTTGCGCATCAGGTAGGCGGCGACCTTGTCGCTGTCCTGGCCCTTGACCCGGAAGAAGCTGAAGCCGGCGGACAGTTCGGGGTTGATCGGCGTGACCAGTTCGATCCGTGGGTCGGCCCGCAGGCGTTGCTTGATCAGGCTGTTCAACTGCTGGATACGCGCCTGGACCTCGGCCTTGCCCAGTTGCAGGTGCAGTTCGAAGGCCTTGTCCAGCGCCCAGCGATGCTCGAAGGCGTGGTAGCCGCCGGGGCTCATGGAGGTGGCGAAGTTGGTGTCTTCGGAAAAGGTCGGCAGCAGCGGGCTGACGTCCCTGACCTGTTGCGAACGGGCGCAGACGATGCCGGTGCCGCGGGGGCCGAACATCCACTTGTGGGTGCCGGCGATAAAGAAGTCGCAGTGCATGTCCGGGAAATCGAGGTTGTCCACGCCAAAGCCATGCACGCCGTCGACGACATAGAGGATCCGGTCCTTGTCGTCGCGCTGTTGATTGTGTTCGGCGACCAACTGGCCGATCTGGCCGATCGGCAGTTTCACCCCGCTGCCCGATTGCACCCAGGTCATGCCGAGCACCCGGGTTTCGGGTTTGATCGCCCGGTCGATATTGCCGATCACCTCGTCGGCGGAAACCAGCGCCGGGTCCTTGAACAGGCTGATCTTGCGCACCCGGGTGCCTTCGCGCTCGCTGCGCAGGCGCAAGAGATTGCGGGTCGAATAATGTTCGTGTTCGGTGGTGAGGATTTCCTGGTCGGGGCGCACATGGATGCCGCCGTAGATCATCGCCAGGCCCTCGGTGGTGCTGCCGGTCAGGGCGATCTGCCCGGGCTCGGCCTTGAGGTAGCGCCCGGCCCACAGGCGGACCTGGGCTTCGCGTTTCCAGGTTTCCTCCAGGTCCCAGTCCATGGCCAGGCCCGGGTTGCGGTCGATGGCGGCGCGGTGCTGCTCGATGGCTTCACGCACGGGCCTGGGGTGAGAGGTCACCAGGAAGTTGGAGAAGTGCAGGTAGTCGGGGTCCTGGTCGAACAACTGGCGCAACCCGGTCCACTTGTCCGTGGACAACGCCGGGTTCGCGGCCGTGGCGGGAGTCGTGACCGGGCTGGCGGCCAGGGCGTCCAGGATGGCACCCAGGGGCAGGCCGGCGGCAAGTACGCCGGCCTGCTTGAGGAAGGTTCTGCGATCGGTCATGGGCAATTCACTGGCGCGAGAGCGTGGCGGTGGGTGGCGGGGTGCCGGGGCGGGCGGCTTTCTGCACCTGGTCCCAGACCCGCAGGAAGTTGCCGCCCCAGAGCTTGGCGATATCGGCTTCGGAGTAGCCACGCTCAAGCAGTTCGGCGGTGACGTTGCGCGCCTCGCTGACATCCTTGAAACCGTCGATGCCGCCGCCGTCGTTGAAGTCGGAACTGATGCCGACGTGATCGATGCCGATCTTCTTCACCGCATAGTCGATGGCGTTGCCGAAGTCCTTGAGGTCGGCCTTGGGCTCCTCGTCGAGAATCCCGTAGAGGGCGCTGGCGTATTGGCCGAAGCGTTGTTCCGGCCAGACGGTGATGATCGGGTCGCCGGGCATCAGGGCCATGGCCAGGTTGGGCAGCGGCGGCAGGTCGAAACGTTTGCGCAGGGTGTTGAGCTTGTCCTGGGTGTGCTGGCTCAACGGCCGCAGATAGGCCGGGAACGCGACGATCTGGACCACGCCGCCGCTGTTCTTGATCAGCTGCATTTCCTTGTCGCTGAGGTTGCGCGGGATATCCACCAGGGCGCGGGGCGCCGAGTGCGAGGCGACCATCGGCGTGCGGCTCAGCTGGCTGACCTGCTCCAGGGCCTTGGTCGACATCTGCGAGACGTCGATGATCACCCCCAGGTCGTTGAGGCGGTGCACGGCCTGCTTGCCGATCTCGGAGAGGCCGTCGAGGGCATCCGGCGTGTCGTTGAGGAACGGTAACGGGCGCGAGGAGTCGGCCCAGTCGTTGTTGCCCACGTAGCTGAAGCCGAACATGCGCATGCCGCGCGCGGCCCACAGGTCCAGGCGATCGAGGTCGTGGCCCAGGGGGTAGGCGTTGAGCATGCTGATGAAGATCGCGAACTTGCCTTCGCCATGCAGGCGGCGCATATCGTCGGGGCTGTAGGCGATGCCGACGCGGTTGGGGAAATCACGGGCCAGGCCGCTGATGATCTGGTAGCGCACTTCCTGCTGTTTGCGTGCTTCCTCGACAAAGCCGGCGGTGGGGCGGTGCGGGGCGTTCGGCCCGTTCCAGATTTCCGGCCAGCCGAACACCGTCAGCGCGGCGGCGGAAAGCCGTCCGCGGCCGGTCTTGGCCAGGTCGAACTGGCCGCTGCCATCCTTGTCGGCTTCGCGGCCTTCGGTGCCGAAGGTCAGGGGCACGGTGATATGGCTGTCGAAGCTGATGATCCGGTCCTGAAGCTCGTCGGCCTGCTTCATGATCTTCAGCGAGTAACCGGGGTTGGGCCACAGGTCCCAGGTCAGCCAGGCTGCGGCGGCGCAGAGCCCCAGGGCCAGCGGCAGGCCGATGTAGAGAGCCTTTTTCGAACGCGGTTTTATCATTGCCATCTCATTGTGGTTTGCCGATGTTGCTATCTGGGAAGAACGGATGGCGTACGTTCTAATTTAGGCGCCGCGCCCGGCTAAATTTCCTACGCAGTGCAACGTTCTAGCTTGGATAAAGCCTGCTTCAGGGCTGACACAGGTAGGGCGATGACGATTTCTCGACGAGGCTTCATGGCGGGCCTGGCGCTCACGGGCGTGGCTGTTCCCGCGGCTTATTACGCGCACCGCGAACTGACCCGGGACAAGGAGCCCGTCACGCCGGGCGAGGCCACGGTCGATCTGCTCGACACGGCCGGCCAGCGCCTGGCCAACAACCTGCGCGGGATCTGGAGCCTGCGTTTTGAAGGGCGCGACGCGGGCCTGGAAGGCCTGCCGCTGGACGGCCTGGAACTGTTCATCGATATCGCCCCACGGGGGCGTGGCCTGCGCGGTTTCATTGATACCGCCCAGGCACTGCGGGCCGATGCCGAACCCCGTTGGCGGCTGGTCGGCGATCTTGCCGCGAGCGACGGTGCCCGTTTGTTCTGGCGTCTGAGCCAGGGCGACGCCGGGATGCCGCTGTATGAATTGAGTCTGGTCCTGGACGAAGTCTGGGACACCTTCGGCAACGCCGGCAGTGGCACCTTGAGCGGTCATGTCGAGCGCCTGGACCGGCCGCTGGCCCTGGCGCAACTGGATAACCGCTTTGTCGCGGTCAAGCAGGTGTTTCCCGAGGCCCGTGAGCGTATCGGCCTGGACGCCTCCCTGCTGGCCAGGTTGGTGTCGCCCGAGCATCGTTTGTTCCACCAGCTCTGGCATGCCTCCCGGGACAAATGGCACACCCTCTCCGAAGACAAGCGCAACGGTTTGCGCGGTATCGGCTGGCAGCCCGGCCCCCGGGACAAGGAGCGTGATGCCCGTGGGCCGCGCAAGGATCGCAACGGTTCGGGCATCGACTTTTTCTTCATGCACCGGCATATGTTGCAAATGGCCCGCTCGATGCAGCCCTTGCCGTCCTGGCGCCGGTTCCCGTTGCCGCAGCCGGAGCTGGAACGTGATCGCCAGGGCTTTGCCCGTTATTTCGATAACCAGGATGGCTGCGCCGTGCCGCCGACCTGGCTGGCCAGCAGTGACGACGACTACAGCCAATGGGTCAGCGATATCAAGAGTGCCGAGACCTGGCACAGCAACTTCCAGGCCTGGGAATCGCGCTACAGCGATCCGCGTTATCTGTCCCGCCTGACCCTGGGCCAGTTCGGTTCCGAGGTCGAGTTGGGGCTGCATGACTGGTTGCATATGCGCTGGGCTTCGGTGGCGCGCGATCCTTCCAACGGTGCGCCGGTGCCCATGGCGCGGGAGTTCACCGACTTTGCCCCACGCTGGTTTACGCCACAGAACGACTTTCTCGGCGACCCGTTTTCCTCCCATGTGAACCCGGTGTTCTGGATGTTCCATGGCTGGATCGATGATCGGCTGGAGGACTGGTTCCGCGCGCACGAGCGTTTTCACCCGGGGGCGGTCACGCGCCTGGAGGTCAATGGCGTGCCCTGGTTTGCCCCGGGGCGTTGGGTGGAAGTGGACGATCCCTGGCTCGGGCCGACCACCCATGGTTGCAGCACCACGCCGGGATTGAACATGGGCAAGACGGTGGAGATGGACCCGGAGACCATGAAGCTGGCCTTGCGGATTACCTTTACCCCCGAGAAGGACCTGGCCAGTTTGTTGCGCCGGGTACCGCGTCGGCCGTGGTATGCGCGGCATCTGTCGATCAAGGATCGGTTGCTGTAGGTGTGTCTTTGAAGGTGATGGTGGATTGAATGACGCCATCGCCAGCAAGCCGGCTCCTACAAGGGCCGGGCGATCATTTATGTTGAAATACGGACCTGTAGGAGCCGGCTTGCTGGCGATGGCGATAGCCGGCTCACCGTTGTCAAACGGTTTGCCAGGCCGTCACTGTGCCTGCCAGCCGCCACCAAGGGCCTTGTACAGCGCAATACTGGCCTGTACCCGCGACAGCCGCAGTTGCACATTCTGGTCCTGGGCCGCATACAGCGTGCGCTGGGTTTCCAGCACCGTGAGCAGATCCTCCGCCCCGGCCTGATAACGGCTCTGGGCAATCTCGAAGGCCCGTTGCGCCTGCTTCAGCTCTTCATCCTGCCAACGTCGTTGCTGATCAAGGCCGCTGATACTGTTAAGGGCCTTCTCGACATCGGCGAAACCGTTGACGATCGCGCCCCGATAGCTTTCCAGCAACTCTTCCTGGCGCGCCGTGGCCCGGTCGCGCTCGGCCCGCAGGCGGCCGTTGTTGAAGACCGGTGCGAGCAGGCCGGCACTCAGGGTGTAGAAGGGGGTGCGCAGGGCATCGGCGGCCTGGGTGGATTCCGAGCCGAGGCCGACACCCAGGGTCAGCTTCGGCAACAAGGCCGCTCGCGCCACCTCGACATCCGCCTGCGCCGCCGCCAGTTGCGCTTCGGCCCGGGCAATGTCCGGACGTCGGCGCAGCAGTTCACTCGGCACGCCGGCATCAATCGACGGCCAGCTCAGGCTGCTGAACGGCTGGGCACCGATGCGCAAGCTCTGGACCGGCTGGCCGAGCAATGCCGCGAGGGTAATCAGCGACTCCCCGGCCTGCTGGCGCACCAGCGGCAATTGTCGTTCCTGGCTGGCCACCAGGCTCTTTTGCTGGGCCAGTTCCAGCGCCGTGGCCGAGCCCGAGTCATAGCGGGTCTGGACCAGCGCCAATACCCGCCGGGCGTTGCTCAGGTTCAGGCCGGCGATGGCTTCCTGCTCGCGGGCGGACAGGGTGCGGGCATATTGGTCGGCAACGCCGCCGAGCAGCGTCAGTTCCACCGTCGCCCGGTCATATTCACTGGCCCGCAGGCTCTGCACGGCGCTGTCGCGGGCGGCGGCCACGCCACCCCAGAAGTCCACCTCGTAGCTGGCGCTGAGGTTGGCGCCATAACTTTTGCTGTCGTTGTCACTGTCGGCGTTGTCCCGGTTGTTCAGCAACTGGCTGCGACTGCCATTCAGGCCCAGGGTCACTTGCGGCAGCAGCGGGGCGCCGGCGATCACCGCCGTGGCCCGGGCCTGGCGCACCCGGGCGAGGGCGGCGGCGAGGTCATGGCTGTCGACGCGGGCCTGTTCGATCAATCGATCCAGCTCCGCACTGCCAAAGCGTTGCCACCAGAGGACGCTGGTCTGTTGGGCGCTGTATTGTGTTTCGAACTGCCAGTGGGCCGGCGCTGGCGTTGCGTTGTCGGAACGCGGTGCGGGCCCGCCGCAGGCATTGAGCAGCAGGCAAATCGTCAACAGGGAAAAGCGCGGTTTCATGGATTCGATCATTCACTGGTAAGCGCTGTGACCGGGTCGAGCCGGGCAGCTTTGCGGGCCGGCATGAAGCCGAAGAGAACGCCGGTGACCAGCGCGCAGGCAAAGGCGCCGATCACGGCGCTCAGGGAAAACGCGACGGCGACCTTGGCCAGCAGCAGGACGCCGCCGACCGCCAGGGCCAGGACCACGCCGGTCAGGCCGCCGACCACCGAAAGCATCACCGCCTCGGTGAGAAACTGGCGCAGGATGTCGCGCTGGCGGGCCCCGGTGGCCATGCGGATGCCGATTTCCCGGGTGCGTTCGCGCACGGTCATGAGCATGATGTTCATCACGCCGATGCCCCCCACCAGCAGGGAGATGGCGGCAATCGAGCCGAGCATCAGCGACAGGGTGTTCTGGGTGCGGGCCTCGGCCTGGATCATCGCGGCGTTGTTGGTCAGGCGAAAGTCCCGGCGGCCGTCGTGCATGCGCAGCATCACCTGGTCGATGGCCTTCTCGGCGTCGCGGACATTGCGCCCGTCGCTGGTGGCGATGGCGACATATTCCGGATTGTGCGTACCGAACAGCCGGACACTGGCGGCCGAGTAGGGGATCGCCACGCGGTCGTCGCTGTCGGTCTCGCCGGAGGTGGCGCCTTTTTCCTGGAGCACGCCGACCACCTGGAAGGGCACGTTTTCGATCAGGACGTACTGGCCGATGGGGTCGGCCACGTCCTTGAGCAGTTTGTCGCGAATCTTGTGGCCGATCACCGCCACGGCGGCCCCGGCGTCGGCATCGGCCTGGGTGAAGTAACTGCCCTCGACCACCGGCCAGTTGAAGATCGCCGGAAACTGCGTGTCGTTGCCGCCGACATAGGCGGTGTGGTCGAGGTTGCCGAAGCGCACCACGGCGTCGGCACCGTTGACCGGCATGATCATTTTCACCTGGGGCAGCTCCGCCAGCGCCGCCACGTCATCGAGGCTGATGATCCCCAGCGGAGCCCGCGGCGCGGCCGGCGCGCCGCTCAGGTAGATAATGTTCGAGCCGAAGGCGCCCATCTGTGCGATCACCTGGCGCTTGCTGCCTTCGCCGACCGCGAGCATCACCACCACCGAGGCGACCCCGATGACGATGCCAAGCAAGGTCAGGGCGGTACGAAAGCGGTTGATCCACATCACCCGCCAGGCCGCCTGCACAGCGTCCACCAGCTCGCTTTTCCAGGCGCCGCGGTAGGCGCTGCCGTCACTCAGGCGTTGCCGCAGGTCGATCGCCTGGAGGGCGACGGGGTCGTTGCCGCGTTGCAGCCCGGGGGTGTCGCGGGCACTGTCGCTGATGATCAGGCCGTCGCGGATTTCGATGACCCGTTTGGCCCGGGCGGCGACTTCACGGTCGTGGGTGATAAGGATGATCACATGGCCCTGGCTGGCCAGTTCGTCGAGCAGGGCCATGACTTCGGCGCCGCTGTGGCTGTCGAGGGCGCCGGTGGGTTCGTCGGCGAGAATGATATGGCCGCCGTTCATCAGTGCCCGGGCAATCGATACCCGTTGTTGCTGGCCGCCGGACAACTGGTGCGGGCGGTTGCCGCTGCGAGTGGCCAGGCCCAGGCGATCGAGCAGGGCGCTGGCGCGGGCCTGGCGCTCGGCGGCCGGGGTGCCGGCGTAGATCGCCGGCATTTCGACGTTTTCCCGGGCCGAGCCGGAAGGAATCAGGTGATAGCCCTGGAACACGAAGCCGAAGGCCTCTCGGCGTAGCCAGGCGAGGGCATCGCTGTCGAGTTCGGCGACGTTTTCACCGGCGAACAGGTAGCGCCCGGAGGTCGGCCGGTCGAGGCAGCCGAGGATATTCATCAGGGTCGATTTACCCGAGCCGGAGGCACCGACGATGGCGACGAATTCGCCGGCATGGATCCTCAGGTCGATACCGCGCAGCACCTGCACTTCGGGACTGTCGCCGCCGCCGTAGGCCTTGCGGATGTCCTGCAGGTCGATCAGTGGCGTTTGCATTCAACCTCCACTGCCGGTCGCGGGACCGATCAGCAGATGGTCGCCCTCGGCCAGCCCGTCGAGGATCTGCACCCGTAGCCGGTCACTCATGCCGGTGCGTACCTGACGTGTCTGGATCTCGCCGTTGCTGCTGACCACCCGGGCGGTCTGCAACTGTGCCCGCGAGTCGCCTTGCAGGGCGGCGATCGGCGCGGTGAGGACGTTCTGCGCCTGGCCGGCGACGAAGAACACCTGGGTGGTCATGTCCGCCATCAGCGCCTGGTCGGCGTTGTCGACATCCAGCAGCACGGTATAGAGCACCACCCGCGAGCTGCCGCTTTTGCTACTGCTGCTGGCACTGCCGCTGCTCTGGCTCCCGGCTTCCAGGGGCTTGGGCGGTACCGGGAGAATCTGCCGGACCGTGCTGGTCCAGCGCCGGCTGCCACCGCTCAAGGTGGTGAAATAGGCGTGCATGCCGGCTTTGACGTGGCCGATATCGGCTTCCGAGACTTCCGCCCAGACCGTCATCGGTGACAGCCGGGCGATGCGCAGGATCAGCGGCGTCTGTTGCTGGGCGTTGAGGGTCTGGCCTTCACGGGCATCGAGGGCGACCACGGTACCGCTCATGGGTGCATAGATGCGCGTATAGCCCAGCTCCGCTTCGTCGCTGCGCAGGCTGGCCTGGGCCTGGAGAATCTGCGCGCGGAACATGTCGATACGCGCCTGGGTGGTGCGCAGCTCGGCCTCGGCCGCCTGCACATCCTCGCTGCGGGTGGCACCGCCGGCGCTGAGTTGCTGCTGGCGCTGGTACTTCTGCCGCGCCAGGTCGTGGAGCGCGCGTTGTTCCTGCAACTGGGCCTTGAGGTTTTCAATCGAGTAGCGCCCGGCATCGAGCTTGGCCTGCTGGGTGGACGGATCGATCTCCACCAGCAACTGGCCTTCCTTGACCTGGTCGCCGATTTCGACGTGGATCTTGTGGATCTGCCCGGAGGCCTGGGCCCCGACGTCGACGTAACGACGCGGATGCAGGGTGCCGAGGGCGGTGACGCTGCTTTCGATGTCGCCGCGGGTGACCGTGACCGTGGCGAAGCGATCAAGCCCCGGTGGCAGGATCTGCCAGGCGGCCAGGGCGACGACGGGGATCAGGCAAAGCGTGACAAGCAGGGCGCGGCGGGTGCGTCGGGGACGGTTCATGCAGGGTTCCAGCCGATGGAAAGTCGATCCGTGACGACGCGGCGGGCACAGGGGGGCGCCGCGGCGCTCGTTGTCGCCGGGCGACAAACACGGGAGCTGCAAGATAGACGAGAGGTCGGCGCGCGAATTTAAGTCCGGACCGTGGACTTTTCGAGGTATTTGCGTCGGGTGGCTAATGGAGGATTGGAATCTATATGAGAATTATTATAAATTACGCCTGCTTCAAACAGCCATTATCATGAGGTCCCGAGCCGGACGCTGCCGATCATGCTCAAGGACAGTCCCGCCGGGTGTGCGGACAGGAGTCAGGTTGGAAAGCTACTACCGCGAGCTGGTGTGTTTCCTCAATGCCCGGCTGGGCAATCGCCAGGCGGCCGAAGACGTTGTGCACGATGCCTACCTGCGGGTGCTCGAGCGTTCGAGCGAGACCCCGATAGGGCAGCCGCGAGCCTTCCTCTATCGCACGGCGATGAACCTGGTGATCGATGAGCACCGGCGCAATACCGTACGCCAGAACGAATCCCTGGACGTGCTCGACAACGATGAGCGGTTTTTCAGCCCGTCGCCGCAAATCTCCCTGGACCATGGCCTGCGCCTGGACATGTTGCAGCGGGCCCTGGCGGAGCTGCCGGAGCCGTGTCGCGACAGCTTCACCTTGCGCAAGATCGAGGGCCTGTCCCACCCGGAGATCGCCGAACGCCTGGGAATCTCCCGCAGCCTGGTGGAAAAGCACATCGTCAATGCGATGAAGCACTGCCGCGTGCGGATGCGTCAGTGGGAAGCGAGCTGAGGCCTGCGCGCTGACATCATTCCGTTCGCCTGGATGTGCTATGCCTGCGCCACCCCGTGCAGACACGAGAGCTTTCATGCAAGCCCTGAACAACATCAATCTCGATTCCCTGGTCGATACCTTCGTCAGCCTCAGCGCCGCCTTTATCCTCGGTGGCCTGATCGGTTTTGAACGCCAGTACCGCCAACGCACCGCCGGCTTGCGCACCAACGTACTGGTGGCGGTGGGGGCGGCGATCTTTGTCGATATGGCCAACCGCCTGGGGGGCGCCGAAGGGGCGGTGCGGGTGGTCGCCTACGTGGTCTCCGGCATCGGTTTTCTCGGCGCCGGGGTGATCATGCGCGAGGAGGGCAATGTCCGTGGCCTGAACACCGCCGCGACCCTCTGGGCCTCGGCGGCGGTCGGCGCCTGCGCCGGTGCCGACCTGATCCTCGAAGCCCTGCTGGGGACCTTGTTCGTCCTCGCGGCGAACACCTTGCTGCGGCCGATCGTCAACTATATCAACCGCCAGCCGCTGGACGTGGTCTCGGCGGAGGTCACTTATATCCTCTACCTGATTGTCCGGCGGGCCCAGCAGAAGACCGTCCTGTCGTTGCTGGAAAAGGAACTGGAGCGCAGCAACTACCCGGCTAGCGACGTCGAGGTAAGGCCTTTCGGCGACGAAGAAGTGGAAATCGAAGCGACCCTGGCAATCACCTCGGTGGACGGCGACGAACTCGATGCGCTGGTGGCGCGGCTGTCGACCTCAAGCATGGTCCAGCAGGCGTTCTGGAGCCCGAGTACCACCGACTGAGAACCTCCTCGCGGGCAGCGCCCAGTCGCTGCCTGCCGCGGCCGGATCCGTGCAAGCTTCCTGGAAGTGACGGGTATCTTGGGATTTTCCCTACAGATGCTCCCGAGACCTCTCGCTAAAGTGGCCGACCTTGTTCAGCCCTCATGTTCTGAACCTGACATCCATGGGCCGGAATGGCCGCACCTGCATCTTTCAGCCACAGCAAAAATTGAGATTTTTCCTATACTGTATTTCGCTATTTCCCTGTCTTTTTTCGATACAAGCACGTTCCCGTCTCAAGCAGTGGCTGGCGTACTTCTTGAGGATTTGTAATGCGCACAGCCCTGATAGTTGACGATCACCCGTTCATTCGCATGGCCATCAAGGTCTTGCTGGAAAAGGAGGGGTTCAAGGTCGTCGCCGAGGCCGATAACGGCGTCGATGCGGTGCAGTTGGCGCGGGAGCTGTCGCCGGACCTGATTGTGATGGACCTCAATATCCCCCGGCTCGATGGCCTGGAAGCGATCAAGCGGCTGACCGACCTGCACCTGCCGAGCAAGCTGGTGGTGCTCACCGAACAGGCGCCGGAGTTCTATTCCGAGCGCTGCATGCGGGCCGGGGCCATGGGTTATATCTCCAAGACCGCCGAATTGATCGAGCTGCGCCTGGCGATCCAGGCGGTGATGCTCAACAAGAGCTTCTTTCCGCGCCTGGAAGGGCACACCCAAGGGCAAGGCGCCAGCGTGTCGGAGCCGGTGCTGATCGACAGCCTGAGCAACCGCGAGCTGAGTATCCTGCGCTACCTCGCCCGGGGGATGAAGAACAAGGACATCAGCGAACTGATGCTGCTCAGCGACAAGACGGTCAGCACCTACAAGACCCGTTTGATCGACAAGCTCAATCTGAAGTCGGTGGTGGCGCTGGCAGAGTTCGCCAAACGCAACCAGTTGATCTAGTGATTTGCCGTCAATCCCACTGCGGCGCCAGGCCCGCCGGGCTGGTCAGGCGGTGGGCGCGTTCGAGTCCGGCGATCTTCGCCATCTCTTCATCACTCAAACGCAGGTCCCGGGCCTTGAGGTTGCTCGCCAGGTTCTCGCGCCTGGTCGACGACGGAATCACCGCATAACCCAACTGCATGGCCCAGGCCAGGGTCACCTGTGCCGGGGTCGCCTGATGCTGCTCGGCGATCTGGCGGATGACCGGGTCCTTCAACACTTCCCCATAGGCCAGGGTCATGTAGGAAGTGATCTGGATGCCCTGGTCCTGGGCCGCTGCCACCACCTTGCGGTTCTGCAGGTAAGGGTGCAATTCGATCTGGTGGGTGGCGATCTGATCGGCGCCGACGGCGGCAATCGCCTGCTGCATCAGCTCGACGGTGAAGTTGGACACGCCGATCTCACGGGTCAGGCCCAGTTGCTTGGCCTCCAGCAACGCGCCCATGAATTCGGCGACCGGTACCTGGTCTTCTGGTGATGGCCAGTGGATCAGGGTCAGGTCCAGGTAGTCGGTCTGCAGTTTGCGCAGGCTTTCCTTGAGGCTGGGGATCAAGGCGTCCTTGCCGAGGTTGGCGATCCAGATCTTGCTGGTAATGAACAGCTCGTCACGGGGGATGCCGCTGGCGGCAATGGCCTGGCCGACCTCGGCCTCGTTTTCGTAGATCTGCGCGGTATCGACGGCCCGGTAGCCCAGCTCGAGGCCAGTGCTGACCGAGTCGATGACAACCTGGCCTTGCAGGCGGAAGGTACCAAGGCCGAAGGCGGGAACAGACATGGGTGACTCCTGAAGTGACAGTGGGAATGAGCAGGAGTATCCCCATCCCGATCTTTGAGAAAAAGTAGGGGTGGGGAAAAGGACTCTTTACCAATGCGCACGAATGGGCGGAGTGTCAGGTCAGTCCTCGATGGCCTCCAGCAACGTCGCGATGCCCTGGCCGCCAGCGATGCATTGCGTGGCAATGGCGTAGCGCCCGCCGGTGCGTTGCAGCAGGGCGGCGGCCTTGCCGGTGATGCGCGCGCCGGTGGCTCCCAGGGGATGACCGATGGCCAGGGCGCCGCCGTCGAGGTTGATCCGGCCGCGATCCAGGTCAAGTTCCCGCAGGCAGGCCAGGGACTGGCTGGCAAAGGCTTCGTTGATTTCCACCAGGTCGATATCGCCGATCTGCAAACCGGCTCGTTGCAGCACCTTGCGGGTCGCGTGGACCGGGCCCATGCCCATGATTTCCGGCGGGCAGCCGGCCACCGCGACTGCCCTGATTCGCGCCAGGATCGACAAGCCGCGCTCGCGGGCGAAGGTTTCGCTGCACACCAGCACGGCGGCGCTACCGTCGGTCAGGGGCGAGGCGGTGCCGGCGGTGACGCTGCCGTCGAACGCCGGTTTCAACCCGCCCAGACCTTCCAGGCTGGTGCCCGGGCGAATGCAACCATCCTCCCTGACCCAGCCGTTCTCGGTCTGGATGGCAATGATTTCGTCTGCCAGGCGCCCCAGCTCGCGAGCCTTGCTGGCCTTGGCATGGGACTCGACGGCCAGGCTTTCCTGCTCGGCACGACCGATATCGTAGCGCCGTGCGACTTCTTCGGCGGTGTAGCCCATGGGCATGTACACCTCGGGGTGGTCGCGCATCAGCGTCGGGTTCGGCGAGATATTGAAACCGCCCATGGGCACCCGGGTCATGGATTCCACCCCGGCGCAGAGGAAGGCGTCGCCGGCCCCCAGGAGGATCTGCCCGGCGGCGTAGTGCACGGCGCTCATGGACGAGCCGCAGAAGCGGTTGATCGTCGCGCCGCCGAGGCTGTTGGGGAAACCGGCGCGGAAACTGGCGATGCGGGCGATATTCATGCCTTGCTCGGCTTCCGGGTAGGCGCAGCCCATGACCAGGTCTTCGAGTTCGGCGGGATCGAGGCCGAGCTTGTCCACCAGGCCGCGCAGCACCTGGGCGGCGAGGTCGTCGGGACGGATATCGATCAGCGCGCCTTTTTTCGCGAAATGAAAGGGGGAACGGGCGTAACCGGCGATCACGATGGAGGTCATGGCGAAACTCCTGGGGCTGGGAACAAGGGACGCGGCGGTTGCTCAGCCGCGGGGTTGGAGAATCATGCAAGTGGTGGAACCGGTGGCATAAAGCCGGCCGTCGACGTCATAGATCCGCCCTTCGGCCAGGGCAGTGGAGCGCCCGAGGTGGACGATCTTGCCCTCGGCACGGATCGGCCCGCTGCTGCCGGTCAGGGCGCGTACATAGCTGATGCGCAGGTCCAGGGTGGTGTAGCCCTGGCCCTTTTGCAGGCGGGTGTGAATGGCGCAGCCCATGCACGAGTCGAGCAGGGTCGCGGCATAACCGCCATGGACGCTGCCCAGCGGGTTGTAATGACGGGTGTCCGGGGTGCCCTGGAACACGAAGTGGCCCTCGGACCATTCGATGGGAATAAAGTCCAGCAAGCTGCCGATGGGGGGCGAGGGCAGTTCGCCGTTGCCGATGCCATTGAAGAATTCGGCCGGCGTCAGTTGGCTGACCTCGGCCAGGGTCAGGCTGCCGGGGCCTTGCAGGCGTTCGCGCATGGCCTGTTCCTCGGCGATCCATTGGGCGAGCGTGACGTCGCGGTTCGGGGTCTGCATGGGCGGCTCCTGATCAATACAAAAAATTACGTGTGTAATATTTTGTTCCATATTATGTCCGAAATATAAATTAATCCAGCACCCTCCGACCCCGTGAATGATCGTTCCAATGGTGGAACGATGAAGCTGTTTTTTACCGTCTAGCGCCAAAAAACAGTTGAATCTAAGCTGTGCCCCATATTGATGGAGGTACCCATGAAAAAGATTCTTGGTCTCTACACCAGCCCCAGGGGCCATTGGGTCGGCGACGGCTTCCCGGTGCGCACGCTGTTTTCCTATGACAACCTGGGCCAGCACATCAGCCCGTTCCTGATGCTGGACCACGCCGGCCCTGCCGATTTCACCCCGACCACCCAGCGTCGCGGCGTCGGCCAGCATCCCCATCGCGGTTTTGAAACCGTGACCATCGTCTATGACGGTGAAGTGGAGCACCGCGACTCCACCGGTGCCGGCGGCGTGATCGGCCCGGGCGACGTGCAATGGATGACCGCCGCCGCGGGGATCATCCACGAGGAGTTTCATTCCGAAGCCTTCGCCAAACGTGGCGGCCGGCTGGAAATGGTCCAGCTGTGGGTCAACCTGCCGGCCCGGGACAAGTCGGCTCCGGCCGGTTACCAGGGCATTCTCGACAGCGATATTCCGAGGATTGCCCTCAAGGACCAGGCCGGCAGCCTGCGCCTGATCGCCGGTGAGTTCGATGGCCAGCGCGGGCCGGCGCGGACCTTCACGCCGATGGATGTCTGGGATATCCGCCTGAACGGCGGGAAAACCCTGGCGCTGGACCTGCATGAAGGTCGCAGCACGGTGCTGGTGGTCCTGCGTGGCAGCGTGCAGGTCAATGGCGAGCAACTGGCGCAACCGGGGCAGTTGGTGATCTTCGAGCGGGCCGGTCGCGAAGTGTCGTTGCACGCCGATAGCGGTGCCGTGGTGCTGTTGCTCAGCGGCGAGCCGATCGACGAGCCGATTGTCGGCCACGGCCCCTTTGTGATGAACAGCGAAGCCGAGATCCACCAGGCCTTTGCCGACTTCCAGGCCGGGCGCTTCGGGCAGATGCACGACTGACGACGCCAGGCGGTCCTCGTTCGCCGAGGGCCGCCCGCCACCGCGAATATAAAGCTATAACTCCATGAAGCCGTTCTGTGCGATCTTCGCGTCGCCGACGGTTTCTTTTCATGGAGTGGCTCGATGCTTGACCTGTTGTCTGAACATCCCCTGTCCTGCGCTTTTCTGCTGATCGTGATCGATCTGGTGTTGTGGCACCTGATGGGCAGCAAGAGCGATACCTGGAAACTGGCGGTGCGCTTGACGGTGTTCTCGCTGTTCAGCCTGCTGCTGTTCAACGAAGGCATGAACCCGTTGCAGACCGCGCCCTGGCCGGATGACATTCCCCGGCACCTGGCGGCCACCGGCCTGCAGATCGGCTGGTGGCTGTTCGGCGCGCGGACCCTGACGGTGCTGCTCGGCACGGTGATGATGCAGCGGGTCGGGCATGCCGGACGGCTGGTCCAGGATGTGCTCGGGGCGATCATTTTCCTGATCGCCATTGTCGCGGCGGCGGCCTATGTCCTCGACCTGCCGGTCAAGGGCGTGCTGGCGACGTCCGGGGCCCTGGCGATCATTGTCGGCCTGGCCTTGCAGAGCACCCTCAGCGACGTGTTTTCCGGGATTGTCCTGAACGCCACCAAGCCTTATCAGGTCGACGACTGGGTGGCCATCGACGGTACCGAAGGCCGGGTCGTCGATATCGACTGGCGTGCCACGCGCTTGCAGACCTCCCAGGGCAGCATGGCGGTGGTGCCCAACTCCCTGGCGGCCAGGGCCAAGATCGTCAACTTCAGCCGGCCCAGCGATATGCATGGCCTGTCCATCAGTGTCCAGGTCAGCCCGCATTCCCGGCCCCAGGTGGTGATCGATGCCCTGGAGCGCGCGATGCTCGGCTGTCGCGCCTTGCTGGCGACCCCGGCGCCCTGCGTGACGTTGAAAAGCTCCAGCGCCGAGGGCGCCGAATACGAAATCAACGGTTTTGTGGTGTCCATGGGCGAGAAGCGCGAGGTGCGCAATCAGCTCTACGACCTGGCGTTCCGACACTTGCGCGCTTCGGGGGTGAGCCTGCTGTCGAGTGGCGAGAGTGCCGCGCCGGTGAATTTATCGCGGCCGCGAAGGTTGTTGGAAAGCTCTTCGATTTTCTCCACCTTGCGTTCGGAGGAGAAGGACACGTTCAGCGAGAACATGCAGGCGCAGATGTTCCGTGCCGGCAGCGAGATCATGGCCCGCGGCGAGGTCAGCGATCACCTGTTCATCATCGAGTCCGGTGTGGTCTCGGTGACGCTGTTGCGCGGCGGGGTGCCGCTGGAGGCCGGGCGCATGGGGCCGGGCGAGGTGATCGGCGAGGCCGGGGTGCTGGCCGACATGGCGGTGGTGGCGGACTTCACCGCCAAGACCGACTGCGTGCTGTATCGCATTGAAAACGAGTACCTCAAGCCGTGCCTGGAAGCCCGGCACGATATCGGCGAGGCGATGAAAAGCCTGCTCGACCGACGCTTGAGCGCGGTGCAGAACTTCACCCGCGAAGTGCCCAAACCGGCGGAGAAGCGCGGGTTTATGCAGTGGTTGCGTAGTCGGACTTGAGGGGGTGATCAGTCGCGGAGTTTGAGGTGTCCTTCAGGATGCCTTCGCGGCGATCCGACAAGCCCTGCTCCTACAGGTTTGTGTCGTAGGCAAAATATATGGCGCGAGCCCGGGCCGGTCGGTTCAGGCCATCTGTTTGAGCAGTTCCCGTAGCCGGTCCAGCGATGGCTGGATATCCAGGGTCTCGATGCAGCCGTAGCCCATCAGCAGGCCGTTGCGGGGCGCGGCGGTGTAGTAGAAGGGGGCCAGCGGGTACAGGCCGATTTCGGCCTGTTTCGCCAGTTCGATCAGCAGCGGGATGTCCTGCGGGCCCTTGGCGAGGATCGCCAGATGGAAGCCGGCGGTCGAGACTTTGCAGGCAGTCGGTGGGACGGCCTTCGTAGCGGAACTCGCAGTCGTCCTCGATGATGATCGCCCCGAGTTCCCGCGCCCGTTCCAGCAGGGCCAGGCGGCGCGCCGGGCTCATGGGCATGCCGAGGGGGAACTGGTGCGCCGGGGTGACATAGATCAGTCGTGTGCCTTCGGGAATCAGGTCCACCCGCAGGCCCTGGTCGTCCACCGCAACCCCCACCACCCGTGCGCCCTGGGCGGCAAACAGCAGGCGCGCCGGCGGGTAGCCGGGGTCTTCCACCACCACCGTGCAACCCGGTTCCACCAGCACCCGGGCGACCAGGTCGAGGGCCTGTTGCGCGCCATTGGTCACCAGCAGGTCGTCACTGTTGCAGCGCACGCCACGGGAGAAACCGATATGCCGGGCAATGGCTTCACGGAGCATCGGCAAGCCTTCCGGCTGGCCGTACAAACCTCGGGACTGCGCGCCCTGGCGCAAGGCGAACAGCATGCAGCGGCGCCATTCTTCCTCGGGAAACTGATGCTTGCCGGTGGCTCCGCCGAGGTAGTCGTAGCGCAGGGTATGGGTCGGGTGATGCATCGGCATGGCTGCGTCGCGCCAATGCTGGATCACCGCGGCCCCGGCCAGTTCATTGGCCTGGATCGGCTGTGTGGCGTGGGGCACGTGGCGGTTGACGAAGGTGCCGGCGCCGACCCGTCCGACCAGCAGGTTGTCGTAGGTGAGGTGGCTGTAGGCATCGGCGACGGTCTTGCGCGACACCCCCAGCTGTTCGGCGAGCAGCCGGGTCGGCGGCAGGCGTGTGCCGGCGGCCAGGGTGCCCAGGGTAATGGCCTCGCGCAGTTGTTCGGTGATCTGTTTGGCCAGATCGCGGCTGCCGCTGAGGGTGATGTGCAATTCCATGTCGCGGCTCGGCTGGAGAGGGCGGGGCGGATTCGCGCCGATGGGCGCAGTCTAGCCTGCCGGCGGGGGCTTCGACACGTCGGGATTGGCATCCCGATCTTTGCCGGAATTGGCTATTTGTCCTGCGGCCGACGGGGCTTACCTTAGCGTCATTCCCCACTTGCCAGGAGCAACACCATGCAACCTCGTGTCGATTTCTACAGCGCTTCGCCCGATGCCATCAAAGCCATGCTGGCCCTTGAAAGCGCGGTGAGCAAACTGCCTTTGGAGCCGTCGCTGGTCGAACTGGTCAAACTGCGTTCTTCGCAGATCAATGGCTGTGCCTTTTGCGTCGACATGCACACCACCGATGCGCGCAAGCTGGGTGAGACCGAACGGCGCTTGCACTGTCTGTCGGTCTGGCGTGAAACGCCGTTCTTCACCGCGCGTGAACGGGCTGCGATCGCCTGGACCGAGGCGCTGACGCAGATTTCCCAGACCCATGCGCCGGATGAGGATTATGCGTTGCTGAGCGCCGAGTTCAGTCCGAAGGAAATGGTCGATTTGACCCTGGCGATCAACACTATCAACAGCTGGAACCGTTTGGCGGTGGGGTTCCGCAAGTTGCCGGCGGAATAAAAATACCGTTTGTGTTGACCCTGGAGGTTGTCTGCTCAGAACGAAAGACCCAGTGCCCCCACTGCCAGCAGCGCCGCCGCGATCACCCCGACCAGCGCGAACAGTTGCTGCAATCGGGGTCCGGCCAGATGCCCGGCAACCTGGCGCCCCAGCACCAACCCGAGCACCGCCCCCGCCGCAAACGGTCCGCCCAGCGACCAGTGCATTACCCCGGACAACGTGGCCGTGACCACACTGCCCAGCGACACCAGCGCAATCACCGCCAGGGACGTGGCGACGATGCTCTTGCTGTCCAGATTGGTATAACGGGTCAACGCCGGAATGATGACAAAACCGCCACCGACCCCGAGCAGCCCCGACAGCAATCCCGAGAGCATCCCGGTAACGGTCAGCGCCCGGGCGCAGGGCAGGGTCCAGCGTAACCGGCCTTGCAACGGATTCAGCACGCACGGCTGGAAGCCCGGTCGCGGCGCCGGATGCCCGTGCTGCAATTCCTTGCGCGCCTTGAGAAAGATCCGCCCGCAGGCATAGACCATCACCACGGCAAACCCCAGTGCCAGCGGCTCGTTGGGCAGATGATGGGCGAGCCACAAGCCCAGGGGCGTCAGCAGCACGCCGACTCCGGCGATATAGGCCGCTGCCCGATAACGCACGATACCCTGGCGCAAACCGAGCAAGGCACCGACGCCCGCCGCCAGACCCACTGCGAGCAAGCCGATGGGCGCTGCCTCGACCATCGACAAACCCAGCCCGAATACCAGCAACGGCACCGCGAGAATGCCGCCGCCGGCCCCGGTCAGGGCCAGGATCGCGCCAATCAGCGTACCCAGTCCCGCCCCCAGAAAAAGATGTTCGTTCATGGTTGGGTTTTGGCCGCCATCAATGTCGGCCGCGCCAGCCATTCACGGCCCTTGAGCATGCCGCGCCAGTACAGCGGCGGCAGGATCCGCTCCTTCAGCCACCAGGCCAGCCGCGTCGGTTTGCGCCCATCGAGCAACCAGGGCGCGAAGGTCGGCGCCAGCTTGCCGCCGTAGGTGAATTCGGCAAGAACGATCTTGCCGCGCTCCACCGTCAGCGGGCACGAACCATAACCGTCGTAGCTGGCCTGCCGGGTCAGTCGGCCGAGGGCCACCAGCACGTTGTTGGCCACCACCGGCGCCTGCTTGCGCGCGGCGGCGGCGGTCTTGGCATTGCTGGTATTGGTCACGTCGCCCAGGCCGTGGATATTGGCGAACTGGCGGTGTTGCAGGGTGGCCGGATCGACATCGACCCAACCGGCGGCATCGGCCAAGGGGCTTGAGCGGATAAAGTCCGGGGCCACTTGCGGCGGCACCACATGCAGCATGTCGAACGAGCGGACCAGGGTTTCCCGAGTGCCATCGGCCAGGGTGCGGGCAAAGGTCGCCTGCTTCGCCGGGCCGTTGACCGCCACCAGGCTGTGGCCGAATTGCAGGTCAATGGCGTACTTGTGGATGTATTCCATCAGCGCCGGCACATAGTCGGCCACGCCGAACAGCACGGCGCCGGCGTTGAAGAAGCGGGCGTTGATTCGCTCCAGTTGTCCGCTCTTGAGCCAGTGATCGCAGGACAGGTACAGGGCCTTCTGCGGCGCGCCGGCACATTTGATCGGCATCGGCGGCTGGCTGAACAGGGCTTCACCCTCGTTGAGTTCCTGCACCAGTTTCCAGGTGTAGGGCGCGAGGTCGTAGCGATAGTTGGAGGTCACGCCATTGCGCCCGAGGGTCTCTTCGAGCCCGTCGATGGCCGCCCAGTCGAGTTTCAGGCCGGGGCAGACGATCAACTGTTCGTAGCCGACCCGGCTCTGGTCGGTGAGCACCACTTCGTGGCCGTGGGGGCCGAAGGCGCTGACCGCCGCCTTGATCCAGCGTACGCCACGGGGAATCAGCGAGGCCATGGGCCGGGCGGTCGACTCGGGACGAAACACCCCGGCGCCGACCAGGGTCCAGCCGGGTTGGTAATAGTGGGTGTCGGCCGGGTCGATGATCGCGATATCCAGGTCCGGCGCCCGGGCCAGCAGGCTGGCGGCCACGGCAATGCCGGCCGCGCCGGCGCCGACGATCAGGATCTGGTGATGGGAAACGGCAGTCGAAGACATGGTGTCGGGTCCTGGTTCAGAGGGCATTGAGCGGGATCTTCAGGTAGCGCACGCCGTTGGCTTCCGGCTCGGGCAGTTGGCCGCTGCGCATGTTCACCTGCACCGCCGGCAGCATCAGCACCGGCATGTCGAGGGTGGCGTCGCGGGCCTCGCGCATACTGACGAAAGCGTCCTCGTCGATGCCCTCATGGATATGGATATTGTTCGCGCGCTGTTCGGCGACGGTGGTCATGTAGCGCAGTTCGCGGCCGCCCGGCAGGTAGTCGTGGCACATGAACAGCCGGGTCTGCGGTGGCAGCGCCAGCAGTTGGCGGATCGAGCGATAGAGGGTGCGCGCATCGGCGCCGGGGAAGTCGCAGCGGGCGGTGCCGTAGTCGGGCATGAACAGGGTGTCGCCGATAAAGGCGACGAGTTCGCCGCCGGATTCGATCAGGTAACTCATGCACGCCGGGGTATGTCCCGGGGTGTGCAGGGCGCGAGCTTTCAGGGTGCCGATGCTGAATTCGGCGTTGTCCCCCAGCAGCACGTCGAACTGGCTGCCGTCGCGCTGGAAGTCGCTGCCGGCGTGGAAGAGTTCGCCGAACACCTGCTGGACCACGGTGATATGACTGCCGATGGCGACCTTGGCGCCGAGTTGTTCCTTCAGGTAGGCCGCCGCCGAGAGGTGGTCGGCGTGCACGTGGGTTTCCAGGATCCACTCCACCCGGGCATCCAGTTCCTGGACCCTGGCGACCAGGCGGTCGGCCGACGCGGTGCGGGTCCGTCCGGACTTGGGGTCGTAGTCGAGCACGCTGTCGATCAGCGCGCAGCGGCGGGTGCTGGTGTCCAGCACCAGGTAGCTGATGGTCCAGGTGTCAGGGTCGAAAAAGGCTTCTACGGCTAGCTTGTCGCCAAAGGTCATTGCGTACTCCGGATGTCGTCGGCGGGTATGGGGTTCACGCGGTCCCTGCAGGAGCAGAGCTTGCTCGCGAAGGGGTCCTTGAGAACGCCAAAAGCTTCGCGGGCAAGCCCTGCTCCTACAGGTTAGGCGGTGTCTTCAATATCCCGGTCCTGTCTGTCAGAGAGTTCAATAAGCATGCCAAGCTTGATTTTTGATTTTAGGCCGTGACTACTGATTTATATCAACTCGTTCGCCGACGTTTTCTGATTTACAGGGCACTGCCAGATAAAATGGCAGTCATTTTGGCAGTCGGTGGCAGCGAATGGCAGAAAGCCCGGGCATGCATTAAGCTCCTGCCTCCACCCGGGAGTTGCCATGACCATCCTTGCCACCGACCTTGCCCGACCCGATATGCGAGCCCTGGTGTCCTACCTGGAGCACGACCTCCAGCCCACCATCGTCCTCGACACCGACTACAACATCGTCGCGGCCAACACCGCCTACCAGCGCCAGTTCGGGGTAGAGGGGCGTCCCCATGTCGGCGCGAAATGCTTTCGGGTCTCCCATCAGTTCGCGGTGCCCTGCGACCAGGCCGGCGAACACTGCCCCATGCGCAAGGCCCACGAAAGCCGCTTGCCCGAGCGGGTCCTGCATATTCACCACACGCCACGTGGCCCCGAGCACGTCGATGTGGAACTGCGCCCCTTGCTGGACGAGCAGGGCGAGGTGGTCGGTTATGTCGAACGCTTGAATACCGTCACCGTGGCGTCGGCCCAGCCGCAGCACCAGGGCCTGGTGGGGCGCTCGGCACCGTTCAAGGAGGCCTTGAGTGCCTTGCAACGGGCGGCGCCGTCGCCGATTCCGGTGTTGCTGCAAGGTGAGTCGGGCACCGGCAAGGAACTCTTTGCCCGCGCCCTGCACGAGGGCAGTCCACGGGCCGGCGGGCCGCTGGTGGTGGTCGACTGCACCGGCCTGACCGAAACCCTGCTGGAGAGCGAACTCTTCGGTTACGAAAAGGGCGCCTTCACCGGCGCCTTGCAGCGCAAGATCGGCCTGGCCGAGGCGGCCCATGGCGGCACGTTGTTTCTCGACGAGATCGGCGAGGTGCCGCTGGCCATGCAGGTCAAGCTGCTGCGCCTGATCGAGTCCGGCAGCTTTCGGCCGGTGGGCAGCCTGCGCACCGTGCACTCGGACTTCCGCCTGGTGTGCGCGACCCACAAGCCGCTCAAGGACATGGTCAGCGCCGGGAGTTTTCGCCAGGACCTGTTCTACCGCATCAGCGCCTTTCCGATTCGCCTGCCGGCCCTGCGCGAACGCAGCGACGACCTGCCGTTGCTGATCGACAGCCTGTTGCAACGCCTGGCCCCGACGGCGGTGCCGCGTATCGATCCGCTGGCGATGAAGGCCCTGGGGCTGCATGACTGGCCGGGCAATATCCGCGAACTGCGCAATGTGCTGGAGCGGGCCCGACTGTTTACCGACGATGGAGTGATCCGGGTGGTCGACCTGCCCGCCGAGCTGCGTCGTGAAACGGCGGCGGCGACACCACAGCGGCGGCGTGGGCGCAACGAGTTGGAGCAATTGGCCCACGCCCTGGCGATGTTCGACGGCTCGCGCAGCGAACTGGCGAAAACCCTGGGGATGAGCGAACGCACGCTGTACCGGCGCTTGCAGGCACTGGAAGGGAAGGCCTGACGAATCCCGTCGGGTGCAGAAGCGTCACTTCTGCACCGCGTCGCTCAATCGTTCGTCAGCAGTGCGTTGGCGAACAGTGCCGGGTCGGCATTGCCCCCGGACAAGACGATCACTGCGCAACGGCCCTCCAGCGCGATACGTCCGGCCAGCAACGCCGCGAGGCCGACCACGCCCCCCGGTTCGACCACCAGCTTGAGGTTCTCGAATGCCCATCTCAGGGCGAAGCGGACCTCGGCATCGGTCACCGTCAGCGCGCCGCGCAGCAACTGGCGATTGATCTCGAAGGTCAATTCGCCAGGCGCCGGGGTCAGGATCGCATCGCAGATCGAATGGCCGCCCGGCGCGATACTTTGCCGGCTGCCCGCCACCAGGGAGCGCCCGGTGTCATCGAAGCCCTCCGGCTCCACCGCATACAGCGCGATCTCGGGAAACTGACTGTGCAGGGCCACGCTCACCCCGGCAATCAGGCCGCCACCGCCGCAGGGCACCAGGGCCATGTCGGGACGCAGGCCCAGCGCCTCGGCCTGGCGGGCGATCTCCAGTCCGAGGGTGCCCTGGCCGGCCATGACCCGCGGATCGTCGTAGGGCTTGACCAGCACCGCGCCGCTTTCGGCGGTCAGCGTCGCGGCGATGGCCTCGCGGTCTTCGGTCTCGCGATCGAACAGCACCACCTGGGCGCCATATTCGCGGGTGCGGCGGATCTTCAGTGCAGGGGCATCCTTGGGCATCAGGATCGTCGCCCGGATACCCAACAGCTTGGCCGCGCAGGCCACGCCCTGGGCGTGATTGCCGGAGGAGAAGGCCAGCACGCCACGGGCGCGTTCCTCGGGACTGAGGCTGGCCAGGGTGTTGTAGGCGCCGCGGAACTTGAACGAGCCGGTTCTTTGCAGCACTTCCGGCTTGACCAGCACCCGGCCCTGGCAGTGTTCATTCAGGCTGTGGAATTCCAGCAGTGGCGTTTCCACGGCGTGCCCCTGGATACGCAGGGCGGCCTGTTCGATATCGGCCAGTTGAAGGGGGTGTGAGGTCATGTCGCGCTCCTGAGTGTGCAAAGGGCTAATCTGCGGTTTTTCACGACCCTTGAAAAGCGCTTGTTCGCGCGATTGAACAACGTAAAATCCGTGGATGGACACACTATTTCTCGAAACCTTCCTGGCGGTGATCGACTGCGGCTCCATCGCCGCGGCGGCGCGTCAGCTGGACCTGGCGCCGACCACCGTGGCCCAGCAGATCAAGGCCCTGGAAAAACAGCTCGACAATGCCTTGCTCAGACGCAGCGGGCATACCGTGAAACCGACCGCGGCGGCCCATCGGATTATCGAGCGGGCGCGGCTGATTGTCCGCGAAGCCCGCGACCTGCGGGCCAGTGCCTCCAGCGGCGTGCTGCCGGTCGGGCCCTTGCGGCTGGGGGCGACCCAATATGCCTTGATGCAATTGCTGCCGCCGGCGCTGCATGAGTGGCGTCGGCGTTATCCCGAGATCGAAATCTATATCGAGCCCGGCAACTCCCAGGAGTTGATGGAGCAGGTCGTGAGTGGCGACCTGGATGCGGCGTTGATCGTGCATCCGTTGTTCGCCTTGCCCAAGAGCTGCGAGTGGATCGCGCTGGTGGAGGAGCCGCTGGTGCTGATTACCCCGACGGCGATGCTGGTCGAGGATGTGCTGGCGACCATTGTTGAAGAGCCGTTTATCCGCTTCAGCCGCAAGGTGGTCGGCGGCAAGTTGGTGGAGGCTTATCTGCAGGGGCATGGCCTCAAGCCCAAGTCCCAGTTCGAGCTGGATGGCATCGACATCATCGTCAAGTTCGTCGCCGAGGGACTGGGGGTGGCGCTGGTGCCGGATCGGCCGGAAGCCAATCACGAGGCGCAGGGCGTGCGCCGTTGGGAAGTGCCGGGCCCGAGGTTGTTTCGGACCCTGGGGATTGTCTGGCAACGGGCGTCGGTGCGGGCGCCGTTGGTGGTGGCGTTGAATGAGTTGATGGCCGAGCAGGCGATATAGCGGGCCACGGCCCGAACGCGGTCCCTGTAGGAGTCGGCTTGCTGGCGATGCGATCTGGTAGCCGACATCGCCGGTGCCTGGAAAATCGCTATCGCCAGCAAGCCGGCTCCTACAGGGTTATGTAGCGTTCACACGTATGGATCAGACCAACGGCGCGATATTCAGCCGGGTCGAACACGCCAGCAGCGAACGCCGCTGCGTCGCGGCATACAGCTGCAACTCATCGATGGTTTCGCGCCCCAGTGCCTGGTGGAACTGCTCGCGGTTGGAGCTGCCGGTGTAATGCGCCTGCGCGTCATCCCCCAGGTTCGACTGGAAGATCCCGGCCGCACTGACCGGCAAAAAGTCCTCATACACCAGCGGCTCGAAACTCACCTGGCCGGCTTCGATCAGCGCTTCCAGCTCCCGCAGCGGCAGCTCGCTGCTGCGCGCGGCGATGCCTTTCTCGGTCGGGAAGTAACGGAAGTACGCCAACCCCTGCCTGCGCATCTCGCTGTAGTTGTCGGGGAAGGCCTTGAAGGCGTTCGCCATGATCTGGTCATAACGCGCGGCATTGGCCTCGCTGGGGAAATCACCGAGTTCCTCCCGTGCGGCGTTCAGCAAGCGGTCGTAGAGCAGGCGGCCCTTGGGCGTCAGCGCTGCGCCGCGTTGTTCGATTTCGCCGAAACGCGCCGAGTGGCTGCCGGTTTCGCTGGCGTCCTGGCCGATAAAGGTGATGGCCTCCTCCAGCGCCTTGAAGCTGGTCTGGCGCAACAGGATCGGGCACTCGCGGCGCGGCGGGCCTTCGATCACCGCCTTGGGGGTGATGCCCTTGGCCGGCATGGCCACCTGCACCGCATCGATGTCCAGGGTGCGCGGGGTCAGGTGGTTGATATGCGGGCCCTTGAACGCCACCACGTCGGCGATCAGCCGATGCTGGGCATTGAGCTTGCGGTACTCGTCCAGGGACACCGTGGCGCTGTTGTGCCAGCGGAAGGTTTCCAGCGCCTGCTGGACGAACTCGGCGGCATCGGCGCTATCGAGGCCGCCATTCATCTCGGCCTTTTCGATCAGCTCGATGGTGCGTGGGGTGAAGATATTCCGCCGGCTGAGGATCCACTCGGCGAACTCCCGCAGCCCGTCTTCCTCGATCAGTTCCAGGCGCAGCAGCGAAGTGAAGACGCGGAACGGGCTGACCTGCAAGGCCGTTTCATGCACCGCGCGAAAGGCCGTGGAATGCACCGGCACGCCGGCCGGGGTGAGGTCGTAATAACCCACCGGTTCCATGCCCATCACCGCGAACAGTCGAGCCAGGGTCGCCAGTTCCGCCGCCGTGCCGACGCGAATGGCGCCGTGGCGCTCCATGTCCAGGCGACGGATCTCGCCGGTCTGGCGCAGGCTCTCGGCGACCTGGGCATTCTCGCCCAGCACCTGCTCATTGATTTGTCCGACCAACTCCAACAGCGCGCCGTAGAGCGGCACTTCGGTCTTGTACATCTGCGACATGGCACGGGAAAAATTCGCGCGGATTTCGTCGGGGTGGGCGAAGACAGCGGTGCTCATGGGATGGGTACTCCGCAAAATCGGGATGACTGGACTTGGGCTGAATTCTGCGGGTGGTGGGGGGAGGGTTCAAACGAATTAAGGTCCAGGGATCATTCCAAAAAGGACTGACCTGGGCTCAAACGGCCGGCGCAGTGCACTTAACCCTTCACATAACGGCTCGGGACTTCCCCCAGTACCCGCTTGAACATGGCGCCGAAGGCATTGCCATTGGCGTAACCCAGCTCGCGGGCGATCTGCCCCAGCGGATGGCCCTGGGCCAACTGACACACCGCTTCGGCAATGCGCAGTTGCTGGCGCCACTGGTTGAAGCTCAAGCCGGTTTCATCACGAAAGCGTCGGCGCAAGGTGCGCACACTGGCACCGATGCGTTCGCTCCAGTCCTCGAGGGTGGCGGGGTTGGCCGGGTTGTCGAGCAGCAACTCACAGACCTTGAGCAGGCGTTTGTCGCGAGGCAGCGGCAGGCTGCAACCTTCGGTGGGCGGGGCCAGGGTCAGGCGTTGCAGCAGCAGGGGCGTGACCAGCGCGGTATCGGCCTCGGGCTCGAGCAGCACCAGGATCAGTTCGCGCAGCAACGGCTCGACCTTGATCAGGCGGCAGCTCAGCCAACTGGCGGGCAGTTGGTCACTCTCGACATACAAGGCGCGCATGGCGACAGCGCCGACCATATGCAATTCGTGATCGACCCCCGGCGCAATCCAGAAACCGTAGCCAGGCGGGACGGTCCAGGCCCCCAGGCGGGTGAGGACGCGGATAACCCCGGCGGTCGCGTGCACCAGCTGCCCGTATTCATGGCTGTGCCAGATCTCCCGCGCGCCGTGCACATAGTCATAGGCCCTGGCCTGCAGCGGCTCGGTGAAACGACCGTGCTGCGCGGCAAAGCGTTTGCGCCAGATATTGTCCATTACCAATGGATTTCCTGAAAAATGGCTTGAACGGCCACTAGTTGACCCCTTTGCACAGAAGAATGACCGACTGGCGAATGAGATTCAATATTAAATAAGACGCATTATCAAAAGTAATGCTTCTGCAAAGGAATCAGTCATGCCGCTCGCTTTGTCTTCGTCCGGGTTCTGCCTCTCTGGATTGGCCTCGGTCCTGCTGCTGTTGAATACCCCGGCCTGGGCCGCCGAGGGGCCGCTGACCCTGGGCACCACGGCGGTCACCGCCAGCGAAGATGAACCGGCGGACGGCCCGGTGCAGGGTTATGTGGCGCGCAAGACCGTGGTCGGGACCAAGACCGCGGCCACCTTGCTGGAAACCCCGCAGTCGATCTCGGTGGTGACCCGCCAGCAGATGGATGACCAGGCCGCGCAGACCCTCGACCAGGCCCTGCGCTACACCCCGGGGGTGTATTCCCAGGACAACGACCTGCGCTTCGATCAGCTGTCGATTCGTGGGTTCGATGCCGATTCCTATCTGGACGGGCTCAAGCTCAACCGCACCACCTGGTTCGCCAACCCACGCATCGACCCCTGGTTCCTCGAGCGCGTCGATGTCCTGCGCGGACCGGCTTCGGTGCTCTACGGGCAAAGCGGGCCGGGCGGGCTGGTGGACATGCAGAGCAAGCAGCCGACCGACACGCCGTTGCACGTGATCCAGGTCGGGGTCGGCAATGACGATCGTTACCAGGCCGGCTTCGATTTCGGCGGGCCGCTGGATGACCAGGGCAAGTTCAGCTATCGCCTGACGGGCCTGGGGCGGATGGCCGATACCCAGACCGATCATATCCAGGAGCAACGTTTTGCCATTGCCCCGGCGGTGAGCTGGCAGATCGACGACGACACCCGCCTGACGGTCCTGGCCAACTATCAATACGACCCGCAAGGCGGTCTGTTCAACCCGGTGCCGGTGTACGGCAGCGTGTTGCGCAATCCCAACGGCAACCTGCACCCGAACGACTACCTGGGCGACCCGGATCGCGACCGCTTCAAGCGCACCCAGTTTTCCCTCGGCTACCAGTTCAGCCACCGCTTCAACGACACCTGGACCTTCCGCCAGAACACCCGCTATCTGCATGACGATGTCGACTACTACCAGACCTCGCTGACCGGTCCCCTGGATGCCGATCTGCAGACCGCGCCGTTGTGGGCCAACGTCAACGACGAGCACCTGGGCCAGTTCGCCATGGATAACCAGTTGCAGGCCGATTTCGCCACGGGGGCGATCAAGCACTCGGTGCTGATGGGCGCCGACCTCCAGCGCCTGCAGCAGCAGATCAACCGCGGCGGCCAGTATTTCCCGAACGCGATCAATATCTACAACCCGAATTTCAGTGCCTTGCCGACGGTGCCGGTGACCACCTCGCAATACACCACCCAGAGCCAGTTCGGCGCCTATGTGCAGGATCAGCTCAGCCTCGACCACTGGCGCTGGCTGATCGGCGCCCGCCAGGACTGGGCGAGCACCTATGACAACCAGGACGCCAAGCTGACCGGGGCGAACCTGAGCAACACGCGCCAGCGCGACAGCAAGCTCACCTGGCGCTCGGGCCTGAGCTATGTCTTCGACAATGGCCTGGCACCCTATGCCAGCTACAGCGAGTCGTTCCAGCCGCAGGTCGGCACGGATCGCGAGGGCAAGACCTTTGTGCCGACCACCGGCAAGCAGTATGAAGTCGGTATCAAGTACCAGCCGGTCGGGTCGCGCAGCCTCTACAGCGCGGCGGTGTTCGACCTGCGCCAGCAGAACGTCCTGACCACCGATGACGTGGACCCGAACTACGAGACCCAGAAAGGTGAAATCCGCTCCCGCGGCCTCGAGCTGGAAGCCCATGGCGAACTGACCGACAACCTCAGCCTGATCGGTTTCTACACCTGGATGGACCAGCGCATCGTGCATTCCAACGACGGCGACCAGGGTGAGCACCCCACCGGCATTCCTGGCGAAAGCGCGTCGTTGTGGGCCGACTACACCTTCCATGACGGGGCCCTCAAGGGGATCGGCTTCGGGGGCGGCGCGCGTTACTTCGGAGCGAGCTACGGCAGTTCCGACAACCAGCTGAAGGTCCCGGCGCGCACCTTGTTCGATGCTTCGGCGCACTACGACGTCGAACATTGGCGCCTGGCCCTGAATGCCAGCAACCTGTTCAACAAGGAATACCTGGCCTATTGCAGCAACGGTTTCCTCTGCTACTGGGGCGCGACCCGTACGCTACAGGCCAGCGCGACCTATAAGTGGTAAGCCTGGCGGGACGCCGAGGGGAGCGGTTTGTATCGCACTGTGTAGGGACCGCCCCTGGAAACACTGGCTTAACGTCGAGGGCAATCGGGACACAGAGGCGATACAGGCTGGCGTTTAACTACGTCCAGTCGATTCCCTCAACACCCAGGAGCAGCCCATGTCCCTCGAAAGCGTTTTTTATGCAGGCCAGACTTCCGTGACCGGCGGCCGTGAAGGTCGCGCCCTCTCTACCGATGGCGCGCTGGATCTGCCGTTGTCCACGCCCCGCGAGTTGGGTGGTGCCGGCGGCCCCGGGACCAACCCCGAGCAACTGTTCGCCGCCGGCCACTCGGCCTGCTTCCTGGGGGCCATGAAGCTGGCGGCGGCCCAGGACAAGGGGGTCTTGCCGGCCACCACCCGGGTCACCAGCAAGGTCGGCCTGGGCAAGGACGCCGCCGGCAACTATGGCCTTGAGGTCGAGTTGCGTATCGCCATCCCGGGTTTCTCCCGCGAGCAGGTACAGAGCCTGGTGGATCGCGCCCACCAGACGTGCCCGTACTCACGGGCCATTCGCGGCAATGTCGATGTCACGCTGATCGTCGAGGATTGACGGATGGCCGGGTGGCGACGCGTGGCGGGTGCTACCGCCGTATTGGCGGCGGTGCTGATTGCCGGGGGTATCAGCTGCACTTCCCCGGCAGGCGGCCAGATCCAGCAAGGGGTTCTGCGAACGGTCTCGGTGGTGACCGACTACATCGTTGCCAGGGTCAGCGCGCAATCCGCCAGCGAGCGCCCGATGCCGTCCCTCGCCGGGGCGGTCGAATGGCTCAATTCCGAACCCCTGAGCCGCGAGTCACTGCGCGGCAAGGTGGTGCTGGTGGACTTCTGGACTTACGAGTGCATCAACTGCCTGCACACGCTGCCTTATGTGAATCAATGGGCGAAAAAGTATGCCAAGGACGGGCTGGTGGTGATCGGGGTGCACACCCCCGAATATGCCGAGGAAAAAATCCCGGCCAATGTCCGCCAGCAGGTCAGGCGACTCGGCATCGGCTACCCGGTGGCCGTCGACAGCGACTACAGGATCTGGCACGCCTTCGATAATCAGTTCTGGCCGGCGCATTACCTGATCGACGCCAAGGGCCAGGTGCGCTACAGCCATTTTGGCGAAGGCGCTTATGCCGAGCAGGAAAGGCTGATCCAGGCCTTGCTGGAGGAGGCGAAGGGGACTGAACCGGTCGGCAACCCGGGTTGAACGGCTGAGGCAGGTCGCGACGCCTTGGGGCTGATGTATTAATCTGGCTGCCTTCATTGGCAAGCAGTACAAACCGGATGAATATCAACAGTACCGATCTCAACCTGCTCAAGGTCTTCGAAGCCCTGCATGACGAAGGCAGCGCCAGTCGCGCGGCGTTGCAGCTCGGGCTGACCCAGTCCGCGGTCAGCGCCGCCTTGAACCGCCTGCGCGCGATGTACGGCGATCAGCTCTTTGTCCGCACCGGCCGGGGCTTGTCGCCGACCCTGATCGCCAACCAGCTCAAGCCGGTGATCTCCGATGCCTTGAACAAATGTCGCCAGAGCTTTTCCCTGGTCCAGCCGTCCCTGGCCGGTTATGAAGGGCGCTCGGTGACCATCGGCCTGTCCGACGACTTTGAAATTGCCCTCGGTCGCCAGTTGATCGAAACCGTGGCGCAACGGGCGAAAAACCTGCGGCTGATTTTTCGCCAGACCCACAGCCAGATCGCGGTCGATGCCCTGATGGAGCGCCAGTTCGATCTGACCATCACCGCCGGCGGCATCCCCAATCGGCTGCTGGGTCGGCATCTGCTCGGGGAGGGCGGTTATGCCTGCCTGGTGGATCGCGCCAGCCTGGGGGACAGGACCGCCCTCGATCTGCAGGACTATGTGACCCGCGAGCACATCCTGATCTCCTCGGGAGGTTTTATCGGTATCGTCGACGAGGGGCTGGCGGCCAGGGGCTTGAGCCGCAAGGTCGTCACCGCCACCACGCATTTCGCGGCCTTGCCCTTCCTGCTGAAGGGCTCGTCGGCGGTGGCGACCTTGCCCACCCATGCCGCCCGGGCAATCGCCGGGTTATGCGATATCCAGATGCTCCCCTGTCCCATCGACCTGCCGCACTATCCCATCGAGCTGGGCTGGCGCACCCATGCGCAGACGGATGGCGCGGTGCTGCTGGTCAAGCAGGCGATTATCGACAGCTTCGCTCTTTGACGTGTACGGGCGCGTCGGTGTAACCAGGGGACAGTGTAGGTTCACAAAATAGATGATTCGGAAGCCCCAGCAAACACAGGCGAAAAATCATTTTTTTTGTGAGGCCGCCGGTTGGGACTCACAAAAAAGATGAGAAAAGCCTACTGGATTCACAGAATAGATGCATCACCCTCACCAGCAGCGCTCCGGGCCCCTCCGTTCATCAACGAGGATTGTGCATATAAAGGAAGGGATCGTAAAATCCGGCAGTGGAGCGCGCATGCCGGTGATGCCGTAAAGGTGAGTGCCCATGCCGCCAAGCTTTCGAGCTTGGTTCCGCCAAAACCTTTGGTGGCGGAATAGGGTCGCTAAGACCCAAGAGGCCCGGCCTATTCCTGAGTTTTGGGCTTTCACAAAGCCCAAACTTTAAACCCTTCTTTTATATAGATCCCATCGGCCTGAGGCGGCACCTATTGTTGCCACCGACGCGGAATTGACCCAGTTGCCGGGTCAGTGGAATTTCGGTAACGGGGTCAATTCCGCGCTGATGACAACACCTGCCAGCTTGGCCGATGAATTCGCTGTCAGGGCCAGCTCTGAACGGGGGCAGAGGAATGATCGGGGGTGAATCTAGGTGATCCAAGAGGTGACAGCATGATTGACCTAGTGATAATGGATTGACTACTATTCATCTGCGCCTAGGCGTGAATCACAGGGTGGTTACAGGGATCTTCGGATCGCACCCCGCTTCTGATGAAAGTCAGATGGCCCAGTGCCAAGTAACAGCGTCCTGCCCCGTCGAACGCATGCAATCGACGGCTGAGAATCCTGCCTAGAGCGGGATTCGCCGTTTCTGGCCCTTCACTTTTGCGGCTTCGGCCGATTCCGTACTTCCTTGGGGCATTGGCCCTTGGGCTTTCTTTGCGTATCTAACAGCATCGGCATCCCGGATTCCTGATTACGCGGCTCAATGGCTGGCCCATCGGTTTCCCCTGTCAACGCTTCACCCTGCACCTCACGGTGCAACATGCATGACTCGGGGTCTGGTTGATTCGCCATTTCTTACCAGTATCGAACTTTCATCGACTATCCTCCGCCAGCTTTAACTGGCGCACTAAGCGTCCGGCCAACTCACCTTGCGTAAATCCAGCCCTATGGCAGACACCGCCCGCGTTAATGATCTTTGTCGAAACGGGCTTACCTGAAAGGAGGCTGCTGAGTCAGCTTGAGCAACGCTAATACTCTTTGAGCGGTCTCATCTGCGATATCGGGAACGACGACTGAAATACCCAAATAGTGCTCAAGGTTCAGGGTAATGACGTGCTCGGAGAACTTAGATGAGCCGGCCTCCATCAGAGTTCAGAACAGTATCACTTCAATCCGGCTCCGCTCCGCTCGCCACGGACAAACAACAGTCAATGGCATCCACCGCTCGCATCAAATCCGTCCTCAATGATGGAAGCGTCGCGCGCATTACAACGCTGTTGCGCTCGGCCATCTCGAGGAAGCTTGCCAAGACGGCGTCGGAGTGTTGAATAAGACGAGCCAAATGTTCTCCACGAGGGCCACAGGTCCCTTTTAACCAGTTCTTGGCAGTCCGTTCGTTTGCATTTGTCCACCTCATCAGCGTCTTCACGGCTTGGTGCGTCGAGCCCAATTCACCTCGTAACGCCATGGCCAACCCCGATGCGTACTCCTGTCTGTTCGGAAAAGTATTGCCCTTTTTAGGAAACATTTTTCCCCCTTTGATCCTCTATCGTTGGTAAGACACACCGCTCGCTTGAGTAGCCAGCAGAATGGGTACGCCCCAACGGCGCACATCCAGTGTGGATGCACGCAGGGGCTATTGCGTATGCGCAGTCGTAGAAGTGCTCAATCAGAAGACACTCGCCAAGACCCATATTTGGCAGCTGCCTACGTCCGGATGTCCACAGAGCATCAGCAGTACTCGACTGAAAACCAGCTCGACACAATCAAGCTCTACGCGGCGGCGCACTCCCTCGAAATCGTCAAAATTTATACGGACGCCGGTAAAAGTGGTCTTCGCTTGGAAGGGCGTGATGCTTTGATTCAACTGTTCACCGACGTTGAGGGTGGCCAAGTCCGTTTCTCCACCATTCTCGTATACGACGTCAGCCGCTGGGGCCGATTCCAAGATCCTGATTTGGCCGCCAGCTTCGAGGTACGGTGCCGGCAGGCAGGTGTTTCAGTTCACTATTGCGCAGAGCAATTTGCGAATGATGGCTCTCCACTTTCGAACGTCGTCAAGAATCTGAAACGAATGATGGCCGGTGAATACAGCCGTGAATTATCGGTGAAAGTCTTTGCAGGGCAGGCACGTCTGATCCAAATGGGCTACCGACAAGGGGGGATGGCAGGCTATGGGCTTAGACGGCAACTCGTGGATGCATCCGGCGCCCCAAAAGCTGAACTGGTCTTAGGTCAACACAAGAGTATCCAGACCGACCGTATCAAGCTGATTCCTGGGCCGCTGGAGGAGGTCGCGACGGTCCAATGGATCTATGAGCAATTTGTTGAGGCGGGCTACACCGAAAATGAGATTGCCGAGCAGTTAAATAATCGCGGGCTCCAAAGCGACTTGGCCAGGCCATGGACCAAGGGTGCAGTCCACCAGGTGCTGACCAATGAAAAATACATAGGAAATAATGTCTGGAACCGCTCATCTTTCAAGCTCAAAGATGAACACGTGCGTAACCCTCCGGACCAATGGATTCGGGCAGACGGTGCATTTCCGGCTTTAGTCGACCCGGTACTGTTCGCCGCAGCCAGGGAGATCATCCAATCACGCAGCTATCGCATGCCCGATGCCGAAATGCTGGAGAGACTCAAAAAGCTCTATGAGAAAGCGGGCTATCTGTCTGGCCTGATCATCAATGAATCTGACAGTTGTCCCTCCAGTACAGCCTATCAGTATCGATTCGGCAGCCTCCTGCGTACGTACTCACTGATCGGCTACACGCCTGTACGCGATTACGACTACGTCGCGGCCAACCACCAACTTCGGATGATGCATCCGCTTCTGCTGGCCAGGACCGTGGAAAATATTCAGCAAGTCGGTGGCAGAGTGGCTATTGACCCTATCAGCGACCTGCTGCAAGTGAACGAAGAATTGTTGATTTCCCTGGTCCTTTGCCGCTGCCAGGCCAGAGGCTCAGGGGGCGCTCGCTGGAAAATACGCTTCGATCTTGGCTTGTCACCGGATATCACCGTCGCCGTACGGATGGAGCCCGGCGAAGAGATCGCCCGCGATTACTACATCCTGCCGACACTTGATATTCAACAGCCCAACATCCGTCTGAGTGAGTCCAACGCATCCAATTTGGAAATCTATCGCTACGACAGCCTCGAAGCACTCGCGCAACTTTCTCGTCGCACTGTCGTTGGGAGAGCCGCATGAATATGCCGCAACACCCTCGAAGCCCGCACCATGTCGGGGAAGCCACTACGATCCAAATGGTGAGCCTGGATCGTATCCGCGTCCTCAATCCCCGAGCCCGCAATAAACAGGTGTTCGCCAAGCTGGTCGAGAACATTTCGAACTTGGGTTTAAAGCGACCGATTACGGTCACTCCCAGCAGTGACCAGGAGAGCAAAGGCTCATTCGAATTGGTCTGCGGGCAAGGCCGATACGAAGCCTTTTGTGCGCTCGGTGAACGAGAAATACCGTGTGTAGTCGTCAGTGCCAGTGAAGCCGACCGGTTTCTCATCAGCCTGGTAGAAAACCTTGCCCGCCGTAAACACTCAAACAAGGACTTGCTCTACTCCATTCAAATTCTGTCCGAGCGCGGCTACACAACCAAACAGATCAGCATCAAAACCAGCCTGGATCCCACCTACATCAACGCCATCCTCGTGCTGTTACGTCAAGGAGAGGAACGGCTCATCGCCGCTGTCGAGAAGGGCTGGTTACCCATTACCGTCGCAACCGAGGTGGCTAGATCCAGTGATACCGAAGTGCAAGTGGCCATGGTGAAGGCCTACGAGACAGGTGTCTTAAAAGGCGAGCAATTGATTAAAGTCAGACGCTTGATCGATAGACGCCGGGCCTTGGGAAAACACTACGGTCAACGGCGATTAGCCGCCGAACATCTCACGACGCCTCAAAAGCTCCTCAGTGCCTACCAGACCGAGGTCAGACGCCAGCGAGTCATGATTAAAAAATCAGACATCAATGAGCAACGTCTACTGATCATGGTAACCGCCATGCGTCGACTGCTGGCCGACGACTACTTCTGTACGCTGCTTCGCAGCGAAAAAATCCAGGACATGCCTAAGTCGTTGGCAGACCGTATCCAAGGCGAGGGGTGATCATGGGCCAGGTTAAACAAGCTTTTGAGCGGCAGATCATCCCGGTTCCACTCGACCGAATTCTGCCCACCCGAACCCTGGATAAGGATATCGAGCAGAGCAAAAAATACGCCACGATCCTGACATCCATTCGGGAACTGGGTGTCATTGAGCCGCTCGCGGTCCATCGACAACAAACCAATGTGGAGGGTGCAGCAGCATTCGTGTTGCTCGACGGCCATCTTCGCTTACACGCACTTAAAGCACTGGGTGCCAGTGAGGCGCTCTGCCTGCTATCGACCGATGACGAAGGGTTCACCTACAACCGGCAGATCAACCGCCTGACGCCCGTGCAAGAGCACAAGATGATTCTCACCGCCATCCATAAGGGCATTTCTCCTACCCTGATTGCGAAGGTATTGGGTATCAATGTGGAGCGCATCCATGAGCGGCAACACTTACTCGATGGCATAGCGCCCGAAGTAGTGGAAATGCTCAAAGTCAAAATGGTCAGCCAAGACGTGTTCCGAACGTTAAGAAAAATGAAACCCATGCGCCAGATTGAAGCGGTGGAGCTGATGGTTTCCGCCAACTGCTTTACCCAGACCTATGCAAGCATGGTGCTCGCCGCTACGCGTCCGGAAATGTTGATCGAAAAAAAATCCAAGCTCTCCGTCGAGGTCAGCGTCGAAGAAATTGCAAGGATGGAACGCGAGATGGAGAAGCTGTATCACGATTACAAAGTCGTTGAAGACACGCTGGGGGAGACGATGCTGATCCTGGTAGTCGCGAAGGGTTATCTCGCCCGACTGCTACGTAATGAAACCATATCGGGCTACTTAACCCGCTGCCACGGCGAACTCCTGGATGAGCTGACCGCGATCATGGAGGCGGTCAGCTCCGACGCGAGGAAACCTGAACGGGAGTAACCTATTTAGGAGGGTATCGAATCGTTTTTACTGACTCTCAGGTTGTTCCTCCCGAGACGAACATGACCAGTCCAACCTGTAAGCCCTAAATACGCTTAGGTCAAGCCGGCCAATCGTTGAAGTCTTTCAACATCTGCTTCGGGTTCGCCATTGTTTATGGCAGCGGCAAGACGCATGACCACTTGTTCACGGCGAACGTGCATGGGAGGCAACGCATAAATAGCGCCTATCAATTCACGTAGAACCATTGGCAGACCCCAGCATGCTTTCAAGCGAACGGCAAAAGGCGCTGCAAAATCGCGCACTGCGTGCAAGAGCGTTTCTTCGTCCACGCTATTGCCCTGGTTCTCCCATTTCTGAGTTTGGAACAGCACGCAGAGTTCGCCCATGCGGTGCAACAGGGTGGCACTTTGCAGCGGAGCGGGATCCAGACCACATTGTTGAGCTAGAAGAACTGCACCTCACGATGCAACATGCATGACTCGGGGTCAGATCAAAATACGCGGACACCATCGCCCTTAATGCTGGAGTTCGGTAGGTGACTTGGCCGGACGGTTACGTTTGATCTACTCATGCGCGCATGAACGGGCATGATCCGTATGCTTGTCAGAAGGACGTGCTGACTCGTTTTCCCACACAGCAGGCCAGTGAAATCGGGCAACGGCTACCAGCGATGGGGTGGCCTGATTAACCACTCTACATCCTCTGGGTCGCTGTGCCCTTCAGCAAAATCAACAGCAACTCAATCATTGCTGTCTGGGGTACTGCCAGTGAGTCTTGTCCAATTGCCATGAGCAAATTTTGCCTGGGCGCTGTCAGTGAGTCCGCAATTTTCCAGGAAACGTCTGGCATCGCCGCCAGGGCGGTACTGATATGGAAAGTCTGTTGAAAACAACAAACGATCCTCTCCAACAACCTCGCGGGCCCGCGCCAAGTAATTCGGAAGAAACATGCCACTGGCGGTCAGGTATAAATTTCTTCGCAAGTAAGTGGACATCGAATGAGCCAATCCACTAACGCCATCCATAGCCGCCAGTCGCTCTGCATAGAACACCACCAACTCACCCCAGTGCCCCAGAATCACCTGAAGGTCAGGTAACCGATCAAATAAACCAGAGAGAACAAGCCTGATAAATTGTATCCCTGCATCATAGTGCCAACCCAGCCCATAAGTCGCAAAGGCGGCATTGACTCGAGGTTCGAACCCCGAATAGTAAGCATCTCTGACGGCCACTGCCGGGACACGAGGGTGAAGCAGGATCGGCACCCTCAGCGTATGCGCGCATTCAAAGATAGGCATAAGATCTGGATGGTCAAGGTTGCGAGTCCCAACCCTACCGCACAGCATCGTACCCTTGAAACCCAGCGTCCTGACACACCGATCCAACTCCTGCGCCGCTTCCTCCGGCATAGCGACAGGGAGGGTCGCTAATGCTTGAAACCGCGTGGGATGTCGTGCGACGGTTTCGGCCAATAGATCATTTGCGCGTCGTGCAATCGCGACGCTGTCAGCGCCGAAATCATGTAGCCCAGGCGTAGTCAGCGACAAAACTTGAACGTCCAGGCCGGTTTCGTCCATCAGCACGAGGCGCTTTTCAGCTAAATCCAAGAGGCGGCCCTCGATTGCCCCTGAATGAAACGCCACGCTCGGATCGAGGGCCTCCAGCTGGAGTGAATTCCAGGCATCGCGTATTTCGACAGTCAGGAAGTGCTCTTCTATTCCAATCAGCTTCATTGAATATCTCGCTTGGCACTCATGCGTTTGCGCTGCTTAAGGCGCGAGTGCGAGGCGCTGTGATAAGTGATCACCATGGGACGGTTTTACCTTCACGGTCGATATACCGCAGACCTTGCTTGCCTTGCTGTGAGAGCAGTGTGCTGACGATTTTCGGGACGGTTTCCTCCAGGCCGAATGGCGCGTTTGGCCCTCCGAGTGCTGTACGGATCCAGCCTGGCGCCAATAACACCAAGGCTCGAGGGTCTTCGGCGTGCCGTGCAGCATAACTGCGCACATACATGTTCAGTGCTGCCTTGCTCCCGCGATAAACCTCGTGGCCTCCTTTCTCGTTATTACTCACGCTACCTTGTCCCGACGACATGACGCCGATCAGCCCGCTTGCAGCTACCAAAGATTGCAGGCCTTCGATCACACGCATTGGACTCAGCGCATTGGTAATCATGACGCGAACAAAATCGTCCGTTGCCACTTCTGCAATCGTTTCATCCTGGTTGTGATTGGCAGTGCCCGCATTGACGAAGAGCATATCGAAGCTTCTTGTGGCAAGACGTCCCCTTAGCGCTTCGATTTCGTCGGGTTGGGTGATGTCCAGAGACTCGATCTCGACACGGCCTTTGTGTTCAGCAGCCAAGTCATGCAACTGCGTTTCGGCAGTACCTCGGGTCGTCCCGACGACGTTCCAGCCTCTCTTCAGGAACTCGGCAGCCATGGCATGGCCAATGCCGCGTGATGCGCCGATGATGAGGAGTGTACGAGGCGGGGTGGTAAATTCATTTGTGGACATGATTCATGTCTCCAGTATTCGTTGCGTTCACCTTGACTATAGGAGGGAGATACAAAAAGCGGTAGACGCAAGAAAATCACAATATAGTTGCATCTAACGCCTCATCTGACATGCCTATCAAAGCGGGACTTCCATGAGCGACACTGATCTGAATCTTCTGCTGGCCCTTGATATGTTGCTTGCCGAATGCAGCGTAACCCTTGCTGCACAACGGTTGAATCTCAGTACCTCGGCCATGAGTCGCACGCTTACGCGCTTACGTGCGGTAACCGGCGACCCTCTACTCGTGCGTGCCGGACGAGGATTGGTTCCTACGCCTCGCGCCATAGAAATGCGTGATCGGGTTCACGAGTTGACCCGTGATGCCAGGGCCATTCTGCGACCGCAGGTCAGTGACGTTGACATGGCATCGGTCGAGGGTACGTTCACCATTCGTGCCAGCCAGTCATTCATGGAATGGCTTTCTGGCCCGGTGGTGAAGGCCGTTCTTGAAGTGGCTCCACGCATCTGTCTACGTTTCGAGGCGAAACCCAACAAAGACGCGCAACCGCTTCGTGACGGTTCAGTCGACTTGGAGATCGGTCGGATCGGAACTTCCGCCCCCGAGATTCGCACCCGAGCCCTTTTCCAAGATCACTATGTCGGCGTGGCGCGGATCGGGCATCCGATTCTGGAAAACAAGCAGGTCACCCTTGAGCAGTTTGCCGCTTGCAATCACGTCGTCGCGTTGCAGGAAGGGAGCGCGATCAGGTCGCTCACTGGCGCACTGGAGCGCATCGATTTGAAGCGAAACGTCACGGTCGTGGTACCCGGATATCCAGACGCGATGAGGATTGCACGCCAATCAGAGCTGATCGCTATCGTGCCTGGATCCTGCCTGGCTGATCCTGCTTCAGCGAATGGCTGTTCGACCCTGGGCAACTTCAATCTTCCGTCGCCTGTTGCGACCTTCAAGATATCGGCACTTTGGCATCCCCGCATGGACGCTGACCCTGTCCACCGCAGGCTAAGGGATATCATCATTTCGACGTGCCATGCGGTGTATTCACATGGGCCTCTATCAAAGCCTGAATACTGAGTTTAGTGCAGGCCCCTGACGGAGCGGGGCGAATGGCCGCTGAGGGTCGATTCTGTTGAAAAAGTCGGATTTTCAGCTCGCCTGAACTCAGGCACGCCAACCACCGGAGAACCGACTCACCACATTGAGTGGTTTCTCGGCTCTTCGTTGACCTTTGCTGCTCTGTTATCGGGTTAGTTTGAGGTTTTTTGCTGAGTGCAGGCGCACCTATCCCGTAGCAGGTGGCCCTTGAGATGTAAATTTAGCCAGCCGTCTCAGGTTCTGCACCGCAGCGGCCAGCGTGAATTCATCCGTCGCGCCACTCATGCCACGTAGTCGCAAGCGATCCAATTTCAGGATGCGCTTGAGGTGGGCAAACAACATTTCGACCTTTTTACGTTCGTGGCGAGAGCGCACGTACGCAGGTGTCGTTGAGATTCGCCGAGCCACATCGCGCGCGGCTTCATGAACGCTGCGGGCGATCTTGCGGAACGCAGTGTTCGGGCAGCACTTGGCTTTCATCGGACAGGCAACACAGTCGGTCTACCTGGATCGGAAGATGATGGTGTTGGCTTTGGTGACGTGCGAACGCTCGTTCTTGAAGGCTCGCCATTCGCTACGTAATGCATTGCCAGCCGGGCAGCAGTATTCCTCAGTCTCTTCATTCCAGCGGAAATCGTTGCTCGAAAAACTGTCGTTCTTGCGTTCGGTTTTGTCCCACACCGGCACATGTGGCTCGATGTTCTTTTCCTCCACCATCCAGGCCAGCATCGGTGCGGTACCATAAGCGGTGTCGCCAATCAGCCGTTCCGGCTTGATGTCGAACTGCGCTTCGACCCGATCGATCATCGTCTTGGTGCTCTCGACTTCTGCGGTTCGATGAGCCGGTGTGGGTTCCACATCCATGATCACGCCGTGCTCGGTATCGATCAGATAATTCGTGGAGTAAGCGTAGAACGCTGGGCCACCTGGAGCTGCGGTCCAGCGGGCTTGAGGATCAGTCAGCGATAGGCGCTTCGGTAGCGTTTCGGCCAGAGCCTCTTCATCGAGGGCTTCAAGGTACTCGCGCACAGCGCGAGTGCTCAGGCCTGGATCGCTCCAGTTGACCTGTTCATCACCCGGTACACCGCGCTGCCGGCTGGCATCCGCCTTGATGATGCTGGCGTCCACGGCAAAGCCTTCGCCCTTGACCAGGCCGGCGTCCATGCAGCGACGCAGCACTTCATTGAACAACCAGCGAAACAGCTCGCTGTCCCGGAAACGTCCGTGTCTATTCTTGGAAAAGGTTGAGTGATTAGGGACTTCATCTTCAAGACTCAACCGGCAGAACCAACGATACGCCAGGTTCAAATGGGCCTCTTCGCACAACCGCCGCTCTGAGCGAATGCCGTAGCAATAACCCACGATCAGCATGCGAGTCATCAGTTCGGGATCAATCGACGGACGCCCAATCGGGCTTTAAAAGTCGGCGAGGTAATGGCGCAAGTCGCTCAGATCGAGGCACTGATCAATGCTGCGCAGAAGGTGATTGGCTGGGATGTGATCTTCAAGGTTGAACGAGTAAAACAGCCGCTCCTGCCCACTCGATAACTGTCCCATCATGCTGCGTGCTTCCCTGCTGGCCAATGCAGAGATTTTGCCGCAGGCCAGACAGGGGAGCTACTTTTTCAACAGAATCGGTCGATTGCTGCCCGTCATTCACATCTGGTACAGGGTAAGGATGTCCAGTCAGCGCCTCAAGCACAGTGCTCATGCTTTACAGATACGGTATATCAAGCGGGCGAGTGATGAATGTTTTGGATGAGATAAATGCCAAGTGGGGGCGAGGTACATTGCGGGCTGCCAGCGTCCCTGTATCACCTGAATGGGGTATGAGGAGAGAGCTTAAGAGCCCTAGTTATACAACCAGGTTGGATGAGCTTTGGACTGTTGGATCGGGCTCATCTTGGTCACGCTAGCTTTCCTCGCCACAAAATTCGCGTATTTGCCATGGACACCACGTGATCCATTTCGGTGAAAAATTCGTGTGGTCTATGGACATCGGACACCTGATCTAAACCCTGACAAATATGCATTCAAACCGATGTCCATGGGTTGACATCTTTCCTTTACATCGATGAAGCACCACATGGAATGGATGACGTGGGGACGCGTTTCGCGCATGACAATGCTATCCCCGGAACCCGAGCGTTGAATAACAATCTGGCGCTTCTGGTGAGGGTTCGTTACAAGGACAAGTTCCAAGACCTGCACGAACGCTTCTTCGATGTAACCTTCGAGCAGAAAGAGATTGATGATGATCTGGGGCAAGCGCTCTTCGCTAACCGTGAAAAGCTACTTGAGGCAGGCTTTGTGGTTGATGTGCGAGGGATTACGGTGTCACGACTGGCAGAGGTCTGGTCAAGTCTTCGCCACCTTGAGACTACGCAGCAGGCTCTCTGGCAACGCTTGGAAAGGCTTCGCTGGGAGGCCTGAGTTCAACTTTACAAGCCACGCCCGCGAGAATAATTGCACAGGGGATCTCACTCGGTTGCTCATGCGCATGAGCAAGCCGCGTTTCGACATCAACTGCGAAGCGAATACTCGCAGTTGATCGGGGAGCATTTGGTCGAGGTTGGGTGAGGAAGTCATGCCTTGGATTTTACCAAAGCAGATTGCTTACGACAGAAGTGAGGGAGAGTGTGGCGTCAGCGCACACCTGCCGTATTACGGTCTCCAGTTGGCGCAGTACCAGGCTGCATTGAGTGGTACCTCAATGTTGATAGCTGTTTTGTAAAAAAAGCTTCCAGATTGCTCTGGAAGCAAACAGCTGAACCCGCAAACGAGGGTGACCAAACCGCACGAGTGGCGACGGCTTTTTGCGTATCGCCAGATTCATGCATGCGAGTTCAAACTGAGGGGAACGCACGGTTCAAGTTATTTCTGGATATCACTTGGAGGCACCTCCAAAAAATTAGTCCGGGAGCAGGTAATAGATCAGTCAATGGAGGGGTAACTTACGGAGTTGACCAATACACCTTTTTTCTTTCGATACACGGTCCAGTAAACACCGGTTAAGTAAATGAGCCACAAGGCCCCGGCGATGACTCCTAATCGGGTATCTTCCATGTAAGCCATGATGCCTAGCACGAACAGCATAAAGGCCAGCGCTGCATAACTTGTGAGCGGCCAACCTGGCATTCTGAAATCGCAGGTATCGACCTCGATTTGGATGAGTCCTCGTCGGAAGCGGATTTGCGCGAGCAGAATCAGAATCCAGGTCGTGATGTTGCCAGTGGCAGCGACCGCGGTCAGCCAGATAAATACCTTGGCTGGCGCCATGTAGTTGAGCAGTACGCCGATAAACAACATGACCAACGTCAGCATCAACGCGCGGCGAGGTACACCGTGCACCGTGGTTTTGCCGAAAAACCGGGGTGCCTGCTGCTGATCCGTCAGATTCATCAGCATGCGACCCGTGCTGTAGATGCCTCCGTTACAGGACGACAGCGCTGCGGTGATTACCACGAAATTGATCAGGCCTGCGGCTGATTTGATCCCGAGTGCTTCGAAAGTACTGACGAAGGGGCTGCCTTGACCTTCGGCATTCCAAGGGTAAATCGACAGAATGACAAAGATCGCGCCGACGTAGAACAGCAGGATTCTCCAGGGCACTGAGCGAATGGCTTGAGGAATCGTGGTTTTTGGATGCTTGGCTTCTCCTGCTGTCAGGCCGATGATTTCGATGCCCCCATAGGCAAACGTCACCATTTGAAATGCCATCATTACGCCGAACACGCCGTGTGGCATGAAACCACCGTGGCTCCATAGGTTGGATATGCCCATGGGGTGACCGTTGTTGCCGATACCAAAGATGATCAGGCCAAGCCCAGTGATGATTAGCCCTAGAATGGTCACGACCTTAATCAAGGAGAACCAGAATTCGAACTCTCCAAACACCTTCACTGAGAGCAGGTTGATCGCGACCATCAGCATTAATGAGGTCATGGCCCATATCCACGGCGCAACGCTTGGGAACCAGACGCCCATGTAGATGGCAACGGCCGTGACCTCTGCCAGGCACGTGACGATCCACAGGAACCAATAGTTCCAACCACTGACAAATCCGGCCATGGGGCCCAGATAGTCATGGGCATACCGGCTGAAAGAACCTGCGACGGGATTGTGGACGCACATTTCACCCAGCGCCCGCATCACCACGTAGATGAATAAACCGGCAATCAAATATGCCAGCATCACCGCAGGTCCGGCCAGTTTTATGGCCGCCGAAGAGCCCAGAAACAGGCCGACACCGATGCAGGTTCCCAGGCCAATGAGGCGTATGTGACGCTCCTTGAGATCCCGGTGAAGCCCGTTTTTTCTTAACTCATCCATTTCCAACCCCTGTTATTTGATTTGTAGGCCGGTTGTCCGGGAAGCCACTGAGGGGGGGTCTACTTTTTATGTTTGAAGCGCGGTTTCCTGGCTTGTCGAATGACCGCGCCAGTTGCCGTTCAGTGGCCATTGGTCCCGGAGAAGTTGGGTCGCAGTATGGGAGCTTGAGAAAAGGCGGAACAATGATGCCAAGTTCGTTTTATGTTGCGATGATCGCAACACTTAGGCGTTCCGGGCCGTAGCACGGGCGATGGGGCCGTGTTCAAGCATTGGGTATCGCATCATTCTCTGAAGGCGCTCATGTCCTGGAGCAGCATGCTCATCAGGCGATTGGCCCCGACACTGAGCTGTCGGCCCAGCCGCGTAATCAGCTGGGCCTCAGGGCTACTGAAAACCTCGTGATGCAAAGGCAATGCAAGCAGTTGCCCATTTTTCAACTCTTCCTCCACCACAAAGGCGGGCAGGAGCGTGACGCCTCCCTGCATCGCATAGCGCTTGAGCATTGATAAGTTGTTGCAGGTGAGTGTCGGCACCAGGTCGATGCCGAGCTGTTGCTCTGCCAAGGTCAGAATTTGCCGGATGCCGAAGGAAACGCCCGGCAGTGCAAGGCGATGGCGATCCAGACCTCTCAGGGTGATAGGGCCTTTCTCCTCCGCCAATGGATGGTCTTGTGTAACGATCACCCGTACCGGTTGCCGCCGCCTGACATGAGCGCGAATCTTCGGATCGCCAGCAGGGTTGAATACCAGGCCGATATGCGAGTCGTCCTCCACCACCTGCCTGATGACGTCGTTGCTTCCGCCAATATTTACCTGCAAGTCAACCTTGGGGTAGAGGGTGGAGAAACGAGTCAGCGATGCCGTCAGGCCCTCAATGAATCCTTCACCTACCGAAAGAACAACCGAGCCGCTTTGAAGGCCACGCAGCGACTGCAGTGAATCAAGGAGCACTTCCTGCTGTGCCATTCGCTGGCGGTAATACTCCAGTACCCGCTCACCGGCCTCCGTCGGTTTCACACCCCGGCGGTGCCTCTCCATAAGTGGGGCATTGAGCTCCTGCTCCAACTGTGCGACATGTCGGCTCACCGCCGAAGGGGCGACGTCGAGCGAATCGGCGGCCGCTCGGACACTGCCAAGGCGCACGGCCTCGAAGAAATAGAGGATGCGTCGGTCTTGTACCAGGCTCATAAGCTTCCTGTGTTGCGATAATCGCAACGAAATTTAGATTTTTGGATTATTGATGCTCTGCTATCACGGTGTCCATACTCGTGTCATCAGGAACAGGAGCTCACAATGAATTCTCTATGGCTGAGGTTATGCGACCAAGCCCGGCAACTTGGCGCACGCAACCCGGTGCTTGGCACTTATGCGGACATCCATGTGCTGTCGCATAAATCGTTTGAGGCCGCCCTGGCGGCCAACCTCGCTCACGCCCTTGCGGACAAGGGCGGACCCAACCTGGCGCAATGGTTCGGCTCTTTGATTCAAGCCTCTGAGTCGATTGCCCAGAGCGCTGCGGCGGACATTGAGTACCTGGTGAAGGTCAACCCGGCATGTCCCGATCACCTCACGGCGTTTTTGACGTTTCGTGGCATCCAGGCGGTGCAGGCTTATCGCATTGCCCATGCGTTGTGGAACGAGGGCGACATTCAAAGCGCCGTTCTCTTGCAGAACTGGGCGGCCAATACCTGGAGCATCGATATTCATCCCGCAGCAAAGCTGGGCAAGTCACTGTTCGTGGATCATGGCATTGGCCTGGTGATTGGCGAGACTGCCGTGGTCGAGGATGAAGTCAGCTTATGGCATGGGGTCACGCTGGGTAGCACGCTCAATGAAGTCGGTGATCGCCATCCAAAAATCAGGCGTGGTGCACTCATTTGTGCCGGAGCGAGTGTGCTCGGAAACATCGAAGTAGGGGAGCGTGCCATCGTTGCTGCCAACTCTGTCGTTCTCAAGTCGGTCGTTTCCGGGACCGTAGTTGCAGGGACACCCGCTAAACAGGTCGGTATGGCTCCATCCACGCTTGCCACCCTGTCCTCGAAAACCAACGGCTGACTCATCAACACTGGAGTTATTTTTATGACCGCTGTCGCGCAATTTCCTCAAGGTATCGACCACCCACTGGTCACTGTACGTGACCACGCCGTGGCACTGGAGCAGTATCGCAAGATGGGGTTTTCACCCTCTCCGGTCAGCTACCACCCCTGGGGCAGCGTGACCTCCCTGATGATGTTTCCCAGCAACTTCATCGAGCTCATCGGCGTCGATGACCCTTCGAAGTTCGGCACAAACTCAGTCAATGGATTTTGCTTTGGTCGCCAACTGGGTCAGTTCCTTGACCGCGGAGAGGAAGGCGTATCGCTGGTTGCCCTGCACAGCAAAAATGCTGATGACGACCATGCCCGTTTAGTTGAGTCCGGCTTGGCGAGTCAGGGTCGAATCGACTTCCGCCGTCGGATGATGTTGCCGGATGGGCGCCACGATGAGGCTGTGGTTTCCCTGGCTCTGTTCATTGATCCAGCGCTTCCGGATGCCTCCAATTTCATCTGTCACCAGCACCGTCCCGAACTGATCTGGGTCAAGGGATGGCAGCACCATCCTAACGGCGCAAACGGCATTTTGGCGGTCACCTACCTGGCTGACCCCGCCGCCATGGAAGCCCGCTGGAGGGCTATTTATGGCGATGCCGTGCGCTATGAAGGCGACGTGCTTGAAGCCGACACCCGATGCGGTGTGCTCCGGGCAATGGATGCAGCGACTGCGGCCGGGGAATACCCCGGTATTGAGTTGCCGCAGATAGTCGAAGAGCGACCTCACGCGATTGCCATCAAGCTCAATACCACGAGCCTCTGCGATGTTCGTTCAATCCTGGCACACAACGCCGTACCTCATGTCCAGGTCCCAGGGCGGGTGATGGTCGCACCCCGAGCTGCGGGCAACGTCATCCTTGAATTTGTTCAAACTATCTAAGCGAGACTCAGCACATGTCCTTGAAAGTAGGTGTGATCGGCCTCGGCAACATGGGGGGCGGGATGGCCGCTACCCTGGCTGGCAAAGGTTTCGATGTCAGCGGCTTTGACTTGTCGCAAGCGGCGCTGAATCAAGCGCAGAGCAAAGGCGTCAAACCGGTTACTGACCGCAATCAGCTGATCAAACAGTCCGAAGTGCTCATTCTCTCCCTGCCCAAGGCTGAACACGTTGAAGCGGTATGCCTGGGCAAGGGCGGTATTGTCGAATTTGGCAGCGCGGGCCTGATCGTGATCGATACGACCACCTCCACTCCCGAAGCCAGCCGCACAGTTGCCGCGGCCCTTCGCAAACTGGATATAGCCTTTATTGATGCTCCGGTGTCGGGCGGCCCCAGAGGGGCGGCCACGGGCACCATGTCGATGGTGATCGGTGCCGAGGACGACGATCTGGTACGGGCAATGCCTGTACTGGAGGGCATGAGCGCAGTGCGTGTCCATGTTGGCAAGTCTGGCGCGGGCAACGTTGCCAAGATCGCCAATAACATGCTCTGTGCCGCTCACCTCATCACTACTGCCGAAGCTGTCGCCATGGCGGCTAAAGCAGGTGTCGCGCCGGAAAAACTTCTGGAAGGACTGAATGCGGGCTCAGGTCGCAGCGCTGCTTCACAGGCGATGTTCCCTGCCTGGGTTCTCAACAAGGCGTATGACTCCGGTTTCACAATGGGCCTGATGCGCAAGGACGTCGGGCTGGCCCGCGACCTAGCGCTGAGCCTTGACCTTGATTTGCCCCTCTCTCGCATGGTCGCACAGCTCTGGCAGGCGAGCAGTGAGACGCTTCCCGACAACGAAGACTTCTGCGCAATCGTGCAGCGTACCGATAGCAAACTTTACGGCCGTGGAGAGTGACTGATGAGCGTTCAAAAACTTGTAGAGCTGATGCGGCCATACTGGGGCGACCGCACTGTCGTCGCCAGCTATGTGGGTGGAGAGTTTGTGGAGGGGCATGGCGCGCCGGTCGAAGTTCGTAACGCTCATGACGATAGCGTGATGTTGACGTTTCCGGATGCCGACGAGTCCTTGGTCGGTTTGGCCGACATGGCCGCCAAGCAAGCTCAGGCTACGTGGTGGGCACTGACTGGACAGGCGCGTGGGCGAATCATGTATCAGGTTGGCGCATTGGTCCGCGAAGAAGCCGATAACCTGGCGCAAATAGAATCGATCACGGCGAACAAACCGATCCGCGACGCTAAAGTCGAAGTGGCGAAAGTCGCCGAGATGTTTGAATACTATGCCGGCTGGGCGGACAAGCTTCACGGCGAAGTCATCCCTGTCCCGACCTCCCACCTGAACTACGTGACTTACGAGCCGCTGGGCACCGTTTTTCAGATTACACCGTGGAATGCTCCTATATTCACGGCAGGCTGGCAGATCGCACCGGCTATCACCGCCGGTAACGCGGTCATTCTTAAACCGTCGGAACTCACTGCGCTGACGTCGTTGGTCTTGGGGGTGCTGGTTGAGCGTGCAGGTGCGCCTAAAGGTCTGGTCAACGTGGTCGCCGGTTTTGGCCACACCATCGGCCAGAGCATTATCGCCAAGGCTGATATCCGTAAGGTGGTTTTTGTCGGCTCGCCTGCCACCGGCAAGCATGTGGCCGTGGCGGCGGCTCAGCGCTGTATTCCCGCAGTGCTTGAGCTGGGCGGCAAGTCGGCCAACATTGTGTTTGACGATGCTGATCTTGACGTCGCATTGCGCGGTGCCCAGGCCGCGATTTTCTCGGGGGCGGGCCAGAGTTGTGTTTCCGGGTCGCGCTTGCTGGTTCAAGAATCGATCTTCGAAAAATTCACCCATGCACTGGCTAGCGCGGCGGAGAACTTCAAGGTGGGCGACCCAAGTGATCCTGAGACCCAGATCGGCCCGATCAATAACGCCAAGCAATATGCCCATGTGAAAAATATGCTCGAAGGGGCTGTAAAGGACGGTGCCAAGGTCCTGGGCGTTGACGCGGGTCTCATTCCGAGCAAAGGCGGTTACTACGTAAATCCCACGGTCCTGGTCGGCAGCAACCATCTGCACTGTGCTCAGGAAGAAATCTTCGGCCCGGTCGTTGTTGCCATTCCTTTCAAGGATGAAGAGGACGCCATTCGCATCGCCAACGATAGCCGCTTTGGTCTTGCCGGTGCAATTTGGACACGTGATGTAGGCCGCGCGCACCGAGTTGCCAAGCGGGTTCGTGCCGGTACTTTCTGGATTAATGGCTACAAGACGATCCATGTGAGCTCACCTTTCGGTGGTTACGGCGAAAGTGGTTATGGCCGTTCCTCCGGGCTCGATGCGTTGCGTGAGTACAGCGAGGTGAAAAGCGTCTGGGTAGAGACAGCCTCCCGTCCGGCAGCGAGTTTCGGTTACGGTGCGAGCCTGGAGTAAGGGATATGGCGATCTCGAAGTCTTTGATTGACGAGGCTACGGTCTGGCGTCGTGCCTTGCACGCCGCGCCGGAGCTTGGCTACGAGGAGTTGCAGACCTCCAACAAGGTGGCAAGTCTGTTGAAAGACTTCGGCATCGAAGTCCATCGCGGGCTGGGCGGTACGGGGGTGGTAGGTACTCTTCGAAATGGCCGGGGCCCTACGATTGGTATTCGGGCGGACATGGATGCATTGCCCATCCAGGAGTTGGGTCATGCATGCCACAAGTCGGCTCGCCCAGGTTGCATGCATGCCTGTGGTCATGATGGTCATACTGCCATCCTGCTGGCGACCGCACGCCATTTGGCCGACACCCGCCGCTTCAGCGGTACGGTGCACTTTGTCTTCCAGCCGGCCGAAGAGGGGCTGGCGGGGGCAAAGAGGATGATTGACGACGGGCTTTTCGACCTGTTTCCCATGGAGGCTATCTATGGGTTGCACAATTGGCCCGGCCTGGCCGCCGGAAGGGTGGCTATCAATCCCGGGCCGATGATGGCCTCTATGGATACCTTTGAAATCCACCTTATTGGCAAAGGGTGTCATGCGGCCATGCCCGAGAAAGGAAATGATCCTGTTGTCGCGGGTGCTGAGCTCGTCCTGGCTCTGCAAACCATTGTGGCAAGGCGACTTTCGCCACTGGATTCGGCAGTGATCAGTGTGACCCAGTTCAACGCGGGTGAAGCAATCAACGTCATTCCAGAGCGCGCGATCTTGAAGGGCACCGTCCGGTGTTTGCAGTCCGGGGTCAGGGACAAGGTCGAGGCGTTCATCCGAGAATTCGTAGAGCAGCTCCCTGTGGTTTTTGGCGTGCGAGGTGAAATGACCTACCACGTCGGCTACCCCGTCACGGAGAACAATCCTGACGCCGCAGCGGTTGTTCGAAAAGCCGCTATCGCGGTGGTGGGAGAGCAGCAGGTGATCTGGGGGGGCAAACCTTCGATGGCCTCCGAAGACTTTTCTTATCTGCTCAAGGCTTGTCCTGGCGCCTACATATGGCTCGGAGTTGACGGTGAAAAACCATCGGCTGCGCTGCACAACCCGTACTACGACTTCAACGATCAGGTCATCGAGCCCGGCGTTGCCATTTGGACATCACTGGTAGAGCAATCCTTGCCAGTCACCTGCTGACCCGACGCCCACCCGACCCGTTGGGTCAGGTCTGACAACAATAAAATAATAAGAAGGCCAAGATGCCAACGTTTAAACACTTCCTCAGGGTGCGATGTTGTCGCCCCTTTTGATTCTGCCCTCCGTTTTTTGTTGAAAAGTCGCATTTCGCCGGAAAAGCGTTGCATTCGTGCGCGCTGGATTTAGCACTTTTACGCCAACCTAGAGAGCATTCAAATGAAACGAGAAAGAAGCTTTTCGAACATCACCTCCGTGCTGGCAGCTTTGGCGGTGACCGCTGCCTTCGCGGGTAATGCTTGTGCTGGCGCTACGCAGGACAATGTGAAAAAGAAAGGTTACGTGCAGTGTGGCATTAGCGATGGACTTCCCGGTTTCTCTTACCCGGATGCCAAAGGGGAGTTCCATGGGTTTGACGTTGACGTCTGTCGTGCCGTTGCCGCCGCCGTCTTGGGGGATGCCAAAAAAGTACGCTATGTACAACTCACTGCCAAAGAGCGATTCACGGCGTTGCAATCGGGGGAAGTGGATATGCTCTCGCGCAGTACCACCTGGACGTCCTCGCGGGACGGAGCCATGGGCATCCTGTTCGCCAACGTAGCCTACTACGATGGACAAGGTTTCCTGGTCAATAAAAAGTTGGGCGTTAAAAGTGCGAAAGAGCTTAACGGTGCCACCTTCTGTATTCAGGCCGGCACTGTGACTGAACTGAACCTGGCGGACTACTTTCGTGCCAATGGCATGACCTACACCCCCATTTCCTTCGACACCTCTGATGAGTCGTTCAAGGCACTGGAGTCAGGTCGTTGTGACGTGCTGACGACAGATCAATCTCAGCTCTACGGTCAGCGCTTGAAGTTGGCCAATCCCGACGATTATGAAGTGCTGCCCGACGTTATCTCCAAGGAGCCGCTGACGCCGGCGGTACGACGCGGCGACGAAGACTGGTTCACTGTTGTGCGCTGGACCCAGAGCGCCATGCTTAATGCCGAGGAGATGGGGGTTACCTCCAAGAACGTCGCAGAGCTGGTCAAGACAACCAAGAACCCGGATATCGCACGTCTGTTGGGCAACGAGGGTTCCCTGGGCAAGGATCTTAATTTGCCCAACAATTGGGCTGTACAGATCATTTCGCAGGTTGGTAACTATGGTGAGTCCTTCGATCGCAACTTGGGGGAGGGGAGTGATATGAAGATCAAGCGTGGCCTGAATGCGCTATGGACTCATGGCGGGCTGCAATACGGCCCTCCCGTGCGTTAAAACTGACTAGCCCAACTTATTTTATTAGGCCAACTTGGTGAAATTAGGGCCTGCCTGGCGGCAGGCCGTTACCAGCCCTCACATAAAATTTGATGTTTAACTTCGCTATACCAACCCGGCTGCACCTCCATGTGAAATTTCGAAGCTACCTTTAGCGAATGTCTTGCCTTAGAGGCATAAGTTGTTTACCTCCTTGGGCATGTGGAACGTCACTTCTCGCCGATCTCCCGCATACCTGCGTGGCCGAAGATCTGGCCTCAACGCCAGCTCTCTGGCCGAGATCGGTTCCCATATCCCGGCACTCAGATCCAGCGTGCACCACGTTATGATTCACGACCTTAACTTGGGGGCATACAGCCATTATTACTAATCATTTCGGCGTGGAGCAGGACTTGATGGGACCTCGCAGGTGACGGTAATTATCAAAGGCGGCCAACTCGACCACTCTCGCCATTACGCTCTCGCTCAGCACCGTTTCGAGCAGAGCATAGACCAAAGGCTGGAGCTGCACGCCTAACTGCGCCAGCGTCGAGCGGTGATCATCAGGCTGGTGCGGCTAACTTGCTCTCTCAATTGGCCGGTCTGGACCTCACATCATCAGAGCGCTTTACCCCATGATCTTGGCTGATTTGAATGAGTCGCGGCTAGCGAGTTGACATAGAATCATCAATAGCAAGTGAAACGCGTGTTTCGCAGTTTGAAAACGGAATAGATAGCGACAGTTGGCCGCTGGTCTAAGAAGCGTACCGAGACATCGGCCATTACCTAATGCATCGATAATTGGATTCGGCCACATCAATTCAAGGCAAGACTAACGCCAGCTAAGGCCGAGAAAAACTTGACGCCAGGCAAGGCCGCGTTGGCCAATCCGGACTGGCTGCAACGCTCGCTTGAATCGCGTGCGCTGCAAGCCTTCGACCCGTCGCTCCTCGCGCCGATTGCGCATATCAAGGACAGCGAGTTGAAATAGCCGCAGCGAGTTACAGATCGGCGGGTGGATTCGCTACTATGTAGGTCAACCACCACCACTTGACTCAAGCCTTTGGAGCACCGAATGCCAAGCCAGAAGGACGTGGCCGCCGAAAGCGGCGCGCCGATGATTCCTGAACAACGTCGTGAGTTGATCTTGCGCCAGTTGCGTAAACATCAGGTGCTGAGTGTTCATCAGTTGATGGAGATGTTCGAGTGCTCACACATGACGGTGCGCCGCGATATCGCCTTGCTTGAGCAGGAGGGCCGGGCGTATTCGGTGACGGGCGGTGTACGCATCGCCAGCCAGCTGCACAGTGAGCCCAGCCACCAGCTCAAGGCCGTGGTCGAGTTGCCGCAGAAACAAGCCATGGCCAAGCTCGCCGCGCGCCTGTTGCGTGCGGACATGACCCTCTACCTGGACGCGGGCACCAGCACGCTGGAGATCGTGCCCTACATCAAATCGCTCAGTGGCATGACGGTGGTGACCAACGACTTCGGGGTGGTGCAGGCGTTGATGGATGAGCCACAGGTGACGGTGATCCATACCGGTGGGCAACTGGACCATTCCAATCATTCCTGTGTCGGCGTGCTGGCGGTGGCGACGCTGTGTCAGGTGGTGACGGACATCGCCTTTATCTCGACCAGTTCCTGGGACCTGAGGCGTGGGATCACCACGCCGTCGGCCCTCAAGGTGGAAGTCAAGCAGGTGGCCATGCAGTCGGCGTCCCAGGTGGTGCTGGTGGCCAGCAGCTCCAAGTACGGCACGTTCAGCATGTACAAAATTGCCGGCCTGGAGCAGTTCGACGTGATCATCAGTGACGATGCGCTGGCGCACGCGGCAGCGGAAGGGATTCGCAAGCAAGGGGTCGAACTGATGTTGCCGTCCGACCCGCAGCCCGTCTAGCGCGGCTTTTCAGTCTCCTGCATGAATTGCCCCAGCGCCTCGCTGTAGAACTTCGCCATGCTGGTGGTGCCGTGGCCACGGGTGTCGGCGCTAGCCGGGATGAGCAGCAGCCGGGCATGCTTGAGGGCTTTCATCGACGCCTCCAGCCGACCGGTTTCGGGTGGGTTGCGCTCATCGTCCGCCGAGTTGATGACCAGCATCGGTGCCTGGATTTTACTCAACCCCTCGGCGGCGTTGTAATCAGCCGACGATTGCCACTGGTAGATGAAGTCGTTGGCGTCGGCGGTTTGCGGCGCGCTGAGACGCTCATCCACCAGCTTGTCGGCCTGGGCCCGGGTCGGTGCTGCCGCCTGATAAGCCAGGGTGCCGCCGCTGGTGCCAACGCTGAACATCGCGTTGGCCAGGCGCAGCGACGGTGGCTGCGCGCTGTAGTTGCCGTTGTTCCAGGCCGGGTCTTGCTTGATCGATTCCACTAACAAGCGGCGCATCATCCAATTGCGTGACGACATTTCAGTCGGTTGCGACGCCATGGGCACCAGCGCGTCCATCATCTGCGGCCAGGTCTGGCCCCACATCCAGGTCTGCATGCCGCCCATGGAGTTGCCGATGATCAGCCGCAGGTGCTTGACCCCCAGGCCTTCGGTTACCAGCCGATACTGGGCTTGCACCAGGTCCGTGTAGTTGTACGCGGGGAACTGAGTGCGCAAGCCATCCGAGGGTTTGCTGGATTGGCCCACGCCGATGCCGTCGGTGGAAATGATGTAGTACTTGCTGGCGTCCAGCGGTTGGCCCGGGCCGAACAGTTCACCGCCAAAATCCTTGCTCAGCACATCGCTGCCAGGTCGGTAAGTGCCGTGCAGGTAGAGGATGGCGGGGTTCTTCGGGTCGCCCAGGGTGATGTAGTGCAGTTTCAGGTTGGCGAGTTTTTCACCGGTATGGAAGGTGAATTGCGGCGCGATCCAGTCGCCTTCGGTCGCGGCCGGCAGCGGCGCGGCGCTGACGGCGCCGACGCTAAACGACAGCGATAACAATAGCCCGAGTGCAGGTCGGGAAGTGAAATGTCGCATGGGACGTATCCTGTTATTTTTGTTTTAGGAACCCCTGTGCCAATGGCGAGCAGGGGATTAGCGGTAACCTAGCGTGCCTTCCAATCCCGCAACCATTGCAGCCCGACCGAGGTGGTGTTTTTAGGGCGGTATTCGCAACCGACCCAGCCGTCGTAGCCCAACTCGTCAATTAGCTCAAACAGGTAGGGGTAGTTCAGTTCCCCGAGGTTCGGCTCGTGGCGATCGGGTACGCCTGCAATCTGGATATGGCCGATGCCGTCGATGTCACGAAGCAGCTTGACCGCCAAATCGCCTTCGACGATCTGGCAGTGATAACAGTCGAACTGCACCTTCACATTGTTCGCACCGACCTCCTTGCAGATGGCGTGTGCCTGGTCCTGCCGGTTGAGGAAAAAACCCGGCATGTCGCGGGTGTTGATGGGCTCCAGCAGCACCGTGACGCCGGTAAGACTGGCCTGGTGGGTCGCGTAGGACAGGTTCTCCAGGTACACCGCGTGATGCCGTTCGCGGTCATGTTCACTGGGCAGCAAGCCGGCCATCACGTGGATGCGGGTGTTGCCCAGCACCGCGGCGTATTCCAGCGCACGGTCGAAGCCTGCGCGAAATTCGGCTTCGCGCCCCGGCAAGGTTGCAATGCCGCGCTCGCCTGCCGCCCAATCTCCGGGCGGTGCGTTGAACAGGGCTTGTACCAGGCCGCTGTCGCTCAGGTGCTGTTTGAGTTCCTGCGGGCTGTACTCGTAGGGAAACAGGTACTCCACGGCGTCGAAACCATCGGCAGCCGCAGCAGAGAAACGCTCCAGAAACGGATATTCGGGGTAGAGCATACTCAGGTTGGCAGCAAAGCGAGGCATGTGAACTCCTGGTCAAATACGATCAGACAAAAGGCCAGATCAACAGGGTGATAAGGAAGCCGAGCGTGCCGAGGAGGGTGGTGATCACCGTCCAGGTGCGCAGGCCGTCAGCCACGTTGAGGCCCGCCAACTTGGTGAAAATCCAGTAACCGGCGTCGTTGATGTGCGACATCGCCAGGCCGCCACCGCCCATGGCCAGGCACAGCAGTGCCATGTGGTTGGGCGTCAGGTTGAGCGTGGCGATCAGAGGGCTGATGATGCCTGCGGTGGTGACCAGCGCCACCGTGGTGGAGCCTTGCACTGCGCGCAGCAGCATGGTCAGCAAAAATCCCAGTGCCAGCACCGGCAAACCTGTGGTACGTAGCAGGTCGGAGACCACCGCACCGATCCCGGTGTCCACCAGTACCTTGCCGAACACGCCACCGGCACCGGCAATCAGAATCACCATGGCCACACCCGGCAGCGCCGAGCCGATCACATCGGAGACCTGGGTACGGCTCCAGCCGCGACGGGAGCCGAGCAGCCAGGCGCACAGCAAGGTGTCGATCAGCAGTGCCACGAGCGGCGCGCCGAGTACGGTCATGATGCCCCGCAGGGTCGATTCGACCGGCAGCAGCGAGGTCGCCAGAGTGCCCAGCAGGATCAGCACGATGGGCAGCAGGATCAGGCTGACGATCAAGCCGAAACCCGGCGCCGGGGCCAGCGGCAGCTTGGCCACGATGCTGCTGGTGGACTCCTCCAGGCCCATGTGCGAAACGGCGTCTGCGCGTTGTTCCACATTCTGGGTGGTGCCGTCCTGCCAGGCGCGCAGATCGTCGTTGGTGACGTGCGGGCCGTAGACTTCGGCGCGGATATCATCGGACATCGGGTAGAAGCGGCGTGTCATGCGTCCCGCCACGCGGTAGCCGACGTAGCACAAGAGCGCCGTCAGCGGCAGCCCGAGCATCAGCACCCGGCCCAGGTCGGCACCCAGTTGACTGGCTGCAGCGACGGCGCCGGGATGAGGGGGCAGAAACGCGTGCACGGTGAGCAAGGCGGCGCACATAGGCAAGGCAAACATCAGCAGCGGCTTGCGGGCGCGACGGGCAACGCCGTAGGCCAGCGGCATGAGGATAATCACCCCCACTTCGAAGAACACCGGCACGCCGATAATGAAACCGGCAATCGTCAAGGCCAGGGGCGTGCGTCGATTGCCGAAGCGCTCGATCAGGGTTTTGGCCAGGGCCTCGGCACCGCCCGACAGCTCGATGATGCGCCCGATCATGGCGCCCAGCGCGATGATGATTGCGATGTGGCCAAGGGTCTTGCCCATGCCGCCTTCAATCGTGGCGACCAGGTCGGTAGGTTTGACCCCGGCGACCAGGGCCACCAGGATGCTGACCAGCATCAGCGCCACAAACGGCTGGAACTTGTATTTGAGTACCAGGAACAGCAGCAGTGCTATGCCCAGTCCGGCGGTTGCCATCAGGATAAGCGGGCTCATGACCGCGACCCTCCAAGGCAAAGGCATGATGGTTTTTTGTGGCTGCAAACATCAACAGTGAAGGTGGGTGTGGTCATGCTGGAAGGTCCTGTTGTTTTTATTGTTCTGGCACCTTTTCGCGACAGTCTGGCTGCCTGGCGTCGCGAAGATGTGCGTCAAGGGTGTTGCGGTTGTAAGTCGGTGCCTACCAGTGGGCGCCAAAAACAGTCCGGAGTTCGTCCAGCGCTGCCGCGTCCAAGGGGGTCGGGCGTGGGTTGCTCATCAGCCACAGCCGGGCGGTTTCTTCGAGTTCTTCAAGGGCATAGCTGGCCTTGGATACTGAGCTTTCCCAGACCACCGGGCCCAGGCGTTCGAGCATCACGCCACGCACACGGTTGGCGAGGAGCGCGACCTGTTCGGCCACATCAGGCGCGCCGGGACGTTGATAATTGATCAGCGGGATATGCCCCACCTTCATCACCTGATACGGCGTCAGCGGCGGCAGGATGTCATCCTGGTGCCAGACGCCGGCCAGTGTCATGGCCACCAGGTGCGTGGAATGGGTATGCACCACGCCACCGACGCCAGGGTTACGATCGTAGACCTGCCGATGCAGGGCCAGAGTTTTTGACGGTTTGTCGCCAGAGACCCATTGACCGCTCAGGTCGACCTTGGCGATCAACGCCGGGTCAAGCCGCCCCAGGCACGCGTCCGTGGGGGTGATCAGCCAGCCATCCTCCAGGCGTGCGCTGATGTTGCCGGCGCTGCCCACGGTATACCCGCGCTGATAAAGGCTGTGGCCGACGGTACAGATCTCTTCGCGCAAGGCGTTTTCGTGACTCATTGCGCGTCCCCCGCCAGGTGTTTGAGGGCCTTGTCGAAAAAGTCGCGGCCGCCGAAGTTGCCAGATTTGAGCGCCAGTGCCAGCGGTTCGGCGGTGTTGCTCACCGTCGCAGGAACGCCGGGATCAATCTGCGCGCCAATCTGCAAAAGACGGACGCCAAGGGCGGTGACCACGGCCCCGGACGTTTCACCGCCGGCGACCACGAAACGCCTTACGCCGTTGAGGCGCAGCGTTTGGGCGATCTCTCCCAAGGCGGTTTCCACCAATTCGCCGGCACGCTCGACGCCCAGTTGCTGTTGCACCGCCTTGACGTCGTCCGGGGTGCTGGTTGCGTAGATCAACACGGTGTGTGGTTGGTTAAGTGCGAAGGAAACGGCATGGGCCACGACCGGCTCACCGGCCGCCAGCGCCATTGGGTCGATGCGCAACGCCGGTCGCCCCGCGTCGATCCACGCAGCAACCTGGGCGTTGGTGGCGATAGACGCACTGCCCGCCAATACCACTTCGCCACCGTGCACGGTGGGCAACGAAGCCGGGTCGAAGTCACGAAGTTTGCCGGCACGGCGGAAGTTGTCGGGCAGCCCCAGGGCCAGGCCCGAGCCACCGGTCAACAGGGGAAAGTCGCTGCAGGCGGTGCCGAGGGTATACAGGTCTTGATCGCTGAGGGCATCTGCAATCGCCATCCCCACGCCTTGGGCGCGCAGCGCGGCAATCTGCTCGCGGACCTTCGGCATCCCCTGGGCGATGCTGTCGTAACGCAGCAGGCCAACCTTTTGCGAGGTTTGCGATTGCAGCACGCGGACCAGGTTGGCGTCGGTCATGGCGGTCAGCGGATGGTGCTGCATGCCTGACTCATTGAGCAGTTGGTCTTGCACGAACAAATGCCCGCGGAAAACCGTCCGGCCGTTTTCCGGAAACGCCGGGCAGGCCAGGGTGAAATCACTGCCGAGAGCCTTAAGCAGGGCCTCGCTGACCTGGCCGATATTGCCGGCGGCCGTCGAGTCGAAGGTGGAGCAGTACTTGAAGAAAATCTGTTCGCAGCCTTGTACGCGCAGCCACTCAAGCGCCTTCAGGGAATCGGCCACCGCCTGTTCCGCGGGGACGGTGCGCGACTTCAGCGCAATCACGATCGCATCGGCATCCAATTCGGTGGCGACGTCGTCGCTGGGAATACCGATGCTCTGGACGGTGCGCATTCCGCCGCGCACCAGCATGTTGGCCAGGTCCGTGGCACCGGTGAAGTCGTCGGCGATGCAGCCCAGCAGGGGGCGTGCTGAAGGTAGGCTCATGGGGGTGTCCTTATACGGGGTCAGTCTTGGCAGCCGGCAGTTCGATACCCGGGAAAATCTTTATCACCGCCGAGTCGTCCTCTCGTCCGAACCCGGCACTGGAGGCTTGCATGAACATCTGATGGGCGGTCGCCGATAGCGGCAGCGGAAACTTGCTGGCTCGCGCGGTATCCAGCACCAGGCCCAGGTCCTTGACGAAAATATCGACGGCCGACAGGGGCGTGTAATCCGCCTTGAGAATGTGCGGCACGCGGTTTTCGAACATCCACGAGTTGCCTGCGCTATGTGTAATCACTTCATACAGGGCGTCGGCCTCGACCCCTTCGCGCAGGCCTAGGGCCATGGCTTCTGCGGCGGCGGCAATGTGCACGCCGGCCAGCAGTTGGTTGATGATCTTCACCTTGGAGCCCAGGCCATGTGCGTCACCCAGGCGGTAGACCTTGCCGGCCATGCCGGCGAGCACGTCGTCAGCCTTTGCATAAGCCTCAGACGGGCCGGACGTCATCATGGTCATCTCACCGGCGGCCGCCTTGGCCGCACCACCGGAGATCGGTGCATCCAGATACAACAGTGCGGCATTCATCAGGCGCTGGCCAAGGTCTACCGCGTAGGTCGGGGCCACCGTGGCGCACCCGATCACCAGGCTGCCGGGGCGCAATGAGGCGACCGCAGCATGCTCCCCGAACAACACCGTCTCGGTTTGTTCGGCATTGACCACCACGGTGATGATCACATCGCACGCGGCCGCCATCTGCGCAGGAGAGTGGCAGGCAACGCCGCCTTCGCTGGCGAACTGCTGCGTTACGGTTTCGCGCACGTCACAGGCATGTACGTTGAAGCCGCTGCGCAACAGCGACCGAGCAATACCGAGGCCCATCGCGCCTAAACCGATAACACCAACATTCTTATTATTCATGGAGGCTCCGTAAAACGGCAGCAGGTACGTGAACACCACAGCGGTGCGGACCGTTATCCAGGTACAAGTAAGGGGGAGGAGGTGCCAGCGTGTTCGCCGGCAGGGCATTCGGGGAGTGATCGATCATCGTTGCCATCCTGTTTTGTTTTTTGTCAGGGCGTCATGCGTGTTGGAGAGATAATCCTCCAGTGATCGGATTATGTGAAGTTATTTTTATTGTTAACATTATTTAACATCGCGACCGCTGTCATTGACAGGCATGGGCATTGCCGCGACGCACCGTCCAGCAGTGGCGTGTTGAAAAATGGGCAGCAAAAAAAGTGAGCACGGCCTTTGGCGGTGCTCACTGGGGTGGTCTGGTGGAGGGGACGTTGTGGTGTCAGCGCTCTAGCGCGAGTAGGTGACTTCCGCCGTCAGTGCAGCAGTGCCGTGAACTGCGTACCCTTTTTCCTTCGGGCTGCTTCACTTACACCTTCAAGTCCCATCGACGCGCAACTGATCTGGCTCAGCGTCCGGGGCGCTCCGCGCTCAATTCGCACATCCAGCATTATGATTGGAACATGATTGAGAGTGGACGAGCTTACGCTCCCGGACTGACCCGAGAAGACTCGAACCTCGACCCCCGGCTCTCGCCTGACGGGCATCGTGCTGCCCGCTAGATCCTGATAACGTGGCTCGGACATCTTCAGTGCCGCTGGCAAATTCACCCATAGTTGCAACGTATGGGCCGTCGTTCCTGGAAGCGTATTTTCTTCGTGGTATACCCCCCGGCCCGCTGTCATCCATTGAGCACCGTCCGCGTTGATCATGCCGGCATTCCCAGCGCTGTCGCGGTGCTCGACAGCCCCATCAATCACAAAGGTCACAGTCTCCATGCCTCGGTGTGGATGACGAGGAAATGCTCCACGGGGCATCCAGTCTTCGGCCATCACTACGAAGGGATCGGAAAATGCTGGATCGCCATCTATTAGTCGGCGAGCCCGATGCCCGGCCATACGTCCAGCTGAGGTGCCAGGGTTAGCAACAAGAGCTACCTCACGAACGAACATCGGCTCGTCAGTCGTCATGCTCATCGCACTCATCGCCTCATTTGAGTGGATGCTCGATCAAGTTGTGGAGCACCAGTGGGCCAGGGATGTGAAGAAGGCGGCCACCTTCATCGATTCGGCCAACAAGGATTGGCGAGAACCCGAGTCGCTCTGCTAAGGCTTTGACGGTGGAGGCAGCTTTTTCGTCGTTGCTAGAGACGAATACGACACGCCGTCCGCCTTCCTGAGAGGGATCTCGGGCCAGTACGCCAGCCGGAAGTTGGTTGAAAGCTTTGACGACCGAAGCGCCTGGCAGCGCTTGGGCAACAATGTCAGAAGAGAGCCGTCCCGCAAGTGTTTCCGGTGCTACACCATAGGCGTTGGTCTGATCGATGATGATCTTGCCAGCCCAGTCAGATCGACTACGAGCTAGAGCCTCCACTGCGATGAATGGAAGTGCCAGGAATAGAACGTCGGCAGAGAGCGCCTCTTCCAAAGAGGTGGCTGTGACCACCTCTCCCAACTCTGCTGTGAGGGGAAGAATCGTTTCCGGCCCTCTTGTGTTCGCAATAGATACTGGAATCGCGACACGGGCAAATTGGCGAGCAATGGCGGTTCCGACGTTACCGGAACCAATAATGGCGTATTTCATTTTTTAACTCCTGAAGAAAAATGAAAGTAGATTTGATCAGGCGCCAATCGTGGCGATTTCTTGAAGAGCCCTATTTATCGCCTCATCCTTGTCCTCGGGACTTACAGCCAAGCCTTCCGCGCGCACGACGCGTGTATCGATGACGCCCAGGAATCCCAATAGCCCGATCAAGTAACTCTCTTGATGTTCTAGAGCTGCCGCTGGACTACCAGGCGAATACACACCGCCCCGTGACGAGGCGATGTAAGCCTGCTTTCCTTTCAAGAGGCCTTCTGGGCCAGTGGCGGTGTATTGGAAGGATTTGCCTGCTATCGCGACCCGGTCAATCCAAGCCTTGAGTGTGCTCGGGATAGTGAGGTTGTACATAGGCGTGCCGATTACCACGATCTGCGAATCAAGGAGTTCTTGCAGATAGGCATCTCCCTTGAAAAGGTCGTTCACCAACATGGGGTCTTTGGCCACAGTGCCCTGCCAGGCTGACAGATGCTCCATGGAAAGGTGTAGTGCAGGATCTTGGCCAAGATCTCGGTAAATCACCTTGCTGCCCGGGTGGAGCGTAGCGAGTTGCGCGACGATCTGCGAAGACAGGGTGCGGCTGACAGATGCGGCGCCTAGGATGCTGGCGTCAAGATGGAGGATTTGCATTTCAGTCACCTAGCTTACGGTTTAATGGGCAGGTGAAAGATGAGCTGTTCTTGAGGATCTGAAAAGACGGTATATTGAGATGCTATGTATCGTTAATTGAGATTGATGGGGGCGAGATGCTCGACGGTGTATCGCTTGATCAGCTAAGAACTTTTGTCGCTGCCGTAGATGAAGGCAGTTTTTCTGCGGCCGCAAGGAAACTCAACAGAGTGCAATCGGCAGTGAGCGGCTGGGTGAGCGGCTTGGAAGATCAGATTGGGGTAACGCTTTTTGACCGTTCAGGTCGTTTCCCCAAATTGACACCCCAAGGTGCTCTGCTGCTGACGGATGCGCGCAACATCATTTCGGCCGTCGACACTCTGAAGGCCCGAGCCAAGCTCATGACGTCAGGGTTGGAACCTGAATTATCCGTGGTAGTCGACGTATTCTTTCCGACGTCCGCCGTTACTGCCGTAGTCAAAGAATTCGCCGAGCGCTTCCCGCATACTGGCCTGAAGATTTTCGTCGAAGGCCTTGGTGCGGGCTATCAGCCGATACTCGATGGTCGGTGCAGCCTTGGCATTCTGGCGTCACTGCCAGTTTCATTTCCCACCCTATCAATCGAACGAATTGGCGAATTCTCTTTGGTGGTGGTGGCATCAGTTGATCATCCGCTATCCAGACTGAGTGGGAAAATTTCTCGGCGGGAATTGGCCAAGCACGTTCAACTGGTGCTGACGGATCGATCAGAACTGCTGGCGGGGAAGGACTTTGGCGTGCTGTCGCCTTCGACCTGGCGTCTGGCTGATCTATCGACGAAGTACGCGTTCCTCAAGGATGGTGTTGGATGGGGCAGCATGCCTTGGCACATGGTGGAACAGGACTTAGCTGCTGGCGTTCTGGCTACGCTCGATGTGGAAGGTTCGCCGCAGGAGGGAGTTAAAATAGATATCTGCGCAGTTCACGCGACAGACTCACTGCCGGGGCCAGCTGGACAATGGCTGATTGATCGCCTCAGTTGCTCCCCAAACTATTGACCACGATGCTCGAAATTTCTGGGCCGTGGTCGCGGAGATCTTCGTGTTGACTGAAGACTGCCGATGGAACGGGGGTAGTGTTGCGGGGGGAGTTTGTATCAGGAGAGGCGCCGGTCAGTTTCACAAGGTGTGTTTGGTGTTCGCTTACCGTGAACTGCGCAGATATCTATTTTAACTCCCTCCTGCGGCGAACCTTCCACATCGAGCGTAGCCAGAGCGCCAGCAGCTAAGTCCTGTTCGACCATGTGCCAAGGCATGCTGCCCCATATTGGATCACCCTGCGGACTCTAGTCGTTATCAAGCGTCAGCCTGGGACCTTCGAAGTCGGCATGAGTATCTGCACCGGTGTTTCATCGGCGTGGATTACCTGCCGCCCGAGCACTACATCGCGCAGTGCATCGACCAGTGGCTGCAACCGCATGCCACGGACGCCAACCGATTGAGCCAAAGTCAAACACGGGATGGCCAAGCCTGCGCGACCAAAAATCGATTCCTGGCGGTAAAGAGGCAAATGGGCGGCATACTTCACGATGATGAAGTGAGCCAGCAGCCCAGCGGTCGGGATGCCCTTGTCAGTGACCGGCGTGCCTGATTGCATCGATCTGACCAGATGATGGCATGGGTTTGACCACGACCTGCTAGCGATAGGTTTCTCGGGTTGAGAGTAACAGATAGTCGATATCTTACAGGCAGGCGTTGTGGCGCAGTCAGGCGCACATCTTCACGCTCGGTTAGCTCGGGGTCGGCCACCAGGCCGAGGCGTTCGTTGAGCCCAGCCAGTCGGACAGCTTCTGCGACCAGGTGGCCTCGGCGAAGGTGTACTTGGACGGCAACGAAGATCTGGGCCTGGCGGATCTCTCCGGTTCGTCAGTCAATGACCGGCACGGTTTGGCCTGCGTAATCGACTAACATCTTTTCGCCGGCACGATGTTCCTGGCGTATGACCGCATCTATCTTCGCGGCCCAGAGGCGGTAGTGCTCGCAGTACCAGCTGTATTGAAAACCTTGCGGGTTAGCAAGCCGGTACTCTTGCCAAAGCAGGGCCAGAGTTACGGCGGGGCGGCACAATTCGGCGTTAACATGAGTCCAGTCCGGCCTTGGCCGTTGATCGCTGGGAACGTCGGGCGGCGGTGGAAAAAGATGCTGTCGCAACTCGGCGTCAGTCAATGCAGAGGGCCAGGTCAGGCCCTGGTAGCAAAGCGATTGAGGTACTCGCCGACGCTGGCTCGACCTACTTGCGGGGCAGATAGGCCGACGTCAAATTTTACGCATAGATAACCGCTCCACGACGACCTCTCTGCTTCGATAAAAGAGGTCTATGGTAGTGAATTAATCCTGCGTTGCTGCCTGCCTTAAGGGGGGCCGGATGAGCGTGGAACGGGTGGTCGGATGGCTGTGGAGTCCGAAGACCTGCTTCCCGTGACCGTGAATCGGGCCTAAACTATTTACTCAAGAACGCGGCGCAGGACATAGCTATGAAAAACACATTTATCGCAGAGTTTCTCCGCAGCGCCAAGCAGGCACCACGTTTGTATTTCGCGCCGTTAGTGGGAGCGATAAAGGAGGTCCGAGCTGAGTTCCGCAAGGTATCGAAGCGCTCGGATACCTCTGAATGAGCATTACTTGTAGTGGTCAACAATTCCCGGACACAGAATTGAGTTTTTCTTCCGCAACAGCCAGCGGTACGAAACCGTTGTGCTGATGGAGCCTTGTCCAGTTGTACCGCTGCATGATGTAGTGGCCGATGTCCTGCTCAGCCAACGCTGTCGTCATGTAACCCACCGTTGGCACCCACCCCGTTTTCAAGCTACGAAATAGCCGTCCCATCGGCGCGTTGTCGTAGCAGTTTCCCTGTCGACTCATGCTTTGGGTCATCCGATAGCGCCATAGCCGCTGGCGGAAACTACGGCTGCCATATTGGCTCCCCTGGTCGCTATGAAACAGGACACCATAGGGCCTGCCACGCATCTCGTAAGCCCTGTCGAGCGCCTTTGTAGGCTCTCAAAAAACATGATTATTTGTGGCCTCTAAAATCAATGGTTTGTGCATATTTTTTGACAGAGATGCTTTAGGTTCTTGTCAGTTTTGTTGATAAAAACCATGCGAATATTCGAAATAAATGAATCTTCTGGAGGGGCGTGTGAATATCCAAAAATTTGCATTGCGACCTAAGACAGTTCTTCGCATCGAAAGATACGGAGAGCTTTTCGTTATGCTGACATCCATCGGGAGCTGCGCAGTCCACTTGACCTCGTTGGAGGGGGGGCAGCCGAAGTGTCATTTGACTGAGGCCATCTACCTGGACGCTTGATATTAACCGTTGAGAAAAGGCAAATCTCATTGCCGTGCGCGAAGAGGTCTAGGCTCAACGTCAAAATTTGACTAGACCCATCCGTGGTAATAAGCTCGTCTGGCTCGCTCTGAGAGTCGTGGGTGAAAACCTCCACTCGGAGACACTTGAAAGGAAAGCCCATCATCTGATGGGCTTTTTTATGACCACGAAAGCACTAAAGGCGCCCGGCCAACAAACATCATCGAGCTATGATGGAATCGAAGGGAGGATGGATACGTGGGTCTGAAACCGACTCAATATTGATTATAGCGTCTGCTATCTAGAAATATTCTATGTGGCTCAAGTAATACCAAAACTATAACTTAACAAGGACGAGCCGATGATGGATCAGTATGAAGAAAATATACCAGCATCCTATAGTTCTGCTGATGAAGCAATAAGCGAAATTCTCAAAAAGGACTCGCCAAGTTTTTACTCTTCTTCACATGTGAACTGGGATGCGGCTGCGATCGCTATTAAATCAGCTAAAACGATTTCTTTTGATGCCAAGACATTTTTAGCGCTTGTGAAGAGAGCAACACCTTTTAGTGCTCGCGCGTTTTATGAGTTCTTGGAGCAGTGGGGATTTAATAACTGGGCCGTTGTGAGAGACGTGTTTATTCAAGAGGCGGTAAAAAACTTCGCTGCAAAATATGGTGATAACTTTGTTCCTTTTGTTAAGCAGTGGTCCCGTCTAAAAGGAGATGCATTACTACTAAATTCTCTTATTGTACATATGCGAAATAACCTCGGTGAGCTTAATACCTACTTACCGAGATTGGTCGGTTTACAGCACGGTAGAGCGGAGGCTCAGCGCGTGATGGCAGTAGTCATGGACGCCCCCTATTCAGTAACGAATAGGGATGAATTGGCGGAGGTCATAGAACTGTGGGCAGGTGATAGCCGTTGGGGGAGGCTACATGTGCTGCTCTGGAAGACATCGCAGAAAAGTGACAGCCAATTCGTACCTGTGAGTGGCGTAGAGAGGGTTTCTCGCTTGCTCAAAGAGTTTGGAATTTTATCGTCGCCGAGCAATTACAGACTTTCTGAGCTTTCAGCCGAGTCTAGAGCCTCTTGGCGCCGTGAGTTGAAGGTTGCTGTTGAAAGTGACAGCGATCTTCTAGAGGCAACAGCCGAAACTCTCCTTGGGCTAGGATCTCCTGCTGACGATCGGGGCGTACTGTTCGCTGTTTTGGAGTTATATGACGATAGTATTGAGAGTGGTTTTTCTTCCTTTCTAAGTCACCCAAATGAGTTGGTGCGACGTCGAGCGCGGGCCGCGATTGATATGTTTCGTTTTGAGCCAGATATATCCGCGTTGCCTCCGCTTGTCGCTGCGTCAGCGGGCTACAGAAATTCTGGCGTCCTGCGTAGCATGCGTAAGCCTCGAACCTGGATCGGTGATGCACGGATCGAAACATTGATCGAAGACGTTCTGGAGGATGCTGCGAAGAGTGCGGGCGATCAGATCGTGAAGAACCTGCACAGTGGTGAGGAAACTCATGTAATGGTCTTGTTAGGTGAGCTGAAAATTGCCTTTCGCTACATCACAACGTTACTGGAAGATTTAGCTGCTGAAGGTGATTCGAAAAAACGGCTTAGCTTCGAACTAGACATCGATTACAGGGTAGTTGGAAAAAAGGAGGAGGGGGGCAAAGGGGTAGGCACGACGAAAAGCTTCTCAACGGATGTGTGCTTGCTCATAGAACTCCGTGACGGAGGGAAGCAATTTTCCCGCCGTGTATCGCTCCTTCAAGCCAAGCGAATGTTTTCTCCCGACAAAAAACGCCCTTACTTCCCTATTAAGCAGAAGCAGCTCGAAAATCTGTCGGCGCAGACTATGGCTAGCTTCCTGATGCTTCTGGGGCCTGAATGCGATGGAGTGAATATCCCGATCATTCCTGCCCGGCTGATGGTCGATCTCATTGCGCGGGGCGAGCGTTCCACCCAGTTAGCTCCCACACGAGCATCTGAATTGGGTAAGGGTATAGGAACCTGGTTTGTAGAAGACGTAATTGGCTTATGGACCGGGGATTGGGAAAAAAATATCGTCGCACGTGCAGAGGGGGGGAAGTACCGAGAACCGTTAATAGTCGCGAGACTCATTGTGGATCAAATACCCAAAGGGCCGGATGGTTGGTCCAAGGGACGCCGGCTCTAATAATTAATCTATGAGAGTTTGTTCAGCTCGACCGCGAGGGGGAGGCCTGTTCAAACCTAGCGACGGTGCATGAGCTAGATGATATGAGTCCGCTGAGTTGCAGCTATCGTGTGTCAGCGCTTTATGAGGTTGGCCTGTCGAAAAAGCCTAATTTTTGGCAAGCAGATTCTTCAGACTCTCCCCACGAACTCTGATTAGGGATGGAGAAAGGTATATAAGCTTTCCGGTTGTTATGTCGACGGGTCCATCATTGCGACTGCTGACTACGATACCCGACGATTAGTCATGCGCCATGAGGACGGCGAGGGTCAGCTTGATGAACTCTTCGTTCTCGTCAATGGTATTAAGAGCGCCGCGCACATTTTCAGCCACATCGGCAGAACCGCGCTGCTCCACCCAGTTCGATAGCTCCATGATGGAGGCTTCGAGGGCCAGTTGGTTTTCGTAAAGTTTAGAGAGTAGGGAAGGGAGCAGATCTGAGTTGGGCATTGGTGTTCCTCTCGTTGAGAGAACAGCGTAGCAGTTGGGTCTTGGGAGTCCGCTCCGAAGTTTCAAAACTCCGCTCTCAGGCAATTACGGACATTTTGGCGTGCTAATGAACTTCGTTTGCCGACCAAGCCTATCGCAGCTGCTTGATACGCTCCTGGAGAGCCAGGGCGGCAGGTATGTTCATGGCTGCAAGTACTGCTGCTATCTCGATAAGCGCCTGCCGCGCCTGAGCATTTTGTGACAGGACCAGGGCGTCGGAACCCAATGTCGTCGCCACCAGATCCACTAATGCGTCGGTCGTATCCCCGCGGTACCAGCGACCGGAAGGGGCACGCTCCTTCAGCATGGCGGCGAGCCAGGTAAGCCCGTCAAGGCGAAGTGGGGCGCCAAACATTGTTGTCAGGAAGTGGCAGAAACGGGTGACGCATTCTTCGTTGCGAGTTAGGTGCGTAAGCTCATCGACCAATTGGCGCAGCTCCTTCTCACTGGCGCTGCCACTGGACGTTTCACTCCAATTCGGAACGATAGTGCCCATTGTGAGTTGCAAATCAATGGCGGCAGACCTTCCCGCAGCCGCACCCGAAACGCTCATAGCGTAACCTCCGCTCAATGAGAGGCCCCAACATGTGAAGGGGCCCTGGGACTACTAGTATTTAGTACTGAATCGCCTTACCCGCTGTAATCTCAGCGTTCTGAGCCTTAGTAGCCGTGTCCATTACGCCGGAGTTGATCGCGTTCTGGGTGTCAGCACCCATTTTCTGAATTTCGAATTGGCTTTGTTCCTGGGTGAATTTATCGGTCGCGTCAGCCAACGCCTGAGTCGAATCGTTTGTTTCGTCCAGGCCATTGGTGGAAGCCTTTGGAACGCCACCGTTACTGACGTTGCTCAAACTGTTAAGAAAATTCGAGCCCTGGCCGACCAGGCTGCTCACAGTGTTCACCGCGTGGTTGGCGCCATTCATAAAACTGCTGGTTTTTGGCCACATCTGCATCACCTCTGATAATTACGCCTGCACCATGCAAGCCATCAGTGAGTGGGAAGCTTTGCCATCAGGTTCCCGTTATTTTTAACGAATGATGGAACGCCACCGCCAAGAACTGATTAGAGATCAAGAAGCTTCATGCGGTGATAGAGCGTGCGGCGCGGAATCTCTAACTCCTGGCACACCGCCTCGACACTCTTGTTATGCCGCTTGAGCGACTGCTGGATCAGGGTCTTTTCGATCTCCAGCAATTGCGTCTTCAGTCCGCTCGAAGCCCAGTTGGGCCTGGCTGCCAGCTCATCGGCAAATATCGGTACACCGAGCACGAAACGCTTGGCGGCTGACTTCAGCTCGCGCAGGTTGCCCGGCCACGAATGGCTCAACAGTGAGTGCAGGAGGTTGCAACAAAGATGGGGTATCGGGCGCTGAAACTGCTCGGCGGCAGCCCTGGCAAACTCGTCAAACATTGGCACAATTTGCTCGCGCCGATCGCGTAAGGCGGGAAGTTGAACAGTGAGCACATTCAGGCGAAAATACAGGTCTCGGCGAAACAGGCCCCGGTCGACCAGATCGTCGAGGTTTTTCTGCGCCGAGGCGATGACACGAAAGTTCACCGGAATGAACTGCGTGGACCCCAGCCGCTCAACCCCGCGCGTTTCAAGCAGGCGCAGGAACTTTGCTTGTAATGTCAACGGCATGCTGCAGATTTCGTCTAGGTACAGGGTGCCGCCCTGCGCGGCTTCGATGTAGCCCATGCGTGAGCGACTGGCCCCGGTGTACGCACCATTGACCACGCCAAACAGCTCGCTTTCGGCCAGCGCCTCAGGAATCGCTGCACAGTTAGTGCCGATAAAGGCGCCGGTGCGCTGGGACAAGTCATGGATTTTGCGCGCCAACGTGTCCTTGCCGGTTCCTGTCTCACCGCACAGTAACAAGTCGATATCAAGCTGGGCGGTACTAGATGCGATGTGATCGACATCCAGCGCATTTCCCAACGATGCTATACAGCCCAAGCGCTCAGCTGACTCTTCCAAAGACGTTTACCCTAGAATGCGATCCGCAAAATAAACAGCGCTCCGGCGCCCATGGAAAGAAGATTTCCAAGTGACCACCTGCGAATGCAGCTCCTTATATTGAGACTCGATGTATATTAAACGCACACACTCTATAACCCAGGCGCATAGTCGCCCGATGCCATGATTCAAGGACACACTCTTATGTAACCGATCCAAGGCTTATAGCTAATAAGAGCCAGCCTTATATTGTCTGTGTCAGTGCCCCCAACTATGCGAACTAAAGACCGCGCATACTTTCCAACCGCCTCTGCTTGTGCACTTCGGTCAGTGGAGCGTTATGTCAAGGCAATACCAGTTCACACCGTTTAGTACAGCGGCGTCAGCCCTTAGGACACCCTCAGAGGAGGCCGCGGGTGCTGTCAGACATCCGACAACTAAAGCTTTCTTATCAAAAACTGAACCTATTCATCAAAGCACCAGCCCCCACAGTCGTACCACGAATAAGCCATTTAGTGTAACTAAGTTTCAAGAGCAGCATGAATTTTAAGTCGGCGTTATGTAACATGAAATTTTATTTAATATTCATATAGGATATTTTATAGGTGCGATCCAATTACGCAAATTTCAAACTAGCGTTCCATTCGCGTCACCTTCTTTGAATATAGAGTTCTCACACTAAAAAATGACATTGCAATGTTAAGTACATAGGCCCAGCCATCTGCGCGACTGGATCATTGTTATTTCGAACTGACCGAAGTTATTGGATTATAATCGTCTGCTGTCCGGGGCGCGGCGGCGACCGTTGCTAATCGCCGCAGGAAAATCTACCGGTATTGCTATGGGCCGAATGCGACGAGTTGACATCCCTCTCGCGGATGCCTGGCCACACCTCCGTTGCTCAGCCACCTCAAGCGCGTCCGGAATTTGAACCGCAAGATGCATTACGTTGTTCAATTGCAATGTTGGTGGAATAGGCATCCCATGTCGACATTATATGAGTGATAGCTGTACTCATTTCGCTATAGGGAATACCGTCTCTGGCTAGGGTGGAAAGCCCTAGCAGGAATGAGTCAAAAACCGTAGCTAAAGCCCGAATATTGGTTTCAAGACGCAGCTCACCACTCTCAACTCCGCGCTCTACACAGAAAATCATCCCCGCTCGTGTTTGCGCACGTGAGCGAGCTAAAGATGACGTTTCAGTGCGGTCATCTGCCGGTACGCCGATTACGCCCAAGCCGACCATGCATCCCTTTGGATGACCATCATCGCATTGCATTTTTGCCGAGTTGCGAAGTGTGGTTTCTATGGCCTTACGAGGGGGGAGGTCTTCGTTCCACAAAGATGCCGTTACCTGAGCAAAGGTCGCGAGGTAACGTTGTACGCACTCCTGAAATAATGCTTCCTTGGACCCAAATGCCGCATAGAAGCTGGGTGCGGAAATACCCTTGCCGATACCTGCTTTCAAGAGGCTTAGCGAGGTGGATTCGTACCCATTTTGCCAGAACATGTACATGGCTTGCTCGACTGCTTTGTCCCGGTCAAAGGCTCGGGGTCGCCCCAATATCGCCATATCGATCTCCCAAATACGTCTAATACAAATATACTAATCGATACAAAATGTGTTGACAATGGAAATTTTGGCGAGTAACGTACTGATCAGTATATAAGTCGATTTTAAGGTTCCCAGCGATTTGAGCTTGGCAGTCAGAAATTTCTGTTGCTGGCCACGGCGTACGAATCAGGGGGCTTTTAGGCTTAAATCTGTATCGATCAGTAAGAAAATTGAGCTCGGCCTCCATAGGAGGAGTCTCAGGTGGGCATTTCTTCATAGAGAAACTTCAAATGACGACCTTTACAGCACCGTTGATAAAGACGCAAAAAGACCGGATACCTTGGGCTGCACTCTTGGCGTTTGCCATGACAGGCTTCATATGCGTCATCACCGAAACGTTGCCAGCCGGACTGATGCCGCAGATGGCTGCAGGCCTGAGTATTTCTACTGCGTTTGCAGGCCAAATGGTCACTGCCTATGCACTGGGTTCATTGCTGGCTGCTATCCCGCTCACTATCGCGACAAAGGGCTGGCGCCGCCGTAAGGTGCTGCTGGCGACGATCATAGGCTTCCTCGTTTTCAATACAGTCACGGCGCTGTCATCGAATTATTGGTTAACAATGACGGCCCGTTTTTTCGCCGGTGTATCGGCGGGGCTAGCGTGGAGTCTAATCGCTAGCTATGCCCGTCGAATGGTTCCGGTCGATCTGCAGGGAAAGGCATTGGCAGTGGCAATGGTAGGAACTCCGATTGCGCTATCGCTGGGCGTACCTCTTGGAACATTGCTTGGAGTCGCAATGGGGTGGCGCAGCGCTTTTATTGTCATGTCAGTATTGACCTCGGGCCTCATTGTTTGGGTATTGGCAAAGGTGCCGGATTATCCCGGTCAGGCCAATCACGAGCGGCTTGCGTTACGCAAAGTATTCAAGACACCTGGAGTCCGGCCAGTACTTAGCGTGGTGGTCACTTGGATGCTGGCGCAAAACATCCTCTACACCTACATCGCACCCTTCGTCGCTCAAGCGGGACTCACTTCCCACGTGGACATAGTGCTGTTGACCTTCGGTGTCGCTGCGCTTGCCGCCATCGGAGTTACCGGCCGCCTGGTCGATCACCATTTGCGTGTAGCCGTATTGGCTAGCCTGGCGGTTTTTGCCGGTGTAGCCCTTCTGTTTGCCTGGAATTCAACGTCACCGGCAGTCGTTTACATCGGCGTTGCAGTTTGGGGGCTGACTTTCGGAGGCGCGGCAACCCTGCTGCAAACCGCACTTGCTGATACGGCAGGCAATGGTGCTGACGTAGCGCTGTCGATGAATGTGGTGGCCTGGAATGGCGCGATTGCAGGGGGTGGCTTATTAGGTGGCGTCCTATTGGAGACGCGGGGTGTGTCTTCCTTCGCGCCGGTTCTGGTGCTTTTGTTGGCCATTGGTTTTGCTATCGCATGGATGGCGAAGAGGCATGGTTTCAAACCGGGTTCCCGTCAAGGCCACTCATTCAATAACGGGACCGGACTATGAAAGCCTACATTGTCAAAAGCGCCGGCGGGCCCGAAGTGTTGAGGCTCGAAGAGGTTCCGAATCCGGTGGCGGGTGAGGGGGAAGTACGAATTGCGGTCAAGGCAATTGGCATCAATCGTCTTGATCTCTATGTGCGCAGTGGGGCTTGGGGGCGGATCGACCAGCCGCGTCAGTTAGGTATCGAAGCTGTAGGAGAGGTCATTGAGGACAAGACCGGTACCTTTGCTCCAGGTACGCGCGTAGCCACAATGATGGGCGGATTGATGCTTGAACGCCCTGGTACGTATGCCGAACAGATTGTCGTGAGCGCTAGTCACGTTGTGCGCCTGGGAGACGCCGCGCTGGGCTGGGAAACGTTGGGTTCGCTGCCTGAGGCTTTCCTGACTGTATGGGCGGGTTTTCATAAGGCTATTCGTCCGAAGGCAGGCGAGGAAATCTTGATCCGCGGAGCAGCATCTTCGGTCGGCTTGGCCGCGACCGTCTATGCCAAGTGGTTGGGCTTGCGCGTGATTGCGACAACCCGCAATGCGCAAAAGCGCCAGCTGCTGCTGGAAAAAGGAGCTGATGAATGCTTGATCGATGATGGACGGCTACGGGATCTGCTTGTGAGCCCACTGCGCCCCGGGGTTGATGCGGCATTGGAGATTATCGGGGCATCGACGCTACGTGACACGATTCAGTCAGTAAAACACTTCGGGAGCCTGGCAATACTCGGCCTTCTAGGTGGGCGCGAGATAGAGCGTTTCGACGTCTACGCGGACCTGCAAAACGGTGTCTCCGTTTCCTATGTGTCCAGCGAACACATTGGTAGCCCGTATTTGCCCATCAAAGACTTCCCACTGGCGCACATCGCTCAAGCGATTGCCGATGAAAAGATGCCGTCGATTCTGGACAAGGTATTCACGTTCGATGCGCTTGCGCACGCTCATGAGTACGCAGAATCAAACCAGTCGTTTGGCAAGATCGTAGTTGTCTTATAAACGCTAACCCACGCTGATTTACCTAAGTTATTTGAGGATACTCACATGTTAAAGAAATGGGTTTCGACACTGGTTTTATCGTCAGCAGCGCTACTCTCTACATTGACATTCGCCGCTGATGAATTCCCGGTTCCTGCGAATTTTTCCAGTCAATATAAAACCATCGACGGAGTGCGCCTTCACTATGTCAAGGGGGGAAGTGGCCCTCTAGTTTACCTTGTTCATGGATTTGGGCAGACGTGGTACGAGTGGCATCAATTAATGCCTGAGTTAGCGAAGAATCACACTGTCGTTGCGGTCGACTTACCTGGCCTCGGTCAGTCTGCTGTGCCGAAGTCATACCGTGCTATTGACGTGGCACCGCTTCTGTATCAGTTGGCAAAAAATATCAGCGGTGGCCAAAGGTTTGATCTGGTTGCGCATGACATCGGTATTTGGAATACCTATCCAATGTTGGTCAATCACCAGGCCGACATCCGCCGTGCGGTGTACATGGAAGCCCCCATTCCAGATGACAGTATTTACAAGTTTGCGGCCTTCTCTCCTAAAGGTGAATCGCTGGTTTGGCACTTTAGCTTCTTCAGCGCCGACAACCAATTGGCAGAAACCTTGATCAAAGGCAAAGAGCGCTACTTCTTCGAACACTTCATAAAAGTACATGCCACCAATACATCCGTCTTCACCCCGCAACTTTTGGACCTCTATGGAAAGTCCTACGCGAAGCCGCATACGTTGCACGCCGCGTTTGAGTATTATCGTGTACTGAACCAGGGTGTAATCGACAACAAAGTGCTTGCTCAGACAAAAATCAGTATTCCTATGTTGGCGATAGGTGGCGGTGGTAATGGTGGCATGGGGGAGTATGAGTCGCAGGTGGTGAGCCACTATGCTGATAATGTCACCGCCAAGGTGCTTCCTGATTGCGGTCACTGGTTACCTGAAGAATGCGCCGCTCCACTTAATGATGCGGTTATCGGTTTCTTGTCCTCACCGTGAATTGAGTCCTTAACGCATCACGTTGGCTGAGATGTACATGGAGCCAAATAGGGGCGCCTCTGAGTCTGAATAGGGCATCATTAGTATTATTACTCCTGGCTTCCGCTAAGGCGAGGGCGTATTCCACGCTCACCTAAAAACGATTGAATGATTGGCACGATTGGCAGTAATTATTGTGGTCTGATTATTGTCCTTGCGGTGGCATTCGACACATTTGCAAAAAGCAGGGGTCCATCATGAGGCAAGAATAAAATTCCAGTGTCGGCATGCGATTGTCGACATCCGTGTATCCCACAGTTCTCTGTGGGGCGGTCGATGACGTCCTGGAGATAGCCGAAAAAACTGAGGTTTGATCATGTATAGCGACGGACGAAATCAGGTCGTCTCGAACCGTTCAGAATCGATCTCGTACCTCTTAAAGACATGCGAGACGATTCACAGTATTGACAGAGTGAAATCGAGGTCCTAAAAATCGAAAAGAAAGTACTTGACAAGGAAAGCTACCATGGAATATATATGTACCGTTCGGTACTTATATGCGAGCGTGCTGCGGTTTTATTGATCCGCGCTCGTTCTTGAACGATTGGCGTCGCGCGCTTGGTTGTGGTGCGGCCGCTATATCCGGCGAGTTTTGATGGCGCTTCAATTTTTGTTCGTTTAGGAGTGCATATGGAACCTAATCATAGCGTTAAGCGACTATTGCCCGGAACGCACTACCGGCACATAGTTGCTGTGGCCGCAATCTTTGCGACTGTACTGGGCATCACGCTGCTACCCCAAAATCCAGCACTTGCCGCCACAACATCAGTGCAAGAAGCGCCTGATGCCGATACCGCGAAGTCTATAGCAGTGCTCCAGGAGTTTCTGGGAAACACATCGCCGGACAAAGTGGTCGCTGCGGCTCAGCGCCTGGTCGCCGACGACGCTACATTCATTTCATTGAACTTCAATGACACCGAACTGAAGAATATCGAGCCTTGGGCCGGGACTGGCAATGGCCCTAAAGCGTTCAGTAGTACTTTCATTGGCGTCGCAAAGTATTGGAAAGTTGAGAGTTTTTCGGTGACCGATATGTTTGGCTCCGGCCAAGATGTCGCAGTATTTGGCGCGTTTGAGCTTCGGTCAAAGGGGCTGGGAAAATTAGTAAAATCGCCGTTCTCTATTCATGCAAAAGTTAAGGACGGCAAAATTGTATACTTCCAATTCATGGAAGATACTTATGCGTCTGCAAGTTCGTTCCGCCAATCAGGTAGCTGGATCATAAAGAATGATCCTTTATCGCCAAGCCACGAGGTTGGGCAAGGTAAATGATGCGCACCAGTTTTGCGCAAACGGTCAGGTATTTAAGTAGGATCCTGGAGTGGCAATGTAGCAGGCGTGCGCCTCTTATATTCTTCTTTGGGTCCTTGTTTGCGATTTTCCGAAATAATGGAATCGACCCTAAAAATTTTAAGAAGTCTCACGCGCTCGCCGGATTTACTCGAAATATTCGTTAACTTTGCATTTCAGTCGGAAGGGGTTGAGTGGGAATTTAGAGCGACTTATTTTTAGGTCAGAAGCTTAAGTCGTGAGTGCTCGTCAACCAAAGTTCGTCGCTAGTCCAGGTTTCTCAAACTTCAACGCGGCCGTTCTATCTCCGTCGTAAATCCAATCGACGTGTGAGAGCCTATGAAGCGCCTGAAGTAAAACCGCTCTATTTTAAAAAAATGGATGGATGGTAAGGAAGCATGAAACAGAAGGCGTAGAGGGTTATACCCACTCTAAAGTCGGAAGCCTGAAATAATACCATAAATGCTAGTTCCTAAATTTTGGATGAAAAAATGAAGAAAACTCTGATTGCACTAGTCCCGTACCTGTTTCTGATGGCAAACGTTAGTCATGCAGCAACGACCGACACAAAGCGCACTCCCTTTACCGGAGTTGATATCAGTGGCACTTATTCCTGTATAGGAAATGATATTCATGATGGTGACTTTAAAAGCGTCATGACACTTACGCTAGACAGCCAGTACAGCTCTGGAAAGTCCGGGTCGTTCAAAGCAAAAGTTGAAGCTGATCAAGTGCTTATATACACGGGATCGATCGTGTCAAACGGTAAGGCATTGGCCATGGATTTTGCGAATGTCGACGCGTCCAAAAAGGATTTCGGCGTTGCATTGGCGACAGTCAGCGAGCCAAAAAAGGGTAAATTTAAAATTGATAAATTTTATTATGAGCCTGACTACATGGGGGGCAGCAATGGCTTTGAGTCATGTACTTTGAAGTGAGTTGAACGGGCGTGCGCGACCCCGCGCCGCCCACTTCGCTAAGTTAGTCAGACGATACATTTTGCTTGCCGACGTTCGGTTTAGAAAGACGATAGCCAGGCCTATGATTTGACCCCAAGCCTGATCGTGACCACAGTACCTGAAGGAATCGTCGGGAACAGAGTATTCGGCTTCATGCCCGAGCGCCAACGCAACAAGGTTCCAAGTATTGGTGAGTGACCCACCTTTCACCCCCGCGGCGTCTGCCATTGAGCGCGCGTTAGTCCGTAACACTTCGCCAAGGCAGGCGCAGCTTTTTTTATTTCGGCATAATACAATAGCACCGCACCCGATTTCAGCGTGGCCGTTTGCGAACGAACGTTTGTAGGCGCTATGTGGAAATAGACGATATCGTAAGCCGTGAATGCATGTTCCAGCATCAACTGCTTAAGCTCGCGGTTAAAATTGCCGCCCCACTTCGCACGCATCAGAAACGTAAAACCGATGGCAATGCTGTTCGGTAGATCTGGGGCGTGTAGTAGCTTGATGTGCCAACGATGTCCTGCGAGGCAGTATCAATGACAGCGAGCGCCTTTTTAGTGGCGAGTAGAGAAGCGAAGTACGCCTCGAACACCTCGCGTTGATAGCGACCCCTGGCGGGATGGCTGGCCCATATTTCTGGATCAGCGGCTGCCTGAAACATACCTTCAAAATCACTGTCTGCCAGAGGTTTAAGCATCAGGGTGCTGCCGCACAGAACGGGTTGGCACTCTAAGTCTAGGGCGGACACGGGGCTCTTTCCTATTGACCAGGTGGGCGGAGCCAGTCTAGAACGGAAGTTTGATAAAGAAAGATCCAATAAGAGGGGTATTGATGGAGCCATCGCAGCAGAGTAGGGAGCAAATTTATTTTCCGGTTTGAAAGCCCCCAAGTTCATGGCCCGCCTTGCAATGCACGATATCTCATGCCCACCTGAGCCTCACTTTCTCTGGACTATCAATGGCACCAACACCTTGATCGTCAAAAAGCCCCCCAGTAAAGCGCTGGTTGCCACATTCGACAGAATAAATAGGTACTTTTGACCGGGTTTGCTCGTATGAACTTCGTTCCAGCGTAAGCGGAGCAACACCTTTTTTCTCGGCGACATCCAAAATCTCTTCTTATCTTGGACATGCGCGAGCCGCAGTTCTAAGCATGTGTGGGGTGACACTGTGACTCACTCTCGATATATCATCCAGACAACCGTCGACTGGTGTTTGACCAGGCAATCTTCTCGATTGAATTGCCCCATCTGCTGGAAAATGGCGTGTCGCCGTCGCCCTGGCCAAATTTTGGTTTGTTCTTAGCATGGGTACGTGTTTCGATCCGGATTTGGCATCGCCGGTCACCCTTTGTCCCCACCTTGCTTTTAGACCGACCATAATGCCGCTCAGGAGGCGGAGGTCTGGAGTTTGCGCTGTGAAGAGGCGACCTCTACCTGGGAGATGCAGGTCCGTCGCTAACGAAATAGTCAATGAAAGCCCTTATTTTTCGTGCGATATACCGCCCTGGTGTATACACAAACTGCACAGATCCGACGTAAGGCTCGGACAAATTCCACTCGGATAATATGCGCACAACCCGGCCATCCTTCATTGCGGACTGCGCCGCAAATTCCGGAACCAGGCCTATTGAACCACCCTCGGCCACTGCGGCGACCAGCGCTGCGCTGTTGTTTATGATCAGGCGGCCAGTCACACTCACCGAAACGGAACGGGTCCCGTCGGTCAAGGTCCAGTCATGACCAAACTGGCCATACCCGAGGTAGCTGCAGCGGTGTTTGGAGAGTTCTTCAGGCGACGCTGGTGTCCCATGCCGGAGCAGATAATCGGGCGACGCGATCAGCAGATACTTGAATGTGCAGAGTGGCCGCGTTATCAAGCCCGGTGCAATTGTATCGCCGATCCGGATTGCAAGGTCCACACCATCGTTCACCAAGTCGACAGGGCGGTCGATCAACGTCAACGTCACATTGACGTTGGGAAACGCTTCCAGAAAGCCTGGCAACTTCGGCGCCAACCAGTTTTGACCAAATACCACAGGCGCGCTGAGACGTAGTGTACCGGTGGGGCTGACCCCGTAACTGCCGGCCAGTGCATGGACTTCGCGCGCGTTTCCCAACATCCGTTCGCAGGAAGCGTAAACCTGCTGGCCCAGCTCGGTGAGCGACAGCGCGCGGGTGGTGCGAAGCAGTAATCTTCCGCCGAGATGTTTTTCCAGGCGTCCGACATGACGGCTCACGGCGGAAGTCGTAAGTGCGAGTTTGCGCGCAGCGGCCGAAAAACTGCCACTGTCAACGACTTGTGAAAATACCGCCATTTCATTAAGCATTTTCATTCAATTGACTTCTTTCATCACAGCAAAGTTGGCGTACATAAGCCGAGTCCAGCCCTGCCAAGGAAACTGAACCGATTAAAGATAGGATGCACCTTTTCAGTCAGATCGGCGGAAGCTGGTCGCACCGCTTTGGTGCATTGGCACGTCATATTTGCGCTAGCGTCAACAGTCCTTTGCAGCAGACCGATATTGTTTAACACGTCCTGCCCATGGATATTGCGGGTTAACGAGTAAAAGGAAAAAATCATGAGTTATTTTGAATATCGCACAAAGGATGGAGCAGTCAAACAGCAGTTGCGGTCCCACACACTGCATCCCTTGGCGCCGACCGAAGTGCGCCTGCGAGTACTGGCGGCGGGGCTTAATTTTCGCGACCTTTATTTTATTCGGGGCAATCATACGCGTGCTCCGGTCAGCGATCGTATTCCATTGACAGACGCGGTTGGCATTGTCGAGTCAGTGGGCAAACACGTCACTCGCTTTCGTGTCGGCGACCGGGTTTGCAGCACCGTTTTGCCGAACTGGATCGACGGTCCGCTCACGGCGCACGGCCTGAGCGGTTCGTTGGGCAGCCAGGAGCGCGATGGCGTGATGGCGGAACACCTCACGATGGACGAGCAGGAATTGGTTGCTGCGCCGGCGCACTTAACCGATAGCGAGGCGGCCACGCTGACCGTTGCCGCCTTGACGGCGTGGCACGCGGTAGTGGAGCTGGGGGCGCTCCGACCGGGCGATACAGTTGTTATTCAGACGACTGGCGGAGTGGCGGTATTCGCCATTCAATTTGCCGTCGCTCTGGGGGCGAGCGTTATCGTAGTCTCCCGTTCCGAGGATAAGTTGCGAATGGCCCAAGGCTTAGGCGCACACAGTGTGATCAATTCCAACGACGTCCCCTCGTGGGAAGAGCAGGTTATGCTTGAGACGGCGGACGTCGGTGCGCAACTGGTGCTTGACATGGGCTTGTCCGACTCGTTGCGGCGATCGGCGCGCGCTGCCGCGTTTGAAGGGACGGTGGCGATTATCGGTGTGGTGCAGACGGTCAGCAATCCGCTCGACATTTTTCCGGTGATGAACAAGAACCTGCGTGTACGCGGCGTTGAAACGGGCTCCCGAGCTATGTTCGAACGAATGAATAAATTTATCGAGGCTCATCAGATTCGGCCGGTCGTCGTGGCTGAGTTCAATGCAGAGCAAATAGATCGGGCGCTGGACTGCCTTGCAAACGGTCCGTTCGGAAAAGTGGTTGTTCGCCTTGTGCCGCCGCCGGCAATTAGCGTTAGTTAGGATGCGCCGCGCGCGCCGTGCAACTGCCGTGTTCAGCGCGAACGTCGCGTCGGTAGTTCATACCGATGGCGACAATCTTATGGAAATGGAACTGGACGTCGGTCTTTGGTGGCAAGTGAGAATGTTGTGATCGGATACTGCTTTTAACGTAATGCGAAAAACAAGGGTTCGTCCGATGCCCAAGCTGCTTCTTTTTATGGCCTAGGCGTCAATCGCCTAGATAATTGGATATCGACGATTCGCTTTTGCAACGCATTATTCTGAAGGGAGTTTTTCTGTGCCAACAATAGTTTTATTTATAGGAGCTGCCCTTATCTGGGGATCCACCTATTTTGCCATCACGTTTCAGCTTGGGCAGGTAGATCCTACGGTGTCGGTGGTGTACCGCTTTGCCATCGCCTCGAGCAGCCTGTTTCTATGGTGTGCACTACGTGGTGATCGCCTATGGCTTAACTGGACGACACAGCGGTGGTTGATATTTCAAGGGGTCACCACTTTCGGTATCACATATGTTGGCGTATACCATGCCGAGCGTTATTTACTGTCGGGGCTCATGAGTGTTCTTTTCGTTCTGGTAGTTTTTTGGAGCCCTGTTTTTGAACGCATCGTGTTCGGCAAACCATTGACATGGCACATATGTAGTGCGGCTGCTGTTGCTGGCTGCGGAGTTATCATGATGTGTTCGCAGACCGTAGGACTTACCTGGGTGAGTATATCAAGTGGCAAGGGCGGCGCATTTTTTATCGGACTCGGACTGGCTCTATCGGCTACGCTGACATTCGCTATGGGGGGTGTTTCGGCAGTAAAAATACGCCAATCCTCAAGCAATTCGATGTTGACGTTGGCATGGGCCATGTTCTGGGGGGCGCTTTCGGTCGCGCTTTGGGTCGCGCTTACCGGAACAGAGTGGCGCTTGCCGACCGAAACTAGCTACTGGATATCGCTATGCTATCTATCACTCTTTGGTTCGGTATTAACGTTTAGTGCGCTCTTTACATTGATCCACCGGATTGGTGCACAAAAGGCGATGTATATTGAAGTCGTGACACCGGCAATCGCCGTGTTGCTCTCGATGCGATGGGAGCAGTACCGCCCTGCTACCATTGAGTGGTGCGGTATCGCATTGACGCTGTGCAGCGTGGCTTGGGCACTAGCGCCGAGGTCGACCAAACTCCATGTGATCGACTGATCTTTTCTCGCCTTATACGAAATTTATATTTGCTGATGACGACAACCAGGCAGCATTGGGTAATCTCCTGCCCAGAGTCGGCTAACTGGAATGCTTTCGCGCGATCTTATAGTTGTGACCGAAGATCCTCGGCCCCAGCAACTTAATGAGGGAGCTTTCAGCCTCCAAGGTTTAGTTTCGTTGCTTACCCTGCACGATAGATGCCTCACTGAGCCTCTACGACCATATTGACGAGCGGTGGTATTGCGCGCGACAACTGCTCAGCTAACAACCGTCGGCGCTAGACGCCGACAGTACACCAGCAACTTTTTACACGCTCTAGGCCAGAAGCGGTCGCTCACTGTCTTAGAACTACGGGGCGTACTCACTGCTTTCAAGAAGCAGCTCCCACCAAGGTTTCCGCCCTACATGTTGTATGCAAACGCTCAGGGTTAGTTACTGCAATTGAATCACTTAAAGAGTATAGGGTTATTTGCTAGCAAGGTTGATTTCACAACGACTTTAGAGGGAAGAAGCCAGTTAAAGGCGGCTGGAATGGGGGATCTAACTCTCTTGGGCACCCATGCTTCAGGCGAGAATTTACCCAGAGCGAAAATGGCGTTAGCATTCCGCCTCAATCGGCTTAAACGGCCTGTTTTTTTCAGATCAGGGTCGCATTGTGGAAAAGTTAAAACGCCTCGAAAGTGGAATCGAAGGGCTCGACGCTCTGCTCAAGGGAGGGCTGGTCGCAGGCGCCTCATACATAATCCAAGGACGCCCGGGGTCTGGAAAAACGATCCTCGCTAACCAACTTGCGTTCCATCATGCGAACAATGGAGGCCGAGTTCTGGTCGCCACGCTACTGGCCGAGTCACATGACCGTCTTTTTCAGTTTCTTTCTACTTTGAGCTTTTTCGACTCTTCCAAAGTCGGCGCCGAAATTCAATTTGTCAGTGCTTTTGACACCCTGGAGAACGAAGGTCTGGATGAGGTAGTAAAGCTGCTTCGGCGCGAGATAAGCCGCCAAAAAGCTACGGTGATGGTGGTAGACGGCTTACTCAATGCGCGCTCAAAAGCCGATTCGCACATCGACACCAAGAAATTCATTTCAGAGCTGCAAGGGCATGCTGCTTTCGCGGGCTGCACCGTACTGTTTCTGACCAGTTCCCGACTCGATGACGGCAGCCCTGAGCATACGATGGTAGATGGCGTGATTGAGATGGGTGAAGAGCTATATGGCACTCGCTCGGTTCGTCGTATTCAACTGCGTAAAACTCGCGGCAGTGGGGCAATGACAGGCCTTCACGAATGTGAGATTAACGACAACGGATTGGTGGTTTACCCTCGACTCGAAAGTCTTTACAGCCACCCGTCCGCCCCAGACAGCGCCGACATGACGCGCATTGCGAGTGGCATTGGCTCACTGGACGGCATATTGGGCGGAGGCGTTTACAGTTCCAGTGTGTCTCTGGTTATTGGCCCATCCGGGATTGGAAAAACGTATGCGTCCGGACATCCCGT